>CAVTHR010000009.1:0-374695 GCA_963734385.1 uncultured Actinomycetota bacterium | reverse complement strand
CTGCTTCGCTCATTCACCCAGCCGTATCAGCCTTCCCCGAAAGGGTTGTCGGGTCGGCCTGCGCATCGTCCTTTACTTGCTCGGCGCTTACTCGCGTTACGGCCTGCACACTCGCGCTGTCACCGTATATCGTGACACGCTACCCAGAAGGCTTCAGCCACTTCGTTACCTCCATGACTGCTCCGGTTGCTTCCGGCTGGAGCGGTTGCCGGGCGGGACTTGCACCCACTGGAAAGCGCCGCCTTTTCACGGCGCACACCCAAAGCGGACGTGGCATCGGCTGTGGCTGACTTCAAAACCGGTGTTCGGCATTCGTTGGTTGCGAAGTCCCATCTAGCGATTGGCCCCACACCCGCGCAGTGTGGTATCGACTGCAGCTCAACCAACGTTAAGTAATCGGGCCTCGGATCTTAGCGTGTATGATAGTCTTTATAGCACGCAAAAGATGTTCGTTTCCAGAGATTTCGGAGCAATTTTCCCCGTAGTCCTACGCAGCCGCCGTTAAGACCAATGTGGGAGCTCCGACGTACCATCTTAGAAAGCGCTGACTTATAGCGAGCGGTCCAACGAGGCCATGTGAACCCCATCGCGATGTCTTTTGCGCGATGGCTCCGACGCCATTTGGGGAACGGAAATGCCCGATATCAATGCGTCCGCGCAAGTCGCGACCGTGTGGAACATTCGCAATCTTCTCGTTGCAGCGGTCTCGCTGCTGGCCCTCTTCGGCATTGGCATCTCCGGATATGTCTTGCGAAATGCGATCTGGAGCGTGCAACGGCTTCTGACGCCGCTTCGGTTAACGAGACCGCGGACATGCTGCTGGAGAGTGCCGGCCAATGGGCTCGCGAGCGCGGCGCGACCAACCTGACGCTTAATGCCGCCGATCCCGCGACCGAGGCCCAGAAGGCTGCGATCGCAAATTTCCGCAAACTCGGCGACCGGCCGTTCGAGCAAGCGCTGGTTCGCATGAGCGAACGGCATTTTGCCAACAAGGATCAAATGATTTCCGGTGCGAAGCGGGCGCATGATCAACTAGCGGCCCTTCGAGCACGAGCGGATACCGAGATCGCCAAACCGGCCGGCGCGCGCGATAAAACCGTCTCTCTCAGTGGGCTCCGACCATCACCGCACTCATCACAGCGAGCCAGGCTCTCCGTGTCGCGACGGCGATGGAGGAGGATGACATCCAGTCTCGATTGTCGAGCCTGCAGATCTCAAGCATTTCATCTGGATAATGAGTGAGTATCTCGGCCGCGAGCGGGCTGCGGTGGCGGCGCTTGTGGCGTCCGGAAAGCCGATGAGTTCGCAGGAAATCAGCAATCTGTCCGCGTTCCGGGGGCGCCTTGAGGCGGCTTGGGACTACGTGCAGGCCTATGCAGCAAAATCATCGGCGCCGGCAAGCGTCGTGGCCGGCACCGAGCGCGTACGCGAGAATGTGTTCCGCGGCTTCGAGGAAACCCGCAAGGGTGTCTATGCCGCGGGCCTCGGAGGCGGGAATTATCCGATCAATTCCGCCAATTGGTTTGATCAATCGACGAAAGCTATTGACGATGTGATCGCACTCAGCGCGCTGGCCAGTCAGGAAGCCGCAAAACTGGCCGACGCATCGCAGCGTAGCACCCTGCACACCCTGCTGCTGAATGGCATTCTGATGGCTCTATCAATCCTTCTTGCGGCTGGTGCTCTCTGGATCGTTTTCAACCGCATTGTTCGATCCATGAATCAGATGACGGGCGCGATGGGCACGATCGCCGAAGGCGACACCTCGATTGCTGTGCCCTGCGTGGATCGCCGCGACGAAATGGGCGCGATGGCGCGTGCATTGTTGGTGTTCAAGGAAAATGCGGAAAAGGTACGGTCCATGCAGGCGGAGCGCGAGGCTCTAGAAAAGGCTGCGCAGGCCGAGAAGGTCGCCGCGATGAATCGGCTTGCCGATGATTTCGAAGCCAAGATCGGCGAGATTGTCGAGACGGTTTCGTCCGCCTCGACCGAGCTGGAGGCCTCCGCGAGGACGCTCACCGCGACGGCCGACCGGTCGCAGCAACTGGCAACGGCGGTGGCGGCCGCCTCGGAGCAGGCCACTGCCAATGTGCAGTCGGTCGCCTCCGCGACCGAACAGCTGACGTCTTCGGTGACCGAGATCAGCCGGCAGGTGCAGGAATTGGCCCGGATGGCCGGCGATGCCGTCGATCAGGCGCGGACCACCAATGATCGCGTCGGCGAATTGTCTAATGCGGCGGGCCGCATCGGCGACGTTGTCGAACTCATCAACACGATCGCGGGCCAGACTAATCTGCTCGCGCTCAACGCCACCATCGAGGCGGCGCGCGCGGGCGAAGCGGGCCGCGGCTTCGCCGTGGTCGCTTCCGAAGTGAAGGCGCTGGCCAGCAGACCGCTAAGGCGACCGGCGAGATCAGCCAGCAAATCTCGGGCATCCAGGCTGCGACCGGGGAGTTGGTCAGCGCAATCAGGGCAATTTCTGGCACCATCGAGCGCCTGTCAGAAATCTCCTCCACCATCGCGGCGGCGGTTGAAGAGCAGGGCGCCGCGACGCAGGAAATCTCTCGCAACGTGCAGCAGGCCGCGCAGGGCACCCAGCAGGTCTCGGCTAACGTCGGCGACGTTGAGCGCGGCGCAGGCGAGACCGGATCGGCTTCCTCGCAAGTCCTGTCGGCGGCGCAAATGCTATCCGGAGACAGCAACCGGCTCAAGGTCGAGGTGGCGAAATTCCTGGAATCCGTTCGTGCCGCTTAATGGCGTATCCCTGAGGAGTTGAGGGAGGCAGATTTATCCGCGCCACCACTTCTGCTGTTGGCACTTAACAGACGTGCCGCGCCAAGCTGGCGATGTCCGTTCACAGGGGCAAAGCAGACCTCGCGCTTGGGCGCGTCGAGGTCTGAGTCTGACCCAATTCGGACATGGGCCTTCGGCATGGCATGCGCGAAGAAGCTCCCTTCGCACCCTCAATGAGAGGCCTTACCGAGTGGTCTGGATTGTGCTCGTCTCTGCCAAGTGGACAGCCTTGGGAAGAAACAAGAAGGGCTCGCAATCATGGCGACAGAGCAAACCCTACTAAGAGGATCGTGCTTATGCGGCTTGGTCGCCTATGAGGTGCCGGACAGCTTCGAGTACTCACTCTATTGCCATTGTTCCAATTGCAGGCGAGCCACCGGGGCGGCTGCAAAGCCGTTCGCAGCTATAAAATCTGACCGCCTCACATTCGTGAGCGGTGGCGATCACGTCATGCGGTATGGCGGCGGCACGAACCATGACGCTCATTGTGAACGGTGCGGTTCACTTCTCTACTCGCTCGTCCGCAACGGCGCCTATTTGCACGTTACCCTGGGAACCCTGATCGATAGTCCTTCTATTCGACCAACCGCTCATATTTTCGTGGGTTCGAAAGCACCCTGGGATGATATATGCGATGGTCTGCCCCAATTCGATAGATTTCCGTGATGTCCCGTCTGGAAGGCCGCACATGGCCAGAAGCGCAGCCGCTGAACTGAAGAGCGGCAGCCATTCTGCGATGTCCGCTTTCGGCGGTTTGGGGCATGCCAACTGACCCTGATGATGTCCGCTAATCGGGGGGAAGAGCAGAAGTGAGCGGCGCACCGTCAAAATAACGCGAATGACCCGCGGCGGACTCTAGGGCCGCCGCCTCAGTTGGCGTTGTTGCCCCCAAGGGCAATAGTGTCGCTTAGCTATCGACCTTAAGCTGCCTAATGGACCGAGACACCTTGTACATACTGCTCTGGCTGATCTGGATAGGCATCCTGATCTGCGGCGTCGCTTTTGTGCTCCTCAAGTAAGACCGTCTCGGTTGCAGCCTCGTTCAGTTCAGATGTCCGCCTTTGACCCTTATCGGAAGTCGGTGGGCCCAATCTGGCCATCCACCGTTGGCATGTATCGCAGCCATTCGCCGGATCGGATACCTCGCGGGTCAATACTTCGGTGCGAGGCGACGTAGTCGATCTCTCCGCGCGTGGTGCCGATATCCTTCAGCTCCGCGTCGCTTAAATCGGACAAGGTGGCGCGCAATTTTTGGCGTTCGCGGCGCTCCTGAAAGGCATCCCAATATTTCCAGATGAAGCTGGAGACATGCCGGGTCGATAGGGATGTCCGTTCCAGCCACGTTGTGCCGTGCGTCGTGCTCATTGCGGTGTCTCCTGGGACGGTGTTTCTTCCACGGCCCCCTGTTGCCACCATGGTGTCAGAAGCCGTCACAGCCTGGCACGAGGGTGCCGCGAGAGCGGCGGGTACGCTTGACCGGCAGCTTACATTTTCCTCACCGGCAGCTTATTCTTGCGACTTCCAGCCAGGCCAAAGCGCTACCCGGCCTGTTGGGGCTCTTATCCAGGGGAATTCGCATCTTGCGCTATCTCTTCGAGGAGTACGCATTCGATACTGACCGGCGCGAACTGCATCGCGGGGCAGAAGTCGTTTCCATTACACCACAGGTGTTCGATCTGCTCGAATACCTAATCCGAAACAGGGAGCGCGTCGTCAGCAAGGACGATCTCATCTATGCCGTTTGGAATGGGCGCAGCGTTTCGGATGCGCACTGACTACCCGGCTGAATGCCGCTCGTAGCGCAGTCGGCGACACGGGCGAGAAGCAGTGCTTAATCAAAACATTGCCGAGGAAAGGCTTCCGCTTCGTCGGTGCGGTGCGTGAAGAGGATGGACCTTCTAGTGCCGCCGTCGCCTCGGAAAGTCATGTGGAGTCGTCAAAGCCCGCACTGGAGCTGCCCGACAAGCCCTCGATTGCGGTATTGCCGTTCCAGAACATGAGCGGCGACCCCGAGCAGGAGTATTTCGCGGATGGGATGGTTGAGGAATCATCACGGCGCTCTCGCGGTTCAAGTGGCTGTTCGTTATCGCTCGCAATTCGAGCTTTACCTACAAGGGCAAGGCCGTCGATGTGAAGCAAGTCGGCCGCGAGCTTGGGTCCGCTACGTCCTTGAGGGTCAGTGCGCAAGGCAGCGGGGAAGGTTCGCATCGCAGGCCAGTTGATCGATGCGATGACTGGCGCGCATATTTGGGCGGACAGGTTCGAGCGAGACCGACAGACGTTTTCGCTCTGCAAGACGAAGTAACGGTGGCCGTTGTCGGAGCCATTCAGCCCAGGCTGCTTCAAACAGAAATTGAGATGGCGGCCCGCCGCCCACCGGAAAACCCGACGGCCTATGATTTGTGGCTAAGGGCCATGCAGAAACAAAGTCTTAGGAGCCGTGAAGGTTTTGCCGAAGTGATACGACTGACGCATCGTTCCTGGATCTTAACCCTAGTTCTGTTTCTGCCGCCCAGTTGGCGGCCAGGGCCACCTCAACAACGTTATTCAAGGCTTTTCTACCGATCGTCAATTCGACCGCAACGAGGCAATTCGATTGGCGCGCTTGGCATTGAGCCTCGACGAGAATGACGCGGGAGCGCTGGGCATCGCGGGGTTACGCCCGGTCGACGTTGGCGATGCCCGAGTAGGTCCCCGCCAGCAGCGGCGGAATGCCGAGCAGCATCAGCGCAACGGTCGGTGGAACCAGACCCAGGCCCCACAGCAACACACCGAGCAGCAGTACGCCGAGTGTCGGCAGTGCGCGCAGCGCGTTCACTCCGGTGACGACGAGGAAGGTGCCGCGTCCCGTGTGCCCGATGAACATGCCGAGCGGGATCGCGATCAGCGCTGAGAAGATGACGGCGACGACCGTGTACTGAAGGTGTTCGAGGATGCGGGCAGTCAGGCCGGCGGGCCCGCCCCAATTCGCGGCCGTGAAGATGTAGGACAGCGCTTGCTGCAGGAAGTTCATGCCGCCGCTGCCGCCTTCGGTTTGGCCACCTTGGGCGCGTTGGTCGCCCTGGTCCACGGCGTGAGCGCTTTACCAGCGAGCATGATCAGGGTGTCGACCACGATGGCAAGCACGAAGATCGCGATGATGCCTGCGATGATCTGGTCGCTCTTGTTGGCCTGATAGCCCTCGGTGAACCAGGTGCCGAGGCCGCCGATGCCGATCACCGAGCCGACCGACACCATCGAGATATTCGTGACGGCGACCACGCGCAGACTGGCGATGAGTACCGGGACTGCAAGCGGCAGTTCGACTTTCAGCATCCGGCTGAGCGGCTTGTAGCCGACGGCGGTCGCCGCGTCGAGCACCGCGGGCGACACCGCGTCCAACGCCTCTGGCACCGCGCGCACCAACAGCGCGACGGTGTAGAGCGTCAGCGCCACGATCACGTTGGCCTCATCGAGGATTCGCGTCGGGATGATCAAGGGCAGCACGACGAACAACGCCAGCGACGGAATCGTGAAGATGATGCTCGCGGTGATCGTCGTCAGCCGTCGCAGCGCCGTCGTTCGTTGCACGAGCGCACCCAGCGGTACGGCGATCAGCAGCCCCAGCACGATGGGAACCAGCGACAGCCGCAGGTGGATGACCGTGAGGGCCCACAGGTCGTCGAGGTGGGTGAAGAGATAACGCACCGGTTAGCCCACCTCCGGGACACGGCGTTGCTCTTCCAGCAGTTTGATCACATCGTCGGCTCGCACCCCGCCGATCAATTGACCTTCGTCGTCGACCGCCACCCCGAGCCCCGTCGGTGAGGACAGCGCCGCGTCGAGCGCCAGCCTCAACGTGCCGTCGGGCCGGAAGAAGGATCCCCCGCCGACGGTGCTGTCGTACAGCTGGCTGCCCTTGCGGTGCACGTCGACGCCCTCGGAGTTGATCCATGCGAACGGTTTGCCGTCCTTGATGACCAACGCCCACTCGTCCGGCCCGAGTGCGAGCGCGTCGACGTCGCTCTCGGCCACCGACTTGACGTCGTGCAGCGGCAGCCCAGTCGCGTGGAAGAACTGCAGGCCGCGGTAACCACGGTCGGCGCCGACGAAGCCCGACACGAGTTCGTTGGCCGGGTTCGACAAGACGAACTGCGGTTCGTCGTACTGCTGCAGCACACCGCCCCGGCCGAACACCGCCACTTTGTCGCCGAGCTTGACCGCCTCGTCGATGTCGTGGGTGACGAACACAATGGTCTTGCGGAGTTCGCTTTGCAGCCGCAGGATCTCGGTCTGGAGGTCCTCACGAACCACGGGGTCAACCGCGGAGAACGGTTCGTCCATCAGAAGGATCGGCGGGTCGGCGGCCAGCGCCCGTGCCACGCCCACGCGCTGCTGCTGACCGCCAGACAACTGGACGGGGTAACGGTCCGCCAGCTTCGGGTCGAGTCCGACACGCTCCATCACCTCCAACGCGGCTTTGCGTGCGCTGCGCCGGGATTCGCCGCGCAGCACGGGCACGGTCGCGACGTTGTCGACCACCCGCAGGTGTGGCATCAGCCCCGCGCTCTGGATCACGTAGCCGATCCCCAGTCGCAGCTTGACCGCGTCGACCTTGGTGACGTCCTCGCCGTTGACCGCCAACGTGCCCGACGTCGGGTCGATCATTCGGTTGATCATTCGCATGGACGTGGTCTTGCCGCAGCCGGACGGGCCGACGAACACGGTCAGCGTGCCCTCCGGGACCTCCAGCGTTAGATCGTCGACTGCGACGGTGCCGTCGGGGTACTTCTTGGTGACGTTCTCGAAGGTGATCATCTAGCTCACTTCTGCACGGGCTTGTCGAAGCCGTTGTCCTTGATCCACTTTTCCGCCGCCTCGTCTGGATCGATGCCCTGGTTGCCCTCCACCGCGGTGTTCATTCCGATCAGCGCCTCGGTGGTCAGCTTCGCGCTGACAGCGTCAAGCACCGTCTTGAGTTCGTTGGACATTTTCTGCGACGCCACCAGCGGCACGACGTTCGCGGCAAGGAAGACGTTCTTCGGATCTTCAAGCACCACTAGCTTGTTCTGCTCGATGGACGGCGACGTGCTGAAGATGTTCGCGGCGGTGACGGTGTTGTCGGTCAACGCCTTGACCGTCGCCGGGCCGCCGCCGTCGCTGATCGCGATGAAGTTGACAGGCGCGATGTCGAGGCCGTACTTGTCCTTGAGTCCCACCAGACCCGTCACACGGGTCTGAAACTCCGATGGCGCACCGACTTTCACCTGGGCGGAGTCCTTGGCGAGATCGGCGATGGACTTGACATTCAGCCGCTGGGCCGTCGCTTCGGTAACCGCGAGCGTGTCCTTGTCCTCGGCCGGAGACGGGTAAAGGATCGACAAGTCGCCGGGCAGCGCCTTGAGCAGCGCCAGCAGCACCGCGTCCGAGGTGGTCGCGGTGGCCTCCTTATCGAAGTACTGCAGCAGGTTGCCGGTGTACTCCGGGATCAAATCGATCGAATGATCCTGCACCGCGGGGATGTACGTCTCCCGGCTGCCGATGCCAAACTGGCGGGCGACCGTGAAGCCGTTGGCCTCCAGCGCTTGGGCATAAAGCTCAGCGATGATCTTCGACTCGGTGAAGTCGGCCGAACCCGACCTTGATCGACTTCAGATCGCCGGAAATCTCACCGCCACCCAGCGGGTTCGAGCTACCACAAGCCGCCATGGTCAGAGCCAAAATCGCCGCGAGGACCGCAAGAAACCACCTACGCGTGTTCGGCACAGCTATCGACATACCCCATGTCCTCTCGCCGCAAGCTCCACCGGACACTATCGACATGTGGTTTCATTCGCCGCCTGAAAGGGCAAAGATGGACCTATGACCAGCGATCCTTATGTGTCGCCCGACCGGCCCGGCGGTGCAGCGCCGCTGCCCGGCGAGCCGCCTCCGCCTCCTCTGCTGGATCAACCGATGGGTTCGAGGGGCGCATCGGTAGACCCGACGGCAACGCCCGCCGAGTACCTCGCTTCACCGGAGTCGGCGGTCAAGTTCACCCGGGCCGCGGCGCTCTGGTCAGCGCTGATCGTCGGTTTCCTGATCCTGATACTTCTTCTCGTCTTCATCCTGCAGAACACCGATTCCACCACCGTTCACCTCTTCGGATGGAAATGGAACCTGCCGGTGGGTGTGGCGATCCTGTTCTCCGCCGTGTGCGGAGGACTGCTGACGGTCGCCGCGGGCACGGTGCGGATCTTCCAACTTCGCCGCGCCGCGAAGAGAAATCTGAAGGCCAGCCGCTAGCGGGCGCCCTTCACCTGCGCCGCGATCAAGTCGGGGTGGGTGTACGGGATCATGTGGCTGCCGTCGACTGTCACCAACTGTGCGCCCGGCAGTGTTTCGGCGAGCCTGTGGATGCGGTCGATACCGACCAGCTGATCGTCCTCCCCGCCGATGATCACCGACGGCACCCGGATCTCCGGCACGTTCTCGTCGAGCCACCGTGAGGTGTCGTTGAACTCGAGTTGGTCGGAGGCGAATGCTTCGAGGTTTCCCGGCGTCATCGACACCGACAGCAGTCGCTGATCGTAGGCGGGATCCACTTTCTCCGGGGCGAACGCGTGCGCGGCGCCGGACGTGGCGGCGACCCGTTTGATGACATCACCGGCGGTGACGTCGATGACGGGTTGCACCACCGGCAGCTGACTGAATCGGACGTAATGGGCGTTCAGCTGATCCATGGTCTTCGAGCGCGCGCCGCCTGCGCCAGGTGCCACCAGAATCATCTTGGCGATGTCCCGCGGATATCTCCGCGCGACGCCGAGCGCAAGTGTGCCGCCGAACGAGTGGCCGACCAGGATCGCAGGCGCGAGTTTGAGCTGTGTCAACATCTCATGGACCACGTCGATCTGGTCCTGATACGGCAACCAGCCGCCCTTCGACCAGCCGAAGCCGGGCCGGTCGATCGAAATCACGTGCATGCCTTGCAGTTCGGGCACGACTGGCTCGAAATCCTTGTTGGTGCCCGGTAGCCCGTGAATCATCACCACCGGCACACCCCGCCCGGGTTGCTCGAAGTAGTGAATCTCCTTGCCGTGCAGGCTGATGTACTTGCCGTCCGCCGGCGGCATCGACGGCAGCTTCGCCGCCGTGTTGTTCACCACTATCATCACCACGAGGAGAATCACCAGCGAGAAGACACAAACTCGCACAAACCAGCCCAGTTTCGTGCGATTCTGCGACTTGTCGGCCATCAATGCCCTAGCGCGCCCAATCCCGCGGCAACCAGCGGGCCGACCGCCTGGTCCACTTTGTCGGTGTCGGCTGCGACGCCGCCACCCATCCGCGCCCGGAATGCGATGCCCGCAGCGATGATTGCCACCTTGAAGTAGCCCAGCGCCATATAGAAGTCCCAATTGTCCAGCGACTGCTCTGCTGCCACCGAATAGCGATTGGCGAGATCGTCGGCTTCCGGCATCAGCGGTGACGCCCACGCCGAGCTCGCATGAATCATGTTGAACATCGGGTGGCGGTACACGCATATCAGGGCGGCGTCGCTGATCGGGTCGCCCAGCGTGGACATCTCCCAGTCGAGGACCGCCAGCACCTTGGTGGCGTCGTCGGCGTCCAGCATCGTGTTGTCGATGCGGTAGTCCCCGTGCACGATCGAAGTGCGGCTCTGCGCCGGAATCGCTTCTGCCAGAGCGGAATGCAGCCGCCGGACGTCGGCGTCGAACGGATCGTTCTCGCGCTGCACGAGGTCCCACTGTGAGCCCCACCGACGCACCTGGCGTTCGAGGTAGCCCGACGGCTTTCCGAAGTCACCAAGGCCGACGGCCTCTGGATCGACCGAATGCAGGTCGGCGAGCACCTTGATCAACGCGTCGACGCAGTCGCTGATGGCGTCCTTGTCACCGAGCTTCTCCAGCTCGTCGGTATGGCGAACGACACGGCCCGCCACGTATTCGACCATCTGGAACGGCGCCCCTATCGCCGAGTCGTCGTTGCGCATGGTGACCGCGCGTGCCACCGGGACCGGGGTGTCCTCGAGCGCGGCGACCACGCGATACTCGCGCGCCATATCGTGCGCCGACGGCGTCAGCCCGTGCAGCGGCGGCCTGCGCAGCACCCACTTCGACGCGTCGTCGGCCACCAGGAAGGTCATGTTGGACCGTCCGCCGGGGATCAGCTCGGCGCGCAGCTCACCGCTGCGCGGGATGCCGACCTCCTTCAAATGGCGGTCCAGCGCGTCGAGGTCGAGCCCCTCCAGCGAGTTAGTCACCGGACTTGTCTACCACCGCTGATTTCTCGGGAGCAGATCCCATACGTGCTCGGTGCCGTTGACGGAGGCCACATACAGGTTGCCGTGTCGCGAGGACAGCAGCCGGGTGACGCCGGCGTAGTCGACGTTGAACGACAGGATCTTCTCGGTCCGCAGGATGCTGTACAGCAGTCCGTTGATCACACCGCCATGGCTGAACACCGCAACGGTGTCCTCGTGGTCGCCCGAGGCCACGATGTCGTGGATGCCTGCGTTGATGCGAGCCAGAAACGCGTCTTCGTCGACGCTGCTCGGTAGGTGTCCACTCGCCAGCCGCGCCAGCTCTTCGGGGAACTCGGCGGCGATCTGCTCGATGGGGATGTAGTGCTCGAGGTCGCGGTCGTACTCGGCAAGGCGATCGTCGATCTCGACCGTCAGGCCCAGCTCCGCGGCGACCGGCGCAGCGGTCTGGATGGAGCGCCGCTGCGGGCTGCTGACCAGGCGGGATATCGGAAACCGCTTCAGCGCCTCCGGCAGCCGCATGGCCTGCTGGACACCCTCGTCGGACAGAACGGGATCGGAACCTTCCCCGGGTTGGCTGCGAAGCGGCAACGCGTGCCGGATGAGAAGCAACTGCACCGTGACACCATATGGCCATGAGCTACGCCGACGAATTGTTCGACCTCACCGACCGGGTCGTGCTGGTCACCGGCGGCAGTCGGGGGCTCGGCAGGGAGATGGCGTTCGCCGCGGCCCAGTGCGGCGCCGACGTCGTCATCGCCAGCCGCAAGATGGAGGCGTGCGAGGCCACGGCGGAAGAGATCGCGTCGGCGACCGGACGCGCCGCAATGCCGTACCAGGTGCACGTCGGGCGGTGGGAGCAGCTGGACGGTCTGGTCGATGCGGCCTACGAACGGTTCGGCAAGGTCGACGTCCTCATCAACAACGCCGGCATGTCGCCGCTGTACGAGTCGCTCGACTCGGTCACCGAGAAGATGTTCGATGCCGTGGTCAATCTCAATCTCAAGGGCCCGTTCAGGTTGTCGACGCTCGTGGGCGAGCGGATGGTCGCCGACGGCGGCGGGTCGATCATCAACGTCAGCTCGAGCGGATCGCGGCGTCCGCGGCCCGAGCAGCTGCCGTACTCGGCTGCCAAGGCGGGGCTGAACGCGTTGACGGAAGGGCTCGCACTGGCTTTCGGGCCGACGGTGCGGGTCAACACCTTGATGCCCGGTCCGTTCCTGACCGACGTCAGCAAGGCGTGGGACATACCGGCGACGACGAAGGGCGCGCAGCATTTCGCCCTCAAGCGGCTCGGCAATCCACCCGAGATCATCGGCGCCGCTTTGTTTCTGGCGTCGGACGCGTCGAGCTATACCAGCGGATCGATCATCCGGGTGGACGGCGGAATTCCGTAGCCGCTACGGCTCGACTATGTTGAACCCCGGATCGGGGCGGTCGACCACCGCCATGATCGACGGCAGCGCGTTCGCATCACCGGTGATGTTCAGGCCCGGCGAATCCGCGTCGCCTGCCGCAAACATCAACAGCCGCAACTTGTTCGCGAGCTTGATGGTCGCCTGCGCTGTCGCCTGCTCGGCGGGCACCTTGCGATAGACCAGTACACCGTTGCGCAGCGTCAGGCGGTAGTTGGTGGCGATGTCCTGGAACGTGACGTCAACGGCGACATCGAGATCCCAGGCCCGTGGGCCGTTGATGTTGATCGCGAACGTGTCGAACATCTGCTCCGGCGTCAGCTGGCCCATGATCGATGGCGACGCCGTCTGCGTCGGTGTGCCGAAGTTTCCGTCCCGCAGCTCGGTGGCCCCGGAGAAGAAGAAGTTGCGCCAGGTTGCGTTCTCGGCCCCATACGCGAGCTGCTCGAGGGTGTCGGCATACAGCTCACGAGCAGCGGTGTGGCTCTTGTCGGTGAAGATAGCGTGGTCGAGCAATGTTGCCGCCCAACGGAAGTCACCCTCATCGAATGCCTTGCGGGCAATCTCGACGACGTGATCGATGCCACCCATTGCTGCGACGTAACGCGGCCCGATGGCTTCCGGCGGGTGCGCCCACAGGCGGCCCGGGTTGCCGTCGAACCACCCCATGTAGCGCTGGTACACCGCCTTGACGTTGTGGCTGACCGAACCGTAGTAGCCGTGGGTGTGCCAGGCCTTGTCCAGCGCGGGAGGCATCTGGAAGCTCTCCGCGATCTCGATTCCGGTGAAGCCCTGGTTCAGCTGCCGAAGCGTCTGATCGTGAAGATAGGCGTACAGATCCCTTTGCAGCGAGAGGAATTCGACGATCCGGTCCTTGCCCCAGGTCGGCCAGTGATGAGACGCGAACACCACGTCGGCGCGGTCTGTGAACGTGTCGATCGCCTCGGTGAGATAGCCCGCCCAGCCATGAGGATCGCGTACCAGCGCGCCGCGCAGCGTCAGCAGATTGTGCAGGTTGTGGGTGGCGTTCTCTGCCATGCACAGTGCGCGGAACTTCGGGAAGTAGAAGTGCATTTCGGCGGGCGCCTCGGTGCCCGGCGCCATCTGGAACTCGATCTCGATGCCGTCGATGGTGTGCTTCTCGCCGGTTTCACGGATGTCGACCGTCGGCACGATCAGGGCCACCTCGCCCGTCGACCCGACCTGACCCAGCCCGCAACCCACCTGGCCCTGCGGCCCGCGGGCCAGCACCGCCCCGTACATGTAGGCGGCCCGCCGCGCCATCGCGGTACCGGCGTAGACGTTCTCCTGCACGGCGTGATCGGTGAAGTGTTCGGGCGCGATGATCGCGACCTTGCCCGCGTCGACGTCTGCCTGCGTCGTCACGCCGAGCACGCCGCCGAAGTGGTCGACGTGGCTGTGGGTGTAGATGACGGCGACGACCGGCCGGTCGCCGCGGTGGGTGCGGTATAGGGCCATGGCGGCCGCCGCAGTCTCGGTGGAGATCAACGGGTCGATGACGATGACGCCGGTGTCGCCTTCGATGAAGCTGATGTTGGACAGGTCGAGACCGCGGACCTGGTAGATGCCCTCCACCACCTCGTAGAGGCCCTGCTTGGCGCACAACTGGCTCTGCCGCCAGAGGCTGGGATGCACCGACGACGGCGCATCACCGGTCAGGAACGAGTAGACGTCGTTGTCCCACACCACCCGGCCGTCGGCGGCCTTGACGACGCAGGGTTCGAGCGCACCGATGAATCCCCGATCGGCATCCTCGAAATCCCCGGTGTCAGAGAACGGCAGGTTGCTCAGGTGGTCGCGATTAGCGGTCTCGATGACGGCGGTGGGCGGCTTCTGGTCCATGCCGCCGACACTGCCATCATTCGCCACTTACGCGGGTTCGGTTGGCGCGAAAACCTCGATAACGCCGTTGATTTCACGCACTTCGAACTTGGGTAGCGGCGGCGGTGCCGTCGGCAGCTGATGTGTCAGCGTCTCGCCATCCAGCGAGAATGACGTCGAGTGGCACGGGCACCGCAGCCGGCTGTCCGGTGCGTCCAGCCAGAGCTTGCAGCCCTGATGGGTGCAGACGCCCGAGACCGCCTCCACGTTCGCGTCGGCGCGGTGGACGAACCCGTTGACCGAGCCGAGGTCGAATGCCATGGCGCCGCCCTTGGGCAGGTCGGCACTCGCTCCGACGGCATGCCATGTGCCTGCATTCGGGTCCATCACGCCCTGCGTCGGCGGCGATGCCTCCTGTGAGGGCGTCGATGATGGACCCAGCAAGTTGCGTCCCACGACGATCCCGGTGGCCGCCGACGCGGCAGCGAGCCCGGTGCCGATGACGACCTGCCGACGGGTGCTGATCGGGAGTCGCCGAACTGCGGGGTCGGCCGTCGGTTCCTCGTCCATCGACGCCGCCAGCCGACGATGTAGATCGGTGATGAACTCCTCGCGTGGTGAGTCGCTACCCGTGCGGCCGGTGCGCAGCTCAATGGCCGTCTTCATCTCCTGGGCTTCGACATCGTCCGGGCGCGCAGGTTCGGTGCGCTGGCCTCGCAGCAAGCCGTCGACGAAGCGGCGCACTGTCCGTCCGCTCATGACGCCTCCTCCTCACTCATCCGCGCAGCCATCTGTAGCGCCCTATGTTGCAACACCTTGGCGTTCGCGACGCTAACACCCATTTGTTGTCGCCGCCTCACGAACCGAGAAGGCCTGCAGGAAACGGAGTTCCAAGATGCGCCGATAGTTGTCCGGAAGCTTCGCCAGCACCAGACGCACCCGGTCGGGCGCATCGGATTCGATGAGGTCCTGGCCGCCCTCGTCGGGCAGGTCGTCGTCGATCGTCGTAATCTCGCGGCCCATCCGATCTCGCCAGTACGACGCGAGTACCGTGCGGGCCGTCATCTTCAGATACTTACGCACCTCCGGCACCGTGGCCGAGACCCGAAGCGGCCGCAGCGCCGTCATGAACACCTCGGCGGTGAGGTCCTCGGCGTCGGGCTGGTTACCCACCTTCGAGTACATCAGTCGGTACACCCAGGTGACGTTGTCGCGATACACCGCATCCCAGTTCGGATACGCCGCATCCGTCACCGGTCGCAGTCCTCCCTCGGGGCGGGATCTTCGCGCCGGTCCGATTCGAGGACGGCGCGCCTCATTCTGGCTCGCGATCATGCGTCACCGTCCTCGAATCGACCTTGGAGAATGCTGTGTACGTGGCTAGACCGTTGCACCGGTGACACGTACAGGCGCACTCTTTCGGCTCATTCGGCTGTCGAACGAGTACGCACCCGCGCCGACGATGAGCAGGAAGATGCTGCCGCACAGCATTGCCACCTCCAGGCGGCCTTCGTGGAAGAAGTCCCAGAAGCCGCCTTCCTTCGGGTACAACGGTGCACTGCCCCACAGCAGCGGCACCTTGGTGATCGCCAGGGCGCCGATCATGTCGACGATCATCGGCAGCGTCGCCAGCCGGACGAGCAGGCCGGCCAGAATCATCACGCCGCAAATGATTTCGAATACGCCGTCCAGGTTGGCGAAGAAGGCACCCTGCAGGAATACCGGCCTTCTCGAATCGGCCGGACCCAAGCGCCTCGGGACGAAGGAACTTCAGGACTCCTTCACCGACGAAGATCAGCCCTACATAGAGGCGGATCGAGGACCACGGCACCCGAGGCTCGGGTTGCGGTCAACTGAGCGATTGAGATTTCGCGCTGTGACATGGGAAGTGTGCCTTTCTGTGGTGGTTGCCCTTATACAGATAGGCAGCGGGGTTACACCGCGCGGTGATTGACTTGCCGCATGGCCGTGCGTCGAGTGGTGCACCACGGCACGACGAGTCCGGAAAGTCCGTGTTCGGCGGAGCGATGAGCGCCGGCCTGTGCACGCTGGTCGGGCGAGCGCCGACGACCGCTCCTCGGCGACCGACGTCCTAGGCGCCGTGCTCGGCCAGCCACCGCTCGGCGCGACGCTTCGACGCCCGGGACAGCCACGCATCCTGAATGAGCTCGGTCAGCTCCTGCTTCCCGATCTCGGCTAATGCGCTGGCGCGCACCAACACCGATGGGTGTCCGTCGAAGCGGTCGGTGGTGAAGAACGGCGATTCCGGGTCCTGCAGGAGCGCGAGCTTGTCGCTCTCGGTTTCCACCCAGATCATGATGACGTCTGCGTAGCGCTCGCCGGTCTCGGTATCTTCGGCATCAGGCTGCGGCGTGCGGAAGAACACGAACGACTTGCCACCCACCTGATAGATCGGGTTGCCCTTGGGGCCCTCGATCCGCGTTGCGTGCGGCATGCCGGAGGCGATCTTGTGCACGTCACTGACCTTGGCGGGCCGGTCACGCATCGCGGCGCTCCACTTGGTGAAGCGTGACATCGGTGAGCTTGCCGTTGCCGACGGTTGCGGTCATATAGGTGCAGAACGGCTGTCTGCGGCGGTCGGTCGGCGACCCAGGGTTGAGCAGCCGCAGTCCTGTCGTCGCGGTGGTGTCCCACGGGATATGGCTGTGCCCGAAGACCAGTACGTCGGTGTCGGGATATTCCTTGGCCATCCGCGGCTCCCTGCCCGCGGCGGCGCCGGTCTCGTGGACGACGGTGAATCGAACCCCGCCCAGCTCGACGTCGGCTCGTTCCGGCAGCCGCGCCCGCAGCTCGGGCCCGTCGTTGTTACCCCAGCACGCAACGAGCCGGTCGGCCTTTCCCTCCAGCGCATCGAGTAGCCCAACGTCCACCCAGTCGCCTGCGTGGATGACGACGTCAGCGCGGGCCACCTCGTCCCATAGGGGTTGCGGCAGGTCGCGCGCCCTCTTCGGGACGTGCGTGTCGGCGATCAACAGCAGCCGCACGGTCAGGCGAGCAGCTCGGCCATCTTCGGCATGAGCGCCTGCAAACCCTTGAGCGGTCGCACCATCACCTTGAAGGAAACGATCTGGTCGTCGTCGTTCCAATGGATCATGTCGATGCCGTTGACATACATACCGTCGAGCGTCACGGCGAACTCGAGAATCGCGGACCGCTCGCCGTACCACTGTTCGACGTAGTGAAAGTCGGTGCCGCTGAACACCTTCGCCGCAGCGGTGAGGTAGGCCAGTGCCTTGTCCCGACCCTCCTGTGGCGTGAAGACGGCGGGCGAGTAGAACACTGCGTCGGCCGACAACAGTTCCTCGAGTTCGGAAGCGGGGCCGTTTTCGATGATGTCGATCCAGCGCGCGATCACCGGTGGCGTCATGACGTCGACTGTAGCCATTCCCGAAACTGCGGGGAGATCGCATCTGACGCCGAAATCGCGATCTCTCAGCAGGCTCGAGAAAAAGATTGTAAGTACTCACTATCTTTGGTACGGTCGCTTCATGACTTACGACGTGATCGTTCGCAACGGGTTGTGGTTCGACGGAACGGGCGCCCGCCCGCAGCGCCGTACGCTGGGCATTCGCGACGGCATCGTGGCGGCGGTGTCCGCCGAGCCGCTCGACGAGACCGGCTGCCCCGACGTCATCGACGCCGACGGCAAGTGGATCGCCCCCGGCTTCATCGACGTCCACACGCACTACGACGCGGAGGTCCTGCTCGACCCCGGCCTGCGCGAGTCGGTCCGGCACGGCGTGACCACCATCCTGCTGGGCAACTGCTCGCTGTCGACGGTGTACGCGGACTCCGAAGACGCCGCCGACCTGTTCAGCCGCGTCGAAGCGGTGCCGCGCAAGTTCGTGCTCGGCGCGCTGGAGGCCAAGAAGACGTGGTCCACGCCTGCCGAGTATGTCCAGACGCTCGAGGAGCTGCCGCTCGGGCCCAATGTCAGTTCCATGCTTGGCCATTCGGACCTCCGCACGTCGGTGCTCGGACTCGAGCGCGCCACCACCGAAGACGTTCGGCCGACCGACGCCGAACTGGAGCGGATGGCCGAGCGGCTCGACCAGGCGCTCGAAGCCGGTCTGGTCGGTATGTCGGGGATGGACGCGCCGATCGACAAGCTCGACGGCGACCGCTTCCGATCACGCGCCCTGCCATCGACTTTCGCCACGTGGCGTGAGCGCCGCAGGCTGATCAAGGTGCTGCGCAAGCGCGGCCGAATCCTGCAGAGCGCGCCCAATACCAAGAATCCGCTGGAGGCGTTGAACTTCTTCCTCACCAGCAGCAGGCTGTTCGGCCGCAGGCCCGGGGTTCGCATGAGCCTGCTGGTCTCGGCCGACGCGAAGTCGAACACCGCTGCGGTGCACGTATTCGGTCCTGGTACAAGGATTCTCAACAGGCTGTTCGGCTCGCTGCGTGCGGTTCCAGCATCTGCCCGTACCGTTCGAGCTCTACTCAGACGGCATCGACCTTCCCGTCTTCGAAGAGTTCGGCGCGGGCACCGCGGCCCTGCATCTGCGCGACCAGCTCGAGCGCAACGAACTGCTCGCCGACCAGGAATACCGCCGCAGGTTCCGCCGTTCGTTCGACCGCAAGAAGCTTGGGCCCGAGCCTGTGGCACCGCGATTTTCACGACGCCAAGATCGTCGAATGCCCCGACGAGACGCTGATCGGCAAGAGCTTCGGGCAGATCGCCGACGAACGTGGCCTGCATCCGCTGGACGCCTTCCTCGACGTGCTCGTCGAGAACGGCGAACGCAACGTGCGCTGGACGACGATCGTCGCCAACCACCGGCCCAAGCATCTGAACGCGCTCGCCATCGACCCGTCCATCCACATGGGCTTCTCCGACGCCGGTGCGCACCTGCGCAACATGGCCTTCTACAACTTCGCCGTGAAGCTGCTGCGACGGGTCCGCGATGCCGAGCTGGCCGGAGCACCGTTCATGACGACCGAGCATGCGATTCATCGGCTCACCGCCGAGGTCGCGGACTGGTTCGGCCTCGAGGCCGGCACGCTGCGTGAGGGAGACCGCGCCGACTTCGTCGTCATCGACCCCAAGGGCCTTGACGACTCGGTGGACGCCTACCACGAGGAGAAGGTGCCGTTCTACGGTGACCTGTCCCGCATGGTGAATCGCAACGACGCCGCGGTCATCGCGACCGGTGTCAACGGTGCGGTGGTGTTCCGCAACGGCGAGTTCCGCGAGGGCTACGGAAAGACCACGAAGACCGGACGATTCCTCAAGGCCGGCCAGTCTCAGCGGGAACACGTGTCCGCCTGAGATGGCCAGAACCCAGCAGCAACGCCGCGAGGACACCATCGCCCGGCTGCTCGATGCGAGCATCGCCACGATCATCGAGGTCGGCTACGCCCGCGCCTCGGCGAAGGTGATCACCCAGCGGGCGCAGGTGTCGGACGGTGCCCTCTTCCGGCATTTCCCGACCATGGGCGATTTCATGGCGGCGACCGCCCACGAGGTGAGCCGCCGTCAACTCGACGAGATCGCCAAGCGCATGGCCACGCTCCCGGCCGATGCAGATCTCGACGCGTTCCTGACGATCATCCGTGACCTTGCCGCCAACCAGACCAACACCGTGGTGCACGAGTTGATGGTCGCTGCGCGCACCGACGAGATGCTGCGGGTCCCGCTGAAAGATGTTCTCACGGTTTATGTCGCGAAAATCTACGAAGCCGCGCGGGCAGCTTTCTCCGCCGAGGAATTGGACGAGTTCGGTGAGGAGAACTTCGCCACCTTGGTGATGGTGTTGATCAACAGCTTCGACGGCGCCGCGATCGCCGGGCATGTGGGCAAGCATCCCGAGATCGAGGAGCGGCGGATCCCGCTGGTGGCATCGCTGCTAAACGCTGCACGCCCGCAGACCGTGGCGCCCTAGTCGGCCCCGGGAACCTTCCATTCCCAAAACACGTCGAGGAATGAAAACCGCAGAGCCTGTGCGGGTTTCGGAGCACGCACAACGACTGTCGCGTGTGCGTGTGTGCCGGGGGCGACGGGCTGGGTGACGGGTGCTTCACCCGTGCTGCATTCGGCATAGTGGGTGAGGTTGTCGACCCATTCGTTTTTCGCTCGGTCCACACCCCACTTGGCCAGGCGCAGTGCGTCTGCGGAGTCCGGGAATTCGAAGGTCTCGCGCGACGAGAACGCGTCGATGTCGAACCGAAGGAACTGTTGGTCAGGACCCGGCCGGTCGGCTGACGCGTCACACTGGGCGTCCTGCTGAATCGCCGTCACGGTGAAGTTCAGGTCGCAGGGTTTATTGGGGTCGTCGGGACAGTTCAATCCTGCGGGCTCGCCGATTTTCTTCTCGATGACACCCTCGAACTGCGCCGGCCCGAGCGCCTGACGGTCGCCGCCTGCGTCGGGAGCGGGAGCGTCGGCGGATCCGCAACCGGCGGCCGCGACGGTGGCGATTGCGGCGAGCAGGAGTCGGACCGTTGTGATTGGCATGCCGTCAATGATGAGCCACCGACTCCGAGCGCCATAGGCTAACGGCATGTCGGAGCGGCAAAGGGCGGTGGCGACGCCGGCCAAGCTGATCTTGTACGTCTTGACGGCGGGCGTACTTGCAGCAGCGTTGGCGTTCCCGATCATCGGTGGCGCGGGTGCGGCGGCCAACCGTCTCTCCGACGCGGCCGCCGAGGATTCGGCTCAGCTATTGAATGGGGAAGTCCCCATCATCTCCACCATGGTCGACGCTGCGGGAAACCCGATCGCGTGGATCTTCACACAGCGCCGGTGGGTGGTGCCCGGCGACCGGATCGCCGACACCATGAAGCTGGCGATCGTGTCCATCGAGGACAAGCGATTCGGCCTGCACAACGGCGTGGATTTGCAGGGCTCACTGACCGGGCTGGCGGGCTACCTGCAGGGCGCTGTGGACACCCGAGGCGGTTCGACGATCGAGCAGCAGTACGTCAAGAACTACAACCTGCTGGTGAACGCCCAGAACCAAGCCGACCGGCGGGCGGCGGTCGAGACCACGCCGGTCCGCAAGCTGCGCGAGATGCGGATGGCTCTGGAACTCGACAAGGCGCTTTCCAAGCCGGAAATCCTGACCCGGTATCTCAACCTGGTGTCGTTCGGCAACGGCAGCTACGGCGTGCAGGAAGCTGCACGGACCTACTTCGGCGTCGATGCAGCGCGGCTCAACTGGCAGCAGGCGGCGCTGCTGGCAGGCATGGTGCAATCCACGAGCGCGCTCAACCCGTACACCAATCCCGAAGGAGCCCTGGCGCGACGGAATCTCGTGCTCGACACCCTGATCACGAATCTGCCGGACAGGGCCGACGAAATCCGCGCCGCCAAGGGCAAGCCGCTGGGCGTCCTGCCAAAGCCCAACCCGCTGCCGCAGGGCTGCATCGGGGCGGGCGACCGCGCGTTCTTCTGCGACTACGCACTCTCGTATCTCGCGCACGCGGGCATCGACAAAGACCGGCTGGCGCGAGACGGCTATCTCATCCGCACCACCCTCGACCCGAAGGTGCAGGACTCCGTCAAGAAGGCGATCGACAAGATCGCGAGTCCCACTCTCGAAGGCGTCGCAAGCGTGATGAGCGTCATCAAGCCGGGGAGGGACAGCCACCGCATCCTGGCGATGGCCGACAACCGCACCTATGGCCTCGAGCTCGGCGCGGGACAGACCGTGCAGCCGCAGCCGTTCACACCCGTCGGTGACGGCGCCGGATCGGTTTTCAAGGTCTTCACCACCGCCGCGGCGCTTGATATGGGCATGGGCATCAACGCTCAACTCGACGTCCCTGCGACATTCCAGGGAGCCGGACTCGGTGACAGCAACACCCCGGGATGTCCCCCGCGCACATGGTGCGTCAAGAACGCGGGCGGCGGCTACCGCGGCCCGATGAGCGTCACCGATGCGCTGGCGCAGTCACCGAACACCGCGTTCGCCAAGCTGATTCAACAGGTCGGAGTCCCGCGCGCGGTGGACATGGCGGTGCGGCTGGGGATGCGGTCCTACGCCGAACCGGGAAGCGCCAGAGATTACGACCCGAACAACAAGGGCAGCCTCGCCGACTACGTCAAACAGCAGAACCTCGGCTCGTTCACGCTCGGCCCGCTCGAGCTCAACGCACTCGAGTTGTCGAACGTGGCCGCCACCCTTGCCTCGGGCGGCATGTGGTGTCCGCCGAACCCGATCGACAAGCTCATCGACCGCCGTGGTCGCGAAGTGCCACTGCCGCAAGCGAAGTGCGAACAGGTGGTTCCCGAGGGCCTCGCCAACACACTGGCCAACGCGCTGGGCAAGGACCACACCGGCGGGACGGCGGCCAGCGCAGCCGGCTCCGTTGGCTGGGGCCTACCGATGTCGGGTAAGACGGGCACCACCGAATCCCATCGGTCGTCGGCGTTCCTGGGTTTCACCAACCAGTACGCCGCCGCCAACTACATATTCGATGACACCCCCACCCCGTCCGAGTTGTGCTCATGGCCCCTACGCCAATGCTCCAGCGGTAACCTCTACGGCGGCAACGAGCCTGCGCGCACCTGGTATTCGGCGATGAAGCCGATCGCCACTGACCTCGGCCCAGTGTCGATGCCACCGACCGACCCGCGCTATGTCAACGGTGCTCCGACGGTCAAGTTGCCGAGCATCTCCGGCCTGAAGTTCGACGCGGCACGTAAACGATTGCAGGACGCCGGTTTCCAGGTGGCCGACCAACCCTCGCCGGTGGACAGCTACCTTTCGAAGGGCTCGATTGTCGGCACCACGCCGAAGGACAAGGCCGTCCCCGGCTTCCTGATCACGATCAATACGAGCAACGGCGTCGCACCCGCGCGGGTGTACTACCCGCCCAGCCCACCGAGTGAGCCGCCACCACCACCGCCGCCGCCGGACGCATTCGCCCTGCCGCCGCCGGACCCCAACGTCTTCAATATCCCGGGGCTGCCGCCGTTCCTGCTGCCGCCCCCACCGCCTCCGCCGCCCCCGCCGGGACCGCCCCCTCCGCCGGTTGGTGCGCCGGTGCCACCGCCGCCTTAGTCGGGTCCCCCTACTCGCCCAGATCGCGACGCGACAACCGCTTGCGCTTGCCAAGCTTCCGCACGACTGCGACAGGGTCTTTGACCGCGCGACCGTTCCCGCGGCGCTTGTGCGGCTTGCCATTGCGCAGCCCTTCCAGGAACGCGACGGATGGTGCTGACTCATGGGTGCAGTTCAGGCCTGATCCTCATCGTTGGCTTCCTCGTGGTGGTGGCAGCGATGAGCGCAGTCATGACCCGGATCATTCGAGCGAACAGCGAGTCATGAAAAGACGACGCGAGTGTGGATTACCGGTGGCTCCATCCTGAGGAGAAGCCGAATTTCGATCTGGGGCCGCCGGCTACCTAGCCGCGCCATCGCCTGGGCGACAACACATGCGGGCGCGATCGAGTTAATCCTTGCCGGGCACTGGCGATGAGTACCGAGATAGCTGAGACAGCGAACGCCACGACATGAGCAATGCCGTAACCACCCGCGTTCTTGAAGTACGCCTCAATACCTACGACCCCGCAAAAGAACGCAAGGAGGGCAACGAAGTAGGCAACCGTTTTGTAGACGGGCATAGGCGTCGACCTTTCCCCATTTGCCGCGCCTCGGCGGTGCATCCGGTGCCCTGGGATGGGGGTGGCGACAACGCTGCAGGACGCAGATTTCAGCAGTTGAAGTTTGCGTTGCACGTGGCCTGGTAGCGTGCATCGACTCGTCTGGCCTGCCGCTGTACCTGTTGTGCAACTGAGTCCATGGCCAGCTCACTGTCTGTGGGAGACAGGGAGCTTCGTGATGGAGCAGGAGGGCCAGGAATCTCGCACAGATTTCGCCGGCCCGCGATCGCGGCCTGCATCGGCAGGCTGTCAGTAGCCAACCCCCCGTTCACCAACTGGCCCCGCTCGTAATAGGTAGGTCCGGGAGCGTCCATGAAGTCGCACATGAAATAACCAAGTTCAATCGCCTTGATCATTTTGCTTTCCGGAAATTCGAAACCCGCGTCTTCCATGTCTGAGAGATAATCCACCTCGGAGGATAGACCCGCGGGTCCGACACTGTCCTCGTCCGCGGCCGCCGTTGGCGAAGCCACCAAGCCGAACCCCACAGCCACGCTGACCGCGCCCACCGCAGCCGCGACATCTTGATACCACTTCACGCCCATGTTCTTCCCTCCCTGTGGAGCGCGGCAGGACGAAGTATTCGTCCACACCCCTCCGATTAGACGTTCTTTGTCAGCGAATAGCGGAGAGTCACGGAGGCGCCACAGTTCTCGGCGAGGGTAAGCGCGTCGCTGTCGACCGTGTAGGTGCAATCTCCGTAACCCGCGTTGAAGTTCCCGATCCACAGGTTGCCTTGCGGGTGCGAATCGACGGACAAACTTGTGCCGACTTTTTCATGTTGCCCAGTCCGCCCCGCAAGGCTGTGAGCCTCGCGAGCGCCGTCCCCCCGGTGGGGCCCTACCCGTGGCAGCCCGTGTCGGTCACCGTCATGGTGTCTAGTCCCCACTGAGTGGTGGTTGTGCCGATGCGGGGTCGGCAGCCCGACCGCAGCGCCAGCAAGAACGATGCCGACAGCTAGTCCCCGAGTGATAGTCAACTTGGTTAACTCGCCTTTCGTTGCCGCCGACCGCCGCCCGTACAGGCGATGACGAGCATCCTCTCAGGTGACGAGCAGGATTGCGGTGGTTTCCGTTCGCCAGTGAAATCAGAAATGAATTTTTCTTGCTCAAGATCATTACATTGGCGTGATATGTGCTTGTGAACTGCTGTTTCATCGGCGGCGGCAATTTTTGCCGGGCACCGTTGATTGCGTTCGCAATATCAGGCCGCCTATGTTGCTGTAGATACATGAACCTGGTCGCGCCCATACGGCGACGCGCTACCTGGCCTGCGATGAAGCGGGACGCCCGTACCACCCGGACACACTGAGTAAAGATGGTCCAACCTCGTTCGCGCCGCATCGGTGACATTGGGAGGGGTTGTGGCAAGCACCGGTGACACCGACCGGAACGGCGGCGGAAACGAAATAGGCTGGGACCGGACGCAGTGCTGGTCAAGGCCTATGAGTTGTGGCGCGCCCGAAGGGATTCGAACCCCCAACCTTCTGATCCGTAGTCAGATGCTCTATCCGTTGAGCTACGGGCGCTTGTCTATGTAGTTGTGTGGCGGAGGCGAGAGGATTTGAACCTCCGGTCGCCTTTGAGGGCGACAACTCATTAGCAGTGAGCCCCATTCGGCCGCTCTGGCACGCCTCCCGACGATTACCGCCGATCCGACAGAGTACACATGCCCAACGCCACCAGGCAAAGCGCAATTCCGCCCCCATAGACTGGTCGCGTGACCGCCCGTCTACGCCCTGAACTGGCCGATCTGCCGGCATACACCCCGGGCAAGACGGTCCCAGGCGCGATCAAGATCGCGAGCAACGAGACGGTGCACGGTCCGTTGCCAAGTGTGCGGGCCGCCGTCGAAAAGGCCATGGACAACGTCAACCGCTACCCGGACAACGGTTACGTCGAACTGAAGGACCGGCTGGCCAAGTACCTGGACAACGGGGCCTTCGCACCCGAGCAGATCGCCGTCGGCTGCGGCTCGGTGAGCCTCTGCCAGCAGCTCATCCAGATCACCTCGACCGTCGGCGACGAGGTCGTCTACGGCTGGCGCAGCTTCGAGATCTACCCGCTGCAGACGCGCACCGCGGGCGCCGCCCCCGTCCAGGTGCCGCTGACCGATTACACCTACGACCTCGACGCCATGCTCGCCGCCGTCACCGACCGCACCCGGCTGATCTTCGTCTGCAATCCGAACAACCCGACCAGCACCGTCGTCGACCCCGATGCACTGTCGCGCTTCGTCGAGGCGGTACCGTCGCACATCCTGATCGCGCTCGACGAGGCCTACGTCGAGTACATCACCGACGACATGCTGCCCGACAGCTTCGGATTAGTCCGTGCACACAGCAATGTCGTTGTGCTGCGCACGTTCTCGAAGGCATACGGCCTCGCGGGGCTGCGCGTCGGCTACGCGGTCGCCGATCCCGACATCGTCACCGCGCTCGGCAAGGTGTACGTGCCGTTCAGCGCGACGAGCATCTCCCAGGCCGCAGCGATCGCGTCCCTCGACGCGGCCGACGAGCTGCTCGCCCGCACCGACGCCGTCATCGCCGAACGCGGCCGCGTCACCGCGGCGCTGCGCGAAGCCGGCTACACCGTGCCGCCGTCGCAGGCCAACTTCGTCTGGCTGCCGCTGCCCGGACGCGCGCAGGAATTCGCCACCGACTCAGCCAACAGCCGCATCATCGTCCGGCCCTACGGCGACGACGGTGTGCGGGTCACCGTCGCCTCCCCGCACGAGAATGACGCCTTCCTGGAGTTCGCGAAGCGTTGGATCGGAGACGAATGAGCGACGCCCGCGAGCGGTTCACCGAGTTCAAGGACCGCACAGAACCGATTCCATACGCGGATCTCGATGAATTCTGGTCGACGCTCGAGCCGGTGACGATCGACTTCATGATGGGTGAGTGGAAGGGCGGCGACCTGCCCACCGGTCATCGCGGCGATGGCTTTCTGGGTAACGGGTGGTTCGGCACGACCTTCCGGTCGGCGTCCGACGTCGACCCGGTGGTCTGCGTGGACGAGAATGGCGGCAAGTTCTCCGACACCAAACTGATGAAGGGCGCGGCCAGTCTCTGGATGGAGGAGTTCCGCGGCGAGGTGACCGCGACGATGGTCTACGACGGCGTGCCCATCCACGATCACTTCAAGAAGGTCGACGAAAACGCGGTCATCGCGATCACCAACGGCAAGGGTGCCCTGGACAAGGGGCGGCACTTCTACTTCTACTTGGAGCGCCTCTAGCCGCTCGGGTTGCGCCCGGTATAGGCGACCAGCTTGGCCAGCGCGTCCGCGTCGGCGGGTACCTCGACCGGATCATCGAAGCCGGCGGTGCCGCGGCCCTGCGGCGTGATGACGTTCTTCGCCAGCCCCAACACATAGTCGGTCAGCGAGTCGGGCGCATTTACCGTGCTCCCCATGGCCTTCGCGTAATCCCACGCATGGATTAGGAATTCGAGCGACAGGATGCTCGCCATCATCCGCGCCGGAGCTTCGTTGTCCCCGAACTTCACCGTTCCGTCCAGCCCGCGCCGGTGCCACGCGTCCAGAGCGGGCCGCGCCGCCGCGACGACCTGTCGCTCCACCGAGTCGCCCGCGTCACGCTCCGGCAGCTCCGCGCCCCCGGCGCCGCCGATCACCGTGATGGAGTTCATCAGGTGATCGGTGAGTTTGGCAATGTCGAACTCGCGGCATGGCGTCTGCTTGGACCAGTCGTCGTTGGCGATCGGGTGCAGCACGTGCTGCAACACACCAAAGGAGGCTTCGGCGCTGTCGAGTTCGTCTGTCGGCGGTGAATCCGGGCCGGGAGGCAAATCGGTGGGCATGCGCCCACGCTACGACGCGCGGACGCATATCGTTGCGCAGATGAGAACCCATCTGCGGGTAGTGGCCGCGGCACTGATATTCGTCGGCCTTGCCACCGGGTGTTCACGCACCACGGAAGGCGCGGTCGCGCAGACCACCGAGCCGGGTCCACCGATCGAATCGCCGACCAGGACGCCGTCGGCCGAGCCGGGCTTCCCCGGCATTCCTGGCCTGCCGAACATCCCCGGACTTCCGCAGATACCGGGCCTGCCCATGCCGGGGAACACCAATGTCCCGGAGGTCCCCGCACCGGCGAACTGGGAAACCATGAAGTGCAGCGACTTCACCAAGCTCGACGAGGCCGAACAGCGAGCCGTCATCAAGGCGATCCTGGAAGAACAAGGCGGCCAGCAGGGCCCCGAAAACGAGATGATCGCGTCGATCATGGCCACCACCATGTGTGGTCTCCTGCCGAGCGCCGTCGTGAAAGAGGTGGTGCTCGGCGGGTCGCCGCCGTGAGTGGCTAGCCTTCTGGCCATGGGTGACGCATACGAATCGGTGACCGTGGACATCGACGGTCATGTCGCGCAAGTGACGCTGGTCGGTCCCGGCAAGGGCAACGCGATGGGACCGGCGTTCTGGGCGGAGATGCCCGAGGTGTTCGCAAAGCTCGACGCAGACCCAGACGTCCGCGCGATCGTGCTGACCGGCTCCGGGAAGAACTTCAGCTACGGTCTCGACCTGCCTGCGATGGGCGGCTCACTGTCGGATGTGATGACCAACGGTTCATCCGCCCGCCCCCGCGCCGAGTTCCACGCCACCGTTCTGCGGATGCAAGGCGCGATCAGCGCCGTCGCCGACTGCCGCACCCCGACGGTCGCCTCAGTGCACGGCTGGTGCATCGGCGGCGGCGTCGACCTGATCTCGGCCGTCGACATCCGCTATGCCAGTGCGGATGCGAAATTCTCGGTGCGTGAGGTGAAGCTGGCGATGGTCGCCGACGTCGGCAGCCTGGCCCGGCTGCCGCTGATCCTGACCGACGGGCACCTGCGCGAGCTGGCATTGACGGGTAAGAACATCGACGCCGCACGCGCGGAGAAGATCGGTTTGGTGAACGACGTCTACGACGACGCCGAGGCGTCGCTGGCCGCCGCGCACCAGACCGCGGCGGAGATCGCAGGCAACCCGCCGCTGACCGTGAACGGCATCAAGGACGTCCTCGACCAGCAGCGCATCGCACGCGTCTCGGAGAGCCTGCGTTACGTCGCGGTGTGGAACGCCGCGATGCTGCCGTCGAAAGACCTCACCGAGGGCATCACGGCGACGTTCGAGAAGCGGACGCCGAACTTCACCGGCGAGTAGTCGGCATCCAGCCGATCTCGGCCTTGGCCTTGGCGTTCGACAGCGGCAGCCAGGTGGTGCCGAAGGCCGTCGCCGGATACGAGGCGACCATGCCGACCAGCCGGTGCGAAATCGGGATGGGCCGCGGCCGATGCAGTTTCGACGACAGCTCGCGCACGTAATCGCCGAAGGACTGCGGCCGGTCGTCGACGATGTTGTACATCTGCCCGCCACGGCCGTGGTCGACGGCATCGGCGGTCGCCTTGACGACGTCGTCGATGTGGATCCACGACACGATCCCGCTACCGGTCATCGCGGGCAACATGCACCACTTCGCGAGCCGGACGAACAGCTCGTCGTGCGGCACACCCGGCCCGTAGAAGCAGCCGTAGCGCAACACGATTCCCTCGGTGTCGCTGTGCTCACCGGACGTCAGCACCGTCTGCTCCATGCCACGCAGTGCGGCCAGCATCTCGTCCCCACCCTTCGGCGGCGGCCCGGGGTACGGGTCCGTCTCGTCCATCAGCGCGGGCCCGGTGGTCGGATAGCCGTAGGCGAAGATCACCGACTCAGCGACGATCCGGCGCACGCCCGCACGTTGAGCGGCGGCCACCAAGTTCGAAGCGCCTGTGCTCCACAGCTTCTTGGCCGGCTCGAAGTCCTTCGGCCGCTTCGGTCCATACTTCGGCAGCGTGGTGAGCAGCGAGACGACCACCTCGGGTTCGATATCGGCTACCACCGACGCGACATCGGCGGCATCGAACATGTCGACGACGACCGGCTTGCCGCCCGCCGCTTCGATCTCGGACGCCTTGGACGACGAGCGGGTCAGCCCGATGACCTCGTGGCCGCGGACATTCAGCTCACGGAGCAATGGCAGACCGGGCACACTGGTTGCACCCGCGACCAGTACCCGCATCAGGTGTCTCCCTTCTTCTCCGCAATGACGGTCGCGCGCAGGGCGATCGCCAGGATCACGGTGGTCGCCACCAGACCTCCGGCTTCCAGCCAGCCGATCAAATCGCCTGCGCCGTGGTGTGGGTCGATGATGTGACTGATCGCGTGCAGCGCCCAATGGAGCGTTGCGAACGCAAGGGCGGGCACGCGCCACGACGGCCGACGCACCGCCGCCAGCAACAACAGGCCCTGCGGTATCTCGAACGTCGCGTTGTCGAAGATGTAGTGATCGTTGCGAACGCCGAAAGTCCCGAGGGTGTCGAAGAACGTGCCTGGGAAGAACAACATGAACAGCCCGATGCTCAGGGCATAGAGCCCGAACACGATCAGGGTCACCTCGACGAACCCGGCCCTTGTGCGCGTAGGTGTCGTTGTCATACGTTCACGGTAGTTCGTCAATGGCCTCAAGATAGGCACCACTTTTATGGCAGTTTCGGGTACCACTTCTCAGCATTCCGCTCCTAGCGTGAGTGGCGGCCCAGAGCTACTCGTCGAACTCGACCGCGCCGGTGCGGATCCGCTGCACCGACAGCTCGCCGACGGATTGCGCACCGCCATTCGCACGGGCCGCCTCGCACCGCACACCCGGATGCCTTCCACCCGCGTGCTCGCCGGCGACCTCGGCGTCTCCCGGCGTCTCGTCGTCGACGCTTACAGCCAACTCGTCGCCGAGGGTTTCCTGTTGAGCAGGCACGGCTCCGGCACCAGGGTGGCGACGGTCGATGCGGCGAGTGCGCCGCAACACGCCAAGCCGGCGCGACGCTTCGACATCGACTTCCTGCCCGGCTCACCGGATCTCAGCAGCTTCCCCCGCACCGCATGGCTGCGGGCGCTGCGGCAGGGATTGGCCGAAATCGGCTCGGACTCTTTTGGTTACGTCGACCCGCAAGGGCTGCCTGCGGCGCGCACCGCGGTCGCGGACTATCTTCGGCGCACCCGCGGCGTGCAGGCCGACGCGCAGCACGTCGTGCTCTGTTCGGGAGCGACGCAGGCGATCGCACTACTCGGCCGTGTGCTGCACGGCGAGCTGCCGTTGGCCATGGAGGACCCCGGTTTTTGGTTGCATCGGATGATATTGCGGCACAATGGCATCGAGCCCATCCCGGTTCCCGTCGACGACGACGGCATCGACGTCGACGCGTTGGCCGACAGCGGTGCGGCGACCGTGCTGTCCACGCCCGCGCACCAGTCGCCCACCGGCGTGGTGCTCTCCGCGGCCCGACGTACCGCGCTCATGGAGTGGGCGCGCGCAGGCCACCTGGTCATCGAGGACGACTACGACGCCGAATACCGGTACGACAGGGCACCGGTCGGCGCCCTGCAGGGCATTGCACCGGACCGGGTCGTCTACCTCGGCTCGACCAGCAAGACGTTGGCGCCTGGGCTGCGCATCGGATGGATGGTGCTGCCCCCGCAGCTCGTCGGCGCGGCGAGGCTGTCGAAGAGCCTTGCCGACACCGGAAGTTCGGTGATGGACCAGATCGCGTTCGCGCAACTGCTGACCTCGGGCGGATACGACCGACATCTACGCCAGATGCGACGCCGGTATCTGACCCGCCGAAACGCGCTGCTCGAGGCCCTGGCGCGCTACCTCCCCCAGGCGAAAGTGCTGGGCGCCGCCGCGGGCGTCCACCTCACGATCCGGTTCCCCGACGGCTATCCGATCGCCGACCTGGTGCGGCGGGCGGCCGCAATGCGGGTGAACGTCGAGCCGCTGGCGCCCTGCTATGCGGATCCGGCCAAGGCGCCGCCGGGCCTGCTGCTTGGCTACGCCAACCTGACCGAGTCCCAGATCAAGGCGGGGGTCAAAGCGCTGGCACTTGCGGTCGCATGACCGACTTCCAGCCTCCGTGGACACTGGTGACATGGCAACGGTCGACGTCGAGGTCCACGAAACGATCGACCGGCCGCGATCGCAGGTCGCGACGTACTGCTGCGATCCGGACAACGTCACGGCGTGGTACGCCAATATCAAAGCGGTGCAATGGGAAACGGTGCCCCCGGTGGCAGTCGGCTCCCGCTTCCGGTTCACCAGCGGATTCCTCGGCCGGACATTGGAGTACACCTACGAAGTGGTCGAACTGGTCCCCGCGCAGCGGTTCGTGATGCGGTCGGAGCGAGGCCCCTTTCCAATGGAGACCACCTATACGTGGGAGGACGCACCGGACGGTGCCACCTGGATGACGCTGCGCAACCGCGGGGAGCCGACGGCCTTCGCCGGCCTTGCCGCGCCGATCCTTGCGACAGCCATCAGGCGCGCGACCAGCAAGGACCTCGCCCGCCTCAAGATCGTTCTGGAAGGCCGCTGAACAGGCCTTTCGCAATTCCGGCCGAGGCCAGCGCGCCGTCAACTTGTCTCAGATCACCAGCTTGTTACGCTCCCTCGGGGGACCTTGGACAGCACTCACACCGGCCCCGTACTTCTTCACGTAGTAGGAGCAACGCATGAGCGAGCGTGGGCCGGCCATGCCGGGCCAGGTCAGCCAGGACGTGCTGAAGCACGCACTCACCGAGCACGCCGCACCTGAGCGACTGGTAGTGGCGCGCGGGCTGTTCACCGGGCCCACCCCACTCGTGACCGACGACCTCTACGCGCGCATCGTCAACGGTCCCGCTCACCGCGAACGCTATGCGCTGCACCTCGACAAGGGTTCGAACGTCAGCACCAACACCTACTTCGGCCGCTTCCCTGCGAGCTACTTCCAACGTTGGACGACGGTCACCGAAGTGCAGCTGAAGCTGGCGTTCGAAGCCGCAGGCCCGGCGCGCGTGTTGCTGCGCGCCTCGGATTCTCAAGCCAACGCGCGCACGATCTCCGGCATCGAGGTCGACGGCACCGGCACCGCGGAGCTGACCGCGCAGCTCAACGAATTCATGGATGGCGGCGCGCTGTGGATGGAATGCACCGCCGTCGGCGGCTCGGTGAAGATCACCGATCTGGAATGGACGGTTTCTGCGCCGCCGTCGATCCGCCCCGCGGCGATCGTGATCTGCACGTTCAACCGGCCCGATGATTGCGCGAACACCGTTGCCGCCATTGCCAGTGACAAATTGGTGCTGGCGGGCATCGATGCAATCTACGTCGTCGACCAAGGCACCGACTGCGTTGGTACCCGACCACTGTTCAACGACATCGCCACGCAACTCGGTGACAAGTTGGTCTACCTCCAGCAGCCGAATCTCGGCGGCAGCGGCGGTTTCAGCCGTGGGATGAGCGAGGTTTCCAGCATCGCCGACCACGCCAACGTCATCCTGATGGATGACGACATCCTGTGTGAGCCCGAAACGGTGCTGCGGCTCAACGCATTCGCCAACCTGACCCCGACCCCGACGATCGTCGGCGCGCAGATGCTCCATCTGAAAAACAGCGGCTATCTGCACGTCGGCGCCGAGGGAGCCGACCTGCAACGGCTGCGGCCAGGCCGGTGGGCGCCCAACGCGCTGCATTATGCCGACATGGTCAAGAAGAATCAGAACAAGCGCACCGATGCCCAGTACAACGGTTGGTGGTCTTGTCTCATCCCCGCTGAAATCATTGCGGCAGTAGGACTTCCGTTGCCGATGTTCATCAAGTGGGACGACATCGAGTACAGCCTCCGCGCGGGCGCAGCGGGTTTCCCGACAGTCACCCTTCCCAACGCCGGCGTATGGCACGCCGAGTTCCACTGGAAGGACCTCGACGACTGGATGCACTACTTCATCATGCGTAACGGGCTGATCACCGCCGCGCTGCACAGCGACATCGACTCGAAGGCGATGAGCAGGATACTGCTTCGCGAGATTGCACTGTGTATATTTTCCATGCGATATGGGCTGGCGCACACCATGATTCGTGGCATCGAGGATTTCCTCGTAGGCCCGTCAATCCTCGACGATGGCGGAGCCAGTGCGTCTCGTCAAATTCGGGAAGAGCGATCTCACTTCCCGGACACCGTGCTTCAGCCGGCAATCAACACCCCCGAACTGACCAACGCGGTGCCACCCACTCGGCCTGCCGGTTACGTCCCGCGCAGGGACCGAATGCATTTGGTGCTGGCCAAACGGGCCGTGTACCAGTGGCTTGGGCGCATCATGCCGGGCCCGGTGATGATCCCGACAGCAGATGCGCACTGGTGGCACGTCTCGCTCTTCGACCACGCCGTGGTGACGGATGCATCGCAGGCAGGCGTCCGAGTCCTGCGGCGCGACAAGGAAACCGTCAAGACGCTCACCAGACGCGCACTCAAGACGCTTCGGCGCTTCCGTGCGCAGGCGCCGTCGGCACAGCAGCGCTATCGAGCGGCACTACCCGAGCTTGCCAGCCGTCAGAATTGGGCGCGGCTCATCGGCGACGACGACTGACTCAGTGCAGGCGAACGACGACCTGTTCGTTGTTGGCGGTATAGGCCAGATACTCGACGCTGCGTCCGGTCCTCTGCGAGGAACTCGGTCCACGCCCGATATTCGTGGTGCTGCCAGCCCGGATAGTTGAAGAACTCGTCGAACAGCAGCACCGCGTCGGGGGCGAGGCGGTCACCGAGGAGATCCAGCACCGTCTTGGTCGACGAGTACAGGTCGCAGTCGACGTGAAGAAATGCGACTCGTTCGTCGTTTCGGGCGAGGAAACCGGGCAGTTCGTCCTCGAACAAGCCAACGACCAGTTCCGCTCCGGGGACTGTCGGCAATTCCGGCTGTGCGAACTCCCCCGCGGGAAAGAAGGTCCGCCACGTCTCCGGCAGGCCGGTGAATGTGTCGAAGCCGACCACCGTGCGATCGCCCGCCACCACGTCGGCGATGATCTGAAGGGTGGTCCCGGTGGCCACACCGAATTCGAGGGCGAGGCCCGGCCCCTTGATCTCGCCGAGGGCGAATCGCAGCGTGTCGTGCGGATGCCAGAACACGGGTGCCTTGGGCATGTGCTCCAGCGCGAACGCCGCGGATTCCTGGGCCGCGCGGTTGTCCTGCGAGAAGGGCAGGTCGCGTCGGGCGCGAAATTCGATTTCATTGACCCGGTCGGTCAGCGCGCCGACGTCCTGGCTCAGTTGCTCGAGCGGCGGCGAGCACCTCGGCCTGCAGATCCCGCTGCTCTTGCCGGGTTTGGGCCTGCTCGGCGGCCACATGCTCGGCATGTTCGGCCACGACCTCAGCCACTGCCCGCTGAAGCTTTTCCCGGGCCGCCGCCTTGAACCGCTCGAGCATGCGACAACCGTAGCGCGAGACCCATAAACTCCGGGCCGATGGCCACGACGAACGAGCTGGGCGCGACCACCCAGCAGAACACGCCAAGCGAGCGCACTCCGCGCCGCGGCGGCGACCTGTGGTGGGCCTTGCCCGGCGCGCTGGTCGGCGCGGTCGTCGTGTACATCGCCCACGCGGGCCTGGTCGACGACGCCTACATCACGCTGAGCTACGCCCGTAACGTCGCCGAGCACCTCCATTGGGGACTGATCCCGACGGAAGAGTCGAACACCGCGACCTCGCCGCTGAACGTTGTGCTGTTGGCACTGGCCACCTGGGTCGGTGCGATCACCGGTGCGCTCCGGCCGGTCGTCGGCCTCGGCGTCCTGACCGTCGCGCTGTCGGCGATCATGGCCGTATGGGCGGCGCAGCTGGCCCGCCGCATCAACGTCTCGGGCGCGTGGTCGCTGGCCGTGCTCGCCGTTGTTTTCGCGAACCCGTTCGTGAACTCGGCGATCGGGCTGGAGGTCGTGCCCATCGCGGCATTCCTCATGGGGCTGACCACTCAGGCCGTGTGCGGTCGCCGCGTCGCCTTCGGCGTATTGGCCGGCCTGCTCGTGCTGACCCGGCCGGACTTGGCCATCGTCGTCGTCTTCTTGTACGTGCTGACACCTGCCATGAGACGCCGCCCCTGGGTCGTCCCCCTCACCGCCGCCGCAATGGTGCTGCCGTGGTGGGCGTTCAGCTGGTACCACTTCGGCTCGGCGATCCCGACCACGCTGGTGATCAAGACACTGCAGAAGTCTTTCGGCGACGCCACCTTCTCCAACGGGCTGTGGAAGATGTGGCAGTCGGGCACCACGCTGCCGCTGTCGCTGGCCCTCGTGCCCGCGGCTATCGGCCTGGTGGCGGTGCTCTACATGCTGGTGCGGGGGCTCCGTCGCCGGCTACCCGCGGAGCACTGGCCGCTGGTGGGCCTCGGCCTCGGCGGGCTCGCCGACTACGGCGCCTACTGCCTGCTCGGGGTTCCGCCGTATCACTGGTATTACGTCAGTCCCACTGTCGCCCTTGGCATTACCGGCGTCTTCGGGCTGGCGTTGGCCCTCGATCGGCCTCGGCAGCGCCGGCCGCCGTACGGCACAGCGTCCCCGTCGTCGTCGCCTCGGCGCTCGTAGTCGCCACCGCCGTCTCCGTCAGCGGGCTCGGCGTGCCATGGACGCATCCGTTGATCTTCGGCAACTGGGCACTGCCCCAGGAGTACCTCGCAATCGGCACGGAGATCGGCGAGCGGGTCGGCGACGCCACCGTGAAGTCGCACCACGAGATCGGCACGGTGGCCTACGCATGCGAGTGCTCGGTGGTTGACGAGTTCTCCGACCCCGGCCGCGCGCTTCCCCTGATCGAGAGGCGCATCCGCAACGCCGGGCCGGTGATGCGAGCCCTACTGAAGGCCAATTTCGCCCGACTCGACCGGACTCAGCGGCCGCGGCGTGCCGTCTATCGGTTGGTGTTCACGCGGGGGGCGCCCCCTCCCGGCGCCCGCGCCTGGCCGACGACCACCACCGCAGGCCCAGCGACCATGTATCTCGAACCGGTGAAAAACCCGAGCGGTGGCGGAGGGATTTGAACCCCCGGACGGTTTTAGCCGTCTCTCGCTTTCAAGGCGAGTGCATTAGGCCGCTCTGCCACGCCACCGCGGACAAGCGTACGGGGTCAGACCCGGCCGACCTTCGCCGACGATGGAGTTCCCTTGAGGCCGACGCTTATCCGCCGGCAGTTCTCCCCCATCGCCGCGATCTGGGGCCGAGACAGCTTGCCGAGAAAGTGTTCGCGCACGCTTTGTCCGTAGGTGGCCATCGCCTCGCGGACGAGCAAGCGGCCGTCGTCGGTGATGCTGGCCAGCACACCACGCCCGTCGTCGGGGCTGGCGCCACGGCGCACCAGGCCCTGCACTTCCAGGCGACGGATCTGCCGGGTCACCCGGCTCGGCAGCGACATCAGCCCCTCGGCCAGATCGCCCATGCGGGCCGAACCGGTCGGAGACTTGTCCAGGATGTCGAGCAGGCGCACATCGTTCAGGGTCAGATGATGCGCTTCGACCAGTGCTCGATTCAGGACCCCGTACATTCGCAGCGCCGAATCGAGAAAGTTTTGCCAGGACCGCTGCTCAGCGATGTCGAGACCGGGCATATCACCAGCCGTACGCCCGGCAATCATCCCCTCCATCTTCGGAATGGTAAACGACAAACGCATTGCTGGGGGCTGGAATTCGCAGGTAGTAGGGTTTTCTGAATGCAGGCAATCGTGGTCGAATCCGCCGACCGTCTGAGCTGGCATGAAGTCCCCGACGCCACCCCCGATGCAGGTGAAGTGCTGGTAAAGGTGGCCGCAACAGGGGTCAACCGGGCGGATCTACTTCAGGCCGCAGGCAAGTATCCGCCCCCTCCCGGAGCAAGCGACATCCTTGGTCTCGAGGTGTCAGGGACCGTCGCCGAGGTCGGCGAACGGGTGGATCAGTGGTCGATCGGGCAACCCGTGTGCGCTTTGCTGGCGGGCGGCGGTTACGCCGAGTATGTGGCGGTGCCCGCGGGTCAGGTCATGCCCGTCCCGGACACCGTCGGGCTTCATCACGCGGCGGCCCTTCCCGAGGTGGCCTGCACGGTGTGGTCCAACCTTGTGATGACCGCGGGCCTGTCGGCAGGCCAGGTGGTGCTGCTTCACGGCGGTGCCAGCGGCATCGGAACGCACGCCATTCAGGTGGCCCGGGCGCTTGACTGCCGTGTCGCGGTCACCGCCGGTTCGACGTCGAAGCTCGAACTCTGTGAAGAGCTGGGCGCCGAAATCCTCATCAACTACCGCGAGGAGGACTTCGTCGAGCGAGTGCGTGAGGCGACCGGACGGTTCCGGGGCCGACGTCATCCTCGACATCATGGGCGCCGCCTACCTCGACCGGAATATCGACGCGCTCGCCAACGACGGCCGGGTGGTCATCATCGGCATGCAGGGCGGTGTCAAGGGTGAGCTGAACGTGGGCAAGCTGATGGGCAAGCGGGCCGGGGTGATCGGCACCACGCTGCGGGCGCGGCCGGTGCAAGGCAAGAGCAGCAAGAGCGACGTCGTCTCCGAGGTGGTCGGCAACGTGTGGCCGATGGTGGCCGACGGCAGCGTCCGCCCGATCATCGGGGCGGAGTTCCCGATCGAGCAGGCCGCCGCCGCTCACGAACTGCTGAACTCCGGCGACGTGTCCGGGAAAGTGCTGCTGCGGGTAGCGGATTAGTCAGCCGAGCGAGGCCAGCGCGCGGATCAGCTGGTCGACCTCCGCGGTCGTCGTGTAATGCGAGAGGCCGACGGTGACGGCTCCGCCGATGTCGTTGACCCCGATCACGTCGAGCACCCGCGAGCTCGCGTTGGCGATGGCCAGCACGCCGTTGTCCGCCAGCCGCTGCACCACGCGCTCGGCGGGAACTTCCCTGAACACGAAGCTCAGCACCGGAATCGACTCCTCGGGCCTGCCGATGACCATGATGAGCGGCAGCGACCGCAGTGAGATCAGCAGATAGTCGTACAGCCTTGTCATGTAGGACGCCGCGGACTCCATCGAGGTGGTGAGCCGTTCCCGCCGCGTCCCCTTCGCCGACTCGTCGAGTGACGCCAGATACTCGACGCTGGCGACCAGACCGGCAAGCAACGCGTACTGGTGCACGCCGAGCTCCAGTCGCTCGGCTCCCGACGCATACGGGTTCAGCGCGACCGAACCGAACGAGTTGATGACGGACGGGTCCCGGAAAACGAGCGCACCGATCGGCGGCCCGCCCCAGGCGAGTGCGTTCACCGCGACCACGTCCGCGTCGATCTCGTCGATGTCGATCAGGCGATACGGCGCGGCCGCCGAGTGATCCACCACGACCAGCCCGTTGTCCTCGTGCATCAACTTGGTCGCGGCTCGCAGATCCGTGACGGTGCCCAAAGTCGCTGACGCAGAAGTGATTGCGACCAGCCGGGTCGCTTCGGTGATCAGGTTCTCCCACTGCCAGACCGGCAGCTCGCCGGTCTCGATGTCGACTTCGGCCCATTTCACCTTGGCGCCATAGCGATTCGCCGCCCGCAGCCACGGCGCGATGTTTGCCTCATCGTCCAGCCGGGTGACGACGGTTTCATAGCCGAGGCCCACCCGCGACGACGACGCGTCTGCCAACGAGTTGAGCAATATGGCGCGGTCGGCTCCCAAGATCACCCCGCGCGGGTCGCCGTTCACCAGGTCGGCAACGGCATGGCGGGCCGCGTCCAGCACCGCGGCGCTGCGCTGCGCCGATGGGTGCGGACCCACCGTGGTCGTCATCGAACCCCGGAATGCGGTCGAGACGGTGGTGGCGACGGAGTCCGGCAGCAGCATGCCGTGCTGGGCGTCGAAATGCACCCATCCGTCGCCCAGGGACGGATGCAATCCGCGTACCCGGGCGACGTCGTATGCCATGCCAGCCACCTTAGAGAGTCTGTGAAGTCCACAAACCGACAGCGTTCCGTGGGTGCCCAACCCCATGTGGGCAGTGCCGGACCGGGTCACCTGGGCAGCCATACTAGTCGAGTGAGCCTAGCCTTCGGAACGCTACTGGCGGTGTTGTTGCTGGTAGCGCCCGGAGCAATGGTGGCGATCGCGGTCCGACTGCCCTTGCCCGTCGCGGTCGCCGTCGGGCCCGTGTTGACCTACGGCGTCGTCGCTTTGGCCATTGTTCCGTACGGAGCGCTCGACATCCCGTGGAACGCGTTGACCGCCTTCTTTGCTCTGGCAGCTGTAACGGCTTTCGCGGCTTGTTTGCCACGAGTGCTCGAGCCGCTTCCGCGACCGTGACGCCGAGGCGCATGTCGATCTCCCGGGGCCCAGCGCTCACCGTGGCCGCCGGGGTGCTGCTCGGCGCGGCCCTGATCGGACTGGCTGCGGTCAAGGGAATTCCGCACTGGCAGTCGATACCGAGCACGTGGGACGCCGTCTGGCACGCCAACACCGTCCGATTCATCCTCGACACCGGGCAGGCGTCGCCGACCCACATGGGCGAGCTGCGCAACGTCGAGACACATGACGCGCTCTATTACCCGTCCACCTTTCACGCCGTGGCCGCGGTGTTCAGTCAGCTGACCGGATCGGCACCCACCACCGCCTACACGCTCAGCTCGCTGGCGGCGGCGGTCTGGCTGTTCCCCGCGAGCGCCGCGTGCCTGACGTGGAACCTGCTGCGAAGCCGATTCGGCGAATGGCGCACCGCGGGTGCGGCCGCGACCGCCGCGGCCCTTTCGGCGTCGTTCACCGCCGTCCCCTACGTCGAGTTCGACACCGCCTCGATGCCCAATCTCGCCGCGTACGGCGTCGCGGTGCCTGCGACGGTGTTGGTGGTCTCGACGGTGCGGCACCGGGACCGGATCCCGTTGGCGGTGCTGGCGCTGCTCGGAGTCTTCTCGGTGCACATCACCGGCGGTGTGGTGACCGTGCTGTTCGTCGTGGCGTGGTGGCTGGTGGACGCGCTGTGGCGGCCAGTGCGCGGCCGACTGTCGGACTTCCTCACCCTGGTGATCGTCGCGGTGCCGACGGTCTGCCTGCTGCTGCCGCAGTTCGTCGGCGTGCTGCAGCAGGCCGAGATCATCGAGGGGCACGCGTTCCTCACGCACGAGGGCAAGAAGCGCGGGCTGATCGACGCCGTCATGCAGCACACCCGTCACCTCAACGACTTCCCGATCCAGTGGGCGTTGGTCCTGCTTGGCCGCGGTCGGCGCGGTGATTTTCCTGGTCAAGAAGGTCTGGTGGCCGCTGGCCGTGTGGCTGCTGATGGTGGTGTGCATCGTGCATTCGTCGGCGCCGTTCGGCGGCCCGCTCGGCACGGTAATCGCCAAGTTCAGCGACCTGTTCTACAGCGACCCGCGCCGGCTGTCGGCCGTGATCACGATGCTGCTGGCCCCGGCGGCAGGCCTGGCGGCCTTCGTTCTGGTGAGCGCTGCTGTGCGGGGCATCCGCAGGCTGGCAGGGGACCGGGCGGGCCGCCCTGCGGTCTGGTACGGGGTGACGGCCGCAACGCTGGTCGCGATCAGCGTGATCACCGCGTGGCATTACTTCCCCCGGCACCGTTTCCTGCTGGGTGAGAAGTACGACTCGGTGATCATCGACGACAAGGACCTCGAGGCGTTCGCGTACCTGGCCACGCTGCCCGGCGCGCGTGACACCTTGATCGGCGACGCGAACACCGACGGCACCGCCTGGATGTACGCCGTCGTCCGGGCTGCATCCGCTGTGGACCCACTACGACTTCCCCGTCCAGCAGGGACCGGGATATCACCGCTTCATCTTCTGGGCCTACGCCGACGACGCGGACACCGACCCGCGCGTCGCCGAGGCTGTGAAGGCGCTCAATATTCGGTACGTGCTGACCAGCACACCGGTGGTGCTGAAGTTCGCCATGCCCGACGGGCTAGTGTCGCTAGATAAGTCACGGTCGTGGGAGAAGATCTACGACAACGGCGAAGCCCGGATATACGAATGGCGGGGAACGAAATAAGGAAGGGAACACAGGGTTTCTAGACGCATGACTACCAACTCCGACGACGACAACATCGAAATCATCGGCAGCGATCAGCAGCTCGGCACCGACGAGGAGGCCGACGGCAAGTCGCTGACCGATCTCGTCGAGCAGCCGGCCAAGGTGATGCGCATCGGGACGATGATCAAGCAACTGCTCGAAGAGGTGCGGGCCGCGCCGCTCGACGACGCCAGCCGCAACAAGCTGCGGGAGATCCACAAGACGAGCATCCGTGAGCTGGAGGACGGGCTCGCGCCGGAGCTGCGCGACGAGCTGGAGCGGCTCACCCTGCCGTTCACCGAGGACGGCGTGCCGTCCGACGCCGAACTGCGCATCGCGCAGGCCCAATTGGTGGGCTGGCTGGAAGGGCTGTTCCACGGCATTCAGACCGCACTGTTCGCCCAGCAGATGGCCGCCCGCCAGCAGCTGGAGCAGATGCGTCAGGGCGCGCTGCCGCCCGGCATGGGCGCTCCCGGACAGCGCGGCGGGCCCGGGTCGCCCGGGACCGGGCAGTACCTGTAGTTCTGAGGAATTCGGTGACTCTGCCTTCGGGACCGCACATCGAGACGCGCGACGCGTGGGTGGAGTTCCCCATCTTCGACGCCAAGGCGCGCTCTCTGAAGAAGGCTTTCCTCGGCAAGGCCGGCGGCACGATTGGACGCAACGAGTCCAACGTCGTGGTCATCGAGGCGCTGCGCGACGTCACCATGTCGCTGGAACTCGGCGACCGGGTGGGGCTGGTCGGACACAACGGCGCGGGGAAGTCGACGCTGCTGCGCCTGCTGTCGGGAATCTACGAGCCGACGCGGGGCGTGGCGACGGTGACGGGCCGGGTGGCACCGGTATTCGACCTCGGCGTCGGCATGGACCCCGAGATATCGGGCTTCGAGAACATCATCATCCGCGGCCTGTTCCTCGGGCAGACCCGCAAGCAGATGATGGCCAAGGTCGATGAGATCGCGGAGTTCACCGAGCTCGGCGACTACCTGTCGATGCCGCTGCGCACCTACTCGACCGGCATGCGGGTGCGGCTGGCGATGGGCGTGGTCACCAGCATCGACCCCGAGATCCTGTTGCTCGACGAGGGCATCGGCGCCGTCGACGCCGACTTCCTGAAGAAGGCGCAGGCGCGGTTGCAGGGCTTGGTCGAGCGCTCCGGCATTCTCGTTTTCGCCAGCCACTCCAACGAGTTTCTGGCCCGGTTGTGCAAGACCGCGATGTGGATCGACCACGGCTCCATCAGGATGACCGGCGGCATCGAGGAGGTCGTGCGCGCCTACGAGGGCGAGGACGCGGCACGCCATGTGCGCGAGGTCCTCGAAGAGGACGCCCGTGATCGCACATGACTGAGACCGTATGCGCTGTGCGTGGTCACCCACCGGCGTCCCGATGAACTGGCCAAGTCGCTGGACGCACTGACCACCCAGAGCCGCGCGCTCGACCACCTGGTCGTCGTCGACAACGATGACGACGAACGGGTACGCGACCTGGTGGCCGGCCAGCCGGTCCAAACCACCTATATCGGATCGCGCCGAAACCTCGGCGGCGCAGGCGGTTTCGCGCTCGGGATGCTGCATGCGCTGGCGCTGGGCGCCGACTGGGTCTGGCTCGCCGACGACGACGGCCGGCCGCAGGACCGAACGTGCTGGCGACCCTGCTGGCGTGCGCCGACAAGCACGGCCTAGCCGAGATCTCGCCGATGGTGTGCAATCTCGACGACCCGGAGCGGCTGGCGTTTCCGCTGCGCCGCGGGCTGGTGTGGCGCCGGCTGGTGAGCGAGCTGCGCACCGAGGGAGCCGGGCAGGATCTTTTGCCCGGAATCGCTTCGCTGTTCAACGGTGCGCTGTTCCGCGCGACCACCGTCGAGGCGGTCGGCGTGCCGGATCTGCGGTTGTTCGTGCGCGGCGACGAGGTGGAGCTGCACCGTCGGCTGGTGCGATCGGGCCTGCCGTTCGGAACCTGTTTGGACGCAGTCTATTTGCACCCCTGCGGCACCGACGAGTTCAAGCCGATCCTCGGTGGGCGGATGCACACCCAGTATCCGGACGACCCGACCAAGCGCTACTTCACCTACCGCAATCGCGGATACCTGTTGGCGCAACCGGGGTTGCGCAAGCTGCTGCCCCAGGAGTGGCTGCGGTTCGGTTGGTACTTCCTGGTGTCGCGACGAGATCCGGCGGGCCTGCGCGAGTGGATCCGGCTGCGCCGCCTTGGTCGCGACGAGAGATTCAGGAAGCCTGCGCCATGACGTTCACCGACGCTGCTGCTCAGTCCAGGACGATGACGCGGGCCTGGGGCGACCTCGTCGCCGGGTTCTCCCGCCGCGAACTGTGGCTGCACCTGGGCTGGCAGGACATCAAGCAGCGCTACCGCCGGTCGGTGCTCGGTCCGTTCTGGATCACCATCGCCACCGGCGTCACCGCGGTCGCGATGGGCGGGCTGTATTCGAAGCTGTTCAAGCTCGAGCTCTCCGAGCACCTGCCCTACGTCACGCTCGGCCTGATCATCTGGAACCTGATCAACGCCGCCATCCTCGAGGGCGCCGACGTGTTCATCGCCAACGAGGGTCTGATCAAGCAGCTGCCGACACCGCTGTCGGTGCACGTCTATCGGCTGGTGTGGCGGCAGATGATCCTGTTCGCCCACAACATCGTGATCTTCGTGGTGATCGCGATCATCTTCCCGAAGCCGTGGAACTGGGCCGACCTCGCCGTCATCCCGGCGCTGGGCCTGATCGTGCTCAACTGCATCTGGGTGTCGCTGTGCTTCGGCATCCTGGCCACCCGCTACCGCGACATCAGCCCGCTGCTGTTCAGCCTCGTCCAGCTGCTGTTCTTCATGACGCCGATCATCTGGAACGAAGCCACGCTGGAGCACCAGGGCGCAGGCCGGTGGGCCAAGATCGTCGAGCTCAACCCGCTGCTGCACTACCTCGACATCGTGCGGGCGCCCCTGCTCGGCGCCGACCAGGAGCTGCGGCACTGGGTGGTGGTGCTGGTGCTGACGGTGGTCGGATGGGGCTTTGCGGCGCTCGCGATGCGGCAGTACCGGGCGCGGGTGCCGTACTGGGTTTAGCGTTCCCAGGCACTTCACAGGCTGCTCGGCCGTTGAGGACCCATGAGCATCCCGCCATACGAACCCCCGAAGTCCCCGCCGTCTGCAGGTGTAGGAAACACGCTGTTGTGTCCGAAGTGTGCAGGCGTGATGAAGACATACGAGCGCAACGGCGTCCATTTGGAGCAGTGCGACACCTGCAAGGGCATCTTCCTCGACTTCGGCGAACTCGAATCGATGACTCAGATGGAGAACCGGTTCGTGCAGGCCGCGCCTCCTCCGCCGCCCCCACCGCAGCAGGGCTACGGCTACGACTACGGCCCCGGCTGGGGGCATCGCGGCAACAAGCACTACCGCAAGCAGGGCTTCGGCAGGCTGTTCTTCTCCAGCTAGCCCATTCGGGCGCACGCCGCGATGAGCAGCTCGTCGTCGGGGTGATTGGCGGCGGCCTGCACGACGGCGGACCGCGCGAACGGCTCGAGCACCGGCCACGGGTCGCCCGGCGGCAGTGCGGGGCCGTCCGCGTCGCGGTACGCGTCGAGAAAAGCCGCCCAGTCGTCGTCGGGGATCAGTCCGGCCGCCCAGAACCCTGCGGGTCGGGCGAGGTCCCACGCCGGGTCGCCGACGCCGAGGTCGTCGACGTCGATCAGCAGCCACGGTCCGGCCGGGCGCCGGCCCAGCTGGCCGAGATGCCAGTCGCCGTGCACGAGCGTCGACGGCCGATCCGGCGAGCCGGGCCGCCAGGCCGCGGCGGGCAACGCGGCCGCGGCGCGGCGAACTACGTCGTGTCCACGCCCCAGGTCAACGGCGCGCCTCAGCCGCCGCGGCCATCCGTGTGCAGGCGTCCGTGGTGGCTTCGGTTCGGTGTGCAACCCGGCCAGTAACCGGCCCGCCTCGATCCACGGCACACGATCTGGTTGCGGCACAACGATTTCCACTCGGGGCCAGCGGGTGCGCCACCGCGCGCCGACCGACTCCGGAGTAGTGCCGAGCGGCGAAACAAAAGAACCCGACTCCGCAGCGATGCGGAGCCGGGTCCTCAGTTCTCGCGGGTCCGTTCCCGGCCGGTGCAGTTTGTAGACCACGTCGCCGTTGACGATGATCTCCGCACCGGACCGGGTCTGCACCCTTCGAGTATCAGCGGCGCGGCACCGCCGTGTGGACCGTCACGTTGATGCGGTTCCATGCGTTGATGGCGACCCCCATCGCGATGACCTGGCCGAGCTCGCGGTCGGTGAACACCTCGGCCGCGCGCGCATACACCTCATCGGGCACTCCGTCGGCGACTTCGGTGATCGCCTCGGTGAGCGCGAGCGCAGCCCGCTCCCGCTCGGTGAACAGGTCTCCTGCCTCCTCCCAGGCGGCGAGCACGTCCAGCTTCTGCTCGCTGACGCCGTGCTTGCGGGCATCGACGAGGTGCATGTTCAGGCAGAACGCGCAGTGGTTGATCTGCGAGGCGCGGATCTTGATGAGCTCGCCGAGCTCAGGCTCCACGTCCTTGGCCGCCGCGGTGCTCAGCGCCATCATCGCGTCGAGCAGCTCCGGCGACGACTTGTAGATCTTCAGTCGGTTGTTGGCGGCTAACTGGGTTTCGAGTGTCTGCGTCATGTCTTCGAGGTTAGTGCGGATAGACCCATATACATGGTTCAATCTAGGTGTGACTTCATGGGCCAATTCGGGTAGTCGTGATCTCCATCTTGACTTGCGCGATGTCATCAAGCCGGGAGCGCGTGGCACGCGAGAACTGCTGCTCAGCGCGCTGCGCGACGCCGTGCGCTCCGGTCGGCTGGTCCCCGGATCGGTGCTGCCGCCGTCCCGCACCCTCGCCGCCGACCTGGGTTTGGCCCGCAATACGGTGGCCGAGGCTTACGCCGAGCTCGTCAACGAGGGCTGGCTGGCGTCACGACAGGGCGCGGGCACCTGGGTGCTCAACGCCGCCGGAGCCCAGGCACAGGCACGACCCCGCGGCGCACCGGCCACACCCGTCCACAACCTGATGCCCGGGTCGCCGGACGTGTCGGAGTTCCCGCGCAACGAATGGGCGGCCTCCACCCGCAGGGCGCTTTCGAGCTGCGCCAACCGAGGCGCTGCGCATCGGCGATGCCCGCGGCAGGCCCGAGCTGCGTGACGCACTCGCCGAGTACCTGACCAGAGCCCGCGGCGTACGCACATCGGCCGATTCGGTGGTGGTGTGCGCGGGTGTACGCCATGCGGTCGAGCTGTTGGGGCGGGTCTTCCGCGGGCGCGGCCCGATCGCCATCGAGGCCTACGGACTGTTCATCTTCCGAGACGCGCTCGCCGCACTCGATGTGCAGACGGTGCCGATCGGCGTCGACGAACACGGGGCAGTCATCGACGACCTCGACGGCATCGAGACGCCTGCGGTGCTGCTGACCCCGGCCCACCACAGCCCCTTCGGCATGCCGTTGCACCCGGCACGGCGCAATGCCGTCGTCGACTGGGCACGGCGCACCGGCGGGTACGTCTTCGACGACGACTACGACGGCGAGTTCCGTTACGACCGTCAACCGATCGGCGCCCTGCAGCCGCTGTGCCCAGACCGGGTGGTGTACACGGGTTCGGCCAGCAAGAGCCTGTCGCAGGCACTGCGGCTCGGCTGGATGGTGGTGCCGGACGACCTGATCGACGCGGTGGTGAATGCCGCTGGCGGACAGCAGTTCTACGTCGACGCGGTGACGCAGCTGACGATGGCCGACTTCATCGCCAGCGGCGGCTACGACAAGCACATCCGGCGCATGCGGACGCGGTACCGCAGGCGGCGCGATGCCTTCGTCGACGCACTGTCCGGATTCGATGTCACGATCAGCGGCCTGTCGGCAGGCGTGAATCTCGTCCTGACCCTGCCCGACGACACCGAGCACGAGGTGCTGCGTCGCGCAGGTGAGGCCGGCATCGCATTACAGGGGCTTGGCATCATGCGACATCCGCTGGCCGGGCCGGAGGTGCCCGACCCCGATGGGATCATCGTCGGCTTCGCCGCACCGGCCGAGCACGCATTCGCGCCCGCCGTCGATGCGCTTCTGGACGTCCTGAAGGCCTCGGGACTTGCGCCTTAACTTCCCTTGTAGACGTTCACCTGAGCGCCATTGGCGTAGGTGATGCACTGCTTCGACGCCCCTTCACCGGTGCAGCACGTCTCGTTGAATGTTTCGGGGTCATTCCAGTGGAACCGCACTGTCTGTGACGAGTACTGGCCTCCCTGGCTCGCGCAGTCGGACGCGATGTCCGCGTTGGCCACTGGTGCGCCGACAAACATCGCGGTGAGCGCGATTGCGAGAGCGGCGATGCGGCCCGGCGCGAAATGCAGAAGGTCTCATGGTTTCCATGTCGGTATTGATTCCCGGATTGCTCACAGTTTAGTCGTTCTGAAGTGCGCCGGGCTGGCAAGGTAGTCGGCTATGAGCCCCCAGCAGCGTCGCCATATGGGTTTGTACGAACGGACGCTGGAGAAGATCGCGCGGACGCCGGTCGGAGACTGGTATTTGAAACGGATCGCACCGCGGCTCGATCCGCCGCTGCTGCGCCTCACCGGCGGGCGGGTCAGCTCCGTGTATCCGGTTCCGGTCATGCTGCTCACGACGACAGGCGCCAAGTCCGGTCGGCCGCGGACACTGCCGCTCTTGTACATCTGCGACGGCGAGCAGCTCATCTTGATCGCGTCGAACTACGGCAGCACATCCCACCCGGCGTGGTACCGGAACCTGGTCGCGAACCCGAAGGTGGACGTGCTCGCAGGCAAGAAGAGCGGGACATACAGCGCGACCGAAATCACCGACTCCGCCGAGCGGGAACGCGCGTGGGACCTCGCCCTGGACATGTACGCCGGCTACGGCGATTACGAGGGCAGGGCGGGCGATCGGACGATTCCGTTGGTCCGCCTGGAGCGGGCCGCCGCGCTGAGTTATCCACAGTCGTAATTTCATCCACAGGTGTGGGTTGACGTGGTGGTTTCGGTCGGCGGCTCTGGGTAGATTCGAATGCATGTTCGATGGACTCGTGGCGACGGCCTGGACTGCCCGCGGTGGCGCGGCGGTGGGTGCGTGGGCGCGGGTGGAGAACGCGGCGTGTGCGCGGCGGCTGTCGGCGATCGCGGATGTGTTGGAGGCGCGTTGGGCCGAGGATGGGTCGGCCGATCGGGATCATTGGTGTCTGGACAACTGGGATGCGGTGGCCGCCGAAGTAGCCGCTGACCATGGGGTGTCGCTGGGGGTGGCGTCACATCAGCTGATGGTGGCGATGGCGTTGCGCGAGCGGCTGCCCCGGGTGGATGAGGTCTTTTCCACGGGTCGCATTGGCTTTCGGCTGGTGAACACGATCGTGTCACCGCACCGCACTGATCACCGACCCTCACGCCCGCGCGAAGGTCGACATCGAATTGGCAGCAGCGGTGCACCGGCTGGGGCAGGTTGTCGGAGGCCAAGGTCGAGCAGGGCATCGACTACTGCGTGGACCGCTACGACCCGTATGCGCTGCGGCGGACGGAGCGTCGGGCCCGCGGTCGCCATGTGGACTGGACTTGTCAGACGGTGCCGGCTGCTCGACGATCGAGGCGGTGTTGTTCGATCACGACGCCGCGGCCCTCGACGCACGCCTGGATGCGATGGCGCGCGCGGTGTGTGACGGCGATCAGCGGACGCAGGATCAGCGCCGCGCCGACGCGCTGGGCGCGATCATGGCCGGCTCCGATCACCTCCGTGCGCCTGCGGATCAGACGACTGTGCCGCCGCGAGTACGCAGCCCAACGCGGTGGTGATCCATGTGATCGCCGACGAGAAGACCCTGTCCGACGACACCCCCGTGACATTGGACGGTGAGAACCCCGATAAGCCGACCAAGCCGGTGCGAGAGATGACGCTCGCCGAAGCCTCGGCATCGCCTAAGCCGACCGGCCCGGCACACACCGGCCCGGCGGTGATGATCGGCGGACCGGTCATTCCCGCGCCGCTGCTCGCGGCCAAAGTCGCGGCCGGCGCGACGATACGAATGGTGATTCATCCGGGAGACGCCCCACCTGAGCCGCATTACCGGCCGTCGACCACGCTGAGTCGGTTCGTGCGCTGCCGCGATATGACGTGTCGGTTTCCTGGCTGCAAGGAACCCGCCGATGTATGCGACCTGGACCATACGATCGCCTATCCGCTCGGGCCGACCTGCGCATCGAATCTGAAATGCCTATGCCGAAAGAATCACTTGCTCAAAACTTTCGGCCGATGGCGCGACCAACAACTCCCCGACGGCACGGTTATCTGGACCGACCCCAGCGGGCAGACCCACACCACCCGACCCGGAAGCTACGCGCTGTTCCCAAACTGTGCGGACCCACCGCGCCCGTTGTTCTATCCACTTCCCCCCAACCGTCGGCCCACGGACCGCTCGGTCGCGAACTGGCCATGCCACGCCGCCGTCGCACCCGCGCACAAGACCGCACCGCGCGGATCGAAGCCGAACGGCGCCTCAACGAGGCGGAGCCCCCAACCCCGCCAATTGTTCGACACACCAGCGCCCGCCCCAGCGGAGAATTTCGCGTCGTGGTTGGCGACGCTGCCACCAGGCGACGGCAGCCCTGCGCCGTTCTGACCCGTTCTGAGTAGGCTGCCCGGGTGGCCGAGCCCCCGATGTCAGCCAAACCTGAGCCTCACCACGCAGATGTGGCGGTTCATCGTCACCGGCGGCCTGTCGGCGATCGTCGACTTCGGGCTCTATGTGCTGCTGCTGTGGGCTGGGCTGCACGTCAACGTGGCCAAGACGATCAGCTTCATCGCGGGCACGACCACCGCGTACCTGATCAATCGGCGCTGGACGTTCCAGGCGCCGCCGAGCACCGCCCGCTTCATCGCGGTGTGCGCGCTCTACGCACTGACCTACGCCGTGCAGGTCGGCATCAACTACCTCTTCTACATGCGGTTCGAGGACCAGCCGTGGCGGGTGCCGGTGGCTTTCGTCATCGCCCAGGGCACCGCGACGGTGATCAACTTCGTCGTCCAGCGGGCGGTCATTTTCCGGCTGCGCTGAGCCGCGGGAACCGCACGGTACCCTCGTCACGATGTTTCCGACCACCGCACGACGCCTGACCGGCTGGGGCCGCACCGCCCCGTCGGTGGCCCAGGTGCTGTCGACCCCCGACCCGGAACTCATCGCCAAGGCGGTCGCCCAGGCCGCGGACAGCGGCACCCGCGGCGTCATCGCCCGGGGCCTCGGCCGCTCCTACGGCGACAACGCCCAGAACGGCGGCGGCCTCGTCGTCGACATGACCGCGCTGAACCGATCCACTCGATCGACGCCGACACCCGCTCGTCGATCGTCGACGCCGGCGTCAGCCTCGACCAGCTGATGAAGGCCGCGCTGCCGTTCGGGCTGTGGGTACCGGTGCTGCCCGGCACCCGCCAGGTCACCATCGGCGGCGCGATCGCCTGCGACATCCACGGCAAGAACCACCACAGCGCGGGCAGCTTCGGCAACCACGTCCGCTCGATGGACCTGCTGACCGCCGACGGCGAGGTCCGCAGCTCACCCCCGACGGTCCCGACAGCGAGCTGTTCTGGGCGACCGTCGGCGGCAACGGCCTGACCGGCATCATCCTGCGCGCCACGATCGAGATGACGCCGACCGAGACCGCGTACTTCATCGCCGACGGCGACGTCACCGCGGGGCTCGACGAGACCATCGCCTTCCACAGCGACGGCAGCGAAGACAACTACACCTACTCCAGCGCCTGGTTCGACGCGATCAGCGCACCGCCGAAGCTCGGCCGCGCCGCGATCTCCCGCGGCTCGCTGGCCACAACTCGACCAGCTGCCCGAGAAGCTGCAGAAGAACCCGCTGAAATTCGATGCGCCGCAGTTCTTCACGACTGCCGGACGTCTTCCCCAACGGCCTCGGCAACAAGTTGATCTTCGGCGCGATCGACCGAGGCTGTGGTACCGGACGGGCAAGACCTACCGCGGCAAGGCGCAGAACCTGACGCAGTTCTACCACCCGCTCGACATGGTCGGCGAGTGGAACCGGGCCTACGGGCCAGCGGGTTTCGCGCAGTACCAGTTCGTGGTGCCCACCGAGGCGGTCGACGAGTTCAAGGGCATCATCGTACGACATCCAGCGCTCGGGGCACTACTCGTTCCTCAACGTGTTCAAGCTGTTCGGCCCGGGCAACCAAGCGCCGCTGAGCTTCCCGATTCCCGGCTGGAACGTCTGCGTCGACTTCCCGATCAAGCCCGGCCTCAACGAGTTCCTCAACGAACTCGACCGCCGCGTGCTCGAGTTCGGCGGCCGGCTCTACACCGCCAAGGACTCCCGCACCACCGCCGAGATCTTCCACGCCATGTATCCCGCGCATCGACGAGTGGATCGCCGTGCGCCGCAAGGTCGATCCCGACGGCGTGTTCGCCTCCGACATGGCCCGACGCTTGGAGCTGCTCTAAATGGTGTTCGACGCCACAGGCAACCCTCAGACCATCCTGCTGCTCGGCGGCACCTCCGAGATCGGGCTGGCGATCTGCGAGCGCTACCTGCGCAACGCCGCAGCCCGCGTCGTGCTGGCCGACCTGCCCGGACCACCCGCGACGCGACGACGCCGTCGCGCAGATGAAGGCGGCCGGCGCCAAGTCCGTCGAGTGGATCGACTTCGACGGCGTCGACACCGACGAGCCATCCCAAGGTGATCGACGAGGCGTTCAGCGCGGCGGCGACGTCGACGTGGCGATCGTCGCGTTCGGCCTGCTCGGCGACGCCGAGGAGCTGTGGCAGAACCAGCGCAAGGCCGTGCAGATCGCCGAGATCAACTACACCGCAGCGGTTTCGGTCGGCGTGCTGCTCGGCGAGAAGATGCGCGCGCAGGGCTTCGGCCAGATCATCGCGATGAGTTCGGCGGCCGGCGAGCGGGTGCGGCGGTCCAACTTCGTCTACGGCTCCACCAAGGCCGGGCTCGACGGCTTCTACCTCGGCCTCGGAGAAGCGCTGCGCGAGTACGGGGTTCGGGTGCTGGTGATCCGGCCCGGCCAGGTGCGCACCACGACGACGATCGAGCACTGGAAGGCCACGGGCGCCAAGGAAGCGCCGTTCACCGTCGACAAGGAGTACGTCGCCGAGCTGGCGGTCACGGCATCGGCCAAGGGCAAGGAACTGGTATGGGCGCCGGGAGCGTTCAGGTACGTGATGATGGTGCTGCGGCACATCCCGCGGCCCATCTTCCGCAAGCTCCCCATCTGAGATCCCGCGGAGCGATGATGCGTGGCGCACTGGCCGTCCTCGGCCAGATGGCGATGGCGGCCGCCGTGGCGGTGATCGTCGCGGTCGTCTCACTGGTCGCGATCGCGCGGGTCGAGTGGCCGGCCTACAACTCGTCCAACCAACTGCACGCGCTGACCACCGTCGGCCAGTTCGTCTGTCTGGCAGGGCTTTTCGCAGCCGGCTGGCTGTGGCGGCGCGGACGCCGGCTGGCTGGCGCACGCGGGCGGCATTGGTGTTCCTGTCCGCATTCTCGGTCGTCACGCTGGCGCATGCCGCTGGGCGCCACCAAGCTCTACCTGTTCGGCATCTCCGTCGACCAACAGTTCCGCACCGAGTACCTGACCCGGCTCACCGATACCGCCGCCCTGCACGACATGACCTACTCCGGGCTGCCGCCGTTCTACCCGCCGGGCTGGTTCTGGATCGGCGGCCGGCTGGCGGCGCTGACCGGCACACCGGCCTGGGAGATGTTCAAGCCGTGGGCGATCATCTCGATCACCGTCGCGATCGTGGTGGCGTTCGTGTTGTGGGCGAGCATGATTCGCTTCGAGTACGCGCTGATCGTGTCGACCGCGACGGCCGCCGCGACGCTGGCGTACTCCCCGCCGAGCCGTACGCCGCCGATCATCACCGTGCTGCTGCCGCCGGTGTTCGTGCTGGCCTGGTCGGGGCTGCGGCGGCGCGGTCGCGAGCACGGCGGCTGGGCCGCGGTCGATCGGCGCCGGGCTCTTCCTCGGCGTCGCCGCGCTGTTCTACACGCTGCTGCTGGGCTACGCCGCGTTCACGCTGACGCTCATGGCGGTGCTGCTCGCGCGTCGCCCGGCGCAGCGCTCGAACCGCTGCTGCGGCTCGCGGTCATCGCCGTGATCGCCGGCGCCATCGCGCTGATCGGCTGGGGGCCGTACCTGCTCGCCGCGGCCAGCGGCATCGCCCGCCGACTCCGGCACCGCGCAGCACTACCTGCCCTCCGACGGCGCGCAGCTGTCCTTCCCGATGCTGCAGTTCACGCTGCTCGGCGCGCTGTGCATGCTCGGCACGCTGTGGCTGGTGGTGCGCGCCCGCAGCTCGACGCGCGCCGGCGCGCTGGCCGTCGCGGTGCTGGCCGTCTACGCCTGGTCGCTGCTGTCGATGCTGACCACGCTGGCGGGCACCACGCTGCTGTCGTTCCGGCTGCAGCCGACGCTGACCGTGCTGCTGACCGCGGCGGGCGCGTTCGGCTTCATCGAGGCCACCTGCGCGCTGGCCGCGCCGGTACAGCCCGAGAACGCCGGCGCGGATCGTCGCGGCCGCCGCCACGCTCGGCGCGATCGGCGCGCATGACCTTCAGCCAGGACATCCCCGACGTGCTGCGCTCCGACATCGTCGTCGCCTACACCGACACCGACGGCGACGGCCAGCGCGCCGACCGCCGCCCGCCCGGCGCCGAGCAGTACTACCGCGAGATCGACGCCAAGATCCAGGAGGCGACCGGCCGGCCGCGCAACGAGACCGTCGTGCTGACCGCCGACTACAGCTTCCTGTCCTACTACCCCTACTACGGTTTCCAGGGCCTGACGTCGCACTACGCCAACCCGCTCGCGCAGTTCGACCAGCGCGCCGCCGCCATCGAGAGCTGGGCCACGCTGACCGACGCCGACCAGTTCATCGCGGCGCTCGACGCGCTGCCGTGGAAGCCGCCGACGGTGTTCCTGATGCGCCGCGGCGCCGAACGACACCTACACGCTGCGGCTGGCCTCCGACGTCTACCCGAACCAGCCCAACGTGCGGCGCTACCACGTCGACGCTCGACGCCGCGCTGTTCGACGACCCGCGCTTCGACGTCTCCGACGTCGGGCCGTTCGTGCTGGCCATCCGGCAAGCCGAGGCTGATGGCCATCGAAACGCCGCCGCAAGCCGGCCAATTACCATCAAGCCCCGTGACCGACCTGCGGGACCAACCACCGCACCGCGCGGCTCATCGCGATCGTCGCCGGGCTGCTGGGCGCGGCGCTGGCGCTCGCCACCCCGCTGCTGCCGGTCAAGCAGACCACCGCCGCAGCTGAACTGGCCGCAGAACGGCGTGCTGCAGAGCGTCAACGCGCCGCTGATCGGCTACGTCGCCACCGACCTGACCATCAGCGTGCCCTGCAGCGCAGCCGCCGGGCTCGCCGGCCCGAGAACGCAGGCAAGACCGTGCTGCTGTCCACGGTGCCCAAGCAGGCGCCCAAGGCCGTCGACCGCGGCCTGCTGATCGAACGGGTCAACAACGACCTGCTCGTCATCGTCCGCAACACCCCGGTGGTCAGCGCGCCGCTGAACCAGGTGCTCAGCCCGGCCTGCCAGCGACTGACGTTCACCGCGCACGCCGACAAGGTCACCGGCGAATTCGTCGGGCTCGTCAACGGTCCCGACACCGACAATCCCGGCGAGCCGCTGCGCGGCGAGCGCAGCGGCTACGACTTCCGGCCCCAGATCGTCGGCGTCTTCACCGATCTGGCCGGCCCCGCGCCGCCGGGCCTGCAGTTCTCGGCCACCGTCGATTCGCGCTACAGCACGTCGCCGACGCTGCTGAAGCTGCTCGCGATGATCGTCGGCGTCGCGATGACGGTGATCGCGCTCGGCGCACTGCACGTGCTGGACACCGCCGACGGCATGCGGCACCGGCGGTTCCTGCCGCCGCGATGGTGGTCGATCCGCCCGCTGGACGGGCTGGTCATCGCGGTGCTGGTGTGGTGGCACTTCGTCGGCGCCAACACCTCCGACGACGGCTACATCCTGACGATGGCCCGGGTGTCCGAGCACGCCGGCTACATGGCCAACTACTACCGCTGGTTCGGCACGCCCGAGGCGCCGTTCGGCTGGTACTACGACCTGCTGGCGCTGTGGGCGCACGTCAGCACCAACAGCGTCTGGGTGCGGCTGCCGACGCTGCTGATGGCGCTGGCCTGCTGGTGGGTGATCAGCCGCGAGGTGATCCCGCGGCTCGGCCACGCCGTCAAGACGAACCCCGCGGCGAAGTGGACCGCGGCAGGCATGTTCCTGGCGTTCTGGCTGCCGCTGAACAACGGGCTGCGGCCCGAGCCGATCATCGCGCTTGGCATCCTGCTGACCTGGTGCTCGGTCGAGCGTGGCGTGGCTACCAGCAGGCTGCTTCCTGTTGCGATCGCCGATCATCATCGGCGCGCTGACCCTGTTCTCCGGCCCGACGGGTATCGCCGCCGTCGGCGCGCTGCTCGTCGCTGTCGGTCCGCTGAAAACCATTGTGGCCAGCCATACTTCGCGATTCGGCTACCTGGCGCTGCTGGCACCGGTGCTGGCGGCGTGTACGGTCACGATCTTCCTGATCTTCCGCGACCAGACGTTCGCCGCGCGAGATTCAGGCCAGCACGTTCAAGTCGGCCGTCGGGCCGAGCCTGAGCTGGTTCGACGAACACATCCGCTACGAGCGACTGTTCATGGCCACTCCGGACGGGTCGGTCGCCCGCCGATTCGGTGTGCTGACGCTATTGCTCGCGCTGGCGGTGTCGGTGGCGATGACGTTGCGCAAGGGCAGGATTCCCGGGCACCGCCGCCGGCCCGAGTCGGCGCATCATCGGCATCACCATCATCTCGTTCCTCGCGATGATGTTCACGCCGACCAAGTGGACGCACCACTTCGGCGTGTTCGCCGGGCTCGCCGGGTCGTTGGGCGCGCTCGCCGCGGTCGCGGTCACGGCCGCGGCGATGAAGTCGCGGCGCAACCGCGCGATGTTCGCCGCCGCGGTGCTGTTCGTCATGGCGCTGTCGTTCGCGAGCGTCAACGGCTGGTGGTACGTCTCCAACTTCGGCGTGCCGTGGTCGAACCAATTCCCGGAGTGGCACTTCGGCTTCACGACTTTCCTGCTCGGCCTTGCCGTCATCGCGCTTCTGGTGGCCGCATGGTTCCACTTCTACGGCCACGACCGCTCGCCGCCCGACGGCAGTGAGCGGCGGTTGGCGCGGATTATGCAGTCCCCGTTGGCGATTGCGACGTGGTTGCTGGTCGTCTTCGAGGTGTTGTCACTGACCCTCGGCATGACCGACCTGTGGCCGGCATGGTCGGTCGGCCGCTCCAACTTGGGCGCATTGGCAGGCAAGCGGTGCGGACTGGCCGACTACGTGATGGTCGAGCAGAATCCCAACGCCGGCATGCTGACGCCCGAGCGGCGCGCCGGTCGGCGACGCCCTCGGTGCCGCCACCACCGAGGGCTTCGGCCCGAACGCCATCCCCACCGAACCTGTCCGCCGACGAAGTGACCGGCGGACAGCCCGGTACCTCGAGCAACTTCGCCGACACTGCGCAGGGCGACGAGGACGACACCAGCGGCCAAGCCGGCACCGAGGGCGGCACCACCGCGGCCGTCGGAATCAACGGCTCCCGCGCACGTCTGCCCTTCACCCTCGATCCCGGCCCGCACACCGGTGATGGGCAGCTGGCGCAGCGGCACCCAGCAACCTGCGGTGCTGCGCTCGGCGTGGTACCGGCTACCGGCCGACTGGAGCGAGCGCGATCGGTCCTCCTCCATCCTTGTGGTGTCGGCCGCAGGCCGCTTCGACCCTGGCGATGTCGTCGTGCAGTGGGCGGGCGACGACGGCGAGCCCGCCGGTGGCGTCGGCTTCGCCGATGTCGGCGCGCCACCGGCCTGGCGGAACCTGCGGGCACCGCTGACCGCGATCCCGGCCGACGCGACCCAGGTTCGCCTGGTCGCCACCGACGACGATCTGTCGCCTCAGCACTGGATCGCGCTGACCCCGCCGCGGATTCCGCAGCTGCGAACGCTGCAGGACGTCGTCGGCTCGCAGGACCCGGTGCTGCTGGACTGGTTGGTCGGCATGGCCTTCCCGTGCCAACGCCCGTACGACCACCAGAACGGCGTCATCGAGGTGCCGAAGTGGCGCATCCTGCCGGACCGGTTCGGCGCGGAAGCCAACTCGCCGGTGATGGACAACGTCGGCGGCGGCCCGCTGGGCATCAGCGAGCTGCTGCTGCGGGCCACGACCGTGCCCTCCTATCTGAAGGACGACTGGTTCCGCGACTGGGGCGAGCTGCAGCAGTTCACGCCGTTCTACCGGGACGCGCAGCCGGCACGACTTGATCTCGGTTCGGCCACGCGAAGCGGGCTGTGGAGCCCGGCGCCGCTGCGTCATTAGGTGTGTCGCCTAACATCGAGCCTCGTGCCACGCGACGAAACTGAGCGGACCGGGCTGTCCGCCATCGCCCGGCTCGTCGCCGTCATCGCAGGCATCGCCGGAGTGGTCCTTTGTGCGCTGGTTCCTCTGCTGCCGGTCAAGCAGACCACCGCCACCATCAACTGGCCTCAGGCGGCAGGCCCCGACGGCATGGTCTCCGACATCACCGCCCCGCTGGTGTCCGGTGCTCCGCAGGCGCTCGACATCTCGATTCCCTGCCAAGCCATCGCCAGCCTGCCCGCCGAGGGCGGCCTCGTGCTGTCCACGGTTCCAAAGGACGCCAGCAGCGACGCCACCAAGGGCGGCCTGTTCGTCAGGGCGACCGCCGACGTGGTGTTCGTCGCATTCCGCGACTCGGTGGCCGCAGGGGCCCCCAGGCCCGCGGTGGCTGCGGGCAAGTGCAGCGCGCTGCACATCTGGGCCAATGCCGGGCAGGTGGGCGCCGACTTCGTCGGGATCCCCGGCGCCACCGGCACCCTGGCACCGGAGAAGAAGCCTCAGGTCGCAGGCATCTTCACCGACCTGAAGGTGGCCGCCGAGCCGGGACTGTCCGCGCGTATCGACATCGACACGCGGTTCATCACCACGCCGACCGCGCTCAAGCTGGCCGTGATGGTGCTCGGGGTCGCCTCGGTGCTCGCATCGATCGTGGCACTGGCGGTGCTTGACGCCGGCTCCGGCAGACGGATAGCGGGCGCCTGGCGGCGCTTCCTACGGGTCGGCGTCGTCACCTGGATCACCGATATCGGCGTGATCGGCACGCTGCTGCTGTGGCACGTCATCGGCGCGATCTCATCCGACGACGGGTACAACCTGACGATCGCGCGGATCGTCGGGAGACGCCGGTTACACGGCCAACTACTACCGGTTCTTCGGCGCCAGCGAAGCGCCGTTCGATTGGTACCAGAACGTGCTCGCGCAGATGGCGTCGATCAGCACCGCAGGGGTGTGGATGCGGCTGCCCGCCACCGCGGCGGCGATCGGGACCTGGCTCATCATCAGCCGCTGCGTGCTGCCCCGGCTCGGCAGGCGCATCGCCGTCAACCGGGTCGCCGTGCTGACCGCAGGCGCGGTGTTCCTTGCCGCATGGCTGCCCTTCAACAACGGCCTGCGCCCGGAGCCGCTGATCGCGTTCGGCACCATCGCCGCGTGGGTGCTGGTGGAGAACGCCATCGGGACCCGTCGGCTGTGGCCCGCGGCGATCGCGATCGTCGTGGCGATCTTCAGCGTCACGACCGCGCCGCAAGGGCTCATCGCGCTGGCGCCCCTTCTGGTCGGCGCGCGCGCCATCGCACGCCACGTCCGGTTCCGCCGTCCACTCGACGGCCTGCTGGCGCAGATCGCCCCGCTCGCTGCGGCCGTCTCGCTGATCTTCGTGATCGTCTTCCGGGACCAGACGCTGGCCACCGTCGCCGAGTCGGCCCGCATCAAGTACGTGGTCGGCCCGACCATCGCCTGGTATCAGGAGTTCCTGCGCTACTACTTCCTCACCGTCGAGGACAGCGCCGACTCGTCGCTGACCCGCCGGTTCGCCGTGCTGGTGATGATGCTCTGCCTGTTCGGGATGATCGCGGTGCTGCTGCGCCGCGGGAGCCTGCCCGGTGTCGCGTCGGGCCCGGTGTGGCGGCTGATCGGCACCACGGCCGTCGGGCTGCTGCTGCTCACCTTCACGCCGACGAAGTGGGCCGTGCAGTTCGGCGCGTTCGCCGGGCTGGCGGGAGCGCTTGGCGCTGTCACCGCGTTCGTGTTCGCCCGCGTCGGTCTGCACACCCGCCGCAACCTCGCGATCTACGTCACCGCGTTGCTGTTCATATTGGCTTGGGCCACATCGGGTATCAACGCCTGGTTCTACGTCGGCAACTACGGCGTGCCGTGGTTCGACAAGCAGCCGGTGATCGCGGGCGTCCCCGTCACGTTCATCTTCCTGGCCCTCGCGATGGCGACCGGCCTGCTGGCCGGCTGGCTGCACTTCCGGATGGACTACGCCGGACACACCGAGGTCGCCAACACCCGCCGCAACCGGGTGCTGGCGTCGACACCGCTGCTGGTGGTGGCGGCCATCATGGTCGTGCTCGAGGTCGGCTCGATGGCCAAGGGCGCGGCGCAGCGCTATCCCGTCTACACCACCGCCAAGGCCGACGTCGCGGCGCTGGCGTCCGGACTGAGCAACTCCAGCTGCGCGATGGCCGACGACGTGCTGGTCGAGCCAGACACCAATGCCGGTCTGCTGCAACCGGTTCCGGGGCAGCGCTTCGGACAGTACGGCCCGCTGGGCGGCGAGAACCCGGTCGGGTTCAACCCCAACGGTGTCAGCGACACCCTGGAGCCCGCAGAACCCGTTACGGCCAATCCGGGGACGGTGAACTCCGACGGATCGCCCAACAAACCGAACGTCGGGGTCGGCTATGCCGCGGGCACCAGCGGCGGGTACGGCCCCGAGGGCGTCAACGGGTCCCGGGTCTTCCTGCCCTTCGGGCTCGACCCCAAACGCACCCCGGTGATGGGCAGCTACGACGAGAACACCGTCGCGGCCAAGGCCACCTCGGCCTGGTACGAGTTGCCGCCGCGCACGCCGGACCGCCCGCTGGTGACCGTCGCCGCCGCGGGAGCGATCTGGTACTACGAGGAGGACGGCTCGTTCAACTACGGCCAATCGCTCAAGCTGCAATGGGGCGTGCGCCGGCCGGACGGCTCGTACCAGGCACTCGGCCAGGTTCAGCCGATCGACATCTTCATGCAGAAGGCCTGGCGCAACCTGCGTTTCCCGTTGGCCTGGGCGCCGCCGGAGGCCAACGTCGTGCGCATCGTCGCCGACGATCCCAACCTGTCGACCGACCAGTGGCTCGCGTTCACCCCGCCGCGGGTGCCGGTGCTGGAGACCGCACAACAGCTCATGGGGTCGGACACCCCGGTGTTGATGGACATCGCCACCGCGGCGAACTTCCCGTGCCAGCGCCCGTTCTCCGAACACCTTGGTGTGGCCGAACTTCCGGAGTACCGGATCCTTCCGAACCTCAAGCAGACCGTGGTGTCGTCGAACCAGTGGGAATCCTCTGAGGACGGCGGTCCGCTCCTGATCACCAAGGCGCTGCTGCGCTCCGACAGCGTGCCGTCCTATCTGCGCGACGACTGGTACCGCGACTGGGGAGCGATCGAGCGGTACCAGCCGGCTGGTGCCCGGGTCCCAGGCGCCTGACGCGGTCATCGACCAGGGCGCTGTGACGGTGCATGGCTGGACGCCGCAACGGACCGATCAGGGCGCTGCCATGAGCGACAACATTCGGGTGACGCGCTGGGTCGCGACGATCGCAGGCCTGATCGGCTTCGTGTTGTCGGTGGCGACGCCGCTGCTTCCGGTGGTGCAGACCACCGCGACGCTGAGTTGGCCGCAGAGCGGTCAGCTCAATGACGTGACGGCGCCGCTGATTTCGCAGGTGCCGGTGTCGATGTCGGTGACCGTGCCGTGTGACGTGATCCGGTCGATGCCACCGAACGGCGGCATGGTGCTTGGCACGGCGCCGAAGGGCGGCAAGCAGGCCGCGCTCAACGCGCTCTTCGTCAATGTCACCGCGCCAGCGGGTCGACATCACCGACCGCAACGTCGTCGTCGCGAGCGTGCAGAGGGCCCGAGTGGTGTCGCCCGAATGCCAGCGCATCGAGATCACGTCGACCGATGCCGGGACGTTCGCCACGTTCGTCGGGCTCACGGATCCGACCACCGGCAAGGAACAGCGCACCGGATTCGCCGACCCCAACCTGCGCCCGCAGATCGTCGGGGTGTTCACCGACCTGGTCGGGCCCGCGCCGCCGGGGCTGTCCGTGTCGGCGACCATCGACACCCGGTTCTCCACCAAGCCAACGCCTTTGAAGCTGGCCGCGATGCTCGGGGCGATCGCCGCCACCGTCATCGCGCTCGTCGCGCTGTGGCGCCTCGACCGCCTCGACGGCCGCCGGATGCGCAGCGTGATCCCGGAACGGTGGCGCACCTTCACCGCCGCCGACGTCGTCGTCGTCGGCACCTTCCTGGCGTGGCACACGGTCGGCGCCAACTCCTCCGACGACGGCTACATCCTCGGCATGGCCCGTGTCGCCGACCACGCCGGCTACATGTCCAACTACTTCAGGTGGTTCGGCAGCCCCGAGGACCCGTTCGGCTGGTACTACAACCTGCTGGCGCTGATGACCCACGTCAGCGATGCGAGCATCTGGATGCGGTTGCCGGATCTGGTTGCCGCCCTGGTGTGTTGGCTGCTGCTGTCGCGGGAGGTGCTGCCACGGCTCGGGCCCGCAGTCGAATCGTCGAAGGCGGCTATGTGGGCGGCGGGCCTGGTTCTGCTGGCGGCATGGATGCCGTTCAACAACGGCCTGCGGCCCGAAGGCCAGATCGCGGTCGGCGCGCTGATCACCTATGTGCTGATCGAGCGGGCCATCATCTCCGGCCGCATGACGCCCGCAGCGCTGGCAGTCGTCGCAGCGGCGTTCACGCTCGGCATCCAGCCGACCGGGTTGATCGCTGTGGCGGCACTGCTCGCCGGTGGCCGCCCGCTGCTGCGAATCCTGGTGCGCAGGCATCGCATCGTGGGCACGTGGCCGCTGGTGGCACCGCTGCTGGCCGCGGGCACCGTGGTACTGACCGTGATCTTCGCCGATCAGACGATCGCAACGGTGTTGGAAGCCACCAGGATTCGCACCGACGATCGGGCCCAGCCAGGCGTGGTACACCGAGAACCTGCGCTACTACTACCTCATGCTGCCGACGGTGGACGGCTCGCTGTCGCGACGATTCGGCTTCCTGATCACGGCGCTGAGCCTGTTCATCTCCATGTTCGTCATGTTGCGGCGCAAACGGGTTCCCGGCGTCGCCCGCGGCCCGGCGTGGCGACTGATGGGAATCATCTTCGGCACGATGTTCTTCCTGATGTTCACGCCGACGAAGTGGGTCCATCACTTCGGTCTGTTCGCCGCCGTTGGTGCGGCGATGGCCGCCCTTGCCACCGTGCTGGTGTCACCCAAGGTGTTGCGCTGGTCCCGCAACCGGATGACGGTCGTGACGGCGGTGCTGTTCCTGCTGGCGCTGTGCTTCGCCACCACCAACGGGTGGTGGTACGTCTCGAGCTTCGGTGTTCCGTTCAACAACGCCATGCCGAAGATCGGCGGAATCACCGTCAGCACAATCTTCTTCGCGCTGTTCGCGATCGCTGCGATCTACACGGTCTGGCTGCACTTCGCCACGCGCGACCACGGCGAGGGCCGGATCGCGCGGGCACTGACCGCAGCGCCCATTCCGGTCGCAGCCGGCTTCATGGTGGTGGTGTTCGTCGCCTCGATGCTCGCCGGTGTGGTGCGGCAGTATCCGACCTACTCGAACGCGTGGGCCAACCTGCGCGCGTTCACCGGCGGCTGCGGCCTGGCCGACGACGTGCTTGTCGAGCCCGACACCAACGACGGCTTCATGACGCCGCTACCGGGCAACTACGGCCCGCTGGGCCCGCTGGGCGGAGAGAAGCCTGTCGGGTTCACCCCGAATGGCGTTCCCGATCACATTGTGGCAGAAGCCAACCGGATGACGCTGCCCCAGCCCGGCACCGACTACGACTGGGACGCCCCGACGAAGCTGACCACCAAGGGCGTCAACGGGTCGACGGTTCCGCTGCCCTACGGCCTCGACCCGGCGCGGGTTCCCGTCGCGGGCACCTATGCCGACGGGCCACAGCAGCAGAGCACGCTGACATCGGCGTGGTACGAGCTGCCGCCGCCCGACGACGCCCATCCGCTTGTGGTCGTCACCGCGGCAGGAACGATTTCGGGCAACAGTGTGGTGAACGGACACGCCGACGGCCAGACCCGTCGAGCTGGAGTATGCGCGGCCAGGGCCCAACGGCGCGCCCGCGCCCGCGGGTCGCCTTGTGCCCGACGACATCGCGGTATTCCCGTCGTGGCGCAACCTCCGGTTCCCCCGGGCCGACATTCCCGGCGACGCCGTCGCGGTTCGCCTTGTGGCCGAGGACCGTTCGTTGACGCAGGGCGACTGGGTCGCGGTCACCCCACCGCGGGTGCCCGAGCTGCGATCGCTACAGGAGTACGTCGGCTCGCAGCAGCCCGTGCTGATGGACTGGGCGGTGGGAATGGCCTTCCCGTGCCAGCAGCCGATGCTGCACGCCAACGGGGTGACCGAGGTTCCTGCGTTCCGGATCACGCCCGACTACACCGCGAAGAAGCAGGACACCGACACCTGGCAGGACGGCCGCAACGGCGGCCTGCTCGGCATCTCCGATCTGCTGCTGCGCCAGCACCTGATGGCGACCTACCTGTCCCGCGACTGGGGCCGCGATTGGGGATCGCTGCGCAAGTTCGACACCATCGTCGACGCCAAGCCCGCCGAGATCGAACTCGGTACCGCCACGCGCAGCGGGCTGTGGAAGCCCAACAAGATCCGGGTCGGTGCGTAGGGTTGCGCTGTGGTCGACCGAGTAGAGATGGGCGCGCGCCGTTCTCACCCGCATCGTCGAATTGCGGGTGGACCAACTACCTCTGCGGCTGTTTCCCGATACCCCGCCGTCGGCTTGGCATGAGCTCGCCGCGGAGTACACGCCGACCTTCTGGGATGACGATCACTGGCGCATCGCCGTCCAGACCTGGGTGGTCGAGGTCGACGGGCTGACGGTGTTGGTGGACACCGGCGTCGGCAACGACCGCGACCGTCCTGCCATGCCGCCGATGGACCACCTCGACACCGACTATCTCGGCTCGCTGCAGCGCGCGGGCATCGCGCCCGACTCGGTGGACGTCGTCGTCAACACGCACGTCCATTCCGATCACGTCGGGTGGAACACCAAGGCGAACAACGGATCCTGGATCCCCACGTTCCCGAACGCCCGCTATCTCATCCCCGACGCAGACTACCGATATTTCCACCCGGAAAACGCCGATGCGCGACCGCCCGCGCGGACCGAGGCCGACCAGGCCCGGCAGGACACCAGCCGAATCGTGTTCGCGGACAGCGTTCTTCCGGTCGCGGAGGCGGGCCAGGTCGAACTGTGGTCCGACGACCACCAGATCACCGAGTCGCTGCGACTCCGGCCCGCTCCGGGCCACACGCCGGGCTCGTCGGTGCTGTGGCTGGACGCGGGCCGCCCCGCGGTGTTCGTCGGCGACCTCACCCACAGCCCGCTTCAGCTGCACCGCCCCGGCGATCCGTGTGCATTCGACGAGGACATGGCCGCCGCCGCAGTGTCTCGCAAGCGGGTGTTCACCGAGGCCACCAGGCGACGCGCGGCGGTGATTCCCGCGCACTATCCGGGCCGCGGAGGGGTCACCGTGGTGGCTCGCGGCGACGCGTTCATGGTCGACGATTGGCTCGAAATCACCCCGATCTAGTTTCTTGACTTATTCCAGAAAAGGGACAAGACTTCCGAACGTGCCCACGGCGTCGGACTTCCAGCAGATGCTGCGAGGGGCCGCTCTACGCGTCACCCGCCCACGCATTGCGGTCCTCACCGCGGTGCACGCGCATCCGCATGCCGACACGGATTCCATCATCCGAGCAGTGCGCGCGGACCTCCCCGACGTATCTCATCAGGCCGTCTACGACTCGCTGAGCACGCTGAGCGCGGCCGGCCTGGTGCGGCGAATTCAGCCATCGGGTTCGGTGGCTCGCTACGAGTCGCGGGTCGGCGACAACCACCACCACGTGGTCTGCCGGTCCTGCGGTGTCATCGCCGACGTGGACTGCGCCGTCGGTGACGCGCCGTGCCTGACCGCGTCCGACGACAACGGCTTCGCGATCGACGAGGCCGAGGTCATCTACTGGGGCCTCTGCGCCGACTGCGCGGCCGCCCAGACTTCGCGATCACAACCGTGATCACAGCCCGAATTACCCACTCCCGGAAGGAATGTAGTGTCCGATAGCGAAAATCCCGCAATCGATTCTCCAACCCCGAAGGCGCACGCCCCGCGCACGAATCAGGACTGGTGGCCCAACCAGGTCGACGTGTCGAAGCTGCACGCGCACTCGTCGCGCTCCAACCCGTACGGCGAGGACTTCAGTTACGCCGAGGAGTTCAACAAGATCGACCCCGAGGCCCTGAAGGCCGACGTGCTTTCGGTGATCACCACGTCGCAGGACTGGTGGCCCTCCGACTACGGCAGCTACGCAGGCTTGTTCATCCGGATGAGCTGGCACGCCGCGGGCACCTACCGCATCTTCGACGGCCGCGGTGGCGGCGGTCAGGGCATGCAGCGCTTCGCGCCCATCAACAGCTGGCCGGACAATGCCAACCTGGACAAGGCGCGTCGTCTGCTGTGGCCGGTCAAGCAGAAGTACGGCAACAAGATCTCCTGGGCAGACCTGATCATCTTCGCGGGCAACGTGTCACTGGAGTCCGCGGGCTTCGAGACGTTCGGGTTCGGCTTCGGCAGGCAGGACGTGTGGGAGCCCGAGGAGATCCTCTTCGGCGAAGAGGACGAGTGGTTGGGCACCGACAAGCGCTACTCCGGCGAACGCGATCTCGCCGAGCCGTTCGGCGCCACCACCATGGGCCTGATCTACGTGAATCCCGAAGGGCCGGAGGGCAAGCCGGATCCGATGGCCGCTGCGATCGACATCCGCGAGACGTTCGGCCGGATGGCGATGAACGACGAGGAGACCGCGGCGCTGATCGTCGGTGGCCACACCCTCGGCAAGACCCACGGCGCGGGTCCGGACGATGGCATCGGCCCCGAGCCCGAGGGTGCCCCCATCGAGCAGCAGGGCCTGGGCTGGAAGTGCCCGTTCGGTTCCGGCAAGGCCGGCGACACGGTCACCAGCGGTCTCGAGGTGGTGTGGACGCCGACGCCGACGCAATGGAGCAACGCCTATCTGGAGATCCTCTACGGCAACGAGTGGGAGCTGGTGAAGAGTCCAGCCGGCGCATGGCAGTTCGAGGCCAAGGATGCCGAGGCGACCATTCCCGATCCCTTCGGTGGGTCGCCTCGCAAGCCCACGATGCTTGTCACCGACATCTCCATGCGGGTCTCTCCGATCTACGCCGACATCACCCGTCGCTGGCTCGACCATCCCGAGGAGCTCAACGAGGCCTTCGCGAAGGCCTGGTACAAGCTGCTGCACCGTGACATGGGTCCGATCAGCCGTTACCTCGGGCCGTGGATCGCAGAGCCGCAGCTGTGGCAGGACCCGGTTCCCGCCGTCGAGGGCGAGCTGATCGATGAGGCCGACATCAAGGCGCTGAAGGCCAAGGTGCTCGACTCCGGGCTGTCGGTGTCCCAGTTGGTCAAGACCGCGTGGTCGTCGGCGGGTAGCTTCCGCAGCACCGACAAGCGCGGCGGCGCCAACGGTGCGCGGATTCGCCTTGAGCCGCAGAAGAACTGGGAAGTCAACGAGCCATCGGAGCTGGCGAAGGTGCTGCCGGTGCTCGAGAAGATCCAGCAGGAGTTCGGCAAGAACGTCTCGCTCGCCGACCTGATCGTGCTTGCGGGTTCGGCGGCAGTCGAGAAGGCGGCGAAGGATGCCGGCTTCGAGATCGACGTGCACTTCGCGCCGGGTCGTACCGACGCGTCGCAGGAGAGCACCGATGTGGAGTCGTTCGCGGTGCTCGAACCGCGGGCCGACGGGTTCCGCAACTACGTGCGTGCCGGCGAGAAGGCTCCGCTTGAGCAGCTTCTGGTCGAGAAGGCGTACCTGCTGGACGTGACCGCTCCGGAGCTGACCGCTCTCGTCGGCGGGCTGCGGGTGCTCGGCGCGAACCACGGCGGGAGCAAGCACGGCGTGTTCACGGACAAGCCGGGCGTGCTGAGCAACGACTTCTTCGTCAACCTGCTCGACATGAGCACGGAGTGGAAGTCGGGGGCTTCGGAGAACGTCTACGAGGGCACCGACCGCGCGTCGGGCCAGGCCAAGTGGACGGCAACCGCCAATGACCTTGTGTTCGGCTCGAACTCGCAGCTGCGGGCGCTGGTCGAGCACTACGCGCAGGACGACAACAAGCAGAAGTTCGTCGAGGACTTCGTCGCCGCGTGGGTCAAGGTGATGAACAACGACCGGTTCGACCTGGACAAGTAGTACCGCAAGGCCGACACCCCGCGAGTCCGCAAGGCTCGCGGGGTGTTGTGCTTTGTGAATCTGACGACGCTTTTCCCTCGGGCAGCGTCGCTGATCCAATCGGCGACCGACAGCGCGTCAGATCGGCAGCAGGCCGTGCTTGCGCTGAACGCGGCCGTGTTTCTGCTTGTCGCGCAACAGATGTAGGGACTTACGCAGCAACAGCCGGGTCTCGTGCGGCTGAATGACCGCGTCGATGAACCCGCGCTCCGCGGCGATCCACGGGGTGGCCATGTTGAGGTTGTAGCCCTCGATGAAGTCGGCCCGGATCTTCTGCACCTCCGGCGCCGTCGGATCCGGGAACCGCTTGACCAACAGCTGCGCTGCGCCCTCGGCGCCGATCACCGCGATCCTGGCAGTCGGCCACGCGAAGTTCAGGTCGGCGCTCAACTGCTTGGACCCCATCACCGCATACGCACCGCCGTAGGACTTGCGGATGGTGATCGTCACCTTCGGGATGTCGGCCTCGACGACCGCGTTGAGGAAGCGGCCGCCGCGTTTGATGATGCCGTTCTTCTCCTGCTCGACACCCGGCAGGAAGCCCGGGGTGTCGACGACGAAAATCAGTGGGGTGTTGTAAGAGTCGCAGAACCTGACGAATCGTGCCGCCTTGTCGGACGCCGCGTTGTCGATCGCGCCCGACATGTGCATCGGCTGGTTCGCGATGACACCGACGGGTCGTCCGTCGACCCGCGCGAAGGCAGTGATCATGGCCTGACCCTGCTGCTGCGCGACGTCGAAGACGTCACCGTCGTCGAAGATCCGCAGCAGGATCTCGTGCATGTCGTATGCCGTGTTGTCGGCATCAGGCACGATCGAGTCCAGCTCCAGATCGTGCGGGGTGATCTCCGGTTCCAGACCCGGGTTGACCCTGGGCGCATCGTCGAAGGTGTTGGCGGGCAGGAAGCTCAGGTAGTCGCGGACGTAGGAGAAGGCCGCGGCCTCGGACTCGACGACCTGGTGGATGTTGCCGTAGCTGGCCTGGGCGTCGGCGCCGCCGAGCTCGTCCAGGCTGACGTCCTCGCCGGTGACGTCCTTGATGACGTCGGGCCCGGTGACGAACATGTAGCCCTGATCGCGCACGGCGACCACGAGGTCGGTCTGGATCGGCGAATATACCGCTCCGCCAGCACATTTCCCGAGGATGATGGAGATCTCGGGCACGAAGCCGCGCAGCAGTTCGTGACGGCAGCCGAGCTCGGCGTACCAGGCCAGCGAGGTGACCGCATCCTGGATGCGCGCACCGCCTGAGTCGTTGATGCCGATGATGGGGCAGCCCACCATGGCCACCCACTCCATCAGCTTGGCCACCTTGCGGCCGAACATCTCGCCGACCGTGCCCTGGAACACCGTCTGGTCGTGGCTGAAGACACCTACCGGGCGGCCGTTGATGGTGCCGTGGCCGGTGACGACCCCGTCGCCGAAGAGCGCCTGCGGATCACCCGGCGTCTTGCACAGCGCACCGATCTCGAGGAACGTGCCGGGGTCGAGCAGCGCATGGATTCGTGAGCGGGCACTCGGGATACCCTTCTTCTCCCGCTTGGCGACGGCCTTCTCGCCACCGGGCTCCTTTGCCAGCTCCAGCTTTTCGCGAAGTTCGGCTAATAGTTCCGCGGTGGTCCTGTTGGTCACTTCGCCTGCTTCTCCTGATCCTTTTGGCCGGCGTCGATGCGGCTGATGGCCTCGCTCATGTGCGCGCCGACCTTCGCAATGTACGGCTCGTCGATGGCCTGGATGTGCTCGCCCCCGATCGGCACGACCTCCAGCTCTGAGACGTATTCGCCCCAGCCGCCGTCGGGCTTGCGGGTGGCGTAGCGCGGCTCGAAGAAGATCGCATCGTCGTGGTAGCGGTCGGCCATGTAGAGCGTGACGTGCCCGTCATACGGCCGTATCTCCGCGGTGTCGATCACGCGGTTGTCCAGATATGACGTGCGCTGGTGCTCGATGACGCCACCGGGGATCTGCACACCGCTCGCCTTGACGGCGTCGAGGACGAAAGACACCTGGCCCTCGTCGTCGAGATCCTCGAGCTGCTCGTACGGGATCGCGGGCACAGTCACGTTGAAGGTGCGCTCCGCGAATCGCGCGTAGCGGTCCCAGCGGGCCCGGACCTCTTCCTTGGTCTGCGGCACCTCTTCACCGGCGCGCACCGCATCGATCAGCCCGACGAAGCGCACGTCGGCGCCCGCCTGCTTGAGCCCGATCGCGCAGGCGTATGCCAGCACACCGCCGAGCGACCAGCCCGCAAGGATGAACGGGCCGTCGTGCATCTCGAGCAGCTTCGGCACATACTCCGCGGCGCGCTCCTCGACCGAGCCCTCGACCCGCTCGATGCCGTACATCGGCGTGTCCGCAGGCAGCCGATTAAGCAGCGGCTCGTAGACCACCGTCGAACCGCCTGCCGGGTGGAACACGAAGACGGGGACCGCATTCGAACCCTCCTTGGGCGCGCGCAGCGTCCGCACGAAACCCTCGAGCTCGCCCGCCTCGAGGTGCTCGCGCACGATGGTCGCCAGCGCCTCGATCGTCGGGGAGTTCTTCACGTCCTCGACGGTGATGGTCCCTTCCGCGCGTTCCGTGAGGCGCGCCGCCATCTTCTCCGCGGTCTCGTCATCGAGCGCAGGCAGCGCGTTGAAGATGCCGCCGGGAGACTTGCCGGTCACGATGGCCCACGTCGCGAACGTGACCCGCTCAGCCGCTTCGCGCGGCGGCACGTCGGCGCCCAGCGCCTCGGTGACGGCCTCCTGCGTCAGCACCTGAGCCGCGAGCGCGGCGGCACTGGGCTGGTTGGGGCCTGCCGGGTTCGTGGGTGGCGGCGGGATCGGCGCGTCGGAAGCCGGTGGCGCCGTTGGCGTCTCGGTTGCCGGTGCGACCTCTGCTTCGGCCAGTTTCTCTTCGAGCTCGGCCACCGTGGTCGCTCCGCCCATCAGCTCGGCCTGAGCGGCCGCGATCTCCTCCGGCGTCTGTGTCTTCTGATGCTCGGCGAGCTCTTCGACCTCTTCGCGGTGCTCGATCGCGTACTCGATGAGCTTCTCGACGGCGTAAAGGTTCGCGTCCCGCACGGCGGTCAGCTGGATCGGCGGCAGGTCGAAGTCGTACTCGACGCGGTTCTTGATCCGCACCGCCATCAGCGAGTCGAGACCCAGCTCGATCAGCGGCACCTCCCACGGGAGATCCTCGGGCTCATAGCCCATCGCGCCGCCGACGATCGCGCCGAGACGGTCACTGATGGTCTCGCCCGAGTCCGGCGTCCACTTCGCAAAGCCCGCACCAAGATTGGCGCCCTGGGTGAGGTAGTCGGAGAGGATCTCAGCATCCTCAGCCGGCTGCGCGGACGGCGCTGTTTCGACCGGCTCCGCAACGACAGCTCCGGTCGCCATTGCGGCGGGCAGTGCGGCAGCCTGGCCTGCGCGGCTGACGATGGCGTCGTAGACCAGCGTGAACGACTCGTCGATGCGGGCATGCACCTGCACACTCGCGCCACCGGGGTGGCGTGTCAGCGTCGTCACAAGGCGGGCACCCTCGCCGGGCACCGCGCGCTGTTCGGACGCGCTGAGGGTGGCTTCCGGAAGCACCTGCGCCGCCGCCACTTTCACCAACTCACCGAGATCCACCAAGCCCTTCGGCGAGTACTCCCACACGTGGCGGCCGTCGGGCATGGCGACGTGGTTGCCCGGCATCATCAACGAGCTGTCCGCGCCGAACCTGGCTTCCAGCCAGTGCGGCTTACGGCGGAACCGGGTCAACGGGATGTTGGCGTAATCGCCGCCCCGGAGCAGAAACATCGTGCGGAAGTCGAGGTCGTGGCCGTAGACGAACAGCTGGGCCATCGCCGCCGTCATGGAGTCGACCTCGTCCTGCTTGCGGGCCAACGTCGCGATCAGCTGCCCATCGTGCAGGCCCGTGGCCGCCGTCGTCAGGCCGACCTGCATGAGCGCAACGGGATTCGGCGCCAGCTCGAGGAACGTGGTGTGACCGTTGTCGACGGCGTTGCGGATGCCGTGCGTGAAGTACACGCTGTGCCGCAGGCCCTTCTTCCAATAGTCCACGCCGTGGATCGGCTCACCGCCCGGACGGATGTAGCCACCCTCGTGAACGGTGGAGAAGTAGCCCGTGGTGAGCGGACGCGGTTCGATGCCCTGCAGCTCGGCAGCCAGCTCGCCGAGCAGTGGGTCCATCTGCTGGGTGTGGCTGGCGCCCTTGGTCTGGAACTTGCGGGCGAACTTGCCCTCTTTCTCGGCGCGCTCGATGATCGCGTCGACCTGCTCCGGTGGCCCGCCGATCACCGTCTGCGTCGGTGCGGCGTACACGCACACCTCGAGGTCGGGATAGTCGGAGAACACCGTCTTGATCTCGTCTGCGGAGTACTCGACGAGCGCCATCAACCGGATGTACTCGCCGAACAGCATCGCCTCGCCCTCGCCCATCAGGTGCGAGCGCGAGCAGATGGTACGGGTGGCGTCGGCCAGCGACAGACCGCCAGAGAAGTAGGCGGCGGCAGCCTCGCCGAGCGACTGGCCAACCACTGCACCGGGTTTCGCCCCGTGGTGCTTGAGCAGCTCGCCGAGCGCGATCTGAATCGCGAAGATCGTGACCTGAGTGGTTTCAATGCCGTAATCCTGCGAGTCGTCGAGAATCAGCTCGACGATCGAGTACCCGAGCTCGTCCTGGACCAACGCGTCGACCGTGTTGATCCACTCCGCGAAGACCTCGTCGCGCAGATACAGGCTCTTGGCCATCTTGCGGTGCTGGGCACCGAACCCGGCAAGTACCCACACCGGCCCGTTGGTGACAGGCCCGTCGGCGCTGTACAGGTTCGGGCTCTGTTTGCCGTCGGCCAGTGCGCGCAGGGCCTTGATCGCCTCGTCGTGGTCGTGCGCCATCACCACGGCGCGCGACCGGCCGTGGTTGCGCCGCGACAGCGACCGGCCGATCGACTCCAGCGAGGAGGCGCGACCTTCCTCGGCTCTCCATCCAGTCGGCCAGCTCGGCAGCCGCGGCCTTCTTGCGTGACGTCATGAACGCCGAAACTGCCAGCGGCACAACAGGTGTGTGGGGCTCCTCGGCTTCGGCCTCCTCGCGCGCGACCTCGAGCAGGCGCCTGGCCTCATCGGTCAGTCCGGGCAGATCCGGCTCGCGCTCGTCGGTGTCGTAGGCATGCTGGCCGAAGAATTCGGCGCCTTCGTTTTCGTCCTCGTCGATGAACTCGCCGTACTCGTCCATCCGAACGCCGCCGACATAGACGGCATCGGCCTCAGGAGCGGCGTGCTTTCCATTGGAGAGCGTCTTCGGTTTCCGGTTCCGGCTCGACCAGATCCGAGGGCAGCACCTCACGCAGCACCAGGTGCGCGTTGGCGCCACCGAAGCCGAAGCCCGAGACGCCTGTGATGGCGTGGCCGCTGTAGCGCGGCCAGTCGGTGACGGTGTCGGCGACCTTCAGGTGCACGGCGTCGAAGTCGATGTACGGGTTGGGGCCGGTGTAGTTGATCGACGGCGGCAGCTTGTCGTTGCGCAGCGCCAGCGTCATCTTGGCCAGGCTGGCGGCGCCTGCCGCCGACTCCAGGTGTCCCACATTGGATTTCACCGCGCCGAGCAGGGCCGGCTTGTCCGCTGCCCGCCCCCTACCGACGACCCGTCCGAGGGCGTCGGCCTCGATCGGGTCACCGAGGATGGTGCCGGTGCCGTGCGCCTCGATGTAGTCGACGGTGCGCGGATCGACGCCTGCGTCCTTGTACGCCTTGCGCAGCACTTCGGCCTGCGCGTCGGGGTTGGGCGCCAGCATGCCGTTGGACCGGCCGTCATGGTTGACCGCGCTGCCCGCGATGACCGCGAGAATCTCATCGCCGTCGCGGCGGGCGTCGGCGACGCGCTTGAGCACCAGCATGCCTGCGCCCTCGGAGCGCGCGTAGCCGTCCGCATCCTGGGAGAACGACTTGATCCGGCCATCCGGAGCCAGCACGCCGCCGACTTCGTCGAACCCGATCGTGACGAGCGGGGTGACCAGGGCGTTGACGCCACCGGCGAGCACGACGTCCGCCTCACCCGAACGCAGCGCCTGCACGCCCTGGTGTACGGCGACCAGCGAGCTCGAGCACGCGGTGTCGACGGCGATCGACGGGCCGCGGAAGTCGTAGAAGTAGGACACCCGGTTGGCGATGATCGAACTCGCCGTGCCGGTGATGGCGTACGGATGGGCGACCGACGGGTCGGCCATCGCCAGGAAGCTGTAGTCGTTGGTGGAGTTGCCGATGTAGACCCCGACGCTCGCACCACGCAGCGACGACGCCGGGATGCGGGCATATTCCAACGCTTCCCACGTCAGCTCCAGCGCCATCCGCTGCTGCGGGTCGATGTTGTCGGCCTCCATCTTCGACAACGCGAAGAACTCGGCATCGAAACCCTTGATGTCGGAGAGGTATCCGCCACGGGTGCGGGCCTTGTGAACCCGTGCCGCGAGAGTCGGCTCCTCGAGGAATTCAATCCAGCGCCCCTCGGGCAGGTCGGTGATCGCGTCGCGACCCTCCAGCAGCGCCTGCCACATCTCGTCGGGGGTGTTCATGTCCCCCGGGAAACGGGTGGCAAGGCCGACGATGGCGATGTCGTCCTTTTCCACGTCGCGCGACCAGTCGACGTCGTCGGCGGTGTCGTCAATCTCCGGCTCACCCTCGACGATGACGGTGGCCAACGACTCGATCGTCGGATGGCGGAACGCGACGGTGGCCGTCAGCGTCACGCCGGTGAGGTCTTCGATGTCGCTGGCCATCGCGACCGCGTCGCGAGAGGACAGGCCGAGCTCGACCATCGGGGTCGCGTCGTCGATCGCGTCGGCGGACTGGGACGTCGCGTTGGCGACCCAGTTGCGCAGCCAGTCGCGCATCTCGGCGACGGTCATGTCGGTGCGCGCAGGCGCGGCGGGACGCTCGGGCGCCAGCCTGAAGCCCTCGCCGTCTTCGGGGGTGTTCTGCGAATCCGGTTCTATGTCAGACATCTTCTACTTCAGTTGGTTTCGTCGGGAAAGGCGTTGGCCACCTTCCCGCTGCGCAGACTGCCGTCCAGGTAGGCGGCGCGGCAGGCGCGGCGGCCGATCTTGCCACTCGAGGTGCGCGGGATCGCACCGGCAGGGGTCAGCAGCACGTCACGCACGGTCACACCGTGGCGCACCGCGATCGCGGCACGGATGGCGTCGGCGACGGGCGCCATGTCCATCTTGTGCGAACCGGGCGCCCGTTCTCCGACGATGACGAGTTGTTCCGAGGTGTCGTCGGCATCCCGCTTCAGGCCGGCGTGAGCGTTGGAGAACACCTCGTCCGGAAGCTGGTTGGCCGCAACGGAGAACGCCGCGACGAAGCCGGTGCGCAGCGCCTTGGTCGACTCCTGCGCCGAGTACTCGAGGTCCTGCGGGTAATGGTTGCGGCCGTCGATGATGACGAGGTCCTTGACGCGGCCGGTGATGTAGAGCTCTCCGTCGTGGTAGGCGCCGAAGTCGCCGGTGCGTACCCACAACGCATCGTCGGTGGCGCCCTCGGCGTGCGACGGATTGGTCCGCGACTTCAGAATGTTCTGGAACGTCGCGACGGTCTCGTCCTTCTTGCCCCAGTAGCCGGTGCCCATGTTCTGCCCGCTGATCCAGACCTCGCCGATCTGGCCGTCGGGCAGTTCGGTGGCGGTCTCGGCGTCGACGATGGCCGCCCACTCGGCCACACCGACCTTGCCCGCACCCGCCTGTGCCACGGCACTGGGTGAATCCGCAGGCACCTCAACGAAACTGCCGGTGTTCAGCGCCTCGCGATCGACATTGGTGATCTTCGGGAAATCCCCCATCGGGGTGGTGGACACGAACAGGGTGGCCTCGGCAAGGCCGTAGGACGGTTTGATCGCCTGGGGCTTGAAGCCGAACTGGCCGAACGCCTCGTTGAACCGGCGCACCGTGGCGGCCGAGATGGGCTCGCTGCCGTTGAGGATGCACTTCACGACGCTCAGGTCCAGCGGCGGCTCGCCGTCCTTGGGCAGCCCGCGGGCCGCGGCGTGGTCGAATGCGAAGTTCGGCGCCACGGAGATCACGCCACCGATGTCCTCGGGTTTGCGCGCCATCGCGCGGATCCACCGGCCGGGCCTGCGAACGAACGCCGCGGGAGTCATGAACTCCACGTAGTGGCCGATCATCGGCGACAGCAGCGCGGTGATCAGGCCCATGTCGTGGAAGAACGGCAACCAGGACACGCCACGGTCGCCCTCCTCGCCCTCGAGGGCCTCCATCACCTGCACCACGTTGGTGGCCAGGTTCAGGTGGGTGATCTGCACACCGGTCGGGATGCGGGTCGAGCCCGACGTGTACTGCAGGTAAGCGATCGTGTCCTGCTGCACGTCTACCGGTTCCCAGGTGGCGCCGACCTCATCGGGCACCGCATCGACGGCGATCACGCGGGGCCGCTCCTTGGCGGGCCTGCTGCGGAAGAACTTGCGCACGCCCTCGGCCGCCTCGGTGGTGGTGAGGATGGCCGACGGGTGGCAGTCGTCGATGACGGCGTGCAGCCGACCGACGTGGCCGGGCTCGTTCGGGTCGAACAGCGGCACCGCGATTCGTCCGGAGTAGAGCGTGCCGAAGAAGGCGACGAGGTACTCCAGGTTCTGCGGGCACAGAATCGCGACCCGGTCCCCTGGCTCGGTCACCTGCTGAAGGCGGGCGCCCACCGCGCGGTTACGCACACCGAAGTCGGCCCAGTTCAAATCCCGCGCGACGCCGTCGCGCTCGGTGGAGAAGTCGAGAAATCGATAGGCGACCCTGTCTCCACGCACCTTCGTCCATCGTTCGACGTGAAGAACCAGGCTGCCGTTGTCGGGAAACCTGATCTGTCCGTCCTTGATGAACGGGTTATGGAACCCCATCTCACTCTCCTGTCAAACCACACTCGTCGCGACGCGGGTTCTCGCGTGAACCATCTGGCCGCCGCGGGCGTCGTCAGGACTACGTTGTCCGCGCGAACCCGGAACCTCGCAAGAGCTTACACGGCCCGCAATACCGTGTGACCTGGACTTTTCGTCCAGCCTCAAGTCATCAGTCTTAGTTTTTTCTTAATGTTAGGCGACCGTCTGGCGCAGGCCAAATCTATGACGGTCACGTGTCAGCCATGTTTTGGATGCGGAGCGTTATCAACGATCTTCTGCGACCAATCCAGTGTCCACTGTGTGGCCGGCTGGCCCCCGAGATTCCAGAATTGCGTCGTGGCGTACATGGCGTGCACCGGCTGACCCGCGCCGCCGCCGAGGATCTCCAACGTCCTCGGCAGGTTGGCGATCGAGAACGCCTCCTCGGGTGCCGAGCAGATGAGGTCCCCCGTCGCGCAGATCTCGTTGGTGCGGTCGTTGAGTACGCCGAAGCCACCGGGGCGCGGGCCGGTCATCGTCAGCCCCATGCCGGAGAGCATGGGCACCTCGTTCAGGGTGATCTCCGCGCCCTGCCCTGGCGGGTTCGGCCCGACGTCCAGGCCGACGCCGGTCTGCCTGCGGCCGTCGGCGATCAACATCACCCCGAGCACGAGGTCCGCGTCGACTGGGCCGCGACCGTTTCCGATGTCGCTGGCGATGTCGCCTGCAATGACCGCGCCCTGGGAGAAGCCGACGAGCACGTAGCTGGTCAACGGGCAGCGGTTGTTCATGTCCGTGATCGCCTTGACCGCGTTGCGGGTGCCCTCGGCGCGGCTGTCGTTGTAGGACATCTGCTTGTCGGCCGACAGCGGATTGTGGAACTGCGCCGTGTAGGGAACGGTGTACGTCTCGAGCCGGTCCGTGCCGAACTGCTCGCGGATCGGGTTGGTGACGTTGAGCAGCAACGCGATCGGGAACTGAACCGGGTTGAACGGATCGAGTTGCGGCGAAGACTCCCAGGTGCCGGGGATCGACACCAGCTGCACGTCGGGGCAGCTGGCGTCCTGGAACTCCGGGCGCGGCTTGCCTGTCGGCGGCGCGGCCGTCGGTGGCTGCGCCGTCGGCGGCACCGCGGTGTCCGACTTCTCGGGCTGGCGCAGCATGACCCACGCCACGATGGCGACCAGACCCACGACGGCAGCCATCGCCACCGCCGCAATCAGGGCGAGGAGCCGGTGGCGCTTGCGTCGACTGTTGGTGGCCATGGTCCCCTTAGCAGAGTCGTTCGGTCGCGATGCGGATGTAGTCGTCGGTCACGGCTTCCACCTCGGACGTGGGCGGCGCGACGGCGTTCAATTCGTTGTGCCGGACATCGTTGCGGACCAGCGGGGTCACATAGTCTCGCACGGCCTGGTCGGACTGCTTGGCCGCCCGCGCCTGGCACACGTACGACCCGATGCTCAGTGCCAGCAGGTCGCTCGACGGCTTCACACCCGCGGCCTTCAGCGAATCCAGATAGGTCCGCTGCTGGCGGGTCACGGTCAAGGTGTTCTGCTGGTTGCCCGCGGTGGGCGGTTGCACTCCGCCCTTCGGTTCGGCGCGCGACTGCATCGTGGAGGGCGGCGGCACCGACATGGTCGGGCAGCATGCCGTCACCTGACGTGCATCCGGTCAGCACCGCTGCGATGGGTGCCACCAGCGACGACGCTACGGCGACGCCGGTTGACCACCTCGGCGACCGCCGAAACGTGTGCTGCACTCCTCCAAAGTACCGGCCGCCAGGCTCACTTGATCGTGGTGACGAGTTCGCCGGACATCGCGGCCAGCTGCGGACCCCAGGTCGACCAGTCGTGCTGGCCGCCCGGCGGGAAGTCGAAGTGGCCGTTGTGCCCGCCTGCCGTGCGGTAGTGCTGATAGAACTCGCGATTAGTGCCCTGGGCGATCGAGCAGTAGTCGATCATCGCGGCCGGATCGCTGCACCCGAGCGTTTGCGGGCTGAACACCCACAGCCGGGTGTTGTTGTCGGCCAGCAACTGGACGTGCACATTCGGCGAGTGCCATTTCCACCGGCCCAGCTGTGGCAGGCCCCACATGTTGCGGATGTCGACGCCGCCGAACCGGGCCAGCCCGTCGGTGATCGCGCCGTCCGTGCCGGTCCGCTCCGGACTGAGGAAGCCTGACAGCGACCCGGCGTAGCGGTACCGGTCGGGATGGAACGTGGCCATCGCCATCGCGCCGTAGCCGCCCTGTGCGGCGCCGACGATGCCGTGACCGTTGGGAGCGAGACCCTTGTTGGCGGCCAGCCAGTCGGGCAGCTCGTCGGCGAGGAACGTCTCCCACTGCCTGCTGCCGTCCTGCTCCCAGTTCGTGTACATGCTCCAGGCGCCGCCAGCCGGTGCGGCCACCGAGATGCCCTTGCCTGCGAGGGTGTTCATCGCGTTGCCCGCCGTCACCCAGTTGCTCACGTCTGGGGCCGCGTTGAACGCGTCGAGCAGGACGACCGCATGCGGGCCGCCGGCCTGGAAGGCGACGGGGATATCGCGCCCCATGGCCGCCGACGGCACCATCAGCATCTCGACGCCGTCGGCCCTGGCGACCGGTGACGCCGCCGACCACAGCCCTGCGGCCAGCAGCACGGAGAAGAACGCTCGCATCAGCCCACGCATCTACCCACCCTCACGTTTCGTTGGCCCCGCCGCAAGGTAGTGAACCACATCACCGCGAGCAGGCGCTCCCCATATGGCTGACGGCGGCGACCCCGAAGGATCGCCGCCGCCGACCATGCGATTGCTGGGAACTGCTCGGTTAGCCGCCCTGCGCAGGCGCCGAGGCCTCCGCCACCGGACGCGGCGGCCGCCGCCTGCTCCGGGGTCGGATTGGACGGCTGCGGTGTCGCACCGAGCACCCGCTGGATGTCGGGCTTCATCGCCTGCAGCTGCGCACCCCAGTAGTTCCACTGGTGGGTGCCGTCGGACGGGAAGTTGAACACACCGTTCTTACCGCCGGCAGCGATGTAGGTCTCCTGGAACGTCTTGTTCGTGCGAAGCGTGAAGCCCTCGAGGAACTTCGCGTTGAACAGGTTGCCCGAGCTCATGCCCGCGTCCAGCTCGCCCGGCTTGCCGTTGCCGCAGTAGATCCAGATGCGGGTGCCGTTGGCGACCAGCGTGCCGATTTGGACCATCGGGTCGTTGCGCTTCCACGCCGGGTCGTCCTTCGGGCCCCACATGTCTTCGGTCTTGTAACCGCCTGCGTCACCCATCGACATGCCGACGAGCGTCGGCCACCAGCCCTCGGACAGGTTGAGGAAGCCGGACAGTGACCCCGCGTACTGGAATTGTCCCGGGTGGTAGATGGCCAGCGTCAGCGCGGCCGAACCGGCCATCGACAGGCCCACCGCGGCGGTGCGGCTGGAGTCGACGCCCTTGTTCGCCGACAGGTAGGCCGGCAGCTCGCTGGTCAGGAACGTCTCCCACTTGTACGTGGAGCAGGCCCCGGCCTTACCGCAGGCCGGCTTGTACCAGTCGCTGTAGAAGCTGGACTGGCCGCCGACCGGCATGACCGTCGCGAGACCCGAGTCGACGTACCACTCGAACGCAGGGGTGTTGATGTCCCAGCCGTTGAAGTCGTCCTGGGCACGCAGGCCGTCGAGCAGGTACACCGCAGGCGCGTTGGCCCCACCGTTCTGGAACTGGATCTTGATGTCATGGCCCATCCCCGCTGACGGAACCATCAGATATTCGACCGGCAGTCCCGGCCGTGAGAACGCCCCTGCAGTCGCCGAGCCTCCGACAGCGCTGACCAGGCCGGGCAGCACGGCGGCTGCGAAAGCCGCGACCGTGAGCCGGCGCGCCCAGGCGCCGCGCTTCTTCCCAACGAACTTCATGCTTCATCTATCCCATCTGTCGTATGCCGCACCCGAGATCCAAGCCCCACTCGGCTCAGGTGCCCGTGTAGTCAACCACACCTTCGTGTGATATCTCTCCTCAGCTTCTGTCCTCCCTGGTCGCCGCCCTCAGCCGTTGAGGGTTGTGATCAGGTCTGGTTTTAGGGCCTGCAACTGCGCCGCCCAGTACGGCCAGGCGTGGTTGCCCGACGCAGGGAACTGGACCGTCGCGTTGCTTCCACCTGCCTTTATGTAGGCGGCTTGGAAGTCCTTATTGCTCTTGACGGCAATACCCTCGAGTCCGTCGGCGTTGAGCGCCTGGCTGGGATCCGCGCCTTCGTCGAGAGCCGTGGCGCCGCCCGCCGGCGAGCCGGCAATGAGGCCTGGGCCGCAGTAGATCCACAGCCGGGTGCCGTTGGCCACGATGCGGGAAACCTGCGCCAGCGGGTCATTTCGCTTCCATGACGGATCCCACGGCGGGCCCCACATGTTGTCCACGTTGTAGCTGCCGGAGTCCAGCATCGCGACGCGGATCGCCTGCTGCATGAAGAGCGCCGACGGGTTGAGGAAGCCCGAGAGGGAGGCCGCGTAGCTGAACTGTGCGGGGTGATAGGCCGACAGGATCAGCGCTGCGCCGCCGGACATCGACAGCCCGACCACGCCGTTGCCGGTCCGGGAGACCTGCTTTTCGGCCGCCAGATACGCGGGCAGTTCCTGGGTCAGGAACGTCTCCCACTTATATGTATAGGCCTGGTTGTTGAAGGTGGACGGCGAGTACCAGTCGGTGTAGAAGCTGGACTGCCCGCCGACGGGCATCACGACCGAGATGCCGGAATCGTGGAACCAGTCGAAGGCCGAGGTGTTGATGTCCCACCCGCTGTAGTCGTCCTGCGCCCGCAGCCCGTCGAGCAGGTAGACCGCCTTGCGTGTCGCCGCCGGCCTCCGCCCCACCCGCTTCGAACTCGACGCGAATATTGCGGCCCATCGCCTTCGAGTACACGTCCAGGTACTCGACCGGCAGGCCCTCCCGGGAGAACGCCTGGGCCGTCGGGACCGTGGGGAGGCCGAGCAGCATCGACAGCGCGGCCAGCGCGGCGAGGATACGGCGCATCTGTTGGTCTAACCGTCCGTTCATGGTCCATCGCCGCAGACCGGCGGGGTGTTGTCTGGATATCGCCCCGGCGGGGGCGCCGCGTTACACAAGCAGACGAACCTGGTGCGGGCCAAATCGCTGAGGTCACGGACCCGTCGCGGGCAAGCCGGTGTAGGCGGGCGACGACGGGGGCGGCACTTCCAGTCCGCACCGGATGAGCTCATACATGGGCACCCGATCGATCCGGTACCTGGTAAATCCGAACGCGTGCACCAGATTTGAGAGAAAGCGCCGAGGGCCCATCGGGCCGCGGATCGAGGTGAGCATGGACTCGGTCGCCGGGCACTTCAGCGCCGCCCTCGCTTGCGTGATCCAGTCCTCGTCGAGATACGGCGGAATGTAGGGGTAGGTCGTCAGGAAGGGCCCCTCGGCGACGGCCCAATCCGGGAACAGATTCTTGTCGTGGCCGATCCGCCCGTCCTCCAGGCGCGCGGTGTGGGCGGCCAACGGATTGGCAAGGCCGATCTGATCGATGACGCGAACGTCGAGGCCGACGTTCATGCCGAGCATGCCCAGATTGGTGAAAAACACTGTGTGCGGGCCCTTGTAGGCCTTTCTCACCTCTGGCGGCATGTCCGGCGGCGGCGGTTCCGCAGGCACCACGTCCCACTGGTCGTAGTTGCCCGAGGGCAGCAACAGCGCGCCGTCAGGAGTGTTGTTGAGCGCGGCCAGCACTGCGCGCATGCGCGGGTAGTCCAGGTAGTCCGCTGCGGTCAAGCGGGTGCGCGTTGCCGGTGGCCTGGGAGTAGAACCGTCGTTCGTCGACGATGCCGGTGTAGGTCACACGCGTTGCGTCCGAACCCATCCCGGGTGCATTCGCCGCCCACAGCGACCAGCCGACCACCGCCAGCCACAACACTGAAGTCACACCTGCGAGTTGGTATCCGATGCCGCGGCTGAACTTGGTGCCGTCGGGTAGCAGCACGGGGATCACGGCCACCGGGGCAAGCAGGCAGAACATCGGTGTCAGCAAGACCCGGCCGTGCATGAAGTCGCCACCCTGCCGGATCCAGTAGGCGGCCTGCAGCAGACCACTGACGAGTATGAACATCACCACGGCGGGCGGGCTTTGCACCACGCGGGCGAGCCGGCTGTATCCCGAGCGGTGCCGCGCGCCGGATCCACCACGGTCTGCTGCGGGTGATCAGCAGGAGCAGCGCCAGCACCACCAGCAGCAGCGCGGGCACCCACAACAGGTAGGGCTCGTCGAAGTTGGTGAGGTACACCCAGCCTTGCCCCCACTTGTCGCCTGACGCGTCTTTCGCCAAAGCCGTTCCGGGGAACAACAATCCGTAGTACCCCATCCGGAAGATCTGGTAGGCAACCGGGAGCAGCCCGCCCGCCACCACGATCAGCACGCGACGCCGCCAACCGCGCGCCGCGATCAACATCATGATCAGCGCCAGCCCGCCCATCAGGGCCAGTTCCGGCCGGACGAGCACCGACAGCCCGGCGACGAACGCAAGCGCCGCATCGAAGGACCGGCTGACCGCGTTGCGTTGGGTTTCGTCGGCATAGGCGCGCAGCGCCTGCGACCAGCAGACCATCATCCACCACAGCAGGCCGAGATAGGCGAGCACCAAACCGTTTTCGAGCCCTGATGTGGCGAAGTCGCGGGCGGGCGGCACCGCGATGTAGACGAGCACACCTGCGGGCAGCAACAGCGCTCTGCGGCCCTGCAGGCTGGGCGCGTACAGCCGCCCGGCACCGAGCATGAGGAAGACGACACCCGCGACGCTCAGCACAAGGGCCAGCCACAACGCCACGTACTCGAGTCGCACCGAAGGTGCCACCAGACCGCCGAGATAGTTCAGGTAGGTCCAAAGCGTCGACGTGTTCGATTCGACCCTCTCGCCCGCATTGAAGACGGGGCCGTTGCCCGCCAACAGGTTTCGCACCGTGCGCAGCACGATGAGCCCGTCGTCGGCGATCCAGCGCCGCTGCCACGCCCCCCAGCTGAATAATGCCGCGGCGACCAGCACGCTCAGCCAGAGGCTGATCCGCGTGGTGACGTCATAGGGAAAGGCAGGCCAGCGGGCCGGTCGATTGGTGACCGGCCCCTTGACCTGGTCAGCCGAGGAAGACCGCGGCACCGATGGTTCCGATCCATGCGACGGCCAGAAGCTGGAGCACCCGGTCCTTCAATGCGATCTCCTCCGGCTCGCCGGCCAGCCCGCCGTCGACATCGACGGCATAGCGCAGGATCGCGATCGTGAACGGGATCATCGTGATCGAGTACCAGGACGCGTTGGAGCCGTCGCGCTCGAAGGCCCACAGCCCGTAGAAGACCACCATGGCGGTCGCCGACAACGTCCAGACGAAGCGCAGATATGTCGACGTGTAGCTTTCGAGCGACTTCCGGATCTTCGCGCCCGTCTTCTCGGAGAGCTGCAGCTCGGCGTAGCGCTTGCCCGCCACCATGAACAACGACCCGAACGTCATCACCAGCAGGAACCATTGCGACAGTGGGATGCTTGCTGCAACGCCACCTGCGATCGCCCGGATCAGGTACGCCGAGGAAACGATGCAGACATCAAGCACCGCTTGATGTTTGAGGCCGAAGCAGTAGCCGAGCTGCATGACGATGTAGACGCCGATCACCACCGCGAGGTTCGGCGTCGCGAGGAAGGACACCGCCAGCGACGCGGCGGCGAGCACCACCGCCGTGCAGTAGGCCAGCCACGCAGGCACCACGCCCGCCGCTATGGGCCGGAAACGCTTGGTCGGGTGCTGCCGGTCCGCCTCGACGTCGCGGGCGTCGTTGACCAGGTACACCGATGACGCGGCGAGCGAGAACGCCACGAACGCGATGGAGACCTTGACCGCCACCTCGCGGAAGTCGTAATGCACGTCGCTGCCGAAGGCTGCGACCGGCGCGATGAGCACGAGCAGGTTCTTCACCCACTGGCGCGGCCTTGCCGCCTTTATCAGGCCGGTGACGACGTTGCGGGGTGGGCCTTTGACGGGTGCCGGATCTACGGTCATCTTCGCTGCCCTTGACGCACTGCTTTCACTTGAGATGCTCATGAGTCTCCTTCGACCCGGTCCGCGATCAAGCCCACCACCTTCGCGACGGCCGCGCCGACCGCCACGCCGGTGATCACATCACTCGGGTAATGAACGCCGAGAACCAACCGGGACAACGCCATCGGCGGTACCAGCAGGGCGGGCAGCGGCAACCCCGTTGTCCGTGCCATCAGCATCGACGCCGCCGTGGTCGACGTGGCATGCGCAGAAGGAAAGCTGAGCCGGCTCGGCGTACCGACGTTCACGACGACGCGCGGATGATGCGGCCGTTCCCGTCGCACCACACGCTTGATCACCACGGCGGCGGCGTGTGCGGCGAACGCCCCGAATCCGGCCGCCATCCAGGCCAGGCGGCGGCGAGGCTGCAGCAGCGCGCCCAATGCCGCGACGGCGACCCATCCGATGCTGTGTTCACCGAAGTGTGAAAGGGCACGCGCAGCCCCGAGTACGCCGGGGCGGTCGGCAATCGCCGACTGCACGGCCACCAACGCTGCCTCCTCGCCGCGAAGAGTCTCATCCATGTGCGGGCGATTCCAACAGGACCGTCTCCCACTTCTCCTTGCTGGAAAGCACCGGCAGAGCCTCCCGGTAGACCTTGCGCATCTCGTCGAAGCGCCGCGCAAGCTTGCGCTGGCGGCGTAGCGACTCCCGCAACAGCGCGAACATCTTCGCCCGGTCACGCTGCCGGTACACCACTCCGCGGCTGTCGGCGGTGGTGACGGTCACTCCGTCGACAGTGCACAGCAGGAACCATCGCGAGTCCTGGGTGGGCACGTTCAACTGTGGCCGCTCGTGATGCGCCGGGTCCGCCTTGGTGAGGTTGTGCAGCAGTCCGCGAATGAGCCGAACCGCCTTGCCCGGCGGGGTTTTCGGCTCGCCGACGCGGCCAACGATGCCGGAGGGCCGCGGCAGTTCGGTCGCGGACGGCAATATCACCGCGTCGGGGTAGTCCCGGCGCATTCTGTGCACCTCCGGCAGCGCCGACTCGAGGATGGAGAAGATGTGCTCCGGGCCCGCGAGGAAGTCGTCCATGGCCTTGTTCTGAATGGCGACGGTCGAATACTCGAGGCACAACAGATGTTTCAGCGTCGCCTTCAGATGACTGCGGACCAGTCCGCGCGCGTCGCCGTCCCAGTGCAACGCCGCCACGACCAACCTGTTGCGCAGATGGAAGTAGGCCTGCCAGTCGATGGCGTCGTCCTTGTCGGACCAGGCCATGTGCCAGATCGCAACGCCGGGCATCGTGACGGTCGGATAGCCGTGCTCGCCGGCACGCAGACCGTAGTCGGCGTCGTCCCACTTGATGAAGAGCGGCAACGGCTGGCCAAGCTCGTCGGCGATCGCGCGCGGGATCATGCACATCCACCAGCCGTTGTAGTCGACGTCGATGCGGCGGTGCAGCAGCTTGCTCTTGGAATAGCGGTCGTTCAACGGATATCGGGCGAAGTCGTGGTCGTACTTGGTGTGCGGCGCGTTGGTCCACATGAAGTCGCCCCGGCCGACCACCTCGCCCATCACGTGCAGATGCGCCGGATCCTGGAGGTTGAGCATCTGGCCGCCGACGAGCATCGGCGTCTTGGCGAACCGGTTCATCGCCAGCGCCCGCAGGATCGAGTCGGGCTCGATGCGGATGTCGTCGTCCATGAACAGGATCTGCTGACAGTCGGTGTTTTTCAGGGCCTCGTACATGACGCGGCTGTACCCGCCGGAGCCGCCGAGGTTGGGTTGGTCGTGAATCGACAGCCGGGTGCCGAGAGGCGCAGACGCTTCGGCGAACTCGGGGTGATCCCTGACCTTGTCCTTGCCCTGATCCGGCACGATGACCGCGCCGATCACGCTGTCGACCAACGGGTCCGACGTCAAGGCGCGCATTGCGTTGACGCAGTCGCCGGGCCGGTTGAACGTAGGAATCCCCACCGCGACGTTCGCCGTGCCCGGGGCGGGCACCGGCGCGAACCAGCCGGCGTTCTGCAGGGTGACCGAGCTGTCGGTGGTGATGTCGAACCAGATCCAGCCGCCGTCCTCGAACGGCTCGAGGTCGATCTCGAAGTCGACGGAGGCAGGCTCGTCGCCGTCATGGTGAAATGGCTTGCCCTCCACGAAGATCCTGGCGCCCGTGGCCTTGCTTCTGTACACGTCGACCCGGCCCGTGCCGGTCAACTCCGCGTGCAGCACCACCGACTTCAGCGTCGACCAGCGCCGCCAGTAGCTCGCAGGAAACGCGTTGAAGTACGTCGAGAACGACACCTCTGATTCGGCGCCGACCTGCAGTGTCGTACGTGACGCGGAATGGGCGCGGCGGGAGTTGGTGTTCGACTCTTCTATGTAGAGCTTGCGGACGTCGAGCGGTTCACCGGGACGCGGCAGGATGATGCGGGCAAGCAGGCTCTCCGCGGTGCTCATTCCTCGACTCCCGCTCGTCCCCTGCCCTGCGGACTTGGGCCCACCGGTCCTCGCTGCGCTGCGATCCTCACTCGCGCTCGCCTTCGGGGCGGTGCTCATTCCGCGCCACTTTCCGATAGCGGTGCGCCGTCACGCAGGTGCGGTGCGAGGACGTTGTCGTACATGTTCAGCGCGCTGGCGATGGCCATGTGCATGTCGAGGTACTGGTAGGTGCCGAGCCGACCACCGAACAACACCTTGGCCCTTGCGGTCTCGTCCTTCGCTCTTGCCCGGTAGGCGGCCAGCAGCGCGCGGTCGGCCTCGGTGTTGATCGGGTAGTACGGCTCGTCATCGTCGTCGGCGGACCGCGAGAACTCCCGCATGATCACCGTCTTGTCACCTGGGTAGTCGCGCTCGGGGTGGAAGTGCCGGAACTCGTGGATCCGGGTGTACGGCACGTCCTCGTCGTTGTAGTTCATCACCGGCGTGCCCTGGAAGTCGCCGGTTGGCAGCACCTCGAGCTCGAAATCCAGTGTGCGCCAACCGAGTCGGCCTTCGGCATAGTCGAAGTAGCGGTCCAGCGGACCGGTGTAGACGACTGTGGCGTCCGGGCTCTCCGCGCGGAGTCCGTCGCGGACGTCGAACCAGTCGGTGTCCAGACGCACCTCGATGCGGTCGTCGGCGGCCATCTTCTTCAGCCACGCGGTGTAGCCGTCGACCGGCAGCCCCTCGTAGGTGTCGTTGAAGTAGCGGTTGTCGAAGGTGTAGCGCACCGGCAGCCGGGTGATGTTGCTCGCAGGCAGCTCCTTTGGATCGGTCTGCCACTGCTTGGCGGTGTAGTGCTTGAGGAACGCCTCGTACAGCGGGCGCCCGACCAGGCTGATCGCCTTCTCCTCGAAGTTCTGTGCATCCCCGGTCTCGATCTCGGCGGCCTGCTCCCTGATCAGCTGACGGGCCTCGTCCGGGGTGAAGTACTTGCCGAAGAACTGCGACACCAGGCCAAGGCCCATCGGGAACTGGTAGGCCTGGCCGTTGTGCATCGCGTAGACGCGGTGCTGGTAGCCGGTGAAGTCGGTGAACTGCCGCACGTAGTCCCACACCTTCTTATTGGAGGTGTGGAACAGGTGCGCGCCGTACTTGTGCACCTCGATGCCGGTCTGCGGCTCGGGCTCGGAGTACGCGTTGCCGCCGATATGCGGGCGCCGGTCCAGGACGAGGACTCGCTTGTCCAACTGGGTCGCCACGCGCTCGGCAATCGTCAGGCCGAAGAATCCGGAGCCGACGACGAAGAGGTCAAAACGAGCGGTCATCGGCAGCCAGGGTATCCGACCACGCTTCGCCGACCCGAATCCAATACGGGCTCAAGGTCGCGATTCGCTCACGATTACATATCGTCACTCTAGACACACCAGTCACACCCGTACCATCGTTCACGTACCGCAAGATCGCGTAGTCCACATATTGAGGAGACTTCCGTGCCAAACCGACGTCGACGCAGGCTCTCGACAGCCACGAGCGCAGTCGCCGCCCTGGCCGTCGTGAGTCCATTTGCAATAAGCGCATTGACCGACCTGTCCAAGCCCGCACCACAGCCACGCGAATTCCGCTCGGCCGCCATGGTCACCGACCTGCCCAACGAGCTTATGGGGGCGCTGTCACAGGGCTTGTCGCAATTCGGCATCAATCTGCCTGCCATGCCGAGCGCGCTCACCGGTGCGGACGCGGGCATGCCGACGACGTTGACCGCCCCCGGTGGCCTCACGTCGCCCGGCCTCACCAGCCCCGCCCTGACACCCGGCCTGACCAGCCCCGCGCTGACGCCGGGCCTGACAACGCCCGCTCTCGGCACTGACCCGGCGGCAGCCGCAACGGCACTCACCGATCCCTCGCTGGCCAACCCCGCGCTTACCAACCCGGTTCCCGGCGTGCCGGGGGGTCCTGCCGGGATGCCGGGATTGGCGGCAGACGCGGCGGCCAACCCGGCCTTGAACCCCGCGCTGACCAGCCCGACCGGAGCCACTCCGGGCGGGCTCACCACGCCGCCGGTCGCAGGCCTTGACCCTGCGCTGGCCACGACGCCGATCAGCAACGCCGCGGGCCTGCCCGCGCCGGGCGAGGTGCCGATCTCGGCGCCGATCGGGCTCGATCCCACCGCGGGGGCCGGCACCTACCCGATCCTCGGCGATCCATCGCTCGGCGCATCGTCGCTTGGCGGCCTGCCGAGCACCGGTGGTGGCGGCGGCCTGTTCGGCGATCTGAGCAGCGCGGCACAGCAATTGGGCGCCACCCAGGCGATCGATCTGCTCAAGGGTGTTGTCATGCCGATGATCACATCGGCGATGAAGCCCGGTGCCGTGCCCGCCCCGCCGGTACCCGCGCCCGCGCCACCGCCCGCCTAAGTCCTGTCCCCTAAGCGGCACCGCAGAAGCCAGTGGCGGGCTCTGCGGTGCCGCTGCAGGACATTCGTGCACTGTAATGCCGTGTCGAACCACTGGTAACAACTGACCCATACGTAACATCGGGCCGTGCCCTCCCGCCATCACCCGATGCTGTTCACCGCGATCGCGGGCACCGTGGTGATACTGCCGTTCGCAGTACAGGGCACGGATTTCGGTGACGATCGACGCCCACTCGCCGACCAGACACAGCTGGTTCAGCAGCCGCTGACCGGCATCGGCGGTGGCGAGACGATCCGCGAGATCCACAAGGACACCCCGTTCTCCCTCGTCGCGCTGACGGCAGCGGACCTGAGCGGCACGTCGGCCCGGGTGCGGGCCAAGAAGGCGGACGGCTCGTGGGGACCCTGGTATCAGGCCGAATCCCTCGACGGGGTCGGTGACGGATCGCAGGCACCTCGCGGCACCGAGCCGGTGTTCGTCGGTCTGACCACCACCGTGCAGGTCGCCGTGACGCGTCCGGAGGGCGCCACCGCATCGGCGCCGCAGCAGAAGCCGCAGATCCGACCCGGCGGACCTGGGCTACATCCCCGCCAACACCAATCAGCCGTTCGGGCAGAACATCAACTTGGTGCTGATCAGCCCGCCGCAGACGCCGATGGACAACCTGCCGCTGCCGACCGCACAAGCCGCACCTGGCCAGCCGCCCAACATCATCACCCGCGCTCAATGGGGTGCCGACGAGTCGATGAAGTGTCCGAACACCGTGTACGACAACGGCGTCCGGGCCGGCATCGTGCACCACACCGCGGGCAGTAACGACTACTCGCCCCAGGACTCGGCGGCCATCGTCAGGTCCATCTACGCGTACCACACCCGCACACTGGGCTGGTGCGACATCGCCTACAACGCACTGGTCGACAAGTACGGACAGGTCTTCGAGGGCCGTGCGGGCGGCATCACGCGACCGGTCGAGGGCGCGCACACCGGCGGCTTCAACAAGAACACCTGGGGTGTGGCGATGATCGGCGACTTCGAGGTCGTCCCGCCGACGCCCATCCTGGTCCGCACGGTCGGACGGCTGCTTGGCTGGCGACTCGGCATGGATCACGTCGATCCAAGGGCCACAGTGGTTTTGACGTCGGACGGTGGATCGTTCACTCACTTCCCACGCGGCGCCACCCCGACCCTGCCGACGATCTTCACCCACCGCGACGTCGGCATCACCGAATGCCCTGGCAACGCCGCGTACGCGGTGATGGACCAGATCCGCGACATCGCCGCCCGGTTCAATGAACCGCTCCCTCCGCCGAGCCTGACCGACCAGCTTCGCGGCGGCGCGATACTCGCCAAGTGGGAATCGATCGGCGGCCCGAACAGCCCGCTCGGGCAACCCAAGTCGCTGGAGGCGGCGGCCGAGGGCGGCGCCCGCTACGCCACCTTCGACAAGGGTGCGGTCTACTGGTCGCCGGAGAGCGGGGCCGAACCCCTCACAGGAGCGATCTATGACGCGTGGGCATCGCTCGGCTACGAACGCGGAGCGCTCGGACTGCCGACCAGCGGCGAGATTCAAGAGCCGCAGTGGATCGTGCAGAACTTCCAGCACGGCACGTTGAACTTCGATCGCGAAAACAGCACGGTGACAAGGGTTATCGACGGCGTGCCCGAGGATCTGCCGCCGCCGTCGGACGACGGGCCGCCCGTTCAGCTGGAGCGCACCAAACCCATCGACCCCAGCTGACTAGAGCCGCTCCCGCTGTCGTCGCCCGACTAAAGCCACCACCGTTCCAGCACGCGCGCCACACCGTCGTCGGAGTTCGGCGCGGTGACCTCGTCGGCCGCCTCGATCGCGTCGGGATGAGCGTTTCCCATCGCGACGCCGAGACCTGCCCAGCGCAGCAGCGGCACGTCGTTGGGCATGTCGCCGAACGCCACCACGTCCTCGGCGGTGATCTCGTACGGCCGCGCGACCTCCTCGACGCCCGTGGCCTTGCTGATGCCAAGCGGCACCACCTCGATCAGGCCGTTGTCGGTGGAGAAGGTGATATCGCCCTGCAGACCAACGTGTTTGGCGAGCGCGGCCGCCATGTCGGAACTGCGGGCGCCCGCCTTGCGGATCAACAGCTTGATCGCAGGAGCGCTGAGCAGATCCTCGACGGACACCTCGGTGTTGTCCGGATTGAGCCACGCGTGCTCGTAGCCCGGTGAGCTGACGAACTGCGGCGTCGCCGCGTCATGCGCGCTGCGCCCGACCCGCTCCACCGCCAGTCCTGCGCCGGGGATGACGCGGGTGGCGATCTCTGCGAGCTCACCCAGTTCGTCGGCCGAAAGCGTGCGGACGGACAGGATCTCATCGGCTGCAGGGTCGTAGATCACCGCACCGTTCGCGCACACCGCCATCGGTGCGAATCCGAGGGCATCGACCACGGGCTGCACCCACCTCGGCGGCCGTCCGGTCGCGAGCACGAAATGGGTGCCCGCGTCCACCGCGGCGCGCACGGCGCTACGGGTGCGGGAGCTGATCTTCTCGTCGGCGTCGAGCAGTGTGCCGTCGACGTCACTTGCGATCAACGCGGGCAGGGTCACTTACTCTGTCGATCCGCTTGCTTGCGGGCCCGCTCGGCCAGCTCGGTCTCGTCGAGCACCTTGGCCTCTGCCATCGTCGGCGCGGAGCCGCCCATCCGCCTCGGCACCCAGTACGCCCCCTGCGGGTGCTCGTAGGACTGCTGAACGTCGTGCAGCACCGTCGTCATCGCCTCGCGCATCGCGGCGTCGGTCTGCTCGATGGTTTCCCTCGCGTCCAGCGGCTTGCCGACCGCGACGGTGATCGGAATCTTCGCGCGGCCGAGCTTGCGCTTGTGGTCCTTGGTCCACCGCCGGTGTGCGCCCCAGACGATCAGCGGAATGATCGGCACCTGCGCTTCGATCGCCATGCGCGCCGCCCCGGTCTTGAACTCCTTCAGCTCGAAGCTGCGGCTGATGGTGGCCTCCGGGTACACGGCGACGAGCTCGCCTGCGCGCAGCCGCTCCACCGCCACCCCGTACGCGCCCGCGCCCGCCTTCCGGTCGACAGGGATCGTGCCCGTGTGCTTGATCAGGTAGTTGACGATCCTCACCTGCGTCATCTCTTCCTTGATCATGAAGCGCAGCCGGCGGTGCCGCTTGTACGCAGCCAGCGCGGCAGGCATCCAGTCCAGGTAGCTGGTGTGGTTGATCGCGATCACTGCACCGCCGCTCTCGGGAATGTTCTCGAGCCCGTGGTAGGTGATGCGCGTCCCGGATACGGCAACGCCGGTCGTGCAGGCGATCTCCAGTGTGCGGAAAACCGGCTCCATCGGCACCTACCCCGGCGCTCCGGCCTCGCCCCGCTGTTCGCGGCGGGCGGCCTTCTCGACGGCCTCCTCGGCGTCCATCTGGTTCGCCTCGGCCAGCGTCGGTGCTCCGCCGCCGAGCCGGTGGGGCACCCAGAACTCGCCCGGCGGATGCGCGCCGTAGTCGTCCTGCACCTGTTCCAACAGATGCTGCATCCGCGAATGCAGCAGCGCGGTCAGCTCGGTCGGTGGCAGGGTCGGGGCGATCGGCTCGCCTACCGCCACCGAGATCGGCACCTTCGGTCGCCACATGTTCTTCGGATGGCCCTTGGTCCAGACCCGCTGCGCGCCCCACACGATGTGCGGCACGATCGGCACGTCGGCGGCGATGGCCATGCGGGCCGCACCGGACTTGAACTGCTTGATCTCGAAGCTGCGGCTGATGGTGGCTTCGGGATAGACGCCGACCAGTTCGCCCTCCTTCAGCTTCAGGCAGGCCTGTGAGAAAGACTCCGCGCCGCTGTCGCGGTCAACCTCGATGTGGCGCAGGCTGCGCATGATCGGGCCGGTGATCTTGTGGTCGAAGACCTCTTTCTTCGCCATGAAGCGCACCTTGCGACCACGGTGCTGTTTGTAGGCAGGCAGCCCGGCGAACGTGAAGTCGAAGTAGCTGGTGTGGTTGATGGCCACCACGGCACCGCCGGTGACGGGCAGGTTCTCCACACCGGTGACCGTGAACTTCAACCCCTGCAGCCGCCAGGCCAGGCGGGCGAGTTGGATGACAGTCCCGTATACCGGTTCCACATCAGGCAGCCTAGTCGGGTGTCTGCGCCCAGCGAACCGGTGCCGATCCCCGTCGTCGTCACCGACATCGCGGCGGGCAGGCCGGTCGCCGCCGTCTGGGTCAACGAGCTGGGCGGTGTGACGTTCCGGATCGACGGCGGAGCCGAGTACGTCAAGGTCGCGCCACCGCAGTGGGTGCATCACCTGGTCGCCGAGGCCGAGCGGCTGCGGTGGGCCGTGGACTACATCACCGTGCCGCGGGTGCGCGGCGCAGGCGACGGATGGCTGCACACCGCGGGACTGCCCGGCGCCTCTGCCGTCGATCCCCGATGGGTGGCCGAGCCGCGCACGGCCGTGCGGGCCATCGGGACGGGCCTGCGTCTGTTGCACGACCGCCTTCCGGTGACCGGCTTCCCGTTCGGTTCGCCGCCGTGGGTGACGGACTCGCTGCCCGTCGACCGGCTGGTGGTGTGCCATGGCGACGCGTGCGCGCCCAACACGCTGATCGACGACGACGGTCTGTGTTGCGGCCATGTCGACCTCGGCGACCTCGGAGTCGCCGACCGATGGGCCGACCTTGCCGTCGCGACGCTGTCGCTGTCGTGGAACTACGCCGGCGATTGGGAGGACGAGCTGCTCGCCGCGTACGGTGTCGACCCGGACATCGGCCGCATCGACTTCTACCGGGCGCTGTGGAACGCCGGCGACGTCTCCTCCCACTAAGATCGTCGGAGCGGCCGTATCGCAGAGAAAGGGAATCAGTGCAGGTCACGAGCGTCGGGCACGCCGGTTTCCGGCTCGACACGCAGGCGGGCAGCATACTGTGCGACCCCTGGGTGAACCCGGCCTACTTTGCATCGTGGTTCCCGTTCCCCGACAACAGCCTGCTGGACTGGGACGCCATCGGCGACTGCGACTACCTCTACATCTCGCACCTGCACAGGGACCACTTCGATCCGGAGAACCTACGCGCGCACGTCAACAAGGACGCGGTCGTGCTGCTGCCCGACTACCCGGTGCCCGATCTGCAACGCGAGCTCGAAAAGCTGGGCTTCCATCGCTTTTTCGAGACGACCGACTCCGTCAAACACACCGTCACCGGTCCGAAGGGCGACCTGGACGTGATGATCATCGCGTTGCGTGCCCCCGCGGACGGCCCGATCGGTGACTCGGGCCTGATTGTCGACGACGGTGAAACGGTGGCGTTCAACATGAACGACGCGCGGCCGGTCGACCTCGATGTGGTGCACGCGGACTTCGGTCAGGTGGACGTGCACATGCTGCAGTACTCCGGGGCGATCTGGTATCCGATGGTCTACGACATGCCCGCGAGGGCCAAGGAGGCGTTCGGAACTCAGAAGCGCCAGCGTCAGATGGACCGTTGTCGGCAGTACATCGCGCAGGTCGCCGCGACCTGGGTGGTCCCGTCGGCCGGTCCGCCGTGCTTTCTCGATGCGGACCTGCGCGACCTGAACGACGACCACGGCGACCCCGCCAACATCTTCCCCGACCAGATCGTGTTCCTCGACCAGATGCGCACCCACGGGCACGACGGTGGCCTGCTGCTGATACCCGGCTCGACCGCCGAATTCACCGGCTCGCAGCTGGATTCGGTGAGCCACCCGCTGCCCGAGGACGAGGTGCACGCGATCTTCACCAGCGGCAAGGCGGACTACATCGCCGACTACGCCGAGCGGATGGCACCCGTGCTGGCGGCGGAGAAGGCGCGCTGGGCACTACCCGACGGCGAACCGCTCCTTGAGCCTCTGCGCGCGAGGCTGGAACCGATCATGAGTCAGAGCGACCAGATCTGCGACGGCATCGGCTATCCCGTCGAACTGCGGCTGGGCCCCGAAACAGTGGTGCTTGACTTCCCGAAACGAGCTGTGCGCGAACCCATCCCGGATGAGAAGTTTCGATACGGGTTCGCGATCGCACCCGAACTCGTGCGCACGGTCCTGCGCGACGAGGAACCGGACTGGGTGAACACCATCTTCCTGTCCACCCGGTTCAAGGCGTGGCGGGTCGGCGGCTACAACGAATACCTGTACACGTTCTTCAAGTGCCTGACCGACGAGCGCATCGCGTACGCCGACGGGTGGTTCGCCGAAGCGCACGACGACACGGCGTCGATCGAGCTGGATGGCTTCAGGATGCAGCGGCGATGCCCACACCTCAAGGCCGACCTGTCGAAGTTCGGAGTGGTGGAAGGCTCGACGCTGACCTGCAATCTGCACGGGTGGCAATGGAATCTGGATAACGGCCGGTGTCTGACGTCCAAGGGCCATGAGCTCAGGTGTGAGCGGATATGACCCCGCCGCCGCAGCTCTACGACGACGGGCTGATCCAGCTCGACCAGGAAGCGATCACGTTGCGCCGCTACCACTTTCCATCGGGCACGTCGAAGATCATTCCGCTGCGGGCCATCCGCGGCTACAAGGCCGAGCCCCTCGGAATGCTCACCCAGCGGTTCCGCATCTGGGGCAGCTCGGATCTGCGTCGCTGGCTGCCGCTGGACGTGTGGCGGCCGATCAAGTCCACGCTTGTGACACTCGACGTTGCGGGGGCGCGGCCCAAACCCGCGTTCACCCCGCAGCGGCCGAAGGAGTTTCTCGCCAAGCTCGACGAGCTGCTCGAGGGTCAGTAGAAGCCGGTTCGGCGCATCGCCTTGCCCCGCGCGCGGTGTATGAATATCGCCGCGGCGCAGCCGCCCACCGCGACGGCGAGAAGGAACAGCGCGATCAGGCCGATAGCCGTCGCCAGAAAATGGTCCTCATTGCTGCCCGCCTTGATCACGTAGGAGGGATCGTCAGGGTCGTAGGTGATCTCGATCCGGTCGCCGGCAGCCGGACGTTCGGCCGGCCACCAGGTAAACGCGCTGGTGACCAATCGCTGGTCTTCGGTGATGAACAGGACGGTGACGTTGTCGCCGTCGACGGCGGTCACGTTTGCACTTGTCGTCACCCCGTTGGTGTCCATCTGGTGATCGATCCGCAGCCCCGTAACAGCGAGGGCGCCCAAGAGCACGGCGCCGACGAGACACGCACCGGCGGCGCACCACAGCGCGACGGCCCACCCGACAGCGGGCCCTGCGGGTCTTCCCCGTGGCGCGGCTACGACTTCGGCTCCAGCACCTCGGTGCCGACGTACGGCACCAGCGCGTCGGGCACCCGCACACTGCCGTCTGGCTGCTGATGGTTCTCCAGGACCGCAACCAACCAGCGGGTGGTGGCCAGTGTCCCGTTCAGCGTCGCCGCCGCCTGCGGCTTGCCGTTCTCGTCGCGGTAGCGGATCGCGAGCCTGCGGGCCTGAAACGTGGTGCAGTTCGAGGTCGACGTCAGCTCGCGGTACGTCTGCTGGGTCGGTATCCACGCCTCGCAGTCGTACTTGCGTGCCGCGGACGCACCCAAATCACCTGCGGCGATGTCGATCACGCGGTAGGGCACCTCGATGTTGGCCAGCATCTGGCGCTCCCAGCCCAGCAGTCGGTCGTGTTCGGCCTCGGCGTCTTCGGGCTTGCAGTAGACGAAGCCCTCCACCTTGTCGAACTGGTGCACGCGGATGATCCCGCGGGTGTCCTTGCCGTGGCTGCCTGCCTCGCGGCGGAAGCATGACGACCAGCCCGCGTAGCGCAGCGGGCCCGCCGACAGGTCAAGGATCTCGTCGGAGTGATAGCCGGCCAGCGGCACCTCCGAGGTGCCGACCAGATAGAGGTCGTCCGCCTCGAGCCGGTACACCTCTTCGCTGTGCGCACCGAGAAAACCGGTGCCCTCCATGATCTCGGGGCGGACAAGGACGGGCGGGATGACGAGCGTGAAGCCGTTCTCGGTCGCCAGCCGAACCGCGAGCTGCATGATCCCGAGTTGCAGCAGCGCCCCGTATCCGGTGAGGAAGTAGAACCGCGCGCCCGACACCTTGGCGCCACGCTCCAGGTCGAACAACCCGAGCGACTCACCCAGTGCCACATGGTCTTTCGGATCGGTGATGGCCCTGGGCTCCCCGACGGTGTCGAGCACCGAGAAGTCGTCTTCGCCGCCGGAAGGGACACCGTCGATGATGACGTTGGAGATCGCCATCTGCGCGGCGGTGAACGCCTTGTCGCTGTCGGCCTGCTGCGCCTCGGCGGCCTTGACCTTGTCGGCGAGCGCCTTGGCCTGCGCAAGCAGGGCCGGCCGGTCGTCGGGGGTCGCAGCGCCCACCTTCTTGCTTGCGGCTTTCTGTTCGGCGCGCAGATTGTCGGCGGCAGAGACGGCCGCACGGCGAGCCGCGTCGGCGTCCAGAAGCGCGTCGACGAGACCGGCGTCCTCACCGCGGGCGCGTTGTGAAGCCCGCACCGCGTCCGGGTTTTCACGCAGCAGCTTGAGGTCGATCACGGCGCAACCCTACCGTCGGGGGCACAACCCCATAACGTTACATCCGCCTCACTTGTCACAGGGCCTGGCGCGCCTGTCACAATGGAGCCGATGTTGGACGCACCCGAGAGGGCAGTTTTCCTCGACGAGGCGGAACAGCCCCGGCCCAAAGCAACGTGGTGGCGCAATCTGCACGCCACCACGTCGACCCGTCGTGCGCTGTTGCTGACTGCGCTCGGCGGACTCCTCATCGCAGGAGTCCTTACGGCGCTGCCGCGCGGCGAGGGCGCAGGCAACGGTCTGCCGACGAACGCGATATCACTCGGGCTGCGCGGCGCTGAGACGTTCAGCAAGGCCAAGGCGGGCGACTGCCTGAACTGGCCGGAACGCACGCCCGACGCGGCGAATGTGGTCGACTGCAAGTCCGACCACCGGTTCGAGGTCGCGGAGTCGGTGGACATGCGAACCTTCCCCGGCAGCGAATACGGGCCCGACGCCGCGCCGCCGTCGCCGTCACGCATCCAGCAGATCAGCCAGGAGCAGTGCCAGGTGGCCGTGCGCCGTTACCTGGGCGACCGGTTCGACCCGAACAGCCGCTTCACCGTCAGCATGATGTGGTCGGGCGACAAGGCATGGCGGCAGTCGGGCGAGCGCCGCATGCTGTGCGGCGTGCAGCTGCCCGGCCCCAACAGCTCGCAGCTCGCGTTCCAGGGCAAGGTCGCCGACGTGGACCAGTCCAAGGTCTGGCCCGCAGGAACATGTTTGGGTATCGATCCGTCGACCAACCAGCCGACGGATATCCCGGTCGACTGCGCGGGCCCGCATGCCATGGAGGTCACCGGCGCGGTCAATGTGGCCGAGAAGTTCCCCAATGGCCTGCCGCCCGAACCCGAGCAGGACGCGTTCATCAAGGATGCGTGCACGCGGATGACCGACGCCTATCTGGCGCCGATCCAGCTGCGCGCCACCACGCTCACGCTGATCTACAGCACCATTGCGCTGCCCAGCTGGGCGGCGGGCAGCCACCAGGTGTCATGCAGTATCGGCGCCACATTGGGCAACGGCGGCTGGTCGACATTGCTGAACAGCGCCAAGGGCCCACTGCAGATCAACGGCCAGCCGCCGATCCCCCCGCCGGACATCCCCGAGGAACGGCTGAACTTCCCGCCGATCCCGATGCCCGACACGTCCTCGTCCTCGTCGGTCGATCAGAGCAGCCAGTACGACGACAGCCAGTCGAGCCAGCAGACCCAACAGACCCAGCACGGCCAGCAGTCCCAGTCGACCGCGACCCATGGACCGTCGGCCCCTGCTTCGCCGCCACCCGATGCGCCAGGCAACACCTTCTTGAACGGGGCGCCGCCAGGCGAGGCTCCGCCACCTGGCGCGGGTCCGCCACCGGGCGAGGCACCTGCGCCGCCGCCCCCCGGGTTGCCGGCTGGGCCCGCAGATCAGGCGCCCCCGCCCGCCGCGCCCGCGCCCGCACTGGCACCAGCACCCGGTCCCGCACCTGGCCCGCCGCCGGCTGACCCCCTCATCCCACCGCCGCCAGGGACGTAATCGGCGTGGCCGTGCGGATGAGCCCGCAACGGTTTGACGAGCTGGTGTCGGACGCGCTTGATCTGATCCCCGCCGAGCTTGCTGCGGCGATCGACAACGTCGTCGTCCTGGTCGAGGACCGCAACCCGGACGAACCCGATCTGCTCGGCCTGTATCACGGCATCGCGCTCACTGAACGCGACTCGTGGTACGCAGGTTCGCTACCCGACACCATCACCATCTACCGCGAGGCCCTGCTGGACTTCTGCGAGACGGAGGATCAGGTGGTCGACGAGGTGGCGGTGACCGTCATCCACGAGATCGCCCACCATTTCGGCATCGACGATGACCGCCTGCACGAACTCGGCTGGGCGTAGAGGGGCGCGGCAACCACGGATTGTCCACGCTTGGTGCTATGAACAGGCCATGAGTGACTGTCGGGGGTGTCGAGCGGGGCTCGAACACTGCCACGGCACCGTCGTCCACCACGCGCTGAGCTGGACGGAATGCACCGAGACCGGCTGCACCACCCCCGAGGTCATGCACGCTTTCATCATCGACTGCGAGGCGATCGGCTGCAGCTGCGCTCAGCCCATCGGGTCGGCCGACTGGAGTGCATCCTCGACGGGGTGAACGGCCGGCTCCGGATAGAACGGCGGGGCCTCGGGCCCCCAATGCAGACAGCTCCATCGCCCGTCCGTGATCGGCGCCAGCACAACGGATTCGGCGTTGGTCAGGTGATGATCGAGGACGAAGCTACCGTCCACCCCCGCCAGCGTCGCCGCCACCAATCGGATCGCTGCCCCGTGACTGACCACGACGACGTCCCCGCGCCACGCATCGTCGTCGAGGTAGCGCATCCGGATCTGGGTGATCACCGGTACGTAGCGGTCGAGCACCTGGTTGGCCGATTCGCCCGCGGGCATGCTCAGGTCGAGATCGCCCTGGTGCCATCGCTGGTAAATCGCGTTGAACTCTTCGATGGCCGCGTCGTCGTTGCGGTCCTCGAGCTCGCCGACCTGTGCCTCGTGGATGCCTTCGAAAACGTGGGGTTCCAGTCCCAGCTCGTTGCCGATCTCGGCGGCCGTCTGCGAGGCCCGCACCGCGACCGAGTGCGCGACCATCCCGATCTCGTGGGGCCAGTGGCGGGCGAACGTACGCGCCTGCTCGCGGCCCAGATCGGTGAGCTCCGCACCCGGCGGGCGGGTGTCGAGACGTCGCTCGACGTTGCCGAATGATTGGCCGTGGCGGACCAGCACCAGCCGCCCGCTCATCGCTTGCCGTCCTGCAACCGCCGCAACCACCGCGAAGCCTCGTCCAATTGCGGCGGCAGCGCCCCTGCGGCCGATCCCGTCGGCCATGAGCCCAGATACCTCACATCTGCACAACGACGATGGAGCGCCTTGAGTGCCTCGCCGACGGCGTCGTCGTCGATGTGACCGACGCAGTCGAGAAAGAAGATGTAGGTGCCCAATTCCTTTCGGGTGGGCCGGGATTCGATGCGGGTCAGGTCGATGTCGCGGATGGCGAACTCGGTCAGCGCCGACACCAGCGCGCCTGGGACGTTGTCGAGTCTCAGCACCACCGACGTGCGGTCGGCACCGGTGCTCGGCGGCGGCGTGCCTGGGCGGCCTGCCAGCACGAACCGCGTTCTGGCGTTCGGTTCGTCGACGACGTCGGACGCCAGCGCGGACAGGCCGTACCGTTCTGCGGCCAGCGCCGTGCTCACGCCTGCGTCGGCGTGGCCGTCGGCGACATCGTTGGCGGCCGCCGCGTTGGAGTTGGCCGGTATCAGCTGTGCCGCAGGCAGGTTGGCGGCCAGCCAATGACGCACCTGTGCGCTTGCGACGGGGAACGCGGCGATGGTCCGCACGTCGGCCGCTGCGGTTCCGGGCCTGGCCACGATCGTGAACGCCACGTCGAGGGTGAGCTCTGCGAAGATCTGCAGCTCCGGCCCTGTGGCCAGGCTGTCCAGCGTCGGCAGCACCGATCCCTCTATCGAGTTCTCGATCGGCACGCATGCGTATTCGGCGTCGTCGGACCGGACAGCCTCCAGCGCCGCGGCGGTGCTTTCGGTGGGTACCGGTGTGACCTCGTTGGTCGGGCCGTTGCCAGGCACCATGCCGCTGTTCGCCATCCGGATCAACGCCGCTTCGGTGAAGGTCCCTTCCGGTCCGAGGTAGGCGATGTGGGGCACGTTTCAACCCTATCGGTTCGGTGGCCGGAGCCCTTTGACGTCGCGGGGTACATATTGCGGACGTAGTTAGGCTTGGCTAAGTTAGGCTTACCTCATCTACGGAAGGCGATGCGATGGCGGCAGCGGCACCGACGACGGCCGAGCGGATCCGCAGCACCTGTGCGCGGGCGACCGGGGCGATGCTCGCGATCGAGGGCGTCGAGCCGACCGCCAGTGCCGTTCACCACCTGCTCGATGACGGCTCGTTCGCGGTCACGGTTCCGGTCGCCGGCGTGGTGCCAGGCATGGTGGCCGCCGCGGGCGCCGCTGGGGTGCAGGCCGTTCTCGAGATGACCGACTACGCGCCGCTTCCGCTGCGAGAGCCGGTGCGATCGCTGGTGTGGATCCGGGGCCGGGTGCATTCCGTCCCCGACACCGAGGTATACGGACTGCTCGACCTGATCGCCGCCAATGATCCGAATCCCGCACTGCTGCAAGTGAACACCGCCAGCGGGGCGGATGGCGACACGCGGCTGGCTCTGGTTCGGCTCGAGGTCGAGTCGGTTGTCGTCGCCGACGCGACCGGCGCCGAGTCGGTCGGGGTGAGCGCGCTGCTGCAGGCGCGGCCCGACCCGTTCTGCGTGATGGAGTCGTGCTGGCTGCAGCACCTCGAGGTCGCCCACCAAGAAGTGGTCGAGCGGCTGGCCGACCGGCTGCCGACCACTATGCGGCGTGGCCGGGTGCGTCCGCTCGGGCTCGACCGGTACGGCGTGCGGCTGCGGGTGGAGAGCGATGAGGGCGACCACGACGTGCGTCTGGCGTTCGCGAAGCCCGTCGACGACGTGACAGGGCTCAGCCAGGCGATCCGGATACTGATGGGCTGCCCGTTCCTGAACGGGCTGCGGGCGAGGCGCCCGCTACCGTAGCTTCGGTGACCGCGCCCGAGGATCTGACCGAGCCCGACCGGCGCGCGCTGCGCATCGAGATCGCGGTCGTCCTCGCGGTGACATTCGGGCTCAGCGCATACACCGCGATACTCGATCTCGTCGAGGCGATCCTGCTCAATCTGTCCAAGCAGATCGTTGCGCTCAACCCGCGGCTGTCGCCGTTCGACCTCATCAACCTCGGGCTGAACCTGGCCCGGGTCGCGCAGCTGGTCGCATGGGGCGCACTCGGCGTATACCTGCTGTGGCGCAGCGGTATCGGCTTGTCCAAGATCGGGCTTGGCCGCATCCGCTTGCGCTCCGATGTGCTCGGCGGCATCGGCCTCGCCGCGCTGGTCGGCCTGCCCGGCCTCGGCCTGTATCTCGCGGCGCGCGCGCTGGGCATGAGCGTTTCGGTGGTGCCGTCGACGCATGAGAACTCGTGGTGGCACATTCCGGTCCTGATCCTGCTGGCCTTCGCCAACGGGTGGGCCGAGGAGGTCATCGTCGTCGGGTTTCTGCTCACCCGGTTGCAACAGCTGCGGGTCAATCCCGTTGTGGCGCTGGTGGCCACCAGCCTGCTGCGCGGCGCGTATCACCTGTACCAGGGCTGGGGCGCCGGACTCGGCAACGCCGCGATGGGTGTGGTGTTCGGCTACGCGTGGCGGCGCACCGGGCGGCTGTGGCCGCTGGTCATCGCGCACGGCGTGATAGACACGGTGGCGTTCGTCGGGTATGTCCTCTTGGCGGGCCATCTTGGCTGGTTGAAGTAACAGGCCGCGTACATTCTCTCTGTGACCGGTGACCGGAGGCCTCCGCCCCCTCGTCGGCGCGAGCCGTCGCAGGTGATCCGGCGGGATCCGAACTATCGGCCACGTCCGGCCTGGCCGCCCAATCCCCCGACCCCGCCAAGGCGGGGTCCCCCTCACCGCCGCCACCGCCACCGGCCTATCGACCGCCGAATCCGGTTGTGCGACAACCGCCGTCACAACCGCCGCGACGCAAGCGCCGACTGCGCCGTCGTAGTGCTCGCAGTGTTCCTGGTGTTCGTCCTCGCCGTCGCCGGAGTGGTCGGCACCGCGTTCTGGGTCGACACCAAGCTGCACCGAATCGCCGCGCTGTCCGACTACGCTGACCGGCCCGCCGAAGGCAAGGGCACCACCTGGCTGCTCGTCGGATCGGACAGCAGGCAGGGACTTTCGCCCGAACAGCAGGCCGAGCTCACCACCGGGGGCGACATCGGCAACGGCCACACCGACACGATCATGATGGTGCACGTCCCGGCCTTCGGGTCGAGCACGCCGACGACCATGGTCTCCATACCGCGGGACTCCTACGTGGAGATCCCCGACTACGGAAGCAACAAGATCAACAGCGCATTCGCCCTCGGCGGCGCCCCGCTGCTGGCGCAGACCGTCGAGCAGTCGACGGGTGTGCGGCTCGACCACTACGCAGAGGTCGAGTTCGACGGGTTCGCGGCCCTCGTCGACGCCGTAGGAGGCGTGACGGTGTGTCCCGCGGACCCGATCTCAGATCCGTTGGCAGGCATCGAACTTCCCGCCGGGTGCCAGAAGCTCGACGGTCGCAACGCGCTCGGCTACGTCCGTACAAGGGCGACCCCGCGGGCCGATCTCGACCGGATGGTGAACCAGCGTCAGTTCATGTCCGACCTGCTGCACCGCGCGGCCAGCCCCGCCGTCGCACTCAACCCGCTGCGCTGGTACTCGACGGCCGACGCCGCCACCAATGCGCTCACCGTGGACTCGGGTGCCCATGTCACCGATCTCGCCAGGCTGGCGTGGGCGTTGCGTGGCGAGACCATCACGACCACCGTGCCGATCGGCGAATTCACCGGCAGCGACTCGGGCTCGGTCGTGGTGTGGGACGAGGACTTCGCCGACCAGCTGTTCGCCGCGCTGAGGGCGGACGCACCGGTGCCCAAGGAGGTGCTCGACGCGGGCGCTGTCCGCTAGTCGCGCCCGGCTTCGGTGAGCCCGTTTTCCAGCCAGCCCTTGGTCCGTCCTGGGTGGTTCGTCGCCACCCAGGCCACCTCGAGCTCGCGGCAGTACCGGACGTCTTCGTAATGGTCGACCGTCCAGCAGTACAGCGCACGTCCTTGCGCAGCCGCGCGGTCGACCAGTTCGGGGTGTTCGCGCAACGTCGCGATCGAAGGCCCGACCGCGGTGGCCCCAACTGTGGTGGCCGCGCTGCCGCCCAAGTAGCGGGAGGTTTCGCCGAGCAGGACGGTCGGCAGCATCGGCGCCGCCCGCCGGATCCTCCAGACCGCGGCCGCCGAGAACGACATCACCACCGCACGCGACAGGTCCGCCGATGCGGGAGAGGCAATGCCGTACCGGTGCAGCAGTGCAAGCACCTTGCTCTCCACCAACGCGCCATAGCGCACCGGATGCTTGGTCTCGATGAAGATCTTCACCGGCCGGTGCCAATCGAGCACCAGCGACACCAGGTCATCGAGGGTCAACAGCCCCGTGTCGCCCTGCGACCCGTCGGCCCGCCAACTGGCGTGCCACGACCCGAAATCCAGTTCCTTCAGCTGCGCCAGGGACATCTCGCTGACCAGGCCGGCGCCGTTGGACGTCCGGTCCACCCGGCGGTCGTGCACACACACCAGGTGCCCGTCCCTGGTCAGCCGGACATCGCATTCCACGCCGTCGGTGCCCTCTTGCAGGGCAAGCTCATATGCGGCCAGCGTGTGCTCCGGGCGATCCGCTGAGGCGCCGCGGTGAGCCACCACGAAGGGGTGACGGCCGAGCCCCTGGCCGGCTTCGGCGTCGCCCGAGTTCATACGGCTATGCTGCCGGGTTCTGGCCTTCTGACTCAACCGGAACGGCGGATTCACCCCCAGATTGGTCGGCGACGATCACCCACCGCTTGGCTGGCCGCTCAACGGGCCTGCTCTCGAAGCCGAGGAGTACTCGGCCGGTCAGCACCATCGCCGCCATCGCGATGAGGTAGGCGACGATCGTGGTGACGGTGTTGTCCGCGATGCCCTGAGCGTCGGTGGTGAAGCTCGTCGCGATCGAGAACAGCGACACGGCCGTGCTGAGCACCCACACAACCCACCACACCACGATGGGCCGGCGAAGCCGGGCGAGGCAGTCTTCGACGCTGGCCAATTCGAGGACGAAGACCGGCGCCCACACCAGGTTCACAAACGGCACAAGGCAGCCCGCGCGCAGTGCCCACAGCGGTCGATGCTCTTGTCGCCCAACATGTTTGAAGGCCGCCGATCGGCGGGCGATCAGCCAGTTGGTCAGCAAGACCACGGTCGCGATCACCAGGAAAATGGCTGCCGCGCTGACCAGAACGCCGAACCATGTCGCCATCCACGCCACCACCGGATTGAGCAGCACGCTGCGGTTGACGATCAGCAACACGTATCGCACCACATGCACCAGCGCGGCGATGCCGAGCACCACAATCGTCGCGAGCAGCGTGGCGCGCATCGCTGCAAGCGAGGGCCCCCGGCGCGGCGCGGGCTGCTGTTCGAGGTCGGCGGTATCGAAGTGCTCCGCCAGCCCCCAGCGGGGAATCATCGGGTAACGGGGGGTGGGTCCCTGATGGCGCTTGCGCCGTCGCGGAGGCGGTGCAGCGCCAGGCCGGACAGCGATCCAGCGGTATCCCGGGGGCAGCCGATGCGGACCGTTCTGCCCGTTCTGACCGCCTCGGGCGCAGCGTCGGTGCTGTCGGGCGGGCGCTCCACTCCGAATGCGGCGCAGGGGCCGACGGCGCCAGCAGGGAGCCGTTGCAACGCGGGCACCAGACTCGCTGCCGGTCGCGCACGTTCCACCGCGTCCCGCACCGGGAACACACCTGGATCATCGGACCAGCCTAGCGACGGCTCGGCGGAAAGTCGGCCCGGTCAGTTTGCCCGGTGTGATGCGCGTCCCAGTCCTCATGCCACCAGGGGCCCATGCGCCTCGACACACGTCAAGCAGCAATGTGCACCTATCCACAGTTTCCACAGGTTCATCCACAGGGCTCCATCGGCGCAAAGCCCGTGTGAGCTTCTGAATCTGTGCAACCGCTTGGCGATCCTGTGGATAACCTGGCGTCGTTACCGAACAGTGATCAACAGGTTCGGCGGCTCTGAGCGAAATTGCTTGCCCTTCTAACCTTCGCTGGAGCACCCCGCTTGCGCCGATTTCTCCGACGCCTGGCGTAGGGCTATGATCGGCGTCACAGCCATTGGGTTGTGACAGATCTCACGGGGGTGGGTAATTGATCGTGGTGGCCAGGAGCATTCGATGACGTCTCATCCATACGGTTCCGGATCCGCTGCGTCGTCCGAGTGGCAGACATCCGCTCACTCGTACACGCGTGGCCAGCTCATGGCCTGCGTGCGCGCCGGGCTGATCGCGCTGGTGCTGCTGGGCATCCTCGCCCTCATCGTTCTGTTCTGAAGACTTCTCAAGCAAAACGGCCCTGGACCCTCGCAGCTGAGGGCCAGGGCCGCATTTTCGATTCTCAGGCGGGTGGGTAGACGCCCATGCCCTCGGCCTTCTTGGTCTTCCAGAAGATCTTGGCGATCTCGTCGATCGTCTTGAGCAGCTTGTCGGCCTCGGCGACGTCGAGCGACTTCTTCACCTCGCCCGCGCCGTGAATGCCGTCCCAGAACAGCTGGTGCAGGTTGGGGAACTCGGTCGAAATGCTCCTTGGTGAAGAAGTCGGCCCACAGCACCATCAGGTGATGCTTGACCTCCTCGGCGCGCTGCTCCTTGATGATGATCGCGCGAGTCTTGAAGTGCTCGTCGTCCGAATCCGCGTACTTCTCGAGCGTCTTCTTACATGAGAGAGCTTCGATCTTGGCCTGCGCGGGGTCGTAGACGCCGCAGTACAGATCGCAGTGGGCGTGGGCAGGTGTGGCGTTGGCGAAAAGTCGTTGCAGCATGGCTTTAACCTACCCTTTCGACGTGGACGGAAACCATCCGCTGCTGCACTGGCCGCTGCGAAGGTTCGCCGTCGTCGAGGACTCGATGCGCCCCGCACTGCGGCCCGGCGACGGTCTCATTGCCTTGCGCGGCGGCGAGGTCCGAAGCGGCCAATTGCGGGTCTTCCGGGACCCGACGCTGTCTTCGCGTTGGCTCGTCAAGCGAGTGGGTGACGTCAGGGGCGCAACTTTCGAGGCTCGCTCCGACAACCCCGATGCACCGGGGGTCGTCGACTCGCGGCAATTCGGTTGGGTGCAGGCGGCCGGCTCCTACCGAGTGGTGTGGACGGTGAGAAGCAAAGTCGACCGTTAGCACTCGTGTCCTCTTGCGTGCTAGGCACTGCTGGCTCATGCTGAGCGGATCGACCCAGTGGCGTGTCGGGGCAATGTCCCAACACCGATGTCGCGGAGGCGAAATGGAAGGGTCTGGTCGGGCGATCGAAATCGCGCCCTTTCATTCGCGGGGATCACTCAAGGGTTTCGTGGTGTCGGGGCGCTGGCCGGACTCCACCAAAGAGTGGGCGCAGGTGCTGAGAGTCGCCGTACGCGTCGCCTCTCTTCCTGGATTGCTCTCCACCACAACCATTTTCGGGGCCCGCGAGGAACTTCCCGATTCACCCGAACCTGGCACTGTGGGACTGGTGATGGCCGAGGGCACCGTCGTCGGTGAAAGCGCCGTGCCGCCGGGGTATTTCGCCGACCATCAACCGCCCGCGCTCCTCATGCTGCATCCACCGTCGGAGACCACTCCCTCGCTTCCGGAGTGTTCGGGTGCCGCGTCGGGCTGCGTTCTGCTGCCTGGGCTTCCACACCTCGGCCTCGAACACCGGGCCGCATGGGTGGAAGCCGAATCCGACGGCACCATCACGTCGATGGTAAGTCGCGTCGGCATCGATCCGATCAGCCATCCCGATACTGCGATACTGGCGATGCTCCTTGCCGCATAAGGCATTTCGAAGCCTTTAGTCTGGTTCGCGAAATCGAGAATACGGGTGCCCGAACTTGCGCTCTGCGCTGGCGGACGTCGCGATCAGTCGTTATCGTTGGAGTCATCAGCGAAGGGGAGTAGCCCCAAATCGTCGTGTCGACATACTGGCGCACAGCCCGGCCGGCGAACCGTGAAGCAAGCGGTGGGCGAGACCTTCGACCGAATGTCCGACGGCATTCATCATTTCGGCCGTCGGGCGACGCGTCGAAAGGTTTTCCCAGTGCTAGCCGCAACGCTCGTCAGTCTCGGAGTCGTCTTCCTCGCCGAACTCGGCGACAAGTCCCAGCTCATGACGATGACGTACGCCCTGCGTCATCGCTGGTGGGTGGTGCTGTCCGGGGTGGGTATCGCTTCGTTCCTGGTGCACGGACTGTCCGTGACGATCGGACACTTCCTGGGGCTGACGCTGCCGGAGCGTCCCATCGCGTTCGCCGCAGCAGTCGTCTTCCTGCTGTTCGCGATGTGGACCTGGCGGGACGGCCGGGACCGCGGCGATGACGGGGTGCGCACCGTCGCAGAGCCACGTCACGTCCTGCTTGCCGTGGTCTCCTCGTTCGTCCTTGCCGAGCTCGGCGACAAGACCATGCTGGCCACGGTCGCCCTCGCCAGCGACTACAACTGGGCAGGCGTCTGGATCGGCGCGACCGTGGGCATGGTGCTCGCAGACGGTGTCGCGATCGCGGCAGGCGCCCTGCTGCACAAGCGGCTGCCCGAGCGGATGCTGCACCGGATGGCCGCGGTGCTGTTTTTGCTGTTCGGCCTGTGGATGCTCTTCGACGGCGCCATCGGCTTGCGGTGGCTCGCGATCGCGGCAACCGGCTCGGTCGCCGCGGTGGCGGTAACCGTGAGCGTGGTCGGCCTGCGTCGCGCGCGCCGCGCAGCGGCGTCGACGGAGGAGCCGCGGGAATCGTCGCCGAAACCGGCCTGATCTCCTGCTGGCAATTCCGAGGCCGCGTCCCGACCCCACACTTCGTCGGGAGGTGATCCCGGAAACCGCAAAATCAGCAAACGCTGGGATCCGCTCACAGGCCGGTGCCACCCGTTGCCCGAAGACGCGATGGCGAGCCAATAGCCAATGGTCACGACGCCATGAGCTAAGGAAAAGCTACGCATCCGTCAAAATTTGCTTGACCACATCATGAGACATCGATGAGATATGGTCTAAACGTCCTGCTTAGCGGGGTATCGAGCCCCTTGAAGGAAAAGCCGGGTTAACTTTTACGTGGTTTGCACTTGGTTGTTGGCACAACTCTCGCTACGATGGTCAGCAAATACGCCGCCTAATTAGTCCGCTCAGCCAGCATGTGGAGGTCAAATCGATGAGCAAGACGTTCGCCGATCGTCTAAACCGCCTGTTCGACACGGTTTACCCACCCGGTCGTGGCCCGCATACGTCAGCTGAGGTGATCGCGGCTCTCAAGTCAGAGGGCATCACGATGTCGGCTCCGTATCTCTCTCAGCTGCGTTCAGGCAACCGAACGAATCCCTCCGCCGCTACGATGGCCGCCCTTGCCAACTTCTTCCGTATCAAGCCGGCTTACTTCACCGACGACGAGTACTACGAGAAGCTGGACAAGGAATTGTTGTGGCTCGCCAATATGCGCGACGAGGGCGTCCGCCGTATTGCGGCACGGACTGTTGGCCTATCCGCTGAGGCGCAACAGGACATCGTTCAGAAGGTTGACGAGTTGCGCCGCAGGGAGCACCTCGACGATTAGCCCGCGGGACGCCGCAATGCGGCACCCGGCGAAGTAATCTGCGACGACGGTCAGCCGATGACCGGCTGCGCCGGCGCGGTCCAGCTGGCGGTATTGCTTCGCGATGGCCAGGATCCACTCCCGGTCCGAGTAGGACGTCGGCTGGCGCAACCATCCCAGGCCCGGGAACGAGGCGCGTCTCGCCTCGCTCGTCCGTATCGGCCTGCATAAATCCACTGCGCAATGGTGTGCGCTTGTTCCTCGGGCGACACCGACGGCGTCTCGGCATCGGATATGTCGGCGAGCTCGAGTTCCTGCTCGACGTCGACGTTCGACATCCCGCCGGTGGCATCCACCGGGCGCCGTCGAGAGGTGTCTGCCGCGGTCGCCTCGAGGAAGAGCGCGTCGGAGATCAGCGACATCCGCTCGGCGACCCGGAAGACCAGCGGCCCGCGCGGACGCACCCCGATGCCGACGTCCGGATGGCGACGGCCGAGTTCGTCGAGCAGGGGGGCAATGGTCCGCAGTTCGCGGCGCGCACCGAACCAGTCCTCGACGCTTGGCAGCAGCGACCCGGCCGCGACGACCAGCATGGCGCAGCCCAGCAGCGTGGCGGCGGCACCGACACCGACGAACTGCGTGGTGCCCACCGCACGGATGAAGAAGAAGGCGCTGGCCAACACGATCAGCACGATGCCGACGGTGAACACGAAAAGCGCCCGTCCGCGCCTGGTCCGGTTCGAATGCCGCATCCCGGCCCAGGACACCAGGGTCAGCGCCAGCAGGACATACAACAGCGGCAGCAGCCACGGCAACGACGTGCCGGTGGAGCCGAGGTTGCGTCTCAGATACTCCCCAGGCGACATTTCGGATTGCTGGCCCGCGGCGAAGAACGTCACCAGGGTCGCGATGGCGATGACGACGGCGACGCCGTACTGCCACATCGCGATGCGACGAAGGATGGCGGGCTTACGCGGTGACGAGACCGTCGTGATCATCACGCAGCTGCCCGCGGCGCAGGCGACCAACGCGACCTGGGACAGACCCATCGAGATGTTGGGCCAGTGCAGCAGCGTGTCCAGCAGCAGCGTGAGCGGTTGCCAGTTGAGTGCGGCGACGATCCCGAGGCTGCCGAGCGCCAGGATCATCGCGGTGCTGACAAGGGACTGCTTGTTGACCAGGGCCCAGCCGATGCGCAAGCCGGTAGCAAGACCCAGCAGACCGGCGATCACCCAGATGATCAACCAAACGCCTCTCCGAGCCGAACCTGCACAATCGAGGAGCGGTCGGAGGGCAGCCTGCCCAGGCGGTATATGAGCAGTGCGGCGAAGTCTTCCGCTTCCTGCTCGGCGTCCTCGCCGCTGGGTCCCATGCAGCCGGTGCGCTGGTTGAGCATGTACCCGATCAGGTCGGAGCTGGCGAATTCCGTTTCCTGCCGCGCCGCCTGCACGACGGGGATGCCCTCGTGGCCGAGGACCAGATGACCGAGCTCATGGGCCAACGTGCGATCCCAGGCGGGCAGACCCTTCTGAATGAGGAAGACATCGCGGTCGGCGTACTGGCGCCACTGCCCGCACACTCCGGGAGGTAGATCTGACATCTTGAGATCGATCGGCCGCTTGCGGTCCTCGCTGACGGCGTCGACAAGCCGGGGCAACGAGATTTCACCGCGTCGCGGGGCGAGATCCAGCACGTCACTGACTGCGCGGGTAACACGACGACTCGCAGGCATATATCCCCCTCTCGACGAATCCACTATGCGCTGCCCACCCCGGTTCAGGGGGCAGTTTGTACTACTACCTCATGAATCGTGCTGTGCTACCTACTCGCACGGCGTGGCCTGCCTTTGCTTGGCGATACCCAACCAATCCCCCCGCACCTGTGAGCACGAGAATGCCCGCAAGGCCTGGCACCGCCAATGCCGCGACCTGCGGCAATCCGGCGGTTCGCAGATATTCGGTATATCCGATCCGGTAGGACGACGCAGGCACCGGGGCGTTGCTGCCCGCGTTCGCCGGCGGCGGGACACGTCCGGCCAACGGCTCTGCGGTGACGGCGCGTGGCGCACCGGGCGGCGGTCCAGGCGGAGCGCCTCCAGGTGTGCCTGCTCCTCCCGCGCCTGCACCGAGGCCGATCGGTGGCGCGACGATGACCGGCAACACGATGGGAGCTGCGGGGCCGACGGGTATCCCGGCCGCCGCCACACCCGCACCGGCGTCAAGCACCGCGGGCCCGCCGGGCTCGCCCGGTTGCAGTTCGTCGGGCAGGTGCATGTCCGGGACGTTCGGTGGCTTGTAGCTCGGGAGCTGGACGATGGCGCCGCCACCGCCACCGCTCTGCGGTGGGTTTGCGCTCGGTGGGGGATTGCCAGTCCCGGGGTCCTCGTCACACGGCGGTTCACCCTCTGGTGGCTTGGTCGGCGGTTCACCTTCGCCTGGTTTTATTGGCGGTTCGACTTCGCCGGGCTTTGTCGGCGGTTTCTCACCCCCGGGCAGCGGCTTCTCCTCACCGGGCTTCCCCGGCCGGCCGTTTCCCCATTGGATCTGTGGAGGGCGCCGGGGCACCGATGCCTTCTCGCCGTTGCCGAGCGCTTCGCGAATTGAGTCGCCGATCGAATCGTTGGCTGGCCGGTCGACGGTCTTTTCATTGCCAGGTTCGGGGTCGGCAAGCGCCATCGCGCCGCCTGCCCCGCCGAGGAACAGGCCAGATGCGAGGAGGCATGCCGACGCGGCGACACGCGCACACGAAGCCAATCGGTCACCACCTCTCAACTCGCAGCCCGCACACCGATTGACGGTTGCGACGATTGTCACACCATACGCCGTTCACGTTTGCTAGTGGACGGAACCCCACCCCTAGCGGGGCGCACAAGCGGGCGCCAGCGCCAGGGCGATAGTGTTGTGCTGCGCCATTGCGGATACGAATGGCGTAATTGGGTGACAAGTTGACCGGAAGGCGGCCGGGATGGGCCTGTTCACGCGACGGAAAAGCCGCGCTACTCGGCGAGCTGAGGCCCGTGCCATCAAGGCCAAAGCGAAGCTCGAAGCCAAGCTCGCGGCGAAGACCGAGAACCGTCGCATCAAGGTCGCCCACAAGGCCGAGACCAAAGCGCTGAGGGCCCAACTACGCGCGCAACGGGAAAGCGACAGGACCGCGCTGAAGGTTGCTGAAACCGAGCTCAAGGCGGTCCGCGACGGCAAGCTGCTGTCCCCGACACGGATTCGCCGAGCGCTCACGGTTACCCGGCTGCTGGCGCCCGTGGTCGTGCCGTTGGCATACCGCGCCGCCATGGCCGCTCGCGGGTTGCTCGACGAAAGGCGGGCGGACCGGCTGGGAGTTCCGCTGACTCAGCTCGGCCAGTTCTCCGGCCACGGCGCACAGTTGTCGGCCCGGATAGCCGGCGCCGAGCAGACGCTGCGCCTGGTGGCCGACAAGAATCCGAAGGACGCCGAGACCAAGCAGTTCGTCGCCGCCGTGAACGAGCGGCTCAACGATCTGTCGGCAGCCGTTACGGCGGCCGAGAACATGCCTTCGGCGAATCGCCGTACCGCCCACAACTCGATCTCGAAGCAGCTCGACGAAATCGACGCCGACCTGATGGCCCGGCTCGGCGTGGCCTGACCAGCCGTGATCGCTGCGCCGTCGAAAGCCGCCGCCCGCCTGCGGGGGACGGCCTCTGGACTGCTCACCGCGGCATTGGCCGTCGCCGCCCACGGCGTCGCAGGCGGCGGTGCGCCGACAGGCGCGGCCGTGGTGCTCCTGGCCGTGCTGGCCGCGACGGTCGGCGGGCTGGCAGCCACCGTCGCCCGCACCGCCGACGTGCGCGTGCTCCTCGGCCTTCTCGCAGCGAGCCAGCTGGTCGGCCACCTGATGCTGAGCGTGGCAGGCCATAGCCATGGCGGCCCGACTTCCCAGCGCCCGCCATGCTCGTCGCGCACGCGACGGTGGTGGCGGCAGGGGCGATGTTCATCTCGGCGGGCGATCGGCTCTGCCGCGCGGTGGCCCGCGCTGTCGTGGTGACCGTCCGCGCCATCGTCGCGCCGATACCCGGCAGGCCGTTGGTCGTCACCGCCGGAGCAGACCAACCGCTGCGTTCGGCTCTTGCGCTTGCCGCGTCCGTGTCACATCGGGGTCCGCCGGTCGGCTGCACACGCTGACCATCCGAACCCTTCGACACCAAGAAAGCGACAATCGAATGCGCTTCCCGACCCGGGCGCCCAAGCGCGCCCTCATCACCGCTGCTAGTACCGGGGCAGTGCTGTCCGTCGGACTGCTGTCCGGCGCAGCCCCCGCAGCTGCCCACGTCCGCGTCGATGCCGACAATCCCGCACCGGGCACCACATCGGTGGTCACGTTCCGGGTTCCTGGTGAGTCTGACAACGGCGCTCTGACAACGAAATTGAGCGTCAAGCTGCCCAACCTGGCGTCAGCGCGAACCGAGCTGATGCCCGGCTGGACGACCGGACTCGAGCGGGACAAGGCGGCGGGCACCGTCAGTTCGGTGACCTGGACGGCGGACCCCATGTGGGTATCTCGTCCGACCAGTTCGCACTGTTCCGGCTGTCGGTCAAGCTGCCCGACGGTGACAGCGTCGCTTTCCCGGCGACACAGACCTACTCCGACGGGACGGTGGTGCGCTGGGATCAGCGGCCGTTGCCGGGCGGCGGTGAACCCGAATACCCTGCGCCGGTGCTGAGCTTGACCGGCACTGCGTCGGCCGGGTCGGACGACCACCAGATGATGGTGCAGGCGCCTGTGACCGCCACCGCCGACAACTCCGCGCGCTGGCTCGCCGGTGGCGCGATCATCCTGGCCGCGGTTGGTATCGCCGCGGCGTTCGTCGCCCGGCGACGGACATGATCCGCGCCTGTCTGGTCGCCGTCGTCGCCACCCTGGTGGCGGCGATGGGCCTGGCCGGTGCCGGGATCGCGTCGGCCCATGCCGCCCGCATCGGGACCGATCCCGCCGAGAATGCCGCGCTGACCCGGGCCCGCAGCAGGTCAGCGCGACGTTCAACGAGGAGTTGCAGCCGCAGTTCGCCGCGATGACAGTCGTCGGCCCCGACGGCAATCTGTGGTCGGCAGGCGATCCGCAGGTTCATGGCGCGGTGATCAGCGTTGGCGTGCGCCCGCTCGGCCCCTCCGGCAGCTACACCGTGAACTACCGCGTCACGTCCGCCGACGGTCATCCGGTGTCGGGTTCATGGTCGTTTCGGCTCACTGCGGCGTCCACCGGCACGCCAGGTCCGCCTGCTGCGAAGCAGGCCGACCAAAGCGGAGACGGAGGGATTCCGGTGTGGCCCTTCCTCGTTGCCGGCGCGCTGATCATCGGTGCCGGAATCTGGTGGACGGCGCGACGAAGCACGTGACCCGCCGGGCGAAGGCAGCCTGCGGTGCAGCCGTCGTGGTCGGGGCTCGATGGCAGCGTGGGCGTCGGCCTATCCACAGGCTGCACCGGCCGCCACCGTGGTGCGTGCCCTCGCCGACTGCGCGGCCGCGGTGACACTCGGGCTGGCGGCGGTGCCGATGCTCGATGCAGGGCGCTACCGCGACGAGCTCATCCGCACCGCACGGGGCCCGCTCGCGGTCGCGGCAGGCTTCTGGCTCATCGCCGAGTCGTGCCGGCTTGTGGTGAGCGCGGCCGACGCCGCGGCGGTACCCGCCACCCGGGTCGGACTTTCCACGACGCTGGAGTTCACGGTCGTCACCTCGGCAGGCCGGTCGGGCCTGTTCAGCGTCGCGGCCGCAGGATTGGTGCTGTTGGTCGCCGTCGTGGGTCCGCGGACCCCGCCCACCGCGATTGCGGTCTCCGGAATCGCAGCGGCGGGATTGGTCGCGCGCACGATCGGGGGCCACATGTCGGCCAGTTCCTTCGGTGCCGTCGCCATCGCGATCCACGCACTTGCCGCCGCGCTGTGGTGCGGGCTGCTGGCGGCAATGGTGTTGACCGTCGAGCACCGCGGACAGTGGGCACGGGTGCTGCCGCGGTTCTCGAGCTGTCGCTGCTGTGCGTGATCGCATTGCTGGCCGGTGGGCTCACCGGCGCGGTCATAGCGGTGGACTCACCCTCGGAGTTGTTCGCTACCGGGTACGGCCGGATTTTGCTGATCAAGATCGCACTCACCGTTGTGTTGATCATGCTGGCCTGGCGCAACCGCGCCCGCTGGCTACCCGCGGCAAAAGCGCACCGCATCACCGCCTACGTGTCACGATCGCGGTCACTGACCGAGCTGGCAATCATGACGGTGGCATTGACCATGGCCGCCGCGCCTGTTGCCATTGCCGGTTAGGGTTGAATCGATTGAGGACGAGACACTGCAAAGGAGCAGCCAGATGGCCGACCAGCAGGATCGACCCGACGAAAAGCCCGACGCCGCACCCCCTGCCCCGCCCGCACCGGAGCCGGCGTCCCCCGTCACCGGATACCCCGCCGCCCGCCGCAGCGCAGCCACCACCCCCTCCCGCAAAGAAGCCACCGGCCAAGGCCGCGAAGAAGGCGCCCGCGAAGACGCCGAAGAAGACCCTGCGAAGGCGGCCAAGAAGAGCGCGCCCGCCAAGAAACCTGCCAAGAAGGCGGTCGCGAAGAAGGTGCCACCAAGGCCGGTATCCAAAGCAGCGCCGAAGCTCGCCGACACCAATGGCGATCGCAACATTGCCGATGCAGCCAAAGAAACTGCTGCGCAAGCCAAATCGGCGGTCGCCGCAGCGGGCAACCCGGCCGTGGGACGGGATACCGTGCCGTTGGTCGGGCCTGACCAGTCGCGGCTGCCGCTGGCCGCGGCCATCGCCGCGGGCGTGCTCGCCATCCTGCTGGTGCTCGTCGCCCGGCGCCACGGCGACGACTGACAATCGACTTGACCCTCACGCGACGTCAGGGTCGATAGTGGCGGCATGGACGCCAAGACCGTCGGAGCAGTAGCCACCATCACGGGTGTCTCCGTCCGCACCCTGCACCACTACGACCACATCGGTCTTGTGGTGCCGAGCGTCCGTACCCCGGCCGGCTATCGCGGCTACACAGACGCCGACATCGAACGGCTGCATCTGGTGCTGGTGTACCGGTCCGTCGGGCTGCCGCTCGACGAGATCCGCACACTGCTCGACGACGCCGACGCCGATGTGGTCGCCCATCTGCAGCGCCAGCATGCGCTGCTGACCGAACAGGCCGGCCGGCTGCAGGACACCGTCAAAGCAGTGGAGGAACTGATGAACGCACACCGTAAGGGCATTCAGCTCTCGGCGGAGGAACAGGTCGAGATCTTCGGCACCACCGCATTCAGCGAGGAGTATGCGGACGAGGCCGAGCAGCGGTGGGGGGACACCGATGCATGGGCCCAGTCGCAGCAGCGGACCGCCGACGTTCACGAAGGACGACTGGATCCAGATCAAGGCCGAGGGCGACGCGCTCCTTGCGGCGTTGGCGGAGGCCAAGCGGGACGGCGTGGCACCCGGTTCACCGCGCGCCAACGAACTGGCCGCGCGCCACCGCGCAACGATCGAGCGGTTCTACGAATGCGGAGACGAAATGCACCGATGCCTTGCCGAGATGTACCTGGCCGACGAGCGGTTCACCCGTTACTACGACGACGTCGAGCCGGGTCTGGCGCAGTTCCTGCACGACATCGTGGTGGCTAGCATCAAATAACCGGTGACCATCAGAACTCGACCCACCGCCGACCTTGTCGACGACATCGGCCCCGACGTGCGCAGCTGCGACCTGCAACTGCGCCAGTTCGGCGGCCGGTCGCTGTTCGCAGGGCCCATCACCACCGTCAAGTGTTTCGAAGACAACGCGCTGCTGAAATCGGTTCTCTCCGAACCGGGTAACGGCGGCGTGCTGGTGATCGACGGCGGCGGGTCAGTTCACAGTGCACTGGTCGGCGACATCATCGCCGGCCTCGGTGTCGAAAACGGCTGGGTGGGGCTGATCATCAACGGCGCGGTTCGCGACGCGGCGACGCTGCGCACTCTCGACATCGGTATCAAGGCGCTGGGCACCAACCCGCGCAAGAGCGCCAAGACCGGCGAGGGTCAACGTGAGGTACCGGTCGAGTTCGGCGGTGTGGTCTTCGGGCCGGGCGACATCGCCCACAGTGACGACGACGGCATCGTCGTCGTCGCCGCGGGCGGGTAACTAGACCGAAGCGCCTACCGGCACACGGTGTTTGGTGAAGTGCAGTGCCTCTTCGTCGACCTTGCCGTAACGGATCATCCGCATGTCGAAAAGGTAGTTCTGCTTGAGCCGCCACGGCGCCCGTGACCCCGACTTCGGCAGCAGGTGCGCCGACCGCTGGAAGTAGCCGGGCGCGAAGTCCATGAACGGCAGCTCCTCCACGGTGTCGCCGGGATGGTGCGGTTCGACGTGGTCGAAACCGTTGGCGTCCATGTAGTTCAGCAACCGGCAGACGAACTCGGAGACCAGGTCGGCCTTCAGCGTCCAGGAGGCGTTGGTGTATCCGAATGTCATCGCGAAGTTGGGGACGCCGGAGAACATCAGGCCCTTGTAGGTCATCAACGACGTCAGGTCGATCTCTTCGCCGTTCTTGGTCGGCCTGAGCCCACCGAGCAGCTGCATGTTCAAACCCGTTGCCGTGATGATGATGTCGGCGTCCAGCTCCTCACCCGACGTCAGCTTGATACCGGTCTTCGTGAACCGCTCGATGGTGTCGGTGACGACGTCTGCCTTGCCCTTGCGGATCCTCTTGAAGATGTCGCCGTTCGGGGCGAGGCACACACGCTGGTCCCACGGCTTGTAGCTCGGGGTGAAGTGCTTGTCCCAGTCGAAGCCCTCCGGCAGCCTGCGCTCTCCCATCCTGCGCAGTGCGTTGATGAAGACGTTCGGGAAGCGCCTGGCGATCTGGTACTGCACCGTGCTCTGGATGATCGCCTTCCAGCGGATCGCCGCGTACGCCGTGCTCTCCGGCAGGAACTTGCTCGCTCGCGCGGCGAACGGATCCTTGTCGGGCATCCCGGCGACGTACGTGGGCGAGCGCTGCAGCATCGTGACGTGACCGGATCCCGAGTCGATCAGTGCAGGGATCAGGGTGATGGCGGTGGCGCCGCTGCCGATGACGACGATCTTCTTGCCTTGGTAGTCGAGGTCCTCGGGCCAGTGTTGCGGGTGCACGACGGTGCCCTCGAAGTCTTCCGAACCGGCGAAGTCGGGCGTGTAGCCCTCGTCGTAGTTGTAGTAGCCGGTGCAGCCGAACAGGAACGAGCAGGAGATCTCGCGCTCCTCGCCCCCGCTCTCGATGCGCAGGTGTCCAGCGGTTGTCGGCGTCGGACCAATCGGCGGCGACCACGTTCTGGCCGAACCGCATGTGCTTGTCTATGCCGTTCTCGGCGGCCGCTTCCTTCAGGTAGTTCAGGATCGACGGCCCCTCGGCGATCGCCTGCTCGTTCGTGTACGGCTTGAACCGGAACCCGAGCGTGTACATGTCGGAGTCCGAGCGCAGGCCCGGGTACTTGAACAGGTCCCAGGTGCCGCCGAGGTTCTCGCGGCGCTCCAGCAACACATAGCTCTTGTCTGGGCAGCGGTCCTGCAGATGCCAGGCCGCGCTGATGCCGGAGATGCCGGCTCCTACGATGACGACGTCGACAAATTCGGTCATGCTGTAAAGCTATCAACGCCGTGTCGAATTAGTCAACAGTGTGTTGAAAATTTCGACAGCGTGTAAAGTCATGTTCTGTGACAACCGCCAGCCACCCCCGCGCAGCCCGTGGCCGACGTGCCGCGCGGCCCTCGGGTGACGACCGTGAGCTGGCCATTCTCGACACTGCGAGGCGACTCTTCGAAGAGCGGTCGATCGCCGAGGTCTCGGTGGATGACCTCGCCAAGGGCGCAGGTTTGTCGCGACCGACCTTCTATTTTTACTTCGCGTCGAAGGATGCTGTTCTGGTCGCCTTGTTCAAACGGGCGATTCACGAGGCCGATGTCGCCTTTGCCGAGCACACCCAGTCCCTGCCCGCGACCGATCTCTACGAGATCTGTCGCGCAGGGATCAGCGTCTTCTTCGACACGTTCGCCCGGCATCGGGGCGTGACCAGGGCCGCGCACGAAGTGCGAGCCACTCACCCCGAGGTGCGCGAGCTGCTGGCCACGTTCATGGACAAGTGGATCGACAGCACCACCGCCATGATCGAAGCCGGGCGCGCCGAAGGCTTTGCGCCGACGACCCTGCCGGCCCGCGATCTCGCAACGGCGTTGTACCTGATGAACGAACGCGCTCTGTTTGCGTCGTTCACCGAAGAACAGCCGTCGATCGCCCAGGAACGGCTTCTCGACACCTTGACGCACATCTGGGTCACCAGCATTTACGGCGAGTCTCGGTAACTCGTCAGACCTCGATGCGAACATATGTTCGTGTCGGCAGGCGCTTCCATACTTCACGCTGATCTCGACTCGTTCTATGCGTCGGTCGAGCAGCGTGACGACCCCGCGCTGCGCGGCAGGCCGGTGATCGTCGGGGGCGGCGTCGTGCTCGCGGCAAGCTATGAAGCGAAGGCCTACGGCGTGCGCACCGCGATGGGCGGACGCCAGGCCCGCCGGTTGTGCCCGCACGCGCTCGTCGTGTCGCCCCGGATGTCGGCGTACTCACAGGCCAGCGACGCGGTGTTCGAGGTCTTTCACGACACCACACCGGTGGTCGAGCCGCTGTCTGTGGACGAGGCCTTCCTCGATGTGTCCGGGCTGCGCCGGGTGTCGGGCACACCGGTCGAGATCGCGGCGTGGCTGCGCGCTGCGGTTCGCGACCGCGTCGGCCTGCCGATCACCGTCGGCATCGCCCGCACCAAGTTCCTGGCCAAGGTGGCCAGCCAGGAGGCCAAGCCGGACGGGCTGCTGCTGGTCCCACCCGACCGCGAGCTCGCATTCCTGCATCCCCTGCCGGTGCGCAGGCTGTGGGGTGTCGGCGTCAAGACCGCCGAGAAGCTGCACGCGCACGGCATCGAGACCGTCGCCGACGTCGCCGAGCTCGGTGAGACCACGCTCGCCGCGATGGTCGGCGGTGCGATGGGTCGTCAGCTCTTTGCGTTGTCCCGCAACATCGATCGGCGCCGTGTGGTGACCGGGGTGCGCCGCCGCTCAGTCGGCGCACAGCGCGCCCTCGGCCGGCGGGGCAACACGATGTCGGCCGATGAGGTCGACGCTGTGGTGATCAACCTGATCGATCGGATCACCCGCAGGATGCGCAAGGCCGGGCGCACCGGCCGAACGGTGGTGCTGCGGCTTCGATTTGACGACTTCGGTCGCGCCACCCGGTCACACACGATGCCGCGCGCGACCGCGTCGACCGACGTCATCCTCGAAGCCGCACGCGGCCTGGTCGCGACCGCGCACCCGCTGATCGCCGAAAGAGGTCTGACGCTGGTCGGTTTCGCGGTATCCAACATCGATCGCCAGGGCGCGCAGCAGTTGGAGTTGCCGTTCGAAGAACACGCCGACACCGTGGCCCTCGACGATGCGGTGGACCAGGTACGCAGCCGCTACGGCAACGCAGCGGTCACGCGCGGCGTCCTAGTCGGCCGCGACTCGGGCCTTGAGATGCCGCACCTGCCCGACTGACCGGTGTTGACCTCAACAGACGTTGAGGTTCTACGCTCGCCTGTATGAACCTGGGGACGTTCGGCTTCACTGTCGACAACGAACCCGGCGGAAGCCACCTCGCTGCGGCGAGGGAACTCGAGCAACTCGGCTTTGGCACGCTGTGGATCGTTGGCGGTCAACTGGACCGGCTCGACCGGCTGACCGATCTCGTCGATGCCACCAGACGAGCGACGGTGGCGTCAGCGATCATCTCGCCAGAGGTCTACGACGCTGCGACAGTCGCATCCTTCTATCAGCGCGCCGAGTCTGCGTGGCCGGGCCGGCTGCTCGTCGGGCTGGGCTCGCCGCATCGGCCTCGTCCACTCGCGGCTCTGGGTGACTACGTCGACCAACTGGATGCGGCGATACCTACCGAGCGCCGCGTGCTGGCCGCACTCGGTCCACGCGCGCTCGACGTGGCCCGAGATCGATTCGCCGGGGCTGTACCGATGCTCTTCACACCCGCCCACACCAAGATCGCTCGCGACCGCTTGGGCCCGAACCGCATTCTCGCCGTCGGCGTACTCGCAGTGCTTGACGAGAATGCCGAGGGCGCACGAAAGACCGCGCGGAACACCCTTGGTTTCCTGGTGACGCTTCCGGCCTATGTCAGATCGTTTCGCCGACAAGGCTTTCACGAAGAGGAAGTCGCCTCACTCGGTGATTCGCTGGTCGATCGGCTCGTCGCCTGGGGTCGTCCGATCGACATCATTGAGCGCGCCCGCGAGCACCTCGCTGCGGGAGCCGATCATGTGCAGCTGACCGTACTGGGCGCCGCCGGTCAACCGACCGGAATCTCCGCCGGCCGCGTTCTGGCCGCCGCGATCGCTTAGCCTACGAGGCCGTCCACTCCAGTAACTTCTCGGCCGGCCATGAGTTGACGATCCTGCCCACCGGCACCTTCGCCTCCAGCGCCCGTTGCGCGCCATAGCCGAGGAACTCCAGCTGGCCCGGGGCATGCGAGTCGGTGTCGATCGAGAACAGGCAGCCGATCTCCAGTGCAAGGTTCAGCAGCCGGGTCGGCGGGTCGCGCCGTTCCGGCCGGGAGTTGATCTCCACCGCGGTGCCGTTGTCCCGGCATGCGGTGAACACCTTCTCGGCGTCGAACCTCGACTCCGGCCGCTGCCCACGGCCGCCGGTGACGAGCCGTCCGGTGCAATGGCCGAGCACGTCGGCGTTGGGGTTTTCCACCGCCTTGATCATCCTGCGTGTCATCGAAGGCGCATCCATGGCCAGCTTCGAGTGCACGCTGGCCACCACGACGTCGAGCCGTTCGAGCAGCTCCGGCTCCTGATCGAGCGACCCGTCCTCGAGGATGTCGACCTCGATGCCGGTGAGGATTCGCATCGGTGCGACCGTGTCACGCAGTTCGTCGATCACGTCGAGCTGCTTACGCAGCCGCTCCGGCGACAGCCCGTTGGCGACCCTCAACCGCGGCGAATGGTCGGTCAGCGCGCAGTACTCGTGGCCCAGATCCCTTGCCGCGAGCATCATCTCCTCGATCGGCGCCGACCCGTCGGACCAGTTGGAATGGACGTGCAAGTCGCCGCGCAACGCGGCTCTGACCTCACCGCCGCCGAGATCTTTTGCCGCCGAGCGTAATTCGACGAGTGCGTCCGGCTCCCGTTCCGCCCACGCCTGGGCGATGACCTTCGCCGTCTTGGGCCCGATACCGGGCAGTGACTGCCAGCTGTTCGCGGCGCCGTGACGTTCGCGCTCGGCATCGCTCAGCGCCTCGACGATATCGGCCGCGTTGCGGTAGGCCATCACCCGCCGCGAGTCCTCCCGCGCCCGATCCTTGTAATACGCGATCTGACGCAGTGCGAGGACCGGATCCATGTCTCAAGTGTGCCCGCTCACGGCGCTCGCCAAGCGGGATCCCGACCGCTCAGCGCGATGGCCCTGTCCAGCGCGGGAGCATCGTCGGGAATGGGCACAGCCGGTCCGAACATGCCCTCCGTGCCGGACGCGTCGAACTGCGCGAGGTGGGCGAGACACGCTTGCACCGTCGCCGGATCGCTGTCGTAGGACTGCCCGATGGCTCGGGCGACGTCCCAGCCGTGGATGACGACCTCCGCGAGGGCGACCGAACCCATGACCTCGGCAGGCAGTTCGACGCCGCCCGCGCGGGTCATGCCCTGCCACGCATCAGGGCCCTGCCACGCGGCGGCCAGTGCGGCCAGCCGCTGCGGGTAGGCGCTGCGCCAGTCGGCGTCGATCTGAGCACCGTCGGTGGGTGGGGTGTCGGTCAGCGGGCCGAACTCCTTGCCCGCCGCGGCGGTGAAAGCCGCTGCCAACCCGCCGACGTGGGCCACCAGCTCGTCAAGACGCAGCTTCTCGCACGGTGTCGGCAGGGCGAGCTGCTCGTCGGTCACATTCGAAAGCACATCGGCGGTGCGCTGGCACGCCTGGGACAAATCGATCATGTCGGTATAGACCGGCGCGGCGGCGATAACTCATCGACTGTGAAGCGGCTTCGTGGCTTGGTGAACGAGGGCGCGGACCTGGTCCTCGGACGTGCCGCCTGCGAAGAACAACATCTCGTCGTCCGCCTCGAGCACGTCGTCCGGTTTCGGGAGAATGACCCCACCATCTCGGATGACGATGGCCAGCGCGGTGTTGTCGGGCAGCCGTACGTCGCGGACCCGCTGACCGACCATCGGGTCGTCGGCGGGCAGCCTCAATTTGGCCAAGCTGACCTGGCCTTGCCTCAGGTCCATCAAACGCACCAGGTGGCCGATGTCGATGGCGCCCTCGATCGCCGCAACGAGGGCGCGGGGCGCGGAGACCGCGACATCGATGCCCCACGCCTCGGTGAACAACCATTCGTTGCGCGCGTCATTGACCCTGGCCACCACCCGCGACACCCCGAATTCGGTCTTCGCCAGCAGTGAGGCCGTGAGGTTCACCTTGTCGTCGCCGGTCGCGGCGATGACGACGTCGCACCTCTCGATTCCGGCGTCTTCGAGCGAGACGAGTTCGCACGCATCGGCCAGCAGCCAATCGGCATCGGCGACCGTCTGCGGTTCGTAGTTGGTGACGTCTTTCTCGATCAACAAGACCTTGTGGCCGTAGGCGAGCAGTTCCTGGGCGACGGAACGACCGATCGCACCCGCGCCTGCGATGCCGACGCGCATCGTCTGACGCTCCTGCGGGCGGCTCGACCACCTCTGCAGACCGCCTCCGGATTCGGAACACAGCCTTAATAGTGACCCACGCGCCGCGGTGCTGGTTAACTGCGGGATGAAATGACCTTGCAGCAGCTGTATCTGGTGCTGCTGGCCGGTGGGCTCGTGCTGTTGGCCAGCATCGTCGCCACCCGGGCGGCCAGCCGGGTCGGCCTGCCGAGCCTCCTGCTGTTCCTGGCCGTCGGCGTCGTCGTCGGCGAGGACGGCCTTGGCCTGCACTTCGAGGACTACCTGCTCGCCGAGCATCTCGGCACGGTGGCGTTGGCGATCATCCTCGTCGAGGGCGGCTTGACGACGCGGTTCGCCGACGTGCGACGGGTGCTGGCGCCCGCGGGAATATTGGCCACCGTCGGGGTGGTGGTCAGCATGGTGATCACGGCCACAGGAGCGCACCTGCTCCTCGGGATGAACTGGCAACTCGCTCTGCTTCTCGGCGCCATCGTGTCCTCCACCGATGCGGCGGCCGTCTTCTCCGTGCTGCGCGTGGTGCCCCTGCCGAGGCGGGTTGCCGGGCTGCTGGAGGCCGAGTCCGGATTCAACGACGCACCCGCCGTCATCCTCGTCCTGATATTCAGTACGACGCCGTTGGACCTGTCTCCTGCCCACGCACTCGGATTGTTGGTGTACGAGCTGGGTGTCGGTGCCGCCATCGGGGTGGGGTGCGGACTGCTCGGAGCAATCGCGCTGCGCCGCATCGCCCTTCCCGCGTCCGGCCTCTACCCTCTCGCCAACTTCGGGATTGGCATGGTCGCGTTCGCTGCGGCGGGTTCGGCGCACGCGAGCGGTTTTCTCGCCGCGTACCTGGCCGCGGTCGTGCTCGCCAACTCCGGACTACCGCACCGGTCGGCCACCCGGTCATTCGCGGAAGGGCTCGGTTGGCTCGCTCAGATCGGCTTGTTCGTCCTCCTCGGCCTGCTGGTCGACCCGAGCGATCTCGCCGCCGAGTTGGTGCCTGCGATCGTCATCGGACTGGTTCTGTTGTTGATCGCGAGGCCGGTGTCGGTCATGGTATCTCTGACAGCATTCCGGATCCCTTGGCGCGAGCAGGTTTTCGTGTCGTGGGCCGGTCTGCGCGGCGCTGTCCCGATCGTGCTGACGACGTTCCCGATCGTGGCAGGCGTCCCCGACGCCATCCGCCTTCTCAACATCGTCTTCATCCTCGTGGTGGTGTACACGTTGGTGCAGGGACCCGGGTTGCGCACGCTCGCCCGCCTGCTTGGCCTCATTCCGCGGGAGGCCACGCGCGAGATCCAGGTGGAGTCGGCGCCGCTGGACGTACTGGAGGCCGAGCTCCTGACGATGACGGTGGCACCGCCGTCCCGCTTGCACAACGTCATGGTGCTCGAGTTGCGGCTACCCGACCCCAGCGTCATCACGCTGATCATCAGGAACGGACACACGTTCGTCCCGCAGCCCGATACGCGGATCGCGGCAGGCGACGAGCTGCTCATCGTCACCACGCCCAAGACGCGAGCGGCCGCGGAACGGAGGCTGCGCGCGGTGAGTCGACGCGGCAAGCTGGCCTATTGGTTCGACGAATACGGCGAAGCCGACTGACAGCTCAACTACAGCGAAACGGGACTAGGGTTGGTTCAGTGCGATTCGCTTTCAAGACATCCCCGCAGAACACCGCCTGGAACGACATGCTTGCCGTCTGGCAGGCCGCCGACGATATCGACGTCTTCGAGTCCGGCTGGACCTTCGACCACTTCTATCCCATCTTCTCCGACTCCGCCGGCCCGTGCCTGGAGGGCTGGACCACGCTGACCGCGCTGGCGCAGGCGACCAAGCGCCTTCGCGTCGGCGTGCTGGTCACCGGCATCCACTACCGCCATCCAGCAGTGCTGGCCAATATGGCGGCGGCGCTGGACATCGTCTCGAACGGTCGGCTCGAGCTCGGTATCGGCGCGGGCTGGAACGAAGAGGAGTCCGGCGCCTACGGGATCGAGCTCGGCTCCATCAAGGAACGCTTCGACCGGTTCGAAGAAGCGTGTGAGGTGCTCACCAGCCTGTTGAGCAACGAGACAACGACTTTCGACGGCAAGTACTACCAGCTGAAGGACGCGCGCAACGAGCCGAAGGGCCCGCAGAAGCCGCACCCGCCGATCTGCATCGGCGGCAGCGGTGAGAAGCGGACACTCCCGCTCACCGCCCGCTACGCCGACCACTGGAACTTCGCAGGAGGTTCGCCTGCGGAGTTCGCCCACAAGCGCGATGTGCTCGCCGCTCGCTGCGCGGACATCGGTCGCGACCCGAAAGAGATCACGCTTTCGTCCCATGTCCGGCTGGAGCCCGACCTCGAGTACGCCAAGGTGATCGACGTGGCAGGGGCGCTCGGCAAGGAGGGGCTGGATCTGGCGATCGTCTATCTGCCTCCGCCGCACCACCCGTCGGTACTCGAGCCGCTGGCGGAGGCGATACGGGACTCGGGGCTGCTGACCAAGTGAGCTCGGCAGCAAAGTTAAGTGACGATAACGGAAATATAACGGTCCGGCAAAGAAACGGTCACAGCACGACGTAACGTCGCATTCAGAGTGGTGTTGAGGTTGCTAGATCCCGTAGCGGACGAGCTCGTCGGGGGTGATCAGGCGCTCGGCCTTTGCGGGAAACTCTCGGCACTTGACGGGATGACGGAGCCATGACCAGGCCATTCGACTAACCCGGGAGCGGGATATTGGGTTGAGGTACACGTCGATCACTCCTGCGGTGTAGCAATTGCTGAACCGAGGCACTACGTTACCGCAGTGTCCTCATGAAGTCATTAGATACCTCAGAACTGGCAAACAGAAATAGGCGCGCCGATTAATCATCAGATGATTTTATTGAGACAGAAGTGACTAATGAGGTTCGGTGATATAGACGTCGTCGAGCGTGACGGTGCGAAGTCGGCGCGCGCGGATGAGGTCGACGAGCTGCCCGTAAACGTGCGTGACCGACGGGTGGTTGAGGTGTCCGATGACGATCGCCCCCGACTCGAAATACCTATCGGCCGCCTTCACGATCTCGTCCTCCGGTATCGCGACGTGGTCCTCCAGCGAGCCCGACCACAGCGTGTTCGCGGTGTACCCGAGCTCGCCGGAAACCTTGTCGACGTCCGCGTTGTGCTGGCCGTACGGCGGCCGGAAATAGGGCCGCGCATCGATGCCGTAGGTCTTCCAGAGGAAGTCGTGATTGTGCCGAAGTTCCTCTGCCACAGCGGTTAACGGCAGCGTCGTCAAGTCGGTGTGCGACCAGGTGTGGTTGCCCAGCTGGATCTGGCCGCTGTCGACGAGCGGGCGCAGCAGGTCCCGATTCTCTGTCCACGACCGGTAGGGGCCGTTGACGAAGTAGGTCAGCCGCACACCGGTATCCCTTGCGAACTCCGTGTAGAGCCGGACCACCTCGCTGCTCACCCCGTCGTCGACCGTCAGGGCCAGCAGGTCGCCTCCGTCGGGCAGGCTGGTCAGGACACCGCCGCCGGGAAGTGGGATGCGGTCCTGTTTCGGCGGGGGCGGCAGCAACGCGGGCGGTTGTTCGACGGCGACCGGCACGGCTTCTGCGGCCCGCTGCTGTCCGCCCGTGCTCCACCGGGTCAGGCCCATCGCCCCGACCGTCACCACGGAAAGCGCAACCAGGAAGTGGCGCCGATCCACACTCATCGCCACTACTGTCGCGCGGGCAGCGGCAAACGCCGTGCTTTTGGGGGCGTGTCGGGCGCTTTAGCGCTGTGGAAGGGCGGTGGGCTTGATCGGCGCAGGCAGCGCGGTGCTGCCCATCAGATAGCGGTCCGCTCCCGCGGCGGCGGCGCGGCCCTCGGCAATCGCCCACACGATCAGCGACTGGCCCCTGCCCATGTCGCCGGCGACGAAGACGCCGGGCACCGAGGTGGCGAAGTTCGCATCCCTGGCGACGTTGCCGCGATCGGTGATCTCGACGCTGAGGTCGGCGAGCAGTCCCTCCCGTTCGGGACCGACGAAACCCATCGCGAGCAGCACAAGGTCGGCTTCCATCTCGAAGTCGGTGCCCTCGAGCTTCTCGAACTTCCCGCCTGCCATCTTTACCTCGTGGCCGCGGAGCGCGGTGACGCGTCCGTCGTGGCCGGTGAACTCCTCGGTGTTCACCGAATACACCCGCTCACCGCCCTCCTCGTGGGCGGACGACACCCGGAACATCAGCGGGTAGACCGGCCACGGGGTGGAGTCGGCGCGCGTCTCCGGCGGCCGGGGCATGATCTCGAACTGGTGCACGCTGGCAGCGCCCTGGCGGTGCACGGTGCCAAGACAGTCGGCGCCGGTGTCGCCGCCGCCGATGATGATGACCTTCTTGCCATGGGCATGAATCGGCGGTAAGCCATCGTCATCGGTCACCGGGTCGCCCTGCTGCACCCGGTTCGACCACGGCAGGAATTCCATCGCCTGATGGATGCCATCGAGCTCGCGGCCGGGAATCGGCAGGTCGCGCCACGCCGTCGCGCCGCCTGCCAGTACCACGGCGTCGAATTCGGCCCGCAGTTCTTCGGCGGTGATGTCGACACCGACATTCACGCCTGCCCGGAACTGGGTGCCCTCGGCCGCCATCTGTTCGATACGGCGGTCGATGTGCCGCTTCTCCATCTTGAACTCGGGGATGCCGTAGCGCAGTAGCCCGCCGATGCGGTCGTCGCGCTCGAACACCGTCACCGAATGGCCTGCGCGGGTGAGCTGCTGTGCGGCCGCCAGCCCTGCCGGGCCGGAGCCGATGACGGCGACCTTCTTGTCGGTCAGCTTGTCCGGCGGCAGCGGAACGACCCAGCCCGCGTCGAAGGCGTTGTCGATGATCTCGACCTCGACCTGCTTGATGGTCACCGGATCCTGGTTGATGCCGAGCACGCACGACCCCTCACAGGGCGCCGGGCAGAGCCGACCGGTGAACTCAGGGAAGTTATTGGTGGCGTGCAGCCGCTCGATCGCATCGCGCCAGCGGTCGTTGCGCACCAGGTCGTTCCACTCCGGGATCAGGTTCCCCAGCGGGCATCCGTTGTGGCAGAACGGAATACCGCAGTCCATGCATCGCGCCGCCTGTTCGCGCAGCACGTCATGGGAGAAGTCTTCGTAGACCTCTTTCCAGTCCCGCAGGCGAAGCGGGACGGGCCGCCGGTGCGGGGTCTCGCGCTCTGTGTACTTGAGGAAGCCCTTGGGATCAGGCATTGGCAGCCGCCATGATCGCCTCGTCGACGTTCTCGCCTGTCTCCTCGGCCTTGGCAATCGCCTCCAAGACCCGCTTGAAGTCGCGCGGCATCACCTTGACGAAGTTCTTCAGTTCATTCTCCCAGTCGGCGAGGACTCGTTGCCCCACAGCTGAATCCGTGGCGTCGACGTGGGCCTCGATCATGCCGCGCAGGTACTCGACGTCCTCGTCGTCCATCTCATCGAGGTCGACCATCTCGGCGTTGAGGTTCTCCTCGAGCGTGCCGTTCGGGTTGTAGACGTATGCGACACCGCCGGACATTCCCGCCGCGAAGTTGCGGCCGGTGGCCCCGAGGATGACAACCTTGCCGCCGGTCATGTACTCACAGCCGTGGTCGCCGACGCCTTCCACAACGGCGTGTGCGCCGGAGTTGCGCACAGCGAACCGCTCGCCGACGACGCCACGCAGGAACGCCTGTCCGCTGGTCGCGCCGAACAGGATCACGTTGCCCGCGATGATGTTCTGCTCGGCGACGTAGTCTTCTGGCGCGTTGTCCGACGGGCGCACCACCAGCCGTCCGCCGGACAGACCCTTACCGACGTAGTCGTTGGCGTCGCCGTACACCCGCAAGGTGATGCCCTTCGGCACGAACGCGCCGAAGCTGTTGCCCGCGGATCCGTCGAACGTGATGTCGATCGTTCCGTCGGGAAGGCCCTCGCCGCCATACGCTTTGGTGAGCTCGTGGCCAAGCATCGTGCCGACGGTGCGGTTGGTGTTGGCGATGGTGGTGGAGAACCGCACCGGAGTGCCGGAGTCGAGCGCCTCGCGGCTCATCACGATCAGCTGCTGGTCGAGCGCCTTGTCGAGGCCGTGGTCCTGACGCGAGCTGCAGTACAGGTCCTGGTTCATGAATGCCGACTCCGGCTCGTGCAGCACCGGTGACAGGTCGAGCTTGTAGGCCTTCCAGTGCTCCGCGGCCTTGGTGGTGTCAAGGGAGCCGACCTGACCGACCATCTCGTTGACGGTCCGGAAGCCCAACTGCGCCATCATTTCGCGGACCTCTTCGGCGATGAACAGGAAGAAGTTCTCCACGAATTCCGGCTTGCCGGTGAACCGCTGGCGCAGCACCGGGTTCTGCGTGGCCACACCGACCGGACAGGTGTCGAGGTGACACACCCGCATCATGATGCAGCCGGACACCACCAGCGGGGCGGTGGCGAAGCCGAACTCCTCGGCGCCGAGCAGGGCGGCGACGACGACGTCGCGGCCGGTCTTGAGCTGCCCATCGACCTGGACAACGATGCGGTCGCGTAAACCGTTGAGCAGCAACGTCTGCTGCGTCTCGGCCAGCCCGAGCTCCCACGGCGCACCCGCGTGCTTCTGGGACGTCAGCGGGGTGGCGCCGGTGCCGCCGTCATGGCCGGAGATCAGCACAACGTCGGCGTGCGCCTTCGAAACGCCCGCTGCGACCGTGCCCACACCGTTCTCGCTGACCAGCTTCACGTGCACGCGGGCCTGCGGGTTCGAGTTCTTCAGATCGTGGATCAGCTGCGCGAGATCCTCGATCGAATAGATGTCGTGGTGCGGCGGTGGCGAGATCAGCCCGACGCCAGGCGTCGAGTGCCGCACCTCGGCCACCCACGGGTAGACCTTGTTGCCCGGAAGCTGCCCGCCTTCACCGGGTTTCGCGCCCTGAGCCATCTTGATCTGGATGTCGGTGCAGTTGGTCAGGTAGTGGCTGGTGACACCGAACCGCGCCGACGCCACCTGTTTGATCGCACTGCGGCGCCAGTCGCCGTTCTCGTCATGGTCGAACCGCTTGACGTCCTCGCCGCCCTCACCCGAGTTGGACCGGCCGCCAAGCCGGTTCATCGCGATCGCCAGTGTCTCGTGCGCTTCTGCCGAGATCGACCCGTAGCTCATCGCGCCGGTGGAGAACCGTTTGACGATCTCGGTGGCCGGCTCGACCTCGTCGATCGGAACCGGCGCGCGCACGCCGTCTTTGAACTTCAACAGCCCGCGAAGCGACGCCATCCGCTCGCTCTGGTCGTCGATGAGCTCCGTGTATTCCTTGAACACCGAGTACTGGCCGGTGCGCGTCGAGTGCTGCAGCTTGAACACGGTGTCCGGGTTGAAGAGGTGGTACTCGCCCTCGCGGCGCCACTGGTACTCGCCGCCGACCTCGAGTTCGCGGTGCGCCCACTCGTCGGGCCGGTCCAGGTAGGCCAGCGCATGCCGGGCGGCGACGTCGTCGGCGATGTCGTCGAGATCGATGCCGCCGACCGCACAGGACAATCCCGTGAAGTACTCGTCGAGCAGCTGCTGGCTGATGCCGATGGCCTGGAACAGCTGCGCGCCGGTGTAGGAAGCCAGCGTCGAGATGCCCATCTTGGACATCACCTTCAGCACGCCCTTGCCCGCGGCCTTGACGTAGTTCGCCTTCGCCTTGTCACTGGTGATGCCGGTGATCGCGCCGCGGTCGACCATGTCCTCAATGGACTCGAACGCCATGTAGGGGTTGATCGCGGCGGCACCGAAACCGACCAGCGCGGCCATGTGGTGTACCTCGCGGGCGTCACCCGCCTCGACGACGAGCCCGACCTTGGTACGGGTGCGGTCGCGAACAAGATGGTGGTGCACGGCCGAGACGCTCAGCAGCGACGGGATCGGCGCCATCGATTCGTCTGACTCGCGGTCGGACAACACGATGATGCGCGCGCCGTCACGGATGGCGGCCGACACCTTCGCCCTGACGTTGTCCAGAGCCTCCTTGAGCCCCTGGCCGCCGCGGTTCACCGGATAAAGACAACGAATCACCGCGGCGCGCATCCCGTGCTTGTGGCCGCGGATCTCGTGATCGGGATCGACGCAGATGAGCTTCGACAGCTCGGCGTTGCGCAGGATCGGCTGCGGCAACATGATCTGCCGACAGGACTCGGCGTTCGGGTTGAGCAGATCGCCCTCGGGACCGACGGTGCCCCCCAGGCTCGTCACCAGCTCTTCGCGGATGGCGTCCAGCGGCGGATTGGTCACCTGGGCGAAGAGCTGCTGGAAGTAGTCGTACAGCATCCGCGGCCGCTGGGACAGCACGGCGACCGGGGTGTCGGTGCCCATCGAACCCAACGGCTCTGCGCCCTTGACGGCCATCGGCTCGACCAACAGGTTCAGTTCCTCGTAGGTATAGCCGAAGATCTGCTGGCGCAACACCACCCGGTGATGGGGCATGCGGACATAGTCGCCGGCGGGAAGCTCGTCGAGGTGGAACAGCCCGGCTTCCAGCCACTCCTGGTACGGGTACTCGGCGGCCAGCTCGGCCTTGATCTCCTCGTCATCGACGATGCGACCCTGCGCGGTGTCGACAAGGAACATCCGGCCGGGCTGCAGCCGCATCTTCTTCACCACGGTGGACGGGTCGAGATCGAGCACGCCTGCCTCGGAGGCCATCACCACGAGACCGTCGTTGGTCACCCAGATGCGGGAGGGGCGAAGGCCGTTGCGGTCGAGGACCGCGCCGATCACCGTGCCGTCGGTGAACGACACCGACGCCGGGCCGTCCCATGGCTCCATCAGCGACGCGTGGTACTGGTAGAACGCCCGCCGCGCCGGGTCCATCGACTCGTACCGCTCCCAGGCCTCAGGGATCATCATCAGCACGGCATGGGGCAGGCTGCGTCCGCCGAGATGCAGCAGCTCGAGCGCTTCGTCGAACCGCGCGGTGTCAGAGGCGCCGGGGGTGCAGACCGGAACCACCTTTTCGAGATCCGAGGAACCGAAGACATCGGTATTGATGAGCGCCTCTCGCGCGCGCATCCAGTTCTCGTTGCCGGTGACGGTGTTGATCTCGCCGTTGTGGGCGATCCGCCGGAAGGGGTGGGCAAGCGGCCACGACGGGAACGTGTTCGTGGAGAACCGGGAGTGCACGATGCCAAGAGCACTGGTGAGTCGATCGTCCTGCAGGTCGAGGTAGAACGCCTTCAGCTGCGGTGTGGTCAGCATCCCCTTGTAGACGAAGGTCTGACCGGAAAGGCTTGGGAAGTACACGGTTTCGCGACCGGGACCGTCCTGGCCCGGGCCCTTCGTTCCAAGCTCGTGTTCGGCGCGCTTGCGCACCACGTATGCGCGCCGCTCCAGCTCCATGCCGGAGGCACCCGTGATGAACACCTGCCGGAACGTGGGCATCGCGTCGCGCGCCAGTGCACCGAGAGACGACTCGTCGGTGGGCACGTCTCGCCAGCCCAACACCGCAAGGCCCTCGGCCTCGGCGATCTTCTCGACGGACTCACATGCGGCGGCGGCGTCCTTGGACGACTGCGGCAGGAATGCGATGCCGGTCGCGTAGCTTCCTGCCTCGGGCAGCTCGAATTCGACGACCTCGCGCAGGAACGCGTCGGGGACCTGAAGCAGGATGCCCGCTCCGTCACCGCTGTGCGGTTCAGCACCCTGCGCGCCGCGGTGTTCCAGGTTCAGCAGTGCCGTGATGGCCTTGTCGACGATGTCGCGGCTGCGACGGCCGTGAATGTCCGCGACCATGGCAACACCGCACGCGTCATGCTCGAACGCGGGGTTGTACAGCCCCTGAATGCTGGGCGCCATTCCCACCTGCCCTTCAACACGTGACGAAGCGTCATTTTCCTGCGGCTGTCGACAGCGACGTCATTAGCCAATTCTGGCAGTGGCGGTGCCTCCGTGCAGCGATGAACGACGACCCCTACCCCACTCGGCACAAGTGGAGAAAACGATATGACAAACCCCGCCTGACTTGCCAACTTAGTTACACCTAACTAGCGCAGTGGGGCCGCTTCGGCCGGGGTCCCCATTCGGTACCCATGATACGGGTGAAGTCGTTGCGCGCCTTTGGCTTTCGGCGATCAGACACGCCGCGCCGCCGAGCGGGCGACTGGCGCGGATGCGACCAAGATCACTACGCTAGGTTGCTGACGGCAGGCCGCTAAGCGTATTTACTGCGATTTAACAATTCCGACAGTTTGCTACAAAGCCTCGTCAGATTCTTAGAGATGGGCCGCGCGGCCCGCCCGCTCCCCCCTCGCCGAGCGGGCAGGCTGCGGGGCAGGTCAGCGGTGCACCGGGTGGCCGCCACGCTCGGCCAGCGACCGCAGTTGCTTGAGCGCAAAGGTCCGACCCCGACCGCCTTCTGGAATGTGGATACCGGCCCACAGACCCTGTGCTCCCGGCATCTCGCACGCCTCTTTCGCGCACAGCCAGCGTCGCGGGCAGGCCCGGCACACCGCCTTGGTCTGGTCGTCGGTCGCGGTCATCCACCGGTCCGGGTCTCGTGTGCATGCGCCGATCTGGCTGTCGGTCAGTACGGGCATCTCGATCATGACGGTCATGACCACTTCCTCTCGCTCGCAGGCGTCGCTAAAACCGTAGCGCTCTTTCCGTAGCATTGCAACACTTGTTACAGTTTCCGCGTTACGGCGAGGTTGGCCTTCTGGCGTCGTTCGGGCTGGCTACACTGGGCGAGTGGAACCCGACGCCGGCGATCCGGGCATTGCCCGCGCCGGCGCAGCGGTCGCCGCCCGACGACGCGAATTGGACATCAAGCAGCGGAATCTCGCGAAATACAAAATCATCAACGCGGGCGCTCTCATCGCGTTCGAAAAGGGCCGCAGCTGGCCGAGGGAGCGGACGAGGGCCAGGCTCGAGGAGGTCCTGCAGTGGCCCGCCGGAACCATAGCGACGATACGGTACGGCGGCCCGGTGCCAGGAGCTGTACCAGAGCCGGCGGCGGACGAGGGTGCGGCTTCGCTCATCGCAGGCACCGTCGAGGTGGCGATGAAGACGTTCGGGGCCGCGATCGAGTCTCTGCCACCGGACGACGATGCGGAATTCCCCGCGCGGGCCACCGTCATCCTGTCCGACCTGAGCAGGCTCGAAACCGTGGTGGCCCGCGCCGCACAGCGCAGCCGGGGCACGCCCGATGTGGTGCTGGCCCTGCGGACGGTTCGCGGCTGCTATGACGACCTGATGTTTCGCACCGCCGGGGCACCGGGGGCGACGCTGGGGCAACGGCTCTACGTCGCGCGCAGGCGGGCCAGCCTTTCCGCCGTCGAGACCGCCAATGCGGCCGGGCTGCCTGCGGAGCTGGTCCACGCGGTCGAGGCGGGCGAACCCGCCAGCGACTCGGACACGGCCAAACTCAACGCCCTCATCGCGTCTCTCGATGGCTGATACTTGACCCGTGCCACTGTCTGATCTGGTCCGCAGCGTCGGCGATGTGCTGTCGCGAGCCGACACATTGTTCGGCACCGCGGATTCCACCGCGGCGGCGACGGCTGCCGGTCAATTGACCGACGCCACCGACGTGATCCGCTCCGGGCAGGAGCAGGCCGCCACCATGACCGGCGATGCGCTCACCAACTACGCGGATTTCGCACAGGGCAGCCGCGACACCCTCGACCACCTGTCCGGCGTTGAGTCCGACCTCGGCCAGCGCCTGCAGGACGCCGCCGACGCGGTGACGGCCGCGAAGACGGCGTCCCAATCGGCGCTGGACGTGGTGTCTTCGGCGTCGGACTCGCTCGGCGACGTGACCGAAACCCCCGCCGCGGAACTGGCCGTCATCCGCGCCATGCACGCGCAGGTCGGCCACGAACTCGAGCTGATCCGCACCCATCAGGCGATCGCAGCCCAGCTCGGCGCGCAGCTGCGCGGGCTGGACTACTGAGGCCGAAGGTCCAGCCGCCGCAGCAGCTGGGCGTTGAGCGCCACCACCACCGTCGACGCCGACATCAGCAGCGCACCGACCGACATCGGCATCACGAACCCGACCGGTGCCAGCACACCCGCCGCCAACGGCACCGCGATGAGGTTGTAACCGGCTGCCCACCAAAGGTTTTGCTGCATCTTGCGGTATGCCGCCTTGGACAGAGTGATCACCGACAGCACGGAACGAGGGTCCGAGCTGGCGAGGATGACACCGGCAGACGCGATCGCGACGTCGGTGCCAGCGCCGATGGCGATGCCGACGTCGGCCTGTGCCAGCGCGGGCGCGTCGTTGACGCCATCGCCGACCATGGCGACCTTGAGCCCCTCGGCCTGCAGCTCGGCGACCTTGGCCGCCTTGTCTTCCGGCCGCACGCCCGCGAACACCCGATCGATGTCGAGTTCGCCGGCCACCGCCCGCGCCACCGGTTCGGCGTCCCCGGTGATCATCACGACCTCGATGCCGAGCCGGTGCAGCGCGTCGACGGCCTGCCGCGACTCCGGTCCGGACTTCGTCGGCCAGCTTCAGCGCGCCCACCGCGGATCCGTCGACCAAGACGTGCAGCACGATCGCACCTTCGTCGTGCCACGGCCCCGCCTCGGGCAGCTCGGCCTGGCCGGCCTCCTCCAACAACCGCGGACCGCCGACGCGGACCTGATGACCGTCGACGGTCGCGGTCACTCCGACCGCCGGAGATGACGAAAAATCCGACGGCGCAGGCGTCTTCAGGTCGCGACCGCGTGCCGCGGCGACGATCGCGCGAGCCAGCGGGTGCTCGGAGTCCGCTTCTGCCGCGGCCGCCATGGCGAGTACTCGGTCTTCGGTGTGCCCGTTCGGTCGCGGCTACCGCCGCCACTACCGGCTCGCCCTTCGTCAGCGTGCCGGTCTTGTCGAACAGCACCGCGCTGACCGTCCGCATGCTCTCCAGCGCGAGCCGGTCCTTGACCAGCACACCGCCACGCGCCGCGCGTTCGGTGGCGATCGAAACCACCAGCGGTATCGCCAGACCCAGCGCGTGCGGGCAGGCGATCACCAGCACGGTGATGGTCCGGATCACGGCCTCTTCCGGCCTGCCGATGAAGCCCCAGACCACCGCGGTGATCACCGCCGCGCCGAGGGCGAACCAGAACAGCCAGCCTGCCGCGATGTCGGCCAGCCGCTGCGCACGCGACGTCGAGTTCTGGGCCTCGGTCACCAGGCGCTGAATGCCTGCCAGCGCCGTGTCGTCGCCGACCGCGGTGACCTTGACGCGCAGACCGGAGTCCGTCGCGACGGTGCCCGCGACGACTTGGTCACCAACACCACGACGCACCGGCACAGACTCTCCGGTGATCATCGACTCGTTCATGTCGGCGGCACCGTCGACGATCTCGCCGTCGGCAGGGACGCTGCTGCCGGGCCGGACGATCACGACGTCACCCACCCGCAGATCCGACGGGGCGACGGTGACGACGTCGTCGCCCTCGACTCGCTCGGCCTCGTCGGGCAGCAGCGCCGCAAGCGAGTCGAGTGCCGAGCTGGTCTGCGCCAGCGAGCGCATCTCTATCCAGTGGCCGAGCAGCATGATGACGATCAGCAGGGCCAGCTCCCACCAGAAGTCGAGCTGGTGGTCCAGCAGGCCGAGGCTGGCGCCCCAGGACGACAGGAACGCGACCGTGATGGCCAGGCCGATCAGCAGCATCATTCCCGGTGTGCGGGAACGGATCTCGCTGATCGCCCCGGTCAAGAACGGACGTCCGCCCCAGAAGTACATGACGGTGCCGAGGACAGGCGACACCCATCGGGCAGCCTGGGAACTCGGGAACGGCGTAGCCGAGGATCATCGCGAACATGCCCGAGAAGGCCACCGTCGGGATGGCCAACACGACCATGATCCAGAACAGGCTGCGGAACTGGGCGACGTGGTCGTGATGGCCGCCGTGGCCGTTGTTCCGCGTGGTCGGCGTGTCTCTGGTGTTGCGAGTGGTCGACCTCGGTCATGCCAACACCATACCCCTTGGGGGTATCTGGGCCGGTAGAGTTCGTCGCCTTATGACGGCACCGACGGCTGGTCCCGATCAGCCCGACGACTCCATGCGGGGTTCGGTACACATCTGCGTTACGGCGATCGTCGCGGGCGTGCTCATGGGCTTCGTCGGCGGCGCGTTCCGCTGGTGTCTGCAAACAGCCGATGACCTGCGCATCGACCTCGTGGACTGGGCGCACAGGCTGCCGGGGCCGGGCTGGCTGGTCCCCATGGCCGCCGCCGCGATCGGCGCCACCCTCGCCGCGTTGATCGTGCGGTGGGAGCCGCTGGCCGCCGGAAGCGGTATCCAGCATGTCGAGGCGGTTTTTCTGGGTGAGGCCAAGCCACCGCTGATCCGATTGCTTCCGGCGAAGTTCATCGGAGGCGTGCTGAGCATGGGATCTGGGCTCGTGTTGGGCCGCGAGGGGCCGACGGTGCACATGGGTGCGGCGATCGGAGCCGAAGCGGCCCGGCGCGCCCGGCTACCCGATTCCGAGGTCAGGATGATGCAGACGGCGTTGGGCGGCGCGGGCCTTGCGGTCGCGTTCAACGCACCCATCGGAGGACTCCTTTTCACCCTCGAGGAGGTCACCAAGTCGTTCCGGGTGAAAACGGTTCTGGCGACCCTGTTTTCGGCTATTGCGGCGGTGGCTTGCTCCCGACTGATCCTGGGAAACCACGCCGACTTCCAGGTCGAACCGATCAATCGCCCTGCGCTCGCATGGTTGCCCCTTTTCGTCGCCTTCGGACTGCTGACCGGATGTCTGGGGGCCGTCTACAACGTGTTGGTGTTGTGGTTCCTCGACCACGTCGGTGCGATACGCCGAATTCCGACCCTGGCGAAGGCGGCCATCATCGGTGCGATCATCGGGTTCGCGATGTTCGTCTACCCCCTCGCGGTCGGCGGCGGCGAGGACCTGACGCAGCGGATCCTCGGCGGACAGACACATGGTTCTCTCCGTCGTCATCGGAATCCTTGCGGTGCGGTTCGTCGCGGGCCCCTGTCGTACTCGGCGGCGGTGCCGGGTGGACTGTTCGCGCCGCTGCTGGCCGTCGGTGCGCTGTGGGGACTCCTGTTCGTCGGTGGCTTCAACGCGGTATGGCCCGAAGACACAACGCAGTTGGCCGTTCCGATGGCGCTCGTCGGGATGGCGGCATTCTTCGGGGCCACGGTGCGCGCGCCGGTGACCGGGATGGTCGTCGTCACAGAGATGACGGCCACGACCGAGACGCTCGTGCCGATGATGGCCGCGACCGCTGCTGCCGTACTCGTCGCGTACGTCGTGGGATCGCCGCCGATCTACGACAGCCTTCGAGAGCGGATGCCCGACGAAGCGTCCATCGAGAGACGCGGCGACTGACTCAGCACCACGAGACAGAGGCAGGCCACAGCACCGAGCACACGATTGGAACGGTCGCGTCGTCGGCCTCGATTGTCAGTGCGCGCTTCATCGATCGCCTGCCCCACAGGACCAAGAGGCGATGTGCTGGGTCGGTGTGCACGACGGCATCACCCAGGCCGTTGCCCTCGCTGACGATCTCCCATCGCTGCCTTCACGTCGCTCGCCCGACAGCACGATGTCCGGCCGGCCTTCAGCGCGCAGAACGATCGAATGCGGCGTCGCGCCCATGTGACGAGCACGCCGCTGTGAGGACTCGTTGAGAATCGGCATCGCATTGAGCACGCCCACAGCGTGTTCGGTCAATTCCGGCTGCGACAGCAGCTCATCGGAGATCCCGTCGCTTCCCGCCACGTCCCACCGGTGAATCGCTGCCTCGCTGCGGGAGTGCATCACGCTCTGGGCTGCGGTCATCGACGTGCCGGTGAAATCGAACGTACTGTTGTCGCCGAGCTCGGCAAGCCCTTCGACGGCTTCGTGCTTGCGTTGAATCTGCCGCATCCACGCCCGCCACAGCTCGTCGTCGGGCAGCCTCCGGTACGGCGGCTCTCGGTCCTCGAACGTCCTGGTAGGCCGTGCCGGTCGGCCCGCCAGCTTCTCCTCGATCAGATCAGCGATCTCCTGAGATCCTGCCGCAAGATGGGCGACGATGTCGCGTGCGGTCCAGCCGGCGCACGCCGTTGGACTTGTAGGCGCCGCCTCGTCGAGGGCCGACATGAGCTCCTTGCCTTCTACCTGTGACATGTTTCCTCCGTCCACCCTGTAGACGATGCGAGGGCCGAAAACGTGAGACGTTGCGTTGCGCGAAAATTTCTGTCCAGGCACGATTCGGCAACACCGGGCTCAAAGGCCGTCTGTGCATGTCACTCTCACATGATGACTCCACCCACCATGCTGCATCGGCTGACAGCTGAGTTCATCGGCACCTTCTGGTTGGTGCTCGGCGGCTGCGGCAGTGCGGTTTTCGCCGCCAAGTTCGCATCCGACGATGGCATGTCGCTCGGCATCGGATTCCTTGGTGTCGCACTGGCTTTCGGGCTGACCGTACTGACCGGCGTTTACGCGTTCGGCACTATTTCCGGCGGTCACTTCAACCCGGCCGTCACGCTGGGCGCCGCGCTTGCACGCCGTGTCGAGTGGAAGGCGCTGCCCGGCTATTGGATCGTCCAGGTGCTCGGTGGGTTGGTCGCCGGGCTGGTCATCCTGGTGGTGGCCAAGGGCAAAGACGGCTTCGACCCGATCGGCAACATGGCCGCCAACGGATATGGCGACCACTCGCCGGGTGGCTACTCGCTGCTCGCCGTCGATCATCGCCGAGATCGTGCTGACGCGGCATCTTCCTGCTCGTCATCCTCGGCTCAACCGATGACCGATGGAAAGCGTCAAAAGGCTTCGCGGGCCTGTCGATTGGCCTGACCCTGACGCTGATTCACCTGATCTCGATTCCGATTTCGAACACGTCCGTGAACCCGGCGCGCTCCACGGGAGTCGCGTTCTTCAACGGCGACGGCGCGCCCGCGCAGCTCTGGGTCTTCTGGCTGGCACCGCTGATCGGCGCGGCGATCGCGGGCATCGCTTATCCGTACCTGTTCGGCGGCAACGAGGAACTCGCCGACCAGCCGGTGCGTGACGACGCCCTTGAGGAAGACGCCGGTACTACTTGACCGGCGACTTCTTCTTGGCGCTGCGGGCCGCGCCCTTCTCGGTCGTGGCACCGCGGTTCGACAGCTGACCACCGGAGTTCTCCAGGTGGGCGCGCACGAACCACTGGAACTTCTCCAGCTCGCCCACCTGGCCGATCACCAGGTCCTGGGAGACCAGGTCGAGATCCTCGAGGCGGTCGATGGCCTTCCGGGCGTCCTCGATGACGCCGGTGTAGACCAGGTCGAGCGCGGCCAGGTGCGCCTGCACGGTGTCGCGCCCGACCGAGTAGTCGTCCCACGTGCGGTCCTTGATGATCGCGCCGGGCGTTCCCTGCGGCGACTGGCCCAACGCCGCGATCCGCTCTGCCGCCTCGTCGGCATAGCCACGCACCAGCTCGACCTGCGGGTCGATCATCTCGTGCACGCCGATGAAGTTCGGTCCCACCACGTTCCAGTGCACGTGCTTGAGTGTGAGATGTAGGTCGTTGTAGGTGCTGAGCAGCTTCTGCAACAGGTCGGCGACCTCGCGGCCCTCCTTTTCGGACATGCCCGGGAGGGTGAATTCGGTCATTGATCAGCTCCTTCGACTTTGTCGTCGTAAGAAGACCTACCCGACACAGACCGGCGCTAATCACGCGCTAGATCGCACGAAGGTTCGGGATGGCCGCACGAGCGCCGAACCGCGGGTTGCGGGCCAGGCCGCTGACCTCCAACAGCCGCACCGCGCGGTGCCGGTGCGGGCGCATCGGTTCGAGCAATTCGACCATTGCGGCGTCGTCGATGGGATGGCCGAGCAGGCTGCGGCCGACCACCTTGGACAGGTGGTAGTCGCCGACGGACAGAGCGTCGGGGTCGCCGAACGCACGCTGCGCGGTCTCGGCGGCCGTCCATACCCCGACGCCCGGTAGCGAGGTCAGCGCCTCGCGGGCGCGTTGCGCGGGCAGCGTGACCAGCCGCTCCAAAGAATCCGCCCGCTGCGCGCACCCAACCACGGTGCGCGCCCGCCCGGGATCGACATTCGCGAGGTGGAACTCCCACGACGGGATTCGCCGCCACACGTCGGCGGGCGGCGGGACCCGCATGCGCGCAGGCGCGGGCCCGGGGGCCGGTGTGCCGAACTTCGTGACCAGCAGCCGCCATGCGCGAAACGCATCCTTGCCCGCCACCCGCTGTTCGATCACGGCCGGGATCAGCGACTCGAGCACCCGGCCGGTCCGGCCGAGCCGCAGGTGCGGAACCCGCCGATGCGCCGCGGCGATGGTCGGCTCGTCGGGGGCGAAGCCGGATGCGTCGTCGTCGGCGCCCAGTAACGCGGGCAGCGATTCGGCGAATTCCGTTGCGCCGCTTCCCCACGCCTCGCAGTCGACGGTGTCGGGCGCCGACCGGATGATCCTCGCCGTCACCGGGCCGCTGGCCATCATGGTCGTGCGCCAGATGGCTCCGTCGGCGGTGATGCGGTAGCACGGATCGCCCCCGCCGCGGCGCAGCGGCGACAGCGTGTGCCCGGGGCTCGCGGTCCCGGAAACACCACGCTGGCTTCGACCGCTGTCATTCGCCGACCACTCCGCTCGAGTTTTGGGACAGTGATGACGTAATCGTGACATCGGCTCGGATTCGGTTTCCTCGGCTGGGGGTAGGGACAGAACGCAAATAGGCTGGCGACTCCCGCTGGCGCCAGGAAGGGGTGCAGGTTGGGCGTCGACCGTCGGCTGTTCGCGCCTGCTCTCCATCTTGCGCCGATGATGACCTGCAGGGGCGAAGCCAGTTCGAGATCTGGCGAAACAATGTCCGCGAGGCGGTGCTCGACACCGTCGATGAGTTCGTCACCGAACGAATGCGCGGTCGACCTGCGCGGCGCAGGCGTCGACATCGCCGCCGATGTGCTGGTCGCCTTTGTCGACGGCGGCAAGTGCCTGCGCTCGACGTTCATGTTCCTTGGCTGGCTGTGCGGCGCGGACGCCGTCGAACGCCGCCCTCAGCGCGTCGGCCAGCCTCGAGTTGCTGCACACGTTCGCGCTGCTGCAGGACGATGTGATGGATAGCTCGCCGCTGCGCCGCGGACAGCGCCTCTGCTCATGTGCAGTTCGGCCGGTGGCACCGCGGGCGCGGCCTTTCCGGCGCCTCGGATCGGTTCGGTGAGTCGGCCGCGGTCCTGCTCGGCGACCTGTGCCTGGTGTGGGCCGAGCAGATGTTGCGAAACAGCGGCCTCGAGGCGACCGCGCTGGCGCGGGCCTGGCCCAGATACGACGAGATGCGCACCGAGCTCGCGGTCGGACAATTCGCCGACATCGTCAACGATGCGGGCGGTCTGCCCACGCTGGAAGCCGTGCTGGAGGTGGCGCGACGCAAGTCGGGCAATTACACCGTGCGCCGGCCGCTGGAGATCGGCGCGGCGATGGCCGGATGCGGCGAAGCGCTGATCGCCCAGCTCGGCGGCTACGGCGAGGCGGTCGGCGAGGCCTTCCAGCTCAGAGACGACCTGCTCGGCATCTTCGGCACTCCGGCGATCACCGGCAAGCCCGTCGGCGCCGACCTGGCCGAGCACAAGGCGACCAGCGTCGTGGTGGCCGCCCATCACATGGCCGACCCGGCGCTGCGCCGCCAGCTGACCGAGATGATGAACGCCGACCGGGCTCGACGAGGCCGACGTCAACAGGTGGCGCACGCTGATCGCCGCGACCGGCGCGGTCGCAGCGGATCGAGGAGATGATCGCCGACCGGCTGCGGCGCGCGCTCGGAGTGGATCGAAGCGGGCCGGCTCGACGACGCGGTGCGCTCGGCGCTGCTCGAACATGGCATCGGTCTGCACACAGCGGGCGGCGTGATGCGCGACCGTCGCGGGGACTACCGACCACGTGGTGGTCGTCGGGGCGGGCTGGCGGGTCTGTCGGCCGCTCTGCACCTGGCGGGCCGCGGCCGCGCCGTGACCGTGGTCGAACGCGGCGACGTGCCCGGCGGCCGGGTCGGCCGGTTGGACATCGACGGCTATCGGCTCGACACCGGACCGACGGTGCTCACCATGCCGGACCTGATCGACGAAGCCTTCGCCGCCGTCGGCGAATCCACCGCCGACCGGCTGGAGCTGGCTCCGGTCGTCCCTGCCTACCGCGCGTTGTTCGCCGATGGCAGCGCGCTCGATGTGCACAGCGACCGCGACGCGATGGCCGCCGAGGTCGAGGCATTCGCCGGGCCGCGACAAGCGCAGGACTATCTGCGGCTGCGCGAGTGGCTCACGCGGTTGTACCGAGTCGAGTTCGACGGCTTCATCGCGGCCAATTTCGACTCCCCGTTGTCGCTGCTGACTCCGCAGCTCGCCCGGCTCGACCGCGCTGGGCGGCTTCCGGCGCTGGGACCGGGTGGTCAAGCGGTTCATCACCGATCCGCGGCTGCGCCGCATCTTCACCTTCCAGGCGCTCTACGCGGGAGTCCCGCCGCAGCGTGCGCTCGCGGTCTATGCCGTCATCGCCTACATGGACACCATCGCGGGCGTGTACTTCCCACGCGGAGGGATGCGGGCGCTGCCCGATGCGCTGGCCGGCGCCGCGGAGGACGCGGGCGTCGAATTCCGCTACGGCGCAACGGTGTCGGGGCTGAATCGCCGCGATGACCGGATCACCGCCGTCGACACCGACCGTGGCGAGCGCATCAACGCCGACGCGGTGGTGCTCACCACCGAGCTCCCCGACACCTATCGCCTGCTGGGCCGCACCCCGCGTCGGCTGGTGCCACTGCGCCCGTCACCGTCGGCGGTCGTCGCCCATGTCGGCTGTCGATCGGTGGACCGCGAGATGCCGCACCACCACATCGTTTTCGGCGACGCCTGGGATCAGACGTTCCGCGACATCATCGATGACGGTGTGGTGATGCGTGATCCGTCACTGCTCGTGACCAGGCCGACGGCGGGCGACCCCGGCCTGGCGCCGAGCGGCCGGGACCTGCTGTACGTGCTGGCTCCCGCGCCGAACCTGTTGCGCGGCAACGTCGACTGGGACAGCGTCGGCGGTTCGTACACCGACAGCATGATCGCCGCCGTCACCGACCGGCTCCCGGCGCTCGGCGACGACGCCGAGCTGCTGCACGTCGTCAACCCCGCCGACTGGGCGCGGCAGGGCATGCTGGCGGGCACGCCGTTCGCACTGGCCCACACCTTCGGCCAAACCGGCCCGTTCCGCCCGGCCAACACCGTCCGCGGCATCGACAACGTGGTGCTTGCCGGCTCCTCGACCGTGCCCGGGCGTCGGCGTGCCGACCGCCATGCTGTCGGGACGACTGGCCGCCGACCGGATCACCGGAGCCGTCGACCCGTCGCGTCGCAACCCACATCGGGAGCGCGAACATGATCCGCTCCGAACTCGATGCCGCCGGTGTGAAGGACCCGGCCCTGCGCGACGCGTACGAACGCTGCCGCGCGCTCAACGCAGAGCACGGCCGCACATTCTTCCTCGCCACCAGGTTGCTGGCCCCCGAACAGCGTCCCGCAGTCCACGCGCTCTATGGGTTCGCCCGCAGGGCCGACGACATCCTCGACGACTTCGACTCCTCGATCAGCACCGCCGAGCGTGCCGAACGGCTGCAGCGGCTGGCCACTCAGCTGTTCAATCGGCTTGTCCAAGCAACAGGACTGCGACGACGACCCCACGCTGCGCGCGGTGGTGCACACCGCCCGCAGATACGGCATCCCGTGGGAGATGTTCGACGACTTCCTGGCTCGATGCGGATGGACCTGACCGTGACGGACTATCCCGACCGGGCCGCCCTCGAACGCTACATGCACGGCTCCGCCGAGGTGATCGGCCTGCAGATGCTGCCGGTGCTCGGCACTGTCGGCTCCGCGCGAGGAGGCCGCACCGTATGCCGCCGCGCTGGGAAAGGCGTTCCAGCTCACCAACTTCCTGCGCGACGTCGACGAGGACCTGCAGCGCGGCCGGGTGTATCTGCCCGCCGACGAGTTGGCCACCCACCGCGTCGACCGCGACGTGTTGACGTGGTGCCAGGCCAACAAGCGCACCGACGCCCGGGTGCGCCGCGCGCTTGCCGAGCAGCATGCCGCGACCCGGCGGGTGTACGAATTCGCCCGCAAGGGCATCGAATTGCTCGACCCGCGCTCGCGGCCCTGCGTCGGGGCGGCGTACTCCCTGTACTCGGAGATCCTCGACCGCATCGAGGGCATCGACTACGCGATCTTCAGCCAGCGCGCGACCGTCGGCACCGGCCGCGCAGGCTGCAGGTGGCGGGTCGCGGGCTGGTGCGGGCCTGGCGCGCGCAGATGACGCACGGTAGGTAGGAACTAGAGATGGATCACTGGCAGTATCTGATCGTGCTGGCCGCGTGCCTGCTCATCACCGCACCGCTGGAGATGTTCGGGCCCGGCGTCTACCGGCAGGCCCGGCGCACCGCGCGTGCGCGTGCTGCCGGTCGCCGCGGTGTTCGTCGTGTGGGACGCCGTGGCGATCGCCGCGCACGTGTGGACCTACAACCCGCAGTTCGTCACCGGCTTCGAGCTACCCGCCCGCATCCCGATCGAGGAGCTGCTGTTCTTCATCGTGATCCCGCTGTGCGGGCTGCTCACCTACAACGCCGTCGACACCATCCTGACCTGCGCTCCGAGAGATGCGCGACCCGGTCGGAGCAGTCGCCGTGACGGGCCTCGGATACACGCTGCCCGCGGTGCTGGCGGTGATCGTGGTGTGCGCGTTGGAATTCGGCGTGCTGCGGACCGGCCTGTTCCGCAGGCCCGCCTACTGGATTTCGATGGTGATCGTGTTCGGCTTCCAGATCCTCGTCGACGGCTGGCTGACGAAGCTGTCGCGCGCCGATCGTGATCTACGACGACCGCCACACCAGCGGCATCAGGTTCCCGTTCGACATCCCGGTCGAGGACTTCCTGTTCGGCTTCGCGACTCGTGACCGCCGCGCTGCTGCTGTGGGAACGCCAGCGGCTGCGCGACCGAAAGTCGCAGGACGCGCGATGACCGACGACAAGTCGCGCGACGTGCCCGCCGCGTTCGACGCCGGCGCGGCCGCCTACGACGGCCTTGTCGGCGCGAATCCCGGATACCACCACCACCTACAGATGTCGGCGCAGCGGATGCGGCTTGCCAACCAGCGGCCACGGGCTGCGCCTGCTCGACGCGGGCTGCGGCACCGGCGCGTCGACCGCGGCGCTGCTGTCCGTCGCGCCGCACGCCGAGATCGTCGCGGTCGACGCGTCGTCGGGCATGCTGGCCGAGGCCGCGGCGAAGCGCTGGCCCGCGACGGTGCGGTTCGTGCACAGCCGCATCGAGGACCTCGCCGAGGCCGGCGTCCACGGGCCGTTCGACGGCATCCTCGCCGCATACCTGCTGCGCAACCTGCGCCGACCCGGACGCCCAACTGACGCGCGTTCCGAACGCTGCTGCGGCCAGGCGCGACGCTTGCGGTGCACGAGTACTCGGTCCGCGACTCCCGGCTGGCGACCGCGATGTGGAATGCGGTGTGCGCGACGGTGATCATCCCGATGGGCAAGCTGCGCAGCGGCGACGCCGGCCTCTACCGCTACCTGCGGCGCAGCGTCAACGAGTTCGACGGTGCGGCTGCGTTCCGGAACAGGCTGCGGGCCAACGGCTTCACTTCCGTGCGAAGCGAGACGATGCCCGGCTGGCAGCGCAACATCGTGCACACGTTCCTCGGGGAGGCGCCGCGATGACCGATCCGCGCCGCGCCAGCCATCCCGCGCCGCCCGGCCTGCCCGATGCGAGCGCGCTCGCCACGACACCGCGCGTCGTCGTCGTCGGCGCGGGCATCGCCGGGCTGGCGGCGGCGGCCGGGCTGGCCGAGCGCGGCGTCACCGTCGACGTCGTCGAGCGGGAGCCCTACCTCGGCGGGCGGGTCGGCGGCTGGACCGACGACGCCCGACGGCACCCGTGGCGATGAACCGCGGCTTCCACGCGTTCTTCCGCCAGTACTACAACCTGCGGGACCTGTTGCGGCGCATCGACTCCGGGCTGAGCATGCTGACACCGGTCGAGGACTATCCGCTGGTCGACGGGCAGGGCAGGCGTGACACCTTCCGTGGCCTGCCGCAGACGCCGCCGCTCAACGCGTTGGCGTTCGCGCTTGCGCAGCCCGACGTTCCGGCTGCGCGACCTGGTCCGGCTCAACGCCCGCGCGGCGGCGCCGCTTGCCGCCGTGTCGGTGCCCGACATCTACGAGCGGCTCGACCACGTCGACGCCGACAGCTTCCTGCGCGCCATCAACTTCCCCGAAGCCGCACGGCATCTGGCGTTCGAGGTGTTCTCCCGCAGCTTCTTCGCCGAACCCGCCAACCTGTCGGCCGCCGAGCTGGCCACCATGTTCCACATCTACTTCCTCGGCTCCAGCGAGGGCCTGATCTTCGACGTGGCGAACGCGAACTTCGATGTGGCGCTGTGGAATCCGCTGCGCGCGTACCTGGAGTCGCGCGGGGCCCGCTTCCACACCGGCGTCTCGGTCACCGACGGTGACCACCGAGCCGCGCCCGCGTGTGCGCTGCGACTCCGGCACCGACTTCGACTGCGACGGTGTGGTGCTGGCCACCGATGTGGCAGGCCTTGCGCGCATCGTCGACAACTCGCCCGGCCTCGGCGACGACGGACTGGCGCGCGCGGGTCGCCGGGCTGGGCACCGCACCCCCGTTCGTGGTGCAGCGGCTGTGGCTGGACCGGCCCGTGCAGGCCGACCGGTCGGCGTTCCTCGGGACGGGCGGCCGGCCGCCGCTGGACAATGTCAGCGTGCTCGAACGCTACGAACGGGAGGCGGCGGACGTGGGCGCCGCCGCACCGGCGGCTCCGTCGTCGAACTGCACTCCTACGCGGTCACCGGACCCGCGCGAAGGCCTACGCGGACCGCATGCTCGCCCGGCTGCACGAGCTCTACCCGGAGACCAAGGGCGCCAGCATCGTCGGCGAACGGGTGCTGTGCCGCGACGACTGCCCGCGGTTCGCACCGGGCGACTATCGCCGCACGGCCGACCGTCGCGACCCCACATCCCGGCGTCGCACTCGCAGGCGACGGCATCCGCATCGACCTGCCTGTCGCGCTGATGGAACGCGCGGCGACGACGGGTTGGTCGGCGGCGAACCGGCTACTCACCCACTTCGGGCTGGCCGGGCACACCCTGCACACGGTGCCGACCGAGGGCAGGTCTCGCCGCGCTGCGACGGCTCGCGCAACGAGAAAGGCAGCTGGCGCGATGAGCATGCTGGCCGGGCTCAAGTCACGGTTGTCGAAAACCTCGCCGTTCCAGGTGCTTCCACGGCGAACAGTGGGCGGGACAGCGCCCGACGTACCAGGATGCCGAGCCGGCGATCATCGACGCCGCGCTGCGACCGGTCGCAGCGCAGGCCCAGCGGCAACTGGTACGCGTTCGCCGCAAGCGACGCGATCGGCAACCGCCCGCTCGGCACGTCGGTCGGCGGGGCTGGAGCATCGTGGCGTGGCGCGGCGCCGACGGCGCCCTGCATGTCGGGCCCGGCACCTGTCCGCACCTGGGAGCCGACCTGGCGACCGGCACGGTGGACTGCGGTGCGCTGATCTGCCCGTGGCACGGTCTGCGGCTGGCCGGCGGCCGCGAGTTCGGCTGGAAGCCCTACCCGGCGCACGACGACGGCGTGCTGGCCTGGGTGCGGCTGGACGGCGTCGGCGGCGAAGACCCGACCGATGAGCCGATCCTGCCCGCGCGCGCCGGACGGCGCCGCGGCTGCACGCGGTCACGCGGCTGGTCGGCACGTGCGAGCCGAGCGACATCATCGCCAACCGGCTCGATCCGTGGCACGGCGCGCTGGTATCACCCGTATTCGTTCGCCCAGCTCGATGTGCTGTCGGCGCCGCCTGCGGACGTCGACCTGCCCGAGGAGCAGGACCGGTTCCTGGTGCCGGTGACGTTCCATGTCGGCCGAATCGGAATTCCGGTCGTCGCCGAGTTCACCAGCCCGGAGCCGCGCACCGATCACCATGCGGATCGTCGACGGCGAAGGTGCGGGCAGCGTCGTGGAAACCCACGCAACGCCCGTCGGCCCCGGACCCGACGGTCGGCCGCGCACGCGCGGTGATCGAGGCCGTCGTCGCCCATTCGGACCGGCCGGGATTCGTGCACGCCCTGCGCGCGCGACAGTTGATCGCGCCGTTCATGCGGCAGGCCGCCGCCCGGCTGTGGCGCGACGACCTGGCCTACGCCGAACGTCGCTACCTGGTGCGCACCCGCGGCTAGGACGCGACCGCGACGTCCGCCTTGTCGGGGTAGAACGCGACGTGCCCGGCGATGTCGCCCACCGCGGGGTAGGGCTGCTCGTAGGTCCAGATCGCGTCCTCGACGGTGTCACCGGCGGCGGTGGTCACGTGGTAGTAGCTGGCGTCGCCCTTGTACGGGCAGTACGTGGTGGTGTCGCTGGAGCTCAGCACGCTCGGCCACGACGTCGCTCGATCGGGATGTACTGCACAGCGGGGTAGGTCGCCTCCTGCAGCGTCAACGCGTTGTCGGTGTCGGCGACCACCTCACCGTTCACCCGCACGGTCACGTGCTTGCCGGTGGGTTCGACGGTGATCGGGTGGTCGGCGGTGGGCTGGAGTACGGGTCGGTCGCTCATAGTCAACCCAACACGGCGAACGCCTCACCTGTTCCGCCCGACTAGGGCCTGCCTGCGATCTTGTCGGCGACGACGGCGATCGGCGAGGTCGTCGAGCGGCCGCGGGCCTCGTGCCAGTCGGCCAGCTTGTAGGCCAGGTACATGCTGCGCACGCCCAGCCAGCGCAAGCGGCTCGGGCTCCCAGTCGCGGCGACCGGTGGCCGACCCAGGGCAGCTCGGTCAACGGGCGTCGATTGGTCCAGCACCAGGTCGGCGAGGGTGCGGCCGGCCAGGTTCGTCGCGGTGACGCCGTGGCCGACATATCCACCGGCCCAACCCAATCCGGTGGCCTTGTCGAGGGCGACGCCCGCCGACCAGTCGCGCGGCACCGCCGAGCACGCCGCACCAGCCGTGCGCGATCGGCACGTCGCGGATCTGCGGCAGCACGGCGCGCAGCGTCTCGGTCAGGTGGCTGATGGTGCGCTCGGGGACGCGGCCGTCGGCGATCGGTGCGCGAGCCGTAGCGGTACGGCACGCTGCGGCCGCCGATCGCGATGCGGTTGTCGACGGTGCGCTGCGCGTAGAAGAAGCCGTGCGCGGTGTCGCCGAGGGTCTCGCGCCCGCGCCAGCCGATGGTCTCCCACAGGTCGTCACCGATCGGTTCGGTGGCGATCATCGAGCTGTTCATCGGCAGCCAGCGGCGCCGCAGTCCGGGCAGCGCGGCGGTGAAGCCCTCGGTGGCGCGCAGCACGATCGGCGCGGTGACGGTGCCGTATGGGCGTGGTCGCCTTGCCCGGCGGTGATGGCGGTGACCGGCGACTGCTCGTAGATGTCGACGCCGAGGCGCGCGACGGCGTCGGCCAGCCCGCGGGCGAGGTGTGCGGGCTGGATCCGGGCGCAATGCGGGTTGTGGTAGGCCGCCGTTACGCCGTCGAACCGGATCCGTTCGGCCGCTTCGGCTTTCGTCAGCACGGCGATGCCGTCGACCTTCCAGCTGAGCTCCTCCTCGGCCTCCGCGGCCAGCCGCGAGGCCTGGGCGGGGTTGCGGGCGATCTGAAGCGTGCCGCCCTTGACGATGCCCGCGTCGATGCCCTCGCGCGCCGCGACGTCGATGACCTCGTCGACGGACTCGTTCAGCGCCCGCTGCCAGGCCACCACCCCGTCGCGGCCGTGCTGCTCGGCCATCCTGTTGCGGTCGCCGGGCACCAGCCCCGACAGCCAGCCGCCGTTGCGGCCGGACGCGCCGAAGCCGGCGAATCGCGCCTCCAGCACCGCGATGCGCAGCGACGGGTCGGCGCGCTTGAGGTAGTAGGCCGTCCACAGGCCGGTGTAGCCGGCCCCGACGATGCAGACGTCGGCGTCGCGGTCGCCGGGCAGCGCAGGCCGGTAGGCGGGCAGCTCGTCGTACCAGTGCGAGACCTGACCGTTGATCGTGGAGGGCACCGTCAGATTCTGGCACCCGCGGCTGTGCTCAGTTCAGCTGGCTGATCGTGAGCACGTTGCCTTCGCTGTCCTTGAACCACGCCGCCCGACCGACCGGGGTGGCGGCGATCCCGTCGACAGTTTGCAGATCGGGCCCGTCGTAGTTCTCGAAGCGCACGCCGCGCTCACGAAGCTCGGTGACCTCTGCCTCCAGGTCGTCGACAGCTTGCCTCATGCCATGCCTCAGAACGCGTAGCGGTGGTACTGCGCCATGTAGCGCAGTTTCGACGACAGGGACATCACCTTCGCCATCACCCGATAGGGCAGGGACACGTCGGCGAAGGTGGGCGAGTCGAAAGGCGACACCCACTGCAGCAGCCGTACGCCGGGCACCGCCCCGATGATGTCGTCGGGGCCGTCGATCCCCCAGTACAAGGTCGCGCCCGCCCGCTTCACCACCGCGTTGGTCCATTGCGTCTTGATGCCGAATCTGCTGAACGCGTCGAACTGCAACTCGCCGGACGGGGCGTGCTCGACGATCCTGCGCAGCAGTGCGACACCGTCGTCCTCGGTGAGGTACATGGTCAATCCCTCGCCGATCATCAACGTGGGCCGATCGGCGGGAACGTCGGCGAGCCAGGCCGGGTCGGTGACAGAGGCGCGCAACGACGTGGCAGTGCTCCCGCGCGTGGAAACAGCTGCGTGCGCAGCTCCGCCACGTCGGGATAGTCGACGTCGTACCACTCGACGCCGGGGCCGGGGTCCAGCCGGTAGTAGCGGCTGTCCAGTCCGCAGCCCAGGTGCAGCACGATCGCCTCGGGGTGCACGGCCAGAAACTGACGCGCCCAGTTGTCGAAATGGGCGGACCGGGTGGTCACCGACGGGGAGGTGCGCGCCGTGATGGTCGTCTTCGTCCAGTCGTAGTCGATTCGGTCGACGATGTCCTTGGCCCACCGGTCGTTCAGGATCGGCTTTTCCAGGTCGGCGTCAAGCGCTTTGGCGTAGAACGTGGCCAACATCGTCTGCGGGGCGCCGGACAGGTCGACATGCAGTTTCTCGGTCACGCCCTTCGAGGCTAGTCCTGCTGTCGGTACACGCCGTATGCCTGAACGGCTCGCCGCGCGCCGTTCAGCCGCCTGCTTGCTCTTGCGCTTGGCTTCCCGCAGGCCGACCCAGAACCGCGCCGCCTCGCGGATCGACTCCTCCACCGGCCTTGGCTCCCAACCCAATTCGCGTCGGGCCTTGGCACAGTCCACCGGCGCCTCGGCGCGCATCAGCCGCAATGACGCCAGCGAGAGCTGCTCGTCGGTGCCGCGCAGCCGGGACTTGATGCTGCCCATCGCGGCCAGCGCGTATGACATCGCCAGCGGAATCGACTTGGTGGGCGGCGGCACTCCTGCGGCCTCCGCGGCGATTCGGGCCACCTCGGCGTTGGTGATCATCTTCTCCGAGATCAGGTATCGCTCGCCGACGCGGCCCTTTTCGGCGGCCAGGATCAGCGCGCGGGCGGCGTCGTCGACGCCGACGGCCTCCAGCTCGATGCCGTTCATGACGAACGGCAGCTTGCCGAATGCGGCGCCGGCGATGATCGCGCCGTGCGGGGTGCGGCCCCAGTCGCCGCCGCCGTAGGTGGTGGACACGCACATCGCGACCGCGGGCAGGCCGTGCTCGCGCGCGTACCGCAGCACGATCTTCTCGGCCTGCACCCGGGACCGCACGTACGGCGTCAGGCCGCGGAGCCGATTGTCGGCGACCTTCGCCTCCGTCGACGATCATGTCGTCTTCGGTGGCGACGCGACCGCGCTTGCGGCCGACGGTCACGTAGCTGCTGGTGAAGACAAATCGCTGCAGGCCAGCATCTTTCGCGATCTCGAGGACGTTTCGGGTGCCGTCGACGTTGGTGTGGAACAGCGGCGCGGGGTCCTTGCAGCCAGCCGCGGGTGTCGACGACGCAGTAGTAGACGACGTCGCAGCCCGTCATCGCCTCGCGCAGCACGTCGTTGTCCCAGATGTCCCCGACGATACCGCGTCGTCTTCAGGTCGTCGATGCCGATTGTGTTGGCGCCGTCGCGCACCATCACCCGCACGTCGTGCCCCTCGGCGACGAGCCGTCGGGTGACGTGGCTGCCGAGGATAGCCGTTGGCGCCGATCACCAGATGCGGTCACTCGTCTTGCCTCCGAACTGCCTCATCCAGCTCGGCCGCCTCGTCGGGCAGCGTGCCGAGCTCTGCGGCCTTGCGGCACCACTTCGCCGTCGCCGACACGAACCGCAGCGGGTTGTAGATGTCCTCCTGACGGCACCACTGCCCGTCGCCGGCGTAGGTGACGATCGAGATGTTCGTCGCGCTGATGATCGTGCCGTCACCGGGGTCGCGCATCGGGTTGTCCAGCTCGCAGATGACCCGGCCGGTCGGCTCGTCGATGACGGTCCACAGCGACGGGAACGACGTCATGTAGCTGCCGGGGAAGGTCTCCATCGTCTTCCAGATCCACGCCCGCACCTCTTCGCGGCCGCGCATGGTGCCCGCGGCGTGCTCGACGTAGATGACGTCGGGGCTGTACTGCTCGACCCAGGGATCCCAGTCGCGGGTCTGGGCGGCGCGGTCCACCGTCTGCTCGAACTTCGCGAACGCCTCTGCCAGCTCGTCGCGGCGTGAACACCTTGCTCGTCACGCCAAAACTAGAACATGTTCTACCTGGGTTTGTCGAGCGGATCAGTAGGTCGCGACAGCACCTGCGGTCGCCGAGCGGGTGCCTGCAGCGGCACCTCGATCGTCGCCGTAGACGCGCGAACATGGCGCACATCCGGTCGACGGCCGCCGAGCGGCGTACCGCCGTCGCACATTCACCGTTACGGCTTGGTCGGTTTCCTTTGCGGTGGCATGCACCCCGTAGCACTCGGGCGCACCCGACATGAAGTGCACCGTCACCGCCTTGGGGTTGGCGACTGCGACTCCACGACTGCGACATGGATCGGATGTGGCTTCACGATCGCGGGGTCGTCGATGAACACCACTCCGCCGCGTCGCCCGGCGCCACCTCGGGCGGCGAGACGGTCATCGGCTCCGCGGCCGCCACGGCGACGCCCGTGAACGCGGCAGCAACGCCGAACGACGGCCATCGTCAGGAGTGCGCGCATGCGTCCACCTTACCGTTGGCTGACCTGGATTAATCGACCGGCGTATACCGTTATACCCAGCGCCATGAAACATGCAATACCACAAGAATCCCGAAGCGGTCGGTGCGCTGTCACCGGAGCAGTACCACGTCACGCAGAAGAACGGCACCGAGCGACCGTTCACCGGCGAGTACTGGGACAACCACGAACCTGGCATCTACGTCGACGTGGTCTCCGGCGAGCCGCTGTTCGCGTCGGTCGACAAGTTCGAAAGCGGCACCGGTTGGCCCAGCTTCACCAAACCGATCGACAGCGACAACGTCGTTGAGAAGCGCGACTTCTCGCATCTGATGCTCCGCACCGAGGTGCGCTCGGCGCACGGCGACAGCCACCTCGGCCACGTGTTCACCGACGGCCCGCGCGCCGACGGCGGGTTGCGCTACTGCATCAACTCGGCTTCGCTGAGGTTCATCCACCTCGACGATCTCGAGGCCGAAGGCTACGGCGACTACAAGAAGCTCTTCACGACGGAGGAAGCGCAGGCATGAGCGACTACAAGAAGGCGATCCTGGCAGGCGGCTGCTTCTGGGGCATGCAGGACCTGATCCGCAAGCAGCCCGGCGTGGTCTCCACCCGGGTCGGCTACACCGGCGGCGAGAACGCCAACGCCACCTACCGCAACCATCCCGGGCACGCCGAGGCGATCGAGATCACCTACGACCCGGCGCAGACCGACTACCGGGCGCTGCTGGAGTTCTTCTTCCAGATCCACGATCCGACGACGAAGAACCGGCAGGGCAACGACGTCGGCACCAGCTACCGCTCGGCGATCTTCTACACCGACGACGAGCAGAAGCGGGTCGCGCTGGACACCATCGCCGATGTCGAGGCCTCCGGGCTGTGGCCGGGCAAGGTCGTCACGGAAGTGACGCCGGCGAGCGATTTCTGGGAGGCCGAGCCCGAGCACCAGGACTACCTGGAGCGCTATGCCGTGGGGCTACACCTGCCACTTCCCGCGGCCGGACTGGAAGCTGCCGAAGCGGGCGACGCAAGCGGGCCCAGACGCAAGCAGTGGAGCCCAGCACTCTCCCAGCTAGCTCCCAGGTGTAGGGAAACACCCTATTTCTTTGCTGGACGCGCAGCGATAGCGTCAGCTCACAGGGTCTGCTCCTCATCATCAGCAGACATGAGGAGGGCCGTCCCATCGTGCATACGTATTCGCGGAACAAACCACCGTTGCTGGCCGCCGTAACGGCGCTGGCTGCGGCGGGATTACTCGCCGCGCCAGTTCCTGCGCACGCGCTCCCGCCAGTCCCGCTTGCTCCCGCGAACTGCCAGCAGTGGGCCTTTCCCGGCTTCACCACCATTCATGTTTCCGAGGCAAACTTCGACTTCCAGTTCACCTCGAACGAACCTACGGTCAACGGAACCGTCACGCGCCTGGGAACAGACGCTTCCGGGAACATCACCGGCGGTATCGACCCAACGGTCAGGTCCACCTCACTATCTCGGAGGCCGCAGCGGCCCTGCAGTTCACGGGCGACGTAAGTAGCGACGGGAAGGCGCGCGGCACCTGGTCCGGCAATCCCCAAACGGCAAAGTGGGAGACGACGGCGCCCCTCAAGTGCAACGTCGACACACCCCAAGGCACCAACGGCAAAATGGTGACCGTCTCAAGGATTCGGATGTGTATGACACTCCTCGGGGAACAGGCTCGAGGCGCCGTTCTTCCTGCCGACGGACCACCAGTACGCCAGCGTCAAACCCTGCGCGGACAACTGGTGTCTGCTCAACATTCCCGAGCTGCCCGGCGGTGCACACGGTGGCCTACCCGCCGGTCAAGCCTGGGCGTACTCGGGCGAAGGCTTCCTCGACGTCAAGTAGGCGCAACCAGTCACTTGCGGCGATGCACCACCACGCGGCCGCCGTCCTTGGGCGTGTAGGCGACGCCGCGGTGAGTGCACCTTCTCATCCGGCGCGTCATCCGTCTCGATTCGGAAGTGCGCCAACACAGTCCGGAGCACGACGTCCATCTCGGTGTTCGCGAAGGCGGCACCGATGCAGCGACGCGTTCCGCCGCCGAACGGCAGCCACGCGAACGTCGGGGGCCTGGAGTCGACGAAGCGGTGCGGGTCGAACCGCTCCGGGATCCGGGAAGATGTCCGGGTTCTCGTGCAGATCGGCGATGCTGACCAGAATCGTGTAGCCGTGCGGAATCTCCCACTCGCCGACTCGAACTTCGGCGCCGTGACGTGACTGCCCGCGAAGTCGATGACTGTTCTCGCGCGCTGTAACTCCAGAATCGTCGCCTGCCGGAGTCGCTGCCGCCCGCGTCGACCTCCTTGACCAGTTCGGCGAGGATGTCGGGATGGCGGCGCAACCGCTCGAACGCCCAACCGAGCGACGAGGCGGTGGTCTCATGACCAGCGCCGACCAAGGTCAGCAGTTCGTCGGAGATGTCCTGCCGCGACATCGTGGTGCCATCTTCGTACCGGCTGCGCAGCATCAGCGCCAGAATGTCGGTCCGCTCTTCGAGATTCGGATCTGCCTCCGCCTTGTCGATCAGGGTGAACACGATGCGGTCGAACTCGCGGCGGAACTCCTCGAGCTTGCCCCACGGGCTGCGGCGCCCGGTGCGAAACGGCGGCTCGGGCAGGGTGGCCATGCGCGATCCCAGCTTCACCCACGGCGGGACGATCTCGCGCAGATAGTCGAGTTCCTCACCGTCGGCGCCGAACACCGTCCGCAGGATCACGTTCAGCGTGATCCGGTTCATCGGCTCGAGCGTCGCGAAACTCCTTGCCCTCAGGCCAAGTTGCGCTCTCGCGCAGCGTTTCTTCCTCGATCACCTTCTCGTAGTTCTTGATGCTCTGGCCGTGGAACGGCGGAGCCAGCAGCTTGCGGCGGTTCGCGGTGCTCCTTGCCGTCGAGCGCGAACACCGAACCGGGCCCGAAGATCCGGCTGAGGTTCGGCTGCACGTTGATCAGGTCGTCGGTGCTCGCCATGAATATCGTCCGCATCAGGGCCGGGTCGGAGACGATGCACCGTCCGGCCGAAGAACGGGATGTTGATGCCGAAGACCCGTCCGTTCCGCTTGCCGCCTTGTCAGCATCGTCTTCGGCGGAAGGCGGCGAAGGCGACGCCCTGGACCACCTTCGGCAGCCGAAGCGCAGGCGGGCGCTTCTTGACCGGTTGATCCGAGCGAGGGGGTCCGCGTTGACGGTGGCCGTCTCAGTCACGCCGCATCACTCCAACAAAGTCTGTGGTACCGCTTCGTACCGCTGTCATTTCTCCAAACGGTACTCTGCGGTACCGTGTTGTGACAAGCTTTGATCGTGAAGTTCGGGAGGATTGGTGGCGTGAGCGTCGCTGAAGACTGGCAGCCCGTCGCCGCCGGCGACGCGGTCAGCCCGTTTCGGCGCCGGCTGCTCGACGGCTGGCGGCATCGATCGGTGAACGGGGCTATCGCGAAACCACCGTGGCTGACATCGTCCGGCATGCCCGCACCTCCAAGCGCACGTTCTACGGCGAGTTCGCAAGCAAGGAGGAGTGCTTCATCGAGCTGCTGGCGGCGGGCAACCAGGAAATGATCGCCAAGATTCGCGGCGCGGTCGATCCCGAAGCGGACTGGCGCGAGCAGGTCCGCCAGGCCGTCAACGCCTGGGTATCCGATATCGAGGCGCGGCCGGCGATTCAACTGAGCTGGATACGCGAACTTCCCGCGCTGGGCCACGACGTGCGCGAGCTGCAGCGCCGCGGCATGGCGGCGATCACCGACATGTTCATCGACATGAGCAATAACCCGGGATTCCGTCGCGCAGGCATCGAGCCGATCAAACGCCAGATGGCCGTGCTGCTCTTCGGCGGCTTCCGCGAGTTGACCGCGTTGACGGTAGAGGACGGCGCCGACGTCCGTGACATCGTCGAAACCGCGGTGGCCGCTTCGATCGCGATCCTCGGCGCGGGTCGCGCTGCCAACTAGCTGAGCATCAGCCGGGCTGACTTCTCCAGCCGGTCGGCGATCTCGGCATACGACCCGTATCCCATCCCCGCCCGGACCAGGGCGCCTGCATACAACAACTCCAGTGACTCGATCACGTCCGAGTCGCGGTCGGATCCAAGCGCGGCCACCAGCCGGTCGTGGATATCGCGGCCGATGCGTAGCCGCAACACCTCGACGTCCGGATCCTTACCGAGCAGCGCGCTGGTGACCGCGCCTGCGAACTCCGGTTCGTCGGCGACCAGTAGTGCGATGTGCCGCAGCACGTCGATCACCCGGCCTGCCGCATCGTCGGACGTCGTTGTTCGCCGTCGGGGACGCCGCCAGCTTTCGCCAGAACACCTCGGCGACAAGGTGCTCCTTCGACGAGAAGTAGGTGTAGGCCGTTGCGGCCCCTACGCCCGCCTCTGCGGCCACCCGCCGCACGGTCAGCCCCGCAAAACCTTCGCGGGAGAGGAGGCCGACCGCAGCCGTGCCCAGGCGATCAACGGTGTCGGCCTGTTTGGCGGTCAGGCGGCGCCGGGTGGACTCCAGCACCGGCTCGGACACGTGTCCGGACGCTACTACAACCACCATTCACCAGCAACGGTAAGTTGGACGCCGATGAGCCACACCGACACCGCACTCCCTGCACCGGCCGCCCGGCTTTTCGAGCTCGCCGACCAGGTCACCGGTTTCATGCCCGCCGACGAGGGGCGTGCGCTGTACGACGCGGCCGTCAACTATCTCGGCGACGGAGTCGGCGTCGAGATCGGCACGTACTGCGGGAAGTCGACGGTCATGCTCGGCGCAGCGGCGCAGCAGACCGGCGGCGTGCTCTACACGATCGACCACCATCACGGTTCCGAGGAACACCAGCCCGGCTGGGAGTACCACGACTCGTCGATGGTCGACGCGGTCACCGGTCTGTTCGACACACTGCCTGCGTTGCGCCACACACTCGACGCCGCGGGGCTCGATGAGCATGTCGTCGCCGTTGTCGGCAAGTCAGTCGTCGTCGCACGAGGTTGGCGAACGCCGTTGCGGCTGTTGTTCATTGACGGCGGCCACACCGAGGAAGCCGCACAACGGGACTTCGACGGCTGGGCCAGGTGGGTCGACGTCGGCGGCGCGCTGGTCATCCACGACGTGTTCCCCGATCCCGACGACGGCGGCCAGGCGCCGTACCACGTCTACCGTCGCGCGCTCGACACCGGCGACTTCCGCGAGGTGGTGGCCATCGGCTCGATGCGGGTGCTGGAACGCACATCGGGCAGGCCAGGCGAGCCGATCTAGCCGTCAGCGACCGCTGGTGGCGCAGGCGCAGTCGAACTCGCCCTCCAGGCCGCGCGGCAACCCGGCGCCGCGGAAGATGCCGCTGCCCGCCGTGGTCGACGACAACGCGTCGGCGGCCAGGATCATCGCGCCACCCGTCCAGGTGGTGCGCTCCTCGGGCCAGCGCTTTCCGTCGGCGAACACCAGGCCGGTCCAGTAGGAGCCGTCCTCTTCCCGCAGGTGGTGCATCGCTGCGAACTGCTCGCGCGCGCGGCCTGTTTGGCCGATGGCGTCCAAAGCCATTACCAGCTCACAGGTCTCGGCCCCGGTGACCCACGGCCGGTCGTCCACGCAGCGGATGCCGAGGCCGGGAACGACGAAGTCGTCCCATCGCTCGTCGATGCGGGACCTGGCCGCCGCACCGCGCAGCGCGCCGCCGAGCACCGGGTAGTACCACTCCATCGACCACCGGTCCTTCGACACGAACAGGTCGGGGTGATGCGCGATCGCGTGGCCGAGCTCGCCGACGGCGACCTCCCACTCGGGCTGCGGGTCGTCGAAGTAGTCCGCCAACGCGAGCGCACACCGCAGGCTGTGGTAGATGCTCGCGCATCCGGTCAGCAGCGCATCGGGTTCAGGGCCGGAGTCGCTTCGGGCCCAGGCGATCTCGCCGCTCGGCCGCTGCAGACCGAGCACGAAATCGACCGCCCTGCTGACGACCGGCCACATCGTCATCGGCGAACCGCCGATCGTGGGTGATCAGCACGTGGTGCCAGACCCCGGTGGCGATGTATGCGCAGAAGTTGCTGTCGCTGTTGGCGTCCTCGACTACGCCGTTGCGCAGCTGGATCGGCCACGAGCCGTCGGCCCGCTGGGTGGTCCTGCACCAATCGAACGCGGCGCGTGCGGGTTCCAGCAGACCCGCGGCGGTCAGCGCCATCGCGTTCTCCACGTGGTCCCACGGGTCGGTGTGGCCGCCGTCGAACCACGGGATGGCGCCGGAGGGCTCCTGCGTCGCGGCGATCGACCGCGCGGTCTGCCGACACTGCGCAGGCGTCAGTGCCGCCGGGCACCGAAGGCACCTCAGGCTTGTTAATTTGCAGCAACGGTGTCCTCCGGCTTACGGAAGTACATCGCCACGCTCTTTCCGATCAGCGGGTTCAGCATCGACTTCTGCCGTCCGGGTCAGCCACGGCCGGCTCATCAGGTCCCACACCAGCAGCTTGTGGTAGGCCTCGACCGCGGGGTGGTCCGACTTCGAGGTTCCGACAAGGCATTTCAGCCACCAGAACGGCGAATGCAGGGCATGCGCATGGTGGGTGTGGGTATGCCGCAGGCCGCGGGCGCGTACCTTGCCGCGCAAGTCGTCGGCGCGGTAGATCCTGATGTGTCCGCCCTCGTTGGCGTGGTACTCGTCGGACAGCGCCCAGCAGATCCGCTCGGGCAGCCATCGCGGCACCGTGATGGCAAGTGCACCACCGGGTTTGAGAACGCGAACGAGTTCGGCGATCGCCTTTTCGTCCTCGGGGACATGTTCCAGGATCTCGGACGCGATGACACAGTCGAAGGTGCCGTCGGCGAACGGTAATTCGAGCGCGTCGCCCTTGACCGCCTCGGCTCTGGCCGACGCAGGCGCCTCGCCCTGGTCCGTCATCGCCTGCAAGATCTCGTCGACGTCGTTGAGGTCGCCCGCGTTCTGGTCGAATGCAATGACATTCGCGCCGCGCCGGAACGCCTCGAAGGAATGCCGTCCCTGCGCCGCAGCCGACGTCGATCACCTTGGTGCCTGCGCCGATTTGCAGCCGGTCGAAGTCGACGGTCAGCATTGCCCGACCCTGGCGCGGGCCAGCTCGTACACGCTGACCGTCTGTGCCGCAACGGATTCCCAGCTGAACACGTCGAGCGCGCGCTGACGGCCGTTGGCGCCGAGCCGGCGCAGTTCCAGCGGCGAGTCGAGCAGCTCGCCGAGCACCCTGGTCAGCTCGTCGACGTTGGCAGGGGTAACCAACCGCGCGCACTCGCCGTCGGGTCCGACGACCTCGGGCAGCGCCCCGGCCCGGCTGGCGACGATCGGCGTTCCGCTGGCCATCGCCTCCACCGCGGGCAGCGAGAAGCCTTCGTACAGCGAAGGGATGCACGCCACCTCGGCCGACGCCAGCAGGTCGGCCAGCTCGGAGTCGGACAACACCGCTGGAACTGTGCACGATGTCGGAAATGCCGAGTTCGGCGATCAGCTTCTCGGTCGGCCCGTTCGGCTCCAGCTTGGCGACGAGCTGCAGTTCGAGATCGCGCTCGACACGCAGCCGAGCGACCGCGTGCAGGAGATGGCTCACGCCCTTGAGCGGGACGTCCGCGCTTGCGATCGCGATGATGCGGTTGCGCACCCGGTCGGTCAGCCGGCTTGAACAGCGCGGTGTCGACGCCGAGCGGCACGACGTGCAGTTGATCGGGCGATACCGTGAAGTCCTCGGCGATATCGGCGGCCGAGGTCGACGACACGGTCAGCAGCTCGGGGATCTCGCGCGCGACTTCCTTCTGCATCTCGGCGAAGCCGTACCAACGGCGCACCAAGCGGCTTCCGCCACCAGCGCGCGGCGGCCACGTCGAGGACGCGGTCGCGGGTGATCGGATGGTGCACGGTCGCCACCACCGGCAGTCCCAGCCCGGCGATCTTCAGCAGGCCGGTGCCGAGGCACTGGTTGTCGTGCACGACATCGAAGTCGGCTCGCCGCTCGGCCAGCAGCCGGGCGGCGCGCAGGCTGAATGTCTTGGGCTCGGGGAATCCGGCCGTCCACGTCGTCAGCAGCTCGAGCAGGTCGATCCGGGATCTTGATCTCGTTCGGCCACGGGATGCGGAACGGGTCCGGCTCGCGGTAGAGATCGAGGCTGGGCACCTCGGTCAGCCGCACCCGCGGATCGAGCACCTCGGGGTAGGGCTGGCCGGAGAACACCTCGACGTCGTGGCCGAGCTCGACCAGCCCGCGGCTCAGATGGCGGACGTAGACGCCTTGCCCACCGCAGTGCGTCTTGCTCCGGTAGGACAGCAGGGCAACGCGCATACTCAGTTCACTCCGCGGCGGCCAGGGTTGAAGACAGGCCACTGGACATGTGTCCAGACTATAGTTTGACGGTCTATCTGACGCAACGCGGCCACCCCCTCTGACTACCACAGTCACGGTTGCGCGTCGCGCTCAGCTTCTAGTTCGGCGGGAAGCCACCCGTGGCTACGGGCCCCCAGCGCCGCGGGGTGATCCGGATGAGGCACTTGCCCTGGTCGATCATCGCCTGCCGGTACTCGTCCCAATCGGAGTGCTCGCCGGATATCGACCGGAAGTAGTCCACCAACGGCTCGACGGCTTCGGGCAGGCCGATCACCTCGGCGTCCCCGTCGACCTGGACATAAGGCCCGTTGAAGTCGTCGGACATCACCGTCACGCTGGCAGTGGGCCGGTGCGCGGATGTTGGCCGCCTTGGCTCGCTGCGGATAGCTGGCGATGACGATGCGGCCTGCGTCGTCGACACCACCTGTCACCGGCGAACTCTGCAGCGACCCGTCGGCCCGGAACGTGGTAAGCACCATGTGATGCCGCGGGCGAACGAATTCGAGCAGTTCAGGTAGGCCGACGGCATCGGCGGTGGCATATTTTCTGGCCATCGGGACCAGCCTAGCGACGAGCCGAGGGAACGGTATGGACGGCGATCAGGCTTTCGACCGAGTTGGTGTCGCTGCTGGACTATCCGATGTTCGTGGTCACCACGCGGTCCGGCGACGAGCTGTCGGGTTGCCTGGTCGGATTCTCGACGCAGGTCAGCATCGACCCGCCGCGCTTCCTCGTCGGGCTGTCGAAGCGCAACCGCACATATCGAGTCGCTTCGCAGGCCGACCATTTGGCCGTGCATCTGCTGCCACGCTCGCACGCCGAACTCGCCAGGCTGTTCGGCGGCGAAACAGGCGACCGCGTCGACAAGTTCGCCCAATGCACATGGCATGCGGGCCCGCTGGACATGCCGATCCTCGACGACGCGGAGGGTTGGTTCGTCGGCGCCGTACTGAACCGCTACGACGTCGGCGACCATGTCGGACATCTGCTCGAACCCGTCGCCGGCCACACGCCAGACCGCTTCGAGCAACTCGTCACCTTCTCTGACGTCCGCGATCTGGAGCCGGGACACGAGGCATAGCGAATACAACGCTCAAGGTGTGTTTGCTCGGTACCTTTTACCAACTAGGAATATTCGGCTTCGCACCGGAGGACGATCGGCACATGGCGGAAGAACCCCCGCGATCGAGCGGGATGGCTGCTGAGCTGGCCGCTGCCGGATTCGTGGACGCCGTCGAGGCCGGCCGGGGTGGTGGGGGCGTTGTCTATCGGTGCTTCCAGCCGTCTCTCGGGCGAAGCGTTGCCGTCAAGGTGCTTGCCTCTGATCTCGACGAAGACGACCGGGAACGTTTTCTGCGCGAGGGCTACGCCATGGGAGCGCTTTCCGGCCACCCGAATATCGCGAACATCTTGCAGGTCGGCGTAACTGAAAGTGGTCGGCCATTCATCGTAATGCCTTACAGCACAATGGGTTCCCTCGCGGATCGGGTCCGGCGGGAGGGACGGATCGCGTGGCCCGATGCATTGCGCATCGGCGTGAAGTTGTGCGGGGCGCTGGAAACTGCGCATCGGACGGGCACACTGCACCGCGATATCAAACCCGCGAATGTGCTCGTCAACGATTACGGCGAACCGCAACTGAGCGACTTCGGGACCGCGCGCATCGCCGGTGGGTACAAGACTGTGACCGGCTTCTTCACCGGCACGCTCTCCTACACCGCGCCCGAGGTGCTCGCCGGGAATTCGCCAACGATCGCAGCCGACGTGTACTCCCTCGGCGCCACCATCTACGCGCTGATCGCCGGGAGTCCACCGCACGAGCGCAAGTCCGATGAGGATCTCATCGCGCACTATCTGCGGATCACGTCGACGCCCGTGCCCGACCTGCGTCCGCAGGGAATCCCTGCCGATCTGTGCGCTGCCATTGAGAAGGCGCTGTCGCGGGAGCCCGGCGACCGATATGCGTCTGTGGCTGAGTTCGGCCGCGAATTGCAGTTCGTACAGCAACACAACGGATTGACACCGGATCAGATGGCCCTCAGCGAGCCCAGCGGTCGGATAGAGCAGACAGCTGGTATGCCTGCGACACCGTTGTCGGGGCCTCCCGGTCAGGAGGAGCCACCCGAAGCGGACTCGATCGCCGCCGGCGGGCCAACAGGGTCGATGCCTGCGCCGACACCAAACATGTTCGCGCACACCGCGTCGGTCAGCGCGTCAAGCCTCAAATGGCCGGTCCCGACGGCCGATCCCCGGACGACCACCGTCAAGCCCGAGAAGAAGGATCGCAAGAAGATCCTGATCGCCTCCGGTGCCGCGCTGGCGGCGCTGCTGTTGGTGATCGGCGGTGTCTTCATGGTCACGTCATCGCGCGACAGCGGCGGTGGCGACGGCGCAACGGGTCAACCGCCGACGACCGCAGAAGCGCAGCCGGTCTGGGAGTCGATCGCCGACGCGCGTGGTGCCCGCGACGGGATGGCCGCCACCCAGGCCGACGGCACCATCTGGGTTTTCGGCGGCATGGGGGCCGATGGCCGCGTCAGTGGGAGCCATGAGGGCTACGACCCCGGGATCGACAGCTGGAAAGGCGGCGAGGACCTGCCCGTGCCCGTTCAGCACGCGATGGCGGTGACGTGGAAGGACACCCCGACCGTGCTGGGCGGCTGGCGCACGGAAGGCACCAATCCGAAGGTTGCCACCGATCAGGTGTGGCGGGTTGTCGACAGTCGCTGGACTGAGCTGCCACCGCTGTTGCAGCCCCGGGCGGCGGCCGCCGCCGCCGTGGTGGGCGACCGCCTGATCGTCACCGGCGGGGTGGGCTCCGACGGCGAACTTCTGAATACCACCGAGATCTTCGACGGCACCGCGTGGAAGCTCGGCGCCCCCATCCCCACGCCGCGACAGATGCTGAGCGCGGCGTCAGACGGCAAGCTGGTGTATGCGCTCGGCGGCAGCAACGAGACCTCAGACCTGGCGACGGTCGAGACGTATGACCCGGCAACCGACACGTGGACGAGCCTGCCTGAGCTTCCTGGACGACGTAGCGACTTGGGCGTGGCATACGCCGATGGACGGCTGGTGGTGGTGGGAGGCATGTCGGCGGGCCAGGTGCTCAAGAGCGTGGTCGCACTCGATCTCATGACGCAATCGTGGAATGGCTTGCCGGACATGGGTACTGGGCGCCATGGCATGGCCGTGGCCGGAGTCGGAAGAACCGTCTATGCGATCGGCGGGTCGACCGGTGCAGGCGATGGGCCGATCACATCGTCGGCAGAAGCGCTGAAGCTGGGTGCGCGCAAACCACAGCCGGCGCCCGAATGGCGAGACCTACCTAACGCGCCGACCGAGAGGTTGATGATGGCGTGGACGGTGCTCGGCGACGAGATCTGGATCGCAGGCGGGATGCGCCACGGCGAGACGATGCAGACGGTGGAGAGCTACAACACGAAATCCGGAGCATGGCAGGAACAGCCTCCGCTGCCGATTCCGCTGCATCACGCGACCGCGGCGAACTATCGCGGTGAAATGGTGGTCATCGGCGGCGCAGGTGACAACCTCGCGGACGCGTCGAACAAGGTGTTCGCATTCCGCGGAGGCAAGTGGGAAGAGCTGCCGAGCCTCCAACATCCCCGGGCGGCAGCGGCGGCAGCGGTCGTCGGCGACAAGCTTGTGGTCGTGGGCGGGCAGGACGACAAAAAGCTCGTGCCACAGACCGAGGTCTTTGACGGGCAGTCCTGGACGCAGGCCGCCGACCTGCCGACGCCGCGTGAACACTTGGCCGCGGTGTCGGACGGCGTCTACGTTTACACCGTGGGCGGGCGGAATCTGTCCGCCGACGAGAATTCGCCTGCCTTCCAGCGGTTCGACCCGGAATCCGGCAATTGGGAGAGTCTCCCGGACATGCCGACTCCACGCGGGAGCTACGGCGCCGCCTTCATCGACGGCCGGATCGTCGTCGTCGGAGGCGAGGAGCCGACGCGCGTGCTGGCCACGGTCGAGATGTACGACATCGCCAATCGGAAGTGGTCCACTCTGGCGCCGATAAACACTCCGGTGCACGGCCAGGTGGTGGCTGCGGTCGGTGAGACCGTCTACTGCATCGGCGGCGCCGACCGGCCCACGCATGAAAGTGCGGTCGCAACCGTAGAAGCCCTCGACTTCATTTAGGCCCGCTGTCGCGCAGCTGGGCAATCGTGACCGCTCCGCGACGAAGCGCCTCATTGGCCAGACGGACCCTGCGGTCTCCCTCCGTGGGGATCGAGAACTTGTCGTACATGTTCTGCAGATGCTGTTTGACGGCGGCCTCGGTCACGAACAGCTCGCTCGCCATCCCCCGAACGGACGCAGGCTCGGGAAAAGGATCGTCGGAGACCAAGGGGCGGCACAACACCATGAGCACGTCGACTTCGCGCCGGGTCAGGCGCGGCGGGAGCTGGGCAGGGTCGGGAACGATTGTTGCTTCGTCAGCCGGTTCGTCGACCTGCCTTACCTCCACATAGACCAACCGTGACTTGCCGAGGCGCACCTCGTCTCCCGAGCGCAGAACCCGTTCCGCATCGAGCTTTTCGCCGTTGACATAGGTGCCATTACGACTGCCTACATCGCGTATCGACCACGCGGACCCATGGTTTTCCATGATGGCGTGTAAGCGGGAGACGGTTGGGTCGTGCTCGAGCGACACCACATTGGTTGTGGCCTTGCCCAGGGTCACTCGGTGGCCGCTCAGTGGGACCAGCTCCCGGCCTGACGGCTTCGAGACTTCCAGGTGGGAAGACATGCAAGAGACCTCCTATCTAGGCAATCTTGACCTAGATAGGAGGTCTGTGGGGCACAGATGTGTTACGCGTCGCCGACTCGCCACGTCTGTTGGTCGCTGCCCTGCGGACGGTCCACGACGTTGAAGTCACCGTCGAGCGTGGCCTCGAGGAACAGGCCGCTGCTGACCTGCTGAATCGTGACGAACCCGCCGCCGAAGTCCTGGATGCGCCACTTCTGGGTGTCGTTGTCCTGCTGCGGACGCGTGACCACGCGGAAATCCAGTTCGGGGATCTCGTGCGCGTCGAGGAAACGGCCACTGCTGACCTGCTGGATGGTGCTCACGCCGCCGCCCAGGTCATTGATCCTCCACTGTTGGGTGGTGTCGAAGCCCTGGAATGGCCGGGTGACGACCTGGAAATCCTTTTCCTGAATCTCGTGAGCGTCCAGGAAGCGGGTGCCGCCGCCTTGCAGCCGGACGATCTGGGTGTCGGCCTGCGCGGTGGCCGGCAGCGCGACTCCCAGTGCGGCCAGCGCCGCAGCGGCCACCAGCATTCTCTTGAGTGTGATCTTGATTGACATGGTTGTTCCTTTCGGGGGGTACTGATTTTTGGATTCGTGACGCGAGGTACGTCGCGAGCTTGTGCCACGAGTGGCGAACCACGTGGTCGTCATCGGGTGTATTTCCTGGCCTTGGCGATGGCCCGCCGCATCTTCTTCGTTTCCAGGATTGGCGTCCAAGGCCATTCGCTGCGGTGCCGCCCGCGCGGAGCCTTCAGGAAGGCGAGCCCGAGAACCAGGCCGAAGATCAGGTGCCCGACCAGCGTGATGATCACGGTGGCGGCGTTCAGCTGGAACATCATCTCCTCGCCCCGCGGGAGCAGGGCGACGGTTGCCATCAGGCCCGCCCAGGTGGGGAAGACCGCGAAGGCGACCGAGGCCAGCACCGCGTAGACGTTCTTCCACCGATCGATGCCCAGCGCGAACGCGACGACGAAGAACGCGACTCCGAGTCCGCCGGCATCGCCGATGTAGCGCCAGATGTAGCCGACCGCCGCACTGCCCGCAGTGTCGGGTTCGCCGGTGACGAACGACCCCATCACGGGGATGAAATCGCCCATCAGTCCCAGGACGTGCACCGCGAATAGCCGGGCTCCGTCGTAGACGATGCATGCCACCATGCCGGCGATCAGGCCACGGCCGACGATCATGTCGGTCCGATGCGGTGCGAACACGACCAGCGTCCCCAGCACAGCAGTCAGCACGATGACCGCGACAGACGTGGTGCTCTGCGAGACCAGGCCGGACACGTCGACCGAGATCCCGAGGATCGGCATCGACGCCAGGATCAGCACCAGCGCGATCCGGGCGATGGCCCACTTGCTGGGCCGGTTCTCGACGGTGCTCAGGTCGGCGTAACGCTGCCGCACCGTCTTGGCGACGTTGCCGATGACGGGCAGATCGAGGGGGCGCAGCCGTACGGTCTTGCCGTCGAAGGCGCTGATGGCCTTCGGCAGTGCCTTCGTCGGCAGCTCGGCCGTCTTCGGCAGCGGCCTCACCGGCAGGTCGCCGGGGCGCAGCCGCACGGTTTCTTCCTGAGCCGGCCGAGTGTTACCAGTCGCGAGCATCGTGATTCCTAAAGTCAGTTGGTTTGCAGGTGGAACGAGATCAATAGTCGTGATCGCGCCGTGCTTCGGTAATCGCCGGGAAGCCAGATTTCTGTGCTGGCCGGGCAGGGTTTCCTATCCGCCAGGCAAGGGGGTGCGCAGGCCACAGGCTCGATCCACTGGGGTACCGGCGATGTTTAAGACAGGTAGTGCGCCACTCGTGGCATCAGCGCACAGCGTTCCTAACGTGATCTTGACCAACACACGCCCGTCCGAAGGGACTCACAGATGTCGATCACGACCACCCGCGAGAAGGCGGTTGCCGCGCGCATTGTGCGGCTGCAGGGAGGCGGCCTGCGTTTTCTCGACGTCGACGAGACATCGCACAACGACGTCCAGGTCGTCACCCGCCCGTTGCAGGGCCTCGACACCACCCAGCACTGGCGGGTGGCCGACGCGGGCGGCGGTTTGAGCACCATCCAGCAGGTCAGCAGTGGCCGTTTTCTCGATGCACATGAGACCCAGGAACTGGATTTCCGCGTGGTCACGCGTCCGCAGCAGGACAACGACACTCAGCGCTGGCGCATCCAGGACTTCGGCGGCGGGTTCGTCACGATCCAGCAGGTGAGCAGCGAACGATTCCTCGAGGCCACGGTGACCGGTGACTTCAAGGTCGTGACGCGGTTGGAGCCCAGCGGTGAACAAACGTGGCGGGTCGGCGACCCATAAAACTTGTCGGTGCTTCGAACTATTGTTCGAGGCATGAACTCGAAAGACGACATCATTGCGGCGCTGGACGCCGTCGATGCGGCCTACAACCGACTGCTGGGGCTGCCGTTGCACACGTTGACCCGCTCAGAGCGCGTTCAGCTGCTACAGCGGCTGGACGCTTTGGGCAAGGAGTTGGCTGCCTTCGACCGTCGGCTCGTTGGCAGGCTAGTCACCGAAGCGGCGCCAGCTCAGTTCGGCGGCTCCTCGTGGCCCGAGGTGCTGTCGCGGCGACTGCGGATCTCGCGAGCCGAGGCGGAGCGGCGAGTCGCAGCGGCGACCTACTCGCGCGACATCGATCGGCCGTCGGCGTAGCGCAATGAGTGCGGTTGGCATTTCGAAGCGCATCGCGGCGCTGGATGCCGAGCTCGAGGCGCTGCTGGCGGAGCCGCTTGACGGGTTGTCGACCAAGGAACGGACGGCGGTGACGGCTGAGTGGGAGGCGTTGGCGCGTCGGCTGCCGGTGATGGGTCATCGGCTGGTGGCGGCGCTGACCGACGTGCCGATCGACGAGTTGGGGGAGCCCACTGTGGCCGCGGCGTTGTCGACGTTGTTGCGGATCTCGAATGCCGAGGCGCATCGTCGCATCCACGAAGCCGAGGATCTGGGGCCGCGCTCGGCGTTGTCAGGCGAGCTCCTGAGGCCGGTGCTGTCGCATACCGCTGCGGCGCAGCGGCGCGGCGAGATCGGCACCGAGCACGTACGGATCATCCGGCGCTTCTTTGACCAGCTGCCCGCCTTTGTCGACTACGAAACCCGTGAGACCGCCGAGGCGGAGTTGGCCGGGTTCGCATGTGGGCTCAAGCCCGAAGAGCTGCGGCAAGCCGCCGATCGGCTGGCGCTCTATCTCGATCAGGATGGCGAACTCTCCGATGCGGATCGGGCCCGGCGGAGCTATCTCGTCGTCGGCAAGCAGGGCTCCGACGGAATGAGCGATGTCCGGGGCAGGCTGGATCCTGAAGCGCGCGCGTTATGGGACGCGGTGGCCGCCAAGTGGGCCGCCCCGGGCATGTGCAACCCCGACGACGACACTCCGTGTGTAGATGGTGAGCCGTCCGCGGACAACGTCACCGGCGATATGCGCTCAACGGGGCAGCGCAATCATGACGCGCTCAAGGTGTTGTGTCGGGCGATGCTGGCGTCGGGACAGTTGGGCAGCCACAAGGGGTTGCCGGTGACGATGGTCATCTCCACCACGCTGGCCGAACTCGAGTCAGGTAAGGGGCATGCGGTCACCGGCGGCGGCAGTCTGATGCCGATGTCGGATGTGATCCGCCAGGCCGCTGCGGCGCATCACTATCTGGCGGTGTTCGACGACCACACCGGTGAGGCGCTGTATCTCGGGCGCAGTCGGCGGTTGGCTTCCAAAGCGCAACGCATTGTGTTGTACGCCCGCGACCGCGGCTGCACGTTCCCTGGCTGTACCGCACCGGCGTATCACAGCGAGGTGCATCACCGCAGCGCCGACTGGGCCGATGGCGGACAAACCAACATCGATGACGAAACCCTGGCGTGTGGCCGCGACAACCGCCGCGTGAAACCCGGCGGCTGGCGCACCCGAAAACGCAAAGACGGTCGGACCGAATGGATCCCACCACCCAACCTTGATACCGGCCAAGCCCGCACCAACAACTACCACCACCCGGAGCGATACCTGCTGCCGGCAGACGACGAGGACGATCCTTAACGCGACTCCGGCTTGCGCTTCAACATCCACGCCGGGATCCAGTGCGTGACCGACCTGCGGCGGGGCCCGTATGCAATGGGGTAAGTGACCAATCCCCACCAGTGGCCCTGCTCGCAGATCGCCCAGCAGGTCAGCCTGCCCTCGACGACCGAATGCATCTGCAATCCCGCGGGGTTGTACCCGCCCGGCCGGTGCGGCTCGCGCGGAAACAGTGCGGCAAGGTCGACGAGGACCGCTATCGGCGGCTCGACAGGTCGAAAGGCTTGCTGCACGGGTTGGCCGTTGTAGCCGATGGACTGGAGCTCGCCCACTGTTCGATCATACGTTCGAAAGGATTACGCTGGGACCCGATGTACGTACCGCGCAAATTCGCGTTGACCGACGAGCAGACCGCAGCGGCGCTCGCGGCGGCTGACTTCGCGCAACTGGTCACGCATCGACTCGACGGGCCTGCTGGTGACGCCGCTGCCCCTGATCTATGACGAGTCTGCACACTCGCTCGTCGGGCACGTCTCACGGGCCAACCCGCACTGGCGCGCCGACGGCGCGGAATCGGTCGCGATCTTCGCGGGCCCGCACACGTATATCTCGCCCAGCTTCTACGCGACCAAGACGGAAACCGGCAAGGTCGTGCCCACCTGGAACTACGAGATCCTCAACGTCTACGGCCGCCTGATCGTCCATGACGACCCCGACTGGGTGCTCAACCTGGTCACCATGCTGACCAACCGCCACGAGGGGACGCGGGCCCAGCCCTGGCAGGTCACCGACGCGCCGGAGACCTACACCCAGTCGCAGCTTCGGGGCATCGTCGGCGTCGAGCTCGTCATCGACAAAGTCGAGGGCAAGGCCAAGATGTCCCAGAACCAACCCGACCGGAACCGGGACGGCGTCGTCGCAGGCCTGCGGGAATCGGAGTCGCCCAGGATCAGATCGTCGCCGATCGCGTGGCCGCCTACCGCGACGGCAACACGAACGCGAACGGTCGCGGATAGCCGAGCCCGGTCAACCGCGAGTGCCGCACCGCATCGACGTCCGCGGGTCGCACGTCGCCCGAAGAGGGTTCGTAACACTGCAACGTCTTCCCGTCTGCGCCGACGATCAGCACCCAGTGCCGTGGAATGACGCGCCCGACCAGCATCGCGACCGGCCAGCCCGCCTTGACCTCATCCAGCACGTCGGTCAGCCGGTCGCGCCGGCCGCGAAACGGCCGCCACCGGTACTTCACACCGCGGATCTCCGTGCGTGTGGTGAGCGCGCGCGCGATGCCCATCGGGGTGGTGCCCAGCATGCGCGGCCAGACACGGTTCACCTCGGCGTGCACACGCAGCTGCTCGTCGTCGAACCATGCCTGATTCAGCGCCGTGCGGTGTGCCGGGTCCACGAGCGCGCCCGCCACCACCGCGACGCTGGGTCCGCACGTGGTCGCGTCGCGCTGCCGGAGTCGTAGCGGCGGGAGCTTCATGTACCCTCCAGGCTAGGGTGCGGTATGCGGTTATCCACCCGAAATCAGCTGAGCGGGACCATCACCGAAGTCGACGCTGGGCGCCGTGATGGCAACTGTCAAGGTGCGCCTCGACGGCGGCGACCAGATCGTCACGGCATCGATCACCAAAGACGCAGCGGAGGACCTCGGCTTGGAGACCGGAAAGCCGGCGACGGTGCTGATCAAGTCGACCGAGGTGATGATCGGGGTCGACTAGTCCCCGAGCATCTCCTCGCCCCGCTCCCGCAGCTCCACCTTTCTGATCTTGCCCGTCACCGTCATCGGGAACTCGTCGATCACCTCGACGTAGCGCGGGATCTTGTTGTGTGCGATCCGGCCTGCGCAGAATGCGCGCAGGCTCTCGGCTGAAGGCGGCTCGGCGCCATCGCGGATCCGGATCCACGCCATCAGTTCCTCGCCGTACTTCTCGTCGGACACCCCGACCACCTGCGCGTCGACGATGTCTGGATGCGAGTACAGGAACTCCTCGATCTCGCGGGGGTAGATGTTCTCGCCGCCGCGGATCACCATGTCCTTGATGCGACCGGTGATCGCCAGGTAGCCGTCCTCGTCCATCACCGCGATGTCGCCGGTGTGCATCCAGCCGTCGCCGTCGATCGCCTCGGCGGTCTTCTCGGGGTTGTTCCAGTAGCCTGCCATCACGCAGTAGCCGCGCGTGCACAGCTCGCCCGGCGTCCCGCGCTCGACCTGCGCACCGGTCTCCGGGTCGATGACCTGAATCTCGGTGTGCGGCACCACCCTTCCCACCGTGGTAACCCGCCGGGTCAGGCTGTCGGTCGGCATCGTCTGCGTCGACACCGGTGACGTCTCGGTCATGCCGTAACAGATCGCCACCTCGCTCATGTGCATGCGGTCGATCACGTTGCGCATCACCTGCTCGGGACACGTCGACCCGGCCATGATCCCGGTCCGCAGACTGCTCAGGTCGAAGCTGTCGAAGTTCGGCAGCTCCAGCTCGGCGATGAACATCGTGGGCACTCCGTACAGCGACGTACAGCGCTCTGCCGCAACGGCTTTCAGTGTCGCCTCGGGTTCGAAGCCGGGTGCGGGGATCACCATCGTCGCGCCGTGTGTCGTGCAGGCGAGGTTTCCCAAGACCATTCCGAAGCAGTGGTAAAAGGGCGGCACGATGCACACCCGGTCGCGCCCTGTGTACTCCAGGCCCTCCCCGACGAGATAGCCGTTGTTGAGGATGTTGGTGTGGGTCAGCGTGGCGCCCTTGGGAAAACCGGTGGTGCCCGACGTGTATTGGATGTTGATCGGGTCGCTCGGGTTCAGTCCGGACTGCACACGCGACAGCGCGTCGGCGTCGGCCACCGTGTCGGCGATCTGCTGCCACGGCTCCCAGCCGATGACCACGACGTCACTGAGTGCCGGGCAACGCCCGCGCACATTGTCGAGCATCGCGGCATAGTCCGAGCCCTTGAACGACGGCGCCGCGAAGATCGTGCACATCGACGACTGGTTCAGCACGTACTCCAGCTCGTCGGCTCGGTACGCGGGATTGATGTTCACCAGGATCGCGCCGACCTGCGCGGTGGCGTACTGGAGCATCGTCCACTCGGCGCAGTTCGGCGACCAGACCCCGATCCGGTCGCCGGGCTTGGTGCCGCGCTCGATCAGGGCGGTGGCGATCCGTCGGGTCGCTTCGTAGAACTCGTCGTAGGTCCAGCGGCGGCCGGTCGCGCACTCGACAATCGCTTCCCGATCCGGGAGTCTCGCGGTTGTTCTGGCCAGGTTCTCGCCGATCGTCTCGTCGAGCAGCGGAGGACTGGTGGGCCCGGAGTCGTAGGACAACATGCGCCCGCTCCCTCCACCGTGGATTTTTCGCCGTCGCGGGGTACCCCGACACCGTAAATCGGACGAGGAAAGCGGGTGGGGAAATGTCAAACCTAGTCACGGTGCATTTATGAGCTTCGACATCACCCCTACCGGGGCACAGCACGACCTGGCCCGACGCACCCACGAGTTCGCCGAATCGGTGATCCGGCCGGTGGCCGCCGACTACGACGCCCGCCAGGAGTTTCCCTGGCCGGTGCTCGAGGAGGCCGCCGAGCGCGGTTTCTACAGCCCGCTGTTCTACCGCGACCTCATCGGCGACCCCACCGGGATGTCGCTGCCGATGTTCATGGAGGAGCTGTTCTGGGGCTGCGCAGGGATCGGGTTGGCGATCGTGATGCCCGCCCTGGCGCTGTCGGCGATCGGCCAGGCGGCCTCACCCGAGCAGATGCTGGAGTGGGCGCCCGAATGTTTCGGCACACCGGGCGATCTCAAGCTCGCCGCGCTGGCGATCTCCGAGCCAGAGGGCGGCAGCGACGTGCGCAACCTGCGCACCACGGCACATCGCGACGGCGACGACTGGATCATCGACGGCCACAAGATGTGGATCGGCAACGGTGGCATCGCCAACGTGCACGTGGTGAACGCCGTCGTCGACGAGGAACTCGGGCATCGCGGTCAAGCCCTGTTCATCGTGCCCGGCGGCACGCCCGGCCTTGAGATGGTGCGCAAGCTGGACAAGCTCGGTTGCCGCGCGTCGCACACCGCGGAGTTGAAGCTCAACGCCGTGCGGATACCCGGCAACAATCTGCTCGGCGGGCAGGAGAAACTCGAACACAAGCTGGCCCGCGCGCGCGAGGCGATCGAGGGCGGCAGGCATTCCGGCTCGGCGACGATGGGCACATTCGAGCAGACCCGGCCCATGGTGGCCGCGCAGGCGCTCGGCATCGCAAGGGCCGCAATGGAATACGCGACCGAATACGCGAACCGTCGCGAGGCGTTCGGCGCGCCGATCATCGACAACCAGGGCATTGCCTTCCCCCTCGCCGACCTCGCCACCGCGATCGACGCCGCGCGGCTGCTGACATGGCGGGCGTCCTGGATGGCGGCCACGGGCGTGCCGTTCGAGCGCGGTGAGGGATCGATGTGCAAGCTGGCCGCCAGCGAGGTCGCGGTTCGCACCACCGAGCGGGCGATCCAGACGATGGGCGGCTGGGGCTACATCAAGGACCATCCGGTGGAGAAGTGGTACCGAGATGCCAAGCTGTACACCATCTTTGAGGGCACCAGCGAGATCCAACGGATGGTGATCTCCAACGCGCTGGGCGCCGCAGACGGCAAGCCGCCGCTGCACGTCGACCTCGAGCCGTCCGGCGGACCGCTGAACCGGTGGTTCGGCCGCGGCACGCCGGCGCGCACGCAGGTGGCAGACTCCGCCCTCGCCGTGCGCGATCGCATCCCGGGACCGGTCATGGCGCTGGCGATGAAGGTGCTCAAGCCGCCCAAGAAGTAGCGTGACGACATGGGCGTCAGGATGATGGAACTGCTCGCGGGCAAGCTCGACGCGCTGCGCTATGAGCCGACCGCGAAACGGGTTCGGGTGTTTCTGGCAGGCGAGCCGGTCGCGGACACGTGCGACGCGCGCCTGGTTTGGGAACCGCGCAGGGTCGTGCCCACGTATGCGGTGCCTGCGAAAGCACTTGACGACGCAACTGGTTCCGGCAGGCGCCGAGTCGGGTGACGAGAAGAACCGGCTTCCGGCTGCCCAGCGTCAGCGATCGCCCGGTGCTCGACCCGTCGGTGCCGTTCACCACACACACGTGCACGGGCACCGCATTCGACGTCATCGCAGGCGACGAGACCGCTGGACGGGCGGCGTTCCGGCCCGACGACCCCGATCTCGCCGACTACGTGGTCCTCGACTTCGACGCGTTCGAGTGGCGCGAAGAGGACGAGCCGGTCGTCAGCCATCCGCACGACCCGTTCGGCCGGATTGACGTGCTGCAAAGCAGCCGCCATGTCCGCGTCGAGCACGACGGCAGGCTGCTGGCCGAATCGTCCCGGCCGATGATGCTGTTCGAGACGCTGCTTCCCGTCCGGTTCTACCTGCCTCGCGAAGACCTCATGGCTCGGCTCGAACCAAGCGACACGGTCAGCTACTGCGCGTACAAGGGCCGCGCTTCCTACTACTCCGTGCCCGACGGTCCGCAGGATGTGGCGTGGGTCTACCACGAACCGCTGCACGACGCCGAGCAGGTGCGCGACCGCATCTGTTTCTTCGACGAACGCCTCGACGTGATCGTCGACGGTGAGCGGCGCGCGCGACCCGTCACGCCCTGGACGGATTAACGATGTTTTGCATGCCGGTCGGTGACCGCGTCGTTGCAGGCGACGGTGGTCGGCTTCGCGCCGGTGACGTCGAAGTAGATCTTGCCCGGCTCGTCTGGAACGCATAAGTAATCAGGGCGAGGAGGCCGGCGGGTAACCCCCGTCGGCCTTCTTCGTTTCTTGACACGCGCGCAGGTTTTGCCGGTCCCCCAGCGGGCATCACGCATGCGACACCACATAGGAGGGTCGATGCGAGCAGTCACGTGGCAGGGCAGGCGGAATGTAACCGTCGATACCGTGCCGGATCCGATCATCAAGGAACCAACCGACGCGATCATCAAGGTGACGAGTACCAACATCTGCGGGTCCGACCTGCACCTGTATGAAGTGCTCGGCGCATTCATGACACCGGGCGACATCCTGGGCCACGAGGCGATGGGCGTCGTCGAGGAGGTCGGCAACGAGATCGACAACCTCAGGGCAGGCGACCGCGTGGTGATTCCGTTCAACATCTCCTGCGGCCACTGCTTCATGTGCGGGCAGGGTCTGCAAAGCCAATGCGAGACAACGCAGAACCGGGACCAGGGCACCGGCGCGGCGCTGTTCGGCTACTCCAAGCTGTACGGCGAGGTGCCGGGCGGACAAGCCGAGTACCTGCGCGTGCCGCAGGCCCATTACACCCACATCAAGGTCCCCGAAGACGGGCCCGACGAACGCTACGTCTACCTGTCCGATGTGCTGCCGACCGCTTGGCAGGCGGTGGAGTACGCGGACGTGCCGCCCGGCGGCACCCTCGTGATCCTCGGCCTTGGTCCCATCGGCTCGATGGCGTGCAAGGTCGCGAACCAGCGCCGCGACTGCCGGGTCATCGGCGTCGACGTCGTCCCCGAGCGTCTGCAGCGGGCGCGGGAGATGTGCAGCGACGTCATCGACATGAACCGCGAAGACCCCGTCGCGGTCGTGCGGGATGCCACCGAGGGCCGCGGAGCCGACTCGGTGATCGACGCGGTCGGAATGGAGGCGCACGGCTCTCCGATCGCCACGGCGGCCCAGACGGCGGCCGGTTTCCTTCCGTCCCCGGTCGGCCGCGCAGTGATGAAGAACGCAGGCGTCGACCGCCTGGCTGCGCTGAACACAGCGATCGCCGTGGTCCGCCGCGGCGGAACGATCTCGGTCAGCGGTGTCTACGGCGGCGCCGCCGACCCGATCAACATGATGACGCTGTTCGACAAGCAGATCCAGCTGCGGATGGGCCAGGCAAACGTCAAGCGGTGGGTACCGGACATCCTGCCGCTGCTGACAGACGGCGATCCGTTCGGCACCGAATCGTTCGCCACCCATCGCCTGCCGCTGAGCGCCGCCCCGGACGCCTACGAGAAATTCCAGAAGAAAGAGGACGGCATGGTCAAGGTGGTGCTGACGCCGTGACGCCTTGAGTTCCCGGTACCCCTGGTTTCGCATACGCGCAATCTGGCAACATTACTGACCGGTAAGAAGTTTCCTCCGATACGCACCAGGGTGGGGCAGATGACGGGTTCGACGGAGATTTCGCTCATTGCCGCGGCGAACGAGGGCGGCGGCGCCGCGATCGGCCAAGTGATCGGCATGACGGTGGTGGCGCTGGTCATCGGCGCGCTGCTGTGCTGGCTCGGCTACCTGCACCGGGCCCGCAAGATCACCTGGGTGAACAGCGTCGCCGAATACGCCGGCCGCAAGTTCAAGCGGCCGCCGTGGGTCGCGGTGCCGCTCGCGCTGTTCATCGCGACGCTGATCTGCGCGCTGTTCGGATTCATCTGGGACGTCAGCCTGCACATCGGCAAGGGTCGCGACCCGGGGCCGCTGGCCAACCCGGCGCACTACTTCATCCTGGTCGGCCTGTTCCTGCTCTTCGTCGCGGGCTGCGCGGCGATCGTGCTGCCCTACGAGAAGCCCGGCCCGTTCGCGGTTCGGATCACCAAAGACTGGTACGCACCGGTCAGCGGTTTCCTGATGGCCGGCTGCGGCCTGTACGCGTTGACCGGCTTCCCGCTCGACGACGTCTGGCACCGCATCTTCGGCCAGGACGTCACGCTATGGGGTCCGACCCACCTGATGATGATCGGCGGCGCCGGGTTCTCGACGATCTCCGCGCTGCTGCTCGATTACGAGGGTGAGCGCGCGATGGGCGACGCCAAGCCCAAGGACGGCGTCTTCCTCAAGGGCGTCAAATATCTCGGCTTCGGCGGCATCATCATCGGCCTTTCGGTGTTCCAGATCGAGTTCGACTTCGGCGTGCCCCAGTTCCGCCAGGTGTTCGAGCCGATGCTGATCGCTTCGGCTGGGGCGTTCGGTCTCGTCGCGGCCCGCATGATGCTCGGCCGCTTCGGCGCGATAATCGCCGCCGTATTCGCAATCGCACTGCGCGGCCTCGTCGCGCTGGTGGTCGGCCCGGTGCTGGGCGCGCCGATCAACTGGTTCGCTCTGTATCTCGGCGCGGCGATCGTGATCGAACTGCTCGCGCTCACCCCGGTGTTCAAGCGCCCCATCGTCTTCGGCCTCGTCAGCGGCCTTCTGGTCAGCACCGTCGGGCTGTGGCTGGAGTCGTTCTGGATCGACGCCGTCTATCACTACCCGTGGCCGTCGAGCATCTGGCCCGAGGCACTCATGATGGCCGTGCCGGTCACGGTTCTCACCGGCGCATGCGGCGCAATGCTCGGCATGGTGCTCACCGGTCAACGGCTGCCGACCCGGGCCATCAGCATCGGGTTGGTCGCGCTGACCGTCCTGGTCATCGGCGGGGCGACCGCCAACGGGCTGCGCTACGAGGTGCCGCAGAACGCCAGCGCCACGATGACCTTGACCGAGGTGCCCGGCTCCGCCGACAAGCGCATGGTCACCGCCGACGTGCGGATCAATCCGCCCGATCTGATCAGCGAGGACCCGAACTGGGTGTCGGTGCTCGGCTGGCAGGGCGGCCTGGCCAACGACCGCGGAATCTTCATCGACCATCTGGAGCGGCTCGGCCCCGGCCATTACCGCTCCACCCAGCCGATGCCGGTGTGGGGAAAGTGGAAGACCCTGCTGCGGGTGCACGACGGCCGCATCCTGACCGCCGTGCCGGTCTTCCTGGCCGCCGACCCGGGTATCGGTGTGCCGGAGGTGCCCGCCCAGCCGTCGATGACGCGGCCGTTCGTCTCCGAGATCACCATCCTGCAGCGCGAGCGCAAACCCGATACGCCCATGGTCCTCTGGACCGTCGGCGGCGTGGTGGTGCTCACCTGCACGCTGATCATGATCGGGGGCCTCACCTGGGGCGCCGGCCGCATCAACAGGAGAGAGCCGACCGACACCAAGACGGAGTTGCAGCCATCGGCGCAGGCATGACGGCGCGGCCGGATGTCGCAATCCTCGCCGACCATTCACTGCTACTTGCGATTCCGGCTTTCGTGCCGGCGTTCGTGGTGGCGGGCGTCGTCGTGTACATCGCGATGAAGGATCGGCGAAACAGAGACGGGGCTCACAGTGAAGAGCCAGGATCGAACCACCAAGATGGTTCAGCGTGACTCCAACTTCTCGTGATACGCGACTCATCGCATTGCTCGCCGCCGGCCTGCTGCTGACTGCCGGCTGCGGAGGGGGATCCGAAAGCGTGCAGACCTCATCCTCCGCCGCCCCGTCGACGGTCGGCCCGTCCGACATGACCAACGAACAGGCGCCGCCCGACCGTCTGCTCGTCGACGTCACGATCAAGGGCGGCCAGGTCAACCCGACCAACGCCCAACTCCAGGCCAAGGTGAAGGAGCCGATCGTCGTGCGGGTCAACAGTGATGTCGCCGACGAACTCCACGTCCACTCGACGCCCGAGCACACCTTCAAGGTCGAGGCACGATCGGGCCAACAGTTCCAGTTCACGGTCGACGTGCCCGGCAGTGTGGACATCGAGCTGCATCAACTGCAGAAGACGATCGCCACGGTGCAAGTGCAGCCGTGACCGACGGACCCGCTGTGGTGCTGGCGCATGGCCTCGGCGGGTCGACGGATCTGCCGATCCCCTACACATATGCCCTGATCGGCGCCGCGTGGGCGTTGACGTTCACGTTCGCCGTCGTGGCATTCGCGTGGCGCACGTCCCGATTCGATCCCGCGAAGCCCGGGCACGCGCTGCCGCAATGGGTGACGACGGTAGTCGACGCGCTGGCCACCCGATGGGTGGCCGCCGCCGCAGGGCTGCTGTTCGCCGCGTGGGTGGCGATGGCGGGGTTGTTCGGACCGCACGACGAAAACGCGCTGCCCGGCGTGTTCTACGTCGTGCTGTGGGTCGGGCTGGTTGCGCTGTCGTTAGCGGTCGGGCCGATTTGGCGAGCGATCTCGCCGGTACGCACGGTGTACCGGCTGCTGCGGGCGGTGCGCCTGCCGTCCGGTCGCGGCTATCCACGTTGGCTGGGTTACTGGCCCGCGGTGTTCGGACTGTTCGCATTCGTGTGGCTGGAGCTCGCCAGCCCGGATCCCGGGTCGCTCGGCGCCATCAAGCTCTGGCTGTGGGCCTACCTCGTCATCACGCTGACGGGCGCGATCGTGTGCGGCGACCGGTGGTTCGGCCGCGCGGATCCGTTCGAGGTGTACAGCGTCGTCGCATCGAGGTTCTCGCCGTTTCGGCGCAGCCCGCAAAGCGGACGCATCGAGATCGGCAACCCGTTCGACCATCTACCGTCGTTGCCGGTCCGACCGGGAACCGTGACCGTGCTCGGAACGCTGCTCGGCTCCACCGCGTTCGACAGCTTCTCGGCGATGCCGGTGTTTCGCAACTTCATCGACGCGCACGCGCATTCCGTTGCGACGGCGAGCCTGATGCGCACGGCCGGGCTATTGGTATTCGTGACCGTTGTGGTGACGACATTCTGGCTTGCCGCCCGCGCCACCGGTGGTGTCGACCGACGCACCCGGCGGCAGCTACCGGGGTTGATGGCGCATTCGTTGATTCCGATTGTGCTCGGTTATGTGTTCGCCCATTACCTGTCGTATCTGGTGGAACGGGGACAGCAGGCAATCATCGGTCTGGCTGATCCGCTCGGCCGCGGCTGGAATTTGCTCGGCCTCGGGAACGCTGAGGTGAACTACGTTCTCTCGCTTCATCCTTCGGTGTTGGCGACCATCAAGGTCTGCTGTGTGGTTGGCGGCCACGTCGCCGGAGTGATCGCCGCGCACGACCGCGCTTTGCGGGCGCTGCCCACCGGCTACCAGTTGACGGGACAGCTGGCGATGATGCTCGTGATGGTGGGCTACACCTTCACCGGTCTTTACCTTCTATTCGGCGGATGACGAAACTCTTATTCGTCACATAATTTCTTACGATGTCCTTTACATTGGCGGGGTGCCGGGCGACGACACCATTCAACAAGCTCTAGCCGGGGGTTCGCCACAACGGGTCGGCTGGTTCCGCTTCTATTTCGCCGACGAGCGGTGGGAGTGGTCTGAACAGGTCCAGCGGCTGCACGGCTACGAGCCGGGAACAGTCATGCCCACGACCCAGTTGGTGCTGTCGCACAAGCATCCTGACGACTACGTAGAGGTCGCCGCCACGCTGGACGACATCCGTCGCACCCACCGGACATTCAGCACCCGCCATCGAATCATCGACACGAGCGCGGCCGTGCACGACGTCATCGTCATCGGCGATCAGCTGTACGACGACGACGGCGGCGAGGTGATCGGGACGCACGGTTTCTACGTCGACGTGACACCGGCCGGCCGTGCGCACGAAGAACTGGTCAGTGCCGCGGTCGCCGAGATCGCCGACAACCGCGCGACGATCGAGCAGGCCAAGGGCATGCTGATGCTGATCTACCGGATCAGCGAAGAGTCGGCGTTCGAACTGCTCAAGTGGCGATCCCAGGAATCCAATGTGAAGCTTCGCGTGCTGGCGGACCAGGTGATCTCCGACTTCGCGGATTTGATCTACGAGGAAAACCTGCCGCCCCGCGGCACATTCGACCACCTACTGCTGACCGCGCACCTGCGGGTGGGCGGAGCGGCCCCGGCCGCCAAGACCGCGTCCTAGGTTGAGCGCATGCGGGCGCTGCTGATCGTCGACGTGCAGAACGACTTCTGCGAGGGCGGTTCACTGGAAGTGGTCGGCGGCCAATCCGTGGCGCAGGCCATCAACGAATACCTCGCCGTCCCACGCGACTACGCCCACATCGTCGCGACCAAGGACTTCCACATCGCTCCTGGCGACCACTTCTCTTCCCATCCCGACTTCGCGCATTCCTGGCCGCGGCACTGTGTGGTCGGCACGGCCGGGGCCGACTTTCATCCCGACCTCGACGCCTCCCCCATCGAGGCCGTATTCACGAAGGGCACCTACTCGGCGGCATACAGCGGCTTCGAGGGCACCGACGAGACAGGCACCCCGCTGGCCGATTGGCTGCGCCAACGCGGCGTCGACGAGGTCGACATCGTCGGCATCGCCACGGATTACTGCGTCGTGGAGACCGCCAAGGACGCCAACGATGCGGGGTTCGCCACCCGAGTGCTGCTGGACCTGACCGCTGGCGTCGCGGCGGCGTCGAGCGAAAAGGCCGTCGCAGACATGCGCGCGGCGGGCATCGAGGTGGCCTAGCCGCGCACCGCTTCGGCGGCGGCCACCATGTGCTTCAGCGACTCCGTCGCCTGTTCGGTGGTCCGGGTTTTCAGCCCGCAGTCCGGGTTGACCCAGAGCCGATCCGCCGGAACCGATTTCAGGGCTTCGCGCAGCGACGTCGTCATCTCGTCGACGCCCGGCACGCGCGGCGAGTGGATGTCGTAGACGCCGGGACCGACGCTGTTGGCGAAACCGGCCGCGTTCAGGTCGCCGAGCACCTCCATGTGGGAGCGCGCCGCCTCGATCGACGTCACATCGGCGTCCAGATCGGCGATCGCGCCGATCACCTCACCGAACTCCGAGTAGCACAGGTGCGTGTGGATCTGCGTGGAGTCCGCGACTCCCGACGTGGCGAGCCGGAACGCCTCGACCGACCACTTCAGATAGGCGTCCTTGTCCTTCGACCGCAGCGGAAGCAGCTCACGTAGCGCCGGTTCGTCGACCTGGATGATGGCGATGCCCGCCGCCTGCAGGTCGACCGTTTCGTCGCGGATCGCCAGCGCCACTTGCGCGGCGGTGTCGGCCAACGGCTGGTCGTCGCGGACGAACGACCACGCCAGGATCGTCACGGGTCCGGTCAGCATGCCCTTCACCGGCTTGTCCGTTAGCGACTGTGCGTAGGTGATCCACTCGACCGTCATCGGTTGCGGCCTGCTGACGTCGCCGTACAGAATCGGCGGCCGCACGCACCGGCTTCCGTAGGACTGCACCCAGCCGTTGTGAGTGGCGAAGAACCCGTCGAGTTGTTCGGCGAAGTACTGCACCATGTCGTTGCGCTCCGGCTCACCGTGCACCAGCACGTCCAGGCCGAGCTTCTCCTGCAACTCGATGACCGCTGCGATCTCCGCTTCCATCCGCCGGACGTACTCGGCTTGATCGATCTTTCCCGACCGCAGGTCGGCCCGAGCGCCCCGAATGGCCGGCGTCTGCGGGTACGAGCCGAGGGTCGTGGTCGGCAGCTCGGGTAGGTGCAGCCGCTGGTTCTGCGCCGCGCGGCGCGCAGCGGCCTGCCCGCGTTTCGCGCCGGACGCGGCTATCGACGAAATGCGGGACCGCACATGCCCGTTGTTGCAGCCGCGGATCGGAACGCCGCGATGCGATCGCCGCACTGGATGCGGCGATCTCGCGCGGCGATGGCTTCGCGCCCGTCCTTCAAACCCCGTGAGAGTGTGACGACTTCAGCCACCTTCTCGGAGCCGAACGCCAACCAACTGCGCAGTGCGGCATCGATATCCGCCTCGGCCTCGAGGGTGTACGGCACATGCATCGTCGAGCACGACGTCGACACCGCTAACCGCTTCGCCGAGCCGAGCAGGGTCGCGAGCGTGCCCAGTGCGGCCTCGAGATCCGTGCGCCAGATGTTGCGGCCGTCGACGATCCCCGCCGACGAGAAGCTTGTCGGCCAGTTCGGGCACGGCCGCAACCGCCGAGCCGCCACCGGCGACCAAATCGACGCCGATCGCCTCGACCGGAGTGCGGGCAAGCGCAGGTAGCGCGTCGGTCGAGCTCGCCGAAGTAGGTCGCGACGAACAGCGCGGGGCGCTTGGCCAGCCTGCCCGAGCAACCCATAGGCCTGCTCGGCCAAGTCCGCGGCGTTCTCCAGGATGTCGGTGACCAACACGGGCTCGTCGAGCTGCACCCACTCCACACCTTCGTCGGCGAGCATCTGCAGTAGTTCGCCGTACACAGCGACCAGTTCGGCGAATCGGTCGATCGGTGCGCCCGCTCCGTCGACGGCCTTGCTCAGCGCGAGGAACGTGATCGGTCCGACGATGACCGGGCGGGCCGGAATACCCAGTGCGCGAGCCTCTTCCACCTCACCGAGCACTTTGGCCGGGTCGAGCGCGAACCGCGTGTCCGGCCCGATCTCAGGCACGATGTAGTGGTAATTGGTGTCGAACCACTTGGTCATCTCCAGCGGCGCGATCTCGTCGTTGCCGCGGGCGGCCGCGAAGTAGCGGTCGAGGTCGTCGACGACCCCGGACACCCGCGGCGGCAGGGCGCCGACCAGCACCGCGGTGTCCAGCACGTGGTCGTAGTAGGAGAAGGTGTTCACCGGAACCGAGTCGATGCCCGCGGCCACGAGCGACTGCCAGGTGTCGCTGCGCAGCTTCGCGGCGACGGACTCGAGTTCGGCCCGCTCGATGCTTGCCGTCCCAGTACTTCTCGACGGCGCGCTTGAGTTCCCGGTTGGGACCGATGCGGGGGGATCCGAGGATGGTTGCGGTGAATGGTGTCATGCGGTCATACGACCTTCATACGCCGGTCGGGTCGACCGGCCTGCCCGACCAGTTCGGCGCACGCCGCTGCGTGCAGCGCGCGCACGCCTTCCTTGGCATCGTCGTGCCGCATCAGCGCGAGATGGATTTCCGTCTCGCGGGCGCCGACGGCCGCGCGGTCGAGGTCGAACGAATCCCACAGCAGCCGCTTGCTTGCCGCCACCGACGCGGGCGCGGCGTTGTCGGCGATGTCGTGGGCCAGATCGAGCGCGGCGGGCAGACGTCGTCGGCGTCGAGAACGCGACTGCCCAGCCCGAGTGCCACCGCGCGGTGGCCGTCGAAGGTGGCCCCGGTCAACAGGATTTCGGCCGCATTGGACAGCCCGACCAACCGCGGAAGCACCCAGTGCGAATACGCGTCGCCGACCATCCCGCGCCGAACCTGAACGACGCCGTACTGTGCGTCGGCCGCGAAGTACCGGATGTCGCATTGCAGTGCCAGCGTCAGACCCAACCCGATCGCGTGCCCGTTCACCGCGGCGATCACCGGCTTGGACAGTGTCCACGCGGGCACGTCGATGCCCGCGGCGCTGAACGCCGGCCCCGGCTCGGTGAAGGTCCGCTCGCCCGCGGCCAGGTCGGCGCCCGCGCAGAACGCCGGCGGGGTGCCGGTCAGCACCACGACGCGGATGGCGTCGTCGCGCGTCGCAGCGCAGGTAGGCATCGGCCAGTTCCTCGCGCATGCCGTCCCCGACGGCGTTGCGCTGCCGCGGCCGGTTCAGCGTGATGGTTGCCACACCACGGTCGGCACTGACCAGCAGTGTCCGGTAAGAGGGCAGGTCGGAGGCGGCTGGGCACGTCGGGTACCTCCCGTCGGTCAGGGTCGTCCAGACTGGTTGTGATGCTCCCGCACCGGGCATCCCCGTATCGTCTCGTTCGTCCGAGTTAATTTCTCATCACCGTATGGAGTGTGTGTTGACCCAAGCTGCCAACCCGCAGGCCGCCTCGCTGGAGTTTGGCCCGGCAAGGCCTATCCGCTCGGGGCCACCTACGACGGCTCCGGCACCAACTTCGCGGTGTTCAGCGAGGCCGCCGAACGCGTCGAGCTGTGCCTGTTCGACGCCGACGGCGCCGAGACCCGGCTGACGCTGCCCGAGGTCGACGGCTTCGTCTGGCATGGCTTCATCCCGAACATCGAGCCGGGCCAGCGCTACGGCTACCGGGTGCACGGTCCGTACGACCCGCCGGCCGGGCAGCGGTGCAATCCCAACAAGCTGCTACTCGATCCCTACGCCAAGGCCATCGACGGGACCTTCGAGTGGGACCAGTCGCTGTTCGGCTACAACTTCGGCGACCCGGACAGCCGCAACGACGACGACTCGGCGGCCAGCACGGCCAAGTCGGTCGTGATCAACCCGTACTTCGACTGGGGCGTCGATCGCCCGCCCGGCCACGAGTACGCCGACACCGTGATCTACGAGGCGCACGTCAAGGGCCTCACCCAGACGCATCCCGACATCCCGGAGAACATCCGCGGCACCTACGCGGCGGTCGCGCACCCGGTGATGATCGAGCATCTGAAGTCGCTGGGTGTCAACGCGATCGAGTTGATGCCCGTGCACCACTTCGTCAACGACTCGACGCTCATCGACAAGGGCTTGTCCAACTACTGGGGCTACAACACCATCGGGTTCCTCGCGCCGGACCCCAAATACAGCGGCATCGCCGACTCCCGGCGGCCAGGTCCAGGAGTTCAAGGCCATGGTCCGCGCGCTGCACGAGGCGGACATCGAGGTGATCCTCGACGTGGTCTACAACCACACCGCCGAGGGGAACCACCTGGGCCCGACGCTGTCGATGCGCGGGATCGACAACGCCGCCTACTACCGGCTGGTCGACGACGACAAGCGCTACTACATGGACTACACCGGCACCGGCAACAGCCTCAATGTCGGCCACCCGCACACGCTGCAGTTGATCATGGACTCGCTGCGGTACTGGGTCACCGAGATGCACGTCGACGGGTTCCGGTTCGACCTCGCCTCCACGCTGGCGCGCGAGTTCTACGACGTCGACCGCCTCTCGGCGTTCTTCGAACTCGTGCAGCAGGATCCGACGGTCAGCCAGGTCAAGCTGATCGCCGAACCGTGGGACGTCGGGCCGGGCGGATACCAGGTGGGCAACTTCCCGCCGCAGTGGACGGAGTGGAACGGCAAGTACCGCGACACCGTCCGCGACTACTGGCGAGGTGAGCCGGCCACGCTCGACGAGTTCGCCTCCCGGCTGACCGGGTCCGCCGACCTCTACGAACACACCGCCCGCCGACCGGTGGCGTCCATCAACTTCGTCATCGCGCACGACGGATTCACCCTTCGCGATCTGGTGTCCTACAACGAGAAACACAACGACGCCAACGAAGAGGACAACAAGGACGGCGAGAGTCACAACCGGTCGTGGAACTGTGGCGTCGAGGGGCCGACCGACGACCCCGAGATCAATGCGCTGCGCGCCCGACAGCAACGCAACTTCATCACCACACTGCTGCTGTCGCAGGGTGTGCCGATGATTTCGCACGGCGACGAGCTGGGCCGCACGCAACTCGGCAACAACAACGTCTACTGCCAGGACAACGAACTGTCCTGGATCGACTGGGCGAAGGCCGACACCGCGCTGATCGAGTTCACAAGGTCGGTGTCCGCGCTACGGGCCGCGCACCCGGTGTTCCGCAGGCGGCGCTTCTTCAGCGGAGACCCGGTGCGGCAACGCGGCGGCGGTGGACAACCCGATATCGCGTGGTTCGCGCCCGACGGCTCCGACATGACCGACGAGGACTGGGAATCAGGCTTCGTCAAGTCGCTCGGGGTATACCTCAACGGTCACGGCATCCCCTACCTCGACGTTCGCGGACAACGGGTTACCGACGACTCCTTCGTGCTGTTCTTCAACGCCCATTACGAGCCGATCGACTTCCTGCTGCCCCAGAAGGAGTTCGGCGCGTCCTGGATTCCGGTGATCTACACCGCCGACGACGTCGTCGGGGAGTTGAAACCGTATGACGCGGAGGCGAAGGTGTCCGTCGACGCCCGCTCGGTCATGGTGCTGCAGTCAGCCGCCGACTAGAGGCTTTGCCTCACTCGACGACGTCGTAGAACGAATCGCCGTCCTCCGGCGTGCCGTCGATCTGGCCCCGTTCGCGGCCGTGCTGCTGCGGGTCGAGGCGATCGAGTTCGTCGTCGGACATCGACTCGGTTTCCGGCGTGGTGTCGTGGCGTCGCGGGACGTCGATATCGTCTGGCGTCACGTCCGGTGTTTCCTCCGCCAGACGCTCGTCGAGCGATTCGTCCTCCTTGGCATCGATCCACCGCTCCGGCGGATCGACCACCTCGTCGCCGTCGTCGTTGCGCACCTCGTCGGAGTCGAGGGCCTCTTCTGGCGTCAGGGGATTGTCGTCGGAGACGTCACGTGCCATGTCCGCCATGTTGCCCGCCCGACCGCACGGCTAAACAACCGCGGTCGGCAGGGCGGTGACTAGCGGCTTCGAGCTGGGTCCTCGTCTGCCGAAATCGTTGCCCATACCAGGGAGTATGGTACGGTTTAGCCGCTGAAGCAGCCGTGGTCGCGTATCGGCACCGAGGGGTGCCGCCGGCCGGGCGGGCTGGAAGTAGAAGCCGAAGAGCGGCGGTGACTACCGGCGGCCACGGTTGCAACAGCACCTTCTCAGGCCCGGTTTGTCGTCATTACCGTCGCTAATTTTCACAAGTGTCAAGCAGCTGGTCGCCGTATGCTGCCGTCCATGACCCCGCCGCGCGGTGCCAGCCGTCGGCTCTCCGTCGACGACTGGATCCAGGCCGGGTTCGCCATCCTCGCCGACGGCGGCCCCGATGCGCTGCGCGTCGACCGGCTCTGCGAGCGCCTCGGCGTCACCAAGGGCAGCTTCTACTGGCACTTCGCCGACCTGCCTGCCTACCGGACCGCCCTTGTCGAGGCCTGGGGCGACCTGCAGGACCAAGACCGCCAGCGATTCGAGAATCCGCCGGACGTCGAGCCCCGCCAACGGCTGCGGTACATGATGGACGCCATCGTGCGGCCCGAGCAGTGGGCCCTCGAGCGGGCCATGCGAGTGTGGGCGTTGACCGACGAAGCCGTTGCGGCGAACGTCCGCAAGAGCGATAGCCGGGTGCTGCGCGCGGTCTACCAAAGCTTCATCGACGCCGGGTTCGACTCCGACGAAGCCGGCGTCCGATCTGCCGCATTCTTCGGCGCGGGAATGGGCGTGCTACACGGCTCGGACCCCGACGATGCGCCCGCCGAGCTGAAGGAACGCTTCCTCGACTTCGTCCTCCGGCCCTAGCCGGACGGCTTCAGGCCGGTCTTCTGATCGAGGTACTGGAGCAGATCGTGGGCGGCCAGTTCGATGTCCTTGTGCCGCCATTCCGATGCGCGGTACACACAGGCGATCAGGCCGGTGCGGTGGATCCGGCGCAGGTCGCCGTACACGAACGCGTATCGCGCCTTGGTGTCGTCGTTGGCGCCCTCGGTGAGGCCGAGGTGCCACTCCGCATAGTCGTCCCACGAGTGGTTCTCGAGAAACGCGTTCTGTGCATCGGACCGCGGTTGCACTTCTCCCCAGTCGCTGTCCAGCACGTACTGCCGTGCGTCGATCAGCTTCCGCGCCTTGGCCACCGCGACCTTGTTCACCACGTACTTGGCCATGTCGGATGGTTACCCGCTTGCGCACGGCGCGCAACGCGTCGGTGAGCGTCCAAACCGAAATGCCCAGCAAGGCGATGTCCTTCATCAGAAACCCGCCCGCCAGCGACAGCGCAGGAAATCCGCCCTGGGCTGCTTCGAACACGCCGGGAGTGGTGAACATGAAGCTGATCGTCGCGAGGAACAGCGCAATCGCCAGCAGGCTGCCGAACAGGGACACCCGCGGCCACCAGGGCTTGACGGCGAGCAGCACGGCCGCCGCGAGCTCGAACACGCCGAGCAGCGCCGAGAACGTGTACACGGAGAAGATGTCGTAGAGCCAGCCCATGAAGGGGCTGGCGGACACCAACGGTTGGATGCCCTCGGCTTCGTAGTCCATGAATTTCAGGCCGCCGTACCAGGCGATCACGATGACGAGGCCGTACCGGGCCAGCAGTGCGCCCACCGTGTCGACGGTGCGCGGTGAAATGGAGGCAATCTGTTGAGTCGTCATGTAGGGCTAGTGCCGCGTTGGGCGGCCACCGTTACGCCACCGCGACCCGTTCGCTCTGCATGACTTCGGCCGCTGCGCGTTCGCCGGAGCGCACCGCTCCGTCCACCCAGCCGCACATGACGGCCGAGCTCTCCGTGCCTGCCCAGTGGATGCGGCCGCAGGGTTCGCGCAGGGCGGGCCCGAACTCCGTCAGCACGCCCGGCGGCGCGTGGCTGATCATGCCGCCGCCGGAGTAGCGCTCGAGCGTCCAGTTCTGCTCGATGAAGTCGACCGGCGAACGCGCCTTCGTGCCAAAGCGTTTCGTGAGTTCATCGAGGATGCGCGTGCGGCGGTCCGCGGAGTCCAAGGTGCACAACTCCCGCGCGGTCGGCCCTTCGATGATCACGCAGAGCACCCCGGGCGTGCCGCTGTCTGTGCACGCGTCGATCGTCACCTGAGCCGGCGTGTCCGGCGCCGCCGACTGCCCGGACAAGCCGTCCGCGCGCCAGAAGGGTTCGTCGTAGACGATGTTGATCTTGTAGATGGCACCGCTGGGCATGCGCTGGTGCAGGAACGACCTGTCGACGGGAAGCATTGGCTCGTAGAGGATTTGGCTCGCGATCGCGATCGGGACCGCGACGATTGCGCGTCGCGCCCTTACACTCATGTCCGCGGCGTGGACCGTGACGCCGTCGTCGTCCTGCTCGACCCTTCGCACCGGCTGGGCCAGGTGCAGAGAGTCGCCGATCTCCGCTGCCATCGGCCGGTACACCGCGCCCATTCCCCCGACGATGCGGGAGTCTTGCGACCCGCCCTCGACGCCGAACACGAATTGCGGGCCGCCGCCCGACGCCATCTGATGCAGTGCGAACAGCAGCGAGACCTCCGACGTATCACTGGTGTAGGTGCCGCCGATGGCCGTCTCGAGCAGGTCGCGGGCGGCCAGTGAGCGCACATGGTGATCCAGCCACTGCGCGACGGTGAGGCTGTCCCACTTGTCCGCCTTCTTGGCGTCCCATGGCGCCTCGAGCGGAATCGTCTTGCACATCTTGGCCAGCTCGAGCATCGCGGTGCCGAGATTCACTGTGGCGAAAGGGTTGAGCGTCAGCGGCACCGTGCCTTTGTAGCGCGACTGCTTGCCGTCGACGACCATCATCGCCTCGCCGCTGGCGTACTGCTTGTAGCTCGGCACACCGAACTCACCCATCAGCGCGTAGATGCGGTCCTGGCCCGGTCCGATCCACGCGCCCCCGCGGTCGATCCACGTGCCGTCGGCACGCATTTCGGTGAAGGTCCGGCCGCCGACCCTGTCGCGGGCCTCCAGCAGCGCCACCGAATGCCCCGCCTGCTTCAGCCGCAACGCTGCCGTCAGGCCGGCGAAACCGGCTCCCACCACACAAACGTCCACGTCAACCATGATGGGATGGTGCACCCAGCGCGGCCGGAGCGGAGGCTTTTGGCAAATTTTACGCGGCCGTCAACAAATCAGTCAGGGTCAGCCGACGATCCGGGCGATGGACCGCAGCGGGATACGCAGCCACGTCGGCCGATACCTGGCCTCGTATGCGGCCTCGTATACCGCCTTGTCGAGTTCGTAGGCGGCCAGCAGCGGACCTGAGTCGCGTGGGTCGGCCCCCGACACCGAGGCGTATCCCTCGCAGAACGCCGCGCTGTTGCGGTCCACCCATTCACGGGCCCTTGCGGCCAGCTGCCGGACGCGCTCGTCGTCTTCCTGTTCCATCAGCCGTTGGTAGGCGGCGTACTCGAATGAGCGCAGCACCCCGGCCACGTCACGCGCAGGCGAATCCGGTCGCCTGCGCTCGTCGATCGGCTGGCCCGGCTCGCCCTCGAAGTCGATCAGCAGCCACCGCTCCGGGGTGCGCAGCACCTGCCCCAGATGCAGGTCGCCGTGCACGCGCTGAACGGTGATCGTCTCCTCGGCCAGCTTGCGGTAGCGCTCCTCGATCAGCGGCACGTACTGCTCCAGTTCGCCTACCGATGCGGCCGCGGCAGACAGCCGCTCGAGCACGGTGTCGGTGGGAAACAGGGTGGTCGACGTGCCCAGCTCGGCGGCGAGGGTGGCATGCACGGACGCGACGGCCTCGCCCAGCCGGTAGGACTCCCCCGCGAAGTCGCCGCCCACCTCGTCGGCGTACAGATCGCCCTCGGCGAACAGGTCGCGGGTGCTGGTGGTCGCCATGTCCCAGCCCTCGGCGGAGTTCGACGCGAACGCGGTCACCATGCCCAGCGCGCAGGGCTCGCCGTTCCAGGACGTCTCGTACGCGCCCGAGTAGCCGCGCCACGTGCTCGTTGCCCGCGCGCGCCAGTACGCGATTGAGCTCGATATCCGGATTGTTCCCGGCAGTGACGCGACGGAACACCTTGAAGATGGCCTCTTCCTCGAAGATCACGCTGGTGTTGCTCTGCTCGGCGCCCGCGACCCGCGGCGCGGAGTCCAACGGCAGGGTCACGTCGGGCTCCTTGCTGAATCGCACGTCGCCTTCCGTCGCCGACGAATCAATCAGCGACAGCAGGTATTTGGCCGCGGCAGGAGTCGTACAGAGCGTCGTAGGCGGTGCGGTCGTCGTCGGCCCCGATCGTGGCCACGTCGGCGTATTCCTCGATGGGTCCGGAGTCCCATTTGACGATCACCTGGTAGCGCTCGGACGAGCCGTCGGTGAATGCGACGTCCAACAGCACGAGGTCGAGATCGTCGCGCAGCGCCTCCACCTGCGCCGGGTAGATCGAGGACAGTTCGCGGGTGCGTCCCGCGTACCAGCGTTGCTCGGGCAGCCACTCAGACCATGGCAGGTTCCCTGGATCACTCATATGTCTCCTCCGGCCCCCGCAGCTCGAACCAATAGAAACCATGACCGGGCAGGGTCAGCAGATACGGCAGCTGGCCGATGGGCGGGAAGTCGACATGCCCGGTCATCTCGACCGGGATGTAGCTGTTCCAGTGCTGCAGATTCAGCTCGATCGGCTGCGGAAACCGGGACAGGTTGTTCACGCACAGGACGACGTCCTTCGGTGCGTCCCCGTCCAATTCCCGCACGTAGGTCAGCACCGACGGATTCGACCCGCCGAGCTCACGGAACGTGCCCGTCGCGAACGCCTCGTGGCGGCGCCGCACCGCAAGCATGGTGCGGGTCCAGTTCAACAACGACGACGAGGTGTCGATCTGAGCCTCCACGTTCACCGACTGGTAGCCGTAGATCGGGTCCTGGTTCGGCGGCAGGTACAGCTGGCCGGGATTGGCCTTCGAGAAGCCCGCATTGCGGTCGGGCGTCCACTGCATCGGGGTGCGGACGCCGTCGCGATCGCCGAGCCAGATGATGTCGCCCATGCCGATCTCGTCGCCGTAGTAGAGCACCGGCGAGCCGGGCAGCGACAGCAGCATCGCGGTGAACAATTGGATCTGGTTGCGGTCGTTCTCCAAGAGCGGAGCCAGCCTGCGACGAATGCCGACATTCGCCTTCATCCGCGGGTCCTTCGCGTACTCGGCGTACATGTAGTCGCGCTCTTCGTCGGTGACCATCTCCAGCGTCAACTCGTCGTGGTTGCGCAGGAAGATTCCCCAGTGCGCCATTTCCGGGATCGGCGGGGTCTGCGCCAGGATCTCCGAAATCGGAAACCGGGATTCGCGTCGGACCGCCATGAAAATTCGCGGCATCAGCGGGAAATGGAACGCCATGTGGCATTCGTCGCCGCCGGTGTCGGGGTCACCGAAATACTCGACCACATCGGCGGGCCACTGGTTTGCCTCGGCAAGCAACACGCGGCCGGGGTACTCGTCGTCGATCACCTTGCGGCAATGCTTGAGAAACGCGTGGGTCTCCGGCAGGTTCTCGCAGTTGGTGCCTTCCCGCTCGAACAGGTAGGGCACGGCGTCCAACCGGAAGCCGTCGATGCCGAGGTCGAGCCAGAACCGCAGCACGTCGATCATCGCTTCCTGAACGACCGGGTTGTCGTAGTTCAGGTCGGGCTGATGACTGAAGAACCGGTGCCAGTAGAACTGCTTGCGCACTGGATCGAACGTCCAGTTCGACTCCTCGGTGTCGACGAAGATGATCCGGGCGTCGGTGTATTTCTGGCTGGTGTCGCTCCACACGAAGTACTCGCCGTAGGGGCCGTCGGGGTTGCGGCGCGACTCCTGGAACCACTCGTGGCTGTCGGAGGTGTGGTTCATGACGAGGTCGGTGATGACCCTGATGCCACGGCGGTGGGCCGCGTCCAGCAGCGCGACAAAGTCGTCGACGGTGCCGAACTCCGGCAAAACCTTGTAGAAGTCGCGGATGTCGTAGCCGCCGTCACGCAGTGGCGAGTCGTAGAACGGTGGCAGCCAGAGACAGTCGACGCCAAGCCATTTCAGGTAGTCGAGCTTTTCGATCAGCCCGCGCAGGTCGCCTGCGCCGTCGGCGCTGTCGTCGTAGAACGCCCGCACCAGCACCTCGTAGAACACGGCACGCTTGAACCAGGTGCGATCTTCGGGGAGGACGGCGGCATGTGCGAAGTCGTCGGCGGTCGGATGTTCGACCACGCCGTCCTCGACATGGCTGCCCTCCGTGGGGTCATGCTCGACCAAATTGTCGACGCCGCTCGTCGTTTCCATCGAACTTCAAACCTACCCACCCGGGATGAAATTGAATCTGCTTCGCGTGTCGCGCACGCCATGAGCAAAGAAGCCGCCCTCCATGGTGTAAAGGAACGGTTGAAACCGCCGCCGAACCGGGATACCGTTTGCGCGACCTTTGTTCCCATTGGTGGGTGGCGTTGGTCGTCATTAATTCTTCTACGAATCGAGTGGCCGTGTCTGAGCCTAATGATGGTGAAGCCCCAGTAATCGTTGGTCTGTCTGATGCGGCGATGCATATGTACGCGGCCGCGATCGACTCGCTTCCCGATCCCAGCGATCCGGAGTTTCCCGACCGCGCCGGCGTGATCCTTTCGGGTTTGCGCAAATTGCAGGACTCGCTGGCCGACGCCGCCAGCCGCAGCCGGGTGACCCCGTCGGTCATCGTCGCGTTGAGCGGTGTGCGCAGCCGCTACGACGATCTGATGGCGACTTCGGCGAACGGGCCGGGCGCCACACTGGGCCAGCGCCTCTACATCGCGCGTGGCCGGGCCAAGCTGTCCACCAAGGAGGCGGCCAACGGCGTGGGGCTGCGCAAGGACCTCATCGAGGCCGTCGAGGCAGAAGAGCCGGTGCTCGAGGACGAGGCGTCGAGGATCAAGGATCTGATCGCCGCGCTGGGCGGCTGACGCCCGAGCGAATCTCACTTTTCGTCGCACCGCGTTTGTGCCATGCGTGCGTGGGTATCGGCAATATCGGTCCCTCAAACGCATGAGCGCTGCGATGGCCATCTGGCACACTCGCCGACGCGGCGCTGTTCCGCGGCATCGATCCGCGCATCGTCGCTGAGCTGACCCGTCGCCTCGAAACCGTGTCGTTTTCGCCCCCGGGCAGGTGATCTGTGCCAAGGGCGACCTCGGCGCCGAGCTGTACATCATCGTGGCAGGCATGGTGAAGATGGGCCGCTGCGCGGAGGACGGCCGCGAAAACCTGCTCACCGTGATGGCTCCGCCGGACATGTTCGGCGAGCTGTCCATACTCGACCCCGGCCCGCAGGCGTGGACCGCCACCGCCATCACCGAGGTCCGCGCGGTGGTTGTGGACCGGGCGCAGCTGCACGAGTGGATCGGCGAGCACGCCGAGATCGCTGACCGGCTGCTGCGGGTGCTTGCGCGCCGGTTGCGGCGCACCAACGAAAATCTCGCCGACCTGACGTTCATCGACGCCCCCGCTCGGGTGGCTAAGCAACTCCTCGGGTTGGCCCAGCGATTCGGCATCCAGGAGAACGGCGCGATGCGGGTGAGGCACGGCCTGACCCAGGAGGAGCTGGCGCAACTCGTCGGCGCGACGCGGGAAACCGTGAACAAGGCGCTGTCGGATTTCAGCAGCCGTGGCTGGATCCGCGTCGACGGCAGGAGCGTGCTGATATCGGATTCCGCGCGGCTGGCGCGCCGGGCGCGCTGAGCGGCTACGGCAGGAAGCGCGCGGCGGCGGTCGTGCGCACCATCCGGCCCGCACGGGCCTGTCGGTACCCGATGACACCTCCGCCGATAGGTCATCAGCAGGATGCCCGCGACCCCCGGCAGCGCGGCGCCCGCCAGCTGCGGCAGACCCGGCCTGCGCAGAAAGTCCGTGTATCCCTGCCGCGGAGTCTGGCCGGACATCGACGTGACCGTGCCCGCCTGCGGCGGTCCCTGCGTGGCCTCAACACGGGCACCCGAGTTGGGAGATCCGGATTCGACGCCCGCACCGCGTGCCAAGCCCGCGCCGGAACCCGGTGGCTGCGCCGCAGGCGCCGACCCGAAGCGAGCCGCGGCCGCGGGCAGGACCGGCACCGCGATGACCGGCGCGCGCAGCACCGGAGCAGCGCCCAAGCCGGTGGCCTGGTAGTCGCTGCCGCCACCGCCGATGCCGCCCGACGCGTCGAGAACCGGTTCCGGCTCGGGCGCCCCGCCGCGGAACGCGGGCCCTGGCACCGGCTCCGGTTCGGGCGGCGTGGGGAACAGGGCTTCGCCCAGCCTTGCGATGATCTGGTTCGCGTTCCACCAGGCGCCGCCGTCGCGGCGGACCTCCAGCAGGTAGTACGGGAACGGGAACGGGTATTCCATGGCCGGGTCTGGCTTCGCCTGGGCGGCGGGCTCGGCGCTGACGACCGTGTTGTCGACGTTGTCGGTGTAGTCGCTGCCGTCGCCGCCGTCCGGGGCGGCCCGGGGTCGACGAGGGTTCCTGGGTCGGTGCCGCCGCCGGTATCGGTGCCCTCGGTGCCGACGTCGGTCCCTTCGGGGTCGGCGCCACGCTCGTCGCCAGGAACCAGATCCGGTGCGGGTGCGGGTCCGGGTTCGGTCGTGTCGCTGAACGTGGCTGCCACGTTCGATTCGCTCGCGATGATGGATTCTGTCGCGGCGATGCCGCCCTCCCTGCCCGACCCCAGTGTCGTCGGAGGCGAGGTCAGCTCCCCATCGTGATGCCGCTTGCGGCGTTCGCCCAGGTTCCGGAAGATCGCGTGGCCCCGACCAGCGCCGTTCATTATTGACGCCTTTGCTAGATTCACCAGCGCGGTGTCCGTGGCCCCAGCCGCCTGCATCCGCACTGGCCGGCCAGGATGCACTGGTTCCGAGTATGAGGCCGCCAACGAGCACGCCGGCGCACGCCGCAACGCGCAAGACCGACACCCCCATATGCTCCTCATTTCCTGACGAAATAGTTGCTGACCAGGCGTTTATCGTGAGGGGATTCTCGCATACTTCCCGCCATTCGTCGGTGGAATCTCTTGTTGCTGGCTTTCCTGCGCCGATGATGGATCGTCGCAGTTGGGTATGGTGCCGACGTGGCACCTGGCCCGTCTGCCGCCGTGGCGGCGCGCAACATCGCCGCGGCCACGAACGCGGGCACGCTGGCGACGCTCAGCGCGACCGGCGATCCGTGGGCGTCGTTCGTCACCTTCGGGCTGCTCGCACGGGGCGCCGGTGCTGTGCGTCTCGAATCTCGCCGAACACGGCCGCAATCTCGTCGCCGACCAACGGGCCAGCCTTGTGATCGTGGCGCCCGACCCGGATCCGTCGGCGAGTGCACGCGTGACGCTGGCCGGTGTCGTCGAGCGCCCGTCGGGTGACGAACTCGCGGCCGCGCGCGACGCTCTCGTGGCCGCGGTTCCTTCAGCCGAGAAGTACATCGACTTCGGCGACTTCACGCTGTGGGTGCTGAGGGTCAATCTTGTGCGCTGGTACGGCGGCTACGGCCGGGCGGAATCGGTGACCGGCGACGCGTATGCCGCTGCGCAGCCCTAACCTTGGCTCGTGACCGAACGCTCCGAGGTATGGCAAGCGGCATTCGACCTGATTCGCACCCGCGGCCACGAACGGCGCGACGAGCCATTCAAGCTCGCCAGCGGCCAGCTCAGCCACGACTACATCGACGGTAAGTTCGCCGTCGACACCGGCGAGCGGCTGGCGATCGTCAGCCGTGCGGTCGCCGAGCTCGCCGCAGCCAACGGCATCGAGTTCGACGCGGTCGGCGGGCTCACCATGGGCGCCGACCCGCTGTCACACGGCGTCGCGATGGTCACCGGCAAGGCCTGGTTCTCGGTGCGCAAGGAACAGAAGCAGCGCGGCCGCGAGCAGTGGGTCGAGGGCACCCGGCTGGAACCGGGCACCCGGGTGCTGCTGGTCGACGACGTCATCAGCACCGGCGGTTCCACCGCTCTGGCGCTCGACCGGATCGCTCCGCTCGGCGTGGTCGTCACCGGGGTGATCCCGATGGTCGATCGCGGCGACGTCGCAGCCGGGCTTTTCGCGCAGCGCAACGTGCCGTTCGTTGCGCTGGTCACGTACAAGGACCTGGGCATCGAGCCGATCAAGGCGGTGTGAGCGTCAACTCGTAAGTATTGGCTCGCCCAGCGTCAAGACACCGTCAAGACAACTCCCGTCGGCGAAAACCGGGCGCACCGTGGCGATATGACACTGCTGGACCATCTACCGTCCCTACGTCAGGCCGCCACGCCCCGGATAGACCCGAGGGTCTGGCCGTTGACGGCGACCGTCGACGACCTTGGCCGCCTCTGCGTCGGCGACATTCCGTTGACAGAGATCGCCGACGAGTTCCGCACGCCGACATACGTTCTCGACGAGACGGACTTCCGGACCCGATTGCAGCGGTACCGCGCCGCCTTGCCGGGTGTCGAAGTCGTGTATGCAGCCAAGTCGCTGCTGTGCACAGACGTGGCGCGGTGGGTGACGCAATCCGGTGCCGGCCTTGACGTCAGCTCCGCAGGCGAGCTGGCGACCGCCTTGCTGGCAGGCGCCGAGCCGTCGCGCATCGTCATGCACGGCAACGCGAAGTCGGTCGACGAACTGCGCGATGCGGCGGTGATCGGCGTTGGTCGCATCGTCGTCGACTCGCTGATGGACATCGCGTACCTGAGCTGCGAGGCCCGCCAGCCGCTGCGGGTGCTGATCCGCGTCACCCCCGATGTCGACATCCACGGGCACGCGGCGGTGACGACGGGGGTCAACGACCAGAAGTTCGGCTTCACGCTCGGCGACGGCCACGCCGCCGACGCGGTGGAACGGATTGTGGCCCATCCGCTTTTGACGCTGACCGGGCTGCACTGTCACATCGGATCGCAGATCACCGACGCGACGTTGTTCGGCGAAGCGATCCGCAGGATGATCGCCACGATGGCCGATATCCGGGCCAAGCACGGCGTCATCCTTCCCGAACTCAACATCGGCGGCGGCTACGGCGTGCCCTATGTCAGCGGCGACGGCGAGCTCGACCCGGCGGAGCTGTCCGATTTGATCGACGACGCACTGGACTGGGCGTGCGCCGCTGAGCGATTCCCGAGGCCCCGCATCGTCGTCGAGCCGGGCCGTGCGATCAGCGCGCGGGCCGGGGTGACGCTGTACCGGGTGATCTCGGTCAAGTCGCAGGCCGGCGGGCGCACCTTCATCGCAGTGGATGGCGGTATGTCCGACAACCCACGCGTCAGCCTCTACGGCGCCAAATACACTGTGGCACTTGCCAACCGGCACTCGTCCGCCCCGAACCGAACGGTCACGGTTGCCGGGCGGCACTGCGAAGCCGGTGACGAGATCGCCCGTGACGTAGACCTGCCCGCCGACATCCACGCCGGTGACCTGTTGGCGGTGGCATGCACGGGCGCCTACCACCACAGCATGGCGTCGAACTACAACATGGTGTGCCGACCGCCTCTTGTCGCCGTGCGTCGCGGCCGAACCTGCGAACTGGTGCGTCGAGAGACGCTGGCCGACCTGCTCGCCCGCGACCGCGGATGGGTTGCCTAACCGGCGGCGTCCACGACCAGCACCCCGGTCGGCTCGACGCCGACGGTCACCGGATCGCCCGGCCCGAACGCGCGTGCCGCCGCGCTCGCCATCTGCGCGCCGACCACCGTTCCGTCCTGCAGGGTGCAGTACACCCGCGAGATCGGTCCGAGGAAGGCCACCGACGTCACCGACGCGGTGCCCGCCGGGTCGGAGGTGACGGTCACCGACTCGGGCCTCACCATCGCCAGGCCGGTTCCGGTGCTGATCGAGCCCGGCAGTGCGGGCACGGCACTGCCGAGCAGCTGGGTCTGCCCGTCCGCGACCTCCGCAGGCACCTTGTTGTTGAGGCCGACGAACTCCGCGACGAACGGTGTTGCGGGGTTGGCGTAGAGCTCGGCGGGCGCGGCGAGCTGCTCCAGCTTGCCCTGGCTCATCACCCCGACCCGGTCGGCGACGGCGAGCGCCTCCTCCTGGTCGTGCGTGACGAACAGGGTTGTGGTGCCGACGTCGAGTTGGACGCGGCGGATCTCGTCACGCAGCTGTGCGCGCACCTTGGCGTCGAGCGCAGACAACGGCTCATCCAGCAGCAGCACCCGCGGCTGGATCGCCAGCGCCCGAGCCAGCGCGACGCGCTGCTGCTGGCCGCCGGACAGCTCACTCGCGTACTTGTCCCGGTGGGCGGTCAGCCCGACGAGCTCGAGCATGTCGTCGGCGCGAGACAGGCGTCCGCCCTTGTCTTTTCCGCGCATCTTGAGTCCGAAGGCGACGTTGTCGAGGACGGTCAGATGCGGGAACAGGCTGTAGGCCTGAAAGACCATGCCCATGTCGCGCTTGTTCGCGGGCACCTTGGTCAGGTCCTGCCCGCCGACCGCGACGGTGCCCGAGGTGGCCTCGTCCAGGCCGGCAAGGATGCGCAGCGCCGTGGTCTTTCCGCAGCCGGACGGCCCGAGCAGCGCGACGAACTCGCCCGGCTCGATATGCAGCGTCAGCCCGTCGAGGGCCTTGACGGAGCCGTAGACCCGGGTGAGGTCGTTGAGTTCGACGGAAACGCCGTTCGTCATGTCGGAACTCCAGGTTGGGTGGTGGGGGTTGGGGCGGGGACGGCCGGGTCGGTTGCGATGGTGCGCCGACGGCCGCGGGTGACCAACGCGAGCAGGAGCAGCAGGACAAAGCCGAACACCAGCGTGGCCAGCGATGCGGCCACCGATGTCGGGCCGTCGGACTTGCCGATCAACACGATCTGGACCTGCAGCGTCTGGTAGCCGGACAACGACGCGATCGTGTACTCCCCCAACACAACCGCGATGGAGATGAACGCGGCAGACAGAATGCCGGACCAGATGTTGGGCACGACCACGCGGCCGATCGTGGTGAGCCAGCCCGCGCCGAGTGAGCGAGCCGCCTCCGAGAGCGTTTTGAGGTCGATCGCCGACAGCGCCGCGTCGATCGACCGGTACGCGAACGGCAGCACCAGCACCACGTACACGAATGTGAGCGTCAGCGCCGATTCACCGAGGAGGTACGTCACCCACAGGTAGACGTTGCGCAGCCCGACCACGATGACCAATGCGGGGATCGTCAGCGGGAGCAGACAGAGGAACTCGACGATGCCCTTGGCCCACGGCGTGCGGAGCCTGACCCACACCATCGTCGGCACCAGGATCGCAAGCATCAGCACCACGGTGAAGACCGCGAGCAGCAGCGAGATGACGATCGCCTGATACAGCGCATCGTCCTGGACGAGGTTCTTCCACGCCTGCAGTGTGCGGCCGCCCGCGATGAGATTTCGCGTCGAGAAGTCGGCCATCGCGTACAGCGGGAACAGGAAGAACAGTCCGAACAGCACCCACAGCAGTCCCCGAAATGCCCGGCCGCCCAGAGTGGTCCGCGTCATCTCAGCCACCTCGCGGTCCGCCGCACCAACACGTTGTACGCGACCATCACTACCGCGACCACGACGATCATCTCCAGCGCCAGGGCGTACGCGAAGCCCGACTGTCCCAGCACGACCTCGCTGGTCAGCGCGGCCCGGATCAACAGCGGGATGATCGGGCTGCCCTGGCTGACCAGAGCCGCCGCGGTCGCGTATGCGGCAAAGGCGTTGGCGAACAACAACAACGCGGAACCGAGGAACGCGGGCGTCAGCAGAGGTGCTGCAACCTCACGGAAGTACTGCCAGCGCGAGGCGCCGAGGCTCACCGCGGCTTCACGCCACTGCTGGCGCAGGCCTTCAAGGGCGGGCACGAACACGATCACCATCAACGGGATCTGGAAGTACGTGTAGACCACGATCAAGCCGGTGAGGCTGTACAACCAGCCGGAACCTGCGAGGTTCCAACCGAAGTGCTGCTGCACCCAGAGGGTGAGCACCCCGTTCAGCCCTATCGTCGCAAGAAACGCGAAAGCCAGTGCCACGCCGCCGAATTGGGCAAGCACGCTGCACAGTGAGATGACGGCCCTTCGCACCACGGAGGTCGGCGGGCTGCTCACGATCAGCCAGGCCAGCACGGCGCCGAGGACGGCTCCGAGGATCGCCGTGCTACCCGACAGCAGCACGCTCTTCCACAGCGCCGCGAGCGCCGTCGGTGAGAAAAGCGCGGCTATCCGGTCCAGCGAGAAGACCCCGTCGGTGAAGAAGGCACTGAAGATCACCGTCACGGTCGGCACGATCAGGAAGACCGTGACCAGCACGAGGAACGGCAGCAGCGGCAGCGCGTCCCGAACTCTTCGAACCACGGCTTTAGCCGACAGCCTTTGCCCAGTTGTCGGCCAGATACTTGGTGGCCTTGTCGGTCTGGTCTGGGGACGGCACGGTGACCGGACCGTCGATGACAGGGATCTTGTCCACCGCGGCCTTGTCGATGGTGCCCGCCTGCAACATCTGGTCAGCGCGCACCGGCCGTACCCCGCCCGTGGCGAAGAGATTCTGACCTTCGTCGCTGTAGAGGAATTCCTGCCAGAGACGCGCGGCCGCCGGGTGCGGCGCGTCTTTGTTGATGGCCTGGTAGTAGTAGCCGGCAACGACAGCGTTCTGCGGCACGAAGACCTGCCAACTCGGCAGCTTCGCGTTCACGGCGGCGTTCAGGTAGTTCCAGTCGATGACGACCGGTGTCTGCCCGGACTCGATCGTCGCGGGCGTCGGATCGACGGGCACGAAGTTTCCTGCGGCCTTGAGCCTGCCGAAGAACTCCACCCCGGGAGCGATGTCGTCGACAGACCCGCCTTGGGACAGCGCCACCATCAGCACGCCGGAGAATGCCGAGCCTGCCTGAGTCGGGTCGCCGTTGAGCGCCACCTTGCCGCTGTATTCGGGCTTGAGCAGATCGTTGACATCGGCCACCGGCGGCACCTTCGCGGAGTCGAACCCGATCGACATATAGCCGCCGTAGTCGTTGACCCAGGTGCCCTTGGGGTCCTTGTAGGCCGCCGGGATGTCGTCGAATGTCGCGACCTGGTACGGCGCGAACAGGGCGGTGTTGGCCAGGGCCACCGACTGGCCGAGGTCGAAGACGTCGGGCGCGGTGCTCTTACCCTTCTGCTGGTTGGCGGCGTTGATCTCGTCCTGGCTCGCGGCGTCGGGCTGTGCCGAGTTCACCTTGATGCCGTACTTGTCGGAGAACGCCTTGATCGTCGCGCCGTAGTTGGCCCAGTCCGGCGGCAGGGCGATCACGTTCAGCTGGCCCTCTTTCTTGGCCGCATCGACGAGGGCGTCCATGCCGCCGAAGTCCTCGGCAGAGGTGGCCTCGCCTGCGTTCACGCCCGACTGCGTCTGGTCGCCATCGCTGCGCTTCTCCGGTGGGGCACACGCCGTCAGTCCTGCGACAAGGAGAAAGGAGCCGGTGACTGCAAACAGGCGTGATTTCTTCATGGGCGAACCTTCCGATGGGCAGGCAGACCAGTGGTGGCGCGGCGGTGTCGGCACCGAGGCGCGTCGATGAACGGATCACCGCGGCGATGGAACCCTATCGTGGTGAGCCATCCTCGGCAGCGGGTTCCCGCGGAGTCCATTTTTCTCAGCGGTGAGCGAGCGTTTGCCCTGGTAGTAGCGTTAGCATCGAATGGTGGCGGAGAAGGGGGCCTCGGGGGACTTCGACTACCTGCGGGAACAATCCGACGGGAGCGATGGGGTCGACGTCTTTGACGAGGAAAACGGTGACGCGTCCGAGTCCGACCTCGACTACCTGCTGGCCGAAGCAGAGCCGCAGGAGCACGACGGGTTCGACGCGTTCGACGAGAACACGTGGGACGAAGTATTCACTCCGGTGCCGAAGACACCGTGGTACCAGTCCCGGCAGGCGCTCATCCTGCTGATCGCCAGCGGGACCGCATTGTCGGCGATCGTGATTTCGGTGGTGCTGCTGGCGTTCCGCGAGCCCCCGACCGCCGACAGACCGGCACCCGCGCTGACCACGACGCCGGTCACGACGCCACTGGCCACCGCGCAAGAGCGAGGAGCCACCTGCACCGCCGCCACCACCGCCACCGCCGCCACCGGCACCGCCGCCGCCGGAGCCATCCACGATGGAGAGGGCCCCGGCGGTCGTTCGGCCGACGGTGCGGCCGAACCCGACGAAGCGGCCTGAGATCGGCGTGACCCGCACCCCGGCGACCAGGATGCCGATCAGTGTGGCGCCGCAGCAGCGCGGACCCAGGTAGTCAGTCAACCGGTCCGGTCAGCGGTTGTTGTGGTGTCCGCCGTGGTGGAAGATCAGAGCGTTGCCCCAGAACGGGTACTGGCTCGGGTATGGCACCTGATGGTCGCTGTTGATCTGCACATTTCCCGGGGACTGGCACTGTGTGGTTTCCGAGCCGACGTAGGTGCAGGTCTGCCCTGTGGGAGCGGCAGCAGCCATCGGTGCCGCCGCGATAGCGGCCGTTGCCGCCGCAGCAGCGAGGGTGGACATGTAGCGGATTTTCATTGTCACTGTAGCCCTTCTTATATCGAAACTGTACGTTCAGTTTCAACCGACAGGCTAGCGCGAATCTTCCGTCTACCAGGGGTGATGTCTGTCTCTACCCGCTGTGCCGGTGAGGTCAGTCACCGGCGAGGCCGCGGAGCGCGACATCCACGAGGAGGTCGGCCGCCGCCTCGGTCAGCGGTTCGTGGCCCATCAGGAGGCGGTACAGGGCGGGGCCGATGATCAAGTCGATCCCGGCCTCCGGATCGATGTTGTCGCGCAGCTCGCCGCGCGCGACGCCACGATCCCAGATCGTCCTGAAGAGTCGCGCCGCGAGTCGACGAGGCTCGTGCGAAGTTCCTGCTTGACCATGTGGGTCGCTCTGCGCCTCGCCGACGATCTGCGCGAAGACCCGTCCGCGCGGCCCGGTGTAGAAGTGCATGAGGCCGCGCATCACCGCGGAGAAATCGTCGCGAGCCGAACCGGTATCCGGGTCCCATGACTCCGCCATCATCTCCGACAGAAACGCGTCGATGGCGACCGCGTACTTGTTGGGCCACCACTTGTAGATCGTCGCTTTGCTCGCGCCGCTCCGGTTGGCGATCTCCTCGGTGGTCATCGCCCGCAAGCCGACCTCTTGCAGCAATTCCGAGGTGGCCCGCAGCACCGCGGCACGGGACTCCTCGCTGCGCGGACGACCGGGGCGATTGCGCGGCTGAGCCTCGGCCGCCGGGCTACCCGCCATTCGTCGGCCCTCCACCGATAATGAACGTCGCGTTCACAATCTTTACTATTGACTATTTCGGCGATATCGCAACCTGGAGGGAAGCCATGGACGAGTCCGACGCGAGGGAACGGTTCGCTTCGGCGCAGGTTGCCCAGCTTGCGACGGCGAGTGCCGACGGAGTCCCGCACATGGTGCCGATCGTTTTCGCCGTCAGCCATGACGTCGTCTACACCGCCGTCGACGCCAAGCGAAAGTCGACGCACCGGCTGCGCCGGATGGCCAACATCGAAGCCAACCCTTCGGTCAGCCTGATAGTTCACCACTACGACGACGACTGGTCGCAGTTGTGGTGGATACGAGCCGATGGAGTCGCCGAGATCCACTACAGCGGTGACGAAATGGCCACCGGCTACTTCGAGTTGCGCAGGAAATACGTTCAGTACCAACGCATTGCGCTCGACGGGCCGGTGATCGCCGTCACCGTGCAGAGGTGGTCCGGGTGGCAGGCCTGAGGGTTTCTGTGCTCGTCTGCAGGAACCTGAGCAGTTCAACGGGGAACGGAAGGACCAGGGTCGAGTTCTTCTCGGCGGCGACCTCGACGACCGTTTCGAGGAGTCGCAGTTCAAGCGACGTCGGGTTCTCGGCCATCACGCCCGCAGCTTGAGCCAGCTTCTCCGATGCCTGAAGTTCGCCGTCGGCGGTGATGACTCGAGCCCGGCGCTCCCGCTCGGCCTCGGCCTGCCGCGCGATCGACCGTTTCATCGAATCCGGCAGCACGACATCCTTGATCTCGACACGGTCGATGTCGATTCCCCAGCCCAGCGCGGGGCTGTCGATCATCAACTCCAGTCCCTGGTTGAGCTTCTCCCGGTCGGACAGCAGGTCGTCCAGATTGCTCTTGCCGATGATCGACCGCAGCGAGGTCTGGGCGACCTGCCCGATCGCCGACCGGTAGTCCTGTATGTCGACGGCGGCGCGTACCGGGTCGGCGACCTTGAAGTAGATGACGGCGTCAACGCGGACGGTGACGTTGTCTCGCGTGATGCCGTCCTGTGCGGGCACCGGCATCGTGATGATCTGCATGTTCACCTTGTCGAGCCGGTCGGCGATCGGGATCAGAAAGGTCAGGCCCGGTTCGCGGACCCTGGGTTGCACCCGCCCGAACCGGTAGACGACGCCGCGCTCGTACTGCTTGACGACGCGGACGTTCGTGCCGAGCCAGAGCAGACCTGCGCCGACCACTGCGGCCAAGGCCGATGCGTATGCGATGGTCATTTCGTCCTCGATTCCGCCCGGGCGGTACACGGCGCGGCCATCCGGCCCGACGGGCCCGAGTCCATGAATCCAATTGTGGCACCGTGTTCGTTGGGCCTCAATCCGCGGTGGTCGCGGTAATAAGTGGCACTCCCGCGGCGATAAACGTCGTGACATGACGCAGGGTCTAGGGCTGTCAGTTGGTGCCACCAACGTCGCCGTCGTCGCAGAAGGACGCAAGTCCACGACGCGGCAATCCGTGCTGACCCTGTACCGGCACCGGCCGCCGGAGGTCGGCGTGCCCACGGAGAATCCCCGACTGGATCAGCGCGGTCTCGTCGTCACGGGGTTCGTGGACCGGGCAGGCGACCCTGTCGGCCTCATCGCCGCCGACGGCTCCTTCCATCGTGGCGAAGTGCTTGTCGCCGACGCGTTGCGCGCGCTGACCTACACCGTGACCCGCGGCCGGCCGCAGGCGTCTGCGCCCGCCGTCACGTTTCCCGCGCACTGGCGCACGACGGCGACCGACGCGCTGCGCCGTGAGTTGGCGAAGCGCCCGGAATGGGCGGCGGCCAAACCGCTGACACTTCTGTCGGACGCCGCGGCGGCATTCGCAGCGTTGCAGGCCGAGCCCGGCCTTCCGACCAAGGGTGTGGTCGCGCTCTGCGATTTCGGTGGCACCGGAACCAGCATCACCCTTGCCGACGCTGCGGACGGCTACCGACCGATCGGCGCGACCGTTCGCCACGCCGACTTCTCCGGCGAGCTCGTCGACCGGGCACTGCTGACGCATGTGATCGCGGACATGTCCGGCGCAGGCACCGCCGATGTGACGGGGACTGCGGCGATCGGATCACTGCACCGGCTGCGGACAGAATGCCGCGGCGCCAAGGAACGCCTGTCGCGCGGCGCCGTCACGACGCTCTGTCGCCGATATTCCCGGCTTTCGCGGCGATGTCCGGCTGACCCGTGCGGAGCTCGACGACGAGATCCGCCAGCCCTTGGCTGCATTCGTCGATGTGTTGCGGGAAGTCTTGTTCCGCAACCGAATCCATGCCGCCGATCTGGCAGCGGTCGCCTCCATTGGGGGTGGCGCCAACATCCCGGCGATCACCACGGCGCTCTCAGACCAGCTTCGGGTGCCCGTGATCACCGCCCGGCATCCCGAATTGACCGCGGCCCGCGGCGCCGCCATCCGTGCGGTGCGCAGGCCCGAGGAGGACAGCCTGACGGCCGTCGCCTCTCCCGTGCAGTCGGGCACCCTGCGCGCACTGGCCTGGTCGGAGGTCGACGATGTTCCCGAGATCCCGGCCGTCGTCAAGGGCTGTGAGGGCAGCGCGCCCACGGGTTCAGTTCGTCGACGAAGTGCCGTCCCGCACCGAGCCTGCGGGCCGGCAGAGCTATCGGCCGCTGCTCGTCACCGCCGGCATCTTCGCCGCCATGGTGCTTGTCGGCACCGGGGCCATCCTGGCGATTCGTAGTGACGCCTCGGCGATGACCGGAACGACCGCACCGACCACCACGACCGTCGTCCGGCCGGATCCGATCACCGCGGCAGCGGCGCCGCCCGCGGCGCTGCCACCTGAACAGGCGCCGAGGTTCCGTCGTTCATCCAGGCACCGGCGCCGGTGACGCGCACCGTCATCACGACACCACCGCCGGTGGTCATGCGGGCACCTGCGCCCGCGGTTGTTCCGCCGCCCGTGGAGATCCCGGCACCTCCTTTGCCGGCGAACCCGCCCGCCCCGCCGCCGTCCGATCCGCCGACCAACTGGCCATGGCCGTGGCCGACGCCGCCCTCGCAAGAGGATCCGCCTCCCTCACACGAGGAACCGCCTCCCCCGCAGGACGACCCGCCTCCTCCCCCACAAGAGGAGCCGCCTCCCTCTCCGCAGGAGCCGCCGCCATCGCAGGAGACACCACCCGACGATGACGCTCCGGCATCGGAGTCGCCGGACGACACGCACGGCGCCTGAAATATTCCCAGTTTCGGCGATCATTTTTTGCTGGCGGCCGTTGGCGCCTAGGACATTGGCTGCGTCTCGACGGCGGTCGCGGGCAGACCGGTGATCGCCGACACATCCGTCCCTGCCAACGGACGATCAAAATCCCGTCGGTGGAATTAAACCCCTGAGCTGTCGGTTCACTAAATCAGACCGGTCTAAAAGCAGTACAGCAGTACCAACGGCTCGAGTCGCGTAGGCTCGGACCACCACAACAGAAGAAATGAAGGCACCAAAGATGAAGAAGCTCGGATTAGCCACCATTGCCGCCAGCGGATTGGCCGCGGCGGTCCTGGGACTGGCGGCGCCAGCCGCTGCCGCACCTGCAGGTCCCAGCAACGCCCAAGAGACCATCAACGAACTCAAGTCCGATGGCTACAACGTCATCGTCAACCGGGTCGGCGGAGTTCCGCTCGAGCAGGCGACCGTCGTGGCGTGCGACCCGGGCAGACCTACTCGCGTACCGATTCAGGTAACCCGGGCGACAGTCTCGCCACCACCGTCACCAACAAGACGGTCTACGTCGACGTCCGGTAACCCCATCCCAACGGAGCAAGGGGCACCCGATCGGGTGCCCCTTCTTCATGCGTAATCTCCTACGCCGTGACCGAATACTCGCTGCCGATCGTGCCTCGCTATGCCGAGATCGATCAGCAGGCCGTCGTGTTCAACGGCCACTACCTCACCTGGTTCGACGAAGCGGTGACCGGATTCTTCGACCACCTCGGCGCGAGCTATCCCGGATCTGATGGACTCCGGTCTCGACATGCAGGTGGTGCACACCGAGATCGACTACGCGGCACCGGTTCGATGGCGCGACACCGTGCGCGTGGCGGTGGTGTGTGAACGGGTCGGACACGACGAGTTTCACGATCGGCTTGTCGGTTCTTCGGCGGCGGGACGGATCCGAAGAGGTCGTCGCGGTGCGTGGCCGCAACGTCTATGTCGTTGTCTCCACCGAGGACTGGACCAAGACGGCCGATTCCCGACGCGCTCCGAACCGCGCTGTCGTAGCCGTCCGCATTACCTGACAGGTAGTAGTCGCGACGATCGCGCGGGGCTAACGTCGGCTTCGTGACACGCCAACACGGCGGTACTCTCCTGCGCCAATGGCGGCAGCGCCGACGGCGCAGCCAGCTTGATCTCGCGCTGGACACCGGCATCTCCGCGCGGCACCTCAGCTTCGTCGAGACCGGCCGTTCCCGTCCGAGCCGCGGGCTGCTGCTCGCACTGGCCGAACAACTGGAAGTGCCGCTGCGCGAACGCAATGCGCTGATGCTGGCCGCCGGCTACGCGCCGACCTATGCCGAATCCGACCTGGACAGTGCGGACACCAAGCAAGCCCGCGAGGCGCTCGAGCGGCTGCTTGCGGGCCACGAACCGTATCCGGCTGTGGTGCTCGACCGCTGGGGCGATGTCGTTCTCACCAACCGATCCGTCGGCCCGCTGCTCGACGGTGTCGATGTGGCAGCTGTTGCAGCCGCCGATCAACGTCTACCGGCTCAGCCTGCACCCGGACGGCATGGTCTCGCCGGATCCGCAATCGAGCCGAATGGACCGCCCACCTCGGGCATCGGCTTGCGCGGTTGGCCCGGCTCGACCGGCGATACCCGGTTGGCGGAGCTGCTTGACGAGATACGCACCTATCCCGGCGTTGCCGACGGTGCTGGACGACTACCAGGAACCGGCGGCCGCAGAACTGCTGCTGACCCTGCAGCTGGCGCACCCGGCCGGGGACCTACGCCTGCACAGCACCGTGACCAGCTTCGGCAGCCCGCACGACGTCACGCTCTCCGAGCTGACCGTCGAGTCGTTCTTCCCCGCCGACGAGGCCACTCGTCAACGGCTGCAACAGCTTTCTACGCCTGAACGATGATCGGGTCGCCGACCCGCACGGTGTCGAAGTACCAGGCGGCATTGTCCGGGCTGAGGTTGATGCACCCGTGACTGACGTTCGAGTTGCCCTGCGACCCGACCGACCACGGCGCGCTGTGGACGTAGACGCCGCCCGACGTGATGCGGACCGCGTCGGAGACGGTGAGCTTGTAGCCTTCGGGGTCGCTCAGCGGGATACCGATGGTGCGCGAGTCCATCACCACGGTCTTCTCCTTCGACATCGCGGTGAACGTGCCCTTGGGGGTGGGGAACTTGGCCTTGCCCATCGATGCCGGCATCTCCCGCGCACGACCGGTCGTCGATTTTGACCGTGAAGGTGTGGGCGTCGATGTCGGCGATGCCCACCACCGACGACCCGTCTCGAAGCTGGTGGAAAAGCCGCCCGCCGTCACCGAGATCGGGGAGTAGGCGGGCCAGAACTGGTCCGGAACCCACTGCACGACCTGGTTGCTCAGCCAGGAGAACTCACCCGTTGGCGTCCGGCTCGAGGCTGATGGTTATCGACTGCTCGGCGCGGGCACGGTTGGTGACGGGTTCGGCGAAGGTCACCTCGACTGGCGCGGCAACGCCGACGACCTCTCCGGACCCCGGCGAGACGGCGGTAACCGTGGGGTCCGCGATCGGACCCGGCACCGCTGCCATGCCGGCAGGGGCCGAACTCACCATGGCGACAGACGCAACGCCCACCATGGCTAGTACGTTTCGAACGACTCTGCGCAACGTCCATCCCTTCGACCAATCGACCAGCAAAGTTCATTCTAGTGAAGCCGGCTGTGAAGCGGGCGAATGACAAGCCGTTGGTCCATGTCGGAAGGGTCTTGTGCTGGGTAGTGATTAGCGGAATTGTGGGTTAACACCACGGGCCCGACGAAGTGACCCGGGGCTGGAAGGGACGTCATGGCAGACAAGGCGAATGCTTCCCAGGGCGCCGGAGCCGCCCCAACCGCGGACAGTCCGGCCGCCATCCGAAACGTGGTGCTCATCGGCCCATCGGGTGGCGGCAAGACCACCCTCATCGAGGCGCTGTTGACCGCCACCGGCGTCCTCTCGAGAGCCGGGTCCGTCGTGGACGGCACGACCGTGTGCGACTGCGACGATGCCGAGATATCCCAGCAGCGTTCCGTTGGTCTCGCGCTGGCGCCGCTCTCACACAACGGCGTCAAGGTGAATCTGATCGACACCCCTGGTTACGCCGACTTCGTCGGTGATCTGCGCGCCGGGCTTAGGGCCGCCGATTGCGCGCTGTTCGTGATCGCGGCCAACGAAGGCGTCGACGAGCTGACCAAATCCCTTTGGCTGGAATGCCAACAGGTCGGCATGCCGCGTGCGGTGGTGATCACCAAGCTCGACCACGCAAGGGCGAACTACGACAGCGCCCTCGCCGCCGCCCAGAGCACGTTCGGCGACAAGGTGCTGCCGCTCTACCTGCCCGCCAACTCGCCGTGCACGGGCCTGATCGGGCTGCTGACCCAAACGCACTACGAGTACTCCGACGGCAAGCAGGCCACGAAGGACCCCGACTCCTCCTATGACGACCGGCTCTCCGAGCAGCGGGGCACATTGATCGAGGGCATCATCGAGGAGTCCGAGGACGAGACGCTGATGGAGCGCTATCTCGGCGGCGAAGAGATCGACGAGAAGGTGTTGATCGAGGATCTGGAGAAGGCGGTGGCCCGCGGCTCCTTCTTCCCGGTGATCCCGGTGTGCAGCAGCACCGGCGTCGGAACGCTCGAACTACTGGAGGTCGCCACGAGCGGGTTTCCCTCTCCACTCGAGCATCCGCTGCCTGACGTGTTCACCCCACAGGGCAAGGATCGCAACAACCTGCGCTGCGACCCGAAGGGACCGCTGCTGGCCGAGGTGGTCAAGACGACGTCGGACCCCTACGTCGGCAGGGTCAGCCTGGTCCGGGTTTTCTCCGGGACCATAAGGCCCGACGCGACCGTGCACGTGTCGGGCCATTTTTCGTCCTTCTTCGGCAACGGCAACGGGTCCACCGGCAGCCACGAGGATCACGACGAGGACGAGCGGATCGGCAACCTGTCGATCCCGCTCGGCAAGCAGCAACGACCGGCAGGCACCGTGGTCGCCGGAGACATCTGCGCGATCGGTCGGCTGTCCCGCGCTGAAACCGGAGACACGTTGTCCGACAAGGCCGATCCGCTGGTGCTCAAGCCGTGGACGATGCCCGAGCCGCTGCTGCCGATCGCCGTGCAGCCGCGCGCCAAGACCGATGACGACAAGCTGTCCGTCGGCTTGCAGCGGCTGGCGGCCGAGGACCCGGCGCTACGCATCGAGCAGAACCCGGAGACCCACCAGATCGTGCTGTGGTGCATGGGCGAGGCGCATGCGGGCGTCTTGCTCGACGGGTTGGCGAACCGGTTCGGCGTCAGCGTGGACAAGGTCGATTTGCGCGTGCCGCTGCGGGAAACCTTCAGCGGTTCGGCCAAGGGTCACGGCAGGCACGTCAAACAGTCTGGCGGACATGGCCAATTCGCCGTCTGCGACATCACGGTGGAGCCGCTGCCGGAGGGCCAGGGCTTCGAGTTCGTCGACAAGGTGGTCGGCGGTTCGGTGCCGCGGCAGTTCATCCCCAGCGTGGAGAAGGGCGTCAGGGCCCAGATGGAGAAGGGCGTCGGCGCCGGCTACCCGGTCGTCGACATCCGCGTCACGCTCTTCGACGGGAAGGCCCACAGCGTCGACTCGTCGGACTTCGCGTTCCAGATGGCCGGTGGGCTTGCGCTGCGCGAGGCGGCCAACGCGGCCAAGGTGAGCCTGCTGGAACCGGTTGACGAGGTGTCGGTGCTGGTGCCCGACGATCTCGTCGGCGCGGTGATGGGCGACCTGTCCAGCCGCCGCGCAAGGGTCCTCGGCACCGAGAACGTCGGCGAGGACCGCACCGTGGTGAAAGCCGAAGTGCCCCAAGTGGAACTGACCCGTTACGCCATCGACTTGCGGTCTCTGTCACACGGCGCCGGGTCCTTCACGCGCACCTTCGCCCGCTATGAAGCCATGCCGGAACACGCGGCCGCACGGGTGAAGACGGACGCTTAACCCGCGGCCGTCAGCGCGGCCACCGCGGTCGCGAACATGGTGTTCTTGATCGCCCCGAGCGTGCCCGCATCCTTTGCGCCAAGTGGCGCGAGCATGTTGATCGCCGCGCCCACCACGGCGTCCTCTTCTGCCGTCGCATCGACGATGCCGATCGCTGCGGCATCGCGCCCGCCGAAACGGCTGCCGGTGGTCATGGCCGACACCGCGGCCTGCGGCGTCAGTTTGGCCTGAATCAGCGCCGCCATTCCCGGCGTGAACGGGATGCGGATGTCGACTTCGGGGAAGCAGAAATAGCCGCGGTCGGCCCGCATCACACGAAAGTCGTGAGCCAGCGCGAGCATCGCCGCCGCGCCGAAACTGTGGCCGCCCATCGCCGCCGCGGTCGGCATCGGCAGCGTCAGCACGCGGGCCAGCAGCGCCTGTACCCGCCCGATGTACCACTGGGTCTGGTCGCCATGGGCGGCCAGCCAGTCGAGGTCAAGACCGTTGGAGTAGAACTTGCCTTTCGCCGTGGTGACCAAGCCGTGCGCGCCGTCACGGACCGCATCGTCGAGATGCGCATCGAACTGGTCGAGAAACTCTGGCGAGAAACGGTTTTCGTCCTCGCCGAGGTGCAGCACGGCGATTTGTTCCTGGTAGTCGACAGTGATGGCCATGGCCCGGCCATTGTCTCAGGTCGGATCGGCCCGAAGCGTCATGTGGACGACGTGTTCGGTGGCCCGGGTGCTGACCAGCTTGAATTCGCGACCGGGTACTCCATCGAAGACGCGCTCGCCGGCACCGAGGCTGAACGGCACGACATGCAGTCGTAACGGCCCGCGCTTCGGCGAGGGCCCCCTCGGGCGGATCCGAACCCCACCATCCGCTCCAGTCGCGGTCCCACTCCCCCCGCACCGGCCCGAACATGTTGCGCCCCATGATGTATGCGTCGGCCCCGGTGATCGCGGCGATCTCGTCGCGATGCTGATCGGCGTGCTCGAACATCCAGGTGTGCAGCTGCTCGTCTTCCAGGCCGTCCCCGAACGGATGCTCCTCGGTTTGGTTCGGGCCTGCGGCGAAGCCGTCGAGCGAGACGCCGATGTCAGCGGTGATGATGCCCATGGCGAGTCATTCTGGCAGTGCGAGCAGACGCCGCGTCAGAACCATCAGCTGCGCCCGCAATGAGTCGTCATCGACGTCGGCGACAAGGGGATGCATGACGGCCGTGCCGATGGCGCCCGACAGCATCGCCGCGGGCACCCGCGCTTCGTCGTCGGCGTCGCCGAGGAGCACCCCGTACAGACGGGTGAGGAACAGCTGGAACGGTTCGTGTTCGGCGAGCAGCCGGATGATCACCGGGTCGAATTGCAGGGTGGCTGCGGCCCTGCGCCGCTGTACGGCCATGTCGATCACACGGCTGAGCAGCAGTTCACGGGCCCGCGGCCGAGACTGCTCGGCCTCGGCTTCCTCCAGCGCATCGTCGAGCCTGCCCAGTTCCCGCTCGGTCAGGGCGATCACGATCTCTTCCTTGGTCTTGAACTGGTGATAGACGGCCGCCTTGGTGACCCCGACTTCGTCGGCGATCATCTGCAGCGACGTGCCGCCGACGCCGTGATCGGCGATCAACGACAGCGCGGCGTCGAGGATGCGCTCCTGCGCCGCGCTGCGGCGCACGGCCGAGAACCGGCTGTCCGCTGTGCGCTCTGCAGAGACCACCTCATGAGGGTAGCCGGTTGGCTAGACGTGTCCGCTCCCATGGCCAGGTCATCAGTGCCCACACGATCAGGATGAGCACGGCGGCCACCACCACGTAGGCCGGCCACGGACCCATCACATCCAACAGGGACGGGGTGTCCGGCTTCCTGTTGAGGAAGCCGTAGTTGCTCCCGGCAATGCTGTTGAACGTCAACGTGATCGCCGCCCACGCCACGGTGACGCCGACGGCGATCCGGTAGCTGCGCCATGTCGGTCGATGGCCGCGGCCCCAGGTGAGGTAGATGGCCGCCCAGACCACGAGCAGGTGAATCGCCCAGAAGGCAAGGAACCGGTAGTCGGGAAAGTCGGGGCCCTGCAGGACAGGGGAGATCAAGGCTTGCACGCTCAGCACCAGCCCCCAGTAGTACGTCAGCGCGAATGCCCAATGTCGTTGCGACCACAGCGCGTACGCCGCCCGCGGTGGTCGCGAGGTCGGTCAGCTGCAGCGGCACCGACCATTTGATCGACGGCGGAAAGAACGAGTAGATCAACACCGCGGCATAGATCGCGGCGGTCAGCGCGCCTAGCACCTTGCCGAACAATCGGGCTTGCGCCTGCGTCTGCCTGCGTCCGAGCCAGACCAGCAGCACCGCACCGATCACGAACACGGCGAGGACGGCCCAGTGCGAGGGGCCGTAAACGGTGAACTGCCGCTGGGCGACGATCAGGTCTATGTGGCCGACGCTACCGCTGCCCCGGCGGCAAGCCGCCGGTAACGGTCGCGCTGCGGTCTCCCGCAGAGTCAGCACGGTGACGAGCGAGACCACGGCCGCAGCGATCACGTAGAACGCGGGCGCCAAGTTGTTGCCCGTGCTGCCGGTAAGCCACGCGACCACGTAGGGCGTCGTGCCGCCGAACGCCGCGACGCACACGTTGTAGCCGATCGGAGAAGCCGCTGTAGCGCACCCTGGTGGTGAACAGTTCGACGCCGGCGGAGATCGCCACCGAGATGTATACCGACTCGATCACCGCCAACGCGGCGTGCGCGGCGATCGCCGCGCCGACCGAACCCGAGTTCAGCAGCAGGAACAGCGGATACGCCAGCACCACGAACGCCCACCGAGCCCGCGATGAGCAACGGCCGCCGTCCGATCCGGTCGGACAGCGCGGCCAGCGGAAGGATCAGCACTATCGCAACCAGGCACGCCACCGTGATCGAAACGAACGCGGTGGTCTTGGAGAAGTGCAGCGTCTTGATGAAGTAGGTCGGCAGGTAGGTGAAGACGACGTAGTAGCCGACGTTGAAGACGATCATCACCCCGATCACCTGCAGGATCGGCCGCCACGCCGTCTGCACCGCCTCGCGCAGCGGCGACGCGGCCACCTCGTCGCTCTCGGCCAGCGCCGCGAAGGCCGGGGTGTCGGTCAGCCGCAGCCGGATGTACAGGCCGACGAGCCCGAGCGGCCCGGCGATCAGGAACGGGATGCGCCACCCGTAGGAGTCCATCGCTGCGTCGCCGAGCGCCGTCTGCAGCAAGGTGACCGTCACCGAGCCGAGCAGGAATCCGACGACACCGGACCACGCTATGAACGTGACGACCACACCGCGGTGCCGGTCGGGCGCAAACTCGGCGAGGTAGCACGCACCGCCTCCGTACTCGCCACCTGCCGAAAAGCCTTGCAGGCAACGGAGAAAGAGCAGAAGAAGCGGGGCCGCAACGCCGATCGCGTCGTACGTCGGCAACAGCCCCATCGCCAGCGTGGATCCGGCCATCAGCAGGATGACGATCGCGAGCACCCGCTGCCGCCCGATCCGGTCGCCAAGTGGTCCGAACACGAGCCCGCCGAGCGGACGCATCACGAACGCGGCGGCGAAGATCGCGAAGGTGTTCAGCAGCGCCGCGGTGTCGTTTCCGGCCGGAAAGAAATTCGCGGCGATGAAGGTGGCCAGAAAGCCGTAGATCGCGAAGTCGTACCACTCCACGGCGTTGCCGATCGATGCACCGCTGATCACCTGGCGAAGGGGGGAGGCGCCGCTCACCCGGACCACGTTAAATCAATCGACTGACTTAATGAAGTGCGTTCATGTAGGCGGCGATGCGGGCGTGGGTCTCTTCCGACATCCAGCTGGCGCGCACGACCGCGTCGGTCTCGGCGCCCGCATCGATCGCGGCGCGGGCGGGTCGGTGCAGCTGATCCTTCGTCATCGCGTATGCGGCAGGGGCGAATCCGGAGAGCTCACGCGCCAGCGCGATCGCGCGCGGGAGCAGCTCGCCTGCGGTCACGACCTCGTCGACCCAGCCGAGCGCGGCGGCGCTGGCCACGTCGATGGTCTGCGCCTGCAGGGTCGCAGGCGTCACCGACGCGCCCATCGCATATCTGCAGATCTCGAGCGCCGCCATCGGAAACATCGCGCCGACGTCGAGTTCGGTCAGCCCGATGGTCCCCGCCGACATCAGCCGGATGTCGGCGGTCATCGCGAAGACGCACCCTCCCGCGATCGCGTGCCCGTTGATCGCGGCGACCACAGGCGCGGGGTGGTCGAAAACCGCGAGGAATGCCGCCGACAGCGAGGTCATGAAGCGGTCGGTGTACTCCGCGCCGCCCTCGAGGATCGCGGGAAGGTCCACGCCCGCCGAGAAACACCGGCCCGCGCCGGTGAGCACCACCGGGCCGTCGAGCCCGCGCATGGTGGCGATGACGTCGTCGAGCAGGTCGAGGTCGAGGGCGTTGACGGGCGGGTGGTCGAACCGGACCGTCGACACCCCGTCGACCACCTCGATGCTCATTACTGCTTCGCGTCCTCCGCGTCCTCCGCGTCCTGCGCCTCCGCGTCCTTCTTGTCCTTGACGCGGGTCTTGTACAGGCTGGCGGCGGTGGTGATGACGAGGACCACGATGATGACGCCGAGGGACAGCAGCGTCGGGATCTCCGGCACCGATACGTGCTTGCCGCCGTTGATGAACGGCAGCTCGTTCTCGTGCAGCGCGTGCAGCACGAGCTTCACGCCGATGAAGGCGAGGATGATCGCAAGCCCCTGAGACAGGTAGACAAGCCTCTTCAGCAGGTCGCCGAGCAGGAAGTAGAGCTGCCGCAGACCCATCAGCGCGAACACGTTCGCGGTGAACACCAGGTAGGGCTCCTGGGTCAGCCCGTAGATCGCCGGGATCGAGTCCAGCGCGAAGATCAGGTCGGTGGTGCCGAGCGCGACGATGACGAGGAACATCGGCGTCATCAGCCGCTTGCCGTTCTCCTTGACCCACAGCTTCAGCCCGTCCCACTTGTCGGTGAGCTGCAGGTGGCTGCGGGCGAACCGCACGACGAAGTTGTCCGCGTCGTCGTCGTGGTCGGTGTTCCGCACCAGGCCGACGGCGGTGTACAGCAGGAACGCGCCGAAAATGTAGAACACCCAAGAGAACTCGTTGATCGCGACGGCGCCGAGCGCGATGAAGATGCCGCGGAAGATCAGCGCGAGGATGATGCCGACCAGAAGCGCCTGCTGCTGGTACTTCTTTGGCACGTTGAAGCTGGCCATGATGATCAAGAAGATGAACAGGTTGTCCACCGACAGGCTGTACTCGGTGAGCCAACCGGCGAAGAACTCGACGCCGAACTGGCTGCCGTGGAAGAAGTACACAAACACGCCGAAGGCCACCGCGAGCCCGATGTAGATCGACAGCGCTGTCACCAGTTCGCGCTTGCTAGGGCTCATGCGGCCGTCGGCCGATGACCACGACGTCGAACAGTAGGACAGCGATCGTCACGGCCAGCGTGATGATCCACTCGAGTTGGGTTACTTGCATCTACGGTGCCTCCGGTCGCCAAAAAACGCCCGAGGTCTCTTCCGCCGTCCGCGCGGCCCGCGGAGCCGGTCATCCGATGACGGACGACGTGATGACGACGCTGCGGCGAAGGAATACTCCCCTCTCCATTCAGTCTGTCAGAAAGCTGTGGTCAATGCCCACCCAGGGCGTTGCGGAGCCTGTGCGACGATGCCCCGATGACCGTGCGTCCAGCACATTTCACACAGGATGGCGAGGACCGCTACCTGCCGACCCGGTACGCGCAGAGCCACTGGGGAGCCGACCACCTCAACGGCCCCGCGCTGGTCGGCCTCGCCGCACGTTCGTTGGAGGCCAAGTTCGGGCTGCCCGAGTTCATGCCCGCCCGGCTGACCGTGGACCTGGTCAAGGCCGCCCGCGGCGTGCCGACGACCACGACGGTCGTTTTGGTCAGGGACGGGCGCCGGGTGCGCAACTCGGAGTGCGAGATCACCCAGGACGGTGTCACAGTGGCCCGCGCAACGATGGTGCAGTACCGCCGATCAGAGCCACCGCCGGGCGAGGAGTGGGCATCGGCCACCGAGTTCACCTGGCCCTCCGAGTTGGGCGGGGTCGGGATGTCCTATATGGGCAGTGACGGTGTGGGCTGGACCAAGGGCATCGCCGAACATCAGAACACCGCCCGTAAGCGGTTCATCAACCGGATGGTCGATGTCGTCGAGGGTCACGACAACACCCCCTTTGTTCGCGGCGCGATGGTCGCCGAGGGAACCAGCCTCGTCACCAACCTCGGCTCGGCAGGGGTCGGGTACATCAACGGCGATCTCACCGTCGCGCTGGCACGGTTGCCCGTCGACGAATGGATGGGTGTCCAGGCCGACACGCACTGGGCGACGGATGGGATTTCGGTCGGTACCGCGACCATGTTCGATCGCATCGGCGCTTTCGGCTCGGCACTCGTGACCGCCGTGGCCAATCCGGCGGCGCAGATCGACTTCTCCAACGATCCGTTTCCATCGCGCAGTCGCTGACGGGTTCCCCCCCCCCCGCCGACAGCCCACTAGTGCTTGGCCTTGGCCTGATCCGCCTCGGCCTGCGCCTTCTCCTGATCCGCTTCTTCCTTCGCCGCCGCAATTGCGGCCTTGCCCTCGGGGCTGGCCTTTGAGTTGCCCGATGCCTTGTTCGATGCAACGCCGGTGTAGCAGTCCAGGTACAGCAGCATCGTGTCGGTGACGGGGGAGAAGTCGTCGCCCTTGATCCACGGCGCCTTCTCCGAGTGCGTCACCATGCAATCGTCATCTTCAAGGGTGTCACCGGCCCGACTAGCGATGACGGGCGTCATGTCGGCGTCGGAGAGCGCGGACTTCACGTCGGAATACTTCTTGCCCGCATAGTCATCCGCGGAGGCGACTCCCTGGCCCAGCACCATCGTCGATACCGCTGTGAGCGCGAAAACGACGCTAACGGAATTGATCTTCTTCATGTCCAACCTCCTGTGAGTTGGACAAAACGTAAAACCGGCAGCTGCCAGGGCCCTGGATAGGTCCATGGCAGAGGCTGACAGTTCCGATGAAGATCCCTGCAGATTGTGTTACCGCCGGAAAACGACCCAGCGCATGGCGCTGTACATGTAGACGGCTTCACAGCACCCTGCCAGGATTCGGGCCACTCGGAAGTCGATGCCCAGTGCGGTAAGTGCGGTCGACACACCGAGAATGAACGCCAGGTAGTTCACCACGACCACCACGAGCGTAGATCGCGAACTGCGGTCCGACTGGCGCGTGCGACCGAAAGTTCATGGTGCGGTTGAGGCAGTAGCTCAGCGTGAAAGCGCAGGCGTAGGCCAGGGTGACCGCGAAAGGCAATGCCACCCCAAGCCATCCATGCAGTGCGGTGAGCAGCAATAGGTCGACAAGGAACGTGAAGCCGTTGATCAGAGCGAAGCCCAGGAAGGTCGGCGCCACAACCGAATTGAGCCCGAACGGCAGGCAGGCCACCGCGGCGACGCAAAACCGGTGAAACCGGTCGGCCAGGCGCACTCCATTCGCCCGCGATTCGGCCCGCACGTGGCCACGGTGCCATGACCAGGTATCCGGCACGTGATCAGTGGGCCAACTCCGGGCAGCGTAGGGCAGCAGGCGCGATGAAAACCGCCGCTCGGCAACATAGATTGGCGCCTTCGTTATGTGGATAGCAGTGCCGAATGGGCCGTTCGGATGCGCGTCCAGCAAATGTGCTGAGATACTGAGCGCGTGCCCAGTCGCATCGTCAGCCGACCGGAAGAGACCCGAGCGGTTGCGGCATTTCTATCCGCAGCTGCCTCGGAACCTTCTGGGCTGGTCGCCGAGGGTGAACCGGGCATCGGTAAGACCACGCTCTGCCTGTCCACCGTCGAACTCGCGGAACAGCGTGGATTCCGGGTGTTGTCGGCGCGGCCCGCCGAGGCCGAATCCGTGCTGGCGTATGCCTCACTGGCGGACCTGCTTTCGGGTGTCGATCTGTCGGTGTTGGAGATGCTGCCGACTCCCCAACGGCTCGCGATAGACCGTGTCATGTTGCGGGCGGAAGCCGAGGAGCTGACCACCGATCAACGCGCGGTGGGCGCCGGGTTCCTTTCGATCGTCGAGCTGCTGGCCGAGAGATCCCCTGTGCTGGTGGCGATCGACGACTTGCAATGGCTCGACCCGTCGAGCCGAAATGTCGTCGCGTTCGCGGCTCGACGAATCTCGGCCAGGGTGGGGGTATTGGGCACCGTCCGGACCGACCCTGACGACAGGGCAGGCGCCGCGTCATGGCTGCAGTTGCCGCAGCCCGACGGCGTCGCGCGGATGCAGCTCCGCCCGCTGAGCCTCGGCGGTCTGAACGCGGTGATAACCCAGCGACTCGGGCAGTCATTGTCGCGGCCGGCAATCGTTCGGATACAAGAGGTTTCGGGCGGAAACCCGTTTTACGCTCTCGAACTGGCACGGGCGATGGACGGCGATGTCAGAAGCGCCGAGATGCCGATGCCGATGACGCTCTCCGAACTTGTGCGAGCCAGGATCGGCAGCCTTGACGAATCCGCTCGCGACGTACTGCTGGCGATGGCCTGTCACGCCGCGCCGACAGTCGAATTGGTTTCCCGGGCAACAGGGATGACCGCCGAGGATGTCGTCGCGCGGCTCGAAGACGTCGAGGGGAAAGGCATTGTGGGGATCGACGGCCACCGGCTTCGGTTCGCGCACCCGTTGCTGGCCAGGGGTTTCTATACCGACGTCACTCCCGCCAGGCGCCGGTCGATGCACCGCAGGCTCGCTGAGATCGTCGACGAGCTGGAGATCAAGGCCAGGCACCTCGCCCTGGCTGCCACCCACGGCGACGAGCTGACACTGATGTCCCTCGACGAGGCTGCCGACATGGCACGCAGCCGCGGTGCGCCTGCGGCCGCAGCCGAGCTGCTCGATATGGCCATCGCGCTGGGCGGCGGCAGTCCCGAGCGTCGGATCCTCTCGGCGGCACACCATTTCGATGCAGGGGAGCCCGCACGCGCCCGGCAACTGCTGGAGAGCACGATCGCGCAGCTGGAGCCGGGTCCCCGCCGCGCGGAGGCGTTCAGCCTTCTCGCGCTTGTCGCTTCACTCAACGACAGTTTCGATGAGGCCGCCGACTTGCTCGAGCGCTCGCTCGATGACGTCCAGAACGAGCTCGCCCAACGCGTCGCTACCTTGGTGTCGCTGTCATTCGCCCTCGTCAACGCCGGACGCATGGATACGGCAGTGCAGCACATCGAAGACGCGGTTACGGGTGCCGCCGAACTCGGCGACCCGCACGCTCTCAGTCAGGCACTGGGCATGCGGGTGATGCTCCATTTCATGCGCGGCGACGGACTGGACGCGCGCAGCATGCAACGCGCGCTCGATCTGGAGGACCAAGCCGCCGATATCTCCGCGGCCTTCAGCCCAAGCGTCCAGCACGCGTTGCTTTTGGCCTGGACCGGCGAGCTTGACCGGGCATACGAGGAGATGCTGACCATCCGGCGTCGCTGCATCGACCGCGGCGAGGAAGGTGAGCTCTCGTTCGTCGATTTCCACTCGGTGCTGATCGGCATCTGGCGCGGCTCCATGGCCGAAGCCACCCTCGTCGCTGAGGACGCGGTGGAGCGGGCGCACCAACTCAACGGCGACCTGCCACTGTCGGTCGCGCTGACCGTGCGCGCCGCCGTTGCCGCATACGCAGGCGACGAGTCGAGCGTGCGTCGTGATGTGGCCGACGCGATGGCAGCCAGCCAGCGATGCGGATCGCGCAGGCTCGGCGAGTGGCCGGTGTCGATGCTGGGTTTCCTCGACGTCTCGATGGGCAACTACGAAGCCGCAGTCCGCACTCTTACCCCCCTCATGGCAACCCTGGAGTTGGTGCCGGAGTCGACGGAGCTGATCAGCGCCTCCTATGTGCCCGACGCCGCCGAGGCGCTCATCCATCTGGGTCGGCTCGCCGAAGCGGAACAGATGGTGGACACGCTTGAACGTAATGGGCGCAGACTCGACCGGCCCTGGATGAAGGCCGTGGCCGGGCGCTGCCGCGGCATGCTGCTGGCGGCGCAGGGCGACGTCAACGCCGCCAGCAGCGCCGTCGAGGAAGCCATGATCGAGCACGACCGGTTGCCGATGCCGTTCGACCGCGCGCGAACCCAGCTCCTGCTCGGCCAACTTCAGCGTCGGCAGCGCCAGAAAGACCAAGCCGCAACGACTCTCCGCGAGGCGTTGAAGACATTCGAGGATCTGAACACCCGGCTGTGGGCCGACCGCGCCCGCGACGAACTCGCACGCGCCGATGTCGGCACCCGCCGGATGTCCAGCTTGAGCCCGTCCGAGCAGCGGGTGGCCGAGCTCGCGGCCTCCGGCATGACCAACCGCGACGTTGCCGCCGCCTTGTTCATCAGCCCGAAGACGGTGGAGTCCAACCTGGCTCGGATCTACCGCAAGCTGGGCATCCACTCACGGGCCGAACTCGGAAGACACATGGGCCAACCGACGGATGAGTGACGACCCTCAGGGATTGCGCACGCAGTCGTAGGTGAGCGGGATCTCGTCACCGAGTTCGACGACCTCGAACTGGTCGACACCGATATCGCTGAACGACTGTGCGTCGATGCCGAGCTCCGCCCACTTGGCCGTGTTGTTGCGGTCGTCGGCGAAGGTGAGCGCGATATCACCGCCGTCGGCCAGCAGCATGCCGTGCGTTTTGAGCGCCGTGAGGATCACCTTCTCGGAATCCGAGTAGTTCGAGTCGTCGAAGTCAGGCTTCAACCGGAATCGGACGCCGTAGGGCGGCGCGTCGGGTGCGGCGCTCTCTGGACCGCCGGCGTGGGTCGCGGGATGTACGTAGACGTCAGCCTTCATCCGGTCGTTCGGGAGAATGAACCGCAGCGCGTGATTCACTGCGCCGGAAGCCACTTCGTCGGCGGTCGGGGTCATCGCGGCGATCGGGAATCCCGCGGCGTCGGCGCTGGTGCACTGGTCGCCGCGCAGGTTTTCCGGGTACGACTTGTTCATGTCCCAGATGAACATCGCCTGTGTGGTCATGCTGTCGCCGGCCTTGTTGGCCTGGTAGAGCTCGTAGAGCTTCTGCTCTGTCGCGATCGGCGACCAGCAGATGGCAGTCGCCCTGCCCCTCGGTGTTGCCCGATATGTCACAGGAAAGATCCTGCGATCCTTCAATATTGGCGTTCTCGGGCACCGGCATCTGCGTCGGAACGGTGTCACAGTCCGGGCCGCCGCCGCAATAGTCCTCGATCCCCACCACGTCCATCCGCGGTGTGTTGCTGTCCGCGTTGAAGATCGAGATCGAGAAATCGGTCTGGAGGACGTTGTCGTTGCCCCAGCCGCCTGCGTCGGTGAGGGCCGCAAGGATCGCATCACTGCGGTCGGACTTCGCGGCTCCCGACACGTCAGCCGTCCACGGCTGGGCGGAACCGGACGCATCGCTGCCGGTCGCGGGCACACTGCTGGCGCTGCCGGTCTGCGGACCCGCCGCACTCGGGCTCGGGCTCGGGCTCGGAGCGGACACCTGGTGGTCGCCGCACGCGACACACGTGGCGGCGGTCATGCAGACAACGGCGAAGGTTATCGATTTCATGCGGCGATCAGCGCCTCTCCCTGACGGTCTGCTGTGAGCTGACGCTATCGCGGCACGGTTTGCTGGGATATCGGGTGTTTCCCTACCGTTGCGGGCCCCTCATGGCAGCACGATGCGCAGCCGCTCCCAACCGCGCACGGTCGATGTCGGCGCGGGGACCAGGCTGTCGTAGTCGACGCCCCACTCGGGCCACCGGTTGAGCAGCTCGTCGAGTGCGACCCGGCCCTCCAGCCGGGCGAGGTTGGCCCCGAGGCAGTAGTGCAGCCCCTTGCCGAACGTGAGGTGGCTGATGTTGTCGCGGTGGATGTCGAACGTGTCCGGATCGGAGTACCGCCGCGGGTCCCTGTTCGCGGCGCCGAAGAGCAGCAGCACCGCGCTGCCCGCGGGCACGGTCGTGCCGTAGATCTCGAAATCCTTGAGCGCGTAACGGGCGATGTGCGGGCCGGTCGGCTCGAATCGCAGCGTCTCATCGACCGCGCGGTTGAGCAGCGAGCGATCCTCGTGGACCTGGCGGCGCTGGTCCGGATGCTCGGCGAGCACCTTCGCCAGCCAGCCGATCAGCCTGCCGGTGGTCTCGTTGCCCGCTCCGGCGACGACCTGCGTGTAGTGCAGGATCTCCTTGCGGTGCAGCTTGCGCGTCACTCCGTTCTCGTCTTCGAACTCCATGTTCAGCAGCGCGGTCATCAAGTCGTCCGACGGGTTCGCCGACCGCCACTCGACGTAGTCGGCGTAGATGCTTCCGTCGGCGATCTTGTCGGCCTTCGCCACCTTCATCGGAGCACCGGGTTTGGTGCGCAGATTGGCGTCGTTGGCGTCACGCACCATGATCTGGTCTGACTCCGGAATTCCGAGCAGCATGCCGATCACGCGCATCGGCATCATCGCGGCCAGCTCGGCAACGATGTCGAAGCCGTCCGAACCGACATGCGGGTCAAGGCAATTGACGCAGAACTGCCGGATCTGGTCCTCGATCTCGGCCATCCGCCGCGGCGTGAAGACCCTCCCCATCAGACCGCGCAGCATGGTGTGCACGGGTGGGTCCTCGAACATCATCACGCCCTTGGGCATGTCGAACTCGGAGTTGACCAGCTCGAGGATGTCGCTGCGTGAGTTGGAGAATGTCTCCCAGTTCGCCAGCGCCTTGTCGACATCGCTGTGCCGGGATATCGCCCAGAACCGGTAGCGCTCGTTGTGATAGATCGGCGCTTCTTCGCGCAGCCGCGCATAGGTCGGCCATGGATTCGCCGAGATCTCGAGGTCGTAGGGGTCGTAGTAGACGTCGGCTTGGTTGGTGATCGTCATGGTCCCTCACCTCGTATCCCCCATGGCACTTGTTGGGCGATCGCCCAACATCTAGGCTGCGGCTATGTCTAGCAGTCCTGGAAGCGCGGGGTCAAGGACCAGATGACAGCCGCAAGACCAGTAGGCAAGGATTCGGCGACACGGCGGTCGCTGATCCGAGCGACCGCCCAAATCATGCTGGAAGAGGGGTACGCCGCGGCCACCTCGCGCCGGGTGGCTGCGAAGGCGGGGGTCAAGCCCGCTCTGGTGCACTACTACTTCCCGAGCATGGACGACCTGTTCCTGGCCGTCCTACGGGAAGGTGCGGAGACGAACCTGGTTCGTCAGCGCGAGGCACTGGCCGACGACGAACCGCTACATGCGCTGTGGATGCTCAACAATGCCCACGGCGCCCGCCTTTTGATGGAGTTCATGGCGCTGGCCAACCATCGCAAGGCGATCCGCAGCGAGATCGTCGGCTATGCGGCGCGCTTCGGTGACCTGGAGGAGAGCGCGGTGACCCTGGCCCTGCGGGCACACGGCGTCGACACCGCCGAGTTCCCGCCGGTGGTGATGTCGATGATCGTGACCAGCCTCGCGCGCATTCTGGTGCTCGAGCGCAGCCTCGGCATCACCCGCGGCCACGCCGATGCAGCCGCGTTCATCGAACGGCTCCTCGATCGGTATGAGATGCGCTCCACCAAGATCAATCGATAACAGTTCGGTCACTATCTTTCATCACGATCAATTAAGACCTGCGGCCGAAAATTGTGAAGTGCTTAAATTCGGGTCGCGGATCTGTTCGCCGACTTAGTGAATTCGGCCGAATTGAGGCCGATATCACGCCGCCGCGGTGTAACACTCTCGGCTAGGGCCTCGGGCAACATCTGACTCATGGCGATGGCGGCACGTCGTCGATCTGATCGAAGCTGAGGCCGCTGGCGGCGGAGCCTCGACCGGTCTCACGGGCGCGGCCGATCCACAGTAGGTCCGCCCGTCGTACCAGCGCGCCCGTTGCACCCGGCGCGAAACGATGATGCCTGAGGCGGGCACTTCCTCCTCCGCGACATAGAACGGCGCCGGCACTCGTTGAGCAGCATGCCGCGCCGCCGCGGCGACACCGGCGGGTTCCGTGCGGCGGCATGGCGCCGCGGCGCAGGCGAATGTCGGTGATGCTGCCGGGCAGGTGCTCGGGCAGGAACGGCACCCAGTTCTCGGGCACCGTCGTGCCGAGCGTGTAGCGAACGCCCGCGAGGGTCGGCGGCGGAGGCGGCTCGTCTGGAATCAGGAGCCGGGTCTCGATGCCCTTCCCGGTGCCGTCGGGAATCACGTCCTCGACCGCCCAGGCGAGATTCGCCATCTCGTCGCGAGCGAAGCTCACGGCTTCGAGCGGCTCGCTCTGGTCGACCGAGGTGAGGCTCGCAGGCAGCCAGAAGAACCGGCCGCGCCAATCGTCCCGGCTCTCGCCGGTGACCGAGAAGAAGCTCCAGCGCTGCCAGATGTTTTCCGCCGGCGCATTCGCCGGCGGGACCAGCGTGCGATCGCCGAATACGTCGGTGACGACGAGCCCGAGCACTTCGCAGAGCGTTGTTGACCGGCATCTCGAACGGGACGACAACCAGTCGTTGCCGTAGACCAGCCCCATCTCGGCGAAGATCAGCAGCAGGTGATCGGTCGTCTTGGCATTGAGGGAGCCGAAGTTGATCCGCCGGTCCTCCATCTCCCAGAACCGCGGATTGGGCATGCCGGGGAACGACGCGGCGGTCGGGACGAACGACAGCGGCCTATCCGGATCGGGCGGCGGCACCCGTGGCGGACTCGAGTTCGCGTCGGCGGGGGCCGCATCGAACGCGTACCAGTCGAGGCGCCCCTCGGCGTAGCGCGGCGCGCGCGAGCAGCGCCTGCTCGCCGTTGGCCGTCGGCCGCGGTCGCGATGCGCACGTCGTAGGCGAGGCGGTCGGGAATCCAGGCCGGCGGCGGCCGTGCGGTGCTCGGCACCGAACACCCGCCGGCCGCCAGGCCGCCACCGCATCGGCGGCAGGCTCGACGTCCCCGGCCGCCGCGCCGAGGTCGGCCGCGAGCGTGCCGGCCCCGTGGCTCGCCACATCTTGGCGCCTCGAACGCACGGCGGGCGGCGATGCGGTGCAGCGCCGAGCGCGTCGGGCTCGCGCGGCCAGTCCGGGTCCGGGTCCAGCCGGAACTTGGCGCGCGCCGCGGCCGCGACCGCGTCGCGGACCCCGGCGGGCACCCCGCGGAGGAACATCTCCGCGGCCTCGATCCGCGCACGGCAGTGTCCACGGGAAGTCCTCGCGCTCGACGGCGACCTCGAGCGGCGTCGTCTCGTCGTAGGGCTCGCCGCCGCCCGGGAACGAGACGCGCTCGAACGGGGCGAGCCGCGTGGCGAGCCGGGCATCGATCGGCGACGCGGCATCCTGCGCCTGCAATTCGCCCAGTTGCCATTGCCGGGTCAGGAACCAGAGCGCGTCGCGCACTTCGGCACGGAGGCTGCGGGTGAAGTCGACCGTGCGCGGCCGGCCCTCGAGCCGGTTGTAGGCGGTGATGGCCGGCACCCGGAAGATGTCCTTGAGCACCGCGTGCGTCGTCATCGACCTCGGTGAAATGGGTCATGGCGTGCTCCCCGCGGCCGTGATGTCGGCCATGTAGCTCGTCCCCATCACTTGCGTGAGGATCTGCGGCACGCTCAGCGCGAAATCGAGCGACAGCGCGCCCGGCGACGTCGAGAACTCCGCCATCGTGGCAGGCATCAGCGTGTCACGCCGGGGATCTTGTCGAGCATGTCGGGTTCGACCGCGCGCAGTTTCGCGCGCAGCATCGTGTCGCGCACGATGGCGAGCAGCGCCTCCCAACTCCACGTGCCGCTCGTCATCTCCGGCGACAGCGAGCATCAGCGACTGCATGGGGCGCTGTTGGGCTGGTCGAAGTCCGAACGTGAACCCGGTGACTTCGCTCTTGCGCGGGAAGGATTCGGTCCATTCGTCGACCTGCATCCGCAGCTCGACTGCCGCGGGCGCGAACCCTGAGGCCGGAGCTGGATGATCGACAACGTGTCGTCGAGGATCTCTGGCCTGCGGGCAGCGCCGCGCCGAGCCAGATTCGTTCGGCCCGCGGCGGCATCTGGATCGCCGCCGCCCCGGCACGGCGCCGGTCATGAGTTCGGCAACGATCAGCAGCCTGTGCACCCGGTGTACCGGCCGGACGCACCTGCGCGACGCTGGTCAGCACGTCGCTCACGGGATCGATGTCGGTGTCGCCGCCCTGCGCGTGGTCCAGCATCGCCTGCCGAGCCGCGTCGCTCGCCGGGAGTTCCGCTGCGTTGGGCGCGGTGAACCGCGGCAGCACGCGAAAGTCGGCGCCGAGCAGCTGCTGCATGGCCGCGATCAGCTTGTCGGCGGCCTGCGGCGGGGTGAGTCCCGCGGCCTGGCTTTCGGTGTCGAGCGCGGCGGCGCGATCGCGCAGCGTCGCGGCGGCGTCGCGATGTCTCGCCCTGGGGCGCCAGGCGTGTCGTCGGTGCCCGCGGGAAACGCGTAACGGCACGCCTGCGTCGGCGGCGCGGCGCAGCACGGTGCGGAGGGCGGCGAGCTGACGGCCCGCTCCGGGGGCCTTTGCGTCGGTCACTGCCGTGCCGAGGTCGGCGACCAGCGTGTCGGCGGCGTCTTTAGCATCTCGCGAAGCGAGTCCTCAGCTCGGCGACGTCGATGCCTGACGGCTCGGTGCCCTTGGGCAGCGGCTTCGACGCCGTGACCGCGTCGCGGCCGTCGATCGGCCGCGCGTCGGTGAGCACCTGGTGAACGAGATCCAGCACGGCGAGCGCTTCACCCATCGGTGCCACCGTCGCGTCGGCCGTACCGGTCTCGGTGAACGCGATCACCACGGCCGCATCGCGCGATACGCCGGTCGCCGCAGGCCGCCGCGTGCATCGGGCCTCCAGTTCTTGCGGGCCCGCGGCGTCGCGTATCCCTCGGCTGACATAACCAGGTCGAGGGTTGCAGGGCAAGATCGGAGAGCCGCACCGGGGTGTCGGTCGTGACGCCGGACTCCGTGAGCGACACCTTGCACGGCGAATTTCGTCGGATCGCCGAGGAGCGTCGCCGATCCAGTTGTTCAGCGGCGGTTCGATTCTCGCGCGGGTGGTGAGTGGGATGGCGGGCCAGGGATTGGCGACGACGGCGGGGTCCAGCTCTAGGTCAGCCGTTGGCGTGAAGTTCAGGTCGGTGCCGCGCGAGGAGTCAGTCACCTCGATCGTCGGGCGGTGCCGCCGCGGCCGACAGCGACTGCACGATCGCTGCCGCGCGGTCGAAGTTGCCGAGCGCGAGCTGATATGCGCACTCGGTCGTCACCACATCCTTGAGCGCATCGAGCGAGTCCTCGGATGCGGTCCCGGATCTTCTCGAGCTCTTCGAGCTTGGAGTTGTCCAGCGGCCGGTAGGTCCTGCACTCCCGAGGGGAACTTATTTGCGGCGATGATGTCCAACCCGTTGGCAACGCTGTAGTCGGGAACGATTTCAGGGCCCTGATCCGGGTGGCCTGCCTGCGGGATCTTGGTGCGCTTGATCGGGAATGCCTTGCGGAAGAGGGGTTTCAGGTCGTTGAGCACGATGGGGTTCGCGCTGCGAGTGGTGGCGTCGTGCAGGCCCCGTTCGAATTCGATGCCGAGCAGCACTTCGATGGGCTGCCCGTTGCGTACACCCTGCATCAATTCGTTGGCGCGACGGACCCGCCGTGAACTGAGATTGATGGCAAGCCGTTCGGTTGCTCCGGTGTGGCGTGCGTCAGGTACCCGTTGCGCAGCACGGCTGCCGCGGTGCGTGGTTGAGAGATGGCGCGTGCACGAAACCGGCGGGTCGGTGGGCTTGTAGAGAGTCGCCGGGCTCCCCACGCAGCGATTCATGCAACGCATTTTCTGTCGATCGGGTTCTCGCTGACCGGAATCGGACGAACGTTCTCCAGATAGCCCATCGCCCCAAGGTAAATGCCCGCCTTCCGGTCCCTCGACACTCTTGTTCTGGCGCCGGCGGACGAGGCGCCGAGACGATCGAGCGCCGTCTCCCACGCGTCGAGGCGGTAGCTCAACGTGTCGACGTGTTCGGCGAACAGCCGCTCCAGCCGCGCTGTCGGCAACCCGCGCAGCACGCCTATAGGCCGCGAGCATTTCGCCCGAGGGCGCGCCGATCGGCGCGTGGATACCTGTGGGTATTGGGGCAGTGCACCATCGCCAGCAGCGGCAGGTCGGAGGCCACCGTTCCGCTGACCGCGCTCGCGGGCGCGGCAGGATCTCCCAGGCGGCGACGTCGACCGCGGGGGTCATGCCCGAGGAACTTCCGGCTGATCACGAGTTCGGGCGCCTCGATGTCGAACAGTTCGAGCCAGCGGTTGACGCTGGTCCCGGCCTGGATCAGCAGCGCGTGCCGCAGGAGCATGTAGAGCAGGGAGTCGGCATCGGCGCGCCGCCGAAGTCTTCGCGCGCAGCGCTTCTGCGCTGCGGGCGTTTGCGGCCAGCCAGTCGACGTAGTTCTTGGTCTCCGCCGCTCGTAGGGCTTGATCGGCTCGGTCTCGGAGAACGGCTGGCCGTCGATCAGCGATGTCGGCGGGATCCGTGTCTGATGGCGCTGATAGATCAGCTGGAACAGCAGCGGATACGGCTTGTGTCGATGCCGTCGCTCGCGTGCACCGTGTAGCCGAGGTCGTCGAGCGTGCGCCCGCGGCGAGCCGGCGAACATCGCGTCGAAGACCTCGTCCATTCTGTCGCCGCCGGTCTGAAACCCGCCGAGGTTGGAGAGGTGGTCGTAGGTCGTCGCGATGCGTTGGAAGTAATCCGCCGGCCGGGCTGAAGGCCAAGACCGCAGGAGGTCCGCGCTTCCGTTCGCGGTCGCCCCGAGCCGGGCGAGCTGCCCGGCACCGATTGGTCCAGAAGTGCCGCGCCTTTGCGATGAGCCCTTCCAGGGCGATGATCGAGCCGTCAGACGCGGTCCGGCCGGCGCGGCGCGTGGCGGCCGGACCCGCGACGACGAAGCCGTAGGGCTGGTTTCCGACGCGGATCGCGGCCAGCGGTCCCCGGCCGGTGACCGACCGGATGAAGAACGTCGCGCAGCGTCGTCGAGCGTGGCATCGCTGGCGACCTCTCCGATCATCGTCCGTAGGAAGTAGCCTAGGGTGCCGGGGTATAGGGCGGTGTTCATGGCGACGGCCTCGGCATGGTCGCGCCCGTCGGCGTGTGGCAGGCGCGCGAACAGGCTTGGTATCCAGCCCGAGATACGCCGCGAGCCGATCGCCGTCGCTGGCGGTTCGAGGTCGGTGGCGCACCTCCGGCGCGTCGCCACCCTGCTGCGCGGCGAAGCTCGCGTCGGCGAACCAGTCGACCGTGTCTAGCCCGGCGTCCTCGCCGCTCGTGTTGTTGGTCGCGGTGCCCTGCGGCACGAGGGCAAGCCCCTTGGCCGAATGGCGTGGCCGCCGACAGTTCGGTAAGAGCGCTTCGGTCGTCGGCGGGTCGGCAGAGTGCTTGAGCCCGAACACGATGAGTTCGTCGAAGCCCGCCGGCGTCGGCGGGCCCGAGCTGACGCGGAATCCGAGTCCCTTCGTCGACCGCGATCTCGAAGTCGGCGAGCCATTCGGACTCGGCGTCGAACTCCATGCGGCCGTCGCGCGCCGCGCTTCCACGAGGGATGGCCGTCGACGTGAGCGGCGCGGGGCCGGCGTGAACGATGTCGGGAATGAACCCGCCGGGCACCGTGGATCTGCCTCGCCGCCGCGCAACAGCGTCAGCACGAACCGATCGGGAAGCACCTTGACCAGCGGCGGCTGTGTCCAGCCGTCCTCCTTCAACACCGGCTCGCACCGGGAATGTCAGGCCGCCGACGCCGACGGTCGCCGAGATCGTCCCAGTTGGTCGGCTTCGTGCGCCCGACGACGTAGGCCGGCGCGGGCTGCGCCTGCGAGTGTCGACGAGCTTGCGCCAGGCTTCCTTGCGCGACGTCTCGTCGCCGTCGGCGCCGATCGCTGCGCCAATACGCCTGTGCCGGCGTCGCCTTCGACGGAGGTGAGGATCTCCTCGTGGGTGTCGATCGCGATCTCGTCCGGGAAGACCCGGACGAGTAGTTGGTCTCCCTTGAACCGCGTTTCGACCCGCAGCGGCATGAGCAGGATCGGCGACGTCCGCCGACCACATGCCGGTCAGCGTGTTCGGGCGATACCGTCGTGCAGTCCGTCGACGAGTTCGGCGACGGCCTTGCGCACGATCGTCGGCTGCCGGCGGAGCTGACTGCGCCTCGCGTGACGATCTCGCCGCCGCTTCGCCTCGACTCGCCCGGAGCGCCTCGGCGTCGCCGGCGCCTCGAGCCGACGTCTTCTCGCGGCGCAGCGCGAGCGTGCTCGAGCCGCGCGGCCTGCTGCCTCGCAGCTCGGTCCGCGTGGGCCAGCGCGCGCCGTGCGCAGCTGCGTCGAGGTTCTCGCGCGGCTCAGGCATGGAGCTTCTCCAGCATTTCGCGGGCGTGGACCGCGATCATCACCGGGCGCTGGAACAGGATCGACGCCATGTCGGCGGAGTGACTGCCCCATTGCGCCTGCAGCTGGGCCGACAGCAGGTTGAAGAACGTCGGGACGCGGCGGGGCGGCCGGATCGACGAACGCCCGGTGGCGACGCGGTCCCAGCTCAGGTCGTTCCAGGTGATCGGTGTCGTTGTTGTCGTCGTCGGGATCGAACTCGATGTCCATGCCGAAGCGCGGCTCGCCCGGTATCTCCTGGATGACGAAATACCAGCCCCAGTCGTCGGTTCTCCGCCTTCGGCTCGTCGTCGCCCTTGGCCTGCTCGATCGGTCAGGTCGAAGCCGAAGAAGCGGATGTCGGGCTCGACCTCGGCGCGTGAACATCGGGAACCGGATCTCGGCTTTCATCTCGCGCCTCGGTCGTCACCGGCTCGGATGACCGGCTTGATCGTTCGGTGTCGGAACGCCGTGCTCGTTGTGCGCCAGGTGCGCCTTCTGCGCATAGATCAGCGTGTTCGGATACTTCTTCAGCAGCTCGCCGCGAACCGTGAGCACGAGGTCGCCGGTCTTGGGCCGCTCGGGCGGCTTGTGCGTCGCCGAGGACCGACGGGGTCGTCCAGGTGTCGAGCGGCGCGATGTCCCGATATATCGCCTTGAGCTGCTCGGGGGTCAGCGGTCGGATCTGCCGGCGGCACGACCAGGCCGCGCACGCCCCAGAACTGGCGGAAATAGCTGCCGCGCTCGTCGGTCGGGTACTCGCGCCACAGCAGCTCACGCCCGAACTCGTGGTTGAGCCCGACCATGTAGGACTCGATGAACGGCGGGTTGGTCTTCAGCAGCGTGATCGTGTCGGGCGGGATCAGCCCGATGTTCGGCAGGAACAGCTCGGCCGACAGGTCGCGCAGCTTCTCGTACATCGGGTCGTCGAAATCCGGGTAGGCCATCGCGGGAACGAGATGCTCGGGGTCCAGCAGCCATTCGGGCGAAAACGGGAAGACCACCTCGCGCGCGACGAGGATCGGCCACGCGCAGCGCGGGTCCATGCGCGGCTGCGACCTTGCCCGCGACGTCGTCGAGTCCAGCTTCGGCCGTGCGGGCAGCTTCGGCTTGATCGCCGAGGCGTCCGGCCGATCGCGATCGCTGCTCGCCGGAAGTTCGCGGCTTCGACGCTGTCCCGCCGGCGCCGTCCGGGTGCGACTACGCCCGATGCCGAGAGTAGCCGCCGCCGTGATACCGTCGTGGCTTGACGCCGAGCTCGATCCCGGTCGCTCCGGGGCGCGGCGGGGATCGGTCTCGACGAGACACGAAGCCCGGCTGCGGCGGGCACCTCCGCGAGCGTGCCGCGGCAGTGTCGCGGGATCGCTGATCGCCCGCCGCGACGTCGCCGCGAGCCGGGCGCGCATGGCGCGATCCACGACGCCGACGGCGGCCACGAACGCGAGCAGCAGCGCGCGATCCACAGCCCGATCACGAAGCAGCAGCGACGGCGAGCAGCGAGCAGCGGGATCAGCAGCCACCAGAGTGCCGCTTGATCGAAGGCGATCCAGCCCGGCGTGTCGCGACTGCCCGCGCCGTTGCGACGGCCTCGTCGCGGCAGCCCGTCCGGGATGTCCTTCGGCTTGGCGGCGGTCACCCGCCCTCGTTGATGTCGCTCGATCAGGCGGTCCTGGTCGAAGCCCGGGTCGGCCGCCGCAGCCGCCGCGCGATCGCGCCGCGCGCCCGCACGAGCCGCCGCATCGCGGCATCGAACGGTGCCTCGTCACGCGGCCCTCGCCGACCAACTGATGGATCGTCATCGGTGATCCCATCACCTTGTTGGTCACCGGTTTCGCCACGGTCAGGAGCGTCATGGCGGAGCCAGCTTCGCGAAGAACGTGACATGGATCCGCCTGGCCGCCTCCATCGCGAAGCTTCCGCAGATCATCCGCCTGTTCATCGCGAGGATCTGCGTCACCTGCGCCCAGGCCCGCGCGACGTAGTCCTCCTGGTGCGTCTGGACGACGCGGGTGCCGAAGCCCGGCGGACACGCGCAGTCGCGGATCGCGATTCAGGGTCGTCATCCATCCGGCCGCGGCAAGTCCACCCGCTGCTTGGATGGCGTGCTTGCCGCCGTAGATCGGCGGGGTCACGAGCGGATCGACGCGGACCGCGGGGTCGCACTATGCGGTCGTCGGCCATGTTGAGCATCGCTCCGCGAGCTCGGCGAAGAACGGCTTGGCGGCGTCGATGTTCGCCGGGCGGCTGACGGTGTCGGGCGCGCGAAGCGCGCCTTCGAGGCCCGACCACGGTCTGCGGCGGCGACGGCCGGGCGGCGGCGGGATCTGCCCGATGTCGGCGCCGGTCGCGACGCCGAAGCCCGGGTCGAGCCGTCCATGTCGCGGATGCCGACCCGCTTGTCGACCGGACGCGGCTCGAGCCGCTTGACCAGCGACTCGAAGTCCTCGTTCTCGCCGGTGCGGAAATACCACTCGTAGTAGACCGGCAGCTCGACTCCGCGCTTCCGTCCCACGCGGCGCCTGCGCGTCGACCGCCGACGGGCTCTGACCGAGCCCAGCCAGCCGACCGGTCTCGAACGCCGGCACGAGGAAGCCGCGATAGGCGGTGTTCGGCGTCGAGCTTGCGGGGGCTGAACAGCCGGCTGATGATCCTGTCGCCGTTCGCGGAGTCGGGCTCTTCGCAGGCTCACGAGGAACTTCTCGAAGTCCGATGGGTTGGCGTGGCCCTCGTTGATGTGGACGTGGGCCAACGCCCAGTTCTGGGCGAGCGGCGGCAGCGCGGCGGGCGCCGTCACCCGCACCGACCGGAGCGGGTTCTGGCGATTGGTCATCTCGAATTCGCCGCTGGTCGGATCGTCGTCGGGCGCCTCGAGGACCAGCAGCGCGAGCCACGGGCGCAGCTTCTCGCCGTTCGGACGGGCCGGGGTGTAGCGCCAGACGAAGTCCTCGTCGAAGAACTCGACGAAGGCGAGGTAGTTCGGCTCGAAGTTCGGTGACCCAGTTGCGCGGTTCGGTCCGGACGACCATCTGCGGGTTGATGCCGATGATGTCGCCCGGGCCCGATCAGCGCGAAATTCTTGGTGATGCCAGCGCCATTGAGGGCCACATCGACCGGGACCGTGGCCCGTTCCAGGACGCCGGCCGCGCCGGAGCCGAGCTGGTCGGTCTGCGACACCCGCGTGCCGATCCCGCGGCGGAGCCAGGACGAGAAGGTGTATTTGCCGACCGAGATCGTGCATGCCGCCTGTCCCAGCTCATGGCTCGCGACCACCTGGAGCGTGCCCAGAAGGGTCGGGTCGGCGGCGACCAGCGCGTCGCTGCATGGGCGGTGGCCTCGGCCATCGTCATGGCGACCTGCGCCCGGCCGGGTTGAGGTCGCTGACCGCGACGACGAGGAAGCCCGCGTCGGCGACGTCGATCGTGGCGGGCTTGATGCGCGCCGGTCTTGGTCTTCGAGAACGCATTCTTGGAGGGCGCCGAGCCTCCGGCGAGCACCGAGAAGATCGTGTTCGCGCAGCTTGAACAGGCCGGCGAAGATCGATCGAGCCCGATCGAGCGATGGACATAGCACAGCTCGTAGTCGACCTCGATGACGGTCCGGGCCCCGGTCTCCGCGGCGTCACCGGTCGAGAAGCGCAGGCCGCTCGCATCTTCTCGAACGACTTCGCCGAGAGCTTGTCCGAGTCGGAGAGTTTCTTGAAGTTCGCGATCGCGAACTCCTCGCGCGCCGCCTCGATCCCGTCAGCGGCGTCGTGACGTCGAACAGTTCGTGGTCGGGCTTCTTGTTGCCGAACTTTTCGAGCGGGATAGCCCAGCGGGGCGACCTTTTGGCTGACCGCAAGGACGGCGAACGGCTGGATCACGATCGCGCCGCCCGCGAGATTCGGATCCCGGACCGACACACCGGTCGTCGAGTTGGCGGGGACCTCGATGCGCCCAGTTGCGGTCGTCCTTCGAGCGCCGTCGTCATCAGCCCCGTGACGTCCTCGATCTCCACCGGATGGGCGGCGCGTCGTCGCCCCACGTCTCGTTGAAGCCGACCGTGACCGAGAAGAACAGGATCTCGAGGGACGCCTCGCCGCTCGCGTTCCACGGCGTCGGCCCCGACGAGCTGGCCGCGGAGCGAGACGCCGGCGATACGTCGACGTGCCTGAGCGCAGGGCGAGGCCGGCATACAGGTCGGCGATGAACTGGAACGGGTTGAACTGGACGAGCAGGTCGTAGCCGAGGAAACCGTAGACATTGAAGCCGCAGGCGGCGGCATAGAGCTCGACGCGGGCGCCGGACTGGACCGTGTTCGAGGTGACCGCGAAGTAGGTCTGGACGGTGATCCGCGGATTGTCGCCCGACAGCAGCGAGATCGTGAGCCGCGTCATGTTGCGCAGGTCGTCGGGAACCTCGCGGAACGCCGGGTGGAACCCGCCGACCGTCAGCGACGAGCATCGACGCTCGCCCCACCCGATGCGCACCGCCATGTCGCCTTCGAGGGTGAAGGCGAGCAGCCGGCAGTCGAACAGGCTGGCGTTGAACCAGATCAGGCCGCGTCCGAAATCGACGCCGCCCGCGAAATTCACCTGGAGCTCGAGGAGCGCCGCGTCCTCGGCCGGCAGCAGGCAGCGCAGCACGCCGATGATCGCGAACAGCGGGCGCGGGATGTCGAGGATCACCCCGAGCTCGAGCGAGATGAGCGTCGGCGTTCCCCATCCGATCTTGCCCATCGGCCCGACCACGAAGTGACCCTCGGCGAGCGGGAAGATCGTCTTGATGTCGCTCGCGATCCGGGCGATGTTGGCGACGACGTCCTGCGGGAACAGGATGCTGTTGATCGCGCCGGTCTTGACGCCGGCCATGCAGCGCCGGCGTGTCGAGGGTGCGGTTGAGGCTCGAGCAGCCCGCCAACGCCGAGGAGCGTGAACCCGAAGCCGAGCTGGATCGGCGCGAACTCCGCGGTGATCAGGATGAGGAGCGCGAAGCCCTCGTGACCGTCGGGGAACTTCGTGTTGATGAGGCCGAACGCCTTGAGTCGATGAACCCCTGGAACGACAGCTCGAGCGCCCCGAAATACTCGCCGTCGGCGGGGTCGAAGTGGAGGATAGCCGCCGCCCTTGATGACGCCCGTGTCGACGAGACAGCCCTGCGCCGTTGGGCGGCTTGAACGCGAACTCGATATCGACTGGACCGATCATCCCGCGCCCGCTCGGCGGGAAGCTGATCAGCGCGGTGGCGCCGATCTCTTCCACGACCACGTCGATCGCGCCGAGCGAGCCACTTGATGTCGGCCGAGAAGCTGATCGGGAAGGCGCCCGGGCTCACGCCGACCGAGAGGGTCAGGGTCTCGATCCCGATCGGGCCCAGGGCCAGGTGCGTTGGCAGCTTCAATTCGAGGGCGGAGCTTCCGCGCATCCGGAGGCCGCGGCTGACGGACCAGTCCAGGCCCGCTGAACGGCACGTCGGCCCGAACAGCGGAAAGGATCGAACCCAGGAACCCGTCCGCGTCCGAGAAGTCGATCGTGAGCATGCCGCCTTGCACGTCGCCGCTGAGCGCGAGGTTCCCGCTTGCCTTGCCGGTGCCGGCGTCCAAGCCGAGCTCGGTCGCGGCATACAGGCCGATGCTCTGGGCCCGCGATGCCGACGCCGCCGCGCGATGCCGAGCAGCGTCAGCGTGGCCGGCTGGCGCGGCGCGGCTGCGTGATGCCGATCTTCGCTCCCGCCCGTTCACCGTCGCCGAGGGATGCGCGCTCGGATGTCGCCGGGCGGCCGGAGACTCGACGGTGAGGCCGCCCGCGCAGGCGCCGGGATCGAGCGCGACGTCGAGCTGCGTGCCCGGGGCGTGAGCTCGACGCGTCGCCGCGAACCCGCCGGGAATCGTCGTTCCGCATCGTGACGGCGAGGCCGCGCGGAGCGTGCGCCCGCCGTTGGCGCGATCGTCAGCCCGGAACGTCTCGAGCACGGGCGACGCCGCCGTCTCGTCGTAGTGCGACGGGCATCGTCAACGCCGGAGGAAGTCCGCGATGCGGCGCAGCAGATCGCGGCCGTCGAAGACGGGACTGCCCCAACCGAACGACGTCTGCAGGGCCGCTCCCGGATCGCCGATGACCGAGCCGAGGCGGTCGAGACGCAGCCGGCGAGAAGTGCGTGCCCGGGTCCGCCGACGTTCGGCACGCGTCATGCGATCGATGATGCCGCCCAGACCCAGACGCGCCCAGCGCCACTGGCGTGCCGGTCCTCCAGGAAGCGGACGACGGCGATAGGAGAACAGGCGTTCGGCGAGCTGCCCGGCGAAGGCCGCGGCGTCCGCTGGGCTCACGCCCGCCGGCCGTGAGCGCCGGCACGGGCAGCTGCGTGGCCAGCGTGTCGATGCCGGCGATGCACCGCGCGCACCTCGTTCAGCGTCGTTCGACGCCTTCGCTGATGATCGTCGCGGCGGCGTCCGCCTGGATCGCAGCGTCCAGTGCCGCAGCGCCCGGCGCCGGTAGTTGAGTCGCCGCGTTGGCCACCGCCTGCGCCGCCGCGGTCAGACGCCGCGGATCGGGTGAATCCTGCTGGTAGCTCAAGCCCCAACTGCGAAAGGAGGCTCGGCAGGTTATCCGCTGCCAACGCGTTCGCCAGCGGCCCAAGCGCTTCGGCGAGGCTGAGAGCGAGCCGTTCGGCGGTGCCGCCGCTCATCGTGCCCGCCACCGCAGGATGGGTCGCATCGCCGCGGCGACCGGAGCGAGGACGCCGTACGCGATGAGCACGAGCGCCCAGCGGCGGTGCCCCAGACAGCGAATCATGTGCACCGACAGGCGCCGATAGGCACGGTCGATGACCAACATTGGCCTGCGGCTGTCGCGGCCGGCGAGCAATGAGTCGCGGCCTTCGCGGACCGTGGCCAGCCAGCACGCCCGCGACCGTCAGATTCAGCGCAGAGGTGCTGCAGGAAGCAGTCGCTGCTTGTGTCCGCGCCCGGTGCCGGGGCGGGCGGCGGCGGCGGAACTTTGATCAGCGCCGCTTCGAGGAACGCCAACAGCAGAGCGTGCACCTCGCGCTCGATCCTGGGATATACCGGTCGACTTGAGTCGTTCGGTGTGGATGAAAGTGCTCATCCTTTCCCTGGAATTTGCCGAATTCCGCTGCGAACGCGTAAATCGGCGGCGAGCCCGGAACCGTGAACTGGCGGCTGAAGACGTAATCCATCAGCGATCCGTTCGGCCGGATACATGATCGAGGCGAGGTTACCGACCTGGTATTTGCGCCCCGCCGCCTGAAGGATCCTGTCGCGCATCATGCCGGCGAAGGTCATGTGGTCCGTGAGGAGGTTGTCCGGGAAGTATTCCGAATAGACGTTAGCCGACCGGTCCTTCGGTTCGTTGGGCCATCCCTGGCACCGTCGAAACCCGCCCTTCAGAAATGTTTGATCGGGGTTCCTGCCGTTGGCCTCGATGGCCCACGGATACATGATGGTCAGGTTCGCCGAATGCAAGTCGACGAAGAAAGTGACCCGCCGTGTTTCCACCACCGAGAGCAGGTTCTGCGACTCTAACTCCAACTGCGGATGATGGTTGTCTGGCGGTTTTTTGGCGTTTCCGTGGAAGGTCTGTAACGGGTCGGCTGGGTTCTTCGTCGCGTCCCAACTCGAAATAAGAAACGGCCGCAGCGTTGTAGTAGACGTCGCAGTCCCAGGCGATATCGAAGTTCCTGTTGATATCGACGCCAACAGCCTTCGGCGGACCGCCCTGTATCGGCGCCCGGTTTTTTCGCCAGTGCATCCTGGCGGCGTCGTCCTTTTTGCTCTGCGAGTATGCGCGGCCATCCGGGTTGGCCAGCGGGACGATCAGAATGTCGAGGTTGTCCATGATCTTCTGGATCGTGAGGTCCGGCGAGACCGGCCGATCCGAAGGTGTTTCCGCCTTCGTCGGTGTAGGCAGGGATATCGAAAGCGACGTTGCGCTGATACGCGTCCAGTAGTTTCTGCGCGAAACTCAGGGCCGTCAGTCGGGCTGGCCCCATTCGCAAGCGTGCATGCCGGCGACGATCAACGCGGTGACGCGGTTCGGGGCCTTTGCGGCTGCCGATGTCCAGATACGAGTAGGCGGTGGGGTACGCCCCCACGGGATTCGTCGGCGCCAAACGGCATTCTTCGGCATAAACCGGCGCGTGCCCATACTGGGCGGCCAGCGCGGAGATCTGTGCATCGAAAGCCGCTGCTGTCGAGTGGATAGGGCATCAGGCGATCCCATCGCCGTCGCCGTCATTGATGGCGTCGAAGACCACCGACAGCTTCGCGGCGTAATCCTCGGCGGACTGCAGCACGTTCACCGTGGCACCGCGTTGCTGCGCTGCTTGTTGTGCCACCGTGTCCGCGAGGGCGTTCACCGCGATCACGTTCGGGGTGTCGCCGTAGAGCGGAGACGCCAGCACTATCAGATTCGGAATCGCCGCCACGTCGCCGAACTGGCTGGGGCTGCAGAGAATCTCGACGAGCGCGTAATCGGGATCTGCCATGCCAACCCCCTGGAATCCCCGCCACCGGAAACCACCGACCCGTCGGAGTCTATCTATCGGGCCCGTTCAATACGTCGCGAGTTCATCAGGAATCAGTCTGGGCGTCGTCCGTGCCTGGGAGCGACCTGTGGTAACGGTTCGGTCACTAACGACATCACGATCAATTAAGGGCTTGCGGCCGAATTTTGAGGACTGCTTCAAGATCTCGGGCCGCCGATCTGTTCGCCGACTTACCGAATCAGGCCGAATTGCGGCCAATATCACGCGTGTCGCGGTGTAACACTCTCGGCCAGCAGGTCCGTGCGCGGTTTTCGGCGCACGATTTGACTCGCTTGGACGTTTCGCTACCGTGTGATTTCGGGACGGGGAAACAATAGACAGATTCGCAACTCTGAAGGAAGAATTGCATCATGAATATTCAGTGGCATCGACTGCGCGCCGGGAAGTCGGCAGGCGCGATGCGTCGGCTCGCCTGCTCGGTGGAGTCTGGCCGCGGCGACCATCGCCGCGCCGTCGGCCGCAGCTGCGCCCCAGGCGGTGCAGCGCCGGCGAGGTCGCCGACACCGTCAGCTAACACCTGGACGCTCGGCCGCGTCAGTACCTCGAACAGCCACCCTGCTGCCAACCAGGTCGTGATCGGCGCGCTCGACGGAGCCAGCCGCGTGCGCAGGCGGAGTCCGACGCTGCGCGGGTACTTCACCGCCAATCCGCGGCGAGTACTACGACCTGAAGGGCATCTTGTCGCCCATCGGCGACGAAGCAGAGCCAGTGCAACGTGACGGTACTGCCGCCCCAGCTGGCGTCGGCCTACGACATGTTCATGGTCGACTAGCTGTGATGTCCAGGGAGGTTGTCCTGCCGCGGTTCGGTGAGCCTGTGTGACAGGTGAAGGCCTCCGGTTGTGAAGTGGAGCTGTCTAGGAACCGCTTCACCAACCAGGAGGCCTTCGTGTCCCACGCTAACGCTGCTCTGACCCCGCGCGCCCGTTTGCGGCTCGCTCAGCTCGTCGTCGAGCGCGGCTGGACCACGCCGCGGCGGCGAAGATGTTCATGGTCTCGCCACGCACCGCGCAGAAGTGGGCCGACCGCTACCGAGCCGAGGTGTCGCGGCATGGTCGACCGCAGCTCACGGCCGCACCCCAGCCCGACCAGGACCCCACCGGAGATGGTGCGCCAGATCGTCGAGCTGCGGTGGCGACACCGGCTCGGGCCGGTCCAGATCGGCGGCCGGCTCGGGCATGCCGGCCTCGACCGTGCACGCCGTGCTGGTCCGCTGCCGGATCAACCGGCTGTCCCACATCGACCGGGTCACCGGTGAACCGATCCGCCGCTACGAGCACCCATACCCCGGCTCGCTGATCCACGTCGACGTCACCAAGTTCGGCAACATCCCCGACGGCGGCGGCTGGCGCTATCGTCGGCCGTGCACAGGGCAACGCAACGCGCAGGCGACCGCTCGACGCACCGGCCACCGCGGCAAGCACCTACGGCCCGCGATCGGGACCGCGTTCCTGCACACCGTCATCGACGACCACTCCCGCATGGCCTACGCCGAGATCTGCGACGATGAGAAAGCCGTCACCGCGATCGGTGTGCTGCAGCGTGCGGTGGCGTGGTTCGCCGAGCGCGGCATCACCGTCGAACGAGTGCTGTCCGACAACGGCTCGGCCTACCGGTCCTTCGCATGGCGCGACGCCTGCACCGAACTGCCATCACCCCGAAGCGGACCCGTCCCTACCGGCCCCAGACCAACGGCAAAATCGAACGATTCCACCGCACCCTCGCCGACGGCTGGGCCTACGCCCGCCTCTACGAGTCAACCGAACAGCGCGACACCGCCCTGCCCGGCTGGCTGCACTTCTACAATCACCACCGAGCCCACTCCGCCATCGGAGGCCGACCGCCAATCACCAGACTGACCAACCTGCCTGGACATCACACCTAGTTCGCACCTGAGCAACAAGAACCCGCCGCTGCAGTCTTCGCTGTGCCGGCGGGTTTCTGCTAGCTGGCGGTGTGCCCACTGCAAATGACCGCCCCCCATGTCGAGACACTGCAGGGCAATCCCGTCAGCGCCCTGCGCCGACAGGTTGAGCGAAGGGCACGGCGCGTCACGTTGTAGACCCCGATGAGCGGACCCGCCGCTGCCCATATGCCTGCGGGGTTACACACCACCGTTTCGCCGTTCGGCTCTAATCCGAAGGCGAACGCCCGGCGCGGTTGCGGCGAGCAGGCGCACCCTCGGTGACGTTCCTGACCACGTTCGGCACGCAGTCGGCCGAGTAGCACCAGCCCGCAGATGCGTTGCCTGCGAACAGGATCGACGCGGGCATCACCGCTCCCGCGGCGAGAACCGCGACGGCGAAGCCACGCAACGTTCTGTTTCGAACCGTCATGGCGAATCCTCTCCCAGGGTGACGCCGGGCGCTCGGCCGTGTGTGGCGCGGTACAACGCGGCAAAGAGCCGCGGATTGGCGAATCCCCAGCGATATGCGATGGCTGCCACAGTTGCGACAGTATCGCCGCCTCGGGCGTCCGCGCCTGCAAATCGCGATGCGCTCCGTCCAGCCGGACATGGCGCAGGTACTCCATCCGAGTGATCTCGTGGTCGCGCGCGAATGTCGCCTGCAGCTCCCGCGGCTCGACGCCGGTCGCTTCGGCGATGTCGGAAACCGAGATGGGTTCGGCGGCATGCTCGTCGATGTAGTCGGCCGCGCGCCGGACGGCCGCAGGGCTAACCTTGCGGGGCTCCGGTTGGTAATCGGCGGTCATGGTGGGGTTGGCGAACCCGTTCAACAGGGCGGTGACGGCGATGTCGACCAGCTGACGCGCGACGAGCGGGTATTCGAACGCCCGGCCTTCGGGCGAGATCAGCTGCGCTGTCACCATGCGGACGGTCTCAATGAAGAACCGATTCATCCCCGGAGAGACGGGCTTTATCGAATGGAACCCGAACGGTTCCTCAGTGGGCCGAAGTTCGCCTGCGCGGTTTGCATGACGCGCTCGATCGGCACCTGCAACGTCACGATGTCGGGATCCTGCACGGAGGCCTCGAAGCGCTCGCCATAGGGGAATACAAACGCATCTCCGGCCTCACACGAGCACTCGTCGGTTCGACCGCGGTAGTCGAACCTGCCCCCGGCCATCACGCACATGATGACCTTCTGCTCGGGTTCGCTCTGGCTGCCGTAGTGCATGGCGCCCCGAACGTGGCCTCCGGAGATGTCGTCGACGGTGGCCGTCGACGCCGTGAACCGGAACTCGTCGTTGGGCGGCGAGTAAGTGACGCGGTGGTCGGCGTAGACGGTCTTCAAGAAGCCGTTCGCCTCGTCGCAACGGTGGTAGTGAACGTGGTGCGCTCAACGGATGAGTTGCTGCCCATCGCGAACCCCCTGGCAACAGATCTGGTCGGTGCACCCTAACCAGATAAACACTGACCTGATCGCTTACTTATCCAACGTTACGCCTTTGCGGTGCTCACGTTCGGCGGCTTTGACCAGCTGAGTCGAGAACATCCTGATCGCGCCACCGAACACGCCACGCATGACCGGCCCGGTTCCGCTGACCCCTTCGGTGAACGTGCCCCGCCACACCAGGTCCGTGCCGCCCGCCGCGTTCGCCGTGAATGTCGCCTCGGCACGGTAGTCGTTGGCAGGGCTGCGCGGTCCGATCACCTCGTAGACGTGCCTGTGATCCTGCTCGTACTCGACGGTCTTCTCCCGCATGAAAATCGGCCAGGTGCCGACTCGGCGAACCGCACCCATTTCTCCTGGCGGATCGCCCTGCCGCTCCCAGCTGGACTGAAACGATCGGCTTGGCCCACTCCGACCAGCGCGAGCCGTCGGCCTCGAGCGCGAACAGCGTCGCGGCCGGCGCGCGGCTGGTGCGTCTGACCTCGAAGGAAAACGTCCTGCCCGGTGCCTTTCGCGAACCCTACCGGACCGCCGAGCGGCGGGTCGGCTCGCGCCCAGGCGGCTGCGTTGGCGGCGGCAGCAGTGCCTCGCGCGGTTTTACGGCCACGATCGAGGGCTCCTTCGAGCCGAGTTTCAAATCCTCGCCCGCATGGCGAATGGTCAGCGCGCCGTCCGGCCCGTCGCGAAGGGTATAGGTGACCTCGTCATGATCGGCGTCGACAGTCACCCTGAACTCTCTCCAGCGCAGCCGGAAGCACAGCCGGTCAATGCCGTCGGGCAGCTGCGGATCGAGCGTGAGCACACCCTCGTCGTCCCGGAGGCCGCCGAAGCCGGCGACCAAGGCCGTCCACGCCCCCGCCAGCGACGCCATGTGCAGGCCGTCGCGAGTGTTGTTGTGCAGGTCGCGCAGGTCGATGAGCGCCGCCTCATAGGCGTAGTCATGCGCCAGCTCGAGGTGCCCGACGGCCGCGCACATGACGGCCTGGGTGCAGGCCGACAGCGACGAGTCGCGCGTGGTGCGCCGCTCGTAGTAGTCCAGGTTGCGGGCCATCTGTTCCGGCGTGAACGCGTGGCTCCGCCAATGCATCGCCAGCACCAGATCGGCCTGCTTGAGCACCTGCGCCGGGTACAGCCGCACGTATGGTTCGTGGAGTAACAGCGGGTAGGACGTGTTGTCGGTGAAGTTCCATTCACGAAGGGTGGTGAAGCCGGCGCACTGCTCGTGCACACCCAGGTCTTCGTCGAAGGGGATGTTGGCCGTGTCCGCGGCGTCGCGCCAAGCGGCCGTCTCCTCGGTGGTCACGCCCATCGCGCGGGCTGCATCGGGCTGGCGTTCACACGCCTCCGCGGCGGTCTGCAGGTTGTGTGCGGCCATCAGGTTGGTGAAGACGTTATCCCGCACCACCGCCGTGTACTCGTCGGGCCCGGTGACACCGTCGAGATGCCAAACACCGTGGCGGTCATGATGTCCTAACGACACCCACAGTCGTGCCGTCTCCACCAGAACGTCGAGACCGCACTCCACCTCCAACGAATCATCACCGGTGACAATGCGATAGCGCTCGAACGCCATCGCGATGTCGGCGTTGACGTGCCAGGCCGCGCTGCCTGCGGGCCAGTACGCCGAGCACTCTTCGCCGTGGATCGTGCGCCAAGGAAAGCTCGCGCCTGCCAAGTCGAGCTCCTTGGCACGGTCGCGCGCGAGATCCAGCGTCGACACCCGCCACCGCAAAGCGTCGGCTGCCGCGTATGGCGCGGTATAGGTCAGCACGGGAAGCACAAAGCCCTCGGTGTCCCAGAAGGCATGCCCGTCATAGCCGGTACCGGTGAGTCCCTTACCCGGAATGGCCCTGCGCTCGGCGCGCGCGCTGGCCTGCAGCACGTGAAACAGCCCGAACCGCACCGCCTGCTGGCAGACGGGGTCACCGTCGACCTCGACGTCGGCACTGTCCCAGAACTCGTCGAGATACTCGCGCTGCCCGTCGAGCAGGCCCTGCCAGCCGGTGTACCGCGCCCCGGCGATCGCACCCGCGGCCTGGTCACGCAGCGCGGGGCGGGACCGCAGGCTCGACCAGCCGTACGCCAGGTACTTGACCATGCGCAGCCGCTGCCCGGGCCGAAGCCCGCAGATGATGGTGGTGCGGGCCAGGTCCTCCCACGCCTCGGTGCTGGCCTCCACGCGACCGGGTACGTCGATGTCGTGATCCATCGCAGCGGCCATCATCAGGCCGCTGGACTTGGTCCGATGCACCAGCATTGCCCCGTGTTCGGTTGCTTCGTGGCGCACCGCCTCGAGCGGATTGCACAACAGGGCCGCGACCCGCGGGTCTTCGGAACGCTCCGGCTGGTCTTCGTTGGCGACGAGTTCGGATTGCACTGTGACGCGGACGAACTCGTCGATCGCCTCGACGATGAACTCGATGGCGGCTACGCTCCGTTGCGGCAGCGACACCAGCCGGGTCGACTGCACCGCTATTTGCTTGCCCGCGGGTGACTTCCACTTCGCGTGCGGGTCAGGGTTCCGGCCCGCATATCCAAAACGCGTTCGTGCTCCTGCAATTGGCCGTAGCGGACGTCGAACGGCTCGTCGTCGACAAGCAGTCGGATGATCTTGCCGTTGGTGACGTCGACGACGGACTGGCCGTCCTCGGGATAGGAGAACCCCGCCTCGGCGTAGGGCAGGGGCCGCGTCTCGTAGAACCCGTTCAGATATGTGCCTGGCAGGCCATGCGGCTCACCCTCCTCGAAGTTGCCGCGCAACCCGATGTGGCCGTTCGACAGCGCAAATATCGATTCGGTTTGGGCGAGGATGTCGAGATCCAGTCGGGTCTCGCGGATGTGCCATGGTTCGACGGGAAAGGCTATCGTCGGTGATCATGATGTGCCAAGCAATTCCGCAAGATCCGTGACCACCGAGTCAGCACCGTTGTGCCGCAACGCTTCTGCGTGGCCTACCCGGTCGACACCGATCACCGTGCCGAAATGGCCGGCATGCCCGGCCTGTACCCCTGCGACTGCGTCCTCGAACACCGCGGCTTGATCCGGCGGGACGTCGAGCAGTTCCGCGGCACGAAGGAACGAATCCGGCGCGGGCTTTCCCGGCTATCCCTTCCTCGCGCATGGTTACTCCGTCGACTCGGACTCTGGACGTACTTGGCGAGCCCGGTCAGCTCAAGCACTTCGCGGGTGTTCGCACTCGACGACACCACAGCTACCTCCGAGCCCAGCTGCGGCGACGGCGTCGATGTAGCGCCGCGACCCTCGAACACTTCGACGCCTTCTTTGTGCATGGTCTGCTGGAACAGCGCGTTCTTGCGATTGCCCAGTCCGTGCACCGTCTCGGCGCGACGGGTCATCATCGGGATCGCCGTCGGCAACGTGATGCCGCGGCTGTCCAGAAACGACCGGACGCCGTCTTCGCGCTTCTTGCCGTCGACGTATTCCTGGTAATCGGAGCCGATGTCGAACGGGACGAACCGCCCTCCGATGCGTTCCGCCTGCGTCTTCAGGTACTCGTCGAACATGGATTTCCAGGCCTTGCGGTGCACGCTGGCAGTATCGGTCAGAACACCGTCGAGATCGAACAGGCAGGCCCGGATTCGGTCCGGCAAACCAAGCGCGGAGTCAGCGACCATGCGCATCTAATACCCACGCGCCCGATCCATAACCCTGGCACCCGTGGCCGACCTCCATCCCAGCGTCGCTGTGCTTGCCCCGCTGCTCGGCATCTGGGCAGGTCAGGGCACCGGCGAGTATCCGACGATCGAGCCTTTCGGCTATCTCGAAGAAGTCAGCTTCGAGCATGTCGGCAAACCTTTCCTGCGATATGTCCAGCGGACGAAGGCCGACGACGACGGTAGGCCCCTGCACGCCGAGACCGGATACCTCCGGGTCCCTTCGCCGGGCCGGATCGAACTGGTGCTGGCCCATCCCACCGGCATAACCGAGATCGCTGAGGGAACGCTGTCAGTCGGCGATGTGCTGATCGAGATGGAGCTCGAGGCGACGACCATCGGGCGCACCGCATCGGCCAAGTAGGTGACGGCGCTGGGCCGCTCCATCCGGGTCGACGGGGACGAGCTGACCTACACGCTTGCGGATGGGTGCGGTGGGTCTACCCCTTCAGCATCACCTCAGCGCGAAACTGCACAGGAAGAAGGCATGAAACCCGACGGACGAATCCGTGTTCCTGCCGACCTCGACGCCGTCACCGCGGTGGGCGACGAAGACCACTCCGGCATCGACCCGGCGGCGGCGGAGCGGATCTGGCAGGCGGCGCGGCATTGGTATGCGGCGGGCATGCACCCGGCGATCCAGCTGTGCCTGCGTCACGACGGAAAGGTCATCCTCAACCGTGCGATCGGGCACGGGTGGGGCAATGCCCCCGACGACCCGCCGGACGCGGAGAAGGTCCCGGTCCAAACAGACACACCGTTCTGCGCGTGGTCGGCGGCGAAGGCGATCGCAACGACCGTCGTGCACATGCTCGTCGAGCGCGGCGCCTTTTCGTTGGATGACCGCGTGTGCGAGTACCTACCGACCTACACCAGTCACGGCAAGGACCGCACCACGATCCGGCATGTGATCACCCATAGCGCGGGCGTGCCGTTCGCGACGGGCCCGCGACCCGAACCTCAACAGGATGGACGACACCGATTACGCGCGCCGCAAGCTCGGCGAGCTGAAGCCGCTACACCGGCCCGGGCTGGTACATATCTACCACGGCGTGACGTGGGGTCCGCTGGTTCGCGAGATCGTTTCGGCGGCCACCGGCAGGAACATCCGTGAGATCCTCGCGACCGAGATCCTCGACCCGCTGGGCTTCCGATGGACGAACTTCGGTGTCAGCGACAGTGACGTTCCGCTGGTGGCTCCGAGCCACAACACCGGAAAGCCGCTGCCTGCACCCGTCTCGAAGGCGTTCAAGATCGCCGTGGGCGGAACCATGCGCGAGATCATCCCGTTCGGAAACACGCCGCTGTTTCTCACCGGCGTTGTGCCGTCGTCCAACCTCGTATCGACGGCCGACGAACTGTCCCGGTTCGCCGAGATTCTGGTGCGCGGCGGCGAGCTCGACGGCGTGCGGGTGGTGAGGCCGGAGACCCTACGCGAAGCGACGAAGGAGTGCCGCCGCCTGCGACCGGACATCGCCGACGGCTTCGCACCCCGTCGCTGGGGTACCGGATACATGCTGGGAAACAAGCGGTTCGGGCCGTTCGGCCGCAATGCGCCTGCGGCATTCGGCAATACGGGTTTGACTAACATCGCCGTGTGGGCGGACCCGGAGCGCAGTCTTGCCGCCGCAGTAATCAGCAGCGGCAAGCCGGGCAATCACCGCGAAGCCAACCGCTATCCGGCGCTTCTCGACCGAATCACGGCCGAGATCCCGCGTCAGCGGATCTTCTCGCCGTAGACGCGCTCGACCGTCAACGCCATCAGCACCCTGCGGTCGGACACCATCACCGACCGGTACTCGTCCCAGTCCGGATGCTCGCCTGCGGCGTTGCGGTAGTAGTCGACGAGCGCCTCGACCTCGGGACCGTCCGGGTCGGTTCCGCGGGCCCGGTCAGTGTCACCGCGCCCTCGGCGGTGGCCCACGCCCAGCCGTCGGAGCTGGTGACCTCCAGCGCGGCCCGCGGGTCCCGACGCAGATTGGCCGTCTTGGCCCGGCCCTCGGTCATCGACACGTAGATGACGTCGGCGTCCCGGTCGTAGAACGGCGTGACCGGCGACAGCTGCGGCAGCCCGTTGGACTTGATCGTCGCGAGCACACCGAGTCGGCTGTCGGCGAGCAGCGTGCGCGGGTCGAAGGTTGAGGCGGTCATGCTGTGGCCAACCCGCCGACCTGTCCGCCTGCTATTCCAGGGGTCAGTTTGCCGGCGATATAGTGCCGCGGAATTTGAAAATTCGTTCCCGGTAAACTCGCGACATTGTCGCCGACTGGGTGGCCTAGCTGGAGGTGAGCATGGAAGGTGCAGCATCAAGCAGCTGCGCGATCGAGGAACGGCTGGTCGATTCCGTCAGCGTGGTCTCGGTAGCCGGTGTGGTGGACATGCTCACCGCACCCGATCTCGAGAAGGCGATAGCCGAGGCCGCGAAGAGCTCGCCGACGGCCGTCGTCGTCGACATGACCGCGGTGGATTTCCTCGCGTCCGCGGGCATGGGCGTGCTGATCGCCGCACAGGACGAGCTCGCCCCGGCCATTCGATTCGCCGTCGTGGCGGACGGTCCCGCGACCAGCCGGCCGCTCAAGCTCGTCGGTGTCACCGATGTCGTCGACCTTATGCCACGCTCGACGAAGCACTGACGGCGCTGAGAGTTAAAAAGGCCACGATCGGGTAGCCAGAGACTGAGATGGCAGACTCCGGACAGCGCGACTCGAGGACACGGTTCGCACACACGAACGTCCTCGCCGACGCGGCATGTGCGTCGCAGCATGCGTCAGGAGTTCTCCGTCTGGCTCAAGCGGTATTTCTCGCTCGATGCGACCAAGGTCAGCGATGTGGTGCTGGCCGTGAACGAGGCACTGGCCAATGCCGCCGAGTTCGCCTATTCGGCGATCAGGAAAGCCCGGTGCGATGCATTTGCTGGCCGACTACGACCGCGCCGCGGCCATCTTGACGGTCACGGTGACCGACGACGGCGCCTGGCGCATCGCCGACCCCGAGTCGAAGCGCCGTTCCCGAGGGCGGGGGATTCCGCTGATGCAGGCGCTGTCCGACCAGGCCACGATCGATTCGACGCCGACCGGCACGCGCGTGAGCCTGGAGTGGAATCACATCGCCGCGGTGCTTGGCGCAAAGACCTAATCTCAGCTCAGGGTTTCGGTAGCTTGCACCACCTGAACGAAGAACTCGTCGATCTGCCGCACCGCACTCATGAACTGGTCCAGATCGACCGGCTTGGTGACGTAGGCGTTGGCATGCAGCTTGTAGCTCCTCAGGATGTCCTCTTCGGCCGACGACGTCGTCAGCACGACGACGGGGATGTGGCAAAGGTCCGTGTCGGACTTGATCTTCTCCAGCAGTTGCCTGCCGTCGTACTTCGGCAGGTTCAGGTCGAGCAGGATCAGGTCGGGCCGGGGGCGCCCTCGTATGCGCCGCGCCGGTACAGGAAGTCCAGCCCCTCCTCGCCGTCGTGGGCGACATGGAGGTTGTTGTTGATCTTGTTGTGCTCGAACGCTTCCCGGGTGATGAGCTCGTCACCGGGGTCGTCCTCGACCAGCAGGACGTCGATGGCGCGACGAGCTGATGTCACTCGTGTGTTCCTTCCAGAAGAGCGGTTGGGATCTCGTTCGGTTCGGTCGTGGGCGTAGCGGGCAGGGTGAACCGGAATCGGGTTCCCTCGGGTGTAGGACGTGTCGACCCAGATGGATCCGCCGTGGTGCTCGACGATCTTCTTGCACAATGCTAGACCGATACCCGTCCCGCTGTATACGTCGCGGCCGTGCAGACGCTGGAAGATGACGAAGACCTTGTCGACGAACTCCTCGGCGATGCCGATCCCGTTGTCCGAGACGCTGAAGAGCCAATCGCCTGTCGTGACGGACCGCGTGCCGCTGCCCGCATTCGATGACGATCCGCGGGCGACTCCCTCGCGCTGGAACTTCACCGCGTTGCCGATGAGGTTCTGCCACAGCATCGCCAGCAGCGTGGGGTCACCGTCGACGGCGGGAAGGGGCTGGTCTGGCCGCACGATCTCGGCGGCCGCCTCCTCGATGGCGGTCGACAGGTTATCCAGCGCGGTGTCCAGCGTCGTCGTTGAGGTCGACCTCGGTGTGCGTGGCGTTGAGCCGTCCGACCCGGGAGAAGGTGAGCAGATCGTTGATCAGCGCCTGCATGCGTTTGGCGCCGTCGACCGCGAACCCGATGTATTCGGCGCCGCGCTCGTCGAGCTGGTCGCCGTATCGCTTCTCCAGCAGCTGGCAGAACGACGCGACCTTGCGCAGCGGCTCCTGCAGATCGTGGGAGGCGACATAGGCGAACTGCTCGAGCTCGGCGTTGGACCGGCGCAATTCCTCGGCCTGGTCGTCCAGCGTCGCCTGGGCCGTCCGGGACATTTCGAGTTCGTCCACGATGCGCTGCCGCATGTCCTCGACGTCGACCGCGATGGCGCGGATGTCTTTCGGCCCTCGTCGGAACGATCCGCTCGCCGAAATTGCCCTCGGTGATGCGCCGGCACGCCGCGGCGAGCGCGGCCAATGGCCGGGTCACCGCGCTTCGCACCAGCAGCGCCAGCACGATCGCCAAGCGCGACGAACGCCACGACCATGGCGACGGCCAGACCCGTCACGCCAGTGCCGCATCTGGTCGAGTTCGCCGATTCCGTCGGTACGCGCTGCGCCGCAGGTTCTCGTTCTGGCGATCGAAAAGTACTCGCAGACTGTCGAATTCGGCCTTGCCACGATCGGTCAGGTCGCGACTGTCCGTCACGGCGGATGCCCGCTGCGAGATGTCGGCGATGAGCGGGTTCGGCATAAGTCGTCCGCCATGTCGCCGCGCCCTGCTCGATCGCATCCAGGTCGGTCATGAGCTCGGGCGGTGTGCCGACCGAGTTGCCGGATGTCCGTCGGCGGCTTGCTTTTCGGCGTGCTTGCCCGGCGTAGTACGGGTCGAGAAACTGCGTGTCGGCCGCGATGACGTAGCCGCGTACCGCCGTCTCCTGGTCGCGAAGCGCGGCCTGCAACTGGTACGCCGCCACGCGCGCCGGCTGGATGTTGTCGATCAGCTCACGCGACAGTTGTCGGTGCGGTTCATCAGCAGCCCGCCGGCCACCAGGCCGGCGATCACCACCACGCCCATCGCGGACAGCACCAGGTTCTGCCAGCCCTGCACGGTCAGTTGCCGGCCGGCCACCTGGGCGAGCGGCTCATCGTGCTCGTCGTCGCGCTCGCCACGCGGACCACCGCGATGTCGTCGGTCAGCCCGCCGTGCGCCTGCGCGCGCTGCGCGGCTTCGCTCGATGAGCGCGTCGACGAACGCGCGGACCCGGCAGCGCCGCATAGCGAGCGCGCCAGCTCGAGCAAGCCCTTCCTCGCCAAGGCGCTCGTTGCCCAGCCCCGAGTGCCCCTCGAACAGGCCGTCGGTGAGCAACACCAAGCCTGTGCCCTTGCGGCCATTCCACCTGGTGCTAGTCCCATCCGCCGGAATGCAGGCCCAGCGCCGGACCGCCCGGCGGCTCGAGCCAGTCCACGGTCCCGTCGCCGTGCAGCAACATTCCGGGATGCCCGGCCCGCACCGCGCGGAACTGAGACCCCTCCGGCGGAATCGCCAGGCTCAGCACCGTCGCGAAGATGCCCTTGCCCGCGCGTTCGGCCCGCAGGATCCGCTCGAGCTCGCGCATCCGGTCGGGGCCACGCAGACCGGCGAATGTGAGCGCACGCCAGGCGATGCGCAGCGCCACGCCGAGGGCGGCCTCGTCGGGGCCGTGGCCGGCGACGTCGCCGATCATCACGTGAACGGTCCGGTCCGGCGTCTGGACGAAGTCGTAGAAATCGCCGCCGAGCAGCGTGTTCTCCCGGCTGGGCACGTACCGCGCGATGATGTCGACACCGGGGTCGTCGAGCAGCAGCGGCGACGGCGACAGACCGCGCTCGAGCCGGGCGTTCTCCATGGCCCGCAGCTGGCTGGCGTGCAGTTCGACCGCGGTGAGCTCGGCGCGCTTCCGCTCGATCGCGTAAAGCACCGCGCGGCGCAGCATTTCGGGTTCGACCCGGCCCTTGACCAGATAGTCCTGCGCGCCGGAGGCGACCGCAGAGATCCCGAAGTGCTCGTCGGACAGGCCGGTGAGGACGACGATCGGAATGTTGGGGTCGGCCTTGCTTGATGCGCTCCAGGGCGGCGATCCCGTTGGCGTCGGGCAGGTTGAGATCCAGCAGCACGCAGTCCGGGCGAGCGAGCTCCAACTCCCGCTCGGCCTCGGCCATCGACTGTGCCCATGCGCAGCCGATGTCGCCGCAGCGTCGGCGATCAGCTCTTCTACCAGCAACGCGTCGGCGCGATCGTCCTCAACGAGCAGCACCGACAGCCGGTGCGCACCGGCTGTCCGAACCGCTGCAGGCACGATCTCAGACTCGATGGCGCGCGCATGGGTCATCACGTCCTTAACGTAATGCCACCCGGTCGCGCTGACCTTCTTCTTCAGTGACGAACGGGTTCGACAATACCTAGCGGACCCGTCATTCGCCGCACAGCGTCCCCCGATACTCGCTGACAATCGGGCGTTTCCTATCGTGACTGGATGAGCACCGTTGCTGACTCGGACCGCGTCGCCGACCTCGCCCGACAAGTCGTCGCCGATCATGACCCGAAATCCGTTCCCATTCCCGAATTCCTCGGCGCCTGCTATGACGCGGGGCTTTCCTGGGTGCACTTTCCCGAGGGCCTCGGCGGCCTCGGGATATCGCGCGGTGTGCAGGCCGTGGCCGACGGAATCCTGCAGGGAGCAGGCGGTCCTGTTCCGCTCGCGTTGAACCCGATGGGATACGGGATGGCGGCGCCGACGGTGCGCGAGCACGCGCAGACCGACGACGTCAAGCGCCAACTCTTGCGCCCGCTGGCCACCACCGAGGACATCTGGTGCCAGTTGTTCTCCGAGCCGGGCGCCGGGTCCGACCTTGCCGGACTGGCCACCTCGGCAGTGCCGGACGGCGACGAGTGGGTGGTCAACGGGCAGAAGGTCTGGACCAGCCTGGCGCACCGCGCCCGCTGGGGTCTGCTGCTCGCGCGCACCAATCCCGACGTGCCGAAGCACAAAGGGCTTACCTACTTCGTCATCGATATGCACGGCGCCGGGTGTCGAGACCCGGCCGCTGCGCCAGATGACGGGTCACGCCGAGTTCAACGAGGTGTACATGACCGACGCCCGCATCCCCGATACGCACCGGCTGGGCGGAGTCGGTGACGGCTGGCGGGTTGCGATGACCACGTTGATGAACGAGCGCAGCGCGCTCGGCGCCAGCGGCAGCAGACGAGGTGCGGGCACCATCGCCGAAGCGGTGTCGCTGTGGGCCGCCCGCCCGGATCTGCAGACACCGGTGCTGCGCGACCGGCTGTCTGCGCTGTGGCTGCGCTCGGAGGCCCAGCGGCTGACCTCGGAACGCTCTCGGGCCTCGGCGACCGTCGGCGGCCCTGGTCCGGAGGGCTCCATCGGCAAGCTGGTCGGTGCCGAACTGAACCAGCACATCTACCAGTGGTGCATGGATCTGCTTGGGCCGGAAGGGATTCTGTACCACAGCTATGCGCTGCGTGACACACAACGAGATGTCGAGGACTGGCGCGGCCCCCTGCAACAGCGGTTCCTGCGCAGCCGCGCGAACACCATCGAGGGTGGCACCTCGGAGGTGATGCGCAACATCCTCGGCGAACGGGTCCTGGGCCTGCCGGGTGACCTGCGTGCCGATGCAGGCATGGCGTGGAAGGAGATCCCCCGTGGCTGAGTTCGCATTCACCGACGAGCAGAACCAACTGCGCGCCGCGGTGCGCAAGTTCTGCGCGGAGAACTTCGATGAGCAGACGGTGCGGCGACTGATGGAGTCCGATCCGCCGTTCGACCCCAAGGTGTGGGCTCGGCTCGGCTCCGAACTCGGCGTGCTCGGGCTTTCCGTGCCCGAGGCCGACGGCGGCGTCGGCGGCACGCTCGTCGACCAGGCCGTCGCGGTCGAAGAACTGGGCGCCTCTCTGGCCTGCGGGCCGGTGTTCGGGACCGTGTTCCTTTCGATCCCCGCGCTGGTGGCTGCCCCTGCGGGCGAGGTGCGTGACGGGTTGTTGGCAGAGCTGGTCGAGGGCCGCCGGACCGCGGCGTTCGTCGTCGCCGACCGGGCCGGAGCGCCGGAGGCTGTCACGGTCACCGCAGACGGCGATGCACTCACCGGAACCGTCGAGCGCGTCGTCGATGCAGGCGCTGCAGACGATCTGCTCGTCGCTGCGCGAGGCGCGGACGGGGTGGCGTTGTACGCCGTCGACGCATCCGGGCCGGGCGTGGCACGCAGCCCGCTGGTCACGCTCGACCTGACCCGGCCGCAGGCCACCGTCGAGTTGTCCGGCGCGCCCGGCCGGCTGGTGGCAGGTCCCGGTGAAGCGGAGCGGGTCATCGAACACGCGCTGCAGGTGGGCTCGGCGCTGCTGGCCGCCGAGCAGGTGGGCGCCGGACAGCATCTGCTCGACCTGTCGGTCGACTACGCGAAGTCGCGGCTGCAGTTCGGCAGGCCGATCGGGTCGTTCCAGGCGGTCAAACACCGGTTGGCCGACCTGCTCGTCGACCTCGAGCACGCCCGTTCCACGGCGTACCACGCGGTGTGGGCGCTTTCGGACGGATCGGACGACCCCGCGCTGGCGGTGAGCATTGCGCAGGCGACGGGCTCGGCGGCCTTCACCCGTATCGCGACCGACACGATCCAGGTGCACGGCGGCATCGGGTTCACGTGGGAACACCAGGCGCACTTGTACTTCAAGCGAGCGACAACCGACGCCGCCCTGCTTGGCACCGCCGAGCAGCACCGGTCCCGGGTCGCGGAACTAGTGCTGGACGACGCGGAGGCCGGGCGGGCGCCGAGGGTAGCCGACGGTACGCCCGCCTAGCCTCAGACGGAAAGCGTTGTGCCGGTTTCCTTTTCGGCGAACTCGACCAACTTGGCGGCGGCCTCGTAGTCGCCTGCGAGCGCCGTCCGGCCGAGCATCACCAGCGGACCCGACAACCCGAAAGGACCGTCGTAGCCGATGTAGCTGCCCGGCGGCACCGGCTCGCTGATGCAGTACAGCGTCGCCGCGGCGCCTGCGTCGATGTCATTGGCGACCACGTTGGCCACCTTCCTGACGACCCTGTCGGCGGCGGCAAGAACCGGGATTGTCGGAGATGCTGGACAGGTTCGAGGCGACCCAACCCGGATGAGTGAGTTGGGTGACGACAGGCGAATTCGCCGCCCGCAGCCTGCGATCCAGCTCGAGGCCCCATAGCATCACCGCGAGCTTCGAGCGCCGGTAGGCGCCCATCATGGTCCACTTGCTGGTGCGAAGGTGCATATCGTCCAGTCGAAGCGTCGCGCGCTCGATGGGCGTGTGATCCGACGTTGATGATCTGCGAACGCACCCGCGGGAAGATCAGATTCGTCAGCGCGAACGGGACCGAGCATGTTTGTGCCGAGCTGCTTCTCGAACCCGTCGACGGTCTCTTCCCGCGTCTGAGTGATGCAGGCCCGCGTTGTTGATCAGGATGTCGACGTCGTCGTCCAGCGCATCGGCGAACGCCCGTACCGACGCCAGGTCGGCGAGGTCGACCTTGGCGATCGAGGTCGAGCCGCCGATCTCCTTGGCGCGCTGCGCTCCCAGGTCGGTGTTCCGCACCGCCATGATCACGTGCGCGCCAGCCCGCGTCAGCGCCCGCGCGGTGCCGAGACCCACGCCGTTGGTCGCGCCGGTCACGATGATGCGCTTGCCGGTCAAATCGCCCAGCCGGGCCGGTGTCCAGTTTGCTGTCACGATGCAAGGTTAAGGGGTTGGTTGGCGCGCACACCTCGGTACATGCCCCATCGCACGATCACGGGCATCAGCACCCGGTCGAACGACCAGGCCGGGAATCGGAACGCTTGGCCTTTCGGGGTGAATACCTCCAGCCCGTTCGGTTGCACGCCGAGCACCGAGCCCCAGCGGCGCTTCGGAGCGCGGAATGCGCGCAGCGGCTTGCCCGCGAACTCCGCACGGATGTTGTGCGCGAGGATCCCGTCGCCGCGGTTGCGGGCCGAGCTCCGCAACGGATCGGTCGCCGCGACGTCACCTACGGCGAACACGTCCGGGTGGCCGGGCACCTGCAGCGCAGGGGTCACTCGGACGAAGCCGTTCTCGTCGAGGAGCTCGGAAGGCAGCCAGCCGGTGTTGGGCTGAACCCGCCCGATCGCCCACAGCACCGCATCGGCCGATGCGGGCGGCTGTCCGGTGCTCCACTGGACCGGGTCGCCGGTGAGGTCGTCACACCCGAAGCCGTCGGGTATCACCGCGCGGTGCCCTGGGTGCAGCGCAACGCCGATGTCGGTAAGCCTGCGTTGCACCTTGCCCCAGATTCGCGGGTGATGAGACGGCAGTGCGCGCTCGCCGGGGAAGAACAGGTCGACCCGTTTGTCCGGCCAGGTGGTCGCGACCTGCGCGGCGCTGCTGATCGCCGCGGCACCGCCGCCAACGACGATCACCGACTCGGCGTCGGTCAGGCGTCGGTGAGCGGAGCGGAGCCCGTCGCCGATCTCGTTGTGAGACTGAAGGGTTGGCGTGCGCCAGAACCCGTTCGTGACGCCGGTGGAGATGACGAGCGCGTCGTATTCCTCTTGCGAGGACGAACCGTCGTCGCCGCGGATGGACACCGTGCGGGCGGCAAGGTCGACGCCGGTCAGAGTGCCGTGGACCGTGCGCACCCGGTCCAACGCGCGGAATCGGTCGAAGGGAATCCAGTTGGCCCGTGCCCACTCCTCGGGCCGGGACAGCCGCCATCCCAGTTCCTGGCCGCTCACCAAGGCCGGCTTGGCCGAGATACCGACGACGTCGCAGTGCCTGGCGAGCCGGATCGCCGTGAGGACACCGCTGTCGCCGAGGCCGGCGATGACGATTCGCTTGCGGCTCATGCACGCACCTTCCGCGATGCCCATTGTTTTGCCCAGTCCTGCAGCGGACTCAGAGCGGACATCAGAGATGTCCCGTGCGCGGTCAAGTGATAGCCGGCGCCGGAGTGGCCCACGATGTCGAGTTCACGAAGCTCCTTGAGCCGCTTGTTCAGCGATGCCGGGTTCATCTCGCTCGCAGCCTGCAGGCCGCGAAACGTGAGGGGCCCTTCGCGTAGTTCCCACAGGACCCGCAACGCGCCTCGACGCCCGAGCAGATCCAGCGCGACCATGATGGGGCGTCCGGAGCTTGACCCCCGGACGGGGACTCCGATGTGCGGCGCGGTCATGCTTTACATTTTGTAGCATCCGTGCGTACAGTGCCAACATGACACGCTATGGAAACTATAGCGGCCGCGTTACCCCGGCGGCCGCGCCGCTGCCCGACGACATCCAGAAGGCCATCGCCGCGGTCATGCGGGGTGCTCCCCCGCTCGTCTTGTTCACCACGCTGGCCCGTGACCGCCGCCTGTTCTTCAAGCTGTTCGACGGCGGGCTGCTCGATCGAGGCAATCTCACACTTCGGCAACGCGAGATCGTCATCGCCCGGGTGACCGCCGCGTGCGGCGCAGAGTACGAGTGGGGTGTGCACGTGAGCGCGTTCGCAGCCGCTGCCGAGCTGACGGAGGCGCAGATCGACTCGCTGACCGCAGGCAAGCCCGAGGACGACTGCTGGGAACCCGGCGACAGTGCGCTGATCCGGCTCTGCGACAGCCTGCACCGCGACTGCGACGTCGACGACGGGCTGTGGGCGGAGCTGCGTGCACAACACAGTGACGAGGCCATGATGGAGCTGCTGATGCTCGCAGGGACGTACCGGATGATCAGTTACCTCGTGAATGTCTGCGGTTGCCGCTTGAAAGCGGTGCGCGCCGCTTCGTGGAAGGGAAGTGAACCGATTGTCGGCGTGGCAGACCGGCACCTAGACTCAGTGCCACCATGACCCACTCAGTGCGAAGGCTCGCAACTGCGGCGTTGTCGGTCGCGGCGCTGGCGACGATGCCGATGGCCGGGGTCATCGTCTTCTCGCCTGCCGTCAGCTCGGCGTGCCTGCCCGGCGAAACGGGCGTCACCAACGGGTGCGCACCGTTCTGCCTTCCAGGAAAGGCGCTCGACGTGAACACCGGATTGTGCATGCCGGTGCCCGACCCGCCACCGAACGACGGCGTGAATCCGCCGATGTATTACTAGCCGGCCGGTCAGGACTGGAGGAACTCCAAAAGGTCGGCGTTGATGGTGTCGGCGTGAGTGGTCGGCATGCCGTGCGGAAAATCCTTGTAGGTCTTGAGGATTCCGTTGGCCAGTAGCTCGGCAGACTTCGGTCCGGCAGCCACATACGGCACGATCTGGTCGTCCTCGCTGTGCATGACCAGAACCGGGATCGTGATCTTCTTCAGGTCCTCGGTGAAGTCGGTTTGGGAGAACGCAACGATGCCGTCGTAGCCGGCCTTGGCACCGCCCATCATGCCTTGGCGCCACCAGTTTTCGATGATCGCCTCCGACGACTCGACGCCGGGGCGGTTGAATCCGTAGAAGGGTCCCGACGGCAGGTCGCGGTAGAACACCGACCTGTTGGCGGCCAGCTGCGCCTGAAGGTCGTCGAACACCTCCTTGGGCAGCCCCTCGGGGTTGGCGTCGGTCTTGACCATCAGCGGCGGCACCGCACTGATGAGTGCCGCCTTCACCGCACGGCTTTCACCGTGGCGGGCCAGGTAGTGCGCCACTTCGCCGCCGCCGGTGGAGTGCCCGACGTGGATCGCGTCGTGCAGGTCGAGGTGCTCGACCACGGCGGCAAGATCATCCGCGTAATGGTCCATGTCGTGGTTGTCGCCGACCTGAGAGGACCGACCGTGCCCGCGGCGATCGTGGGCGACCACGCGGTAACCCTTGGAGAGGAAGAACAGCATCTGGTTGTCCCAGTCGTCGGCCGACAGCGGCCAGCCGTGGCTGAAGACGATCGGTTGGCCCGATCCCCAGTCCTTGAAGAAGATCTCGACACCGTCGCTCGTGGTGATCGTGGGCATGCCGCTGACTCTAGGCTCCGAGCCGCTCTGCCGCGCGGAGCCCACTGACGTACGCGCCATCGGCGTAGCCGGTGCGCGCGCTGTGCGCGTGCTCGCCCGCCAACAGCAGTCTGCCGTGCATCGGTTCACCGAGCACGTCGAACATCGAAGGGTCGGCGCCCGGTGGACAGTGTGAGTACGCGCCGCCGGTGAAGGGGTCGTTGGCCCACGACGTCACCACCGTCGCGACGGGGTCGGGAATCGGATGGCCGAAAACATCTGTCAGCACTTGTCGTAACCAGTCGACCGCTTGCGTGCCGGGCGATCAAGTGCGTATGGCGTCAGGGTGTGGAACAGGTGCGCGCACAACACCGGGCCGGCTCCGAAGGCGTCGAGATCGAACACCCACATCGCCGGCTCGTCTTCGTCGGGCGGAAACACGATCAGATGCGACATGCCGTCCTCGCGCCAGAACGCCGACTCGAACTTCAGCGCGATCTTCTCGTAGCGGCCGAACCCGAGCGCGTCGATCGCCTGTCTGCGTCGGCGTTGGCAGCGGCGGCTCGAAGCGCGGGCTGCCCCGCTTGAGCACTCCGAGTGGCACGGTGACGATCACGTGTGAGCCGGTCTCGACCGAACCGTCCGCACACGCCATGCGGATGCCGTCGGCCTGATTTCCACTCCGGCGACCTCGATGTTGAACCGAATGTCGAGCCCGCTCGCAAACGCCGCCACCACCGATCGGTATCCGTCACGGGGCAAGTCGCCGAAAATCGGGCCTTCGAACTCTTCGCTGAGGGCCATCCAGCGCAAGGAATCGTTGTCGGCCCGATCGGCGGCGTCGGCCTCGACCTCTGCCTGAAGTTCTTGACGCACCCGCCGTGCGACGGCGCCGGTGAGCCCGCGCTCAGCCACGAAAACGTCGATTGCGTCGAGTCCGGTCGCGTCGGGTCCCAGTCGTTGGTTGAGTGCATCGACGGCTTCCCAGAAGGCGTCGGACTCCTGCAGGACGCACACTTCGACCTCGGCGCGGTCCAGGCGTCGGCCCTCGGTTCTGTCGTATGCCGAAAGCGCCGGGATCGGGTCGCCGGCATCGCGAACGATGCCGAGTTCGTCGCACAGCGCCGACAACGGGTTGCCTATCGGGTGGTGAATCCACGAGCCGCCAAGATCGACCGGTACGCCCGCGAGGTCGATGGTGTGCAGCCGGCCACCGACGCGGTCTCGGGCTTCGAGCACAACGGAGGCGATGCCTGCGCGGCGCAGCTTCGATGCGGCAGCCAGACCCGCCATACCAGCACCGACGATGATCACCCGGTCGACAGGACCGGCGATTTCGCTCACCGGGCCATCCTTCGCCAATGCGTTGTGCTGCGACAAGACCTGCGATGCCGCGGTACTACCGTTGCGCCATGGCGTTCAGGGTCGATCGCCTTCTCGTCGCCGGGGTGCTCGCCGCGGGCGCGCTCTGCAGCTGTGGTGACGACCGATCAGGGTCCGAGTGGGTTCACCTTTTTCAGCTTGCCCAGCGGCAATGTCGGCTGCGGCATCCAACATGGCGAGGATTACGTCCGCTGCGACATTCTGAAGCGCAGTTGGTCACCACCGCCTCAGCGACCGACGGACTGCGCGCCCGATCCCGGTCCGTACGGTCACGGCGTCGAACTCAAGGCCGGTGATTCACCCCGATTTACCTGCGCACGAGACACGGCAACGGGTGGCGGACCGCTCGCGTACGGCGACGCGGTCGCCATCGGCAAGCTGCGCTGTGAGAGCGCGCAATCAGGGATGACGTGCCGGGATGTTGAGACCGGCCATGGCTTTTCGATTGCGCGCGAAGGCTATCGGTTTTTCTAACGACGCCCTACCCCGCGAGTCGGTACCCAGTTGCCGTGGAAGCCGGCAGGCACGCGGTGCGGCAGCTTGATGCTGGCGACGTCGTTCAGCGTCTGCGCATCGAGGATTGCCAGCTCGCTTCGGTCTGTGACGCGGTCGTATACGTAGCCCATGACCACTCCGTCGTCCTCGGCGGCATCCGGCGATGAAGGATGAAAGACGAACTCGCCGAGGGCCTTATCAGCGCCGAACGAACGCGCCTCGGTGTTGCCGCCGACAAGATCGTGCTTGAGCAGCACGTGGCTTCCGGTCGTGCCTTCGCCGACCGTCGGCGCGTAGCCGTACCGATGCCGCTTGCCGACCAGCCGTTCGTCGACACGGGGAACTCCTGGCCACGGTCGTCGACGCGCGATTCCCGTACCTTGCCGTCGGCGAGATCGACGGTCCAGCGGTCCAGCGTCGGCAGACCTTCATCGGGGCCTAGATGGTTGGTGTCGAACATCTTCGGATGCCGCACCACGTCGAGCACGATCGGTGTCGCCGTCGTCGTAGGCGTTCATCGGGTGGAAGACGTAGCACGGTTCGACATCGAACCAGCGGACATCGTCGTTGTCGCCGTCGCGTGGCATCACCCCGACCCGGGCGGGGTACCGCGGGTTCCACGAGTACGGGAATCGTCGGTCAGAGGAACTGCCGCCCGGCTGCCTGGCAGAGATCGGATCGGGGATACGCACTCGGCCGATCAACGCCGACAACATCATCCGCGCCGGAAGGCGCAAGCCGCGTGGCACGGTCATCGTGGCGGCCTGCTGCGCGTCGAACGTCACCGGCAGGTCGTAGAACACGACGTGACGTTCGGTGAGGGACATGTCGTGCATCATGGGACTGCCCGCCACCTCGATGTCGACTGTGCGCCGCGCCTTGCCGTCGGCACCGATCACCGAATACTGCACCGTGTTGCCGCGGTACATGCTGTACGAAACCGCGTGCAGCTCATCGGTTTCCGGATCGCGCTTGGGATGGGCGGTGTATCCACCGGTCAATGTGCCGTCGAAGTCGCAGACACCGACCGTGTCCAACTCTTCGGTGAGTTCGAAGTTGGCCACCCCGGATTCGATCAGCGCGAGCGTCTTGCCTGCATGTCCGATCACGTTGGTGTTCGCGCCGATGCCTGAAAGGCGGTACTCGCCGGGAGGCGCTTTCTCCCCGAGCGCCCTGGCCGTCTGCGGTCCGCGCACCCAGCGGTTGCGGTACCACTCGGCCTTGCCGTCGCGAATCCGGATGCCGTGCACCATCCCGTCGCCGACGAACCAGTGATAAAGCTCCGGATCGATCTCGCCGATCGGGTTCGGGCCGTTGCGCAGGTACCGCCCGTCCAGGTAGTCCGGGATGGTTCCGGCCACCTCCAGGTCGGTCAATGTGAACTCCCGGTCCACCGGGGCGAATTCGTTCTCCAGATAGCGGTTCGTCATGACTGACACCTCCCCATAACAGTGTTATAGCCGTCCCTTGTATAACACTGTTATGGCAGTATCGCAACGGTGAGCGGCGGTCCGCGGGAGCAGCTGGTCGAGGCCGGCATCCGCATACTCGAGCGCGACGGCCTGGCCGCGCTCAGCGCACGCAAACTGGCGGCGGAGACCGGAACCTCGACGATGGCGGTCTACACGCATTTCGGGAACATGACCGGCGTGGTCGACGCCATCGCCAGCGAGGCGTTCATCCGGTTCACCCGCGCCCTCACCGAGGTCGAGCAGACCGACGACCCGGTGGCCGACTTCTTCGCGATGGGCGTGCGCTATCGCGAGTTCGCGCTCGCCAATCCGCAGCGCTACCAACTGATGTTCGGCACGCTCGGCGGAATCACTGAACCGCTACCACGCCGACCTCACCGTCACCGGGAGCGCGAGCGAGCGCGCAGAGTTCGGCCTGTCGTTCGAGGCGCTCGCTGGAAGTGGTGCGCCGCATGATCGAGGCCGGTCGAATTCGTGATGACGGCGAATCGGCGATCGCAGGACGGCTGTGGAGCGTCACCCATGGCGGGGTGCTGCTCGAGATGGCCGGCTTCTTCGGGCATGAAGGACACGGGGTCACCGAGATCCTGGCGCCGGTCATGGTCGACGTCCTCGTGGGGATGGGTGACGCGCGTGAGAAAACTCAGCAGTCGCTGGCTGCGGCTGCGGCGCGGCTCACGCGCCGAACTTAGGGTGACACCTAATCGTCAAGCCCTGTGCGGATCAAGTCCCAAGCGAGACGCCGAGCATCAGCGGCCCTCTCGTGCATGAGTCGCTGCACGGGTGGGATGGGATTGGGCTCGGGTGAGCGCCCGTCGACGACGTCGTCACACACGTCCTGCGCGACGCGTATCGCCATCAGCACGGCCTCGTTGACACTCTCGAGCGCCTGATTCAGGCGGTCGTCCTCCACGATCTGGTTGGCGTTGGCGAGCTCGACAGAGAAGTCGTTCACGACCTGGCCGATCTGCTCGAATATCGGCAGCATCGCCTGCTCCCGCTCATCTCGGTCCTCGCTGTTCAGGATGCTTGCGCCCCGGTTCCACAGCGTTGCCAGCATCTGGGTGTGCGCGCGCACCGCCCTCGACACCTCGACCACCGCTTGCTTCTGAAGTTGGTTGAGCAGGTGGTTGCGCTCGAGAAGAGCCCGCTCCCTTTGCGCGTCCATCTCGGCGCGGTGCGCCTTCTGCTGGCTCTCCATCTCGGTCTGATGCAGCTTCTGCGTGAGTGCCAGCTCGCGGGCCGAGCGCTGCTCGGCGACCGCAACCTCGATGCGGAGTCGCTCGGCGGCTTCGGCAGCCTTCTGATTCGCCTGACGCTGGACATTGAAGGTCTGCCACATGGCCACCATCGCGACGCAGAGGACGACGGCGCCGAAGAACCAGTCCGCCTTTGACCCCGTTTCGCCGGGACTGAACAGGATGAACCAGCCGATGGCAAGGCCGCCTGCGGCGCCGCAGGCCAACCACCCAATTCCGCGCCAGCCGTCGATCGCAGCGAACCAACCGGTGTCGCGGCGCGCCAGCAGAGCGCGGGGTATCGGCTCGGTGACGTCGCGCACTTCGCCGCGTTCTGACTGGTCGTCGGCCGTGGTGGATTCGACGAGTCCGGTCATCTGGACCTCCCGTTCCGCCCTGAGCCTTCCCGCCTTGCGGGTACAGCCTAGGACCGCACCGCGCACCCATCTTCACACCGTCCGCCCTCCCGGGCTCCTCTGAGGTTTGGCCTGCGCTTATTTCGCACGTCATGACCTGGCGGTGACGCAGGACGGGATGGACCGCTAGTGTCAACCCGTGCTCAAGTCGAGCGGGGCGACCGGCAAGCACGCGTCGTCGGCTGCTCACCTCATCTGGAAGTGACCGCTAGAGAGTCGAGGGTCCCATGGGACAAGCCGCGCCACAGGATGATTCGTCGATCATCGTCAGTCTCTCGGAGGCGGCGATGCACATGTACTCCGCCGCCATCGACGCGTTGCCGTTCGCCGAGGACAAGAAATTCCACAAACGTGCGGATGTCGTTCTCGAGGGCATGAGGAAACTGCGGACCGCACTGACGGACGCAGCAAGCAGCAATAGGCCGTCACCCGCGGTCATTGTGGAACTCAGCAATGTGCGGAGGCGTTACGACTCGCTGATGGAGCACGCCGCCGCCGCGCCGGGTTCGAGCTTGGGCCAGCAGCTGTATGTCACGCGCCTGCACGCCAAGTTGTCTGCCGAGGAGATCGCCAACGGTGCGGGGTTGCCGACCGATCTTCCCGATGAGCTCGAGGCGGGCAGAACACCGAACGACGAGGAAGCAGCAAAGATCACCGAGGCGATCGCCGCCCTCGGTGGGGTGCCCGGCACCGAACACCTGCAGTACCAAGAGCCCGAGCAGCATGAGCACCATGACGCCGATCCGACTCCGAGACGACCACGACCACGACGAGTCACACGTCAACGGTCACGACGAATCACTCGTCGAGGAAAACGCCGGCTAGGGCCGTCGAAAAACTTTCTGCCGAAAAAGTGTCCGGATAGCCGGGGCTGGCGGCTCCTACCCATGAGAGCGGTCCACAAAGGGTCGCGACGTGAAGGGAGCCGATAAATGTTCACTACTCTTGCCTATGCCCGTCTGACCTGATCGAATATCGGCACTACCCATGTCATGGGAAAGCGCAGTCATGACGGCAGTACCTCACTGGGACATCGTTGGCCCAGCCGACACCGACGCGGACCTCGCCCGCGCCGCGGCTGCCGGTGACCGCGAGGCCTTCGCCGGCATCTATGACCGATACGCCGACCGGCTCCACGACTTCTGCGTTGGGATGCTGCGCGACCGTGACGACGCGGCCGATTGCGTCCAGGACGCCTTCTGCACCGCCGCGGTCCGGCTGGGCCAGCTGCGGGAAGCCGACAAACTCCGACCCTGGTTGTACGCGATCGCGCGCAACGAGGCGCTGCGCCGACTTCGGGACCGCCGCCGCGAAACCGTCTCCGACGAATTACCTGAAACCGTGTCTGTAGAACCTGGCCCAGAAACCCTGGCCGCACGCACCGAACTCGCCGACCTGATCTCCGACGCCGCAGGCGGGCTGTCCGATCGCGACCGTTCGATCCTCGAATTGGCCTATCGCCATGGTCTGGACGGGCCCGATCTCGCCGAAGCCCTCAGTGTCAGCTCAGCCACCGCCAACAAGATGGTCTTCCGGCTGCGCGACACCGTCGAACGCGCGCTTGGCGCCTTGCTGGTCGCTCGCCGCATCCGCAACACCGGCGCGGGATGCGCCGAGTTGGCCGCGATCCTGGACGGCTGGGACGGCCACTTCAACGTGCTGATGCGTAAGCGCATCGCCCGCCACATCGAGTCCTGCCCGACCTGCAAGGACGAGCGGCAACGGCTCGTCAGCCCCGTGGCCCTGCTCGGCGCTGTGCCGGTGTTCATCCCTGCGCCCGCATCGCTACGTGAACGCACCCTCAGCGGAATTCAACTCGCCCCATCGACCACCCCGATCGAGGTCGACGGGTACGCCCCCGACCCCGCTTCCTCCGACGCCGTCGAGGACGCGCCCGCACCGGTACCGGTTGTCGATGACGGAGGCGGTCGGCGCACCCGCCGGGTGTTGTCGATCATCGGCTTGCTGGCCGTCATCGGCGCCGCGTCGCTGGGACTGACCATCGCCTGGCAACAGCAGAAGAACGTGAACATCGACCCGGCGGACGTCAAGCAGACCGCAACCCAGCCGATCAGCGCTTCGCCAGCGCCCCACCGAGCCAAACGCCGAGCAATCCGATACCCGAGCCGCCCACCGCGCCAGAGACGTCGACGACTCCGTCGGCCGCGCCGCCTGTCGCTGAACCTCCGTCGGTGTCGCCGACCTACGAAGCGCCGCCGCCGCGCGCGGTGGATCCGGAGCCACCCGTGGCCGACCTGCCCCTGCCGGAACGACCCCTTCCCGAGCTACCTGAGCCACGCAGGCCTGCCGCGGACCTACCGAACGACGCGGTGCAGCCGCCGAACGTACGATCGCAGCCCCCGCCGGGAATCGTCGGTGGTCCGCAACCACCGGCAGTCGAGCAGCCGAAGCGGCGAGCGATCAACCCGCCGCCTAAGCCACCGCCCCAGCGAAGGGCGATCAACTCGCTTCCAGACCCAGACCCAGGACCCACCGCGCTGACTCTGCCGCGCGACTAGCTGTCGAGCTCCCCCGCGATCCCTCGCTCGATCGCTGCCCGCGTGCGCTCCGGCAGCACGATCAGTCCGTCGAGTTCGCCGCGGGCGACATCGAGGGCCCGCTCGCGTTCCTGCGGCGTCGCCGCGGTGTCGGTCGCGATCCGCAGCGCGCTGTGTGCGCGCGAGAGGCGCTGTTGTTCCTCTCGTGAGAAGCCGCTGCGTCGCCTGCGCATCGCTTCGGCCTCCGCCACGTCGAAAGCTGTCGCGTACTCCTCCACGGCGTCGCGATAGTCGCGAGCGGCGGCACTGTCGTCGAGAAGGTCGCCTGCGTCAGCTGGACGCAGCAGATCCGCCCGCAGCTTGGCGCGGTGGAACCGCTGCGTGTGCGGATCGCGCATATCGGTCATCAGGGGATAGTCGAGCAGCTTCGTGACGTCGAGTTCGTAGTCCAGCCAGCGGGTGTCCGTTCGGTCGTGCTCCCTGGTGGTTCTCACGATCGCCTGCCACTGGGCGGACTTGTTGGTGCTTTCGCGTTCCGGCGCATCCAGTGCCGCGGTGGCTTCGTCGTCCTGGCGTTGACGAACCCTGGAGACGGCCTTGAACCCGGCGTAGATCACGCCGATCAGCGGCACGATCACGATCAGCAACTCCACTAGCCGGACGATGAGCAAGCCCACTCAGCCAGGATGCCACCGCTCTGACTCCGACTCCGGCGCAACTCGTGCGCTCAGCAGCAGCGCGATGATGACCAATCCGATGCCGGTGATTTCGGGCAGCGACGGAATCTGACCCAGCACCACGACGCCGATCACCGTCGCGGTCGCTGGCAACAGCGCAAGCAACAGTGCGAACTTCGCGCTGCCGAGCTGGACGAGGACGAGCTGATCAAGGACATACGGGATTGCCGTCGACAGCAGACCGATGCAGAGACCGAGCAGCCACGTGCGTGAATCCGCGAAGACCGACGCATCGATGCGCGCTTGCGGCACGAGAATCACTGGAGCGAGAACCACCGCGGCCAACGACATTCCGACTGCAAGGGAGTCGAGGCCGTCGCCGGTGTCCGCTACCCGCTTGCCGAGCAGGATGTAGCCGGCCCACATCGCCGCCGACACCAACGCGAACAGCACCCCCGTCAGGTTGGCATCGAACTCCACGCCTGCCAGCAGAAGCACACCCAGCGAGGCGAGACCGACGGCGGCAAGATCGCGCCGTCGGCGTGAGCCAAGCGCCGCCACCACAGTGGGCCCCAGGAACTCGATGGCAACCGCGGTGCCAAGCGGAATCCGCGACATCGCCTCGTAGATGGCGACGTTCATGCCGATCGTCACGAGACCGAAGATCAGGGCGGTGACGGTCTGCCGCCGGCTCAGCCGACGACGCCATGGCCGTCGCCACGCGACAAGGGCAACCGCGGCCGCTGCGGCCCGCAGCCAGGCCACCGTCGCCGGTTCGGTCGTCTCGAACAGGAAGACGCCGATGGCGGCACCCACGTACTGCGAGACGGCTCCGACCACGAAGACGATCGGGATCGACCAGCCCGGCAGTAGCGATTGAGAACGTATGGGTCGCAACCCTACTTCGTCATAGGGTGACCGGATGAGCGCCGAAGGCGAGCAGCGCGCCGGAGTGAAACTCACCAACCTCGACCAACCGCTGAGCCCGGACGCCGGCGCCACCAAGCGCGACCTGGTGGACTACCTGGACGCGGTTGCCGACCGGATACTTCCCGGGCTGGCCGGCCGGCCGCTCACCGTGCTGCGGGTGCTGCGCGGGCAGTCACCGTTCATGCAGAAGAACGTCCCCAAGTACACCCCCGACTGGGTGAAGACCATCCCCATCTGGGCGGAGGCATCGAAACGGGAGGTGCACTACGCGCTGTGTGACGATCGACAGACCTTGCTGTGGTTCGCCAATCAGCGCGCCGTCGAGTACCACCCGACGCTGGGCCTTGCCGACAACATCTACCGGCCCACGCATATGGTGCTCGATCTTGACCCGCCCGCAGAGGGCGATTTCGCCGCCGTGGTCGCCGTCGCGCACCTGGTACGTCGGGCACTTGCCGACAGTGGGCTGGCTGGTGCGGTGAAGACCAGCGGCGCCAAGGGAATTCACGTATTCGTGCCCATCGACGACTCGGCCCCTGTCGACGACGTGGCCGCGGCGACTCGTGCGGTCGCCGCCAGGGCGGAGGCGCTCGATCCCCGTGTGGCCACAACGGCATTCATCGTCGAGGACCGCGGCGGCAAGGTGTTCGTTGATTCCACCCGCGCCGGTGGCGCTACCGTCGCCGCCGCCTACAGCCCCCGGTTACGGCCCGGCACGCCGGTGTCGTTTCCGTTGGACTGGTCGGACCTGGACGCAGCCAACCCCGCCGACTTCACTGTGCACTCGGCGATCGTCGCCCTTGGCGGGCGTGATCCATGGGCCGACTCGATGCCTGAACCACAGCGTCTACCAACGGATTTGATCGAGCATGGCCGCACTATTCCTGTCGCGCGAGTGGCCGCTATGCACGAAGGGAAGCGGCGAGCCCGGGCACGTCGTCGCTCTGGCGACGCTTGACTGGGCCGCTAAGCGTCAGAGCCGGGTTCCGCGGGTGCGCGAAGGTGCTTGCGGCGTTCCAGTTCGTCTTCGCTGACGAGTTCGAGCATCGGCTTGCCAGGGACACAGAGCATCGTGACGGCGAAGCGGCAGCGCGTGTCGTTCCGGTTGTTGCCATCGGAGTAGTGGATGACGTCGCCGCCTGGTTCCCAGAACGCCTCTCCGGCGTGGATGACGCGCGGCGGCTCGCCTTCGAGCTCGAACAGCATCTCGCCTTCCAGCATGTAGCCGAACGCAGGACCGCTGGGGTGCCGGTGCGGGGGCGCGCCCGCGCTTCCCGGCGGATAGTCGATGACGACTGTCATCGCATGTGCGCCTTCGGGAATGAATGGTGGCTGTACCTCTTGCACCACCGTGAGGGCCGTCTCCCACGAGGGGTCATATTTTTTCGACATCAGTTGTTCCTCCATTGCAATTTTCCTTGTTATGCGATGAGCGGTTCGTCAGCGCTGGTCGGTGCGAGGTGAGCAAGGGCGATACGCAACCGCTGCCTGCCACGTGAGGCACGTGACATGACGGTGCCCAGCGGGACGCCGAGGATGGCGGCGGTTTCGACGTACGTGTATCCCTCGATGTCTGCGTAGTACACGGCTTCCCGGAAGCCGCTGGGTAGTGCGGCGAATGCGGCCTTGACGTCGTTGTCCGGCAACGTATCCAGTACTTCAGCTTCTGCTGAGCGCGTGGCCGGGTCGCGCTCGGTGAACTCGTCTGCCGAGACCTCCGAGGGCCGGCACTGCTTGGCGCGGTAGCTGCTCACCCAGCGGTTGTACAGAATCCGGAACAGCCACGCCTGGAGATTGCTGCCCTGCTGGAACGTCTGGAATCCCGCGTACGCGTGCAGCAGTGTGTCCTGCAGCAGGTCTTCCGCGTCAGCGGCGTTGCGGGCCAGCCGACGCGCGCCACGCGACAAAACTTCGAAGAGTGGCTCCGCCTCTCGGGCGAACTGCGCGGCAAGGTGCCGGTCGGTATGCAATGTGGCTGGCACGGATGCGATGGTCATCAGATCTCCTCAATGGCGGCTGTCGTAATTTCAGACTCGTGGTTGCGGCGGAAAAGCGAACCCTTGGAAACCCGTAGTCCGTGGTCTCTAGTCCGTGGTGGCCACGTCAGTCCTGGACGAACGTGACGGTCTCCTCGAGCGGTGCCCGCCCGGTGGGGATGTAGAAGACGGATGGATCCTCGTGGCCGATGGACATGCCGCAGAAGAGCATCAGCTCATCCGGGGGCGACACGATCTCCGCGACGGTCTCGCGGACCTGCGACCACGCCATCTGCGGACAGCTGTGCAGACCCTCGGCGCGCAGCAGCAGCATGACGGTCTGCAGATACATGCCGAGATCTGACCACTGGGGCATGCCCAGGTCGCGGTCGATGTAGCAGAACAAGGCGGCGGGTGCGCCGAAGCAGTCCCAGTTCGCGATCGCGGCGCGCTGGCGCGCCTCCCAGTCCTCGCGCACGATGCCGAGCGCGCTGTAGCGCTCCTTGCCGAATTGGTTTCGGCGCTCGACGTACGGCGACTTCAGGTCGGGCGGGTACATCACGAACTCACGCTCGTCCCACGGGTCGCCTGCGGCCACCCGCTCGGTGGCCAGCTTCCTGAGCCGCTTCAGCGGTTCGCCGGTCACCACGTAGATGTGCCACGGTTGCAAGTTGGACCCGGATGGCGCCTTGGCTGCTGCGTTGAGCACACGCTCCAGGACTTCAGGGGAAACGGGCTCGTCGGTGAATCCGCGCACCGCCCGCCGGCTTTCGACCGCCTCGTAAACGTCCATCCTCGCCTGCTTTCCTTGTCAAGCCTTTCGGCCTGTCAATTCCAGCCTGGCGCCCGCAGACCGGAAGCGAACCCTTGGAAGTCCGTAGTCCGTGGGCACCATGGGTCGGTTCCAGCAGCCGGGATGAGTTCGCGCTCGTCGAGTAGACCTAGCTCGCCCAGGAAATGGTGCGAAGTTGCCTTCGTGAGGTGATGCCGAGCTTGACGAAGACTTTCCGCAGGTGCCATTCGACGGTGTGCGTGCTGATGAACAGCTGGGCGCCGATCTCCTGATTTGTCAGACCATCTCCGGCCAGTTTGGCGATCTGGGCCTCCTGCGCCGTCAGCTCGCCGCCTGATTTGACCGGCTGTTTGCGCACCTTCTCGCCGGTGGCGGCCAGCTCGCGTCGTGCCCGTTCGGCGAATCCTTCTGCGCCGATTTTGGCGAACATCTCATAAGCGGTGTTGAGCTGCTGGCGGGCGTCAATCCTGCGGTTCTCACGCCGCAGCCACTCGCCGTAGGACAATCGTGCGCGCGCGCCGTGGAGTGCGACATTGGCACGCTCGAGCCGTTCGACTGCCTTGGCGAACAAATCGTCGGAGGTCTCGTCGTCGGCGACCATGGCCCGGGCTGCCGCCAACACACCCAGCGCCCAGTCCGTACCGCTGGCGCCTGCCCTTTGTTCGAACAGCAACAGAGCCGAAGCCGCAGATCCGCTGTCGCCCACGTGTACTGCGGCTTCGATGAGTTCGTAGAGGCACCAGCTGTAGAACCCGAGATCCTCGTATTCGCAGCATTCACGTGCGGCTGTGAGGGCCTCGTCGTAGCGACCGACACCGTTGAACAAGACAGCCGAGAGCAGCTTGGTCAGGCCGACGAGGCGGCCTTCGCCCTTTGCAGCGCCTTCCGCGGCGGCCGATGCAATGAGGGCGACCGCTTCGTCCTGAACGCCACGCCATGCTGCCAGATTCAGTGCGTGGTACTTCCTCGGTGCGTAGCCGATGGATGCGGTGATCGCGTCTACCTCTTCGAGAAGCCTTGCCGCCGACTTGAATTCGCCCATGTACACATGCACGCCCGCGCGATAGGCGAGCGCGGGGGGCAACGCCGCGAGTGCGCCCGCGTCGCGGGCACGTCGGACGGTGTCGGTGGCGATGTGCTGCAGCACCGCATCGTCCCAGAGTTCATGCGCGGCGGATTCCTGCGCGACGGGAAAGGGCCAGCTGCGGTCCTTGGCGTCGCTCGACTCGTCGTGGGCGTTCCACAGGTACAGCGCGGCGCGGAGATGCTCGAATCCGGCGCCGGGGCCGTCGATGATCCGACTTGTCATGCCGCTCAACAGAAAGTCGACGGGTCGGCGTACGTCAGCCAGTCGGTTGATCGCGGCGCGACCGGCCTTCGCCACGTCCGCCAGCAGGTTCGGCTCTCCAAGCCTGCCCGCGTACATAGCGGCGGCGAGCGCCTCCAGATGCGTCTCCCGGGCCAAGTCGTCGTCAAGCCCATCCAGTCTTTTCGCCGCGCTGAGCAATTGCGCTGCAGCTTCGCTCGTATTAACGGCGCCCGGCGCCCCGGCGCGGCTACGCGAGAACTCCATCTGGGCCCGCATCCGAGCGATCTGAGCCTGCTGCAGCTTCGACAGCGGCGCGAGTTCGGCTATCGCGAGTAGCTCGTAGGCCGCCTCGGGCGCCGCCGCATCGCGTTTGGCATGGGCGGCGGCGATAGCCCTGGCGCCACGGATGGCCGGGTCCGACGTGAGTACGGTTGCGCGCTCCAAGAATGCGGCCGCGGCCGCGACACCACCCCTGCTCTGCGCCCGGCCGGCCGAGGTCTCCAGTTCCGCGGCCACCGAATCATCGGGTCCCGTCGCGGCATTGGCGGCGTGCCATGCCCGACGGTCAGGGTCCGACTGCGGATCGGTCACGTCGGCCAACGCTCGATGGATCTCCCGACGATCGGTGAGTTCGGCGGCGCGGTACGCGGCCGAGCGCATCAGCGGGTGAGCGAAGCGCATGCGCGGGCCGAACTCGATCAGTCCCGCGGCTTCGGCGGGCGCGAGTGCGTCCACCGATATGTTCAAGACTGCCGCGGCGCGCAGGAACAAGGCGGCGTCGCCGACTGGCTCGGCGGCCGCGATGAGCAACAGTCTCTGGGTCTGCTGCGGGAGCGACTCGATGCGGCGGACAAAATCTTCCTCGATCGCCGCGGTGGACGATCGCTTGCCCGAAATCCAGAATCCGCCGGCAAGTTCGGTCGGGGTAATGCTTCGCGGCACCTCGAGTATGGCCAGAGGAATGCCGCGCGTCTCCGCGATGACGCGGTCCCGCACCCGGGGATCGATGCCTCCCACCATCACCGATTCCAGGAGGTCGCGTGCGGCGCCGTCGGACAGCCCCTTGATCACCATTTCCGGAAGCCCCGCCAACGCCGTCGGCCCCACCGTCGCGTGCCGCGAATATCATCGCGACCGGTTCGGCCAAGAGGCGTCGGGCAACGAAGGCAAGGGTCTGCACCGACACCTGGTCGAGCCATTGGGCGTCGTCGACGACGCAGAGCAGGGGTTGGTGGGCAGTGGCTGCGGCCATCAAACTCAACACGGCCAGCCCGACCAGGAATCGATCCGGAGTCGGTCCGCCTGTTCGGCCAAAGGCAACGTTCAGCGCTTCGCGCTGAGGTTCCGGCAATTCGTCGAGGCGCTCCAGAAGCGGTGCACACAATTGTTGAAGGCCGGCGAAGGCGAGTTCCATGTCGGATTCCACGCCCGCCACCTGGACGCAGCGGAACCCAGACGCCTGCTCTGAGACGTATTGGAGCAGTGCAGTTTTTCCGACACCCGCCTCGCCGCGGAGTACAAGCACCTGGCAGTTGCCTGATTTGGCGGTGGCCAACAATCCCCGAAGCGTCTCGCATTCACTTTCGCGACCGCGAAGACTGATCCCCCGACCCTGGCTCGACATAGGCTCCACCGCGTTTGTGTTTGCAAGTGGACCTTACCGGTCTTGCCTGTGCCGATCGCGGTCGAGTCCTCGACCACAGGGCCTACCTGTGGCCGAGGTGCCGCTCCTACTGGCTACGCCCTGGCGGCGGCCTCGAGAATCCAGTCCTCGAACCGGATGTCGAAGAGCGTCGCGCCGTCACCGGGGACGAGGTCGCGCTCTTCGATTGGGACACCCCAGTAGCCCGCGGCGGGGTCGGCGACGACCTCGCGGGTGTCGCCACGGGCGGTCAGCGCTGTGCGGATGAGGTCGGGAAGGCGGAACTGCTGCGGTCCGCCCACCTCGGTGATGCCGTTGATCGGAGCGTTGACTGCCGCGACGGCGACTGCCTCGGCAACATCGGCGGAAGCCATCGGCTGGATGAGAGCGGGCGGCAGATGCACCTCGTTGCCGACGGCCGAAGAATCCGCGATGGCCTTGAGAAACTCGAAGAACTGCGTCGCGTGCACGATCGAATAGGGAATCGGACCCTCGCTGATGAGCTTCTCCTGAGCCAGCTTGGCTTCGAAGTACTCACTCTTCGGGGCGAGGCGATCGGTGCCGACGACCGACAGCGCGACATGGTGGCCAACGCCGGCATCCGCTTCGGCCTTGAGCAGGTTGGTGGTCGCGGTCTTGAAAAACTCCTTCGCAGCGCCGTCGAGCGTCGGAGAGTTCGAGACGTCGACGACGACCTGCGCGCCCCGCAAGGACGTCGGAGAGGCCTTCGCCGGTGAATGTGTTGACGCCCGTCGAGGGGGCCGCTGCGATGGCGTCATGACCGTGTTCGGTCAAGCCGTGCACCAACTTTGACCCGATTAGGCCGGTTCCGCCGATGACGACGATTCTCATGATGATCCCTTCTGATCGTGTTTACTGACGGCCAGAACGGATAGGTCGGCGCAGATTCATCCCGGTGTCGGAAGTTCTCAGCCCTCCAACGACACGACGGTGATGTCCGGTGGCGCACCGATCCGCACCGGCGGACCCCAGAATCCCGCGCCGCGGGTGACGTAGAGCTGGGTGTCGTCCACCGTCGACAATCCGGCGAGGGACGGTTGCACGAGCGCGGACGATGTAATGGAACGGCCACATCTGGCCGCCGTGGGTGTGACCGGACAGCTGGAGGTCCACCCCGCGGGCGGCGGCCTCGTCCACCTGAACCGGTTGGTGGGCAAGCAGGATCGTCGGCCGGGATGGATCCGCGCCGTGACAGAGCGCGGTCGAAATCCGGTGGGTCTGATCGTTCCTCACCCGCGACGTCGTTGACGCCGGCCAGATCGAATGCCGCCCGACCCCGCCGGATCGCGGTGTTCTCGTTGCGCAGCGGCTGCACGCCCGAGCCGTTCCAGCTCACGCAGCCAAGACGACGGATCCTCGACGAAGTACTCGTGATTGCCGGTGACGAAGAACGTGCCTTCCCGGGAGACGCATGTCCCGCAACGGTTCCGCCGCGGAGCCGAGCTCCTCGACCGTTCCGTCCACCAGGTCACCCACGATGGCCACGAGATCCGGCTCGGTCTCGTTGATCATCGCGACGATCCGCTCGGTGTGCGCACGCCCCGCCAGCGGCCCGAGGTGGATGTCCGACACGACGGCGATCCGGAAGCCGTTGAACGCCGGATCGAGCCGGCGCAGCCGCACCGGTACGCGCAGCAGATCTGGCGGTCCGATCGCGTTGGCCACGCCGGCCCCGACCAGGCTCACCGACGCGGCCCCGGCCGCCACGGCACTGGCGCGGGCGAGGAACAGCCGCCGGTTGATCGCAGGCGGCGTCGGCGCCTCGGACGTCGGCGCGGGCTTCCGCCTCACCCAGGGCGCAGCGCGAGCCGGACCGGCTCGAGCACCAGCAGCGTCAGGAACAGGTAGACGACCAGGCCGAACCACAGGTACCCGGGCCACGCGAACCACGCCGACTCCCTGAGCCCGAAGATTCTCGGCAGCAGATCAGCGTCGCGAACAGCAGCGCCATCAGCGCGACCAGGACACCCGTGAGTATCCACCGCACGCGGCCCGCGAGTGGTGTCCTTGACGAGCCGCTTCCACAGGTACAGGTGCATCAGCCCGAGGACCGTGCCGAGGATGACGATGAACATGCGTCAGCAGGAAAGCGGCGGCAGCGCCCCGCTGCGCACGACGCCTGTGCTCGTCGGGAGCGATTTCAGGTTTCCTCCCAAGCCCACCGCGATGGTTTCTCCGTCCGCATCGCCGACGGGGTTGCGCAAGTAGGTGATCGCACCCGAGCGGGTGTCGACCACCGTCGCGAAGGTGTCGTGCTTCTGGTCCGCGCGCCCTCTACCGAGAATCACGTACGGCCCGACCACGTACACCTGCGGCAGCTGATTCGCCTCCACCGGCACACCACCGGTGATGCGTACCAGGCCGGAGTTCGGGGACCACCAGGCGATACCGGTTCCGCCCCTTTCGGTTTCGGTGATCCACGCGTACGCGGTCCCGTCGGTGACGAGGGTCATCTGGTCACGGCCGGTTCCGACCGCTCCAGCGACCGGGGGCGGCAGCGCGTCGGGGATCTTCAACTCGGCCCGCGCGCCGTTTTCGTCCCAGGCGACGTCCCACGCCAGGCCGGCCGCGGTCGCCCGCACGTTTCGCATGGCGCCGGATGCCACATCGGACACCGTGCCGGTGTTCAGGTCGTATGACTTGATGGTGCCGGTGTCGCCGGCATAGGTGTCGCGCGTGATCCAGTACACCTTGTCGCCGAACAGGGCGGTCGAGTCGATGGTCGCGCCTCCAGACCCGTAGTCCTCTTCGGACGATTCCACGACGGTCCGCACCTGGCCGCCCTGCTTGTCGATGACGTCGATGCGGACCAACGTGGGCAGCACCCCGTTGGCGCCGCGTGGGGCGCGATCAAGGCCTGCGACGATCCAGCGGTCGTCCATCGCGACAAACCCGACGTTGTTCAGCTTGGGGTCTGGCACGGCGTAGATCTCGGTGACCGACTTGTCCGCGGAGATCAGAAGCATGTCGCGGGTGTCGCCGTTATCTCGGACGGCCGCGACCTCACCGGCCCGGCCAACGGCCAGCGGCACATTCGAGATGCCGCCGGTGCCGACACCACTGGCGTCGATCGCCTGCTGCCAGGACGCCGGCAGGGCGGCATCGCAGGACGGCCGGGTGGTCGGCGGCGGCTCGGCGACCGTGGTCGGTGTGCTCGTGGCCGCGGGGTCGGGCTCCGGCTCGTTCGCACAGGCCGGCGAGCCGAGCGCGAGGACAGCAATCACGGTGACGCCGACGCGTGCTCGCGTCACCCCTGCTGACATCTAGCCGGCCTCCTCAGCTCAGCGTTGCGAATACAAACCTACCGGCGTTTGGCTCGCCGCTTCGCCCACGCCATTCGGGCGAGGTAGGCGGGCGTCGGAGGCAGCCAGCCGAGTTGCTTGCGCCTGACCGAGATCGTCGCGATTTGCCCAATGCTCAATAATCTTGCCGTCTTCGAAATGAAACCAATGCGATTGCGTGATCGCGAAAGTCCTTCCGGTCGGCGGGAAGGCGGTATCGACGTCACCGTCCTCGGTGTAGAAGACCATCGGCGCGACATGACGCCCGTTCATCGTCGAATTGACAGTGACGACGTTGCCTTCGGCGGCGGCGAGATGGATGTCGTAGTGCAGATCGGCGAATGCGTCACGCAGCCACATTGCCAACGCCTCGAATGCATCGGGACCTGTGCCGCGTGCCGACGGCGGCGCAGCCCTGCGTTCGCGAGTGAACCCCTACGGATGGATGACGGCGTCGAAGTCGGCCGCTGTTCCGCTCGCCATGCAGTGGATGCTGCGTATCGCAACCGATTTCAGGTCGTCGGCCGTGTCATCCATGATCGAATCACTCCAGAATCTCACGTTATGGACAGTCCGACTGCCGACCGAAGCGCGGGCGTGATGGCGTCCGCCCACACCGTTCGGCCAACGCCTCGGCTCGGCTCGCGCACCGATGCGCGTCGCGGCTGCGCGGCCGTCTGACGGCTGTATACCGTGGCGCGCGTGGCGCAGACGCGTCGATGGCGGCGATCAGGTCGCCCATGCTGCTCAAAGTCTTCGGATACCGAGGCCAGTTCGCCCGCATCGCCTGCGCCTGCAGAGCGGAGGCGAATCGCGCCGCCAGTCTCGCTCGACGACCTTCGACGATTGCCTCGAGTTCGCGCAGTCGCGGTCCGGTCGAACGGTCACCGAACTGGGTGGCGGTCTGCAGGCACAGCACCTCCGCGCCGAATTGCCCATTGCTGCAGGCAGTTTCGGCTGCCGAGAGCGACCAGGCGATCGCCCCGTCCACGTCGCCCTCGGCCGCGGCGACCCATGCCTGGGCAAGCGCTCGCTCGTAGTCCAGGAATCGCCAACTCGCATGACGCAGCTGCTCAGAGTGGCCAAGCGCCGCGGCCGCCTCGACCGTTGAGCCGAGCAATGCGAGCGCGATCGTTCGCGGGACCTGATATCGATACGCCCAGCCGTTACTCTCGCCGGCATCGGACAACGCATCGGCGACCGAACCCAGGAGTGAACAGGCGTCCTGGAGCTTTCCTGCGCCGAGCGCGGCCCGGCCCGCAACCGCGGTGCTGAGCAAGCTGTGCGACTCCGGGGAGATCGCCCGCCTGCTGACGCACCCGCTCGGCCACCTGCGCGGCGTCTTCGATGCGGCCACACAGCAGCAGAGCCCCGACGTGCGCGTCGGCGATGATGAGCATCATCTGCGGCGCATCCAGGCAGCGGGACGCAACGGTGCAGCCCCTTGTCGGCGGCATCCAACGCGTCGGTGAAGCGCCCGGCATCCGCCGATGCGCCGGTGATCGCCCAGGCCACCTCAGCCCCGACGACGGTGGGCAAGCTGGCCAGCCGGCACTTTCCTCGCTGATTGCGCCGACGCTGCCGGCTTGCCCATCGCAAACCAGTACACGGTGAGGAAGGCGTCGATACAGCCGCGGTCATCGGCACGGGCATCGTGCGCGACACCTCATCGATGAAGTTTTTCGCGCCCTCGGGATCAGCCAGCGCCCAGAGCCTGTTGCTGGCCCGCAGGATGACGTATCGGACGTAATCGTCATCGGTCAGTTCGTCGGCGGACAGTCTCGGCGAGCACGGCATCAGCCTCGCGTCCCCGGCTGAGCCACGACAATGCGTGCACACGAATGAAGCTTGCGTCGGCCCCGGCTCCGGCACGAATCGCCGCCTCCGCCAGCCGGTCGGCCAGCGGCATGTCTGCCAGCCACACCGCCCCTGAGCCGCGCGGATGCAGCAGGTCCGGATCGGGATCTCCTTCGACGCTCCATGCGAAAGCCGCCCGAATGTTGTCGATTTCGGATACGGCCTGCTCGAGTCGCTGCTCGTGACCGGCGCGCGCCTCGGAGTGAAGCGCGTCCACCATTGCCATGTAGTAGTCGAGGTGCCGTGTGCGGATTTCGTCGTCCTCGCCGGCTTCGCTCAATTTTTCGGCGGCGTACTGGCGCACCGTCTCCAGCATGCGAAATCGGGTGCGGTCGGAGTCGCCGTCCGCGACCACCAAGGACTTGTCGACGAAAAGCGTGATCAGGTCGAGCATCTCGGTAGCGCTCCGGCAGCGCCGTCGGCGGCGACCGCGTGCGCAGCGGTCAGATCGAACCCACCTCGGAACACCGCCAACCGTCGGAACATAACTCGTTCGTGCGTCGGTCAGCAGTTCGTGCGACCAGTCCACCGATGCCCGCAGAGTCTGTTGGCGGGGCATCAGAGTGCGAGCCTCCGCCGGTAAGCAGATGAAATCGGTCATGCAGGCTGGCGGCGATCTCGGCGAGCGACAGCACGCGCACCCGCGCCGCGGCGAGCTCGATCGCCAGCGGCATCCCGTCCAGGCGTCGACAGATCTCCGTCACCGTGGCGGTCGCTGTCTTCAGCGAGACTAGAAGTCGGGACGAGCACGCCGGGCCCGGTCGGCGAACAACTCGATCGCCTCATCGGCAATTGCGAGCGACGGAATTCGCCACGTCACTTCGCCCGGGCACGCCGAGCGGCTCTCGGCTCGTCGCCAGTACGACCAGGCTCGGACAGGCGGCCAACAGCCCTGCGGCAAGCGCGGGCGCTCGCATCCAGCATGTGTTCGCAGTTGTCGAGAACGAGCAGCATCTGCTTGTCGCCGATGAAACGCGCGAGGGTGTCGACCGCAGACGGGCCCGGTTGGTCGAGCAAGCCCAGTGCGCGCGCCGCCGTGATGGGAACGTTGTCGGGGTCTGTGACCGGCGACAGGTCGACGAACCACGCCCCGGACTGGTACTCGTCGGCCATCGTGGCGGCGACCTGCAGCGCGAGCCGGGTCTTGCCCGCACCGCCTGCGCCGGTCAGCGTCACCAGCCGATTGGCGTTCAGCAGATCGCGCACATCCTTGATCTGCTCACCGCGACCCACGAAGCTCGTCAGTTGGGCCGGAAGATTATGTGGCATCCAATGGTATTGGCCTCGACCGCAATGGGGGAAACTCGTTGCGGATGCCCGGATGACACAGCTGCAGCACTCGCAACGGCCGCGCGACACCCTTCACCTGATGGGCGCCGTGATCTACCAGCCACGCATCCGCCGGGAGTTGGTCAACGACCATTGCCTCGGTCGCCGCCGAAAGCACGGTCTGCCCGCCGTGTGCCAGATCGCGCAGGCGCGCCGCCTCGTTGATGGTCGGCCCGATGTAGTTCGACTCATCGCGCAGTCGCACCTCACCGGTGTGCACACCGATCCGCATCCTGATCGGATGCCAGCGGCGCCCGCTGCAAATCCAAGTGCGCACGCCACCGCTTCGCCGGCACAGGTGAACGCCACCACGAAGCTGTCGCCTTCACCCTGCTCAAGTGGCCGCACACCGTGGTGGGCGGCGACGAATCCCGCCAGCGCGCGGTCGAGGATTGCCACCGCCGCGCTCATCTGGTCGGGCTGGGTGTCCCACAGGTGCGTCGAGCCCTCGATGTCGGCGAGAAGCAACGTCACGACACCCGTCGGCAGCTGTCGCTCACGCCCACGTCGCTCCAGCTCAAGGGCGGCTTCCCGCCCTACAACAATGCTGAAGATGCTAGCCAGCCCCGCGTGCTGGCGGGTGACAACGGTCAGGCGAAGCCGACATGCGAAAGTAACGGTCGCGTCATCGCCCGGGTGGGCGCGGGCGCCAGCCACGATCGGATCGCTACAACTGGAGTCGTCCTGCTCGTTTCGGTTGCTCCTTCTGCGGCAACACTGCCTGCACGTGACCGCGGCAGCCCTTGCTGAGTCACCGACAGAGAGGATCACCATGGCACTCGACGACGACGACATCACCACCTCCGGCGGCGGCGAAGGAACCGCTGACGGCGGCTCGAACCCGGAAGGTCACGACGGCGGCGCCGACGGAACCGCAGGCGGCGAAGGTCCCGCCGACGGCGGCTCCAACCCCGAAGGCCACGACGGCGGCGCCGACGGAACCGCAGGCGGCGAAGGTACCGCCGACGGCGGCTCGAACCCCGAAGGCCACGACGGCGGTGCCGACGGAACCGCATGACCGCTTCGCGATGCTGAGCCGCTGCATCGCAACCGACCCCCATACGTTCGCCACCGAGTACTGGGGCCGCAGGCCGTTGCTCAGCCGGTCCGGTGCGCTGCCCCGCGACTTCGGCGATCTGCTCTCGGCCGACATGGTCGACGAGCTCATCGCCGAGCGCGGGGTACGCGCGCCGTTCATCCGGCTGGCCAAGGAGGGCGACGTGCTGGCCCGGGACTGCTACCTCGGGTCGGCGGGATTCGGCGCGGAAATGCCCGACCAGGTGGACTCCGCCAAGGTTCTCGGCCAGTTCGCCTCCGGCGCAACGATTGTGCCTGCAGGGGCTGCACCGGCTGTGGCCACCGCTGATCGACTTCGTCCGGCAGGCGGTCGACGATCTCGGCCATCCCGTGCAGGCGAACGCCTACGTCACGCCACCCAGCAACCGCGGCTTCGATCCGCATTACGACGTCCACGACGTGTTCGTGCTGCAGGCGGCCGGGCAGAAACGCTGGATCGTGCATGAGCCCGTGCACGCCCATCCCCTGCCGTCGCAGCCGTGGACGCGAGCATCGGGCGGCGATCACCGAGCGCGTCACCGACGAACCGGTCATCGACACCGTGCTGTCGGCAGGCGACGCGCTGTATCTGCCGCGCGGCTGGGTGCATTCGGCGCAGGCGCTGGAGACGCACGTCCATCCATCTGACCATCGGCGTCTCCGCCTTGACCGGCGTCGACGTCGCCCGCGCGGTCGTCGATCAGCTGGCGACCGTCGGGGCGTTCCGGAAGTCGCTGCCGATGGGCGGCGACCCGACCGATCAGGATGAGATCATCGCGACGGTGACCAAAGTGATGGCGGAGATGGTCGACACGCTGCGGGACGACGCGTCGACGCTCAGCGGCGGTGCGGCCGCGCAATTGACGCAACGCCACGCTGAGCGGACCCGGCCCGTCTCGGTCCGTCCGCTCGCCTCGTTCGAGGCCGCCGAGCATCGCCGACACCACCAGGGTGCAGTGGCGCCACGGGCTCGTCGCCACCATCGACGACGCCGGGGAACGCGTCGTGCTGCGGCTACCCGACAAGGTGATGACGTTTCCGGCGTCGTGTGCAGACGCGGTCGCGGCGCTTCACCGCGGGCTCGTCGCCGATGCGGATACCCTGCCCGGCCTCGACCGTGCCGACGCGACGGTGCTGATCCGCAGACTTCTGCGAGAGGCCGTCGTGGTGCCGGCGACCACGGATGACCGCCACGACAAGCAGGGAACCGTGCAGCGACCAGTCGCTGGCCCGCAACGACCCGATGTACGGCACGGCGTCGGCGGGGTCCTCGTGGATGCTGCTCGAATTGTCCGGCGGCTGGGGACATTCGGCCTTTCTCGACTCTCCGGCCGTCATCGATCCCGCACTCGGCCGCGCCATCGTCCGCCGCGTCGAGGCGGCGGGCATGCGGATCGCGGCGATCCGCCGGCACGGCCGCCGGCCGACCACGCCGCGATGGCGGTGGTTCGTCGCCCAGTCCGGCGTGGGCAGCGAGGCGCTGTACTGCCGGCGAGGTGAGCGACCCTCGCGAATACCTGGACCTCGCCCTCGACGGCACCGATGGCACGCTGTCCACCGATCCGCTCGTGGCGGTCTGTGCGCACGGCAAACACGATCAGTGCTGCGCGGTTCGCGGGCGCAGCGCACCGCGGCGATCGCGGCAGAATACCCCGAATATCACCTGGGAATGCTCGCATCTGGGTGGTGACCGCTTCGCGGCGACCATGCTCGTCCTGCCGGAGGGGCTGTGTTACGGGCGGGTCGACTCGACCGATTCGGCCGACCTCGTGCGCCTGTATCTCGACGGTCGGCTGGACAACAGGTTTCTCCGGGGACGCACCTCGCTGCCGCATGCCGTGCAGGCCGCGCAATACTTCGCGCGTGAGGCATCCGGCGACGACCGCATCAGCGCCCTGTCACCATGATGTCGACAAGGGCGAGCACAGTATTCGCGTCGTGCTCAGCGGGGAATCCGGGCCCGTCGAGGTCATCCTCAACGAGGAGCTCTCCGAGCCGCTGCTGTCGCAGTGTCATGCGAGGTGTCACCGGCCGGGTCCGGACGTTTGTGCTGGAGTCGATCACTGCATGGTGAAACTGATACAGGAGTAGCCAACTACTCTAGTGCGCTCCGTCTTTGGTCATCGAGCATGAAATTGCGGTGCGACTCGAAGCATTGTCACCGTCGCATTCGGTCGATGAATGAAAGGGAGCAACATGTCAATCGGAATCGTGTTTCAGAAGCTGGAAACAATCAAACTCGCCCAGACGGATCCGCAACAACCCACCACCGGCGCGTCCGGGAACCTCAGGGTGGATATCGATGACGGCGGATACAGGCGCATTGCCTTAGGGATGCGCAATGGGGAGCAAATGGGGTTCGGGTGGAGCGATGACTTCATGGTGCCTTTCGACGACCATGTCACGCTGACCCTCACGCAAGACAACAATTACGGGTACGAACGAAATCTCGGCTCGATGACGGTGCCATCCAGCGAATTGAACCGCGGCGAGCGTGCTCATCACTTCACGGGATCCGGCGCTGATGTCGTACTCACATACTTCGTCAAGAAATTGCCGTGTGACTGAAATGCGCCGAGGCTACCGCCAGGCGAATACCGGTTGCTCGAGCTCATCGACCGGGTCGTGGCGGCCTTCCAGGCCGAGCCATCGCAGTTGCAGCAGCACCGCACCCGTCGGGGCGTGGATGAGGTCGTTGTCCCAACGGGATCTGCACGACCGGGCGCGGGCTCTCCGGAATGGTGATGAACCGCGGCGAATCCTCGCGTTGGAGTTGGTGTAGCCCAACCCGGTAGACCGCCACCACCTCGTCGGGCGCTGGATGCGGATCGAGCCGCCCGCCGCCCCAGATCACCACCGGGGTGATGACATAGCCGGACCGCGTCGGGTAATCGTCGAGCAGGCCCAACACATCGGAGTCGGACAGCTGCACGCCGACCTCTTCGTCCAGTTCGCGCAGCGCTGCCTCGACGACGGTCTCGCCCTCGTCCAGCCGTCCGCCGGGCAGCGCCCACTGCGCGGCATGCGAATTGAGGCGGGACGCCCTGCGGCACAACAGGAACGCCGCGCCACCCGACACGTTGACCATGCGGCCGTCGAGGCCGGCCAACGCCATCTCGCGCCCGACGATTCCAGTCGTCCACATCCACCGGATCGACCCGGTCCTCCCCGACTTCGGAGTCGACGAGCACCACGGCGACGGCCGCGTGCCTCTTCGTCGGATCGGTCACCGTGCGGCGGTCGTGACCCGCGAGATGCCCCCGGATCCGCTCACGCAGGGCGTCGTTGTAGGCGATAGTCACCGCTTCACCATAAGCCGGGGTGGGTAGCCACTATGGAGAGGAGTTCACTGAACACGATGCAAACCAAGGTCGCCATTATCGGAGCCGGGCCGGCCGGCATGCTTCTATCGCATCTATTGGCTGCCGACGGCGTCGAGTCCGTCGTCATAGAGACCCGGACCGAGGAGTATGTGCTCGCCCGGATTCGGGCCGGAATTCTCGAACATTCGTCTGTGGAGTTGTTGCACTCCGTCGGCCTCGGGGAGCGCCTGACCGCCGAAGGCTTCGAGCACCGCGGGATCCACCTCCAGGTCCCCGGTGAGCGACACCATCTGGACTTCGTCGACCTGGTTGGAAGAAGCGTCTGGGTCTATGGCCAAACCGAGGTACAGAAGGACCTCGTTGCCGCCCGGCGCGCCGATGGACAACGCATCCTCTACGGCGTCGAGGACGTCGGCGCTCCATGACGTCTCGACCGAAAAGCCTTTCGTCACCTTCACTTTGGACGGCACGCCCGACCGCATCGACGCCGAGGTGATCGCGGGCTGTGACGGATCCTTCGGGCCGAGTCGGGCCACCATCCCCGATTCCGTCAAGCAGGTGTGGGAGCGCACCTACCCGTACTCGTGGTTGGGTGTGCTCGCGGACGTCGCACCCTCGACCGACGAATTGATCTACGCCTGGCACCCCGACGGCTTCGCGCTGCACTCGATGCGGTCGGAGTCTGTGAGCCGGCTGTATCTTCAGGTTCCCGGTGACACCGACGTCGACACGTGGTCTCACGAGCAGATCTGGGATGCGTTGTCGACGCGTCTCGGCGACGGCATCGACGGCTGGCGTCTACAGACCGGCCCCATCACCGAGTGCAGCGTGCTGCCGATGCGCAGCTACGTTCAGGCGCCGATGCGATACGGCCGGCTGTTCCTCGCGGGCGACGCCGCCCATATCGTGCCGCCGACCGGGGCCAAGGGCCTGAACCTCGCCATCGCCGATGTCGCGCTGCTCGCGCCGGCGTTGGCGGCGTTGGTAAAGAAGAACGAACCTGGCCTTGCCGATGCCTATTCGCAGACCGCGTTGCGCCGGGTGTGGCGGTGCACGCACTTCTCGTGGTGGATGACGAGCATGCTGCACATCAGTGGCGACCCGTTCGACGCTCAGCTTCAGCAGTCCCAGTTGCGATGGGTGTTCTCCAGCCAGGCGGCGGCGATGGGGCTGGCAGAGAATTACGCCGGGCTGCCGTTGACGACGGGTTGAGCGCTCAGCCGATCAGCGCTTCAACCAGGCCTTCACGGTGTCCAGCTCCCTGGTCAAGGTCATCAGGATGCCGTCTCGGTAGAGCACACCCCCGCTGATCGCGTCGTGGCCATGCCAGACGACACGAACGCGTTCTGGCTGGCGCGTGAAGTAGTCCACGCGGTCGGCTTCCCTGTGCTCCCAGCCGGCTTGCACCGCGAGTTCGGACACCTCATCGCGCTCAACGGTCGCCGTCATGGGCGCTACCTCCTCTGTCGCCCCGGTACGTTATCGGACTCCACCCGGCGGGCTGCGGCAGAGGGTGCTCCAAAAAGTGTCCGAAAGGTGGGTGGTGACGGCTCTTCCCTACGAGTGCGGGCCATCGGGCTCGCTGAAAGGGGCCCATCATGACCACCACACACGCCAAGTACATCGGCCGCGTCGGGGCGCTAGCCGTGGCGCTGGGAGTAGGCGCGGCGGTGGCCAGCACGCCGGGCGTCGCCTGGGCGTCGACCTCGGATTCCTCGGGCGCCAACTCGTCGGCGAACGCGAGTTCGTCGTCGTCGACCTCGTCGGATACATCGACGGATTCCACGCCGGGGCCGGGAACCGAAACGTCATCGACGGTGCCTGATGCTGAGACACCCCCGAGTTCGACGCCGTCATCCACCGAATCGTCGTCGCAGAACGCGACGCCTGATGCCGCGCGCACGGTCGATCCCCGCGACGGGATCGTGCAAGCCAGCGGCGGCGCCAACACCACCGTAACCACCACTGCAGACACCATCGTCGACTCGAATGATGCCGTCACTGATGCACCGGAAGACATCCCCGACGTGGCTGCCGAGCCAACGCAGGACCCGCCGATAGTGGAAGACACGACCGACTCTGCTCAGACGAAACCTGCTGAGCCGAAGCCGGATTCGTTGTCAGAATCGTCACTGGCCGCTCCCAAGCTTCCGAAGAGTTTCAGTATTGCCGCTGCCGGCGCAGCGATCGCGCCCGAGAACGATCCGCCCCAGATGAAGGACACGGCCCAACCACCGGCAACTATCGTCCAAAGCAGCGTTGACGACCAACCCACGTCGATGACTACAGTCGCGGACCCGCCGCAGGCGGATGAATCGGAGCAGTTGCCGACGCCAGTTGTCGAGAAGCCTGCCGCGGCAGTGTTTTCCGGGCCGCTGGCCTCGCTCAACTTCGTGACCTCAGCCCTGGCCGGACTGTTCGGCAACCCGCTGCTGGCAACAGGTCCGGCCGCGCCTGTCGAGCCGCCGATGCTGTGGGCGATGCTGGCCTTCGCGCGCAAGGAGTTCGACAAGGTGTCGTCGCTGGCCCCGTCAAGTGGGTGCGCGTGCGGGAGCGGTGTCACGCTGGTGCAATGGGGATCGGCGACGTGTGAGTCCGACGGCGTCGGCTCGTTCGCCTTTGTGCTGGGTAACAACAGTTCGGCCACCGCGATCGGCGCCTTCAACACGGCCCTGGTCTTCGGCAACAACAGCAGCGCCGCAGCGGCCGACGGAACTTTCAACACCGCTGTGGCCCTCGGTGACGACACGCTGGCCAAGGCCGGGGTCGCAGGCGACCCCAATGACTTCAACACCGCGATTGCACTCTTCGGTGGGCAGGCGTATGCCGGCAGCGGGGGCAACGAGAACGACTTCAATTTCGCCAAAGCCATCGGCCCCGGCAGCGAGGCGCGCGCGGGCACCGACGGCGATGAGAACGACTGCAATACCGCTGTCGCCCTCGGCGGCCAGGCCAGCGCAGGGATGAACGGCAACGAAAACGACCACAACACCGCCACCGCGATCGGCGCCAACAGCTTGGCCAGCGCTGGTGGTGACCCAAGTTTCGGCGGCGATGACAACGACCACAACACCGCCACCGCGATCGGCGCCAACAGCGCGGCTGGAGCCGGGTTCATCGGTAACAACAACGACCACAACACCGCCACCATCATCGGCAACAACAGCACCGGCGGCGCCGGCGCGGACGGCGATGACAACACCGGCAACACCACCACTGTCATCGGCAACAACAGTCTCGGGAACGCCGGCTTGGGCTTTGTCCCTAATGGCGACAACAACGACAACAACTCCGCCCTCGTCATCGGCAACGACAGCTTTGCGGAGGCCGTCGTCGGCGGCGCCAACAACACCGGCAACACCGTCACCATCGTCGGTAACAACAGCACCGCCATCGCCGGCGGCGTCGGTGGCGACAACAACGACGACAACACCGCGACCGTCGTCGGCGACAGCAGCCACGCCGGCGCCGGTCTCTACGGCGACAACAACGACGACAACTCCGCCCTCGCCAAGGGCACCGGCAGTCGCGCCTACGCGGGCGGCCAACCTACCTCTGCCACTTTCTACAACGAAAACACAGGCAACAAGGCCTTTGCGACCAACGGCGCAACGGCCCTGGCCGGATTCAACGGCAGCAACAACGACGACAACACCGCCACCGCCAGCGACCCCGGCAGCACGGCCGCGGCAGGCGGCGGAGAAATCTTCGGGCCCACCCTGGGCACTTTCAACACGGGCAACGAAGCCACCGCCACCTTGGGCGGCGAGGCCATCGCCGGGGTCAACGGCAACAACAACAACTCCAACACCGCAACCGCGATCGGCGCCAACAGCGTGGCCAGCGCCGGCGGCAATCCCAACCCCGTTTTCGGGGGCGACAACAACGACCACAACACCGCCACCGCGATCGGCGAGAACAGTTACGCGCACGCCAGCACCGACGGGAACAACAACGACGACAACACCGCCACCGTCATCGGCGACAACAGCGGCGCTGCAGCCGGCTCCGACGGCGACAACAATGACCACAACACCGCCAAGGTCATCGGCAACAGCAGCCACGCCAACGCCGGCCTCGGCGCGAATCTCGGCGGCGACAACGACTACAACACCGTCCTCATCATCGGGAATGGCAACTTCGCCCAGGCGGTCGTCGGCGGCGCCAATAACACCGGCAACACCATCACCGTCATCGGCAACAACAATGGCGCCGGCGCCGGCGGCGTCGCGGGCAACAACAACGACGACAACACCGTCGTCATCATCGGCGACGACAGTGAAGCCGGCGCCGGTCTCTACGGCGACAACAACGACGGCAACACCGCCACCGCGACCGGCACCGGCAGTCGCGCCTACGCAGGCGGCAACGTGGTCAAAATCAATGACTACAACGGCAACACAGGCAACACCGCCGCGGCAACCAACGGCGGTACGGCCCTCGCCGGGTTCAACGGCAGCAACAACGACGACAACAGCGCAGCCGCCAGCGGCCCTGGAAGCTTGGCGGCGGCAGGCGGCGGAGAGGCCTTGGGGCTTGATCTGGGCAGCTTCAACACAGGCAATGAAGCCACCGCCACCTCGGGTGGCGAGGCTTTCGCGGGCGCCAACGGCAACTTCAGCGACAACAACACAGCCACCGCCTCCGACGCAGGCAGCTTGGCCTCGGCCGGCTCCGACGGCTTCAATCTCGACGACTACGAAGCGACCGCGACGGGGGGACAAATCGACGACAACCCGTAGACGAGATTGTTATCGAGGTTTGTCTCATTTGTCACATGGGTACCTCCAGTAACAGCGCTGGTGCGCCAGTGTTATTCACAAAATCAAAGAAAGAGTCGGATGGGACATCGGAATGAATACCGTTTTGTACTTCAGCGCCACCGGCGCCGTCTATGAAACCCGCGCGTACAGCAAGGCCGACATCGACCAACTCGTTCACGAGCAGGGGCTGCAATGTTTGACCAGCGCCGACCGGCAGTTCGACTTCTGGTTCAGCCCGTCAACACGAGGGTGTCAACGTCGCGCCAACCAAAGCGCTACTGAATTACTTCTACTGACAACGACTTTCACAGCGAAGACCGTTCCGCTGTTGCGCGGTTGCGTCGTCGTCGCCACCCACGATTCAGACGGCGACCTCGACGGGCTCAGCTGGCAACAACTCGAGCTGCTGGCGCAGCGGAATCGATCGCTCTCGAAGCGCGACGAGCGAGTGCTCAACCGGCGGATAGTCCGTGATGGCCCCCGTCAGCGCCGTCACGTCGAAGCTGTTCCGCCCGTTCCCGTGAGCTGCGCGAGGCCGCGCGCGACTCTAGCCTGAGTATTTCTGGACCTGCTCGGCGTACTCGTCGAGCAGTCGCAGCGACTCGTCGAGCGGCTTGGTCGGCAGCAAGAGAGCCAGCTGCCCGAAGCCCAATTCTTCTGCGGCGGTCCAGTATTCGGGGTCTACGGGAGTGCCGAACTGCGCGAGGGGGACATCGTGACCGGCTCCCTCACGCATCTGGTCGATGCGCTGGCCCAGCCTCTCGGCGGGCAACGGGTTGGAGATCCAGCCCGCGTCGTGGCGGATCACTCGCTTGACGGTGGCATCGGAATCACCGCCGATGAAGATGGGCGGGTGCGGCTTCTGCACCGGCTTTGGGCGACTGTAGGACGCGTCGAAATCGACGTGTTTGCCGTGATACTCCGCGGGTTCGGTCGTCCACAACGCCTTGATGGCCTCGATGCGTTCGTCGAGCAGCGCGCCGCGCGTCTTCGGGTCAGTGCCGTGGTGACGCAACTCCTCGATATTCCACCCCGCGCCGACGCCAAACACGAACCGGCCGTTGGAGATCAGATCGATGCTCGCGGCTTCCTTCGCCGTGATGATCGGATCGCGCTGGATGAGCAGAGCGATCCCGGTGAACAACTCGATCGTCGAGGTAACGGCCGCCGCGGCGGCGAGTGTGACGAACGGATCCAGGGTCCGGTAGTAGATCGATGGCAGCTCGCCGCCCTGCGGGTAGGCAGACTCCCGACTTGCTGGGATGTGCGTGTGCTCGGCGATCGCGAGCGAGTGAAAGCCCCGCTCCTCGATCCCGCGAGCCAGCGAGACGGTGTCGATGGTGTCGTCGTTGACGAATGTCGAGATCCCGAACTTCATGCGCACCCTCATCTGTCGTCTTCACGTCCGCCAACATCGGCCCCGACACAGCTATTCCCCTAATCGGCTCATGTGAAAAAGCTGAGCAGTCGAGCAATTTGGGTTCAGATCGTCGTGACTGGGTAAATGCCTCTATGCAAGTTGTCCAGCAACCACGCACATAGAACGGATATTTGACGTGACCAACCATCACATCCGCCGCCGTTTACCAGTCGCAGTGGCCGCAGCCGCGATTGCGTTGAGCGCCCTCACTGCCTGCGGCAGCGACAGCGACAAGGACAGTGACAGTTCCACGAGCGCCACGACAAGCGCGACGACGACGCCGAGCAGCGCGGCGGCGACGCCGACATCACCCGCTCCCGCACCCGGTACTGGCGCCCCGGGCACCGGTGCGCCCGGCGCGACCGCAGGACCCGGCGGTGCGACCGCAGGCGTCCCCGGAGCAGGCGCAGGCGCAGGACCCGGCGGTGCCGAGGCGGGCGCGGGCGGTGCCGGTGCGGGGGCAGGACCCGGCGGCGCGACCGCAGGCGTCCCCGGAGCAGGCGCGGGCGCAGGACCAGGCGGTGCCGGTGCTTGTGCCGGCGGCGTTTGCGTCGGGACCCCGTAGGACGAAACCTCGCGGTTAAAGAAAGGACAAGCGATGCCCAACGAATTACAAGGCCGCACAGTCGCCATCCTCGCCGCGGACGGCGTGGAGAAGGTTGAACTCGAACAACCGCGCGCGACCGTGGAAGACGCCGGCGGACGCGTCGAAGTGCTCTCGCTGAAGACCGGAGAGATCCAGGCGCGCAACCACGACCTCGAGCCGGCAGGCACTATCGCGGTGGATCGAGCCGTCGGCGAAGCGAAAGTCGACGACTTCGACGGACTCGTGCTGCCCGGCGGCACTGTGAACCCCGACAAGTTGCGGCTCGACGAGTCCGCGGTGGCATTCGTCCGCGACTTCGTTCGGTCAGGCAAGCCGGTCGCAGCGATCTGCCACGGGCCGTGGACGCTGGTGGAGGCCGACGTCGTCCGAGACCGCACGCTGACGTCATATCCCAGCATTCGCACCGACTTGCGCAACGCCGGCGCCACCGTTGTCGACCAGCAGGTTTGCATCGACGGCAACCTGATCACCAGCCGCTCGCCCAAGGACTTGTCTGCGTTCTGCCAGGCCATTACCGATCAGTTCGCGAACACCCCGGCCCATACGTAGTGGTCGACGACACCGCCTAGCCGCTTCGCGCGAGCACCGCGACGGTAGGCAGATCGCTGTCCGGAACTGGCATGACGCGGGGATTGCCTGCCAGATAGCTGACCAGCTTCGGGGGCGCGTAGTCAGCCATGCCGTCCCGTCGGGCAACAGCGCTCGAGGCGACGTATTCGTGCGCCGGGTCGGTGACACCGAGGTCCCGGTCGGTGGACCGGATGAATTTATAGAGCCCTTTGCGGGACTCGTGTACGCCGCCGAACGGATCGGGGTGGACGGACGTGCACAGGCGTTCGGCGTCCATGTTGCCTGCCCCATCACCTGATGGGCCGATATGCGTAAACGCTTCGGCGCGGAAGCTCAAACCGGAGGCGCGGGCGCGATCGGCCATCCACAGCAGCGGTATGTCGCTGATCTCGTGTTCGGGGTAGCCGCCGCCGACATCGCAGTGCACACCGGCGAACCACACCTGCTCGACGTGTTGTTCGGGTGGTGGATTGTCTGGCGGCGTCCACAGTGTGGGTTGGAACGGGCCCCGCTTCTCGTCGATGGCCAGAGCCTGGTAGGCCGCGTCGACGATGCCGCTGAGTGTGGGGTCGTGAAACTCCCACCGTCGGTTGATGAAGCTGATCAGTGCGCCGTCGATGGGAATGCCGAGTGCGCCAACCGTGTCCCAGACGCCGATGAAACGAATTCGGGTTTCATGTGAGTAGGAGCGCCTGAACAATGTCGCCTCGACCCCACGCGGATGCGTCTTGCTGCTCTTGTCGCGGTAGAGCGCATACGCTTCGTCGACGCGATCCTCGTGTTCACGCCGCAGGATGCCGCAGTTTCGCACAAAGCCTGCGGTGCTGCGCGCGGTATATGCACCGCGGCTGAATCCGAAGAAGAACAGTTCGTCGCCTGGGTCGTAGTTCTGCACGAGGAAGCGGTAGGTGTCGCGGACATTGCGAGAAAGCCCAAAGCCGAACGCGCCGCCGCGGATCCGCTCCCATCGGTTGGTGCCGACGCCACGGTGGTAGAAGGTTCGCTGCTCACGTCCGGTCGAGTCGACGGGGGCGAGTGCCAGTGCGATCTTGGTGACGTTGGTCGGGCTCTTCTGGTCGGGGTTGTTCCACGTGCCGTCACAACACAGCACCAAACGTTTCGACATGTCCTCTCCTTCCATGGACCGGCCTTGATCGTCGCGCCGGTTCACGGTCGGGGACACGCGTAGTGGGCTACCTGTTTTTCGAAACCAACCCTCAGCCGTCTTCGCGCGAACGGCGGTGGTGGAGGGTGGCGGCCCGCAGCGTGAGGTGGTTGCGCTCGGCGAGGTTTTGCGCCTGTGCGGCGGCCTCGACGTAAAGTTTCGTCGCCGTGGCGGTGTCACCGGCCTGCTCGTGGAGGTAGGCGGCTGATGCGGTGTAGCGCGGGAGCGTCGGGTCGAGCTCGGCGAGCGCGGCGAGTCCCGCCTGCGGTCCGTCCGCCTCACCGACGGCGACGGCGCGATTGAGCCGCACCACCGGGCTGTCGGTGAGCCGGACGAGCTCGTCGTACCACTCGACGATCTGCACCCAGTCGGTCTCGTCTGCGGTCTGCGCGTCGGCGTGCAGAGCCGCGATAGCGGCCTGCGCCTGGTACTCCCCGAGCCGGTCGCGGGCCAGCGCCGCCTGCAGTATTTCCACGCCCTCGGCGATCAGATCGCGCCGCCACAGTCCTCGGTCCTGATCGGCGAGCGGCACGAGGCTGCCGTCGGCGCGCGTCCGGGCAGCACGTCTCGCGTGGTGCAGCAGGAAGAGGGCGAGGAGTCCCGCGACCTCCGTGTCGTCGGTGATCGCGGCCAGCTGCCTGGCCAGCCGGATCGCCTCCTCGGCGAGGTCGACATCGCCGCTGTACCCCTCGTTGAACACCAGGTACAGCACCCGAAGCACGGTGCGCAGGTTTCCGGGTTCATCCAGTCGGACGTCGCTCACGGTGCGCTTGGCGCGGCTGATCCGTTGTGCCATCGTGGCTTCCGGCACGAGGTAGGCCTGCGCGATCTGGCGGGTGGTGAGGCCGCCGACGGCACGCAGCGTCAGGGCGACGGCCGACGCGGAGGTGAGGCTCGGGTGCGCGCAGAGAAAGTAGAGCTGCAGCGTGTCATCGTCGGCAGAGGTCGGTCCTGGCGGTGGCTCGTTGGATACCAGGGATTCGCGGCGGTGGCGCGCGGTGTCGGATCGGGTGAGATCGACGAAGCGCCGCCACGCCGTGGTGATCAGCCAACCCTTGGGGTCGTCGGGGTACTGGTTCGGCCACGTCTCGACGACCCGGACCAGCGCTTCCTGGACGGCGTCCTCGGCGATCGCGAAGTCCGCCCCGCGGTGGACGAGGGCCGCCAAGACGCCGGGGATCAGCTCCCGCAGTTGCGCCTCGTCCACCGCGTCGGCGGCCATTACTCGGTGACGGTCGTCGGAGCACCCATGAACGGCCGCACCTCGAGCCACTCGTGAATCGGCTTGCCGCCTGCGCCGGGCGCCGCGGACAACTCGCCGGCCAGCTCGACGGCGCGCTCGTAGGAGTCGACGTCGATGATCATGAAGCCCGCGATCAGATCCTTCGTTTCGGCGAACGGGCCGTCGGTCACCGGCGGCTTGCCCTCGCCGTCGGAGCGGACCCAGGCGCCCTCCGACGCCAAAGCCTGACTGTCGACGTACTCGCCGCTGTCTTTCAGGCGGTCCGCGAAGTCCTCCATGTACTGCACGTGCGCCTCGATCTCGGCGGGCGTCCACTGGTCCATCGGCACGTCGTTGACGGACGCAGGCGCGCCCCGATAGTGCTTGAGGAACAGGTACTTGGCCATGATTTTCTCCCTTCGCAACTGGCGACCCTAGTTGGTCGCTCATCCCTGGGACGGAGCCGTCAGGACGATCTCGACATCGGCGGTCGAACTCTTTGAAAAGTGTCCCGACTTGGGATCGGTAGCCCTCCGTGGGAGGGATGGTTTTGCGATGAACATCAACGAAGGACCGGCGGCGTCGCGCCAGTTCGTGGCACATCCCCCGTTCTGGGGCTCCAAAGTGGCCTCCACAACGACACCCGCCTGGCGAAAGAACCCCGGCACGTCGTACGCCGTGATGGTGGTCGCGATCCTCGCGTTCTCTGCCGTTCTCGGCGGCCTGTGGTTGGGTGTGCAGTCACTCGCCGAGGACGGTTCCGAGTGGATCGAGCGAGCATCGGTACACGGTTTCCAAGCCGTTGGTCTCGTTCTTCTCTTCGGGGGCGTCTACGCCTGGACCTGGTGGTCTCGCCGCGTGAAGATCGTCATTTCCGTCACGAGCGATGGCCTGACCGTCAATAAGCGGCCAGGTGATGTCTATTCATTCAGCGACGCGAAGCTGGGCAGCTGGGGAGTGACCGGCGGTATGACGATGGGTACCGCGCTACACCTGCAATGCGGCCCGAACCGATTGGTACTCGGCGGCCGAGATCATCGCGTTGGTGCAGGAACTCGGCTCGATGCGCCGGACGCGGGCTACGGGCTACCTGTGGACGTCGACGCTTGGCTGTCGGCCCCCGATTACGAGGCAATTCTCAGCATGGCCGGCGGCCGGAGTGGGCTGGATGTGCGACCCGCTGCACCGGGGCCATCGACTCGCTGCCTGTTGTTCCCCAACGCCCTGTTGATCCAGGAGATGGGGACGTTTGCAGTACGCAAGAAACAGGCATTTCTGGAATCCGCCAACCACCCGCGCCTGGCCATCGACGTTGGCACAGAAGCGATCCGGGTGATCGACCCGACTAGCAATGGGGTCATCGCCGCGGTGTCGCCCGCGCAGGTGACCGCGACACCGGTGACCTACCGCCCCTGCTCCGCCAGGCATTGGTTCCCAACGGTCGGTCATATCCTGAGCGATGCAGCGACCGATTACTGGTCCACGATGCCAGGCATGTATGTGTCCGTTCCTGGTATGCCACCACTGACCATCGGATGTAACGACACCGTCACAGGCTTGGACCATCGATTTTCGTGGCCTGACAACGTGCCTACGGAAGCTGTGCGCGCTGAGTACGTGGTCTCGGGGACGGACTGGCTCACGCTGGTCGAGAGATTCGGCTTCGCCTCGTATCTGGCGAGGCGCGGTTAAGTTGGGAACTACTTGAGATGGCCGAAATCGGCTGAGACGGAGAAGCTGTGGCCCTCGACCAGGACATCGACGTCGCGGGTGAAAGTCGGTGTATCGGAAGACGTGTAGCGCGCCGGTGACGAGGCTTCTACGACGGTCTGATTGGCGCCGCTCGGCGCAGCTGTGGCAGCACCATCGGAGCCGACATTCATTTTCTGGGTAAGTCAGCACGGCGAGAACCAACCGTCACGAGTTTGGACCTTCCGGAAATAGTCGCGCAAAAAGTGTCCGACCGGCGCGCGGTGGCCGCTCCTACCCATGAGAGCGGTCCACCCGACCCGGCAACGGAAGAAGCGCACCATGAAGACCATCGCGACGGCGTGTCCCACGGGCAGGTTCGCCCGACGCATGATCATCCTTCTGACGCTGGTACTGTTGCACTGCTACAGCCGATCAGCGGGCCGGCGGCTCAGGCCGCGCCGCCGGAGATCCTGGCCAGCGAGAACCCGGTAGTCATCGGGTGGGGGCAAGACACGAAGACGATCGAGCTGACGTGGTCCCTTGAACCCGGCTTCTACCTGGCTACCTTGACCGTCACGGAGAGCGGCACGCCCGCGCCGGTACTCGTCCAGACCGTGGGTTCACCACCGAGCACGGGCACCGTGCCGCTGACGGTCACCAAAGACAAGACCTACACCGCTCAGCTCAACGCGGCGATCACCAATGAACCGCTCGGCGCGCCGCTCGTGATCACCACGAAGCGGCCACCGCCGCCCAATTTCGACTTCGGCTGCGCAATGCAGTGCATTACTACCGCCGACGTGGTGCCGCACGGCGGCTGGGCGCAGTTCACGATCGAGACGAGCGAAACCGCGATCATCACAGTCGAGGCGAGCACCACGAAGCCGAACGACGACGGCACGTGGAGCAACCCGTCCGCCGTGATGTCCACCAACGCAACGATTCTGCCGACCAAGTCGTGGAAGCCGCCGCTTGCAAACCTGGACTCGAACACGACGTATCACTACGTCGTGCGGGCGCACGACACCAACGGCAATGAGCAGTTCAAGACCGGTACCTTTAAGACGCTGACGCGGCGGGTGGTAGTGAACTTCGCCGAGATCGAGATGATCGACGACAGCGATGGCGCTCTCGCCGGAGACTGCGACTGCTTCTTCTACTTCAACGCCGGCAGCCAGGAACCCCAGAAATGGGGTGACATCTCGGACACGCACAGCATCGAAAGCGGTACGAGCGTCCACCCGAACGTCACGGTCACCCTCAACGACACCCCAGGCGAGATCCGCATCCGCGCAAAGGGATACGACGACGACACCGACTTCGGTGAGTTCTGCCCCGCGGGCACCGGCTACCCCGAGTACACCGGGGCCGCGAACTGGCAGTCCAGTGGCAACTTCGAGGAGTGCCTGGAGTGGGCCGGGGATCAGATACTGGTGACCGTCTCGCGCCGGGGATCGGACCTCGAGCCCGGCGACGTCGACGAGGAGTTCACGGAGCCTTTCACGATCTCCGTGAACGGGGAACTCGTGTACAAGGTCCACGGGACCTACCAGGTGACCTACGCGTGACCCGGCATCTCCGTGGCCCGGGTCTAGCTCACGCAGGTAAGTCAGCACGGCGAGCACCCGGCGATGCTGTTCGTCGTCTGGCGGCAGCATCAGCTTGGCGAAGATGTTGCGGATGTGCTTCTCGACCGCGCCGTCGCTCACCACCAAGGTGCTGGCGATGTTGGTGTTGGAGCGGCCCTCGGCCATCAACGCGAGCACCTCGCGCTCACGCGCAGTCAGCTCCCGCAGCGGGTCGTCACGACGGCGGCGGACCAGTAACTGCGCGACCACGTCCCGATCGAGCACCGTGCCACCGGACGCGACCCGGTCCACCGCATCCAGGAAATCGGCGATCGCCGCGACCCGGTCCTTGAGCAGATAGCCGATCCCACCGGCGCCGTCGGCGAGCAGGTCGTCGGCATAGGACACCTCGACGTACTGGGACAGCACGAGCACCGGCGAACCGGGCACCCGCGTGCGGGCCTCGACCGCGGCACGCAGTCCCTCATCGGTGTGCGTCGGCGGCATCCGGACGTCCACCACCGAGACGTCGGGCCGGTGCTCCTCGATGGCTTGCACCAGAGAAGGGCCGTCACCGACCGCGGCGACGACGTCATGGCCGTTCTCGGTCAGCAGCCGAATGAGACCCTCCCGCAGGAGAACCGAATCGTCGGCCACCACGACTCTCAGCACGGCAGCTCCACCGCGACCGTCGTCGGGCCCCCGGCAGGACTCACGACGCTCAGCGTGCCACCGGTGGCCCGCACACGGTCGGCGAGGCCCGACAGGCCATGTCCCTTGGCCACATGCGCGCCGCCGTCCCCGTTGTCGACGATCTCGACGCCGACCCGGCCGGGCACCGTGCGCCACGGTGACCCAGCAGTTCCCCGCGCCGCTGTGTTTGGCGACATTGGTCAGCGCCTCGGCGACCGTGAAGTACGCGGTGGTCTCGACCGCCGCGTCGAGACGGCCGGCCGGCGTGCCAAGCTCCGGGTCGACGGCGAGCTCGACCGGCACGGTGCACCGAACGGCCAGCGCGGCCAGCGCGCTCGGCAGACCGCGGTCGATGAGCACCGGCGGCGCGATCCCGCGGGAAAGCGACCGCAGCTCGTCCAAGGTCTCCTGGGTCTGGCCAACCGCTTCGTCGAGCGCCGCTCGGAGCGCGTCCTGGTCGCTGTGCAGGTGTTGGCGGGCGCGGCTCAGGTCCATCGCGAGGCGGATGAGTCGTTGTTGGGGGCCGTCGTGGATATCGCGTTCCAGCCGGCGCAGCGCGGTTGCTTCGGCGGAGACCGCGGCGGCCTTCTGCTCCGTCAGCACGGTGATCGACTGGCGCATCTCGGCCACGCCGGTCAGCAGGAGGCGGCTGAAGCCGGCGGAGACCAGGGCGCAGCCTCGCACCACGATCGGGAGGCTGATCAGGCAGACCAGGCCGATTGCGGTCTGCAGGCCGATCCGGGCGAAGGTGCTGTCGCCGAGCCCGATCAGCTGGGCGAGCGACTGGTTGTCCGGACCGCGCGGGATGCTCCAATCCCAAGCGATGGTCAACGTGCCGCCGATCGCCGACGCCCACCAGCTGACGACGATGCTGAAGGTGGCCACCGCGATCGGGAAATGCAGGACGCCGTGCACGAGATCGAGCCAGAACTGGCTCTGCGTCAGCGGGGTGACGATCCGCTTCCAGACGCCGGCACCCGGTTCGGCCGCCCGGTAGGTCGGCCGGATCAGCGGCCGGCGCAGCACGGCGGGAATGCGCAGCCGCTCGACATCGGCGAAGAATCGGGCGACGACCAACGTGCCGGCAAGGATGGGCAGGCCGACGACGACGACGAGCGTGCTGAGCCCGGCCGAGAACCCGGTGACGAGGACGCTGAAACTCGCGATGGCGAGCGGGAATCCGAGCAGGACGTAGCCGGTGTCGATGCCGAGCTGACGGAAGAAGCCGAATCGCTGCGGCTTCGCCGTATCGGCCAGCGTGGGGGCGGTGCTCATGTTCTCGACGGTAGGCATTTGTCGGATTCGCTCCCATCCGGTGCGCCTGCGTCTTCAGGGTAGGGCTGTCCATACCGCAACGGCTTCAAAAACGGGATGACAAACAGAATCGCTTCAACGGCAGCGGTTTTCGCGGTCGCCGAGCTATATGGCCCCAGGCGTGCCGGGGGGGCTGAGCGAGCCGTCGACGTTCGGCACCATCGCCGGGGCCGGTATGCCGCCTTCCGCCGCGTTGTCTCCCGGAATGCCATCGTCCGGCGGCGACTCGAACGCGCCTCCCGCGCAGAGCGGATGCCGCCAGCCGAACATCTCGCATCCCGGATCATCCTGGACGGCGGGTGTTGCACTCGCCGGAACGGTCGCACCCATCACCGCTACTCCGGCAACTGCTGCCGCGACTGCCGCCCTGATCAGCGTGTCGCGCACTCGCGACGCCGTCACCCTAGTCATCTGCCGCTCCTCACTGTGAAACAAATGAGCAACCCTGCCGTTTGCCATTCTCGAAGTCTCGGATACATATAGTCACAGGTCCGATACCGATCCGTGCGCAATTCAGGATCTTGCTGGCAAAAACCCGCGGGCACTTCGTGTTTGACGGATCGGTCAAAATTCGGCGTTGCACACCGGACGTGATGCAACGCGGGTGCCGGCGAAGTGTATCGGCGTGATTCGCCACGGTGTCCGCGCGTTAGTGTGCTTTGGTCGGCCTCAGCGAACAAGCCGATAGAAGAGTTGAGCACATTCATGACCGCAGCAGCAGAAGCGTCGGCGCTCGAATCGCGGGTCGGCCATCACTACCAGATGCACGACACCTATCTGGTGGGTCGCGAGAAGGTACGCGAATTCGCCCGTGCAGTGCAGAACTATCACCCCGCGCACTGGGATATCGCCGCCGCCGCGGAACTGGGCTACTCGGGTCTGGTGGCGCCGCTGACGTTCACGTCTGCCCCGGCCATGGCCTGCAATCAGCGCATGTTCGAATCGGTGGTCGTCGGTTACGACATGTACCTGCAGACCGAGGAGGTCTTCGAGCAGCACCGACCGATCGTGGAGGGCGACGAACTGCGCATCGACGTCGAACTGACATCGGTGCGCAGGATCGCCGGAAGAGACCTGATCACCGTGACCAACACCTTCACCGACGCTGCCGGCGAGCGGGTGCATACCCTGCACACCACCGTCGTCGGCGTCACCGCCGAGGATGTCGATCCGGCGATCAGGACGGCCGTTCAGGGCGTGATGATGCACGACGTGAACATGCTCGGTGTCGACGATTCCCCTGCCGCCTACCAGAAGACGGTGCGGCCCCGCGGGCGAGGTTCGGATCGCCGAGGGCGGCACGAGCCGCACGCCAGGGACGCCGTCCTTCGATGACGTGAAGGTCGGCGACGAGGTACCGGTGCACCACGCCCGGCTGTCCCGCGGCGACCTGGTGAACTATTCGGGCGTGGCCGGCGATGCCAACCCGCTTCACTGGGACGAGGACATCGCCAAGCTGGCAGGGCAGCCCGACGTGATCGCCCACGGAATGCTCACCATGGGGCTGGGTGCCGGATTCGCCTCCGCATGGTCGGGCGACCCCGGTGCGGTTACTCGCTATGCGGTGCGGCTGTCGCAGCCCGCGATCGTGTCGGCCGCCGAAGGCGCAGACATCGAGTTCGGCGGCCGGATCAAGTCGCTGGACCCTGCCACGCGCACAGGCGTCGTCATCGTCACCGCGAAGTCCGGGGGCCGGAAGATCTTCGGCCTCGCGACGTTGAACGTCCGCTTCCGCTGAGCGGCGGCCCCCGACAAAATTACTTAGTTCAGGTAGCGTTTCTAGAGTTGCGAGCAAGGGAGCGCCAGGGTGAATCTCGGTCCGTGGGGTGATCTCACGGTACTTGCTGCCGTGATGGAAATCGTCTTCGCCACTTGCGTATTCGTCTACATCGGCCGGCTGGAGAAGCGGACATCCCATCCTTTGGGTGAAAAGGTGGGCGCCCATAAAGCGGTGCTGGCCAAACTCCGCAAGCGCGAACCCATGTCGCAAGAAGAAGTGGACTATGCCGCCGAACTGGTTGCCGACGCCCGGTCACCGCTCGCATACGCGATACCCGCGGCTCTGTTCACCATCGGATTCTTCTACGTGGTCGGCTGCCTTTTCGTGCTCCACATAGATGGCGGCCATCCCTCCTTCCGAACGTTTATCGGAGGAATCCCGATGCTGACCTCCATGAACATCGCCGCTCAGCTGCGCAAGGTCGCGCGGTTGAAAGGGAAACTGCGGGATGTCTCGGTGACGGCGCCCGACTCATCCGGCGAGCTCGCCACGGCTAGCGGCGTGGCGGTGATTCGGAAGTAACCGCTGAGCCCTCGTCCTCCCACAGAGGGAGTTGTCGCCTCTTCTGGTCGTTGGAGCCAAACGCCTGGGGGACGGGACGCTGGCGCACGTTCAGCGGCCACCAGAACCAGCGCCCGAGCAGCGCTGCGATGGACGGCGTCATGAATGAACGGACGATCAGCGTGTCGAACAGCAGACCGAGGGCGATCGTGGTCCCGATCTGACCGAGAATCCGCAAATCGGCGAACACGAACGACGCCATCGTCGCCGCGAACACCAGACCGGCGGCGGTGACCACCGCGCCGGAGCCCGCCATCGCCCGGATGATGCCCGTGTTCAAGCCGGCGCCGATCTCCTCCTTGAACCGAGAGATCAGCAGCAGGTTGTAGTCCGACCCCACAGCCAGTAACAGAATCACGGCCAGCGCCAGCACGATCCAGTACAGCGGGATACCGAAAAGGTCCTCCCAAATCAGCACGGAAAGCCCGAAAGAGGCACCCAACGACAGGGCCACGGTGCCCACGATGACGATCGCGGCGACGATGCTTCGGGTGATGAACATCATGACGAGCAAAATCAGGCTGAGCGCGGCGATTCCGGCGATGATCAGATCGTATTTGGCGCCATCCTGAATGTCTTTGTAGGTGGCCGCGGTACCCGCGATGAAGATCTTGGATCCGGCCAGGGGCGTGCCTTTGACGGCCTCCTGCGCGGCGTGTCTGATGGCATCGATGTGCGAAATGCCTTCGGGGGTCGCAGGAATGCCTTCATGGGTGATGATCATTCGCGCAGCTTTGCCGTCCGGTGACAGGAACAGCTTCAGCCCGCGCTGGAATTCGGGGTTGGTGAACGCCTCTGGCGGGAGGTAGAACGAGTCGTCGGTTTTCGACGCGTCGAACGCCTGGCCCAAAGTGGTGGAGTTCTGCAGTGCCGCCTCCGTCTGATCGTCGATGCCCGATGTGGTGGCGTAGTTCGTCAGCGTCAGCTCTCGGTTGGTCTCCTGGCTGGCGATCTGAGGGGGAATCAGCGCGAGCAGCTTTGGCTGGAGCTCATCCAGCTTGTTGATGCTCCCCGAGACGCTGGCGAGCTGGTCTGTCAGCGCGTCGATGCCGTCGAGTGCGTCGAAGAGCGATCGAATCGCGGCGCAGGCCGGGATATCGAAACAGTGTGGCTCCCAATAGAAGTAGTTGCGCATGGGCCGGAAGAAGTCGTCGAAGTCGGCGATCTTGTCGCGCAGGTCGTTGGCCACGGCGACCGTCTGCTGGAATGTCTTGGTCTGCTCGTCGGTTGCCGCGCCGGACTGTTGTTGCAACGCATACTGTTGCCGCAGCACGTCGATCGAGTTGTTGATCGTGTCGACCTGCTTGAGCAGGTCGGCACCGCGGGCCTGTTGGAAGGGCAGGTTGTTGATCTGAGACGCGCTGCCCGCGCTGATCTGGAACGGTATCGACGTGTGGTCCAGCGGGGTGCCGAGCGGCCGGGTGATCGACTGCACCTGTGCGATGCCGTCGGTGTGGAAGACCGCCTTGGCGACGCGCTCGAGCAGGATCATGTCCGTCGAATTTCGCAAATCGTGGTCGGCTTCGACCATCAACAGTTCGGGATTGAGCCGTGCCTCCGAAAAATGGCGCTCGGCGGCCGCGTATCCGACATTCGCCGGCGCACTGGCGGGCATAAAAGGTCGGGCGTCGTAGCTCGTCTTGTATCCCGACAGCGAGAGCAGACCGATGGCGGCAATGGCGACCGTCACCAGCAGGATGGGGACGGGCCACCGGACGATCGCCGTGCCAATGCGCCGCCAGCCCTGGGTTTGCAAGCGCCGGCTGGGTTCGAACAGACCGAAATGACGGCCGATGATCAGTAAGGCCGGCGCCAGGGTCAACGCCGCCACCACCGCGACGAGGACGCCGATGCCGGCGGGAACGCCCAGGCTGTTGAAATACGGAAGCCGGGTGAAGGTCAGACACAACACCGCGCCTGCAATCGTCAGGCCCGAACCCAAGATGATGTGCGCGGTTCCGTGGTACATCGTGTTGAACGCCGAGACGCGATCCTGCCCGTCGTAACGCGCTTCGTGGAAGCGGCCGAGAATGAAGATCGCATAGTCGGTTCCGGCGGCGATGACCAGTAGCGTCAGCAGGTTTGTCGAATATGTCGACAGCTCGATGATGCCGGCGTTCGCGAGCACGGCGACAACGCCGCGGGACGCGGTCAACTCGATCATCACCGTGAAAATCACGAGAAACACCGTGGTGAGGCGACGGTAGAGCGAGAACAGCATCACCGCGATGACCCCGAGGGTGATCAAGGTGGTCTTCAGGGTGCCGTGGCGGCCCACCTCGAACTGATCGGTGACCAGAGGCGCGGCGCCGGTGACATACGCCTTGAGACCCGGCGGGGGTGGTGTGTGATTGACGATGTCACGCACCGAATCGACGGACTCATTGGCCAGCGACTCGCCCTGGTTGCCGGCGAGGTACAGCTGCACCAATGCCGCCTTGCCGTCGTTACTCTGCGAGCCGGCCGCCGTCAGCGGGTCGCCCCAGAAGTCCTGGATGTGCTCTACGTGCTTGGTGTCCTGGCAGAGCTTTTGAATCAAGCCGTCGTAGTAGTGGTGCGCGTCGGCACCGAGCGGCTGATCGCCCTCAAGGACGATCATCGCCGAACTGTCGGAATCGAATTCGCCGAACACCTTGCCGATGCGTTTACTGGCCTGCAACGACGGCGCATCCTGGGGGCTCAGCGACACGTTGTGCTTCTCGGCGACGGTCTCCAATTGCGGCACGAACACGTTGGTCAGCACCGCCAGGCTCAGCCAAAACAGCGCGATCAGCACGGAGAACCGCCGGATCGAATCCGGAACCCTGTGCCCCGAATGCTGCGGGATGGTGTGGTGGGTCATCCGGATTTGTCCAGGCAGTAGGTGTAGGCGTTCAGTGTGTTGGCCGTTCTTTCGTCCTTGACTGCGTCGTCGATCTTGATTCGGCAACCGATGGAGTCGCTGTCACCCTGGGCGGAGACGTTGACGAAGACGGCGGTTGGGTGGTGGTGGTGTCGTAGGCCCAGGGCAGCGTCGACGGCGTCGGCGCGCTGCGGCTGGGCGTTCACGTCCAGGTAGGTGATGGTCGCCACCGTGCCCGGGCGGCCCGAACACCTCCATGACCACGTGCTTGGGGTTGAACGGGACGATGTCGTTCTCGGAGCCGCTGGGCGTGGACGTGACGTCCTGTGAGGCGAAGATGCCGTTCAGCCGGTACACAGCGAATCCAGCCACCGCGAGCACAGCCACCGCCACCAGTAACATCCAGCGTTGGCTGAGGAGCCCGTCTGGTCGAAACCCGCTGCATCCGTGACCCTTTCATGAGCGGCGACAGGCGCGGACGGTAGGAAATCGGAATTTCCCCTAGGGTGGCTAATCAATTAGGTTGACGGTACGACACGGGACCGTACTCCACAACACGGCTGGACTAGTCGGCTGACCAAGACCACCGGCGCCTCGAGGCCTACGAATCGCTTTCGTTGAGGAATCGGTGGATAAGGCCTAAACACGCTCCCGCCAATTCGGCGTCCACGTCGCCGGCGTCCGCTGCACCCAGGTAGTCGCCGTGTCCGGCCGGTACGACCAGCGCTCGGCCATGTGGCGCGAGGCGCGCCATGCGGATTGTGTGTTCGGGCAGGACGACGTCGCGGTCACCGCTGATGAACAGGACGGGCGCTTTCAGAGCGGCCAGCTCCGCATCGTCCCAGTCCCGGAAGTCCCTCATCAACGAGACGTCAAGCTGGAACATCGCATACAGATCGGCCGGGTCCGGATTGATCGCCGAGTAGGCCTGCTTCAGTGTGGCTGGCATGGAGTCGAGCTGGGGATCGTCGAAGTTGTCCCAGAATCCCTCGATCATTCCGTCGCGCCGATAGAAGCCCGCGCCACGACGACGCGCCGGGTCAGGTCGGCATGTCGAAGCGCGAATCGCATCGCGGTGGGCCCGCCGTTACTGAACCCCGCGATGTCGACGCGTTCGATTCCCAACGCGCGGACCAGAACTGCGATGTCGTCGGCCGAATTCTCGAAGGTGTAGGCCCGTGCCGCGTGGCGTGTGTGACCGTGGCCCTGCAACTCGACCCCGATCACGAGTCGATCGGCTGCGAACTTGGGGATCGCGTGACCCCAATGCGTGCCGATCGTTCCGGCGCCGCCATGAACGAGCAACAGAGGTGTTCGCTGCCCGGGGCTGCCAAAGGTCTCGTGATAGAGCTCAATCGTGGTCACCGGTTCTCCTTCTCAGTGTTGTGACGCTGCGTTCGCCACTCGAGTTTCGACCCCGTCGGCAACGCGAACTCATCGACGGACTCGCGTCGGTTGCCGATTCAGAAGAGAAGACGGGTTGTAGATTCTCGCCAGCGACGTCATCGGCCCCCTAGTGACGCGTAAGCGCCTCGACTACCCAGAATTCTGGGATCGATCGACGGAGCCGCCTCGACGAGACTATTCGGAGGATTGGCCGTCGGCGCCAAAGACGTGCCCTCTGCCTCGCCGACGGTCGACTCGCGTGCGCTCGGCGTAACGGTGTCGTCGTCCCCGTCATCAGCTAAGCGGCTAGCCTGCTTTCGCCAGGGAGGATTCAAATGAACAAACCGACCATGATGTCGTCTGCCGAGGAGGTTGTGGCGCCGGTACCCGACCGGATCATGGAGCTGGGCTTTGGTTACTGGGGCTCGAAGACGTTGCTCAGTGCTGTCGAGCTGAAGTTCTTCGGGGTGCTGAGCGAGGCGGGCCACTGGACGCCGACAGCTCCGCGACCGACTCGGCCTGCACCCGCGCAGCGCGCGCGATTTCTTCGACGCGCTGGTCGCGCTCGGGATGCTCGACCGCGACACGACGGCCGGTACTCCAACACCCCAGAGACCGACCTGTTCCTCGACCCTGCGAAGCCCACGTATTTGGGCGGCATGTTGGAAATGTTGAACGCCCGCCTCTACGCGTTCTGGGGATCGCTCACCGAGGGTCTGAGGACGGGCAGCCGCAGAGCGAAGTCAAGACCGGCGGCGACTTCTTCGAGACGCTATATGCCGATCCCGAAAAGCTTGCGCAATTCGCTGCCGCGATGAGTGGCCTCAGCCGCGCGACGGGCGAGGCGATCGCCGCCAAATTCCCGTGGCGCGACTACGGCAGCGTGATCGACATCGGCTGTGCGCAAGGCGCGGTCCCGGTCGCGATCGCGACTGCCCATGAGCATCTGACCGGCGGCGGCTTCGACCTGCCGCCCGTCGAGCCGATCTTCAACGCCTACGTCGCACGATTCGGGCTCGCCGACCGGCTTGCGTTTCACGGCGGGCAACTTCTTCACCGACCCGTTGCCCAGCGCGGACGTGATCATCATGGGCCACATCCTGCACGACTGGGACCTCGACCAGAAACGGATGCTTCTGCAGAAGGCCTATGACGCGCTGCCGAATGGCGGGGCACTGATCGTCTACGAGGCGATCATCGATGATGACCGGCGCGAGAACGCATTTGGACTGCTGATGAGCCTGAACATGCTGATCGAGGCGCCGGCGGCTTCGACTACACGGGCGCGGACTGTCGCGGCTGGATGGCCGACGCGGGCTTCAGCGAGAGCTACGTCGAGCACCTGGCCGGCCCCGACTCGATGGTGGTGGGGATCAAGTAGCGCACCGCAGGGTCGGAAACAGGGCAAGTGAAGCGGCTGCCGCCGTTTCGGCGGGCGGGCTTCTCCCATCTATGTCACGACGAGTGCACCGCGGTTTGTCTCACAGAACACTTCGTTTTCCTACGACGGCTGCTGGTCGCGCGGCCTAGGCTGCCCCTGTTGGACGGCCTGCCGGTCCTCTTGAGCGGTTTGGCTTAGCATGACCTGTCATGCCGAGCGAATCCCGCGCCGTGAGCGACCCCGGCGCCCCGGCCGAGCACGCCGCCCGCAACCGGGCGATGTGGGATGACTTCAGCGATGAATACCAGGCCCGCCACGGTGAGGACCTGGCCGAGAGCGGCGGGCTCGCCTGGGGGACGGCCCGGATCCCTGAATTCGAGTTGCGCGTCCTCGGCGACTTCATTGGTCGCGACATCCTCGAGTTCGGTTGCGGCGCCGCTCAATGGTCGATCGCGCTGGCCAGGTTGGGCGCCCACCCGGTTGGGTTGGACCTGTCGCGACGTCAGCTCGAGCACGCCCGCCGGCTGATGGCCGAGGCAGGCGTCGACTTCCCGCTCGTCCATGCCAGCGCCGAGGCGGTGCCGCTCCCGGCCGCCAGCTTCGACGTGGTGTTCTGCGACCACGGAGCGATGAGCTTCGCCGACCCGTACCGGACGGTGCCCGAGGTGGCGCGCCTTCTCCGGCCGGGCGGGCTGTTCGCGTTCAATCACCACTCACCGATCGAAACGATCTGCTGGCCGCTTGATGCCGAGGAGGTCGGCGAGCGGCTAGCGCTCGACTACTTCGGCATGCATGTCATCGATGATGGGGAGGAAGTATCGTTCCAGCTGCCGTTCGGAGAATGGATCCGGTTGTTCCGCGCCAACGATTTCGTGATCGAAGACCTGATCGAGCCGCGGCCCGCGCCGAACGCGATCAGCTCCTACCGGTCGGCGGCGGCTTTGGCCTGGGCTCGACGCTGGCCGGCCGAGACGATCTGGCGGCTACGCCGGGCGTGAACCGGCCGGTGATGGGCGTTCTCAGTGCCGTTGCGAGACATGACATCTCGAGTAAGGGCGGCCTTTCTGGACGCCGAGGTGTTTGGCGGCCTGGTTGAGTTTGGGTGCCCGGGTCCGTTCGCCGACGGGCCGCTGCCGTGCGAGGGCGAGGCCCAGATCGCGCACCGATGAGTTTCCCGCGCAGCGCCGGTCTTTACGCCGGAGACCGACTCACGGGAGGCTGGCGCCATGCGGAAACTGATCTACGGCATGAACCTGACCCTGGACGGCTACATCGCCGCGCCCGGCGACGACATCGGCTGGAGCGGGCCGCCGAGCGACGAGCTGTTCCAGTGGTGGCCCGACCAGGAGCGGGCGACCGGCCTGTCGCTGTACGGGCGCAAGCTGTGGGAGACGATGAGCTCCTACTGGCCGACCGGCGACCAGCAGCCCGACGCCACCCCGGCGGAGATCGAGTTCGCGCGGAACTGGCGGGACACGCCGAAGGTGGTGTTCTCCTCGACGATCGACAAGGTCGACTGGAACACCCGCCTGGTCACCGGCGACGCGGTCGCCGAGATCACCCGGCTCAAGGCCGAGGACGGCGGGCCGATGGAGCATCGGCGGCGCGACGCTCGCCGGGGCGGCCATGCGGGCCGGGCTGATCGACGAGTACGCGCTGGCCACCTACCCGGTCCTGGTGGGCGGCGGCACGCCGTTCTTCACCACGCTGGACAGCTGGGTGAACCTGAACCTCGTGGAGACGCGGACGCTTCCCCGGCGGCGTGGTCCTGACCAGGTACGAGACGAGGCGCTGAGCGCCAGTCCGGGGAGTCATGACCATATGCTCGGCACCCGCCCGCTGAGTGCGCGGCTACTTCGCCATGTTCGTGAAGCGCGACAGGTGCAGTTGATGCGCGACGGTGACGGTCTTGGTCGGGCCGTTGCGGTGCTTGGCGACGATGAAGTCTGCCTCACCGCCGCGCGGGTCATCGCGATCGAACGCGTCGGGGCGGTGCAGCAGGATGACCATGTCCGCATCCTGTTCCAGCGATCCCGACTCACGGAGGTCGGAAAGCATCGGCTTCTTGTCGGTGCGTTGTTCAGGCCCGCGATTCAGCTGGCTGACCGCGACCACCGGGACCTCGAGCTCCTTCGCCAAAAGCTTTAAACTGCGCGAGAATTCGGACACTTCCTGTTGGCGCGATTCGAACTTCTTGCCCGACGACATCAGCTGTAGGTAGTCGACCACGACGAGCTTGAGGCCGGCCTTCTGACTGAGCCTGCGCGCCTTGGCGCGGATCTCCATCATCGTCAGGTTCGGCGAATCGTCGATGTACAGCGGTGCCTCGCTGATCTCACTCATCCGGCGGGCCAGTCGCGTCCAGTCGTCATCGCTCATCCGACCCGACCGCATATCGGCAAGTTTGATCTTCGCCTCGGCGGACAACAGCCGCATCACGATCTCGGACTTGCTCATCTCGAGCGAGAACACGACGCTGGCCATCCGGTTCTTGATGGAGCACGAGCGCAAGAAATCCAATGCTGCGGTCGATTTCCCCATACCCGGACGGCCCGCCACGATGATCATCTGGCCCGGGTGCAGACCGTTCGTCAGGTCGTCGAGCTCGGTGAATCCGGTCGGTACGCCGCGGGCCAGACCACCGTTCGACGCGATCGCGTCGATCTCGTCCATCGTCGGCTGCAGCAGGTCTTCGAGCGGGACGAAGTCTTCCGACATTCGCCCCTCGGTGACGTCGTAGATCTCGGCCTGTGCCCGGTCCACGACCTCGGCGACATCGGAGCCCTCGGCGCCGGCGTAGCCGTACTGAACGACGCGCGTACCCGCCTCGACGAGCCGGCGCAGCAGTGCCTTCTCCGCGACGATGCCCGCGTAGAACCCGGCGTTGGCGGCGGTCGGCACGGTGGAGATCAACGTGTGCAGATACGGCGCGCCGCCGATCCGGCGGAGCAGGCCACGCCGGTCCAGCTCGGCGGCCACCGTCACCGCGTCGGCTGGCTCGCCGCGGCCGTACAGGTCGAGAATCGCGTCGTAGACGCTTTGGTGGTTGGGCCGGTAGAAGTCGCTGGGGCGGAGCCGCTCGAGCACATCGGCGATGGCGTCCTTGCTCAACAGCATCCCGCCGAGTACGGCCTGCTCAGCCGCCTCGTCCTGCGGCGGCTGGCGACCGAAGTCCTCACTGGGCGGGGGGACGTCTAGACCCGAGTGCCCACGATCATCCACGACAGCCACGACGCATCCACACCTCCCCTCGAAGCCGCCCGTCGAACATGCGTTCGATAGTCGCTACCGTGACTGTAAGCCAGACCCCCGACGGGCACAACATCCCCGGCGCCGAAACTGCCTCGCGACGGCCAACGCTAGACGTTGCTGGAGAGACCGCAAGGGGGGCCTGTTTATGAACTTGTGGATGGGGTGTGGATAGGGCAGTTCGCCAGTGTTGAGGCGCTGGGGAGAACCTGTGGAGCAATGTCGCCACCTAGCACATCCCCGCAGATAAGCGGACCACAATGGTGGGAACAAACTGTGGATGACAATTTCTTCGGCGTGTCGCGCCGGGTTGCTGTTTCGGGCGTGTTGTGTTTCCCGCCCGCACCGCGCAGGTTAACGGCAGGTTAGCTTCGCTGTGCGGCTATACCCGCCATGTGTTCGCCAGAAACACAGCAACACCGGCGTGAGGACCGATCACGTCCTTCACGCCGGTAATTGACGGTGGCGTCTACTGCTCGGCGACGATGTTCACGGACACGGCGGCATCCACGTCCGGGTGTAGCCGAACCTCGACCGGGTACGTGCCGAGGGTCTTGATGTGCCCCTTTGGCAGCTGAACCGTCCGCTTGTCGAGATTGGGTCCGCCGGCTTTCTTGATCGCGCCCACGACATCGGCGGGCGTGATCGAACCGAACAGCTTGCCGCTGTCGGAGGCAGTCCTGGCCGGGAGGTCAACCGTGCCCAGGCCCTCTAACGCTGCCTTCAGCTCGTTGGCATGCTCGAGGCCGCGGACAGTCTTGACCTCGCGGGCCCGCCGGATGGCCTCGGCCTGGCGCTCGGCGCCCCGGCTGGCCACGATCGCCAGTCCGCGCGGCAGCAGGTAGTTGCGCCCGTACCCGTCCTTCACCTCGACGGTGTCGCCGGCCGTGCCGAGGTGGTCCACCTCTGCGGTCAGAATCAGTTTCATTTCTGGAGTCTTTCCTTACAGTCCTGCAGGCTTACCGCGTCGACGAACTGAACGGCAGCAACGCAACCTCGCGGGCGTTCTTGACCGCGATCGCGATGTCGCGCTGGTGCTGTACGCAGTTACCGGTGACGCGGCGGGCGCGGATCTTGCCCCGCTCGCTGATGTAGGTGCGCAGCAGTGCGGTGTCCTTGTAGTCGATCACCTGCCCCTTCCCCTTCTTGGAGCAGAACACGCACTTGCGGGTCTTGATCGGCTTTTCGGGTGCCGGACGCCTCTTGGTCGAGGACTTGGCCATGTGTCTTTCTCTTTCTCAGTTGCTAATCGTGTTAAGTCAGAAGGGCGGTTCGTCGTCGCTGCCGGAGAACGATCCGGACGCCGGAGCGCTGCCCCATGGGTCGTCCTTGGGGGTTTCGGTGGCTCCGCCGCTGCTGCTGGAGCCGCCGCGGGCACCGCCGCCACCGCTGCCGCTGCCGAATCCGCCACCCCCGCCGCCGCTGCGGCTGGCCTTGTTGACCTTGGCGGTGGCGTACCGAAGTGACGGACCGATCTCGTCGACCTCGAGTTCGACGACGGTGCGCTTCTCGCCCTCACGCGTCTCGTACGAACGCTGCTTGAGCCGGCCCTGGACGACCACCCGCGATCCGCGGGTCAGGCTCTCGGCCACGTTCTCGGCGGCTTCACGCCAGATGCTGCACCGCATGAACAGCGCGTCGCCGTCCTTCCACTCGTTGGCCTGGCGGTCGAAGATCCGGGGAGTGGATGCAACCGTGAAGTTGGCGACGGCAGCGCCCGACGGTGTGAACCGCAGTTCCGGGTCGGCGGTCAGATTTCCGACGACGGTGATGATCGTGTCACCAGCCACGGGGTCCTCCTGGGATTGGGGGCTTATTGGGCGCGAGCCTACGCAAGCTGCACGACACCCGATAGCCGTTCGGCGACTAGTGCTTGTCGGTCCGCAGCACCTTGGTCCGCAGCACCGACTCGTTCAGGCTGAGCTGACGGTCGAGCTCGGACACGGTGGCCGGATTGGCCTTGACGTCGATCACCGCGTAGATGCCTTCGGCATGCTTGGCGATCTCGTAGGCCAGCCGGCGCTTGCCCCAGATGTCGACCTTGTCGACAGCGCCGCCGTCCTTGCGGATGACGTTGAGAAACGCCTCGAGCGACGGTGCGACGGTGCGCTCGTCAAGGGTGGGGTCGAGGATGACCATGATTTCGTATGGACGCATGAGGACCTCATCACCTCCTATGGGCTAGTACGGCCACGGCCTATCCGTGGCAGGAGGGTCGCCTGCGTCGGCAACCGGCCCAGGCTACAGGAACGCCCGCTGATCTGCGAAATCGCGCCCGTGCCCGGCTTAGACTTCGGCCGTGTTCTCCGAGACACGCTATGCCCGCAACGGTGACTTGCGCATCGCCTACCGCGCGTCCCCGGCGGGCGCCCGCGACATCGTGTTCATCCCCAACTGGTTCACCTGCTGCGAAGTCCTCCCCGAGTTACCGTCGTTGCGCGGCTGGACCGAGGCGATGACATCGCTTGGTCGACTCATCTACTTCGACCAGCCGGGCACGGGGGCATCTGACCCAGTTACGCCAGGGGCACTGCCGACTTTGGAGCAGTGGACCGACAGCATTACCGCGGTGCTCGACGATCTCGGCAGTAGCGAAGCCGTGCTCGTCGCGATCGATGGTGCGTTTGCCACCGGAGCGCTCTTCGCGGCGACCCATCCGACCCGCACGACCGCGCTGGTAGTCCTGCAGGGTTATGCCGATGCGAAGGCCGGCGGCGGCGATCCCGAGAGTGAAATCGCTGCGATGGCGGCCATGTGGGGAACCGGGGAGTTCCAGCACGCGACCAACCCCGATATGCCGTGGAACGAAGAGATCCGCGCGACGTGGGCACTGCAAGAACGCATGGCGGCCAGCCCCGCGACAGTGGCTCTCATGCTGTCGTTCGTGTCCGAAATCGATGTGCGCGCGGTGCTACCGACGATCCGCGTGCCAACGCTCGTCCTGCATCACTCCGACGAGCGTTAATACTGCCCGCGATGGGCAAGTACGTCGCCGACCACATTCCCGACGCGAAGTATGTCGAGCTGCCTGGCCGCAACATGTACCACTTCGTTGAACCGTGGCGAGACTCCTTCCAGGAGATCGCATCGAGTTCCTCACCGGCCACCAGCCCGAGGTGGCCGACGATCGGGTGCTCGCCACCGTGCTTTTCACCGACATCGTGGACTCGACGCGGCGGGCCGCCGAGATCGGCGACCGCAATTGGCACGCCCTGCTCGACGCGCACGACGCCGTCATCCGGTCGCAGCTCACTCGATTTCGCGGCCGCGAGGTGAACACCTCCGGCGACGGCTTCCTCGCGACGTTCGACGGTCCGCAGCGAGCGATCCGCTGCGCCATGGCGATTCGCGACGCCGTACAGGCGCTGGGTATCGAAGTGCGCGCGGGTTTGCACACCGGCGAGTGCGAGGTCCGCGGCGACGACATCGGCGGCATCGCCGTTCACATCGGCGCACGTGTCAGCGCACTCGCGGGCCCGAATGACGTGCTGGTGTCAAGCACGCTGCGCGACTTGGTGATCGGGTCAGGCCTCGAGTTCGACGACCGCGGCGTACACCAGCTCAAGGGCGTTCCCGGCGACTGGCATCTGTTCGCCGTCGCGGGCTAGAAGGGTGGACGGCGGGGCTTGTTCTTGATCACGTCGTCCATCGGGGGCTGCAGCGGGCCCTCGTGGCCGCTGCTGAACCACCGCTGGTGGCCGCACACCACGTGCACGTAGCGGCCGAAACCCACGCCGACCTTTCGCCCGCCGTCCCCGGCGGTCCATTGCGGCGTTCCTGCCAACGCGCCGTCGTGCCGGAACCAGCGCAGCTCCCCGTCGTCGGTGACGCCGTAGATGGCCGGCGAAGTCTCGGTCGCCCGGCTGATCATCAGCCGGCGGAACGCGTTCCAGCCGTTGCCGACCTTGCGCCACGCGGGCGGGTGCAGCCACATCGGCGACGGGTCCTCCCAGTCGTCGTAGCGCAGCCAGTAGAGGTCGCCGTTGGGCGCGCGCCCGTAGAACACCGCCTTCCCGCCGTCGCCCGGCGTCGCGTTCACCGTGACGCCGATGATCTCCATCTGCCGCCACCCCTGGAAGATCTTCTTCCCGATCTGCAAGGCCGGCTCGGCCGGACGTGTGTCGGTCCAGTTGTAGACGCGGTACCAGTACACGTCGCCGTTCGGCGTTGCGGCGAAGACGGTTTCGTTCACCGCCACCACGAGTTCGAAGGCATCCCAGCCGGTGTTGATCTTCGCCCCGGAGTGCGGATGCCATGTCGGTGACGGCTCGTCGGCCGGGTCGTGGATGTGTATGTGCAGGTCGCCGTTTGGCTTGACGCCGTAGAGCACGCCATGCCCGCCGGGACTGAACACGCGGGTGTAGACGTCGAACCCGGACCCGATCTTCGTACCGCTGCCCTTTGACCACAACGCTCTGCCATCCGCCCCACCGACGAGTTGGTGCCAATGCACGTCACCCTCGGGAGTGATCCCGTAGAAACCGTGCTTCATTCCGCCGGGGCTGGCCATGGGCCAAGACTAGGGCGAAATCTGACCCGCCAGATCGCTTTCGCGTTCATCTGCATCTGCACCATCACCCTGGCCGCTCTGCTCAAGCCTGTCCTTCGGCCGCAACCGCATCGGCAGCCAGCCGGGCGGACGGTCGGGAGCGCCGTCGAACACGCCGCCGGACGGATCGTCGAACTGCCCGTGATTGCGCACGAGATCCTGCTCGGGCCGATAGATCTGGCGAATCACCAACGCGCACAAACCAATCACTGCGATATCGCGCAGCAGGACCGTGGTGGTGAACCACTGTTCGGGCAGGCCGCGGTTCTGTTCCCCGTACAGGAACAGCATCCGCGGCACCCACACCAGTGCGTCGATGGTCATCCATGCCAGCAGAATGCGGCGATGCGGCAACGCCAGCACCGCCAGCGGCACCAGCCACAGCGAGAACTGCGGGCTCCACACCTTGTTCGTCAACAGGAACAGGGCGACGACGAGGAAAGCCACCTGGGCAAGTCGCGGCCGCTGCGGCGCCGTCAGCGCAACGTAAGCGATACCCGCACAACACAACAGGAACAACACCAAGACGACGCGCGTTGAGGATGGCCGGCGGCTCCCACAGCCCCAGGTTGGTGTCGAAGCCGCGCCAGTCGGTGAACGACTTCACCACGTTGTACAACGAGTCCATGTCGTCGCCGCGACGGGCGTTGAGCCGGAAGAACTCCGACCACCCCCGCGGGAACAGCAGCATCACAGGCAGATTGACCAGCAGCCAGGCGATGACCGCCGCTACCGCCGTCTTGCCCACTTCCCGAAGCCGTCCGGTGCGCACACCGAGGATCGCCAACGGGATCAGCAGCAAGATCGGATAAAGCTTGGCCGCCACCCCCAACCCGATCAGGACTCCTGCCAGCATGGGTCTTCGTCGAGCCCAGGCAAAGATGGCGCCCACCGCGAAAGCCGTTGCCAGAGCGTCGAAGTTGGTGAAGATCTGAAAGATCAGGATCGGCGATCCGGCGACCAGCGCCGCATCCCAGATGCGTCTGCCCGCCAGTTTCGCGGTCGACCACACCGTCGCGAACCATGCCAGCGCAAGCCCGAGAGCGGAGATGTTGAAGAACATCACCACCTCGGCGATCGACGGAACCGGGACCAACTTGCGTCAGCGCGGAGTAGGTCTTGGCCAACGCCATCGACAGGTACTGATAGACGCCGGTGATCACCGGATACTCCATGTAGCGCACGGCGATGTTGCCGTCGAACTGCTTCTGCGGCCTGCCCTCGCTATCCGTTTCGATCCAGCTCGACTTGTACGGAAACTTGCCGAGGTTCAACAGTTCTGCGGTGTACAGCGGGACGGTGTCCGAGTAGCACATCTCGTAGTACGCGCGCTGGTTCTGCCAGTTCGCGACTTTCTGATCGGCGGTGCCGGAGCCGGTGGTGACCAGGCACGCCGCCTTCGTCGAATAGCCGAGCGCGAGGAACACCACGGCGATCACTAACATCACCCGCAGCGGAGTGAGGAAGCGGGCCCGGCCGATCAGTGCGTGCCGGCCAACGGGTCCGCCGATCACCTGCGACAGCGCACCCGCCAATGCATCTGTTCTGCTCGGCAGGTCGCGGCCGTCGGCACTGCGCAGGTCTGTGGCCAACGGCTGCGGCGACACCGTGGAGCGGAGCGGCTGATTCGCCGCACCGCGGTTCTCCTCGGTATCCCCGCCCTCGATCACGGGGGCGGAAGCGGCTGTGGCGGACCGGGACCCGGGACACCCGGCGCAACCGGCGCTCCAGGAGCAGCCGGCGCACCGACCTGACCCGGCGGCACGGCCTCACCCGGCGGAGCGATAGGCACCGTCGTCGGTGGGCCGAACGGGATCGTGATGCCCGGCGCAACTTCGATGGTCGGCTGGATCACCGTCTCCGACGGTGGCGGGGGCGTTGACGGCGGCGGCGGCGGCGCCGCGGGCGGGCCCGCATAGCCTCCGATTTCGGTCGGCTTGGGGAACGACTCGTTGTCGGTGTCCTCCAGCGCGCCGTCCATCGTGTTCTTCCAGATATCGGACGGCAGGCCGGATCCGTACACCGGTGATCCCGACGTGTTCTCCAGTGGCTTGGTGCCTTCGGTGGTGCCCACCCAGACCGCTGTTGACAGCGACGGAGTGAAGCCGACCATCCAGGCGTCCCTGTTGGCGCCGGTGTCGCCCAGCTGGTTGGTGCCCGTCTTCGCGGCCGACGGACGTCCGCCTGCCAACGCGTGACCGTTGGAGTACGCGGCGATCGGCTGCATGGCGGCGGTGACGTTGTCGGCGACGGCCTTGTCGATGCGCTGCTCACCGGAGTTGTCCTCGTTGGCCGCGTCGAAGAGCACCTGGCCCTCGGCGTTCACCACCTTCTGCACGAAATGCGGGCGGTGGTAGACGCCCGATGCGGCGAGCGTGGCATACGCCGATGCCATGTCGAGCACGCGACTCTGGTACTGGCCCAACACGATTCCGTTGTTAGGTGGACCGCCCTTGCCATCCTCGGACAGCGTGTGCTCGACGCCGGGGAAGCTTTCGGCGATGCCCGCCTCGTGGGCGGCGTCGGCGACGTCGGACGGCCCGTTCTTCAGCTTCAGCATCAGCCGGTAGTAGGCCGTGTTCAGAGACCGCTTCAGCGCTTCGGCGATGTTGCACGTGCCGCAGCCGCCGCCCTCGACGTTGGTGATTTTGATGCCGTTGACCTCGACCGGTGAACTGTCCACCTGATAGCCAAGGCCGATGCCCTGCTGGAGCGCGGCCACCAACGCGAACACCTTGAACGACGACCCCGTCGGCAAGCCGGCTTGGGCGAAGTCGAAGCCCTGCGCGTCGGTTCCGCCGTAGTAGGCCTTCACGCCGCCGGTCTTCGGGTCGATCGACACCACCGCGGTGCGCATGTCGGGGTCCTGGCCGTCCATCTCGTCGGTCGCGGCTTCCTCGGCCGCTTTCTGCGCCTTGGGGTCGATCGTCGTGGTGACCTGCAGGCCCTCGGTGTTCAGCGTCTGCTCGTTGATGTCGAACAGGTCGAGCAGTTCCTTTTGCACCTGCCGCTCGATCAGCCCGTTCGGGCCCGTCGTCTGATCCTCGTTCCTGGCCTGGTCGGGCGGCACGGTCGGCGGAAATACCTGTGCCGCACGGTCGGTCGGCGACAGCGCACCGATCTCCACCATGCCGTCGAGCACCCAGTTCCACCGCTCAGCCGCACCGTCGGGGTTGACGGCGGGGTCCAGCGCGGAGGGTTGTTGAATGAGGGCGGCCAGCAGTGCGCCGTCGGCGACGGTGAGTTGCTCGACCGGCTTGCCGAAGTACGCCTTGGACGCGGCGCCGATGCCGTACGCACCGCGGCCGAAATAGATGATGTTCAGATAGGACTGCAGCACTTGGTCTTTGGACCACTCGCTGGACATCTTCGTTGAGATGACCAACTCCTTGGCCTTGCGGACGACACCGCCAAGCCCGGCGCGCGCCGAGCCGACCAACGCGTTCTTGACGTACTGCTGGGTGATCGTCGACCCGCCCTGGGTGTCGCCGCCGAAGATGTTGTTCTTCGCCGCCCTTGCGAACCCTGAGAACGAGAAGCCGGGGTTGGAATAGAAGTCGCGGTCTTCGGCAGCCATCACCGCGTCGCGCACATGCACCGGTATCTGGTCGATGTTGACGTCGACGCGGTTACCTTCAGGCGGAACGATTTTGGCGAGTTCGCTGCCGTCGCTGGCCAGGATCGTCGATACCTGGTTGGTGCGGATGTCACCTGGCTTGGGCACCTCGACGATCAGGTAGGCCATCCCGAACGTGACGATGGGCAGCACGATCAGGGCGGCCAGCGTCGCATACAGCCCGCGGCGGACCCACTTCCAGTTGATCTGCTCCATGGCGGGCAGCCGGCGCGGTGGCCGACCACCTGGACCGCCTCCACCCGGCGGTGGCCGACGAGGCGGCTCCGGCGGCGGCGGCTTCGGGGGCGGCGTCCCGTCGAGCGCCGCCTTGACGACCTCGATCGGGTCGCGCAGCGGTCGGGTGTCGTCGCGCACCGACGGGATGACGGCGGTGCGTCGGTCGTCCGGGGCAGCCGCAGGCCTGCGGGGAAGGGCCGGTCGCTCGGTTTCGACAGTCGGGCGGTCACTAACACCGTCAGCCGCTCGTCCCGCTGGGACGTCGCTGGCCGACCGGTTATGGCGCCCTTCGCTATTCACTGGCCGTCCGCGCACCACCGCGCGCGGTCCGTGAGGTACGCGATCCCTTTGGGGGCCGGACCGCGCCGAGCACGTACGACTTCACCAGGTGATTCCAGCTGCAGGTGCGGCATACCTCCACCACATGTACGGAGAATTCGTCGTAGCGGGTGGCCAGCATGACCAGTTCCTCGGCGGTTCGCGCCGAACCCGACACGGCACCGAGGTGGTCGCCGAAAACCCACGACACCAACGTGAGCTGCTCCTTGCGGCAGATCGGGCACATCACCGAACTGGGCTTCCCATGGAACTTCGCGGCCCGCAGCAGGTAGGGGTTGGCGTCACAGACCTCCGAGACGCCGGTGCGTCCCGAGTAGACCTCGGCCAGCAGGGACCGCCGCCGAAGCGCGTAGTCCACCACCTGTCGCTGCAATCGCACGATGACCAGAGTACGTCGGCCCCGCGACGCCGGAGGCGCGACGGGGTGACACACGTGCTCGGCAACCGGCATCTGGTCTGCGGTGATGGCGAACGAACTCTTACGATCATCGACGTGGCGACGCGGCAGACACCGAGCACCCGTGCAAAAGACAGTGACCGCACCGACACCTGCCAGGTGCTCGACAGCGCGCTCGGCGAGGGTCAGCTGTCGATGGAGGAACACCGCCAACGGGTGACCACCGCAACCAACGCCGCCACGCTCGGTGAGCTGCAGTCGTTGGTTGCCGACCTGCAGACGGCCAACGCGCCGGTGAAGCTGCCCACCCTCAAGAAGCCGCGGCGTCGCCGCCCTGCGGTCCGGCGGCTGGGGACTGCGGGTCGCCATCGCGGCGGTGCTGGTGCTGCTCGGCTTGGGCATCGGCTGGGGCCTGTACGGCAACACCAGCTCGCCGCTGAGCTTCCACGACCGACCCCGGCGCGAAGTCCGACGGCATCCCGGCCAAGGTGCTCACGCCGCCTCGGCAGTTGCAGTCGCTGGGCGGACTCAACGGACTGTTCGAGCAGATGCGGCAGAAGTTCGGCGACACCGACGGGCTATCGAGATGAACGATCTAGGCCGGACCACGCGACGCTGTACCTGCCGGATCCCGAGGACCCCCGCCGGAAGCTGATGTACGTCTACCGCGGCGGCTGGGGCGACCCGTACTCGACCAGCACCGCCGACAGCGACGATCGCGTCGTCGACCTGGCGAAGTTCGACTCCGAGGAGACCGTCGCGGTGCTGCGCGGCGCCCCGGAGACCTTGAGATCAAGCGCAACGGACATCACCGAACGCTGGATCGACATCGAGCCGTCGAAAGACCCGGCCACACCGGACGCAGTCAACGTCCAGATCTATGTGAGCAGCGAGTTCGGCAGCGGCTTCATCATTCTGGCGGCCCGACGGCACCGTCAAGCAGATCAACTATCCGGGCTGAGCGCGGCGAGCGGACGGGATGGCCCGATATGGCGTCGAATATATCGGCGCGATACTATTGTGCGAGGTGTCGGGTTGTCGTAGCGACAGGCAAAGGAGGTGGTTCGATGCTGGAGCTCGCAGTGCTGGGTCTTCTGCTCGAGTCGCCCATGCATGGCTACGAGCTGCGGAAGCGGCTGACCGGCCTGCTCGGTGCCTTCCGGGCGTTCTCCTACGGCTCGCTGTATCCCGCGCTTCGCCGGATGCAGGCCGACGGGTTGATCGTCGAGGACGCGGCACCGGACGGCACCCCCAAGATGCGCCGCGCGCGCCGGGTCTATCAGCTGACCGACGCAGGCAAGCAGCGCTTCGCCGAGTTGGTCGCCGACACCGGGCCCGCAGAACTACACCGACGACGGGTTCGGCGTTCATCTCGCCTTCTTCAACCGCACCCCGGCCGAGGCCAGGATGCGGATCTTGGAGGGCCGCCGTCGTCAGGTCGAGGAACGCCGAGAGGGCCTGCGCGAAGCGGTCGCGCGGGCCAGCAGTTCGCTTGACCGCTACACCCGCCAGCTTCATCAGCTCGGGTTGGAGTCCAGCGAGCGGGAAGTGAAGTGGCTCAACGATTTGATCGCGGCCGAGCGGGTCGCTCAGGGTCGCGCCGAGCAGTCGTAGATACTAACAGATTCCAAGTGGCATTGGATTGAGAGGGAGAACGTCGCCATGACTGAGAACACCGAGGTGCGGGTCGCGATTGTCGGTGTCGGCAACTGCGCATCGTCGTTGGTACAGGGCGTGCAGTACTACAAAGACGCCGACGAGAACGCCACGGTTCCCGGCCTGATGCACGTCAAGCTCGGCCAGTACCACGTGCGCGACGTCAAGTTCGTCGCCGCGTTCGACGTCGACGCCAAGAAGGTCGGCTTCGACCTGTCCGAGGCGATCTTCGCGTCGGAGAACAACACCATCAAGATCGCCGACGTGCCGCCGACCAATGTCACGGTGCAGCGCGGACCGACGCTCGACGGCATCGGCAAGTACTACGCCGAGACCATCGAGGTGTCCGACACCGACGCCGTCGACGTCGTCAAGGCGCTCAAGGACGCCAAGGTCGACGTGATGGTGTCCTACCTGCCGGTGGGCTCGGAAGAGGCCGACAAGTTCTACGCGCAGTGCGCCATCGACGCCGGCGTGGCGTTCGTCAACGCGCTGCCGGTGTTCATCGCCTCCGACCCGGTGTGGGCCAAGAAGTTCGAAGACGCCGGCGTGCCGATCGTCGGTGACGACATCAAGAGCCAGGTCGGCGCCACCATCACCCACCGCGTGATGGCCAAGCTGTTCGAGGACCGCGGCGTGCAGCTCGACCGCACCATGCAGCTCAACGTCGGCGGCAACATGGACTTCCTCAACATGCTCGAGCGTTCGCGGCTGGAGTCGAAGAAGATCTCCAAGACCCAGGCCGTCACCTCCAACCTGCAGCGCGAGTTCAACACCAAGGACGTGCACATCGGCCCGTCCGATCACGTCGGCTGGCTCGACGACCGCAAGTGGGCCTACGTCCGGCTGGAAGGCCGCGCCTTCGGTGACGTGCCGCTGAACCTGGAGTACAAGCTCGAGGTGTGGGACTCGCCGAACTCGGCAGGCGTCATCATCGACGCGGTGCGTGCGGCGAAGATCGCCAAGGACCGCGGCATCGGCGGCCCGGTCGTCGCCGCGTCCGCTTACCTGATGAAGAGCCCGCCGCAGCAGCTGCCCGACGACATCGCCCGGGCACAGCTCGAGACCTTCATCGAGGGCTAGACTCTTCCGCCGAAATTGCATTCCACGCGGGCCTCATTCGAGATTCCGCGCGTGGAATGCAATTCCGGCGAGGGCTAGAAGCCGTAGCCGAGCTCGGCGGGAACATCGGTGGCGAACGCCGCGTCCAGCTGAGCCACCAGCCCAGAGTCGTTGCACCGCAAGCGATGTGCGGTCGCGAAGGCCGAAGCGCGGTGCGCCACCCAGGTACAGGCTGCCGAGCACTGAGAGATCCGTGTGCACATCGGCAGCCTCGTCCGTGGGGACACACCGCGCCCTGCCGTCGCGCACATCGAGCGCGAATCTGCCGCCGCCACCCAGCACGTCGTCGGAGATGTCGAGCACCACAGACAGATCCGCCGCGTAGCTGCGCGCCTCCAGACACGGCGGGTATGTCGAGCATCCGCAGCCACAACCCGTCCTCGGTGCCGGCGGTCCGCACCAGTCGCGTGATCGGTCAGCAGATACGGCAGCACGTCGTCCGGATGCGTTCGACGGTCACCGTCGCCATGAGGTCCATGCCGAGCAGGACGCGCCACAGTGCGATGTGCGCCTGCGGTGTCACCGCGGCCAGCTTGGTGACCTCGACCTTTTCCTTTCTCTCGCCGCCGTGCACCCGGTACATCGCGAAGCCGTCGGCGTGCAGCAGACAGAAGTACGCGCTGCCGCCGTCCCGGGTCGCCTCGCGGTCGGCCAGCACCTCGTCCCACAGCCGGCGCGGGCTGTACAGGCCACCGGGCGTCTGCAGCCGCCACCGCTCGTAGATCTCCTCGAGCTGCTCGCGGTGCTCTGCCGGCCGGACCATCCTGACGCCGCCGGGTTCGGGAACCTCAGCGTGGAACCTGCGCCTCCCGTCGGTCGACGGTCAGCTCATGCGACACGGTCGCGGGGCCGTAACCGAACCGGCCGTAGATGCCGGCCTCGCTGGCCTCCAGCCCGGCGATCGGATACGGCGCCCCATGCGCGGTGCAGTTCTGCGAACATCGCTCGTCAGCACGCCGCGCCGTCGATGGGTGGGCGAGACCGCCACCCAGGACACGCCGGCCATCGGCAGCACCGCGCCGCCAGGCACCGTCAGCTTGAGGTCGAGATACGACGCCATCCCGACGATGTCGGGGCCGTCGCAGGCGACGACGGCGCTGTCCGCGGGCATCAGCGTCCGCCACATGTCGTCGGCCTCCTGCGGGCCGCCAGACGCCGAAACACGTTGCCGCCGAGCAGCGCCATGGCCGGCCAGTCCGCCTCCTCGGCGCTGCGGATCGTCAATCCCGGCGGTGCGTACGACGTGAGTGCCACAGACTCGACGGTGACACAGGGGCGCTCGGATCGCACGTGATTTTCGCGTGGTAGTGTCGACCCATGCCCGAGATCTCCGACGACGACCTGCGTCGGCCTCGACGAGTTCGCGCTTCTCACGGAGAACGCCCACCAGAGCGGGGACGACCGGCGCACTGCCGAGCGTCGACGCGGGTCGACGTCGGGTCGACGATCAGCGCGCTGAAGTTCGGCGACGACGCACCGCAGGTGGTGTTCCTGCACGGCGGCGGCCAGAACGCCCACACCTGGGACACCGTCATCATCGGTCTGGGCCTGCCCGCGCTGGCGGTCGACCTGCCCGGGCACGGCCGCTCGGCGTGGCGCGAGGACGGCGACTACGGGCCCAAGCTCAACGCCGAGACGCCGTCGAGCCCTGCTGCGCGACTCGGCGCCGAACGCCGACTCGTCGTCGGCATGTCGCTCGGCGGCCTGACCGCGATGCGGCTCGCGGTCGCAGAACCCGACCTGGTGCGCGAGCTGGTGCTGGTCGACGTCACCCCGTCGGCACCCGAACGCCACGACGGAGATGACCGAGGCGCAGAAGGGCACGGTCGCACTCGTGCAGGGCGAGCGCAACTTCCCGAGCTTCGACGCGATGCTCGAGGTCACGATCGCGGCGGCGCCCCACCGCGACCGGAAATCGTTGCGGCGCGGGGTTTTCCACAACGCCAAGCGGCTCGACGACGGCACCTGGACGTGGCGCTACGACTCGATCCGCAAGGGCGAGGGCTTCGAGGACCTCTGGGACGACGTGCCCCGGCTCACCATGCCCACCACGCTGGTCCGCGGAGCCAACTCCTTCTTCGTCAACGACGACGACGCCGCCGAGTTCGCCGAACGCGCACCCGGTTTCCAGCGGATGCACGTCGTCGCCGACTCCGGCCACTCGGTGCAGGGCGACCAGCCACGCGCGCTGGTCGACATCCTGCGGGACGTCCTCGACGCCTAGCCCGATACGGTTGGCCTGTGGCCTTCCCTATTCGCGTCGGCGTGCAACTGCAGCCGCAACACTGTCCTCAGTACAGCCATATCCGCGACGCCGTTCGCCGCTGCGAGGACATCGGCGTCGACGTCGCTTTCAACTGGGACCACTTTTATCCGCTTTACGGTGACCCCGACGGTCCACATTACGAATGCTGGACCATGCTGGGCGCATGGGCCGAGCAGACCTCGCGCATCCAGATCGGCGCGCTGGTGACCTGCACGATGGTCGCGGCGCCGATCGTGTCGTCGCCGGTGTGGCCGTGGTGGATTGGGACGGAGCAGTTGGGCCTGTTCCCGTTGCCGATGCCGGGATCGCCTGCGGTTGAAGGCCCACTGGACCTGGGCAGGGTCGCCCGCCTTGGGCAGCGTCACGGACACGCTCACCTCGGTGTCCTTGGCCTGGAACGAGCCCGTGGCCGAGCATGGCTGGGTCAGTTCCCGCTGAGGTTGCAGCCGGTCATCGACGAGCTCAGCGACATCGTGCCGATCCCGCGGATCAGGCCGCTCCGGCTCTGGCCGCCCGGGTCCTCGATCAGGTGCCCGTCGCTGCTGGTGCCGGGATCGAACGGCTGCGGGCCGAGGTGCATCGTGTTCGTCTGCCGGCCCGACAGCGGGCATTGCGCGAAGTCGGGCGGTCGCTCGCCGTGATCGTCTCGTCGACCTTCGCGCGCCAGCACGCGGTAGGCGAACGAGTCGATGACGACGTTGACGATCCCGGCGCTCGCCACCCCGCGGCGCGAGGTGTGCTCGAGGCGCACGAAGTCGGTCCCGGTGGCGCCGGCGGGCGCGGCGTAGGTGAACTGCGCGTCGGGGTTGCCGTCGGCGCGCTGGGGCTGCGACGCGCTCGCTCGTGGTGGTGATGGCGCCGGCGAACGTCGCGCCGCCGGAGTCGACGAGATGCGCGACGACCGGCACCGTGCTCGCCGGGCTGACGTGGACGGTCGCCTCGTTCGGCACCACGCGCACGCACGCGCCCGAGAGCGCGCGCTTCTGGATCCCGTCGAGCGCCTCCTCGATGAACAGGTCCGGCATCACGACGGTGAAGAGGCCGAGGTAGTTGCCGGAGATCGCGGTGCGGTCGTCGGTGGCCGTGCGCGACCGTCGTCCTGACCTCGACGTGGTTGTCGACGGCGCCGCCGGTCGTGGACTGGCGGAAGCCCTCGGAGTGCGCGCTGCCGCTGACGGCGTGGCGCACGACGCGGTTGCCGGAGCGGCGCGTCTCGGTCGACCACGACCACGTCCCGGTGACGTCGACCGAGGCGATCCGGGCGTCGTCGCCGAAGTGGGCGACGACCTCGCCGGTGAACTTCCCGACCTCGTTCTCCACGACGTCCCCGACGGTCAAGCGGTCGCGCTGCGTGTAGCGTGACGGGTCCGCGGCCGATGCCGCCGCCGTCGGGGCAGCGGTCCATCTGGTAGTCGAAGGTCACCGACTTGCGCCTGGACGCGCCGCCGATCCGCGTGGCTCTCGTGTCGATGACCAGGTCGCCCTCGCGCCCGATCCTGGGCTCGTTGCCGGTGCGCTCGGTGATGGTGCGCGTCAGCGTCGACCGCGTGCCCGCGGCCCGGCACTGGCCCGCTGTCGCTGTCGGTCGACACGGTCGCGGCGGCGCGCGAGCGGGCCGGCGGCGCGGCCGAGCGCCGCGTCGGTGGCGCGGTCGGCCTTCCGCGACCCGCCGCGCGGCCTTGCGCTTGCGCGCCCGCTTGGCGACCCGCGGCGCCAGCCGCTTCGCCACCGCGCGGGTGCGCTTCAGCACCGCCGGCAAGCGCGGCGGCGACGGTGCCCGGGACCGAGCGCGCCCGCGGCGCGCAGCCCTTCGCGCGGTGCTTGCGGCCGCCCTTGCGGTAGCTGACCGTCTGCCGGACCTCCGAGCGCTTGCAGCGCTTGCGCTTCGCCTCGCTGTCGCTCGCGAGGCCGGCGGGCACGGACGCGGCAAGGACGGCGATCGCGATCGCAGCCCACCCGGCACGTCCGTTCGCCGGCATCTGAAGCGGAACCTACACGCAACCCTCAACCAGCCTCAAGCGGGCGTCGCCCCGTTAGGTTGGTCGAGGGTTCAGCGCGGCGCCATGCGGAGCGCGCCGTCGAGCCGGATGACCTCGCCGTTGAGCATCGGGTTCTCGACGATGTGGGCGGCCAGCGCGGCGTACTCCTCGGGCGTGCCGAGGCGGTGCGGGTGCGGGACCGACTCGCCGAGCGCCTGGCGCGCCTCCTCGGGCAGCGCCGCCAGCAGCGGCGTGTCGAACAGGCCGGGGGCGATCGTGCACACGCGGACGCGCGCGCTCGCGAGGTCGCGCGCGGCGGGCAGCGTCATGCCGACCACGCCGCCCTTGGAGGCGGCGTAGGCGATCTGGCCGATCTGGCCGTCGAAGGCGGCGATCGAGGCGGTGTTGACGATCACGCCGCACTCGCCGCCGTCGTCGGGCTCGTTGGCGAGCATCGCGGCGGCCGCGAGCCGCAGCACGTTGAAGGTGCCGATCAGGTTGACCGTGACCGTGATCCGGAACGGCTCGAACTGGTGCGGCCCGCGCTTGCCGGCGACCTTCTCGGCCCAGCCGACGCCGGCGCAGCAGACGGAGATGCGCAGATCGTCGCCCGCCGCGGCGACCGCCGCCTCGACCTGGTCGGGCTCGGTGACGTCGCAGCGCACGAAGCGTCGCGCCGAGCTCGCCGGCGAGCGCCTCGCCCTTCTCCTCGTTGAGGTCGGCGATGGTCACGTTGCGCGCCCGCCTCGCGCGCAGCCGCCGCGCGGTCGCCGCGCCGAGGCCCGAGGCGCCGCCGGCGACGAGCGCCGTGGCTCCCTCGATCTGCATGGCGCGCGGAACCTACACGCTGTAGCGCAGGTAGAGGTCGCCGTCGGCGGTCGCGACCGCAGCGCAGCGTCGAGCGGCGCGCGGCCGGCCGCGCGCCGCCGACGATCGCGCGGCGCGCTCGTCGCCGCTCGACGACCGGCGAGAGCGTGAGGAAGAGCTCGTCGAGCAGGCCGGCGTCGAGCAGCGCGCGGTTGAGCGTCGGGCCGCCCTCGCACAGCAGCCGCTCCACCCCGCGCGCGCGCAGGTCGGCGCAGCACCGCTCGGCGCAGGCTCGTCCATGCCGCACGATCTCGACGTCGGCGGCGACCTCCGGCGGCTCGCCGCTCCGCGCGCGTGTAGACGAGCACGCGCTGGCCCGTCCGCCGCGAACAGCGCCGGCCTCCCACGGCAGGTCGAACGAGCGCGAGACGAGCACCGCCGGGCTCGGCAGCGGCGCCGTAGCCCTCGGCGCGCACGGTCCCCGGCCCGACGAGCAGCGCGTCGGCGGCCGTGCGCAGCGCGAGCAGCATCTGCAGGTCCGCGGGCCCGCCGAGCGGCGCGCGAGGTGCCGCCGAGCGTCGCGCGCCCGTCGAGCGAGGAGACCATGATCGCGCTGACCCACGGCCGGCCGCTCCGGCAGGCGCCGCCGGGCGCCGGCCGACAGCTCCGTCGGGCGTCACCTCCGCCCGGTCGGGCCAGACGCGCTCGAGGCTCCGGCACGGCGGCGAAGCTACCAGCAGAGGGATAGGGTCGGCCCGGCCGATGGACGTCCGCCGCATCTCACACGTCGGAGATCATCGCGGCGGTCGGCGGCCTGCTGCTCGCGCTTCGGCGTCTTCCTCCCCTGGTACTCGCCCAACCCGGACAACCCGCAACGCCAACGTCGACGGCGCTGCGCGACGCGGTGTCGGCCTGGGACGCCCACTCGATCCTGCGCTGGCTGCTGCTCGCCGCGGCGCTCGCGCCGATCGTCCTGCTCTACATCGTCCTCCGCGACCACGAGCTCTCGTGGCCGCGCGGCGAGATGACCGCGGTGGTCGGCATCATCGCGTTCGGCCTGATCGTCTACGTCGGGCATCTCGACCGCCCCGGCGAGCCGCCCGAGCGAGATCAGCCTCGGCATCGGCTGGTACCTCGCCTTCCTCGGCACGATCCTGATCGCGGTCGGCGGCGCCATCCGCGCGTCGAGCGACCGAACGTCCACGCAAGCCACCGGGAGTCCTCTGACATGCCACCTGCGCAACGTCCCGACCGCAACCTCGCGCTCGAGCTCGTGCGCGTCACCGAGGCCGCCGCGCTGGCCGCCGCGCGCTGGGTCGGCCGCGGCGACAAGGAGGCCGCCGACCAGGCCGCCGTCGACGGCATGCACGCCGTGCTGCACACGATCCACATGGACGGCATCGTGGTGATCGGCGAGGGCGAGAAGGACGAGGCGCCGATGCTCGCCAACGGCGAGGAGGTCGGCGACGGCTGCCGCCCGCAGGTCGACATCGCCGTCGACCCGCTCGAGGGCACGCGCCTGTGCGCGCTCGGCATGCCCAACGCGCTGGCCGTGATCGCGCTCGCCGAGCGCGGCGCGATGTTCGACCCCGGCCCGTGCGTCTACATGGAGAAGATGGCCGGCGGCGACGAGGTCGCCGACCTGCTCGACCTCGACCGGCCGCTCGGCAAGACGATCGAGCTGGTCGCCGAGCGCCGGGGCAGTCGACGTCGGCGACGTCATGGTCGTCGTGCTCGACCGCCCGCGCCACGAGGAGGGCATCCAGGCCATCCGCGACGCCGGCGGCCGCGTGCGCCTGATCACCGACGGCGACGTCGCCGGCGCGCTGCTGGCGGTCTCGCCGCCGCACGCCGTCGACCTGCTGTGGGGCATCGGCGGCACGCCGGAGGGCGTCATCTCGGCGGCCGCGCATCAAGTGCATGGGCGGCGCGCTGATCGGGCGGCTGTGGCCGCGCGACGACGACGAGCGCAAGGCGGCCGAGGACGCCGGCTACGACGTCGAGCGCATCCTCACCCACGACGACCTCGTCAAGGGCGACGACGCGTTCTTCTCGGCCACCGGCGTCACCGACGGCGACGTGCTGCAGGGCGTGCGCTACCACGGCTCGCGCGGCGCGTCGACCGAGTCGCTGGTCATGCGCACGCGCTCGGGCACCGTGCGGCGGATCATGTCCGTCCACGACCGCCAGAAGCTGCGCGACGCTGACCGGCTACTCCGGCGGCTAGCGCCCGCGGGTCAGGCGCCGACGTACTCCGCGAGGTGCTCGCCGGTGAGGGTGGAGCGGGCGGCGACGAGGTCGGCGGGCGTGCCCTCGAAGACGATCCGGCCGCCGTCGTGGCCGGCGCCGGGGCCGAGGTCGATGATCCAGTCGGCGTGCGCCATGACCGCCTGGTGGTGCTCGATGACGATCACCGACTTGCCGGAGTCGACGAGCCGGTCGAGCAGGCCGAGCAGCTGCTCGACGTCGGCGAGGTGCAGGCCGGTGGTCGGCTCGTCGAGGACGTAGACGCCGCCCTTCTCGCCCATGTGGGTGGCGAGCTTGAGCCGCTGCCGCTCGCCGCCGGACAGCGTGGTCAGCGGCTGGCCGATGGTGAGGTAGCCGAGCCCGACGTCGGCGAGCCGCTCGAGGATCTTGTGCGCGGCCGGCATGCGCGCGTCGCCGTCGCCGAAGAACGCCTCGGCCTCGGCTCACCGGCATCGCGAGCACCTCGCTGATGTCCTTGCCGCCGAACGTGTACTCGAGCACCGACGGCGTCGAAGCGCTTGCCCTCGCACTCCTCGCAGGTGGTGGCGACGCCGGCCATCATCCCGAGGTCGGTGTAGATGACGCCGGCGCCGTTGCAGTTGGGGCAGGCGCCGTCGGAGTTGGCGCTGAACAGCCCCGGCTTGACGCCGTTGGCCTTCGCGAACGCCTTGCGGATCGGGTCGAGCAGGCCGGTGTAGGTCGCCGGGTTGCTGCGCCGCGAGCCGCGGATCGCGCCCTGGTCGATCGCCACCACGCCGTCGCGGCCGGCCACCGAGCCGTCGATCAGCGAGCTCTTGCCCGAGCCGGCGACGCCGGTGACCACGACCAGCACGCCGAGCGGGATGTCGACGTCGACGTCCTGCAGGTTGTTGGTGCTCGGCGCCGCGCACCTCCAGCGCCCCCGACGACGTCGCGCACCGACTCCTTCAGGGAGGCGCGGTCGTCGAGGTGGCGCCCGGTGATCGTGTCGCTGTCCCGCAGCCCCTCGACGGTGCCCTCGAAGACCACCTCGCCGCCGGCGGTGCCGGCGCCCGGGCCGAGGTCGACGACGTGGTCGGCGATCGCGATCGCCTCCGGCTTGTGCTCGACGACGAGCACGGTGTTGCCCTTGTCGCGCAGCTGCAGCAGCAGGTCGTTCATCCGCTGGATGTCGTGCGGGTGCAGGCCGATGGTCGGCTCGTCGAAGACGTAGGTGACGTCGGTGAGCGAGGAGCCGAGGTGGCGGATCATCTTGGTGCGCTGCGCCTCGCCGCCCGACAGCGTGCCCGACGGCCGGTTGAGCGAGAGGTAGCCCAGCCCGATCTCGACGAACGAGTCGAGCGTGTGCCGCAGCGCCTGCAGCAGCGGCGCGACGGACGGCTCGTCCAGGCCGCGCCACCCACTCCGCGAGGTCGGTGATCTGCATCGCGGAGACGTCGGCGATGCTGACGCCGTCGATCTTCGACGACCGGGCCGCCTCGCTGAGCCGGGTGCCGTCGCAGTCGGGGCAGGTGGTGAACACCACCGCCCGCTCCACGAAGGCGCGGATGTGCGGCTGCATCGCCTCGACGTCCTTGGAGAGGAACGACTTCTGGATCTGCGGGATCAGCCCCGCGTAGGTCAGGTTGATGCCCTCGACCTTGATCTTGGTCGGCTCCTTGTAGAGCAGGTCGTGGAGCTCGCGCTTGTTGAACTTCTTGATCGGCTTGTCGGGGTCGAAGTAGCCGCAGCCGCGGAAGATGCGCCCGTACCAGCCCTCCATGCTGTAGCCGGGGATCGTGAGCGCGCCCTCGTTGAGCGACTTGCTCTCGTCGTAGAGCGCGGACAGGTCGAAGTCGCTGACCGAGCCGCGGCCCTCGCAGCGCGGGCACATGCCGCCGGTGCGGCTGAAGCTCGCGCTCTTGGTGATGGTCTTGTCGCCGCGCTCGACCGTGATCCCGCCGCTCCCGTGGACGGAGGCGACGTTGAAGGAGTACGCGCCGGGCCGCCGATGTGCGGCTTCCCGAGCCGGCTGAAGAGGATGCGCAGCATCGCGTCGGCGTCGGTCGCGGTGCCGACCGTCGAGCGCGGGTTCGACCCCATCCGCTCCTGGTCGACGCTGATCGCGGTCGTCAGCCCGTCGAGCACGTCGACCTCGGGCCGCGCCAGCGTCGGCATGAAGCCCTGCACGAACGCGCTGTAGGTCTCGTTGATCAGCCGCTGCGACTCCGCGGCGATCGTGCCGAACACCAGCGAGCTCTTGCCCGAGCCGGAGACGCCGGTGAACACCGTCAGCCGGCGCTTCGGGATCTCGACGCTGACGTCCTTGAGGTTGTTCACGCGCGCGCCGTGCACGCGGATCAGGTCGTGGCTGTCGGCGGCGTGCAGCTCGGGCGACTGCGTGTCCGTCGTGGCGGTCATGGTCATCGCCGCACGCTAGCTGCGGCCCGGCGACGGCGCTTCTCGATTCCTGATCAGTCGCGCATCACCCAGGCGACGACCGCGGCGACGGCGCCGACCCCGACCGCCGCCAGCGCGGCGATCCAGCCCCACGGCGTGTCGCCGACGGTGATCGCGCCGTCCGGCCTCGCGGCGCACGCCGCGCTGCTCCTCGGCGAAGCGCCCGACCGCCGACTCCTCGAGCTCGAGCCGCGCCAGCGAGCGCAGGAAGCCGTGGGTCACGATCACGTGGATCTTCGACTGCGTGTGCGAGTAGACGAAGCCGGTCAGCCAGGTCGCGATCGCGGGGTAGAAGCTCGCCACCTCGACCTCGACGTGCACGGTCGACCAGCCCTCCTCCTCGGGCGGCAGGCGGCGGACGTCGATCTCCAGGTAGCCCGCGCCGCCGCGCCCGCGCGGGGAGACGAGCAGCCCGTTCTCGATCCGCCAGCGCACGACGCCGCGGTTGGGGAAGAACTCGTACTCGGGCGCGCGGAACCGCAGCAGCACGAACGGGCGGAACAGCAGCACGACCGCGCGCTCCTCCTCGGTGTAGGTGACGCGGATCAGGCCGAGCGTGACCTTCGAGAGGTACTTCCAGTACGTGCGCGCGAGCCGCTCGAGGCTCATCTTGTTCCAGTACCGGTCGAGGTCCTCGGTCGGGACCGTCAGGGACGCGGCCTGGATCGAGCGCACCGCGCCGTCCTTGGCGATGACCGTGTGCTCCTCGGGGTCGCGGATGACCGCTTCCGCGACCCGCCGCTCGCGCCGGGCGTTGAGGAGGCCGGTCATCTCACCTCAGGGCTGCCCGTACCGCCTCGTCGAAGCCGAGCGGGTCGTCGTTGAGCCCCGCGGGCGGCGGCTGCTCGACGACCATCTCGGACTTCAGCCCGTCGATGAGCGGGCGAACGAGCCCCGTCTCGACGGGGGTGACGAGCGAGACCCAGTAGGAGCAGAGGCGGGGGGAGAGCACGGGGACCTTGAGGATCAGCGGCGGGCGCCGGTCCAGTACGGCGGCCGTGCGGCGCATCATTTCACGGTAGCTGAGGATCTCGGGGCCGCCGAGCTGGACCTCGGCCGGCGGGTCCTCGAGCTCGCCCGCGTCGGCCAGCGTGCGCGCGACGTCGGTGATCGCCACCGGCTGGGTGCGCGTGTCGATCCAGCGCGGCGTGACCATCACCGGCAGCCGGCCGACGAGGTGGCGGAGGATCTCGAACGACGCGCTGCCCGGCCCGATCACCATCGCGGCGCGGACGTAGACGGTGCGCACGCGCTGGCGCAGCAGCTGCGCGACCTCGTGGCGGGAGCGCAGGTGCTCCGAGGCGTCCGGCGCCGGTCGGCCCGAGGCCGCCGAGGTAGACGACGCGCTCGACGCCGGCGGCCTCGCCGCCTCGCCGAAGTTGACGGCGGCGGCGCGGTCGCGGGCCGCGAAGTCGCCGTTCCCCTCCATCGAGTGGATCAGGTAGTAGGCGGTCTCGACGCCCTCGAGCGCCTCGGTCAGCCCGGTGCCCTTGACCGCGTCGCCCTGCTGGAGCTCGACGTCGGGCGGGAGGTCGCTGCGATCGGGGTTGCGGACGAGCGCGCGCACGCGCCGGTCGCGCGTACGGAGCTCGTCGAGGAGGTGGGATCCGACGTAGCCGGATGCGCCAGTGATCAGAATCGGTGTCATCGCGTCGGGTACGGCGCCCGTACACGTGAAGGATGAGGCGGCCGAACGTGGAACGCCATGCTGTGCAAGGGCCTCGCCATCAAGGAGGTGGCCGCCCGCACCGGCATCGCCGCGGGGACGATCCGCATGTGGGAGCAGCGCTACGGCTTCCCGGTGCCGGACCGGACGAGCGCCGGCTATCGCATCTACACCGAGGACGACGTCGAGTCGCTGCGGCGGGTGGTCGCCTATCGCGAGCGCGGGCTGTCGGTGCCGGCCGCGGTCGACCGCGCGCGCTCGAGCGACTTCGCCACCGACCGGCCGTCGCTCTACGGCGTGCTGGCCGCCGGCGAGTCGCCCCCGCCGCGCAGGTGCTCAAGAAGCGCACGCTGATCGCGGTCTCGCGCGCGATCGAGGAGGAGACGCTGTCGCGCGCCGCCGCGCCGGTGGTGGTGGCCGCGTTCCAGGCGAGCGCAACTACCGCGCGGTCGAGCACCGCTATCGCGCGATGGCGCGGAACGCCGACGCCGTGCTCGTGTTCGCCGACTTCGATGCGCTCGCCGGCGGACGGGGAGGGGCCGGTCGAGGTGCCGCTCGGGTCGGGCCAGGGACTCGGCAACGAGTGGGCGGTGGTGGTCGACGCGCCGGGCTACGGCGCCTGCCTGCTCGGCTGGGAGCAGCCGCGCGCGCGGCCGGTGCCCGACGACGAGCGGACGTTCGAGGCCATGTGGACGCTCGACCCGCGGCTCGTCCGGCGCGCGGTTCAGGTGGGGGCGATGCTGGCGCGGCGCGCCGACGCGGCGCTCGGCGATCGGATCGACGCGCTGCTGGCCGAGCGGCCGCTGGCCTTCGAGCAGCCGGCGCCGGCCTGACGGCCGTCACGAACCGGATCGTCGGCTACTTGGATGCCGGCTGAGCGGGCGGCGGGGAGAGGCGGATCGCGCCGATGCGATCCGTCGCGGTGAAGCCGAGCATCTGCGCCGCCGCGGCGGTCAGGTCCCACTTCGCCTCGCCGCTGAACGGGCCGCGGTCGATGACGGGGACGACGATGGTGGTCGCGCCGTAGCGGATCGCCACGTTCGTCCCGCACGGGAGGCTGCGGTGGGCGACGCCGACGGTCTCCTCCGTCAGCTCGATCCCGCAAGCGGTCTTGTTGCCGTAGAAGCCCGGGCCGTACCAGGTGGCGACGGCGCCGCGGAAGACGTTGAGGGCCAGCTCGGGCGTGGCCGAGGCGGCCTGGGCCGCCGCCGATGATCGCGCGGGTGCGGAACTGGCCGACGCGCTTGGGCTTCCAGCGCGCGACGAACGTGCCGTCCTCGCGGACGCGGGTGCGCGCCTGCTTCGTCCACGCCTCGGTGGTCGGGTCGAGGTACTGGACGACGACCCGGCGGCCGGCGAGCCGCGGCTCGACGGCGCCGCGGAAGCGCACCTTCTTGCCGACCAGGGCGTTGCCGCCGCCCGAGAGCTGGAAGGGCGGGGGCGGGCCGATCGGGGCCTCGGCGCCGCCCGACGGGGCCTGCGCGAGCGCGCGTCGCCGGCATCGCCGCGGCGAAGGCGGCGATCAGCACGATGCGAGTCGTCAGGCGTCCCATATGGCTTTCTCCGGTGCCTACGAGGTGAGCTGACGGGCTCGCGCAGAGAAAGCAGCGCTACAACCGGAAGTCCGGCCGATTCGCCCCCGCGGACATCAGATCCGCAATGGGTCCCCCGCTCGGCGAGTTGGTAACCCGCCGATTCGGCGCGCGGAAATGTAGCAGCGTCAGGGCTTGGGAAGCTTGTCGACCGCGCGCCTGAGCACCGAGCCGCCGACCGCGAGGCCGATCTGGGCGAGCTCGCCGGCCGCCTGGATGGCGGTGGTCACGAGCTCGGTGCCGCTGGGCGGCTGGGTGCGTCGACTCGGGCGGCTCGGCGTGGCGGGCGCGCTCGGTGGACTCGGCGAGCGAGGGCGCGCCGGCGCGGACGGCCCGCGGGCCGTGCGCGGAGGGCTCGGCGCGGCTTCGGCCTGGCCTTGGCCGCCGTCGGCTTGGGCCGCGCCGCGGCAGCCGCCTTCGGCTTCGGCTTGGGCTTCGCCGCCGCCTTCGGCTTCGGCCGCGCCTTCGTGGCCGTCCCTCCGCCGCCGTCTCCGCGCTCGCGGCCGAAGCGCGTCGGCCGGGTCGCGGGGAGGCTGCCGAGGACGCTCTCCTCGTCGCTCTTCTCGCTCATCGGCTGACCAGTCTACGTTTCGCGCGCGGGGCTCGGGGCACATTCGTCACGGGGATTTGTGAAACCCGTCGCACGCCGCGACGTAAAAGGGATTCGAGGGGCCTCCCACCCATGGACGCAACCGAATTGAGCGCCTAGACTCAGATCGCGTCCTAAGCTGCTGGGGATACAAGCTCATGCCCGCGCCAGTGGGCCCGAACACAGGACCTGATGTCAGTCGTTGATCTGCAGGAACTCGAAGAAGTCAAGGGCCTGCTCCTGAAGGGGCAGCAGCTCGGGGTGCTGACCTTCGCGGAGATCGCCACGGCGGTCGCGGAGATCGACCTCGACGAGTCGGACGTCGAAGAGCTCCACACGTATCTCGAGAAGTCTGAGATCGAGCTCGTCGAGGAGATCGACCCGGCGGTCTCCGCCGCCCAGGAGGAGCGCGCGCCGGACAAGCGCGGCCGCCGCAAGGCCAAGACGGCGATCGACCTCAAGCCCGACATGACGACGGACAGCCTGCAGCTGTTCCTCAAGGACATCGGCAAGGTCCGCCTGCTCACCGCGCAGGAGGAGGTCGACCTCGCGCGCCGGATCGAGCGCGGCGACCTCGACGCGAAGCAGAAGATGGTCGAGTCGAACCTCCGCCTGGTCGTCTCGATCGCCAAGAACTACCGCAACCAGGGCCTGCCGTTCCTCGACCTGATCCAGGAGGGGACGCTCGGCCTGGTCCGCGCCGCCGAGAAGTTCGACTACCGCAAGGGCTTCAAGTTCTCGACCTACGCGACCTGGTGGATCCGCCAGGCCATCGCCCGCGCCCTCGCCGACAAGGCGCGCACGATCCGCATCCCGGTCCACGTCGTCGAGAAGCTCAACAAGATCGGCCGCGCCGAGCGCAAGCTCGTCACCGAGCTGGGCCGCGAGCCCACGCCGGAGGAGATCGCCGAGGTCACCGGCATCGAGCCCGACGAGGTCGACTCGATCAAGCGCTCCGCCCAGGCGCCGGTCTCGCTCGAGAAGCCGGTCGGCGACGAGGAGGAGTCGGAGTTCGGCCAGTTCATCGCCGACGAGCGGGCCGAGTCGCCGTACGAGCGGGCCGCCGAGATCCTCACCAAGGAGGCGCTGCGCGAGGCGCTCGAGAACCTGTCCTACCGCGAGCGCCGCGTCCTCGAGCTGCGCTACGGGCTGGGCGGCGAGCACCCGCGGACGCTCGACGAGGTCGGCCGCACGTTCAACGTGACGCGCGAGCGGATCCGCCAGATCGAGAACCAGTCGCTGAAGAAGCTGCAGTCGCTCGCGGAGGCGCAGAAGCTCCGCGACGTCGCCTAAGCGGGATTCACATTCAAGACGGAGGCACACCCGGCCGATGAAGGCCGGGTATGGCTTTCGATCTCGATCACGCACTCCGATACCTCATCGCGTCCGAGGGCTCGGACCTCCACCTGAAGATTCCCTCGCCGCCGCTCGTGCGCCTGCACGGCAAGCTCGAGCCCATCCCCGGCACCGAGCCCCTGAGCCCCGCACGACACGATCGGCGCGGTCCAGGAGATGCTCCACGACCCGAACAAGCTGGCCGAGTTCGAGGCCGAGAACGAGGTCGACTTCTCCTACTCGATGGAGGGCCTCGCGCGCTTCCGCGTCAACGCCTTCTTCCAGCGCGGCACCGTCTCGGTGGTCATGCGCGCCATCCCCGTGAACATCAAGTCGGTCGAGGAGCTCAACCTCCCGTCCGTCATCTCCCGGCTCGCCGAGGAGGAGCGCGGGATCATCCTGCTCACCGGCACGACCGGCTCCGGCAAGTCGACCACGCTCGCGGCGATGATCGACCACATGAACCGGACGATGCACAAGCACATCGTCACGATCGAGGACCCGATCGAGTTCCTGCACCGCGACCGCAACTCGATCATCAACCAGCGCGAGGTCGGCCAGGACACGGCGTCCTTCAAGCGCGCCCTGCGCCGCGTGCTGCGCCAGGACCCGGACGTGATCCTGGTCGGCGAGATGCGCGACGAGGAGACGGTCCACACCGCGCTGTCGGCGGCGGAGACCGGCCACCTCGTGCTCTCGACGCTCCACACCGTGGACGCGCCGGAGACGATCAACCGCATCATCGACTTCTTCCCGCCCCACCAGCAGCAGCAGGCCCGCGCGATGATCGCCGGCACGCTGAAGGGCGTCATCTCCCAGCGCCTCGTGCGCACGCCGGACGGCAAGGGCCGCGTCGCGACCTGCGAGATCATGGTCATGACCGGCCGCGTCCACGACATGATCGTCGACCCGAAGCAGACGGGCATGCTCGGCGAGGTCGTGGCCGAGGGCGGCTACTACGGGATGCAGACGTTCGACCAGCACCTGCTGGAGCACCTGAACGCCGGCCGCATCACGATGGAGGACGCCACGCGCGCCGCCTCCTCGCCGCACGACTTCAAGCTCATGGTCGCCGCGCAGGCGCGGATCTCCCCGCGCTCGCACCCGAACAAGGGCGAGGGCAAGATCGACGGCCAGCCGGCCGAGACGCCGGCCGTGGCGCCTGCGCCCAGCGACGCTCCGCCGGAGGCTCCCGCCCCGGCTCCGGCCGCCGAGCAGGCCCCGGCGGCTCCCCCGGTCGCGCCCCCGGCGGCTCCGCCGGCGGCGCCTCCGGCGGCTCCCCCCGCCGCGCCGCCCGCGTACTCGCAGCCGCCGGCACCCCCGGCCGCGCCGCCCGGCGCCCCGTCGGGCCCGCCGCCGACGCCGTCGGCTCCGCCGCCCGGCATCCCGTCCTGAATTCCGCTTGACTCTCCTGCGCCCGTTCCGACAAGGTTCGGGCGCTTCTCTTTAACCCACGAAAGGACCTGCTCCGGTGCAGACGACGCTCGCGCAGTTCAACGAGACCCAGTCGACGGAGGCCTTCGCGCTCCAGAACTCGAAGCTGCTGAAGGTCTCCCTCGACCAGGTCACGATCCAGTCGAAGCTCGGCTCGATGGTCGCCTACCAGGGCGACGTCACGTTCGAGCACGCCGGCTCGGGCGGGATGGGCCGCATGCTCAAGAAGGCGGTCAGCGGCGAGGGCACGTCGCTCATGCGGATCACCGGATCGGGCGAGGTGTTCCTCGCCGACCAGGCGCAGGACATCCACCTGATCTACCTCGAGAACGACACCATCACGGTCAACGGCCCGAACCTGCTCGCGTTCGACGCCGGCATCGACTGGGACATCCACCGGCTCAAGGGCGGCGCCGCGGGCGCGATGGCCGGCGGCCTGTTCAACATGGGCCTGACCGGCACGGGCTGGGTGGCGATCCTCTCCGACGGCCCGCCGGTGCTGCTCAACGTCGCGCAGGCGCCGACGTTCGCCGACGCCCAGGCCGCGATCACGTGGTCGTCGGGCGTGACGGTCGGGCTCAAGACCGACTTCAAGATGAAGAACCTGGTCGGCCGCGGCTCGGGCGAGTCGATCCAGCTCGCCTTCCAGGGTCAGGGCTGGGCGCTCGTGCAGCCCTCCGAGGGCCGCATCGTCCCGGTGGCCGGCGGGTCGGCCGGCGGCGGGCTCGGGAACCTGCTCAACGGCTGAACCCTGACCCACCTCAAGGGGGCTGACCCCCTGAGGGTCGTTGAGGGTTCCAGAGGTGGATGACCTCGTCCTCGGCGTCGGGGTCGTCCACCGTCTGCTCGCAGGTGGGGCACCACCAGCGGGCCTCGAGCGCTGTGCCGCAGGTGGCGTGGCGCAGCGGCTCGCCGGCGCCGGCGCCGCGCGCGCCCCAGTCGGCGAGCAGCCGCAGCGCGCCCGCGAGCTCGCGGCCTGAGTCGCTCAGCTCGTAGACGAACCGCGGAGGCCTATCGGAGTACGGGCCGCGCGACGATCAGCGCGTGCTCGGCGAGCGACTTCAGGCGCGCGGAGAGCACGTTGGGCGCGATCCCGTCGCAGCTCCTCCTGCAGCTCGTTGAAGCGCTTCGGCCCCTGCAGGAGCGCGGCGACGGCCAGCAGGGTCCAGCGGTCGCCGACCTGGGCGAGGGCGTCGGCGAGGGGCGAGGGTGGAGCGGCGTGGCGGGGCTTGCGCACTGCCCGCCGAGTCGCGCACGGCGCCTTGCGCATACGCCCAGTGCACTCGCCCGCCCCGCAAGCTCGCCGCGCCGTCTTGCGTACGGTCACTTGCAAGTTGCAAGTGACTCGGAGGAAGCCATGACGGTGCTCGATGAACTCAAGGACGCGGTCGCCGGGGCGGCCGAGACCGTCGGGCCCTCGGTCGTCGGGCTCGGCCGCGGATGGGGGCGCGGATCGGGCGTCGTCACGGCAGGCGGCATCGTGCTCACCAACGCGCATGTCCTCCGTGGCGAGGAGGTCGCCGTCAGCTTCGCCGACGGCCGCACCGAGCTCGGGCGGGTCGCCGGGGCGGACGCGGACCTCGACCTCGCGGCGATCGCGGTCGACACCGGCGACGCGCCGGTCGTCGCGTGGGATCCCGAGCGGCCGGCCCAGGTCGGCATCGGCGAGCCGGTGTTCGCGCTCGCCAACCCCGGCGGCCGCGGGCTCAGGGCCACGTTCGGGCAGATCAGCGCGACCGGCCGCAGCTTCCGCGGGCCGCGCGGCCGGCGGATCGGCGGCTCGCTGGAGCACACCGCGCCGCTGCCGCGCGGCTCGTCCGGCGGCCCGCTCGTCGACGCCGAGAGCCGCCTGCTCGGGCTGAACTCGATCCGGCTCGACGGCGGGCTGATCCTGGCCCTGCCCGCCGACGCCGCGATGCAGCGGCGGGCGGAGGCGCTCGCGTCCGGCAAGGCGACGTCGCGCCCGCGGCTCGGGATCGCCATCGCGCCGCCGCGCGCCGCGCGGCGCATGCGCGCGGCCGTCGGGCTGCCCGAGCGCGACGGCCTGCTCGTGCGCGGCGTGGAGGACGGCAGCCCCGCGGCCACGGCCGGCATCCAGCGCGGCGACCTGCTCGTCGGCGTGAACGGCCAGCCGCTGTCCTCCGTCGACGAGCTGTTCGATGCCCTCGAGGCGGCCGCGGAGATCGAGCTGCAGATGCTGCGGGGCACGGAGGAGCGGACGGCCACCGTTCACTTCAGTAGTTGAAGTCTTGGCTAGAATGGGCGTCGTGCCCAACTCCGACTGCCCCGTCTGCCGCACCGCCGACATCGTCTGCGGCAAGTGGACGCTCCTCGTCATCCGCGACCTCGCCGACAGGCGCTCCCGCTTCGGTGAGCTCGAGCGCTCGCTCGAGGGCATCAGCCCGCGGACGCTCAGCCTCCGCCTGCGCTCGCTCGAGGAGGAGGGGATCGTCGCCCGCCAGACCTTCCCCGAGGTCCCGCCGCGCGTCGAGTACGAGCTGACCGAGAAGGGCCGCGCGCTCGTCCCGATCATCGAGTCGATGCGCGCCTACGGCACCGAGTGGCTCGGCGCCACCGGCACCTGCAGCGAGCCGCCGGAGACGGTGGAGCTCGCTCCCGCCGTCGCGTAGAGCGAAGCGGTCACCGGGGGCATGGATGCCTCCGTCCGATGACGTCCGGATGAAGTCGATGGCTATCTCTCGTCGGACTGCAACTCCGCGTGCGCGCGAGAGGAGCACGCGCGGCCGCGCAGAACCCGGCGCGCATGCACAATCGCGCGCTGCACGACACCCTGGCGGCATTCGTGGAGGAGGCCGCCTGGCAGCTCGCCGAGGAGGTCGCTGCCGGCGCCGAGGTCCCCTTCGAGCTGATCGAGCAGGGCCGCGCCTCGGCGCCGCTGTACTGCTACCGGCCGCTCACCGACCGCTTCATCGCCGACCACCTCGGGATGCTCGAGCGGCTCCCGTCCTTCCCCGCCGCCCGCCAGAGCCTGCAGGCGCTGCCGAACCTCGGGGCCTACCTGATCGCGCGCGGCCGGCGCACGCCCGCCGGCGACCGCCGCGCGATGGGCGACAGCGCGCTCGAGGCGTTCATCACCGCGCTGTGGGGCGACGCCACCGACTTCGTGTACGACCGCGAGCGCTTCGCGCAGGTCTACGGCGAGCTCGAGGAGGCGGTCTACGACGGCTGCTCGCTGTCGGTCGTGCTCGCGCCCGTCGAGGGCCTCGTCATCGACAGCGACGAGGTGCCGCTCGGCGACGGTCTCACGCTCGTCCGCGGCACCACGCTCGCCAACTCCCCCGACGACCTGCACGGCGACGACTACGCGACGATCGCCGTCCTGCACCTCGAGTCCGCCCCCGGCGAGTCGCCCGGGCTCGAGCAGGCCGGCCGCCGCCTGCGCCGCCTGCAGACCGCGCTGCGACTGTGGGACGACGCCGAGCCGTCGCTCGCCCCGATCGCGTGGGCTCGCACGGACGGCGGCCCGTGGCTGTCGGTGCCGCTCGCCACCGGCCTGCGGCGGATGGACGGCGACTGCCTGCTGACGCCCGAGGAGGAGGACCCGCTGCGCGCGTTCTGCGCCCTGATCGCCCGCCGCACGCCGCGCGCGGGCGAGCTGGCGTGGGCGCTGCGGCGGTTCGAGCTGGGCTGCGAGCGGAGCTCGCCTTGGGAGGCCCTCTCGGACTGGCTGCTGTCGGCGCGAGCGCTGCTCGGCGACGGCGAGCGCATGTGCGACCGCCTCGCCGCGATCTGCGCCGCGCCCGAAGCCCGCGACCCGCTCGCGCGCCGGCTGCGCGACACGGTCGCGCTCGAGCGCGCCGCGGTCGCAGGGCGCCTCGATCCGGGGCTCGAGCCGCACGTCGAGGAGCTCGGCTCGCACCTGCGGGCGATCCTCCGCGACGTCCTCTGCGGGCACCTCGACCCCGCGCTGCGCACGCTCGCCGACGGGCTGCTCGCGGCGGAGTCCGCCGAGTCGACCGCGTTCTAGGCACCGCCCGCGAACGTCAACGACGGCTGGGTAGGGATGGGGTTCGAGGTGCCGCGGCGGCAACCGTCCTGCCCTGGGTTCGGATAGCGAACCCTACGCAGGACAGTGTCCTGCTTTGGGGGCGGATAGCGCCCCCTAGGCAGGACACTTGCCCGCCACCCACACCCGAACCCGCTTCCTACCCAGCCAGCCGTTGACGTTCAATCCGCGCCTGCCGCGGACGATCTAGTCCGAGGCGAACAGATGAGCCCGCACCAACGCGAGCCCGTCGATGTCGTGCACGTCGTCCTCGAGCTCGGGGACGCGGATGGTCGGCGGCGAGCGCAGCGCCTCCTCGAGGTGCTCGATCGCGGCGTGGTCGCGCGCGGCGAGCGCCGCCTGGTCGTGGGCGGAGTCGGCGACGCGCTCCGCCAGCGCCTCGCCGAGCTCCTCGATCAGCTCGGCCGGCACCTCGCCGTCGGTCTCCGGCGCCGCGTGCACGCGGTTGACGACCATGCCGCCGAACGGCATCCCCGCCTCGCGCAGCTTGCGGTGGAAGAAGATCGCCTCCTCGACCGGGTCGTGCTGCGGTGAGGTGACGATCAGGAACGTCGTGGCCGGGTCCTCGAGCAGCGCGCCGACCCGCTCGGCCCGCTCGGTGAAGCCGTCGATCAGCCCGCCGAGCGAGCGGAAGAACACGGACAGGTCCTGCAGGAGGTCGACGCCCGTCACGCGCTTGAGCACCGAGAACACCACGCCGGTGCCGCGCCCGATGATCTTGCCCCCGAGCCCCGCCGGCCGGAGGAATATCCGGATCGCGCGGCCCTGGAAGAAGCCGGTCAGCCGCCCCGGCGCGTCGAGGAAGTCGAGCGCGTTGCGCGACGGCGGCGTGTCGAGCACGAGCAGGTCGTAGTCGCCCTCCTGGTCGAGCTCGAACAGCTTGGCGATCGCGGTGAACTCCTGCGAGCCGGCGACCGCGCTCGAGAGCTGCTGGTAGATGCGGTTGCCGAAGATCTCGTCGCGCGTCGCCGCGTCGGGCGCGAGCCGCTCGATGACCTCGTCGAACGTGCGCTTGGCGTCGAGCATCATCGCCCACAGCTCGCCCTCCATCTCGATCCCGTGGGGCTCGAAGCGCGACGGGTCGACGAGGTGCGGCTCGTTGCCGAGCTCCTCCATCCCGAGCGCGTTGGCGAGCCGCTTGGCGGGGTCGATGGTGACCACCGCGACCTTCATCCCGCGCGCCGCCATCCCCATCGCGAGCGCGGCCGAGGTGGTGGTCTTGCCGACCCCGCCGGACCCCGCGCAGATCACGATGCGCTTGCCCTCGAGGAGCGGAACGACCGATGTCATCGCCGTGACAAACGCCGTGTCAGATAAGACCCTCGCGCACGGCGTGCGCGACGGCCTGCGACCGGCTGCGGGCGTTGAGCTTGGTGACCACGTCGTGCAGGACGTTCTTCACGGTCCGCTCGGAATAGCACAGCTCCTGCGGCGACCTCGCGCGTCGGGTGGCCCTGGGCGATGAGCGCGAGCACCTGCTGCTCGCGCTCGGTCAGGCGCGCGATCGCCGGCCGCCCGTTGACGCCCTCGGCCGACGACGCCCCTGATCAGGTTGCCGAGCAGGTCGGGCGCCATCACCCCGCTGCCGCTGGCCGTGGCCTGCACCGCGGCGGCGAGCGCGTCGGGGGTCAGCGTGTCCTTGCGCAGGAAGCCGACGGCGCCGGCCTGCAGCGCGGCGAGCACGCGTCGTCGCTCGACTCCGACGTGCAGACGAGCACGCGCGCGCCGGTCGCCTCGGCCACCGCCGCGATGAAGTCGTGGCCGCCCGGAACGGACACCTCGAGGAGCACGAGTTCGGACGCGAACAAATCCGGGTGCTCCCACGCCTCGCGAACAGATTCGGCGTCCGCGACGTCCTCCACACCAGGCAGCAGTTCGAGACAGGCGACAAGCCCCCGCCGGTAGATCGTGTGGGGATCGAGAACGAAGAGCTTCACGTTGACCGCGCTCAGGCGCTATGGCGATACTAAGCCCGACGCGGTCTAACGGGCAAGGAGCACGATGCCGGATGTGATGAAGACGGTCGGTCGCTACGAGATCCTCCGAGAGGTGGGTCGTGGCGGCATGGCCATGGTGTACCTGGCCAGGCAGACCGATCTGGACCGCTTCGTCGCCCTCAAGGAGCTCGGCGCCTTCCACGCGTCCGACCCGTCCTTCGCCCAGCGCTTCCTGCGCGAGTCGCGCGTCGCCGGCTCGCTCAGCCACCCGAACATCTGCACGGTCCACGACTACTTCGAGCACGACGGCACGCCCTACATCGCGATGGAGTACATCGAGCGCGGGTCGCTCCGCCCGTACGTCGGCTCGATGAACCTGGCGCAGATCGGCGGCGTGCTCGAGGGGCTGCTGGCCGGCCTCGCCCACGGCGAGCAGCACGGCATCGTCCACCGCGACCTCAAGCCCGAGAACCTCATGGTCACCTCGGACGGGCGCGTCAAGATCGCCGACTTCGGCATCGCCAAGGCGACCAACAACATGCAGACCGGCGCGTTCCTGACCGCGACCGGCACCACGGTCGGCACCCCGACCTACATGGCGCCCGAGCAGGCGATGGCGCAGGACATCGGCCCGCCGACCGACCTCTACTCCGTCGGCTGCATGGCGTTCGAGATGTTCACCGGCCGCGTGCCGTTCCACGACACCGAGGCGCCGATGGCGATCCTCCTGCGGCACGTCAACGAGCAGATCCCGCCGGTGAAGTCGATCGACCCGAAGGTCGACCAGGACGTCTCGGACTGGATCGACCGCCTGCTGGTCAAGGACCCGGCGCCAGCGCACGCAGTCCGCCAACGACGCGTGGGACGAGTTCGAGGAGATCATCATCGGCCTGCTCGGCCCGCGCTGGCGCCGCGAGGCGCGCCTGCGCGAGGGCTCGGCCCAGTTCGACACGCCGGCGCCGCTGACGCCCGCGCCGTTCCAGGGCACGACGTCCGACGCCGCGGTGTCCGACGAGTTCCAGTCGTTCGCCTGGGGCAACGCGGTCACGCCCGAGCAGCAGTCGCCGCCGCCCGGCCCCGCGACCCCGCCGCCCTCGCAGTCGATCCCGGTCCCGCCCGACCCGGTCGTCGGCCCGCCGACGCCCGCGCCCGGCCCCGCCGTCACGCCGGAGGGCACGCGCGCCCGAGGACGACGCCGACAGCGGCTTCGTGACCTTCGGCGCGCCCGCCGCCGAGCCCGAGGCCCCGGAGGTGCGAGAAGGGCGATCCGCTGAGCGCCGACGCGGCCGCGCCGGCCGCCGAGCCCGACGCCGAGCCGGCCGCGCCGGCCGCCGAGCCGGAGGCGCCGGCCGAGGAGAACGAGGGCTTCGAGACCTACATCGCGCCCGCGCCGCTGCGCCCGCCGACCGACGACCTAGAGGAGCCGACGGTCGTCCCCGAGCCGACGCCCGGAGCCTGCCGCCACGGCGCCTCCACCTCCGCCCCCGCCGGCTCCCCCCGCGCCCGTGCCGCCGGCGCCCGAGCCCGTCGCCCAGACGCCCCCGTCGGCCGCGCCGATCGTGCCCGAGGACGACCTCGCGGCGACGGTCATGCCCGCTTCGGTCACGCCCCCGCCGCCGTCCGCGCCGACGGAGGAGCGGCCCCAGCCGGTCGAGCGCAAGGAGCCTGAGCCGCCCAAGCCGGCGAAGGAGCGCAAGGGCGGCAAGGGCGCGCTGATCGGCTTCGGCATCGCCGCGGTCGTAGCCGCCGTGCTCGGCTTCGTGATCGGCGGCAGCGGCGGCGGCTCGGACGAGGGCGAAGGCGGCGGCGCGCCGACCGTCGCGGCCTCGAACGCCGACGTGGCGACGAAGTTCCCGTCCGACTGGAAGACGCTCGGCAGAGTGCCGGAGATCCCGGGCTACACGTTCGCCGAGCCGATCGCGCAGAGCCCGGGCGGCAAGGGCAGCGAAAGCGTGATCGATCGGCCAGGTCAAGAACGCGAACAACTCGACGCTCCTGCCGCCCGGCTTCCTGCAGGCGCTCGGGCTCGACGCGGGCGAGGTCCCGCCGCGCCAGGCCGTCCGCCTCGTCGACAACAAGCTCGAGGCGTACCGCTACCCGAACCTGCGCCCGCGCGGGGTCGACCAGCCGGTCACGCTGTTCACGGTCCCGACCTCGGCCGGCGTCGCCACCGTCGCGTGCATCGACCCGAGCGCGGACTGCGAGTCGATCGCCAACACGCTCAAGCTGAACGGCGGGACGGCGTTCCCGGTCGGCCCGAGCAAGGCGTACGCCGCCGACCTCGGCAAGATCCTCGGCGGCCTGGACAAGAAGGTCGCCGCCGGCCGCAAGGCGCTCCAGGGCGCCGACACGCCGAAGCAGCAGGCGGCCGCGGCGAAGGACCTCTCCGCCGCGTACAAGAGCGCCTCGGCGCAGGTCTCGAAGCTCGAGGTCTCGCCGGCCGACGCGTCGTCCAACCAGCAGCTCGCGTCGGCGCTGAAGAAGACGGGCGACGCCTACGGCAAGCTCGCCTCGGCCGCGTCGTCGGGCAGCAAGAGCGCGTACACGAAGGCGAGCAAGCAGGTGCAGGACGCCGAGCAGGACGTCGCCGGAGCTCTGCGCGGGCTCGAGGCGGCCGGCTACAAGCTCGCGCAATGACGACGGGGATGAGGACGATTCATCCCTAGGGCCACTTCCCGCAACCGCAGACCCCGCGCTACACATACGACGAAAGCGCGAGAAAGTAGAGCCCCAGCACCATGGAACCCCGCACAATCGCAATCGGCCTCATCGCTGTCGTCGCCGCCTTCGGCGCCGCGTTCGGCATCTCGAGCGCCGGCGGCGGTGAGAAGACCGCGACCGCGGGCCCCGGCACGAAGGCCGAGTCGATCAAGGCCGCCGCACCCGCCGCGGTGACCGGCGTCGAGGTCGGCGGCACCGTCCCGGCCCTGAAGGCCGAGAAGAAGAAGAAGCCGGCGAAGAAGAAGTCGTCGTCGCTCGAACTCGAACGCTCGGCTCCGTCGACGAACAACACGACGGCGCCCGAGACGCAGGCGCCCTCGACGCAGAACACGACGCCGGCTCCGCAGAACACCAACCCGGCGCCGAGCACGCCGAAGCCGACCACGCCCAAGCCCAGCACGCCGAAGCCGCAACGACGGCCCGGTCTCCGGCGGCGGCGAGGACGGCTAAGCCCGCACCCGCTTGACGTCAGCGGCCCGGTGGGAGACCCGCCGGGCCGCTTCGTCGTTCAGCCTCGCAGCAGCCCGCGCGCTTCCCTGAGCCGCAGCTGGTAGCGGCCGCGGTACTGCTCGGCCGGGCGCTCGATGTCGGCGATCCACTCGCCCCACTTCGACGGGTCCTTGCCGAAGTCGGCGTCGCCGCGACGCGATCGCCTTCTTCTTGACCGCGAGCGCCTGGTCGATGAACCACTTCGCCTGCAGCTCGGGGTGCTCGGAGAACCCCTTGTAGGCGCCCTGGTCCCAGATCCCGACGCGCATCTGGAAGAAGCCGACCGAGTCGGCGTCGCCGTAGTTGAGGTTCTTCACGCCGGACTCGACGAGCGAGGCCATGACCGGCAGCTCGGGCGGGAGGCCGTGCTTGTCCGCCTGCTTGGCGAGCCACTTGGCGATCTCGTCCTTCGACGCGTCGTCGCCCGGGTAGTCGTCGGAGATGTCGTCGGGCAGCTGGACCGGCGGACCGGCGTCGGCCGCGGCGGCCGGATCGACGGGCGCCGGCGCGGGGCGGCGGCGGCCGGCTCGACGGCGGCGGGCGGCGCCGGCGCGGGCGCCGGCGCGGAGGCGGCGGCCGCGGCGGGCTCGGCGCTCTTCTGCTTCGGGTCGATGGCCTGCATGAACTGGACCGTCTCGCGGCGCCGCTCCTCCTGCGACTTGATCGCCATGAACAGGCCGGAGCCGCTGCGGTTGACCTCGGCGGCGTCGCGGGCGACCGCGGCCTGCGCCTCGGCGACCGCCTTCGGGTCGATCGCGCGGCGCGGCCGCCGCGCGGCCTCGGCGTGCGGCGGCCGCGGCGGCCACCGGCGCGGAGTCGTCGAAGCGCCGCGCGCCGGCGTAGTTGGAGGAGAAGTAGGACTCCTTGAGGCTCGCGACCTTGACCACGTCGCCGGTCTTCGGCGCGTGCAGGAACTTGTCCCCGCCCATCGAGATCCCGACGTGGTAGATGTTGCCCGGCTGGCCGAAGAAGACGAGGTCGCCGGGCCGCAGGTCGCTGCGCTCGACCGGCGACCCGTTGGAGGCGGAGAACTGCGCGTCGGTCACGCGCGGGATCTGGATGCCCGCCTTCGCGTAGGCCCACTGCACGAGGCCGGAGCAGTCGAAGCCGGTCTGCGGCGTCGAGCCGCCCCAGTGGTACTTGGTGCCGGTGTACTTCTGCGCCTCGGCCAGCGCGGCGATCGCCTTCGCGCCCGCGGCGCCTCCGCCCCCGCCGCCGCCGGCGGACGCCGCGGCGTCGGCGGCCGCGCCGGCGTAGCCGACGCAGCCGGCGCCGGAGCGCCCGCCTGCTCGACCGCCGCGGGCGCCGACGGCGCGCCGCCGGCCGAGCCGAGCAGCCCGTTGGCCTCGCCGAGCCGCAGCTGGTAGCGGCCGCGGTACTGCGCGGCGGGGCGCTCGACGTCGGCGATCCACTCGCCGAACTGCTTCGGGTCGGTGACCGACTTGCCGCGCGGCGATGCGCTGCCTTCTTGACCTGCTCGGCGTTGTCGAGGAACCACTTGACCTGCAGCTCGGGCTCCTCCGGGAATCCCGCGTAGGCGCCCTTGTTCCAGATCCCGACGCGCATCTGGAAGAAGCCGACGGAGTCGGCGTCGCCGTAGTTGAGGTTCTTCACGCCGGACTCGACGAGCGAGGCCATGACCGGCAGCTGGCGCGGCAGCCCGCGCTTCTCGGCCAGGTCGCCCATCCACTTCGCGAGCGCGGCCTTCGAGGCGTTGTCGCCCGGGTAGGCGCCCGCGCCGCCGCCACCGCGGGCGCCGCCGCGGCCGCGACGTCGGCCACGCCCGCGCCGCTGCCCGCGGGCGGCGCCGGACCGCGGCGGGGCGCGTCGCCGCCGATGCGGATGAACTTGACGTTGGCCATGTTCGACGTCGCGCGGGACGCTTCATGACCTGGTCCTGGTTGTTGCCCTCGAGCGCGGTGAACTTGCCGCCCTCGACGTTGCTGGCCAGGAAGCCGATGTGCCCGTCGGCGCCGAAGTCGGCCTCCTTGCCCCAGTCGTAGGCGACGATGTCGCCCGGGCGGGCCTGGTCGGCGCTGATGATCTTGAGGTCGTTCTTGCCCGGCCTCCGCGTTGCGGACCCAGGTCTGCACCGCCGCCCAGCCGCTGCCGTCCATCTTGTGGCCCGCCTTCTCCAGCGCCCAGGTGACGAAGCTCGCGCACCACGGGTTGCCGGGGCCGACGCCGGCGGACGCGAGGTACTCGTCGACCTCCTTGCCGGTGTTGGTGCCCTGCTCGTGCACGCCGAGCTGGGTCTGCGCCTGCTTGAACGCCGCCGCGCCGAGCGTGCTGCCGCCGGTGCCGGGCGCCTGCGCCGCGGCGGCGTCGACCATGCCGGGCACGGCGCCGCGGCTGCCGCGACCGCGCTCGCCGGCCCGGCCGGCGGCTGGGCGGCCAGGAACATGCCGGAGCCGCCCTTCTGCTCGCGCTCGCGGCGTCGGCGACGGCCATGAACTGGCCCGACACGCCCTTCTTCGGCTCGGCCGGCGCCGCGGCCGCAGCGGCCGCGACCGGGCGCGCCCGGCACGGGCGCGGCAGCGGCCGCGGCGGCGGCCGGGGCCGCGGCGGCGCCGAGCCGGCCGACCCGAGCAGGCCCTTCGCCTCGTCGAGGCGGAGCTGGTAGCGGCCGCGGTACTGCTCGGCCGGGCGCTCGACGTCGGCGATCCACTCGCCGAACTGGTTCGGGTCGGTGACCGACTGGCCGCGCGGCGATCCGCTGCTTCTTGACCGCCTCGGCCTGGTCGAGGAACCACTTGGCCTGCAGCTCGGGCTTCTCGGGGAAGCCGGCGTACTCGCCCTTGTTCCAGATCCCCACCCGCATCTGGAAGAAGCCGACGGAGTCGGCGTCGCCGAAGTTGAGGTTCTTGACGCCCGACTCGACGAGCGACGCCATCACCGGCAGCTCCTTCGGGAGCCCGCGCTTCTCGGCCTCGCGGCCCAGCCAGCCCGCGAGCTGCGCCTTCGGTGCGTTGTCGCCCGGGTACGGGTTGGCGCCGCCGCCCGGGGCCGCGGCGGCCGCGACGTCGGCCGCGGCGCCGCTGCCGCCGCCCGGCGTCTCGACCGCGGCGGGCGGGGCGGACGGCGCGCCGGCCGGCGGCGCGGCCGCGGCGTCCGGCAGCGCGGGCGGCGCGCCACCCTCGCCCTTGATGCGGATGAACTTGACGTTGGCCATGTTCGTGTCGCGCGGGACGCGCATGACCTGGTCCTGGTTGTTGCCCTCGAGCGCGGTGAACTTGCCGCCCTCGACGTTGCTGGCGAGGAAGCCGATGTGCCCGTCGGAGCCGAAGTCGGAGTCCTGGTGGCCCCAGTCGTAGGCGACGATGTCGCCCGGGCCGCGCCTCGGAGGCGTCGACGATCTCGAGGTTGTTGTTGCCCTGCTCGGCGTTGCGGACCCAGGTCTGCACGGCCGCCCAGCCGCCGCCGTCCATCTTGTGGCCGGCCTTCTCGAGCGACCACGTGACGAAGCTCGCGCACCACGGGTTGCCGGGGCCGACCTCGGCGGAGGCGAGGTACTCGTCGACCTCCTTGCCGGTGTTGGTGCCCTGCTCGTGCACGCCGAGCTGGGTCTGCGCGACCTTCAGCGCGGAGGCGCCGAGGCTGCTGCCGCCCCCGCCGGCACCGCCGCGGCGGCGGCCGCGGCGTCGACCATCCCGGCGCGGAGCCGGCGGCGCGCGACCGCGCTCGCCGGGCCGGCCGGCGGCTGCGGCGGCCAGGAACACGCCGGAGGCGCCCTTCTTGCTCGCGCTCGCGGCGTCGGCGGCCGCCATGAACTGGCCCGACTCGCCCTTCTTCGGCTCGGCGGCGCCGCGACCGGCAGCTGCGGCGGCGGGCGCGGGAGCGCGCGGGCGCCAGCCGGAGCCGCGGCGGCGGCCGCGGGTGCGGCCGGAGCGGCGGCGGCCGCGCCCGCGCTCGGCGCCGGCGGCGTGGAAGCCCGCCGGCGGCTCGCCGTCGAAGGCGACGTGGAGGTGGTCCTGGTGGCCGCCGTCGGTGAAGAAGCCGGACGCGGCGATCGCCCACGGCGCGCCGACCTCGGTCGGGCGCAGGTCGCCCGAGAGCTCGGCGATCTCGCTCGCGAGGTCACGGGCCGCGGTGCTGCGCCGGGTTCACGATCTCGCCGTCCACGCGCGCGATGTCGATGCCACGGCCCTCGAAGTGATTGGAGACCGAGCCGCCGCTGGTGAACTTGTCGTGGCCGGTCTTGATCACGCTCAGCTCGATCTTGTGCTCCTCGGTGAGCTTGCCGAGCAGCGCGATCAGCCGCGGATCGACCTCGCCCTCCCGGATGTCCTTCTGCGCGTCGGCGTCGAGCACGAGGTTCTTGTTCTGCAGCAGCGCGTCGGCGGCGGCCTTGATCGAGCCGCCGCCGCCTGCGCGGCGGCGTCGGCGGCGGCGCCGGACGGCGCGGGCGGCGGGCGTCGAGCTGCCGCCCGGCGTCTCGACGGCGCGGGCGGCGCCGACGGCGTGCCCGCGGCGGGCGCCGCGTTGGGATCGCGGCGCGGCGCCGCGGCGGGGCGGCGGGCGCGGCGGCGGCGGGAGTGGCCGGCGCCGCGGCCGCCTGCGCGGGCGTCACCGCCTTGCCGTCGGGCGCCGATGTCGACGGACGGCTTCGGCACGCTCGTGTCGTCCGGCAGGTCGGTCGCGCTCGGCAGGTCCTTGGCGTCCTCGGTGATCTTGTCGACCGCCGCCTTCGCCTCCTCGGCGGTCTTGGCCTCGGGTGACTCCTCCTGGGCGATCTTCTCCGCCGCCTGCTCGGCCGCGCTCTTCGGCTCCTCCGCCGGGCGCCGCCGCCGGCTCGGCGGCTCGCCGGCGCGCCGCCGGGCGCCGCGGCGGGCGCGGCGGCGGTCGCCCGCGGCACGGGCGCCGGCGGGTCGGCCGCAGGGGCCGTCCCCGCCGCGCGCCGGCGCCGTTGGCCGCCGGCGTCGCCGCGTCGCCCGCCTTGCCGCCCTCGGGCAGCGGCGGCGCGTCGGCTTCGGCGGCGCCGCGCGAACGCGCCCCCGATGGCGGGCAGGTTGACGCGGCTCAGGACGTCGCCGATCGCCTCCGGGATGTCGTCGAGGTGGGGCGCGACGTGCTCGGCGAACTGCATGATGCCGACGCCCTCCATCGCCGCCGCCATCATCACGCCGGCCAGCGACGACTTGGACTCCCGCATGTCCAGGGTCATCATCGCCTTGCCCGCGCCGAGCTGCATCTCCTCCGCGAGGTCGTCCAGCCCCGCCTCGCGGCAGGCCGCGGCCGGGTTGCGGCGGAAGCGCGCGCGGAACGCGGGATCGACGAGCAGGCGCTCGATCAGCTTGGCGGCGACGTCGGCTTCGGACTCAGAGGTGGCCATCGCTCACCCCCTCACGCGGCCGCGGCCTTCGGCCGCGGACCGCTCGACCAGCGGCTTGCCGAGCACGAAGAACACGGGGATGAAGAGCGCGAGCCAGATCGTCCCGAGCACGGTCCACACCACCCATTGGGGAGCGAGTGCGGACATGATCGGCTCATAGCGCAGGGACATGAAGATCGCGAAGCCTGCAGCCAGTATCGACCAACCGAGCCCGGCAATCGAGTAGCGGGCCAGCACCGGCGAGTCGGAGCTGCGGCCCTTGCCCGACAGCCGCCGGTTGAACTGGTCCTTCGCGCGCCGGCGCAGGCCCGGCTCTTGCAGGTAGTCGACGAGCATGTGGTAGCCGTCGCGGTCGATGAACGGGTTGAGGTTGAAGAACGCGCCGACGTAGCCCGCGAACGCGAGCTGGAAGAACACGTCGCGGGTCGTCCCCTCCACGAACACGCAGCAGATCGAGAAGATCCCGCCGAGCGAGAAGTCGGAGATCGGGCCCGCCGCGCTGATCGCGATCCGCCGCTTGCGCGGCTCGAACCACGCCTCCGACGTGTCCACGAACGCGTAGGGGAAGACGATCACGAGCTTCAGCCCGGCCTTGTGGATCTTGCGGCCGAACGAGGCCATCGCCATCCCGTGCGCGGTCTCGTGCACCGCCACCACCGCGAAGCGCCCGAGCAGGAAGATCAGCGCGCCGAGCCCGACCCGCTGGGAGACGACGAACGGCGTGCCGTAGCGGCCGACGACGAGGTAGACGAAGGCGCCGAGCCCGGCCACGATCAGCACCGCGATCGCGTACAGCGCGGGCGTGGTGAACAGCACCCAGCCGCCGCGCCGGTAGACCGCCTCGAACCAGCCGCCGACACCCTCGAACGTCTTCTCGCGCGGCTTGAGCAGGCGCTTGAAGAAGCTCTGGGGCTCCTCCGACTCCGCGTCCGCGCCGGCCACGCCGGCCAGGTAGCCGCGCTCGCCGAGGTCGGCGAGCAGGCGCGCGAGCCGCGGCGCCCCGGCGGGCCCGAAGCGCTGCTCGGCGATCCCGATCAGGTCCGACAGCGAGTGCGCTGCCGTCGAGCAGCTCGAACAGGTGCGCGTCGTTGTCGGACAGGCGCAGGAACGTGTTGCGGTTGAGGTCCTTGAGCACCCAGCGCTTGCTGCCCTCGCTCGCGTCGAGCCGCTTGAGCGCGTAGCCCGAGCGCACCCGCGGCTTCATCCCGAACTGGGTCGCGGCGGACTCGACGCCGGGCGGCCCGATCGAGGGCACGAGCAGGCTCGCGCCGGGCTTGACCACGATCGTGCGCCCCGCCGCGGCCTCGTCGCGGCGGCGCTCGATGCGCAGCGTCTGGCTGCCGATCTGCACCTGGTTGCCGTCCTGCAGCAGCGTCGCCGAGGTGATCGCCACGCCGTTGACCCACGTGCCCGCGCTCGAGCCCGCGTCCTCGATGCTGCGCGCCGCCGCCGTTGCCGCCGGGGGAGATGCGCGCGTGCTCGCGCGACACCGTCGGGTCGGCGAGCACGACCGTGCTGCCCGGCGCGCGCCCGATCGTCACGTCGCCCACGAGCGGCACGCGCGTCTCGTCCGCGAGCACGAGCTCGAGCGGCTCTACGGCTCCGGCCACCGGGGTCCCGCAGTGACCGCAGTAGTCGGCCCCCTGCGAGAGCTGACGACGGCAGCTCGTGCAGAGCACGGCTACTCCAGCGTCAGAGGCTGGAAGGCGGGGTTGTCGCCGATGAACCCGAGCTGCGACTGCGCGCTCGGCTTGTTGATCGGCATGCGCACGATCTGGCCGGCGGCCTGCCCCTGACACGTCTCGTCCAGCTGGACGATCACGACCTCCTTGCTGTCGGATCGCCACGCCACCTTGCAGCCCGTCACGCCGAGCGGCTCGGCCTCGGCGAGCGGCAGGTCCTTCGGGTCGCCGAGGTAGAGCTGGAAGGCGGCGGAGTCGAAGTTCGCCACGGCCATCATCTGCTTGCCGTCCGGCGAGAACGCCATGTCGATGACGCCCTTGCGCGGGTTGGAGGTGTCGGTGACGATCCTGCCCTTGCTCCAGTCCTTGCGCTCGGTGGAGAACGGCTTCTTCGACTTCCAGCGCACCATGCCGAACCCGTTCGGCCTGACGCCGAGCCCGAAGAGCGACTTGCCGTCGGGCGTCCAGCGGACCACCTTGATCGGGTTGATCTCGGGTTCGTCGAGGCATTGCGGCGGCTCGGAGGTCCTTGGTCACCTGCAGCAGGCAGAGGTCCTGGTTGGTCGGTTGCACGTCGTTGCCGCCCGGGGTCTTGTCCTTGTAGACCGCGATCACGTTCGAGTCGACGGTCGGCGCCCAGGCAGGGTCGCTGTACTTCTCGCCCGCGGCGGTCAGCGGCACCGGTGGCTCGTCGGGCTTCGTCAGGTCCTTGAGCATGACCCGGCGGTTGCTGAGGAACGCGACCTTCGTGCCGTCGGCGGAGAACGTCGGGTCGGTATCGGTCTGCGGGCCCTTGGCGACCGCCGGGAAGCGCTTGCCGCTGGCGCCGTTGACGAGCAGGACGTTCTTGCCGTCGTCGTACGCGAGCTGCGGGGCGCCGGCGGAGACGACGAGCTTGATCTTGGCGCCGGCCTCGACCTTCGTGCCGGGGCCCGGCTCGGTGCGGATCAGCTCGCCCTTCTTCTTCGCGGAGAACTCGCTGACCTTCACCGGGCACGAGGCCGGCGTCGGCGGCCGTCTGCGCCGCCTTGGCGACCGTCCTGGCCGGCCAGCGCGGGCAGCGTGACCGCCGCGGCCTTGCCGCCGCCGCCGCCGCCACCGCCGTCCTTGTCGTCGCCGCCGCCCTTCTTCTTCTTGTCCTTGATCGTCGCCATGAAGAGGTCGATCGGCTTGCCCTCGGTGACGACCTCGTCCGCGGCCGGGATCTGGCTCGAGATCTTGGCCTTCAGGTCGGGCGGCTGCGGCTGGAGCTGGCCGATCGTGAGCTTCTTCTCGCGCAGCGTCTTCTCCGCCTCGGCCTGGTTCTGGCCGACGACGTTGGGGACCTGGACCTTGTTGTCGCCGACCGCGATCTCGATCGCGACCTCGGAGTCCTTCTTCGCCTTCTCGCCGGCGGCCGGGGTCTGGCCGATCACGGTGCCGGGCGGCGCCTCGTTGCTCGGCTTCTCCTTCGGCGCGGGCGCCAGCTTGAGCTCGGACTTCGCGAGCTTCTGCTCGGCCTCGAACGCCGACTTCGCCCCCGTGACCTCGGGGACGGTGACGTTGCGCGGCAGGAACAGGAACAGCAGCAGCGCCAGCAGGATCAGCAGCGGAATCGAGCAGCATGACCCACCAGGGCAGCCACGCCTTGTGGCGGAAGACGACCTGGTTGGGCATCAGCGGGATCTGCGGCGCCGCGATGCCGCTGCCCGGCGCCTTGAGCTTCGTCAGGTCGACGTTCTTGCTCGGCATCGCCGGCTTGGCGACGCGCGGGCCCTGACATCCGCACGCCGCTCGTGCCGACCTGGGCGCGCGGGCCGGTGACGCGGAAGCGCTTGAGGAAGCCCTTGCCGGCGCCCTTCGCACGGTCGCCGGCGCCCTCGCCGCCCTCCTCGGCCTCGAAGCCCTCGGGCATCTCCATGTCCTCGGCCGTCTTGGCCTGGTTGGCCTCCTCGCCGGTCTTGGTGAAGACCTGGATGCGCTTCTCCTCCGGGCGGCCGATCCAGCGCTGGCGCGGAGGCTTGACGAGCATCTTCGACGTGTGCGACTGCCCCGGCGGGATCTCCATCGTCGGCGGCGTGAACTTGTAGTCGAGCTCGTTGTCCTGGTCGGCGGCGTCGAGCGCGACGGTGACCGGGGCGTTGGCGTTGTTCTTGATCGCGACGTCGTACTGGGCCTTCTTGCGGCCCGACGCGCGCTCGGGCGAGAGCTTGGTCTTGAACTCCTCGAACGGCTGGATCCCGAGCTTCAGCGGCGCGGTCGCGGCCCGGCGCTGGTACGCCTTGGACTCCCCGGCGACCTCCAGGTCCCAGATCCGCGCCTCGGCCTCGGCGGTGCGCGGCGGGTGCAGGTGGATCTCGACCTCCTGCTCGTACGTCCCGCTGGTGCCGAACGGCACGAGGTAGACCGTGTTGGGGAAGATCGACCACCAGTCGCTCGGAAGTCCGAGCACTGACAGCTCGTAGTTGTCGACGATGCCGCTCTGGTTGCGGACCAGGGCGACCACGCGGGCGCGGCCGCCGGGCTCGACGCCGACCGCGAGCGTCTGCCCGAGGTCGCCGTGGTCGCCCTCCGGAAGGCGCAGGCGTGATCGCCGCCGGATCGGGCTCGGCGGGCTCGGGCGGCGGGGCCGGCGCGGGGGCGGCCGGCTGCTGCAGGGTCGGGGTGCTTCGGCGGCTGCTGCGCGGCCGGCGGCTGCGCGGTGGGCGCCGGCGGGGCGGGCGCGGCCGGCGGCGGCGGCGGCGGTGCCGGCGAGCGGGTCGCCGGACACCACCGGTCTACCGCCGCCGTTCGGCGGGCTGGCGGGCGTTTGCGGAGGTGCGGGACTGGCCTGCGGGTGCGCCGGAGCGGCCGGCGGCTGTGCCGGCTGCTGGCGGGCTGCGCCGGCGGCGCCTCCGCAGGCGGCGACTGCGCGGCCGGCGGCGCCTGGTCCTGGGCGGCCTGGAGCACCTCGGGCGTGATCGCCTGGACGACCCCGGTCGGGTCCCAGCGCAGGTATTCACCGCACTCGCAGAAGTCCCGGTCGTCGGGATTCTCTCGGCTGCAGGCGGAGCAAACTCTCATGAATCAGCGGGCTTCTTCTTCGGGGCACGGACGCGCAGCCGGTAGGCGGTGTGTACCGGCTTGTACTGCTCAATGCAACGTGCGATGGCGGCTTGGGTCTTCTCGTCCACGGGCTTGTCGCAATACACGACGAACTGTGGCGCCTTTTGTTCCACCTCCTCGCCGGATGTCGACCAGACGATCCCTCCCTCGTCCTCCACGCGCAGCGGCACGCCGGGGAAGGCCAGCGACAGCGCGAGCTCCAGGCCGCCCTTCGTGCCGCGCCGGCGGCCGAGCTCGGCCGCCTGCCGGATGGTGTCGCGCTGGACCGTGATCGGCTGCGTCTCGTCCAGCGTCACGCCCAGCCAGTGGCCGAGGAGGTTCAAAACGTGACGCGGCGCGTAGTCGGGCTGGAAGTGCTCCGGCAGCGCGTCGAGCACGGCGACGATCGGGTCGAGCACCGACTCGAGCGCGCCGACGAAGCGCATCCCGAAGTCGCCGTCGGAGTACAGCGAGGGCAGGCCGTCGCGCAGGTAGGCGCGGCTCGAGGCGGACTGCGGCGTCTCCGTCGTGCCCGCGCGAGAGCTGGACCATCATCGTGCCGAAGCCGGCACCGACGAACGTCTTGTAGTCGCCTCCCGAGCCGTTGCCCTTCGCGTCGTCCGCCACGGCGACCCCTAGGTCTCCCGGTGCGTGGCCTTGACGATGTGCGACGCCGAGGCGATCAGCTCGTCAGGCTCGAGGACGATGTGGCTCCCGGCCGGCTTGGAGTTCTGCTCGCCGGTCTGGAGGTTCGTCTCGTAGATGCGCAGGATCTTCACGAACTCGACGCCGTCCACCGCGTGCACGACGCCGTACAGCTCGCCCTGGTTGAGCGCGCGGCCGAACGCCCAGCCGGCGCCGGGGCCGGTCGGGTTCCCGCCCACCAGCGGGTTGAGGTACGTGTAGAGCGCGTGCGCGACGTCCTCCTCGACGCGCGCGGTGTCGGCCAGCGGCGACGCCTGCAGGTTGACGACCACCGACAGCCCGCGGAACGCGCACGGCAGCAGCTGCACGGTGGTGCCGATCAGGCGCCGGTCGTCGAGGTACTCGGCGACCTCCTGCAGCAGCTCCTCGCCCGGCACGAGCTCGTCGTAGGCGATCTGCCGGTCGGCCGGGATCAGCCGCGGCACGAGGTGCAGCTGGACCGGGCCGCCGGTCACCTGCGGCGGCACGCAGACCGCGCGCGCGACCTGCGGCGACGCCTCGCCGGCCAGGAACTCGAAGTCCTCGGCGGTGACGGCGCGGTAGCGCGAGCGGATCTCCATCGCCGCGCGCTGGCGCGCGTGCTCGAGCGCCTCGGCGTCGACGCCGCCGTTGGCGGGGCCGGGGTTGGAGACCGTGTCGACGCCCGGCAGCGTCGAGCGCAGCACGCTGATCGCCTCGGCCGCGACGTTGCCGGCGCGGCCGCCGCCGTGGCGGTAGCGCGTGAAGCGGATGACCGCGCCCTTGGGCGGGATCGCGCCGTACTGCGTCCATCCGCCGTCGGTCTCGCGGATCGCCGGGCCGAACTCGATCTCGCCCGCCACCGGGTTGAGCGTGTAGTGGCGGTCGAACGCCGTCGAGACGACGAAGTCGGGTCGCAGCTCCCACGCCGCCCAGTCGCCCGACTCCGGATCCTGGATCTCGAGCGTCTCGCCCGTGGCCGGCTTGAGCACCGGCTGGAAGCGCAGCGGGAACGTCTGGCCGGGCGTGCCGTCGGAGACGCCGACGATCTCGTTCTCCTCCTGCGCGGCGTGCGAGGTCGGCAGCAGCGCGCCGATCGGGTTCGCGGTGATCGAGTAGATCTCCGGCGCCTGGGTGTAGGTCGTGGCCGCGCCGCCGTGGCGGGTCTTGTCGTCGATCCGGCAGCGGACCCAGTGCATGCGGTGGCCGCCGAGCGGCTGGACGGCGGAGCGCGGCGGGAGCTGCAGCTCGACCTGCCCGGCGCCGTAGTTGAAGCCGCCGGTCAGGTCCTCGAGGACGATCGCCTCCTCCCACTGGTTGTCGCCCTGCGAGACCTCCCAGCGCAGCGGCGGATCCTCGGGGCTGACGCCGGCGCCGCGGGCGGGCGAGCAGTCGACGTCGACCGCGAGTACGAGCCGGCCGACCGACTCCTCGAAGCCGAGGTGCAACGCGTCGCCGACCGCCGGCGGGCTGCCGAACGCGAGCTGGTCGGCGCCCTGGGGGCGCGCCTCGCCGTCGGCCAGGCCGATGTCCTTGACCTGGCCGCCGCGCTGGAGCACGTAGGCGGCCGGCTTGGCGGCGGGGATCGTGAAGTCCTCGCGGACCTGGAAGACGATCGACTCGTCGCGCGCCGTGCGCGGCGTGCCGACCTCGGTCTCGCCGCCCGGGATCAGCAGCGGTTCGGTCGGCGGCTCGACGAGCCGGAAGCGCACGTCGGTGGTGGCCGCGCTCGGGCCGTCGAGCTCGATGCCGAGCAGCTCGAGCAGCGTCACGTGCAGCTTGTCCGGCACGCGGTTGAGCCGGTAGATCGTCATCTCCGTCATCCACGCGAACAGCTCGATCAGCGTGATGCCGGGGTCGGAGACGTTGTGCTCCGTCCACTCCGGGCAGGAGCGCGCGATCCGCAGGCGCGCCTCCGAGACGAGGTCCTGGAAGCTTCCGGTCGTCGAGCTGGATGTCGGGCAGCTTGGTCACTCGCCCTCCTCCCCCTCGTCCGGGATGACATAGAAGGGATAGACGAGGTTGCGCTTGTGGTTGGTGGCGCGCAGCCGGTAGCCGATGTTGATCAGCAGCCGGCCCTCGATCATCTCCGACAGGTCGAAGTCGACCTCGTCGAGCACGATCCGCGGCTCCCAGCGGTCGAGCGCGCGCCGGATCTCGGTCTCGAGCCGGCCGACGGTGGCGGCGTCGATGGTGTCGAACACGAAGTCGTGGACGCCGCAGCCGAACTCGGGCCGCATCGGCCGCTCGCCGGGCGCGGTGCTGAGGATTATCTCGATCGCCTGGTCGACGTCGGTCTCCCCGGAGGCGAGCGCGATGCCGCCGCGACGGTCGACCGAGAGGGGGAAGGCGAGGCCAGTTCCGAGCAGTTCCGTCATTGCTTCCCGACCCTATCCGAGGTTGATGATCCCGCCGGAGATGTTCACCATCGCCGACCCGTCGATCTGGACCTGCGTCCCCTTCAGCTGCAGCTGGCCCTTCGATTCGACCGTCAGCGTGGCCTGCGCCTCGATGGTGATCTGGGGCGCCTTGATCGTCACCGACTGGTTCGACTCGACGGTGATCGCCTGCTTGGCCGTGAGCTTGTAGGCGCCGGCGATGTCGCCCGTGTAGCCGCCCTTCTTCGTCGTCTCCTTGATGTCGCCGTCGATCTCGATCTCCCACTTGCCCTGGTCGCTGCGGAGCTTGATGTCCTCCTTCGCGGCGATCAGCGCCTTGTGGTCGCTCTTCATGGCGAACGAGCCGTCGGTGACCGCCAGCTCGTCGCCCGGCGTGTCCTTGCCGTCGAACATCGAGCCCAGCACGTAGGGGTACGACGGGTCGCCGTTCTCGAAGGCGACCGCGACGTGCTCGCCGGGCACCGGCAGCATCGAGAGCCCGCGCTCCTTGCCCGCGGCGGGGAGCAGGACCGGGATCCAGAACGACTCCTGGTCGCTCACCGCCGGCAGCTTGACCTGCACGCGGCCGAGCTTCTCGGGGTCGTTGTTGTTGGTGACGAGACCGGTCATGATCGAGTCGCTGCGCGCGCCGCCGTTGTTGCTGCTGCTCGACTGGCCGAGCAGCGTGTGCTCGCCGACCGAGTTGGAGAACTCGGTGGTGTAGCCGCCGGCGGTGCCGAGCAGGTGCTTGGCCTTGGCGACGCGGTAGATCCCGGAGAAGTCGCGGCCGACGCCGCTGATCTTGAGCTTCGTGCCGGCCTTGATCTTCGGGTTGCCGTGGCAGCTGCCCTCGGCCGCGAGGTAGGCGTTGGCGAGCTGGTCGAGCATCGACTGGGCGATCTGGTCGGCCTCGCCCGCGGAGGAGAACGACTGGCCGGAGATCTCGAGCTGGTCGCCCTTGAACTTCTTCATCACGTCGGTGCGCTTGATCCCCGCCTCGGTCAGCTGCTTCGGCGAGTCCTTCGTGCTGACCACCTGCTTCTTGCCCTTGTGGTCGAAGCCGCGGACGTTGACCTTCTCCACCTGCTGCACGGAGGTGAGGCGCGGGCGGAAGGTGTGCAGGTCCTCGGGGTAGGCCAGCTCGATCTCGTCGCTCAGCTCGGGCGGGCCGAACGTCGCCCTGGTGTCGTTGACCACGAACTCGAAGCCGACGCGTCGCGCGAGCCGCCAGACGAAGTCCCAGTCGGTCTCGTTGTGCTGGAAGACGAGGTCGAGCGGGCCGCCGCTCGACTCGGCCGAGACCGACAGACTGTGCTCCGAGGCGATCTTCTTGACGATGTCGGAGACGGTCTGGTTCTTGAACGTGCGCTGCTTGCGCGCGCGCATCATCCGGTGCGACTTGTCGTAGGCGCGCACGACCATCGCGACGCCGCCGGCCTGGAAGTCTGGCTCGACCGTGACGATCTCGCCCTTGAACAGCGTGGTCGTCGTGCGCTCGTCGGTCGAGCCGAGCTTGACCTCGAGCGAGGCCCCGACCTCGAACTTGGAGTCGTCGAGGGCCTGGATACGGGTTGCCCTCCTTCTTGGCCTGGTAGCCGACCGCGACCGTGCAGACGTCCGGGAGGCGGAGCCAGTCCGTGATCGTGATGTCGTGGACCGCGTCGGCCTCGACCGGATCGATCTCGTCGCCTTCGACGAGGATCCGGTAGAGCGGGACGGTGACGCTCGAGGTCGCGGCGGCCATCAGGTCTCGAGGGTCGGGATGCTCAGCTCCGTGCCGCGCCGCAGGGCCATCGGGTTGTCGATCCCGTTGGCCTCCGCGATCGTGCGCCAGCGCGTCGCGTCCCCGTAGTTGTCGTAGGCGATCGACTGCAGCGAGTCGCCGTCGGTGAGCGTGTGGACCTTCAGGCCGGCGATGGCGCGCGTGGTCGGGTTCTGGCCCTCTTGCGCCTGCTCGGCCTGGGTGAGCTCCAGGTCGACGAGCGCGCGGGACGGCTCGCCGTTGGGGCGGAACATGACGAAGCGGACGCTCAGCGAGCTGCCGACCATCTTCGGGCTCTCGATCGCAGCCCCACTTGAAGGTCACGAACGGCGGGGCCGAGCCGCCGCCGCCCCCGCCGCCGCCCGTCTCCATCATCTTCAGCAGCTTGATCGCGTCGTCCTTGATCGACTTGTCCGCGCCGAGCAGCGACGAGTCGAGCAGGAGCTGAACGCGGATCGTCCACGGCATGCCGCCGCCGAACTCGGGCTTCGGCGCGTCGGTGCCGGTGACCGGCTTGATCGTGTAGACGTTGGTCTTGGTGATCGAGTACTCCTGCGGGTTGAACGCGCACTCGATCGGGTCCCCGCCGTCGACGACCAGCTGCGCGCGCTCGAAGTTCTGCGGGATCGGCATCCTCAGCCCCGCTTGAGCCCTGAGTGGACGATCTCGAGGTACTCCTGGCCCATGCCGTCCGCGCGCGGCCGCGACCTTGGGGCCGATCCACTGGACGGGGAATGCGTCGGCGAACGTCCACGAGCGCTTGCCGCCTGCCGTCCTGGCTCCGCAGCTCGATCGTGATCTCCTTCAGCTCCGCCTGGATGCGGGTCTTCTCGAACCACTGCTCCATGGCCGTTGTTCTCGGTCATGCCGGCGGCGAGCCGCAACCTGGGGTAGCGCGTGCGCCCCGGGAGCTGGTGGACGAACTCGTCGTTGCCGCCCTCGGCCCACTCGAAGACCTCGACCTCGAGCGAGAGGCCGTCGCACTCGTAGAAGGTGCCGATGGTGAGGCCGGAGACGCTGACCTTGAAGTAGTGATCGCTGAGGAGTTTCTGGGAAGGGGGCATGGCTCTTTCAGAACAGGGGGTCGATTCCGTCGAGGATTCCGAGGTGCTCGTTCTCCTCCCGCATGGCGCGCAGGACCGCGTCGACGACGCTGCCGGAGGCCGAGGAGCCGCTGGAGCTGCCGCGTGCGGCCCGCGCGATGGCGCCGCCGCCGGCGGGGGCTCCGAGCGGGCGCGGGCTGCCCGCCGCGACGCGGTCGAGCGTGAACGCGTGCTGGGTCGGCGCGGCCCGCGGAGGCGCCGCCGGGCCGACCGCGCGGGCGACGGCGGCGGCCGGGATGCCCGCGGGCGGCGGGAAGGAGATCTCCACGAAGTCGGCCCCGGTGTGGACCTCGGCGCCGGCGGCCGCGGCGGCGGTGGCGAGGTCGCCCGTGGGCTGCGCCGCAGGTCCGGGCGGGGCCACGCGGGGGGCGCGGGGCGCGGCACGCGGGCGACCGCAGCGGGCTCGGTCGCGCGCGTGCGCAGGCCCGACAAGGGGACGGGCCCGCGCGCGGGCTCGCGCTGGATGGCGCCGGGGCCGTGGACGGTCGGCGCGGCGGCGACGTGCGCGGCGGGGCCGTGGGCGGGCGCGGGGGCGGCGGCGCGCGAGGCCGGGCCGCGCACCTCGGACCGGCGCGCGATCAGCGGCACCGGGCCGTGGACGGCGGGCGCCTGACCGGCTGAGGGGGCCGGGCCGTGGACGGTGGGCTGGCGTGCGATCTGCGGGCTGGGGCCGTGGGTCGTGGGCGGGGCGCTCGCGGAGGAGCTCGGGCCGTGCGCGATCGGCGCCTCGCCCGGGGTGCCGGCCGGGCCGTGGGCGGTGGGCGGTGGGCCCGCGGTGTCGGCCGGGCCGTGGACGGTGACCGACTGGCCGGGTGTGGGGGTCGGGCCGTGGACGGTGGGCTCGCGGGCGATCTGCGGGCTGGGGCCGTGGGTCGTGGGCGCCTCGCCGGGGGTGCCGGTCGGGCCGTGGACGGTGGGCTCGCGCGCGATCTGCGGGCTGGGGCCGTGGGTCGTCGGCGGGGCGCTCGCGGAGCGAGCTCGGTCCGTGCGTGGGCGGCACCTGGCCGGGCGCGCCGCTCGGGCCGTGGACGGTGGGCTGGCGCGCGATCCGCGGGCCGGGGCCGTGGGTCGTGGGCGGGGCGCTCGCGGAGGAGCTCGGGCCGTGCGTGGGCGGCGCCTGGCCGGCGGAGGAGCTCGGGCCATGCGTGGGCGGCACCTGGCCGGGCGAGCCGCTCGGACCGTGGACCGTGGGCGCCTGACCGGCTGAGGGGGCCGGGCCGTGCACCGTGGGCTGGCGCGCGATCTGCGGGCTGGGGCCGTGGGTCGTGGGCGGGGCGCTCGCGGAGGAGCTCGGGCCGTGGGTCGTGGGCGGCGCGCCGGCGGAGGAGGCCGGACCGTGGACGGTCGGCGCCTGACCGCCGGGGGTGGTGGGGCCGTGAGTCGTCGGCGGGGTGCCGGGCGAGCCGCTCGGGCCGTGGACGGTGGGCTGGCGTGCGATCTGCGGGCTGGGGCCGTGGGTCGTGGGCGGGGCGCTCGCGGAGGAGGTCGGGCCGTGCGCGATCGGCGCCTCGCCCGGGGTGCCGGCCGGGCCGTGGGCGGTGGGCGGTGGGCCCGCGGTGTCGGCCGGGCCGTGGACGGTGACCGACTGGCCGGGGGAGGGGGTCGGGCCGTGGACGGTGGGCTCGCGCGCGATCTGCGGGCTCGGGCCGTGGGTCGTGGGCGGCGCGCCGGCGGGAGAGCTCGGACCGTGTGTGGACGGCGGCGGGCTGGCCGGCGAGCTGGGCCGTGGGTCGTGGGCGGGGCGCTCGCGGAGGAGCTCGGTCCGTGCGTGGGCGGCACCTGGCCGGGCGCGCCGCTCGGGCCGTGGACGGTGGGCTGCCGCGCGATCCGCGAGCCGGGGCCGTGGGTCGTCGGCGGGGCGCTCGCGGACGAGCTCGGGCCGTGGACGGAGCGGCTGCCGCGCGATCTGCGGGCTGGGGCCGTGGGTCGTGGGCGGGGCGCTCGCGGAGGAGCTCGGGCCGTGGACGCTGGGCTGCCGCGCGACCTTCGGGCTGGGACCGTGCGTCGTCGGCGGGGTGCCGGGCGCGCCGCTCGGGCCGTGGACGGTGGGCTGGCGCGCGACCTTCGGGCCGGGGCCGTGGGTCGTCGGCGGGGCGCTCGCGGAGGAGCTCGGGCCGTGGACGGTGGGCGCCTCACCGGCGGCGCCGGCCGGGCCGTGGACCGGCGCCTGGCCGCGCAGCCTCGCCGCCGCGCGCGCGAGCATGCCCGGAGCGGGCCCGCTGACGGTGGCAGGCGCGGGGAGCGGGGTGGCGGGGCCACTGACCGGTGTCGGCGGCGGTGCGAGCGCCCGCGGACCGGCGGGCGAACGCTGCACGCCGGCGGCCGGCGGCGCGGAGCCCGGGCCGCTGACGGAAGGCGCCGGCGAGGCCGCCGTCTGCGGGCCGGAGATCGTGGGGGGCGCGGGCGTGCGAGCGACGGCGGCGGGTGTGCCGGCCGCACCCGGCGCCGGCGGCTCGGACGCCGGGGCGTCCTCCTCGCTCGGCGCCGGCGCCGTCCGCCTACCGGTCAGCGCGTCGAACGTGCGCCGGAGCAGGCCGCGCTCCTCGGGCGCGATCACGATCTCCATGCCCGGATCGGGCGCGGCCGGCACAGGCCGGGGGACCGGCTCGGAGCGGACCGCCCGCTGCAGCCGCGGCCGCGCGGGGGCGTGGGCGGCAGGCGGGGGCGCAGGCTTGTGGCGCAGCGTCATCCGGACCGGCGCGGGCCGGTCGCCGCCACCGGAGTCAGGCGACGGGGCCGAGGACGCCCGGGCCGGGGAGGAGCCGGACTCGCCGGCCGGGCGCCGCGCCAGCGAAGCTCCGGACGACGCCGGGGGCACCGTCTCGATCTTCTGTGGCGCGGGCGGCTTGGGCGCGCCGGCCGGCTCGGAGCGGATCGAGCCCGCCTTCGCGCGCGCGACGCGGGAACGCTGTGGCGTTTCGGGCTGGCCCTCGCTCGTGTCGGAGCCCGGCACCGGCGGGAGCGCCGGGCTGCCAGAGGACGGCGGCGAGGCTGCGGGCGTGCGCGCCACGGCGGGCGACGAGCTCCGTCCTCCCGTCGCCGCCCCTTCGACGATCCGCGCTCCGCGGCTGCGATCGGGCTTCGGTGCGCGCGTGCTCTCGGCGGCCGCCTCCTCAGGCGGGCGCTCGGACATCTCGATCGCGCGCTCGGCATCGCCGCCGAAGATCCAGGTCGCCTGCCAGTCCGCCATGCCCGGAGGCAGCGCGTCATCGGAGGACGGCGCCGCGGGAAGCGGCGCCGGCGCCGCCGGGAGCGGCGGCGGCGACGTGTCGTACGCCGCGGGCGGGTCAGCCAGGCCCGCCCGCCTCCGCGCGAGTCACACCCGGGCGGGCGCTCTCGCACAGCGGTGTCGCCCGCATCACGCGCGCGCCCGAAACCTCGCCGCCGAGCCGCCCCGCCGCGCCGAGGCGCGGGTGCCGATGCCCGAGGCGCACGC
>CAVTHR010000008.1:0-211372 GCA_963734385.1 uncultured Actinomycetota bacterium | reverse complement strand
GGTCGGTCGTCTTGTCGCGCGCCAGCTTGAGCGCGCGATGGGTCAGGTCGACGAGCTGATCGCGATCCATGAGGGCCTATTTTACTATCTTTATAAAGATGGCCACAAGGGCGTCAGGCGACGATGCTGGTCAGCCGCGGTCACCGGTGCTGTAGCTGCCCTGCTCCTTGTAGGTTCGGTTGCTCGCATAGGCCATCAGGCGCACAGCGGTACGGCGTCCCATCAGGTGGCGGAACGCAAAGTGCGTGAGACGCAGCACGCGCGCTGGGAACAGCGTCGGCTTTTTGCCAAGGGCGTTCAGCGTCTCGGCGGCGACCTGATCGGGCTCCTGGACCGGCACGTTGGCGTCTGCCGGTTCGGAGGCGACGTAGTTCGGCGTACGTGTCGCTCCTGCGCAGCTGACCAGCACGTCGACCCCGTCGTCGCGGAGCTCGGCCCATAGGCCTTCGGCCAGCACCAGGTTGTATGCCTTGGTGGCGCTGTAGTTCGCGACCCGCACCATTCCTTGCAGCCCGCCCATCGACGACAGAAGGACGATCCCGCCACGACCTCGTGCACGGAACCGCTCGCCGAAGCCATGGGCGAGCACGAGCGGCCCGCGCACGTTGACGTCGACCTCCTTGAGGTGCGTGTCGATGTCGAAGTTCCAGAACGGTCCGACAACGGAGAACGCTGCGTTGTAGATGAGGAGGCCGACGTCGAGGTCGACGAGATCGGCGAGGATGCGGTCGAGGTCGGTGCGGTCGGCGAGGTCCGCTCGCAGCGCGCGCGTCTGAACGCCGGTCGTGGCCGCGATGTCCTCGGCGATCTGCCGTGCGAGCTCGACGCGCCGTGCGATGAGCACGACGTTGAGCCCGCGGCCGGCGCACCCCCGTGCGAGTGCCTCACCGAGCCCTTCGGACGCCCCGGCGACGACGGCCCATGCGCCGTAGCGCTCTGCGAAAGTTGCCATGGCTAGCTCTCTTTCGTTGTGACCGGTCGCGTGAACGGGTGCTCTCGCCACATTCGGATCAGCACCCATACGGGGACGATCAGCCAGCCCGCGTTCGTCGCGAGCACGAGCGGCAGGTGATCGCTTGCGAACGGCCCGGCGATCTCCTCGCCAAGGATGACGGTGACCGTGGCGAGCATCACGGACGCCCAGATGATCGACCAGTTACGGATCCACTCCTTGCCCTTCCAGAACGCATAGAGCGCAGCGATGTAGAAGGGGCCGTAGACGACCTGGTCGATCACGACGATCGTCGTGTACCAGACGGGCCGCTCATAGAGCAGCGGGTCGTACTTCTCGAAATACCAGTGCAGGAAGTCGATCATGTAGGCGGGAGGCCAGAACGGGTAGGTGAAGTTGTCCGGGTCACGGATGACGAGCTGCTCGATGTCCGCCTGGTAGGTCACGAAGATGACGTTGACCAGAAAAAAGATCCACAGGACGATGTCCTGCTTGCGCTCGCGGAACGGGATGACCTCACGTGCGACGGCAACGGGCGGCGCCTCAGACATCGAACCGGGCATCAGTCGAACTCCATCGGCAGACTCATCGGCCCACTCAGGCCGAGCAGTGGTTTCCATGGCACGGTTCCCACGCGACGCGGATTCGGGAAACGCTGGGCAAGGATCTTCAGTGCTTCGGCAAGCTCCAGCCGCGCCAGGTTGGCGCCGAGGCAGTAATGCACTCCTCCGCCGAAGGTCAGAATGGGCGGCGGCTCCCCGCGCGTGATGTCGAAGCGCGTCGGGTCGTCGTATATGGCGCTGTCGCGGTTGGCCGCGAAGGTATTGACAATAATGAATGTGCCTGCAGGGAACGTGTATCCGCCGATCGTGATGTCTGCGGTCGCGCTGCGCACGGTGCTGCACATTGACGGCGAGTGACGCATGGTCTCTTCGACGGCACGCATCGCAAGCTCGGGCTGGTCGCGAAGCAGAGCCCATTGCTCGGGGTGATCGCACAGCACCTGCATGGATGCAGCGAGTTGGCTGCGGGTGGTGTCGGTTCCCGCCACCAGAATGCTGAAGGCCAACATTCGCAGTTCGCCGGCGTCGAGTCGCTCGCCACCGCCTTCAATGCGGATGAGCTCGGAGAGCAGATCGTCGGTCAAGCGCTGCCGACGTTGGGCGATCATCCCATCGATGTAATCGTCGAACTCGCCCCACGCCTTGAGCACGACAGGCTGCTCCTCGGCGAGGTCGATATCGAAGCTGACGATCTTGAAGATGTCCTCGGCCCATCGGGAGAACTGTTGCCAGTCCTCGCGAGGCGCGCCGAGCAGCGTACAGATGACCGGTATTGGGTAGGGGCGAGCGATGTCGGCGACGAATTCGCAACGGCCAGTGCCGATGACGCTGTCGATGAGCTCGTTGATGACTGCATGAACGGTGTCGTGCATGCGCGCCGTCGCCCGCGGAGTGAAGGCCCTCGACACCAGGCTGCGCAGTCGGCGGTGTTCCTCGCCCTCCATGTTCAAGATGCTGCGGGTCACCCTGTCCCACAGCGGACCCGACGTGATGCCGTGCGCGGATAGATGGATGCCTGCCGGAACAACGAACTGCGGGTCGCGGAGCACCGTCCGCGCAAGTTCGTACGAGAGCACCTCGGGCCCAATGGGGCCAAGCGCGATCGGCGCTTCCTGCTGCGCCGCCCGGAACTGCGGATAGATCTCCTGCGGGGTGTCCGTGACGTCGTAGTCGAGTGTCGGGAGCCCGGCGTCGAAGACACTCGGCTTGGCGGCATCGACGGTCATGGGATATTTGTCGACATGAAGGTGAGTGGCAGGCCGAGTACCGACAGCTCGACCTCGTTGACGTAGGTGCCTTCTCCCGAAATGTCGAACTGGTAGCGCGTACTCGAGCCGTAGCGCTTGGCAACGGACTCTGCCGCTGACGCGGCAGGCACCTGCAGCACCACGGTATAGACGCCATCGCCCTTGCTCTTCAGAAACTCATTGACCGACTCGGCCACCGAAGCCGTCGATCCTGCAATAGGACTGATCAGCTCTACCCCTCGCTCCCAATCCAGCCGAAGGTGTAATCCGGCGTCGGGCAGTTCGCCGGGCTGGAGCGTGAAGCCCAGCTCGGAAAAGAACTGTGTCGCCTCATCGAGACGCTCCGGCGTGATGGCGAACGTCACGTGGTGTAGCCGTTGCGGCGACCCGTTTGTCGTCATCTGCGCACCAGTCCTCGCGGTCGAATCAAGCCCAGATCAAGATGTGTCAGCCAGCCAGGTACTGCATCGCAGACATCGGGGATCGCATTGATGGCGCCCATCGCGGTCCAGTTGTATCCGGGATGCGCCATGGTTCCGTCTGGCTGATCGACGCCTTCGAGAGTCAGTTCGCTCGGCGGATCTCCGTCGATCACGATGCGGTAGCGCGTCTTTCCCCAGTCCCACGCCGGCTCGATGGTGTCGGCGGTCAGATAGATCGCATGAAAGACGATCAGCGGTTCGCCGGCGACCCAGGCCGTCCATTCGTGGTGCTGCGCGGCGACGGTGCCGCGGGGTATCGCGCCCAACTCGTGCGGGATGTCCTCGGTCGCGACGGCGGCCTTCACGTCCGCGGCGGTCACCTTCTCGATGTGCACGCCGAGACCGTCGGCGACCATATACATCGACTGTGCGAAGAAGGGAAGGCCGAGACCGAGAATGGTCGGCTCGGAGAGGAATTTGTCCTTGTCCTTCCCGAAGCCCATCCAGTCGATGTGGTCTGTCGGCGCATCGGTGAGGATGTTCACGACCTCGTAGACGCGGATCTGGTCGATCCGGCTCATCACGCGGGCGAGGGTGAGCGGCAGGATGTCGCCCGCGTAGCCCGGATGGATACCACCGGCGTGGAACGACGTTCCGCCGTCCTGGCACGCCTCGCGGATCTTGGCGACGTCGGCGGCGAAGTCCGCTGTCGGATAGAAGAACCCGCTCGTCGTGACGACGTTCTTGCCAGAGCGCAGTAGCTGGCAGACGGTCTCGGTATCCATGATGATCGGCGTGTAGAACACGCAGTCGGCATCCATGGCGACGATGGACTCGATGTCGTCTGTCGCAATGACACCGACCGGTGCGATGCCTGCGATCTCACCGGCGTCCTTGCCGATCTTGTCCTTGCTGTGCACGAGCACGCCGACGAGATCGAAAACCGGGTTGTCGGCGAAGTGCCGAACACCGACCTGTCCGACGTCGCCGGTCATCCATTGAATGATTCGATAGGTCATGCGGCCGACCGCTCGCCGGGACTGAAGACGACCGGAAGCCGACGGTATCCGCGGGTGACAGAGTTGCCGTGAAACACCGCATCGCTGCCGGGTGCAAGCGAGTAGTCGGGCATTCGTGCCAGAACTTGTTCGACACCGACGCGGAATTCCAGGCGTGCCAAGTTCGAACCGAGGCAGCGATGGACGCCAGCGCCGAATCCGAGGTGTCTGTTCGCCTGACGGTCGAGGACGCAGCGATCCGGATCGGGAAACTCGACGGCGTCACGATTGGCCGAGGCGTAGTTGACCAAGACAGATTCGCCGGGGCAGAACGTATGGCCGTTCAGCTCGACTTCCTTGGCGACGGTTCGCGGGATGCCATGGATCGATCCGCCGAAGCGGATCAGCTCTTCGACGGCCCGCGGCATGATTTCGGGGTCGTGGATCAGGCGGTCGCGCTCTCCGGGATGTGTTCCGAGGTAGTGGAACGCGAACGACATCGCGCTGGCGGTTGTTTCGAGGCCCGCTTGAACCAGAAGCATGGCGTTGGAGACGACGTCAGCGAACGACAGCTTCTCGCCGTCGATCTCGGCCGCGAGTAGGACGTCGATCATGTCGTCCTGCGGTGGCGAATCTGTTCGCGCCGACACCGCATCGTGAATGTGCTGATACATCCCACCCCAGGCGGCCATGCGGGCTTCCTCGGTCTGCCCGTTCAGCGCCGTGTCGGTCAGCTCGATACACAGCGGCACGTCGTTGGTCGGCATCCCGAGGAGATACTTGAAGAAGACGATGCCCGGCTGCCGCCACGCGACCTCGGCCAGATCGCCCTCGCCGTCCTCGACGAAGGCGTCGATGAGTCGGTCTGTCTCGTCACGGATCTGCGGTGTCAATGCCTTCATCCGCGCAGGCGAGAAGTACGGGTTGAGCACCTTGCGGAACTTCTGCTGCCGTGGCGGGTCGAGGGTGATGACGAGGTCGCCTGCGAGCTGTTCGGACGCCTCCGGTGTCGGATTGCTGGAGAAGTGCTCCCAGTCCTGCAGGATCTTGTAGCAGTCCGCATAGCGCACCGCCACCCACGCGTCCACCGGGCGTGGCGGACAGAAACGGAACGTCGGTGTGGGCGAAGGGAGCTCGGCCCCGCATGACCGAGTACACGTCGTAGAGGAAGTCGTTGTCGTTAAAATCCTCGTGGCGTAGATCCCAGTTCTGCGCGTGCTCTTCCGGTTGCTTGGGCACTAGCCGCCCTCTTGCCCGGTGGCCTGGCGGGCCAGGCGCTCGTCGTGGATCTTGACGAGTTCGCGGAAGCCCAGCCGGTGATACTTGGGCGTCGGCTGGATGCCCCACTGGTCCTGGGCGGTGTCCTTGCCTTCCGCCCCTTCGGGAGGTCCGAGCGGCGGGTAGGGGTACTTGCACTCGAGGGCGTCGTCGGAGAAGCGGATCTTGAGTAGCTCGCTGCAGATCTGGGTAAGGCTCAAGGTCGGGTAGCCGTAGTACACCGCCATGAAGGGCAGGGTGAAGGCGCCTTCGACGACGAGGGCGACCAGGCACACCAACACCGCGCGCTTGATCCACTTGTGCATGCGCGCGTAGTAGGGAGTGGTACCCGGCGGTAGGTCCTCGGCGGGCGTCTGTTCTTCGGTGGAAGCAGGTGTGGTCATTGTGGCTCCTTAAACCTGTTCAGTCGGAGAAGATTTCGCGGTTGACAGTGTGGAGGTACGGGATCGCGAGGAAGGGGGTGATATAGAAGATGTCGTAGAGCCACCAGCCGATCACCGGGAAGACGACACCGGCGTAGCGCACGTCGGCGAACATCGTCATGTTGAAGACGTAGGCGCACCAGATCACGACGCCCATCCAGCATGTGACGATCATCCACTGGTGACCCCACCGCTTCATCTGAAGAAATCCGATGGCCGCGGCGACCCGCATCGAGAACACGGTGAAGATCAGCCCCGCCACGTAGGCCTTCTCACCCGGCCCGGCGGCACCGCCCACCCATAGCTCGTTGTAGTGCCAGAAGTAGCCTGCGTCGAACATGTTGCCCCACCCGACCATGAGCACCCGGTTGATCAAGGTGTGGTTGGCGACGAGGTCGAGTGCCCAGCCGAGGCTGTTGAGCATGCCGTCGATCAGCACCAGATACCCGATGAGGGTGACGATCATGGGCCGGACCGACAGACCGGCCCGCAGGGCCTGCCGCTGCAGCCACACCCCCCGCATGAAGATGGGGAAGCCGATCAGGCCGGGTGCCCACATGCCCATCAAGCCGGCGCCGACGATCATCCACTTGTCCGCGCGGCGCTGGGCCATGCGGGACTCGTCGTGGTGCGCGTCGAGACCGACCGAGCCGTCCGGCGTAGCGGGTGTCTTCGCACCCGAACGACGGTTCAGCAAGGGCAGGTTCACAGATCCCACCAACCTCTGGCGAATGACATGTACAGCTGGATTCCGAACATCGTCAGCAGGTAGCCGTAGATGACGATCTGCAGGACGATGAGCGCCCTCTTGCGCTTCTGTTCCTTCTGATCCATTCGATGACTCCCTTCTAGAGCAGGCTTGCTGCGGCGATTTCGCGCAGTCCGTCGGTGATGGCGCCGTCGGTGCTCAGCGGCGCGAGGATGGCTGCTTCGGCGGCGTCGAATTCGCTTGCGCCTGCGGCGATCAACTGTGCGGCCGTGACGAGCACCCTGGTCGACGGGGGCTCGAAGTGGAAGGCGTCGTCGGCGGTCCGGATCGCGACCGCGCATCCGACCAGTCGCTGGGCCGAGTTCAGCGGAATTCCCGCTTCGGCGACGATCACCTCGGCCTCGCGGTCGGGAGGCAGATACCGCATCGGAAGCGTGACGAACCGCTGTCGGAACGACGGCTTGAGCTCCTTCAGCGAGCTGCGATATGCGGGGTTGTACGAACAGACGAGCATGAATCCGTCTGGTGCTCTGACGACTTCGTCTGCCCGGTCCAGGTAGAGGGCGCGGCGGTGGTCGGTCAGCGAGTGCAGGATCGCCAACGAGTCGTGCCGCGCCTCCACGACCTCGTCGAGATAGCAGATCGCACCGGCCTTGACCGCTCTGGTGAGGGGTCCGTCGGTCCACACCACGTCCCCGCCGGTGACCATGAAACGGCCGACGAGATCGGAACTGGTGAGGTCGTCGTGGCAGCTGATCGTCACGACGGGTCGCTGCAGCAGCACCCCCATGTGTTCGACGAACCGGGTCTTACCGCACCCCGTCGGCCCGGTGAGCATCACCGGGATGTGGCGCTGGAATGCCTGCTCGAACAGCTGCACTTCGTTGCCGTTGGCGAAGTAGGTGTCGGTGGTCATTTCACCCTCTTTGGTGGTAGGTCATGCCGCAACCAGTTCGCGGTGCACATGGGCCAGTACTCGCGGCAACTCCTCGACGCGCCGGATGCGCTGGGAGCGCCGGGGCCCGAACACTTCTGGAAGTGGGTCGACGCGCGTCGGCCCGACGCCGACGTAGTACACCGAGACACCGGCGTCGTTGGCCTCCTCGACCGCATGTGCGGCGTCGGCCCATGCGTACCGGCCCTCGTAACCCTCGTCCGAGATCAGGCCGTCGCCGATGACGATCAACAGGCGCCGTTCGGAGGGCTGCGCGAGGAGCCGACTGGTCAAGTGCCGAAGCGGCGCACCGAGCCTGGTGTATCCGCCGGTGGCAAGGCCCAGCTTGCTGGGTGGGACGAATCGGCGGTCCTCGAAGTCCTTGAGGCACCGGACCTCCACCCGGTGCCTGGTGTTGCCGGTGAACACGAAGACGCCGTGCCGTTCGCGGGCCAGCGTCATCGCACGGGAAAGTGCATCGGCACAGGACAACTCGAGCCGGAAGATCCGCCCGCCGTGCACGCCAAGCGACGAGCTGCCGTCGAGGAGCAATGCGGTGGTGACGTCACGACTACTGGGAAGCAGCTCGCGGAAGATGCGTGGCTCGGTCGCCTCGCCGGTGGTCAGGTCGATGTAGTGGCTGACGTACTGCTCGACGTCCAGGTCGCAGCCGTCCTCGAGACGGCCGGTCATCGCCCGGTGGGTGTGTTCTTCGAACCATTTCCGTAGGTCGGCGGCGACGGGCACCGGCTGGCGTGTCTTGTGGGTGTCCACCTTCTCCAGCACGGCGACGTGGTCCTGCATGAAACGCTCGGTCCACATGTTCCATTCGGGGTAGGGGATCCCTGGGCGGTGTTCCGGAGTGATGTCGAGGTCGTTGTCCTGCGGCCGATTCGGTGGTGGCAGATTCGGGTTGCGGACGCCACCGTCACCACCCACCGGAACGGAATACGGTCGGGGAAGGCGCTTCTGCGTCGTGGTCCAGGGCATCCTGCCGAAGCTGCGCCGCAGTTTGTCGGCCAGCCCCTGCGGCATCGTGTACGCCAACGGCAGTGTGCCCAACAGCGGATGCACGTCCAGCGGATGACTTGTCTGTGCCAGCGCGACCGCCTCGGTCAGCATCGCCCTGGCGTCCGTGTCGGCGGCGGCCCCGTCGATATCGGGCAGCACCCTCTGCAGCTCCGTCAGCAACCCCGGCCAGCGCGAAGCGATCCATCCGATGGCGACGCTGGCCTCGACGAGCAGCAGCGCACGTAGTTCGCGTGCCGACAGCTCGTTCAACCGATAGTCGGTCAGGCGATCCTTCGACGGTGAACATTGCAGCGCGACACCGCATGTCAGGGTCCGCCGCGACCAATCGGGGTGCGGCGGATAGGGGACGTGGACGTGCGTGAGCGCGGCGTTCAATCCGAATGTGCGGTGCGTGCCCGTGACCAACCGGACGCCCTCGCGGCGCTGTTCGCTCAACGCAACCGCCGTCACGGCACAGCTGCGTTCCAGCGCCATCGCATGGGCGTCCGACAGATCGGTCATCGTGACTTCAGAACGTCCCGATGTTGGAGAACATCCAGTACCAGAACCAGATGATCAATATGGTGCCGCCCCACGCGCCGACATAGCGCAGGATCTCCCATAGATACGCCATCAACTAGACCTCCTTGGACTTGATGGACGACGAGGTCATCGGACCTCCAGGCTGCGGACCGCGGTGGCGACCAATTCCGTGAGCATGGTGTCGCGGGCCGCCTGGCTCGACGTCGTACTGAGCACCCCGTACGCGCCGAGCAGGAAGAACACCGCGCTGCAGAAGGCATCGACGTCCGGATGCGTTTCACCGTGCTCTCGTGCCCGATCGATCTCCTCGACCAACTGCACGATCACGGGATGGTCGGTCCATACCTCGTCGTGGCGGGGGCGCGACGGTGAGAAGTGCAGCGCGAGCACATCTTTGAACAACAGGCCGCCGAGCCTGTCCTCGACGGAGATCACCAGCTCCTTGACCTTTGTCAGCGTGGTGGCCAGGTCGTGCGGCTCCTTGAGGAATCGGGCGAACTCGGCGGCCAGCCGTGCCTCCTCGCGGGCCTCCAACTCCAGCAGCACGTGTTCCTTGGTGGGGAAGTGGAAGAAGAAGGTGCCGTGCGCGACGCCCGCGGAGGCGACGATCGCGCCGACGTCGGCAGCTGCCATGCCGGACCGCTTGAACTCGGCGATGGCGGCGCCGAGGATTCGCTGGCGCGTCTGCAGTCTGCGAGCTTCGCGTGAGGTGGCTTTGACCGCGGTTGTCATGGCGTAACGCTCTCAGTCCGAGAAGATTTCGCGATTGACGGAATGGAGGTAGGGGATCGCGAGGAACGGCGTTATGTAGAAGATGTCGTAGAGCCACCAACCGATGACCGGCAGCACGACGCCCGCGAAGCGCACGTCGGCGAACATGGTCATGTTGAACACGTAACCGCACCAGATGACGACTCCCATCCAGCAGGTGATGATCATCCACTGGTGACCCCAGCGCTTCATTTGCAGGAAGCCGATGGCCGCCGCGATCCGCATGGTGAAGACGGTGAAGATGAGACCGATCTCCCAGCCCTTCTCACCGGGTCCCGCGGCGCCGCCGATCCACAGCTCGTTGAAGTGCCAGAAGTATCCGGCGTCGAACATGTTGCCCCACCCGGTCAGCAGCACGCGGGCCAGAAGCGTGTGGTTGGCGACCGTGTCGAGGGCCCAACCCACCGTGTTGATGGCGGCGTCGATGATGACCAGATATCCGAGCAGGGTGACGAGCATCGGCCGGACCGACAGCCCGTCCCGCTGTGCCCGCCGCTGCAGCCACACCCCTCGCAGGAAGAGCGGAAGGCCGAAGATTCCGAGCGCCGCTGTGCCGATCAGGATGCTGCCCGAGATCAGCCACTTGTCGGCCTGGCGCTGGGCGAGCCGCGACTGCTCTTCGTGATCGTCGAGTGTCAGCCCCACCGCGGATTTGGCGTCACCGGTTCTGCCGCGCAAGTTCAACGTGGGCAGATTCATGCTTCATCGTTGTAGTCCAAAGACTGACTGAAGTCAATGACTCAAGTAAGCGAAATGCTCCTACGGTTGCATGCTGCGCAGCGTTCTGGCCACGTAGTCGTCGAGCATGGCTGCCCGCGTAGGCCAGGTCGTCGTGGTGGTGAGAAGCGCATAGAGTCCGAGCAGGAAGAAGACCGCGCTGTTCATGGGGTTGACTTCGGGTGCCACGCGGCCATCGGCTTGAGCCTGCTCGATCTCCTGGGCCACCTGAACTATGAGGGCGTGATCTCGGCCGTCCTCCGCCGGTGGACGGGTCTGGGAGAAGTGCAGCGCGAGGAAATCCTTGAACAGCGACACGCCAAGCCGGCGTTCCAAGGCCACCACCAGCCTCGTCGCTTCCTGCAGCGATGCCTCGAGGTCGTGCTTGGACTGCAGGAATCTGGTGAACTGGTTGGCGATTCGCTGTTCTTCGCGCTGTTCCAGTTCCAAGAGCACGTGTTCCTTGGTGGGGAAATGGAAGAAGAACGTGCCGTGGGCGACACCGGCGGCCGCCACGATCGCGCCGACGTCGGCCTCGGTCATGCCGGAACGTTTGAACTCCGCGATCGCCGCACCCAGCAGGCGCTCTCTCGTCTGTAAACGCTTGGCCTCTCGTGTCGAGAGCGTCTCGCCCGCCACTGTGCTCCGTTCCTGTTGTTGCCCAAATCTATCATTGACCTAAGTCAGTTTCAGACGTTAGATGAGCACCATGTCGACGGCGGCCGCGCGAAGAGTCATCCAGTTTTCCACCGGCAACGTCGGCCAGCATTCGCTGCGCGCCATCATCGGACGCCCCGATCTGGAGTTGGTCGGCGTGCACGCCGCCAGCCCGAACAAGATCGGCCGAGACGCGGCCGAGCTCTGCGGATTGACCGAACTGACGGGCGTCGTCGCGACCGACGACATCGACGCGCTGATCGCGCTGAAGCCGGATTGCGTTGTCTACACCGCACAAGGTGAGACACGACCGATGGAAGCTCTTGAGCAGATGTCGAAGTTCCTCGCCGCGGGCATCAACGTCGCAGCCACGTCGATGGTGTGGCTGGTGACGCCCAGTCAGGCGGACGACTGGCTGCGGGAGCCGCTGGAAAAGGCATGCCGGGAAGGTGACGCTTCGCTGTATGTGAACGGTATCGACCCCGGCTACTCGGGCGATACCGAGGTCCACACCGCACTGAGTCTGGTCACCCGCGCCACGTCAGTGACCGTCCAGGAGATCTTCGACTACGCCAACTACGACGATTACGAGTTCACCGGCAAGTCAATGGGTTTCGGGATGAGTGCCGATGAGGATCCGCCGATGCTCTTCCTGCCGGGCGTGCTCACCACGATGTGGGGCGGCCCGGTGCGCAATCTCGCCGACCAACTCGGCGTGGAACTCGACGAGGTTCGGCAACGCATAGAGCCGTGGTACGCCGACCAACGGATCGAGTGCAAGATGGCGACGGTCGAGCCCGGCCAGATGGCCGCGGTCCGCTTCGCGGTCGAAGGGGTGCGCGACGGGTTTCCGGTGATCACCATGGAACACATCACGCGCCTCACCCCGGCCTCGGCGCCCGACTGGGAGTATCCGCCCGACGGCAAGACGGGTGTCCACCGCGTCGTGGTCGAGGGGGACCCACGCGTCGAGCTCAACACTCACGTCTCCGACCCGGTGCTCGACGTCACCGAGGCCGGATGCGTCTCCACCGCGGCCCGGGTGGTCAATGCGATCGACTGGATCTGCCGCGCTCCACAGGGATTGATCGCTGTCGAAGACATCCCGCAGGCCGCGATCATCCGCGGCCTGATGTGGACTAGTCCGTAACGAGCTTGCGTAGCGGCCGAGCCGCTGTCTCGCGCATCGTCATCACCGTCGCGAGCGAGACGACGGCCGCGATGATCACGTAGTACGCGGGCGCGAGCGGGTTGCCGGTGCGGTCGGTCAGCCAGGTCGCGACATACGGGGCCGTGCCGCCGAAGATCGCGACGGACATGTTGTAGCCGATGGAGTAGGCACCCGAACGCACCCGGGTTGCGAACAGTTCCGCGGCTGCGGCCAACGACGCCGAGACGAACACCGCCTCGACCGCCGCCAGGCCGGCATGCCCGGCGATCGCGCCGACCAAGGAGCCCGAATTCAACAGCAGGAAAAGGGGATAGACGAAGACGATGAACCCTATCGCACCCGCGATCAAGATGGGCTTGCGGCCGATCCGGTCTGACAGGGCGCCCAGCGGCGGGATCAGCACCAGCGCAACGATGCTCGCGACGGTGATCGAGACGAACGCGTCCATCTTGGTGAACTCGAGCGTCTTGGTGAAGTAGCTCGGCAGGAACGTGAACACGGTGTAGAACCCGACGTTGTGAATGACGACCAGCCCGAAGATCTGGAGGATCGGTCGCCACGACGTCGTCAACGCCTCCTTGAGCGGCGACTCCGAAACCTCACCCTCTTTCTGCAGCTCCTCGAACTCGGGTGTATCGCGCAGGCGCAGCCGGATGTAGAGCCCGACAGCGCCGAGCACACCCGCGAGCAGGAACGGAATGCGCCAGCCGTACGAGTTCATGGCGGCTTCGGGAAGCACTGCCTGCAGCACGGTGACCGTGATCGATCCGAGCAGGAAACCCAGCACGACCGACCACACCAGGAACGAGACGACGAACCCGCGGTGTTTGTCCGGTGCGTACTCTGCGAGGAAGCACGCGCCGCTGCCGTACTCGCCGCCGGCGGAAAAGCCTTGGAGGCAACGGAGAAGAAGCAGGAGCAGCGGAGCGCCAACGCCGATGGAGTCATAGCTCGGCACCAGACCGATCGCGAACGTCGAGCCCGACATCAACAGGATCACGATCGCCAGCACGCGTTGGCGACCGATTCGATCCGCCAGTGGTCCGAAGAAGAAGCCACCAATCGGTCGCATGAAGAAGGCCGCCGCGAAGATGGCGAACGTGTTCAGCAGCGCCACGGTTTCGTCGCCGGACGGAAAGAACTTGTCTGCGATGTAGGTGGCAAGGACGCTGTAGATGGCGAAGTCGAACCACTCGACCGTGTTGCCGATCGCAGCGCCGGTGACCGCCTTGCGCACGTCCGCACTGTCGGGCCGACGTGAGACCTGCTGGTCATGAATAGCCATGGCGCTTCTCCTCGGTATCGAATTCGGCGTGCGGTCGATCGGTGATGAACATGTGGCCCGGCGCGTGAAAAATGGCCAGCGATGGCCTGGCCTCGAGGGCGACCGCCTGCGGTGTCACCCCGCAGGCCCAGAACACGGGCACCTCGCCTTCGCTGACCCGTACCGGATCGCCGTAGTCAGGCGCGCCCAGATCGGAGATGCCGAGGGCGGCGGGATCCCCGATGTGGACCGGCCCGCCATGCATGGTCGCGAAGCGAGACGAGATCGTCGACGGCAACCGCAACGTCTTCCGGCACAAGCGGTCTCATCGACACGACGAGCGGGCCCTCGAACGGCCCGGCTGGAACGCAGCGGCGGTCGGTGATGTACATCGGAACGTTGACGCCCTGGGACTGGTGTGCCAGCGGCAGACCGGCGGCCGCAAGTGCCCATTCGAACGTGAACGAGCAGCCGAGCAGGAAGCTCACCAGATCGTCGCGCCAATACCGGGTCACGTCCGTTGGCTCGTCGACGAGCGAGCCGTTCTCGAATACGCGGTAGCGCGGGAGATCGGTCCGCAGATCGGCGTCGCGCGCGAGCGCGGTCGGATGGGGTGAGCCGGTGTCGGTGACCTCGAGCAGCGGGCACGGCTTCGGGTTCCTGACGCAGAATCGCAGGAAGTCGAGCGCATCGCGCAACGGCAGGATCACCAGGTTGGCCTGCGCGAATCCCGGGGCGAGCCCGCTTGTCGGCCCGGTGTGCTCGCCGATGCGAATGCGGGCGCGGGCATCAGCCAGGTCGGACGCCGCAACGTCCGTGGTCAGGGGCGTGTGCCCGGCCATGGGAGATGGGATTCCCGATTTTCGGGGTTAAGTAACTTCCCCTGCGCTGGACACCCGGCGCCAACCGCCGGACATCGGTTGGGCTGCTAGTCGCTGGCGGGAAGGGGCTTGGCTTCTTTGACGGTCAGCGCCGTCGTGCCGACGGACAGCGTGCCCGCCCCGGCCTTGGTGACGAGCACCTCGGCGCCGTTCTCGTCGACGTATCGCTTGCCCATCAGGTTCCCGTCGGACAGCGACTCGTCGAGGGTCAAGTCAGACGCCTTGTCGTCACCGACCGGGATCATCGGCGCGCCTCCGGCTCGCAGATCGTCGAGGCTGTCTGCGCTCCTGACGACGATCACCTGGGTGTCGCACACCTGGCTCTGCAGGCGCGTGCCGTTCTTGATCATGCTGGCTCCTTACTCGCATTCAGCTCGCTGACGAGGTCGCGGCGCAGCACCTTGCCGGTCGCGTTGGTGGGCAGTTCCGCGCGGAACACCACCTTGTCCGGTGTGCGGGACCCGCGCAATTGGCCGCGCACGAATGCTCGCAGGTCCTCGACATCTGGGGCCGCACCGACAGCGGGCACCACGACGGCCACGATGATCTGGCCCCACTCTGGATCCTCGGCGCCGACAACGGCGCAGTCGCGGACGTGGGGATGCTCGACCAGCACGTCCTCGATTTCGGCAGGCGCGATGTTCTCCCCGCCGCGGATGATGGTGTCGTCGGACCGGCCGCCGATGAACAGATAGCCGGCCTCGTCGAGGTAGGCCACATCCCTTGTGGGAAACCAGCCGTCCGCGTCGAGCACGGATCCGACGCCGGTGTACTTTCCCGACACCTGCTCTCCACGGACGAACAGCTCGCCGGGATCGCCTGGCCCCAATACGGTCCCGTCGTCGGCTCGGATCTGCACCTCGACCGTGGGTACCGGCTGGCCGACCGAACCAAGCCTGCGCGCGACGGCGTCGTCGGAGGCGGCCAAGGCGACGCGGTGGTCGTCGGGCGTCAGCACGGCGATGGTCGAACTGGTCTCGGTCAGCCCGTAGGCGTTGACGAATCCGACGTCGGGCAGCAGGGACAACGCCTTGCGCACCAACGGAAGTGCAACCTTGGACCCGCCGTAGGCCAGCGTGCGCAGTGTCTGCAGCGTCGCCGATTCGGCTTCCAAGACGGTGACGATGCGATCGAGCATGGTGGGCACCACCGTGGCTGACGTGACCCCTTCGGCGTCGACCAGTCGGACCCACTCGGCAGCGTCGAAAGTGGTCAGATACACCATCTTTCGACCCGCGTACAGATTCGAAAGGGCCGCACTGACGCCCGCGATGTGGTAGGGCGGCACACAGATCAACGCCGCGTCCGCCGGCGACGCGGAGGCGAACTCAACGGTGCCGGTGACGTAGCTGGTGAGGTTGTTGTGCGTCAGCTCGACGGCCTTGGGTCGCGATGTGGTGCCGGACGTGAACAGCACGACGCCGACATCGTCTGGATCGGCGAATTCGGCGGCCGGCTCGGCTGTGCGCGCCGACTCGATGAACTCCTCCGAGGAGATGACCTTCTTGCCTGCGCCGGAGACCATGTCCAGATACTCGGCATCGGCGACCACCAGTGGTGTTGGCAGGCGCTCGATCAGTTCGTGCAGCCCGTCAGCGCTGAGCCGATAATTCAGCGGCGTCACCGGGACGGCGGCCCTCGCCGACGAAAAGAGCAGCAGCGGCAACATGACGCCGCCGGTTCCGACGTAGGCGACGTGTTGCGCGCCGGACGCCGCGATGACCCCGGCCCCGCCGTCGGCGAGCGTGCTGAGTTCGACTGTGGTCAGCCGCACGTCGCCGGAGACCACCGCCGTCCGGTCCGGATCGCTCGAGGAAGCCATCTCGAGCAGCAAAGAGATGCTCATGGTTTATCGACGAAGATATCAATGATGGGGTCGTCGCCGCCCCCGTAGCGGGACAGGTCCGTGACGCCGGCATCGGCGAGCAGTTGGGAATCGATGTAGCACTGACCGTTTACCTCGGCGGCGGGCCTGCAGAAGATCTCGACCGCGGCGTCGGCCATGATCTCGGGGCTTCGCGACCTTGCCAGCATCGTCTCGAAGTCGGGTGAGTTGGCCACCGCTGCGGTTGCGACGTAGGTCTCCGGCCAGAGGCAGGCGAAGCCGATGGGAGCATCGGCGTACTCGGCCGCCCAGCCCAGCGACAGCAATGTCATCCCGTACTTGGACAGCGTGTAGGACGGGTGCGCGCCCAGCCAGTGCGGGTTCATGTTCAGCGGCGGTGCCAGCGTCACCACATGTGCTGATGGGGATTTGCGCAGATGCGGCAGGCACGCCTTCGTCAGCAGGAATGTGCCCCGGACGTTGATGTCCATCATCAGATTGAACTTCTTGGCCGCGAGCTCCTCTGTGGGCTCGGTGGCGATGGCGCTCGCGTTGTTGACACAGATGTCGACGCCGCCGAAGTGCTCGACCGCGGTGTCGACGGCGCGCTGCACGTCTTCTTCGTTGCGGACATCGCCGACCACGGCGACGCCCTTACCGCCCGCGGCCTCGATGTCCGCGACGGCGGTGTGCACGGTGCCTTGCAGCTTCGGATGCGGTTCGGCCGTCTTGGCCAGCAGCACGACGTTCGCGCCGCGGCTTGCGGCGCCGACCGCGATCGCCAGCCCGATGCCCCTGCTGGCGCCGGAGACCACCATGGTCCGATCGCGCAGCGACTTGGTGGGCTGGTTGGACTGACGGGACATGAGCCTCCTCGACGAAGCCTCACCCTACCAAATCGGTATTGACGTTCTCATTTTAGGCAAGTGCCATAATCACTGTGTACGGGGTCTTCACCCCGTGCAGGGGCGTCTCCGCACGCCCGGCTCACTGCGCGTTTCCGGCGTGCGGTATTGGCATTCTCATTTTTTGCAAGTACGTTATCCATTGATGAGCGACCCAGTTCAGACCCCCTCCGGCATCCCGCTGCAGCCGGTCTACGGACCGGCAGACCGGGCCGGTGACCCGCCTGCGCCTGGTGTCTATCCGTTCACCCGCGGCAACTTCGCGAGCGGATACCGGGGCAAGCTGTGGACCTTCAGGCAGTATTCGGGCTTCGGGACGGCCGAGGAGTCGAACCGCCGCTACCGCTACCTGCTCGACCAGGGCGGAACCGGGCTGTCGGTCGCGCTCGACCTGCCGACGCAGTGCGGCTTCGACTCCGACGATCCCGAGGTCAGCGAGGAAGTGGGCCGGGTCGGTGTCGCTGTCGACACGCTCGCCGACGCCGAGATCCTGTTCGACGGCATCCCGCTGGACAAGATCAGCACCAGCTTCACGATCAACGGGACTGCCGCGATTCTGCTGGCGTTCTATGTCGCCGCGGCTGAGAAGAAGGGCGTGCCGCGCGACAAGCTCACCGGGACCATCCAGAACGACATCCTCAAGGAGTACGCCTCCCGCGGCACCTGGATCTGGCCGCCGGAGCCGTCACTGCGGCTGATCGCCGACACCATCGAGTTCTGCGCCGCGGAGGTGCCCAGGTTCAACGCGATCTCGGTGGCGGGTGCGCACTTCCGCGACGCCGGAGCCAACGCCGTGCAGGAGATGGCTTTCACGCTGGCCGACGGCGTGACGTACTGCGACACCGTGGTCGAACGCGGCCGGATGACCATCGACAAGTTCGCCCCGCAGATCTCCTTCTTCTTCTACACGCACGGCGACTTCTTCGAGGAGATCGCGAAGTACCGGGCTGGCCGGCGGCGCTGGGCCACGATCGTCCGCGAACGCTACGGCGCCACCAGCGAAAAGGCATCGATGTTCCGGTTCGGTTGCGTGTCCGGCGGTGCCTCGCTGTACGGCCCGCAGGCGCACAACAACGTGGTCCGCGTCGCCTACGAGGCCATGGCGTCGGTTCTGGGCGGCGTGCAGTCGATGTTCACCGCAGCCTGGGACGAGCCCTTCGCGCTGCCAAGCGAGGAGTCCGCGACGCTGGCCTTGCGCACCCAGCAGATCCTCGCGTACGAGACCGGCGTGGCAGCGGTGGCCGACCCACTCGGAGGTTCCTACTTCGTCGAGGCGCTCACCGACGCGACCGAGGAGAAGATCATCGAGATCATGGGTGATCTCGAGGGCCACGGCGGCATGGTGCGCGCGATCGAGGACGGGTATCTGCAGGGCCTGATCGCCGACGAGGCGTTCAAGATCCACCAAGAGGTCGAATCGGGTGCACGGCCGGTCGTCGGCGTGAACAAATTCGTCACCGACGAGTCCACGCCGGATGTCTCGATGTACGAGCTCGACGCCGAAGGTCGCGACGTCCAACTCAAGCGGTTGTCGAAGGTCAAGGCGGACAGGGATTCTGCCGCTGTTGCTGCCAGCCTGGCTGCACTGTCGCGTGCGGCCGATGCCGACGACAACCTGATGCATCATTTGATCGACTGCGCCAACAATTACTGCACGGTGGGAGAGATGGTCAACGCGTTGAAGGCGGTCTGGGGCGAGTTCCAGCAGCCGGTGGTGTTCTGATGGCGACGCGAGTTCTGGTCGCCAAACCGGGTCTGGATGGTCACGACCGCGGCGCCAAGATCGTCGCCCGCACGCTGCGCGACGCCGGGTTCGAGGTCATCTACACCGGCATCCGTCAGCGCATCGAGGACATCGTGTCGATCGCGTTGCAGGAGGACGTCGCCCTTGTCGGCCTGTCCATCCTGTCGGGCGCGCATGTCGCGCTGACCACCCGTACCGTCGAGGCGCTGCGCGCCGCCGACGCGGGCGACATCGCCGTCGTCGTCGGTGGAACCATCCCACACGCGGATGTAGAGAAGTTATTGTCCGCAGGCGCCGCGGCGGTCTTTCCGACCGGCACACCGCTGGACGTGCTCGTCCGCGACGTGCGTGCGTTGACGGAGAAGGCAGGGGACCCGGCATGAGGCTCGGCGTGATGATCGGGGCCGAGCGCGGCGACATGGCGCGCAAGGTCAAGAAGCTGGTGTCCGACATCGAGTGGGCTGAGTCCGCGGGTCTGGACACTGCGTGGATGCCGCAGGTGCCGAACGACTTCGACTGCCTGACGATGGTCGCGCTGATGGCGGCGCACACCTCGCGCATCGAGCTCGGTACCGCCGTGGTTCCGCTGCAGGCCCAGCATCCCATCGCCCTTGCCCGTCAAGCGCTCTCGGTGCACGCGGTGGCCGGTGGGCGGCTGGCGCTCGGCGTCGGGCCGTCGCACCACTGGATCGTGCGCGACATGCTCGGCATTCCCTACGAGAAGCCCGCCGCGTACACCCGTGACTACCTCGAGGTGCTCAACACGGCACTCGCCGGACCTGGAGACGTCGACGTGGAGAACGACTCGTTCACCGTGCACAACCCGACGGTGCTCGATGCGGAAACACCGCTTCCGGTGCTGGTCGCCGCGCTGGGACCGGTGATGCTGCAGATCGCGGGGGCGCACGCCGACGGCACTGTGCTGTGGATGGCCGACGAAAAGGCCATCGGCGATCACATCGCGCCGAAGATCACCAAGGCCGCCGCCGAGGCGGGCAGGCAGGCACCGCGCATCGTTGCGGGCATTCCGGTGTGCCTGTGCGCCAACTCGGAGATCGATGCGGCCAAGGAGCGCGCCAATCGTATTCTCGCCGAGGCGGAAACGTCGCCGAACTATCAGCGGCTGCTGGACCGCGGCGATGCGCGGGACGTCGGCGATCTGTGCGCTGCAGGTGACGAGGACGCGATCCTGGCCCGCTTCAAGCAGTTCGCCGATGCGGGCGTCACCGACCTCTCGGTGCGGCTGCTGCCGATCGGGGACAACCGCGACGAATTGATCGCCTCGAAATACCGCACGCGCGAGGTGATCGCCGAACTCGCCAAGGCGGTGCGGTGACCGCCCCCGGTCCGCTTGCGGGCATCCGCATCCTCGAGGTCGGCGTCATGCTGGCCGGGCCGTACGCAACGATGCTGCTCGCCGACCTCGGTGCCGAAGTCATCAAGATCGAGCCGCCGGACGGCGAGATCTCCCGTCAGGTCAGCGACAGCTACTTCGCCAGCCTGAACCGCAACAAGCAGAGCGTCTGCGTGGATCTGCGTTCGGACGCGGGCCAGAAGCAGCTCGGTGAGCTCGTCGCGAATTCCCATGCGCTGCTGGTGAATATGAAGCCATCGGCGATCCGCAGGCTCGGGCTCACCTACCAGGCGCTGCGTCGGTACAACGAGAAGATCGTCTGCGTCGCCCTGACCGGTTTCGGGATGGACGGCGGCGACGACCCCGCGTTCGACTACGTGATCCAGGCGGGGACCGGGGTGGCCGCGATGACGGGCGATCCCGACGGCCCGCCGACGCTGCCCGGCTATTCGGCTGCCGACAACTCCACCGGGCTGACCGCGGCGCTCGGCCTGTTGGCCCAGATCGTATCGGGTCGCGGCGGGCAGGTGGAGGTCTCGCTGCGCGACGTGGTGATGTCGCAGTTGAACTACCGGGCCTCGGCCTGGCTCAACGACGGGGTCACGCCGCAGCGCCATCCCTTCGGGGCGCATTCGTATTACGTTCCGGCGCAGCTGTTTCCAACAGCAGACGGCTACCTCGCGCTCTTCATCACTCATGATGCGTTCTGGCAGGCATTCGCCGCAGAGGCCGGACTATCCGGCTTTCCGACAATGGCGGAGCGCTCGGCCAAGCGCGTTGAGGTGCTCGCCGTCGTCACCGCCGCGCTGGCCACCGACAGCGCGAAGGGCTGGGAGGCCCGGCTGCGTCCGCTCGGGATCCCGGCGGCAGCGGTTCGCTCACTGCCCGACGCACTTGAGGCGATGCCGGAAATCGTCGTGACAGCGGGTGACTACCGGTTGGTGGGCAGCCCGATCCACGTCTCGGGCTTTGAGCCCGAGTATCGACCGCCTCCCGGCTTGGATGAGCACGGCGGTCAGTCGTACTCGACCGTGACCGACGCCGTGTCCGGCACGCCCTGACAGGTGAGGATGTACCCCTCGGCCACCTCATCCTCGTCCAGCGCGTCGTTGACGCGCATGGTCGCCTTGCCCTCGACGAGCCGTGCCATACATGTGCCGCAGTTGCCGGCTTCGCAGCTGAACGGCGGGGAGAGGCCCGCACGCCGGGCGCTCTCCAGCAGCGTTTCGTTCTCCACCCGCGAGACAGAGGCCTTCTGCCGGTCGAGCAGGATCGTTATGGTCCCCTCGACAGTCATTCAGCGTCTCCTTGCGCCATTGAGATTCTGTTTCTACGAGAATACTATTCTCACTCTAGGATAGTGTGTTCTCCACAATTTCGCAACGGCCGAGAAGGGGGTGAGCTGACGTGAGCGAGTCGGCCGCCCTGGCCTTTGACGAGCGTCAGTACACCTTGGCCGAACTCGATGCACTGGCCAACGGCATGGCCACGACGCTGGAGCATCGGGGAGTCCGTGCAGGCGACCGGGTGGCGCTGATGTCGTCGAACCGGCCCGAATTCGTCGTCGCCCTGCGGGCCATCTGGCGGCTGGGCGCCGCGGCGGTGCTACTCAGTCCGGCGTGGCGGGAAACCGAAGTCGAGCACGCGCTCGCGGTGACGAAGCCGACGCACGCCGTCGGTGACCATCCGGTGCTCTCAGGCCTGATGCCGATGCTGTCGCTGGACGAGTCCGTCACCCCGGGGCGACGCGCTTCGACGCGCCGGCTCCGGACGCGGACGCGCTGTTGGTGTTCAGTTCCGGCACGACCGGCATGCCCAAGGCGGTCCGGCACACCCATGGGGCGTTCGCGGTGGCCGTACGGCACTGGCGCGACGCCCTTGGCCTGACGGCGGCGGACAGAATTCAGATCGTGACCCCGCCGTCGCACATCCTCGGACTGCTCAACATCGTGATGGCGCTGGACACCGGCGCGTGGATTCGGCTGCATCGCCGGTTCGACATCGACCAGATGCTGCACCACATCGAAGCCGACCGGATCACCATCGAGATGGCGGTCGCGCCGATCGCGCTGGCACTGGCCGCCCATCCGAAGCTGGACTCCTACGATCTGTCGTCGCTGCGATACGTCATGTGGTGCGCGACGCCGGTCGCCCAGAGTGTCGCGGAGGCCGTCACGGACAGGGCCGGGGTGAATTGGGTGACGGCCTACGGCACCAGCGAGTTGCCGGTGCTCACCTGCAATTCGCTCGAGGGCAGCACGGTTGGACACCGTCGGTCGCGCGGTGCCCGGTGTCGACATCCGCATCGTGTCGCTCGAGGACGGCAAGCCGGTCGGGCCGGGGGAAGTCGGCGAGATCCAGGCGCGGTCGGATTCGGTGATGGCCGGTTACCTGCCCGATGAGGCTACGGCGCAGGCGTTTTCCGACGGCTGGTATCGCACCGGGGACGTCGGCTACCTCGACACCGAGGGCTGGTTGCGCATCACGGACCGGGCCAAGGAGATGATCAAGGTCCGGGGTTTCCAGGTGGCGCCCGCCGAAATCGAGGCGGTTCTACACGGGCATCCGGGGGTCGACGACTGCGCTGTCTTCGGCGTCGACCACGCGGCCAACGGCGAAGCGGTCGTCGCCGCGGTCGCGACGCACGGTTCGGTGGATCCCGACGAACTGGTGGCCCTCGTCGCCGAACGGCTTGCGTCGTACAAACAACTGAGCCGCGTGGTGGTGGTTCCCGAGATTCCGCGATTGCCTTCTGGAAAGGTGTTGCGCCGAGTGCTCAAGGAGCAGTATGGATGTCCGCCTGACCAGCTGAGCAGCGGCAGCTGCGCGAGGCGGCCGCCGAATTGGCCGATGACCTCGGGCCCGGGTCGGTCGCCGACCTTGACGACGCCAACCGCATCGCGCGGCTGGAGAAGGCCGTCGACGGGACGGGGTTCCGCACCCTGCGCAGCGACGGCGCCTCCGGCGTTGAGGTGGCCATCGTCGCCGAGGAGTTCGGCGGGGACTGGTCGACGTCCCGTTCCTCGGCCCGGTGCTGGCCGACGACCTGGCGCGCCGGGTCGGCCGCAGCCGCTGTCACCGGCTCCTGAGGCCTCGTCCGTCGATTTCACGGGAAGCCTTGCGGGAGTGGCCGAGTCACCGATCGAGCTCGGCGGAGTTGTCGGAGGAGGACGCCGGTCGTTGGCACGCGCTTGCGCTCACCGCGACGACGGCCGACATGGTGGGCGCCGCCCGCGGCACCCTGACCCTGGCCGCCGAGTACGCAAAGGTGCGTGAACAGTACGGTGCGACGATCGGGTCGTATCAGGCGGTCGGCCACCTACTGGCCGAGGGTCTCGCGCTGATCGAGGGGTGCGTCAGCGTGTTGCGGCACGCCGCGTGGGCGGTCGACGAACTGCCTGTCGCCAAGGCGGTGGACGCGGGCCGGGTAGCCAAGATCTATTGCGCGCGTTCGGCGTTGACGGTCTGTGAGACGTCCATTCAGGTGCACGGTGGCATCGGCAACACCTGGGAATGTCTCGCGCACGTGTACCTGCGCCGGGTGCTCGCCGCCACTGAGGCGTGGCCGGTGAAGCTGGAGGAGTTGACCATTGGACTTTCGTGATTCGCCGGAGGAGGCCGCATTTCGGGATCGGCTGCGCGGCTGGCTGACCGAGCAGATGGGCAGGTTCCCCACCTCGGGGGACGAGTACTGGGCGAAGGCTGGTGAATGGCACGTCGCGTTGTACGAGGCCGGTTTCTTCGGAACATCGTGGCCCAAAGCGTATGGAGGTCAGGATCTTCCGCCGGTGTACGACGTCATCGTCGACGAGGAGATCGCGAAGGCAGGAGCGCCTGCGAGGCCCAGCCTTGGTTATCTTGTTGTCGGCCTGAGCCATCACGGGGATGAGGAACTGCGGCAGCGGTTCCTACCCGGAATGATCAACGGGACCGAGCGATGGTGTCAGGGCTTCAGCGAGCCGGGCGCGGGTTCGGACCTGGCCTCGTTGACGACGACGGCGGTCCGCGACGGTGACGAGTACGTCATCGCAGGCCACAAGATCTGGACGAGTTACTCCGATGTCGCAGACTGGTGCCTTGTGCTGGCCCGCACAGACAAGGACGTACCGAAGCACAAGGGCATCTCGGCGTTCATCGTCGACATGCACCAGCCCGGGATCGAGCAGCGACCGTTGAAGATGATCAGCGGCGTCACCAAAGAGTTCGGTCAGGTCGAGTTCGACGGCGCCAGGGTGCCGGTCGGCAACATGGTCGGCGCGCCCGGTGACGGGTGGAAACTGGCGATGACGGTCGTCAGCCACGAGCGCGAGCCGTCGACACTGGGCTTCTCCGCGCGCTACGGAAAGACGGTGCGCCAGTTGGCCGGCCGCGTGGACGGGCCGATACCCGAAGAGCTGTCCTGGGCGTGGGTGCAGACCGAGATGCTGCGTTTGCATGTGCGCAGGCGGTTGTCGGAGCAACTCGACGGCCTCACCCATGGCCCGCAGGGGTCGCTCGACAAGCTGCTGATGACGTGGGTGGAGCAATCGGTCGGTCACGCCGCGCTGGCCACGGTCGGGTCGGGCGACGAAGAGATGTTCGGGGCCTACATGTACAGCCGCGCCCAGAGCGTGATGGGCGGCACCAGCCAGATTCAAAAGAACATCATCGCGCAACGGATTCTTGGATTGGGGAACTGAAATGTATGACATGCCAGAGGAAATCGACGTCAAGGCCGACGGCGCCCTGCGCATCATCACGCTCAACCGCCCCGGTGCGCTCAACGCGGTCAACGACAATCTGCACGTGGGGCTGGCCAAGATCTGGGAGGCACTCAACGAGGACACCGGAGCGCGGGCGGCGGTCATCACCGGTGCGGGCCGGGCGTTTTCGGCAGGCGGCGATTTCAACTACCTCGACGAGCTTCGCAACGACGAGGCGCTGCGGCAGAAGACGATCAAGCACGGCCGCGACCTCGTCATCGGCATGCTGCGCTGCCGCATCCCGGTGGTCGCCGCGGTGAACGGCCCGGCCGTCGGGCTGGGCTGCAGCCTGGCCGCGCTGTCCGACATCGTCTACATCGCCGAGACCGCGCACTTCGCCGATCCGCATGTGCAGATCGGACTGGTCGCCGCTGACGGTGGCCCGCTGGTGTGGGGTTCGCAGATCAGCCTGCTGCAGGCCAAGGAGTTCGCGTTGACCGGAGTGCGGATCAAGGCCCAACGTGCGGTCGAGTTGGGGCTGGCCAACCACGTCGTGGAAGATCCACTGGCCGAGGCGATCGCGTGCGCCAAGAAGCTCCTTACGCTGCCCCAACAGGCGGTCGAGGCCACCAAGCGGTTGATGAACATCCAGTTGGAGAATGCGGTGATGGCGTCGCTGGACTACGCCAACCTCGCCGAGTACGTGTCCTTCGGAACCACCGACTTCAACAAGATCGTCGACGGACTGATCGCCAAAAAGGACTAACGTTTCAAGATCCGTTGGGCCTCTTCGGAGCCGGCATCAGTCAGCTGTGTCAGATCCGCCGGGTTCTGGTGAACGTAGAATTCGAGTTGCATATTGTCGGGATCTCGGAGGACTAGCGTCGGGCCGTATCCGGTGTCGATTACTCCCGTGTGGGGAACACCATGTGTGTCCAGATGTGTCACCCATCGCTGTAGTTCGTCGAGATCGGTCACTTGGAACCCCAGATGATCGAGACCGACACGTCGTTCGTCGAACGCTCCGAAGTCCGCCGTCGCGCTATGGGTCATCACGGTCACTGCGACCCCCGAAGAGTGGATCAGCGATCTGCATTCGAAAGTGGGTTCATGCACCTGGTGGACGAGCGTGAAACCCATGACGTCCTGCCACCACTTCGCGGCGCGGTCGCAGTCTGAAACCGTCAAATCGATGTGCGAGAAACCCAGGAGCTGTGGCATGCCGCTCAGATTGCACCGAAATCGCGTTCCGGGGTTGTGAAATCGCCGACAACGCGGTCAGTTCGAGCCACACCGCAGATAAACCTGCTTGCCCATCGCCCACGTCTGCTCGATCGCGCGGTCATCGCCGACCGCCATCACGCCGAACAGCAGGTCCGCGGCCTGCTCGAGCGTCTGCGCCTTGCCGTCCGCGGCGATCAGGGACTGCCGCCAGGCCAGCACCGGGGGTCCGCCGTTGCAGTCGAGCACGACAAAGTCGGCTTCCTTGCCGACGGCGAAGTTGCCGACCATATCGTCGATATAGAGTCCTTCGGCGCCGCCCAACGTGATCGACCAGAAGCCGCGATAGGCCGCCAGCTGAACCGTCGGGCAGACCGGGCCACCAACCAGTTGAGTACGAGGACGCTGAAAATTTGGCCGACAAACAAGGTCAGCCAGTACGGCCCTTGCACCAGGACGCCGAAGAGGAACACCAGGGGCTAGAGCACCATCAACACCAGCATGTTCATCTTCCAGACAGCCGGCTTGGGGGCGCCTTCGGAGACCTTGAACCATTGGTCGAAGCCGGTGCGCACGATCCGGGCGTGTTGCTCTTCGGTGAATGGTTTCCTGACCGACCAGCATCGGCAATGCGTGCTCGATCATGGCGAGCCGCTCGCCGCGACGCTGATGCTCTTCTGCCACGCGGAGAATTCATCGTCTCGGCCAGCACGCACGCGCGTCTGAGTGACGATCGTTACCCTGCCGGTTTGCGTCACGCACTGATTATTCGGATTTCATACGAGAACTTCGACGAAATAGCATTCCTGGTCGCTGAATCGGCGAAATGACAGCCAGGAATGCTATTTCGCGGTGAGTTCTTCGCTGCGCTGGATGGTGCCGGTGATGCCGCCCGCATCCTGTTGTGCCAGAAGGACGGCGGCGTTGGCCATCGCATCGGGCGGCTCGACCATTTCCGGCGGAATCTCCATGCCTGCTCCGCCAGCCTGCCAGCCCTCGGTGAGCACCACCCGCGACGGGCTGAGGCAATTCACGGCGATGTTGTCGGGCTTCAGGTCTGCGGCAAGGCCCATGTAAAGCCGTTCAACTCCCGCCTTCGACACCCAATACGCATTGGAGCCATGGTCGGTCATCGTCACACCGGTGGTGGTGATCGCCGTCAACGAGCCGCCGCCGCGCGCCCGCACATGCGGGATGACCGCCTTTGTCACGAGGAAGACTCCGGTCAAGTTGACGTCGAGGCACAGCTGCCAGCGTTTCAGCGGCGTCGACTCGACCGGACCGAGCCACAGCACGCCTGCGTTGGCGACGAGAATGTCGATCCCGCCGAACTCGGCGACCGTTGCGGCCACGGCCGCTTCCACCGAGTCCTCCTTGGTGACGTCGCACGGCACGGCCAGCGCGTGACCGCCCGATGCCGAAATCCCTTCTGCGACAGAGTGAATCGTGCCGGGCAGCTTCGCCTCGCGCTCGGAGCGCGCGGCGACCGCAACCGCCGCACCCTCATGTGCGAGAGCCGAGGCGACCGTCGCGCCGATGCCACGACTGGCACCTGCCACGAAGGCCACCTTGCCCTCGAGCGGACCGGTCACTTCGGCGGGAAGCGCAGCGCTCCGTCGAGGCGAATGATTTCGCCGTTGAGGTAGTCGTTCTCGATGATGCTCTGAGCGAGTTGGGCGTATTCGACCGAACGCCCCATGCGCTTCGGAAACGGCACCTGCGGACCCCAGTACTGCTCGAGCTGGTCGGCCGCCTTGCCATAGGCCGGGGTGTTGATGGTGCCGGGGGCGATGGTGTTGACGCGAATGCCAAGCGGCGACAGATCGCGGGCGGCCACCAGCGTCATGCCGAGCACGCCGCCCTTGGCCGCCGAGTAGGGGAGCTGACCGATCTGACCCTCGTACCCGGCGATCGACGCGGTGTTGACGATCGCGCCCCTGCCGCCCTCCTCGAGGGGTTCGGACTTGGCGATCGCGGCGGCCGACAGCCGCATCACGTTGAACACCGCCGTCAGGTAGAACTCGATTGTCTTCTTGAAGCCGTCGAGGTCCAGCGGGGAACCGTCCTTGCCGACCAGCCGGCCGCCGCTGGCCGGGCCGCCGTGGGTGTCGACCGAGATTCGCAGCGGGGCCAGTGACGCCGCCTCGGCGATCGCGGTGTTGACGGACTCCTCCGAGGTGGCGTCGGTGCGCACATAGCGCACGCCGAGCTCGCTCTCCAGCTCCTTGCCCTTGTCGTCCGCGAGGTCGGCGACGACCACCTTGGCTCCTGCGTCGTGCAGCCTGCGGACGGTCGCCTCACCCAGGCCGCCCGCGCCGCCGACGACGATTGCGGAGCTACCGGCGATTTGCATATGATTCCCCTTCTTGCAACTGGCACTCTCGATCAGAGAGAATAGCATTCTCACGACGGTCGAAACGGAGTCACCTCATGCCAGAAGCAGTCATCCTGTCCGCGCAGCGAGCACCGTAGGCTCGGCCTCACCGATGACCATCGACGAGCTCATCACCGCAGCGCGCAGCGGGTCCACCCGAGCGGCCGGACGTCTGTTGAGCCTCGTCGAGAGTTCGCGTCGCAATGAGGTGCTCGAGGCGCTCGGTGAAACCACACCGCCGCGCATCGTCGGAGTGACGGGACCGCCTGGCGCGGGAAAGTCGACAACAATCGCCGCTCTGGTCACTGCGTACCGCGAGCGGGAGATGCGCGTGGCCGTTCTCGCCGTCGACCCGTCGTCGCCCTACAGCGGCGGCGCCCTGCTCGGTGACCGGATCCGGATGGCGGCCCATATCAACGACGCTGACGTACTGATTCGATCGGTGGCGACGCGCGGTCACCTTGGCGGGCTCGCCGCCGCGGTTCCGGCGGCAACCCGCTTGCTCGCCGCCCTCTCGTATGACCAGATCGTCCTGGAGACGGTCGGCGTCGGGCAGTCCGAGATCGAGATCGCCGCCATCGCCGACCCGACCATCGTGATCCTCAATCCCGGTGCGGGCGACGCGGTTCAGGCCGCGAAGGCCGGCTTGCTGGAGGTCGCCGACATCGTGGTCGTGAACAAGGCCGACCGGGAAGGCGCCGACCAGACCGTGCGCGACCTTCGTGCCGAGACCAAGGCGCCGATCCTGAAACTCGTTGCCGCACAGGGCGAGGGCATTGCCGAGTTGGTGGAGGCCATCGACGCGCACCAGCGCTCCGACAACCCGGAGCGCCGCAAGGCGCGCGCCCGTGCCCAGATCCTGTCGCTCGCGCAGACCCGGCTTCGAAGCCATGCCGACCTGGACCGGATGGCGGAGATGGTCGCCGACGGCAGGACCGATCCCTATTCCGCGGCGGAAGAGCTGTTCGCCATCCCCGTAGAGCCATGACCTGATACAAAGTTGCGACAACGGAACGGAGTACAGCTGTGAGCGTATCGAGCCCAACTGTTTCGGGCGGCCCTGTCATCTTCGATCCGTACTCGGACGACTACTTCGACTCGCCGTTCGAGACATACCGCCGGATGCGTGACGAAGCACCGCTGTATTACAGCGAGAAGTACGACTTCTGGGCGTTGACCCGATACGACGATGTCTCCGCGGCCATCAGGGATCACGAGACCTTCTCGTCCGCCAAGGGCGTCACGCTCGAGATCGTGAAGGCGGCAGCTGCGGGTGATACGGACAATCCCACCGGGAAGATCATCATCAGTTTGGATCCGCCCGAACACGAGCGGATGCGCAAGCTGGTGAACCGCGTCTTCACGCCGCGGGCGGTGACGGCGTTGGAATCGCTGATCTCTGAAACGATCGATCGCTATGTGAAGCCGCTCGATCCAACGTCGTTCGACGCGGTCGCCGATTTCGCGGCACTGTTTCCGGTGGATGTCATCACGTCGATGCTCGGCGTGCCCGCCGAGGACAGACAACAGCTGCGGTTGTGGCTCGACAAGGGTCTCGAGCGCGAGGGTTTCGGTATGTCGGGCGAGAGCATGGATGCGATATTCAAGTCCGCCGCGTATTACTACGACCTGATTCAACAGCGCCGCGCCAAACCGCAGGACGACATGATCAGCGGGCTCATCGCGGCGGAGGTAATCGAGGACGGCGAGGTCAGGCGGCTCGACGACATCGAGATCACCGGGTTCTGCACGCTGCTGGGTGGTGCGGGCGCAGAGACCGTCACCAAACTCGTCGGCAATGCCGTCGTCGTGTTCGCCGACAATCCCGACCAGTGGCAGAAGCTCCAAGACAACCGCGACAAGATCCCCGCGGCGTTCGAGGAGCTACTTCGCTACGAAGGACCTTCGCAGTACCAGATCCGAACCACCACTCGCGATGTCACGCTGCACGGAAAGACGATCCCGGCGGGCGACGCCGTCATCCTCATCAACGGCGCCGCGAGCCGTGACGAGCGGTTCTTCCCCGATGCCGACCGATTCGACATCGACCGCGAGCGAAAGGTCGGCTACAACCTGAACTTCGGCTACGGCATCCACAGCTGCCTCGGCGCCGCGCTCGCCCGGATGGAGGGCCGGATGGCGCTGGAGACCCTGCTCGACCTGATTCCGCGGTATGACATCGACCGCTCCGGACTAAAGCGGGTGCACATGACGAATGTGCTGGGCTGGTGCAACGTTCCCGTACGTGCGCAGTGACACCAAATACCGCTCACGTAATCAATCGGGCAGGTCCAGCATTCGACGAGTCATGCGCAAGAGCTGCGCGCGCAGCGTGGCGTCATCGACGTCGGCGACCAGCGGATGCATGACGACGACGCTGATCGCACTCGACAACATCGCCGCGAGTAGGCGCGCTTCGACGCCTGCCTCGGTGCCGAGCAGCGCGGCGTAGAGACGTTCGATGAAGCGTTGAAACGGTTCGTGTTCGGCCTGCAGCCGGATGATCACCGGATCGAACTGCAGCACGCTGACCACACCGCGGCGCTCGATGGCCTGGTCGATCATCCGGTCGAGCAAGACCTCACGCGCCCGCAGACCGTGCCCCTCGGCCTCGGCCGCCTCCAGCGCATCCTCGATTCTGACCGAGCTCGCGCTCGGTGATCGCGACGACGATCTCCTCCTTGGTCTTGAACTGCCGGTATACCGCCGCCTTCGTCACGCCCATTTCGTCGGCGATCATCTGCAGCGAGGTCCCGCTGACACCGCGCTCGGCGATCAGTTTCATGGCCGCGTCCAGAACACGGGTCTGTGCAGCGGTACGCGAGATCTCGCTGAACTTGCGGTCCTCCTGTATGGACGTCACAGCGACGAGGGTAGCCGAGGATTGACCACCCAGTAGCCGATCGGCTACCGTCCTAGTTGCCGATCGGCAACCGACGCTACGCGTGAAGAGGGTTCGACGATGAGACGACCTGATGGCGAGTTGATCCTGTTCTGGACACTGCCTGTAGTGGCGATCATTTGGGTATCCGCGTTCTTCCTGTTTCCCGGCTTCCTTCACCCGATGTCGCCGACCATGTCCGCGGAGGAGGTCGCGGGCTTCTATCGCGATGAGACCGCGCGCATCCGCTACAGCATGATCCTGTTCAACTGGTTCGGCGTCGGTCTGATCCCCATCGTCATGCTCCTGGTGATTCAGATACGCCGGATGGCTCACCGCACGCCGATCCTGTCCTACAGCCTGCTCGCCTGTGCCGGCGGCCCGCCCGCGCTCTTTCTCATCGCCAACATGTTCTGGCTCCTCGCCGCTTTCCGCCCGGAACGCGCCCCGGAGTTGACCCAGTTGCTCAACGATCTCGCGTGGGTCACCTTCACCATTCTGGTTCCCTATCTGATCGCTCAATGCGTGCTGCTGGCCCTGGCCATCTACTGGGATCGCCAGGACCAACCCGTCTTCAAATCGTGGGTGGCACACTTCAATCTGCTCGTCGCCGTCGCGTTGGCGCCTGCCGCATTCACCGCGCTGGCGTTCACCGGGCCCATCGCATGGGACGGGCTGTTGTCCTTCTGGGTCAAGAACATCGCGATCGCCGTCTGGATCGTCGTCATGGGAATTGTTCTCGGCCAGACCATCCGGCGGCAGCGAGCCGAGGAGCGGGTCATCGCATGAGCCCGCCGACGATGAAGACAACCGAGTCGGTGACGCTGCCGGAGCCACCCGCGGGTTCTCCGCTGAGCCGGTTCGTCTGGAATTGTCCGTCACAATCCCAAGCGCGAGTTGTGGTTCGCGTGGTGGGTGATGGTCGTCTTCTACAACCTGTACGGCCTGCTGTTCTTCTTCGTCACGCGTGTGCAGCCGCCGCCGAGCCCCGCATGGGACACCCCGACGGTGGTGCGATTGGTTCAGCGACCACCACTCCGGCCTTCTCGCCGGCTTTGGCGTCGTGTTCCTGGTGGCGGGCATGTGCGGGCCGATGAACGCCCTCCTCGCGTACTCGATGCGGCGCATGTCGGTGAGTCGGATCTTCGCCTATTCGTACCTGGTCATGTATGCGCTCGCCGCAGTCCCCGGCATGCTGGTGATGGCCATCGCGATGACCGTCGGGGCCCTGCGGCCGGACCGCGATCCCGAGATGATCCAGTGGCTCTACGATTTCGCGTTCCTGTCCTTCAGCGGAACCATGGGAGTGTTCCTGATCGGTTCGCTGGTGTGGATGGTCGCGATTCTGATCGACAAGAACCGCGTGTTCCCCAAGTGGTTCGGTTACCTCAACCTCTGCAACGCGCTGACCGAAGTGGTCGTCGCTCCCGCGTGGATATTCCACCGCGGCGCCTTCGCATGGAACGGCGCGATCGCATGGTGGATCAACATGGTCGTCTTCGTCCTCTACACCGGCGTCTTCCTCACGCTGCTGCGCAGGATGATCCAGCGGGAGGACTTCGGCACCGGCCCGCTACCCGATCTTCCGGGCAAAGCATGAAGCTGCGCAGTCGGATTCGGTCGAGGCGGTTCGATGACGAACCTTGCCGGTGCCCGCGGCCGCAACTCGAGGAGAAGCCGAAGAAGTTCGTGCCAGGGCAGCCGGACATGTGGATGTTCGTGCTCTTCGAAACGCTGCTCTTCACGGGGTACTTCTCGGTCTACCTGGTCTCCCGCACCCAGAACGAGCAGCTCTACCTGCAGTCGCAGGCGGATCTGGATCTCCGCATCGGGGTCTTCAACACCATCGCCCTGCTGCTGAGCTCGTGGGCGATCGCCCGATGTGTTCAGGCGGCCCGGGCGGGCGCCTACCGGTCGGCGTTGATCAACGCGTTTCTGACGCTTTCCTTCGGCGCTGGTGTTCCTGGTCTCCAAGGTGCTGGAGTGGGTCAAGGAGATCCACCTGGGAAACACGTTCACCAGCAACGAGTTCTTTCAGCACTATTTCTTCCTGACCTCGATCCACTGCATTCACGTGTTGATCGGCTTCATCGTGCTGGGGGTCGTCGTCTATCAGTTGTGGAGCCCGGCCCGCCGCTCCCAGCAGCTTGTCGAAACGTGTGCAACCTACTGGCACACCGTCGACTTCCTGTGGGTCCTGATCTTTGCGTTGCTCTACGTCGTGAGGTGATCTGTGAGCACAACGTTCAACAAGAGACTGCTGATCGTCTGGCTGATCCTGACGTCGATGACGCTCGCGTACGTCTGGATTGATCACACGGTCGATCAGAACGGGACGTTGCAGAGCCAGCACCGTGGTCACCGTGAGCGCGATCGTGATCGCGCTTATCAAGGTGCGCATCATCTTCCGCGAATTCATGGAGGTCCGCCATGCCCCGGTATGGCTGTGCCGCCTCACCGATGCCTGGGTTGTGCTCATCGCCGCGTGCCTGTTGGGCAGTTACTTCGTCGGCTCGGCGATCGCTGCCTAGGTACGCGCCGCAACCGCATTGCCGGCGCGGAAGCCGAAAACCATTGCCGGGCCGATGGTCCCGCCCGCACCGCCGTAGGCCTTCCCCGTCGCGCCCGCCATCGCATTGCCCGCGGCGAACAGGCCGGGTATCGGCGCGCCGCTGACGTGCATGACGCGGCCGTCGGGGTCGGTGCGCGGTCCGCCCTTGGTGCCCATCGCGCCGACCGTGACACGGGACGGCGTAATACGGAGCCGTGTCGATGGGGCCGAGCGTCTTGCCTGCTGTCGTCGCGGCGTTGTTGTCGCCCCAGTACCCGTCGTAGGCACTTGACCCACGGCCGAAGTCGGGATCCTGCTCGTGGGAGACGTTTTCGTTCCACGCCTGCAGTGTGCGGGCCAGGCCTTCCGGGTCGATGCCTGTCTTCTCGCCCAGCTCGGCAAGGTCCCTCGACTCGCGGAACCAGTGGGGGACGGGCCGTCGGGGTCCACGCCGAGGAAGCCGTACCGCTTGAGGTGCTGCGAGTCGAAGACGATCCACGCCGGGTCGTTGAGGTAGCCGTGGCGCGGATCGAGATGATGGAACGGGCCCGCCATCGAGTTGTATTCGCCCGCCTCGTTGAGGAATCGCTTGCCCGCCCTGTTGACGATGATGCTTCTCGGCCGGGTGCGTTCGAGCCGCACGCTCCTGCTGCGCGGCTTGCCGTCGAATGTGTCGCCGGGAATCTGGATGATCGGCACCCACCAGGCCTCGCCCATGTTGGCCAGGTCGGCGCCGTGCGCCATCGCCATCCGCAGGCCGTCGCCGGTGTTGTTCGGCGGTGAAACGGGCCCGCGCATCGGGCCGCGGAGAAACGCCTCCACGAGCGCCTCGTCCCATTCGAATCCGCCGGTTCCCAGCACGACGCCTGCGCGGGCGCGGACGCGAATGTCTTTCCCTTCGTGATTGATTCGTACGCCGGTGATGGCGCCGTCCTCGGCGATCAGCTCGGTCGCCCTTGCCTCCGTGTGTGGGCGTCACCCCCAGGTCCAGTAGACCCTTCAGCAGCCCGGCGATCAGCGCGGTGCCCGCCACGCAGTAGTCGCCGTCCTCGCTCGTCGACAGCGGCGTGAATCCTTGCGCGCGTCTCGGCGTCGATGCCGACGTTGCTGAAGTCGGCCGGGAAGGACGTGATTCTGTCTCTCCATTCGCCGAGCCGGGCCAGGTCGAAAGGTTTGGCGTTCAGCGAGCGACCGCCCGTCGGCCGCCCGCCAGGCAGTTCGGGCTTGTAATCCGGGAAACCCTCGGCGATCTCGAACTGCAGCTCGCTGTGCGCCTCCACGAAGTCGAGCATCTTCGGTCCGGTCTCGAACGAACGTCTCGACCAGTTCGCGATCCATCACGCCGAGTGACTGCGCCTCCAGATAGCGCAGCGCATCGGCCTCCGTCAGTTCACCGTCGGGCGAGCGCCTGTGCGCGGGGATCCACACGATGCCACCGGAAACCGCGGTGGTGCCGCCCACGGTCGGGGCCTTCTCGTAGACCTCGACCGATGCTCCGTTGGCGGCGGCGGCGAGGGCGGCAGTCAGCCCGGCGCCACCGCTGCCCAGCACGACGACGTCGACGTCATTGTCCCAATCGGTCACCGTTGCACGCCCCTTTCGGCCGGCGTCTCCTCAAGCGAGGATCGCGGATAATTCGTTGGCCGCCTTGATGACCGAATCTCGGCCTCGCATCACCACGTCCTCACGGTGGGAGATCAGGTTGATGCATGTCGGCGGAGACGGCGGACTCCGTCGCACGGGCACGGCGAGGCCGTACGTGTTCTGCTCGACCTCGCCATGGGTGATGACCCAGCCCTTTTTGCGCGTTCGCGGAACGAGGTCCCGCTCGCCTGGCCGCGGCGGCATGCTGGCAAGCAGCGCGATCCCGGCCGCCCCGCGATCCAGCGGGTACCGGCTGCCCTCGTGGAACGACAGTTGGTAGAACACGTTGGTCGGCACGATCACCGCGATGGCGACCTGCTGGTCGCCCTCTGCAATCGAGCAACGACACCGTGGTGCCGAGTTCGTCCGCGAGCGCACGCAGCGTGGGCATGCTCAGCTGCCGGACATTGTTGTCGAAGGACGCGCCCAGTACCGCGAGCGCGGACGCCGAGCGGTACCGCCCATCTTCGCCCTTGGCCACGAACCGGTATTGCGCGAGCGTCGTGAGCAGGCGATACGCGATCGTCCGGTGCACTCCGATCTCGTCCGCGACCTGCTGGGCGGTCAGGCCGCCCGGAGATGCGGCGACAAGTTGCAGGGCAGCAAGACCTCTCGCAAGGGTCTGCGAGCCGGGCGCACCGTTGGTTCCGGTGCCGGGGCTGGCCTTCGGCATGGCGTCCCCTCCTTGACAGACGGATTCCCGAGAGTGATGCTCTGACTATAGTGCACGTGTATGTGCGATAAATGAGCAGAGTGCTTACAAATCACGGGAATTCGATTCTCGTCGTCAGAGAGGTGACGGTGTCCGAGCACGAAAGCGTCTGGGGCGACCTCCAGGGCGTCGCGTTCTCGCAGGGATACCTCGATGCCGGCGGGGTGCGCACCCGTTACCTGCACGCTGGCGACACGAGTAAGCCCGCGCTGGTTCTGCTGCACGGGTCCGGCGGCCACGCCGAGGCCTACGTCCGGAACCTGGAGGCGCACGCCGAGCACTTCTCCACCTGGGCGATCGACATGCTCGGCCACGGCTACACCGACAAGCCCGGCCACCCGCTCGAGGTCAACCACTACGTCTCGCACCTGATGGCGGTCTTCGACGCCATCGGCGCCGAGCGGGTGCACCTGAGCGGTGAGTCGTTGGGCGGATGGGTGGCATCACGCGCCGCCGTCGACCATCCCGACCGCATCGACCGGCTCGTGCTCAACACCGCGGGCGGCTCGCAGGCCGACCCGGAGGTGATGAAGCGGATCATCGCGCTGTCGATGGCCGCGGTCGAAGCGCCGACCTGGGAGACCGTGCAGGCACGGATCAAATGGCTGATGGCCGACAAGTCCAAGGACTACGACGACATCGTCGCCAGCAGGCAGCGGATCTACCGTCAACCCGGATTCGTCAACGCCATGCGCGACATCATGGCGCTGCAGGATCCGGAGATCCGGGCGCGAAATCTGCTCGGCCCCAAGGAGTACGGAGCGATCACCGCGCCGACACTCGTGGTGTGGACGAGCGACGATCCCACCGCCGACGTCACCGAAGGCAGGCGGATCGCGTCGATGATCCCCGGTGCCCGGTTCGAGGTGATGCCGAATTGCGGCCACTGGCCGCAGTACGAGGACCCGAAGACCTTCAACCGGCTCCATCTGGACTTCCTGCTGGGACGATGACCGTGGCCGACCGCGAAAACACAGTAGACATCGTCCTGGTCGGGGCGGGCCCCGTGGGCCTCACCCTGGCCAACATCCTTGGGCTGCAAGGCGTCCGCACGCTGGTGGTCGACGAGAGAGACAGCCTCATCGACTATCCCCGCGGGGTCGGACTCGACGACGAGGCGTTGCGGACGTTCCAGTCGATCGGGCTGGTGGAGCAGGTCCTGCCCCACACCGTGCCCAACCAGATCCTGCGGTTCTTCGACGCGAAGCGGAAGCTGCTCGCCGAGATGGCACCCCCCGACGCGCGCTTCGGATGGCCCAAGCGCAACGGCTTCGTCCAGCCCATGGTGGACGCCGAGCTGCACGCCGGCCTCGCTCGCTTCGACAACGTCGAGGTGCGGTGGAACCACCGGATGGAGAGCTGCACTGAGACGGCCGACGGTGTCACGGTCGAGTTCGCCGATGGTCAAAAGCCGGTCGGCGCACGCTATGTCGTCGGCTGCGACGGCGGACGCAGCGCCACCCGGCAGCTGATGGGGGTGTCGTTCGACGGCACCACCTCCCCGACGCGCTGGCTGGTCGTCGATTGCGCGAACGACCCACTTGGACACCCGAACAGCGAAGTCGGCGCTGATCCAACGCGGCCCTACGTGTCGATCTCGATCGCGCACGGCATTCGTCGGTTCGAGTTCATGATCCACGGCGACGAGTCCGATGAAGTAGCTGACAGCCCGGCGTTCGTCCGGCGCATGCTCGCCCAGATGGTGCCCGACCCGGAGCGCGTCGACATCATCAGGCACCGGGTCTACACCCATCATTCCCGGATCGCGGGCGCGTTCCGCAAAGGCCGCTTGATGATCGCCGGTGATGCCGCCCACCTGATGCCGGTGTGGCAGGGGCAGGGCTACAACAGCGGGATCCGCGATGCCGCCAACCTCGGCTGGAAGCTGGCGGCGGTGGTGAACGGCAAGGCCGAGGACGCGCTGCTCGACACCTACGACGTCGAACGGCGCAAGCATGCACGGGCGATGATCGACCTCTCCACGATGGTCGGGCGGGTGATCTCACCGACGAACCGACGGGTGGCCGCGCTGCGCGACAGGGCGATTCACGCCGCGTCGCTGGTTCCTACCCTCAAGCGGTACATCCTGGAGATGCGGTTCAAGCCGATGCCGCGATACGAGCAGGGAGCGGTCTTCCACTGCGAGCCGCGCGCGGAGACCTCCCCGACAGGCACGCTGTTCATCCAGCCCCGTGTCGACACCCGCGACCAGCAGAACCTGCTTCTCGACGATGTGCTCGGCACCGGCTTCGCCGTGTTGTGCTGGAGCAACAATCCGCGCGCGCTGCTCGGCGATGAAGCCTTCGCGCGATGGAAGGCGCTGGGCGCCAAGTTCGTTGCCGTCCGGCCGATGACGCAACTGCGCTGGACCGGGCACGACGATCCCGATGTCCTCGTCGTCGGCGACCGCACTGGCGCACTCAAGGCCTGGTTCGATGCCAACACCGACTCCGTGCTCTTCCTCCGCCCCGACCGGTGCATCGCCGGTGCCTGCATCGCCCAGCGCGCAGCGGAGTTGAGCGCGTCGTTGTTCGAGGTTCTCTATCTGACTCAGGGAGGAGGCAACGATGCCACTGACACTGTGCTGTATGTCCCACAGTCCACTACTGAATCTTCCGGGACCGTCGCGGGATCTTCTTGACGACATCAACGCCGCCCTCGCCGACTGCCCGCGAGTTCGTGCGCGCGTACGACCCTGAGCTCGTCGTCATCTTCTCCCCGGATCACTACAACGGGGTCTTCTACCGGATGATGCCGCCGTTCTGCATCAGCACGAAGGCGACGGGCGTCGGCGACTACGGCACCCAGCGCCGGTCCGCTCGACGTTCCCGAGGACATCGCCACCGATCTGGCGGAGGCGGTGCTCGCCGCGGACGTCGACGTCGCGATCTCGGCGAGCATGGACGTCGACCACGGCACCGTTCAGCCGCTGCAGACGCTGTTCGGTGACGCGGCCGCCCGGCCGGTCATCCCGATCTTCATCAACTCGGTCGCCACACCGCTTGGGCCGCTGCGTCGTTCGCGCGCGCTGGGCACGGCGGTCGGCAACTACCTTGCGACTCTGGAGGCGAGGGTGCTCGTCATCGGTTCGGGTGGTCTCTCCCACGATCCACCTGTCCCGACGCTCGCGACGGCGCCGCCCGCAGCGCTCGGCCGGATCGTGCTCGGCGAGCCGATGTCGCCGGAGCAGCGGCAGGCGCGTCAGTCCGCGGTGATGGAGGCGGCGCACAGCTTCGCGCACGGCGAGAGCAAGCTGGCGCCCCTCAACCCGGAATGGGATCATCGCTTCCTGGAAATCGTTGACAGCGGCCACCTCTCCGATGTCGACGGCTGGTCCACGTCGTGGATGGCGCACGAGGCCGGCCACTCTTCCCACGAGGTCCGCACGTGGGTGGCGGCGTTCGCCGCGCTTGCGGCACAGGGCCCGTACCGGACCGACAACCGGTTCTACCGGGCGGCTCCCGAGTTGATCGCTGGATTCGCCGTGCGGACGGCGGTGCCCGCTTCTTGACCTCCAATGAATTCGACCAGACGGTCGACGTCCTCGTGATCGGCTCCGGTGGCGGCGGCATGACGGCCGCGCTCGCCGCCGAAGCGGCCGGCCTCGACGCGCTCGTCGTCGAAAAGTCGGCGCACTTCGGCGGATCCACCGCATTGTCGGGCGGGGGCATCTGGGTGCCCGGCGCACCGTCGCAACGCAAAGAGGGCTACGTTCCCGACCCCGACGAGGTTTTCGACCTATCTCCAGACGATCACCGGCGGGCTCGTCAGCGATGCGAGGTTGCGTCAGTACGTCGACTCCGCACCGAAGATGATGGAGTTCCTCGAGGGGCGCAGCCGCTGGTTCGAGTTCGTCTGGAAGCCCGGGTATGCCGACTACTACCCGGAGCTGCCCGGCGGCTCCGAGCTCGGCAGCACGATCAACGTGCCCGCGATCGACCTGCGCAAGCTCGGCGACGAAGAGCAGAACCTGTTGCATCCACTCGCGTTGGCGCCGAAGGGAATCTGGTTCGCCCCGAAGGATCTTCGGCTGTTCTACCAGGTGCGCCAGAACTGGCGCGGCAAAGCGGTTCTGGTGAAGCTGATCTGGCGGATGTTCCGGGCGCGGGTGTTCGGTGACCGGATGGCGGCGATCGGGCAGTCGCTGGCCGCGCGTCTGCGGCTGGCGATGAAGGAGCACGGCATCCCGCTGTGGCTGAACTCGCCGATGACCGAGTTGATCACCGACGTCGACGGGACGGTGGTCGGCGCGGTGGTGGAGCGCGACGGCAGCCAACAGCGCATCGGCGCACGGGGCGGCGTCATACTCGCGGCAGGCGGGTTCGACCACGACATGGAGTGGCGCAGGCAGCACCTGCCGGTGCTCGAGAAGGACTGGAGCTTCGGCAATCCCGCTTCCATGGGTGACGGCATCCGCGCGGGGGAGAAGGTCGGCGGTTCGACCGACCTGCTCGACGAGGCCTGGTGGTTCCCCGCAATGTGCTGGCCCGACGGCCGGCTGCAGTTCATGCTCAACGAGCGGATGATGCCCGCGCAGTTCGTGGTCAACGGCGACGGCAGGCGGTTCATCAACGAGGCCGCGCCGTACATGGACTTCGCGCACGCGATGATCGAGGGACAGAACTCCGGCGTCACGCACATCCCGTGCTGGCTGATCACCGACATCCGGTCATTTCACCGCTACGTCGTCGGCGGGCCATCTGCCGATTCCGAAGGTGCCGTTCGCGCCGGTACCCACCGGCTGGAAGGTGCCGAAGGCGTGGCTCGAGTCGGGCATCGTCAAGGAAGCGAACAGCTTTGAGGAGCTTGCCACCAAGATCGGCGTGCCGCCAGCGCAACTGCGGCAGACGGCGGACCGCTTCAACGAACTGGCGAACAAGGGCCACGACGACGACTTCAATCGCGGGGATTCCAAGTACGACAACTACTACGGCGACCCCACGCTGCCGAACCCCAATCTGCGCGCCGCTGGCCAAGCCGCCGTACTACGCGTTCCAGATCATCCTCGGTGACCTCGGCACGTCGGGTGGCCTGCGCACCGACGAACACGCCAGGGTCCTGCGCACGGATGACGGCGTCGTGAAAGGCCTTTACGCGGTTGGCAACTCCTCGGCGGCGGTGATGGGTCGCAGCTACGCCGGCGCGGGCGCGACCATCGGACCGGCCATGACCTTCGGCTATGTCGCCGCGAAGCACATTGCACATCAACAGTCCGGCTCTCGTTCCCAATCGGAGGTAACTACATGAAGATCTCGCTGTTCTACGAATTCCCGCTGCCGCGGCCGTGGAGTGACGACGATGAGCACAAGCTCTTCCAGGACGGCCTCGACGAGGTGGAGGCCGCCGACAAGGCCGGCTTCTCGACGGTCTGGCTGACCGAGCACCACTTCCTCGAGGAGTACTGCCACTCCACCGCGCCGGAGATCTTCCTTTCCGCGGCCAGCCAGCGCACCCAGCGACATTCGGCTCGGATTCGGGATCATGCACCTGCCGCCCGCGGTCAACCACCCTGCCCGCGTCGCGGAGCGGGTCTCGACGCTCGACCTCATCTCCAACGGCCGCGTCGAGTTCGGCACCGGCGAGTCGTCCTCGGTCGGCGAACTCGGCGGATTCGGTATCGACCCCGCGGACAAGCGCAAGATGTGGGAAGAGGCGCTCGAGGTCTCGATCCGCTGCATGATCGAGGAGCCGTTCACCGGCTTCAAGGGCGAGCACGTCGAAATGCCGCCGCGCAACGTGGTGCCCAAGCCGCTGCAGAAGCCGCACCCGCCGGTGTGGGTCGCGTGCACCAGGCCCGCCTCGGTGTCCATGGCCGCGCAGAAAGGCCTCGGCGCATTGAGTTTCGCCTACACCGGCCCCGGCCCGCTGACAGAGCGCGTCAATGGCTACTACAAGGAGTTCGAGGAGAGCGCCGTGCCCGTCACGCCGCAGATGAACCCCAACATCCTGGCCATCGGCGGCGACCTGTCGATGATGGTGGCCCCCACCGACGAGCAGGCCATCGAGCGGCTCGGCAAGGGCGGCGGATTCTTCGCGTTCGGCATCATGCACTACTACATGACCGGAATGCACACACCGGGCCGTACCGGGGTGTGGAAGCGTCATCTCGAAGAGATCGAGAAGGATCCGAGCGTCGTCTACGGCCCCGACCGTGGGCCCATCGGCAGCCCGGACACCGTGCGGAGTTCCTGCGCGGCTACGAGGAGAGCGGCGTCGACGAACTGATCCTGCTGCTGACTCCCCGCCGCCACGAGGAGACGATGGAGTCCATCGAGCTGATGGGCAACGACGTCCTGCCCGAGTTCATCGAACGCCATGAGAAGTCGGCCGCCGAGAAGGCGAAGCGTATGGAGCCGATCCTCGAGAAGGCCGAGGCTCGCAGGCCGGCGGCGAATACGCCGACGTTCGACGAGACCTACGCATTCGGCGGGCTGCCCACGGGCCGCGAGAACTACACCGCCAATGAGGTATCCCTGGCGATGGACGAAATGAACGCAGGCATCGAAGCGGCTGCGGCGAAGCTCAAGTCGGGGCAGGCTGGGACAGCAGGAACCCAGACGCCGACAAGAAATAGGGGACATGGCACAGATCGACGACCTCTGGCGCTACGACGGCCGCCGCGCGGTGGTCACCGGCTGCGCTCGGGCATCGGCGCCGAAGTGGCGCGGCAGCTCACCGAGCTCGGCGCCGAGGTCGTCGGGCTGGACCTGAAGCCGCCGGCGCTGCAGCTCAAGGAGTTCCACGAGATCGACCTGTCCGACCCGGCGTCGATCGACAGGCGCCGCCGCGGCGATCGACGGCCCGGTCGATGCGCTCTTCAACATCGCCGGTGTGTCGTCGGGCATCGGAGACCCGTTGCTGGTCGTGACGATCAACTTCCTCGGCATGCGGCATTTCACCGAAGCGCTGATCTCCGTCGATGCCGCCCGGATCGGCGATCGCCAACGTCTCCTCGCTCGCCGCGGCGGAGTATCGCGCCAACGCCGCGGTCACCGCGGGGCTGCTGGACACCGCGACGATGGCCGAAGGAATCGAATGGTGTCGAGCGCAATCCCGAGCCGGTCGCCGACGGCGGGGGCTATCGGTTGTCGAAGGAGGCCACCATCCTCTACGGGATGGCCAACGTCGCCGCGCTCGGCGCCAAGGGCATCCGGATCAACTGCACCGCACCGGGCGTCACCGACACGCCCATCCTCGACCAACTGCGCACCGCGTTCGGGCAGGAGTTCCTGGACTCGTTCCGCACCCCCCTCGGCCGCGTCGCAGGCCCGGACGAGCAGGCGAGTGTGCTGGTGTTCCTCAACAGCTGCGGCGGCGTCCTACATCACCGGGCAGGTGATCTGGGTGGACGGCGGTGCGGTGGCGGAGAGGTTCTTCGGCGACGTCTCGGACAGGCGAGAAGGCAGAACATGGCCAGCCTGAGTGACTTCCGGCGGGTCGCCGACGACGTCCGCAACTGGGGACGATGGGGTGACGCCGACGAACTCGGCACGCTGAACCTCATCACGCCGAGAAGGTTGCGCAGGCGGCCGGCCTGGTCAAGCACGGCAAGGTCTTTCCGCTCGGCGTGGACTTCGGCTCGTCCGGACCTCAGGGCGCCTTCCACTACCGGCAGAACCCGATGCACGTGATGACCATCGACGGCGGCGACGCCGCGACGCTGCTCGAGTACGGCCCCAAATGGCTGCAGAACCCGACGGCCGTTCAGCTGAGTGGGTATTCCGAGGCGGCCCGATGCGGTTCAACGACGACATGATCATCATGCCGTTGCAGGCCGCCACCCAATGGGACGCGCTGTCCCACGTCTACTACGAGGACAAGCTGTACAACGGGTTCCCCGCGAACTCGGTGACCAGCCTCGGGGCGATCCACTGCGGCATCGACAAGGTGGACGGCAAGGGCATCACGTCGCGCGGGGTGCTGCTGGACATCGTGCGCCTGCGGGGCGCGCAGACCTTCTGTGAACTCGGCGACCCGATCACCCCCGCCGAACTCGACGAGGCGGCGCGTACCCAGGGCGTCACGGTCGAGCGCGGCGACATCGTCCTCGTTCGGACAGGTTGGTGGGCAAGGTTTCTCGAGACGGGTGACGGCACCGAACCGGGTGCGGGCCTGGACTGGACGTGCGCATCGTGGCTGCACGACCACGAGGTCGCGGCGGTCGCCGCCGACAACCTGATGGTCGAGAACCCCGTCTCGGGTGTCGACGACGCGATCCTGCCGATGCACATGCTGTGCCTGCGCGACATGGGGCTGATGCTCGGCGAGTACTGGGACCTCAACGCACTTGCGGCAGACTGCGCGGCCGACGGCGTCTACGAATTTCAGCTCATCGCACCGCCGCTGCGCGTGACCGGCGCGGTCGGATCACCGGTGAATCCCATTGCAATCAAGTAGGTGTCAAGCCATGACGGCAACGACAACAACCGGCGGCGTGCCGCTCGTCGTCGGGCTCGGCGGCACGCTGAGGGCCAACTCATCGACCGAACGGGCGCTGCGTTACTGCCTGGCATCGGTCGAACGGCAGGGCGGGCGGACGAAGTTGTTCAGCGCCGAGGACCTCGACCTGCCGATGTACGCACCGCACGAGTTGGAGCGCACGCCGAAGGCGCTCGAGTTGGTCGGCGCGTTGCGGGACGCCGACGCAGTCGTCGTCGGCTCACCCGGCTACCACGGCGCGGTCTCCGGTCTGGTGAAGAACGCCCTCGACTACATCGAGGACCTGCGCGAAGACCCGCGCGTCTATCTCGACAACACGCCGTGGGGCTGCATCAGCTGTGCGTACGGGTGGCAGGCAGCGGTCGGCACGCTCGGTCAGTTGCGCAGCATCGGGCATGCGCTGCGCGCCTGGCCCACCCCGCTGGGCGTCGCGATCAACTCGGCAGACGAGGTCTGGGACGTCGACGGCCAACTCGTCGACACCGGCGGTGCAGAACCAACTCGACATGCTGGCCAACCAGGTGCTCGCATTCGCCCGCGCCGCATGGGAAACGGCGTGACCGACGCCAGCGCAAGACGCTGCTGGTCGACGGGCTCGCCACCGGCTATCTCGAAGCGGGCCAAGGTGATCCGGTCGTCCTGCTGCACGGCGGCGAGTTCGGCATCAGCGCAGAGCTGGGCTGGGAGCGCAATATCGCCGCGCTGGCCGCGCATTACCGGGTGCTGGCGCTCGACATGCTGGGTTTCGGGCTGTCGGCGAAGGTGATCGACTTCAATGATGGCCGGGGAATGCGGATCCGGCATATCGCGCGATTCTGCGATGCGCTCGGGCTGACGTCCGCGCATTTCGTCGGCAACTCGATGGGCGCGGTCAACCTGTTCGTCGACGCCACATCGGAAGCGCCGCTGCTGCCGGCCCGCAGCCTGGTGATGATCTGCGGTGGCGGCGAGATCCAGCGCAACGAGCACTCGGCCGCGCTGTATGACTACGACGCCACCCCGGCAGGCATGCGGCGGATCGTCGAAGCTCTGTTTCACGACCAGGCATTCCCGAACGACGACGGGTATGTGCAGCGCCGCTACGAGTCCAGCATCGCGCCCGGCGCATGGGAAGCGTTGGCCGCAGCCAGGTTCCGAAGGCCGGGACTGGAGCCGCCGCCACTGCCGTCGAGTGACCGTGCCTACGAGCGCATTACCGTGCCCACCCTGGTGGTGGAGGGGGCGTGCGACAAACTGTTGCCCGATGGCTGGGCGGCGGCGATCGCCAAGCAGATCTCGCTGGGCCGCTCGGCAGTGATCGCGCGCGCGGGCCACTGCCCGCAGATCGAACAAGCCTCCGCCGTCAACGAGCTGCTGCTTGATTTTCTCGGCGACGTCACTCGAGAAAGGACGGCCGGCTAGGTGAGCAACGAACTCGAGGGCAAGGTCGCGGTCGTCACCGGTGGCGCGTCGGGGCTTGGGGAAGGCCTGGTGCGGCGCTTCGCCGCCGAAGGCGCAAGGGTGCTCATCGGCGACATCGACCGAGACGCAGGCGCCGCCCTTGCCGCGGAAGTCGGTCCCGATGCGCATTTCGTCGAGGCCGACGTGTCCGAGCTCGACCAGGTCAGCGGGCTGGTGTCGACGGCGATCGAACGCTTCGGTGGCCTGCATGTGATGGTCAACAACGCCGGGGTGTCGGGGACGATGCACCGCCGTTTCTTCGACGACGATCTCGCGGACTTCGAGAAGATCATGGCGGTGAATCTGCGGGCGGTGATGGCGGGCACGCGTGACGCCGCGCTGCACATGCGTGACCACGGTGGCGGATCGATCATCAACATCACCTCGATCGGCGGAATCCTGGCAGGCGGCGGCGTGATGACCTACCGGGCATCGAAGGCAGCCGTCATCCAGTTCACGAAGTCGGCGGCGATCGAGCTGGCCCACTACGAGATTCGGGTCAACGCCATCGCTCCCGGCAACATTCGGACGGCCATTGTGCGCAAGTCGGCCGCGGGGGAGGACCTCGAAAAGCTGGAGGAGTTCGAGGCGAAGATCCGCGAGCAGATGCGCAACGACCGCCCGCTGAAGCGCGAGGGCACGGCGGACGACGTCGCAGAGGCGGCGCTGTATTTCGCCACCGACCGGTCGCGGTATGTGACCGGAACCGTGCTGCCCGTCGACGGCGGCACCGTGGCGGGCAAGGTGATGCACGCGCAAGCGACCGAAGCCGATGACCGTTTTAAATCAGTCGCTTGACTTAATACGAGCCGAACGGGTTGACTGTGACGGTGACCACGGCCAGGGCTGTGCGCGCCGACCGGGCGAGCAGCACACAAGAAGCGATCCTCAAGGCGGCCGAACGGCTGTACGCCGAGCACGGCGTGTTCGCCGTATCGAACAGGCAGGTCAGCGAGGCCGCGGGGCAGGGAAACAACGCCGCGGTCGGCTACCACTTCGGCACCAAGACCGACCTGGTGCGCGCAATCGAGCAGAAGCATCGCGCGTCGATCGAGCGGCTGCTCGAGGGGATGGTGGCGGACTTCGGCGACTCGGCCGAACTTCGCGACTGGATCACGTGCCTGGTGTGCTCACTGACCGAGCACCTCGCCCAGCTCGGCAACCCGACCTGGTATGCGCGGTTCGCGGCCCAGGCGCTGGCCGACCCCGCCTATCAGAAGATCGTGGTCAAGGATGCTCTCGCATCGCCGTCGCTGGTTCAGGTCGTCGACGGCATCACCCGCTGCCTTCCCGAGCTGCCGATGGCCGTCGTGATCGAACGCAACATCATGGTGCGCAACCTGATGATGCACACGTGCGCCGACTTCGAACGCGCCTTCGCCGAGGGCGATGGCGTGCCCCGGACAAATTGGACGGCGGTGGCTTCCGGACTCATCGACGCGATCGTCGGCCTGTGGCAGGCACCCGTCACGGAGCATCCCTGACATGAAAGTGACTGTCGACCAGGACAAGTGCGTGTCATCGGGTCAATGCGTGCTGAACGCCGGCGACGTGTTCGACCAGCGTGACGACGACGGCGTCGTGGTCCTGCTCGACGACAGCCCGTCCGACGAGCAAGCAGTCAACGTCCGCAATGCCGCCGCGGCCTGTCCGGCCCTGGCCATCGACATCGAGGAATGAACAAGACCCATGTCTGAGACCTTGACCTCAAACGCAGCCGATGTGACCGCCGACATTCCCGAGTATCCGATGGAACGCGACGCCCGCTGCCCGTTCGCACCGCCGCCGCAGATGCTGAAGATGAACGAGACGAAACCCCTGTCCCGCGTGCGGATCTGGGATGGCAGCACGCCGTGGCTGATCACCGGGCACGCGGTGGCGCGGGAGCTGTTCGCAGACTCGCGGGTCAGCGTCGACGACCGCCTCGACGGCTTCCCGCACTGGAACGAGCACATGCTCTCCACCGTCAACAAGCGGCCGCGGTCGGTGTTCACCTCCGACGCCGAGGAACACACCCGGTTCCGCAGGATGCTGTCCAAGCCGTTCACCTTCAAGCGCGTCGAGGGCCTGCGCCCCGCCATCCAAGAGGTGACCGACGAATGCATCGAAGCGATCCTGGCCGGACCCCAGCCCGCCGACATGATCGCAAAGCTCGCGCTGCCGGTGCCCACCAGGGTGATCAGCGAGATGCTCGGCGTCCCTTACGAAGATCACGAGTTCTTCCAGCACCACGCCAACGTCGGACTTGCCCGCTACGCCACCGCGGAGGCCGGACAGAAGGGGGCGATGAGCCTTCATCAGTACCTGATCGATCTCGTCAAGAAGAAGATGGAGCACCCCTCCGAGGACGCCGTCTCCGATCTGGCTGAACGGGTCAACGCGGGTGAGATCAGCGTCAAGGAGGCTGCGCAGCTGGGCACCGGGCTGTTGATCGCCGGCCACGAGACCACCGCGAACATGATCGGCATCGGCATCCTGGCCCTGCTCGAGAACCCCGAACAGGCTGCGCTGCTTCGCGATTCCGACGATCCCAAGTTCATCGCCAACGCCGTCGAAGAGTTGATGCGCTACCTCTCGATCATCCAGACCGGCCAGCGCCGGATCGCCACCGAGGACATCGAGATCGGCGGCGAGACCATCCGGGCCGGTGAAGGCATCATCCTCGACCTCGCCCCCGCGAACTGGGATGCGGCCGCCTATCCAGAGCCCGACAAGCTGGACCTCACCAGGGACGCAGGTCAGGAGCTCGGCTTCGGGTACGGCCGCCACCAGTGCGTCGGGCAGCAGCTCGCGCGCGCCGAGATGCAGATCGTGTTCCCCACGATGCTGCGCCGCATTCCGACGATGAAGCTGGCCATCCCGTTCGAACAGGTCCCGTTCAAGCACGACCGCCTCGCGTACGGCGTCTACGAACTACCCGTCACCTGGTGAACTTCTTCTATCAACAGCCCGATTGGAGTACCAAGGATGTCTACCCCAACCGCAACGCTGTATCCGCCGGAAGGTTTCGGCGCGCCCAAGAACCGAATAGGGCACGCGAAGGATGCGATCGTCGGGCTGCCCGCGGGCACCGAGATCTTCTCCGCCGACAACCACATCTCGGTGGCCGACGACATCTTCTACGAACGGTTCCCCGAGGAACTCAAGGGTGCGGCGCCGCGGATCTGGTACGAGGACGGCGCGTACATGGTCGGCATGAAGGGCAAGGCATGGACGGGTGGCGATTTCGGCCGCGTGCTCATGCAGTACGACGACCTGGCAGGCGCCGCGTCGAACAACATCGATGCCCGCATTCGCGAACTCGCCGAAGACGGCATCGACAAGGAACTCGCGTTCCCCAACGCCGTGCTTGCGCTGTTCCACTACCCCGACAAGTCGCTGCGCGAGCGGGTGTTCCGCATCTACAACGAGCACATCGCCGACCTGCAGGAGCGCTCGAAGGGTCATTTCTACGGTGTCGGGCTGATCAACTGGTGGGACCCGAAGGGCACCAGGAGCACGCTCGAAGAGCTGAAGTCGTTGGGCCTGAAGACGTTCCTGCTGCCGCTCAACCCCGGTAAAGACGACGAAGGCAACATCTACGACTACGGCGGCGCCTCCATGGACGCGGTCTGGGACGAGATCGAGGCGTCCGGTGTGCCGGTCAGTCACCACATCGGCGAAACCCCGCCCAAGACCCCGTGCGAGAACAACAGCGTCGTCGTCGGCATGATGGTGAATGTCGACTCGTTCCGCGAACAATTCGCCAAGTACGTCTTCTCCGGCATCCTCGATCGGCACCCGAAACTGAAGATCGGGTGGTTCGAGGGCGGAATCGCGTGGGTGCCGACTGCCCTGCAGGATGCCGAGCATATGTTCGCGTCCTACCGCCACATGTTCAACCATGAGCTCACCCACGACGTCCGCCACTACTGGAACGAGCACATGTGCGCCTCGTTCATGGTCGATCCTCTCGGCCTCCAGCTCATCGACAGGATCGGGGTGGAGAACGTGATGTGGTCGTCTGACTACCCGCATAACGAATCCACGTTCGGCTACTCGGAGAAGTCGTTGAAGACCGTCGTCGACGCCGTCGGGCCCGAAGCCGCGACGAAGATCGTCAGCACCAACATCAAGAACTTCCTGGGCGTCGAATGACGACGTTTGCAGCGGCGGGCAGTTCCGCCATCGAGATTCCCGAACTGCCGGACATGGCGCGCATGTACCGCGAGTGCGGTGCCAGGCTGCGCGACTCGATGAAAGACAAGGGTGTCGACGCGCTCGTCCTGCTCGGCAACGGCAACGTGGTTTACGCCACCGGCGCCAGTTGGCGGCTGCTGGACGCCGGGCTTTCGCACGTCGAGCGCCCAGTCGCAATCGTGCTTGTCGACGACGAACATCCGCACCTGTTCATGCCGATGCGGGAGGGTTCGGTGTCCGAGTGCGAGGTACCTGCCGACCATGTGCACGGGCCGCTCTACCTCGAATTCGACGAGGGCGTGGAGCATTTCGCGAAGGTGCTGGCCGACCTGGTTCCTGCGGGCGCGACCGTGGCCGTCGACGAGTTGACGGGCGCGATGCGCCGCGCGCAGGCACGGCTGTTCCCTTCGGGTCCTCCGTCGGATGCCGCGCAGGTCGTCGGCCCGGCGAAGCTGGTCAAGACGCCTGACCAGATCTCGTGCGTCCGCAACGCCTGCCGCATCACCGAGGAAGCCATGGTGGACGTGCAGAAGGCGCTCGCGCCAGGTGTGCGTCAGATCGACCTGTCGGCGGCGTTCGTCCGGCGTGCCTTCGAACTGGGTGCCACCGCCAACATGCTCGAGGCGATCTGGCAGGTGATGCCCACCACGAGAACCAGCGGTGCCGTCTGGACCACCACCGGCGACCTGGCGCTGCCGCTGCTGACAACGGAACGTGAAGTGGCGCGCGGCGACGTGTTGTGGACCGACGTCAGCATCACCTACAACGGCTACTGTTCGGACTTCGGACGCACCTGGCTCGTCGGCGACGAGGTGTCCGACCGGCAGCACGCGCAGTTCGACAAGTGGCGCGAGATAATCGATGCCGTACTCGAGGTCACGAAGGCCGGCGCGACATCGGGTGATCTGGCCCGCGCCGCGATCGCCGCCAACGGCGGCAAGAAGCCATGGCTGCCGCACTTCTACCTCGGCCACGGTATCGGCACCAACCCCGCCGAGATGCCTATGATCGGAACCGATCTCGGTGAGGAGTTCGACGACAACTTCGTCTTCCCGGCCGGAATGCTGTTGGTGCTGGAGCCGGTGATCTGGGAGGACGGCACCGGCGGATACCGAAGCGAGGAGATCGTGGTGATCACCGAGGGCGGAAACACGCGTATCACCGACTATCCCTACGCGCCGTACGGGCGGGTCTGATGGCTCTCGAGATCCTGCCTGACCCAAAGGCGTTGCGGAGCGGCAGGCGCGACCGGGTGCTGGCCGAGATGGCCGCGAATGACATCGACATCCTGGTTCTCGGCCGCCAGGCCAACGTCCGGTACGTGACCGGGGCGCCACAGCTGTGGGTCGCGGGCACCAGGCCGTTCGGGCCGATCTGCGAGGTGATTCGCGCGACCGGCGAGATCCACTTGAACAGCACATGGGACGAGGGCATCCCTGACGAGATCGGCCACGACCATCTCTACGGTTTGGCTTGGAATCCGATGACCCTGATCGAGGTGCTCAAGAAGCTGCCAGGTGCGGCCAGCGTCCGCCGGGTCGGAACCGACTCGCTGACACCGACATTCGCGCAGCTGCTGCCCATGGCGTTCCCCAACGCTGAGCTGGTCGATGCGGAGCCGGCGCTTCGCGCGGCCCGGCGGATCAAGACGCCAGACGAGATCGCTGTGCTGCGAGGTGCGCTCGGCGTTGCCGAACATGCGCTCGAGGCGGCCCGCGCGGAGTTGGCGCCGGGTGTCAGCGAGCTATCGCTCACGGGCGCGATGATGGAGGCGATGGCGGCGGGCGGGGTCACCACACCCGCGACGCAGGACGGCGCATGGATCACACCGAAGAAGCATTCGTGGCGGCGCGATTCCGATCGACGGCCGCGTCACCGACGGTGACCTGGTCGCCCTGTCCGCGGGTGCGTTGGCGGACGGCTACGTCGGCGAGGTCGGCCGGACCTGGCCCGTCGGCGAGGTGGCGGGGGCCGACGAGTTGTTCCGCCGCTCGAACGAGTTGTGGGAGCGCCTCATTGCCGCATGCAGGCCGGGTGGCTGCGCCGCCGACCTCCTTGCGGCGTACGAGGCGGCGGGGGAGTCGCTGCCCGCGACGCCCGTCGCGCACGGTCTCGGTCTCGGATTCGATCCGCCGGTGATCTCGGCAGACCTGCCGGGCACCTGCGCTGAGGAGCGCCTTGAACCAGGAATGGTGCTGGCTGTCACCGGATATGTGTGGCAGTCGGGTGTCGGAGCGGTGTTCTCCAGGGACGCCGTGCTGATCGGCGACGACGGTGCCGAGGTGCTCACGTCCAGCCCCACGTTCGGCGCCGTCGAGGCGACGGCCTGAGCCGGCGTCGATGGCGTCAGGCGAACGTCCGTCGCCCGAGGAGATCGTCCTCTACGACAAGGACCCCGAGACCAAGATCGCGACGATCACGTTCAATCGTCCCGATCACCTGAACGCGCCGACGTCGGCCGCGCGGCTGCGTTACGCGGACCTGTTGCGCGGCGCGACGGTGGACGACGACGTCAAGGTCGTGGTGATCCGTGGTGTTGGTGACGACTTCGGCAGCGGTGCCGATCTGCCCGACTTCATGGCGGGCACGGAGGAAGACCGGCTCGCAGAGCTTCGGGTGGACGATCCGAACGTCACGTATCCGCCCGAGGGCTCCTTCCGTCACGGCGCGACGATGGGCCAGTGGTACGCCAATGTGGCGGCGGGCAACCGCGCGCTGCAGGAGCTCAAGAAGATCAGCATTGTCGAGGCCAAGGGGTACTGCTACGGCTGGCACTTCTATCAGTGCGCCGATGCCGACCTCGTGATCTCCTCCGACGACGCACTTTTCGGCCATCCGTCGTTCCGATACTTCGGCTGGGGACCACGCATGTGGACATGGGTGTTGACGATGGGCCTTCGCCCGTTCCAGGAGATGGTGTTCACCGGACGGCCGTTCACCGCCGAAGAGATGTTGGCGTGCAACTTCCTCAACAAGGTGGTCGCGCGGGACCAACTCGAGGCCGAAGTCGAGAAGTACGCTCTGGCGTGCGCCCGTAATCGCCCCGTCGACAGCATCTTTCAGCAGAAGGTCTTCTTCGAAGTCGTCAAGCAGTTCCAAGGTGAATATATGGGCAGCCTGCTGTCGGCCGCCTTCGAATCGATGGGCGGCGCGGTCAAACCGGACGCAGGCGACTTCATGCTCGGCGATGCGATCGACGCGGGGCTGGCCGACTCGGTGAACGACAACGACGCGAAATTTCCGCCCGAGTTCCGGCTGAGCAAGAAAAACCGCGAGAAGAGCGACTAGCGTGTTGCCACTCGACGGTTACAGCGTTGTCGACCTATCTGTCGGTATCGCAGGCGCCTATTGCACGAAGTTGCTCGCCGACGGCGGCGCGCAAGTCGTCAAAGTCGAGCCGCCGGAGGGAGATCCACTGCGCCGATGGTCGGCGTCTGGCGCCACCATCGATGGGGACGGGGCGCTGTTCAGCTTTCTGTCGGGTGCCAAGCACAGTGTCGTCGCCGACCCCGATCTCGACATCGATTTCGTCAACGGCCTTCTCGGGTCCGCGGACGCGGTGGTGTGGTCGCGGGGCTCGCGGCTGGCAGAACACCAGGACCTTGCGCCGGGAAAAATCCATCAGCGCTACCCAGACCTGACCGTCACGTCGATAACTCCCTTCGGCCTCGACGGGCCGTGGGCCGACAATCCGGCGACCGAGTTCACCGTGCAGGCGTGGTCGGGCGGCGTGATCGGTCTTGGTCGGGGTGCGCAGGACCGCGCACCGCTGTTCGTCGCGGGCCAGATCGGGGAGTGGCTGACGGGGGCGTTCGCCTCTGCGGGCACGATGGCGACGCCTTCCGGCCTCGTCGACGTCTCGATGCTCGAGGTTGAGACCCTATGTCTCACTTACTATTCGGTGTCTTTCATCGATGCGCTGAATCGGCCCTTCCGTGATCTTCGGCGGCTCACCATTCCCGGCGTCGCGACCGCGGCCGACGGCCTGGTGTCGCTGGGTTGCGGAACCGCACAACAATGGTTCGACCTGTGCGCAATGACGGGCCACGACGAGTGGATCGACGAGGAGTCTGAGCTCTCCATCACCGAACAGGCCAACATCCACGCCAAAGAGATCTATGAGTGGGTGCGCGAGAACAGCGTCGACGACATTCTCGACTTGTCCTCCGCTTTCCGGATTCCCAACGCGCCGGTCGGCAACGGCGCCAACGTCGCCTCCTTCGACCAATTCGTGGAGCGGGGCGCGTTCGTCACCAATCCGCGAGATGGGTTCACGCAGCCCGGGGCCCCCTATCGCACCACTCCTTCGCTTCTGCGTGCGCCGGAGCCGGCTCCTCGGCTCGGCGAGCACACCGACCACTACCGCCGAAATGGAATTCCCGGTCCTGAAGGCCCAGCCGGGACTCTCGTTCGAGGGGCTGCGGGTGCTCGACATGACGAGCTTCTGGGCCGGGCCGTCGTGCACACACGTGCTCGCCATGCTGGGCGCCGAGGTCATCCACGTGGAGTCGACCGCGCGTCCCGACGGCACCCGGTTGATCGCCGGCGTGCCGATCACCGAGGACCAGTGGTGGGAGCGTTCCCCGATCTTCTCAGCCCTGAACACCAACAAGAAGAGTGTGACGCTGGACATCCGGACGCAACGGGGCGTCGAGTTGCTGCGCAGGCTCGTGAAGACGTGTGACGTCATCGTCGAGAACTTCACGCCAAGGGTGCTCGATCAGATCGGGCTCGACTTCGACACCGTGCACCGATTGCGCCCCGACGCGATCATGATGCGCATGCCCGGCTTCGGGCTCGACGGTCCTTGGCGGGACAAGCCGGCGTTCGCGTACGTGATCGAGGACGCTTCCGGCATCACCTGGCTGACCGGCCATCCCGATCAGAATCCAACCGAACCCTATTCGGTCGGCGACCCGAACGCAGGTGTGCACGGCCTCAACGCGCTGATGCTGGCGTTGGAGCATCGGCGCCGCACCGGGCAGGGGGTCCGGATCGAAGCGGCGATGGTCGACGCCGCGCTCAACGTAGCCGCCGAACAGGTCATCGAATACTCCGCACAGGGCAACCTGCTGCAACGCGACGGCAACCGCGGTCCGACCGCGGCGCCGCAAAACCTCTACCGCACCAGCGAACTCGACGAGTTCGGCCGACCCGACGACTGGGTGGCGATCGCTGTTGCCACCGACGAGCAGTGGACGAACCTCGTGCATACGCTTGGCGACCCGCCATGGGCAACCGACGAGCTGACGAGCGCTATCGGGCGAAGGCGACACCACGACGCGATCGACGAACAATTGAGCCGGTGGTGCGGCACGCGAACAGGTGACGAGATCGTCCAAACTCTCTGGGCCGCAGGCGTGCCCGTGGCCAAGGTGATGCAACCGCACCGTGTCGGCGACTTACCGCAGCTTGTGCACCGCGGCTTCTACGAGCGGGTGGACCACCCCGTCAACCCCACCGCCAGGCACAGCACCCTACCCATGCGCATCTCGACGGGGCCGCAGCGCTTCCATATGACGCCCGCTCCGCTTCTCGGGCAGCACAACCGCGAGGTGCTCGCCGGGCTGGGCCTGGGAGAGGACGAGATCGCCGAGCTCGAAGCCCAGGGAATCATCGGGGAGTCCCCGGTGATGCTTGGCATTCGCACCACCAAGACTGGTTAACTCAACCGGTGGCCATCGATCCATCGAGCATTCTCCTGACCGGGCGCGTCGCGGTCGTCACCGGCGGAGGAGAAGGCATCGGGCGCGGTATCGCCGAGGGATTCGCCGCGTTCGGCGCAACGGTGGCGATCTGGGAACGAAACGCGGACACGTGCATGGCCGCGGCCGAAAGCATTGGCGCGCTGGGCATCGTGACCGACGTCCGTGACGGCGGGCAAGTCGATGCGGCGCTGGAGCGGACAGCCGACGAGCTCGGCACCGTGAGCATCCTGGTCAACAACGCCGGGGGCGTGTTCTCCTCACCGCTGCTCGAGACCACCGAGAACGGATGGGATGCGCTGTACAAGTCGAACCTGCGCCATGTGCTTCTCTGCACGCAGCGGGTCTCGCGGCGGCTTGTGCAGGCGGGCCTGCCGGGAAGCATCATCAACGTGACGTCGATCGAGGGCGTGCGGGCGGCTCCCGGCTACGCCGCATACGCAGCCGCCAAGGCGGGTGTCATCAACTACACCAAGACGGCGGCCCTCGAACTGGCCACCCAGGGCATCCGGGTCAATGCGCTGGCCCCCGACCTGACCATGACCGAAGGGCTATTGCGGGTCTCGCCGGACGGGCTACCCGACGGCGCCCGGCACATGATCCCGATGGGACGGCCTGGACACGTCGACGAAATGGCCGGGGCAGCAGTCTTTCTCGCCTCCGACATGTCCAGCTATATCACCGGGCAGACGATCCATGTCGACGGTGGAACACAGGCCGCGAGCGGATGGCACCACAATCCGCAGACCGGTGACTACCAGTTGGGGCCGGGCTAGGATTCCGGCCGCTGCGTGTCCAGACCGGGCTCACCCAGCCGGGATCGGATCGCCCCCCACAGATCGGCGTGGCGGCCAGGCGCGTCGCGGTAGGCGGACCGGCGAGCGAGAAACGCCCGCGCCGGCCGAGCGACAAGTCGCAGCGGATAGCGCTTCCACCCCATTCGCGCTCGCATCTCCGCAAGCATGTCCGGCCACGAATGATGCTGAAAGCCCAAAGCCTCCTGGGCCCTGGTGGTGTCCAACCAATCGGTGAGAAACCAGCCGTCGTCGTTGGCCGGATCGCCTGGCCGACCCTCCGGCAGGACGCCGGGCAGGCCAAGGGCCGCGGCCAGTGCGGGTCCTACGTCCTTCTGCAGCAGCTTGTGTGAATCGTCGCCGCCGATCAGCAGGATCTCGCGCGCGACATCGGCGGTGGTGGCCGCTGCGAACGCCGCGGCGACATCGCGGACGTCGACGGTGTGAATGCGGCCGTCGGTGGGCAACGCACTCTCGATGAAGATGCCGTCGGCGGTCAGCGGCAGGGCACTCAAGTCCGGGCTGAGCACCGCGCCGAGCCGCAGCACCACCCACTCCAGGCTCGATGCACGCACAAACTCCTCGGCTTCGAGCTTGGTCCCGCTGTAGATGTCGATCGCGCGGGTCGGGGTGTGGGCGGTGGCGATGCCCGTCACGTGGTGAGGATTGCGGGATCCGTAGACGGCGTTGCTCGAGGCCTGCACGAAGCGAGGCGGACGCGGTTGCGCCTCCGCGGCGCGCACCAACGCCATCGTCGCGTCGACGTTGACCCTGCGGGCGAGCTTGGGGTTTCGGTAGAGCGGCGGCGGGATGACCGCGGCGAGGTGGACGATTGCCGACGGCGACACCTCGGAGACGAGCCGGTCGACCGCAGCGGCATCCGTCAGGTCCGCCCACCGGACGTCGGCGCCGCCGGGTAGCGCCTTGCTCTTCTTGCGGTTGGCGGGGGTGTCGAGGTCAGCGACGACGACCCGGCGCCCGTCGGTGGTCAGCCGTTCGACTGTCTGTGACCCCACAAGGCCGAAGCCACCCGTGACCAGGACCGTGTCCGCCATCCGTCCCCCTCAGTCGGAAATGACATTCTCAATAAAAGAAAGTATCATATTCGCAGGTAGCGGTGTCGGTGGATACTCCACGTGCAACGTGGGTATGCGATACACGCAGGACAAACAAGGGAAACATATGGGTGACAAGGGCGTCGAGCAGATCGGCAAGGAAGAGGCCACCAAGTGGGACCCGTCGTTCACTGAACAGATCAAGAACGTCGTCGGCCCACTGATCAAGCGGTACTTCCGGGCCGAGGTCAAGGGGCTCGACGCCATTCCGGCCGCGGGTGGCGCGCTGGTGGTGTCCAACCATTCCGGTGGCATGTTCACGCCGGACGTGCTCGTCTTCGCGCCGGCGTTCTACCACAAATTCGGCTTCGACCGGCCGCTCTACACGCTCGCGCACTACGCCCTCTTCGTGGGACCGCTGGGGGGGTTGCTACGCCGGGCCGGCGTCATCGAGGCCAACCGCGAAAACGCTGCGAAGGCGTTGCGCAGCGGCGCCCTGGTGTTGGTGTTTCCCGGCGGCGACTACGACTCGTACCGGCCCACGTTCGAGAACAAGATCGACTTCGCAGGCCGGACCGGATATGTCAGGACCGCAATCGAATCCGGGGTGCCGATCGTGCCGGTGGTGTCCATCGGCGCGCAGGAATCACAGCTGTTCCTCACCCGCGGCAACTCGTTGGCGAAGCGGTTGGGTCTTGAGCGGCTTCGAGCCGAGATCTTGCCGGTGACTTTCGGCTTCCCGTTCGGACTCAGCGTGTTCTTCCCGCCGAACCTGCCCCTGCCCACCAAGATCGTCACGCAGGTGTTGGACCCGATCGACGTGACGGATGAGTTCGGCGAGGACCCCGATGTCGATGCGGTCGACGCGCATGTTCGCGAAGTGATGCAGGCCGCTCTCGACCGGCTGGCGAAGAAGCGCCGGTTCCCGATACTCGGCTGAGCTTCAGGCTACGGGCCTGGCTGGCGCCATTGCCGTGTCGACGATGGTCAGTTCCGCGGGAAGGCCTGCGGCGCGGCGGATCTCGGCCAGCCCATGCAGCATCGCGTCGGTCGCCTCGTGAACATCGTCGAAGGTCTGGTCGTCGGACAGTATGGAGATGTCCACCTGATCGACGTAACTCCAGACGGTCATGTTGAATGCGCTGCCCGCCGAGATCACTCCGATCGAATAGATCTCGGTCACCGGTGCGCCGCCGAGGTGTCCTTGCTCGCGCGGACCCGGCACGTTGGAGACGGCGACGTTCATGATGGGGCTGTGAGCGGTCCGTTCGGACTGCAACCGGAACAGGGCCGGAGCCAGCGGGGGTGGCAGGTATTCCATCATCCGTCCGTGCAGCTTCGGACCGAGAAGCTCGTTGTCTTCCTTGGCGCGTGACGCGGCCAACGATGTCAACCGCACCCGTTCGATCGGGTCATCGATGTGCACCGGCAACGACACCGGCAGTCCGCTGATCTCGTTGCCGGTGATGCGGTCCGGTGAGCGGTCGGTCGCGACCGGCACGGACGCGATGATGGGTCGGTCGGCCCGTCCGTCGTAGCGCAGCAACAGTTCTCGCAGTCCGCCTGCCGCCATCGCCAGCACGATGTCGTTGAACGTCACGCCGAGGTGTTTGGCCGTCTCCTTGACCTCGGCCAGCGACAGCGACGCCGTTGCGAATGTCCGACCGGGGGAGATGACGTGGTTGAGAAACGTCGGTGGCAACTTGAACATCTTGGCCAGGTCGGGTTGGTCGCTGCGTTCCCGCGACCGGCGCCGAACCCGGGCGAATCCCTTTGCGGCATCGCGTATCAAACCCGGCAGCGCGGCGACGTGCGCAACGTGGTCGCGGCCTGCGGCCCGCAACAGCTCGGACCGTCGTCGGCTCCGCGCAGGTCGTGTAGTCGTCAGACTCATCTTGATCCGCGCCGGTCAGATCCATCAGCCGCGCGAGTAGGTTGGCCGAGGCCAGCCCGTCCGCCAAGGTGTGGTGCACCTTGCCGATCAGCGCAAAGCGATCGTCGGCCATGCCCTCCGCGAAATGGAACTCCCACAGCGGGCGATCGCGGTCCAGCGGCGTTCTGGCGATCTCGCCGATGACCTGGTCGAGCTCGCGGCGGCCGCCGGGGCTTGGGATCTGCACCCGGCGTAGGTGGTAGTCGAGGTCGACGTCGCAGTTCTCCATCCACATCGGATGGTGCAGCTTCCACGGGATGTCGACGAGCCGGTAGCGCAGTGGGTCCAGCAGGTGCAGCCGACGCTGGATGGTTCGTCGGAAGACCTCGAAGTTGAAGTCGCCCTCGAAGTGGGCCGCATTGATGACCGCCACCTTCAAGGTGTGCGTGTGCAGGTTGGGGGTCTCGCTGTACAGCAGCATGGCGTCCATGCCGTTGAGTCGCTTCACGCCCCACCCCGTTCTCCGCCGAACGGTTCCATGCAACCACTCGGGTGATCACGGGCTGGCCGCTTTCGGCCGACTCAGTGAGTCCAGCCCTCGGCGGCCTGTTCGGTGAAGGTGCGGTCGATGCGCTCGAACCGCCGCCGAATCGATTCGCGCGAGGCGCGGTGCGGCAGGATGTAGAGGCGGTTGGCGAGCGACGGCGTCGGCCGTGAGCCGCGCCACGTCGTCGGGTCGGACGTCGACGTCGGTCGGCGCAATCAGCCCCTGTGCGATCTCGGCGGCCTGCTCGCTGCGGGCACCGTAGTCGTCACTTCTGGTGCGCTCGGAGTTCACCATCAGTGGGGTGTCGATGATCATCGGGCACAGCACCGAGACGCCGATGCCCTGGCTTTTCAGCTCGCGCGACAGGCCTTCGGCGAGTGCGACGACACCGAACTTGGAGACGGAGTACGGGCCGAGTCCGGCGTTGCCCACCATGCCCGCGAACGACGATGTGAACATGATGTGGCGATCACCGCCCTGCTCGATCAGGCGCGGCAGGAACGCCTCGACACCGTGGATCGGGCCCCACAGGTCGACGTCGATCACCCAGCGCCAGTCACCGTGCGTGACGTCTGCGACCGGCCCGGCGTAGGCGATGCCCGCGTTGTTGAATACCAGGTTCACCTCGCCGAGCAGACGGAAGGATTCGTCGGCGAAATGCTCGACGGCCTCTAGTTTCGTGACGTCGCAGATCACGCCGTGTGCTTCCGCGCCGTCCGCGTGCAGTTGCTCGACGGCCTGGTCCAGCGCGTTCTGATCGATGTCGGCAAGCACGACCCTTGCGCCGCGCCTGGTGAACTCCTGCGCGCTTGCGAAACCGATTCCGCTGGCGCCGCCGGTGACTACCGCCCCGCGTCCCTCGAATGTTTCCACGGCGCGAAGAATATCGGGCTAGTCGATGGCGTCAATCGCCGCACGGCTGTCGAGGTCGATGAAGGCGGCCGCGTATCGCTGCGCGAGCGCGACGCAGATCTCCGGCCGCTGCCAGGCGTCGCCGCCGGACAGCGTGGCCATCCAGATCGCCAGCCCGTGGGCGACGGAGGCGCGGTACCGGAGCAGCACCTCCTCCGCTTCGGCATTTCGTCGGCGGGCAGCGTCAGCGCGTCGCGGTACTCGTCCAGGAGTTCACGCTCGCTGCGACGCCTTTCGTCGATGGTCAGTGCACCCTGCAGGAAGTAACCGAGATCGAGCGACCAGTTGCCCCTGCGCACCATCTGCCAGTCGAGGAACCCGACGTCGTCGTCGGGCAGCACGTAGGTGTTGCCGATATGCGGGTCGCCGTGCAGCAGGGTCTGCGGTGACTTAGAAGATCCAGTCAGGGTTCCGATGTAGCGTGCCCAGACGTCGACGAACAGTTGCTCCCCGCTGAGCGCCAAGATCTCGGCAGCCACTGAGTCACCCAGTCGTTCGTGGGCGATGTGCAGCGGGGCGTATTGCATTCCCTCGAAGGCCACGAACGGCTCGACCCAGCCGAGCGCGGGGTTGCTTGTCAGCCGGTCACCCCAGTAGGCGCTGTGCAATCGCGCGAGCCCGCGCACCCCGTTGGCCACCTGGTCGACGGTCATCGGCCGGGTGGAGTCGCGAGGATCGGCGCCCCGGGCTACGACGTCCTCCATGATCATCAGGAAGTCAGAGCGCGTCTCGTCGATGAGCGCTGCGTAGACCGTCGGATGGTCCAGGGGCAGAACGACTCCGGACGAGAACAACCGCGGTTCGTGGTACAGGCCGCTGGTAAGTGCAACCAGTTCCGCATGGTCGGGGTCGACCGCTTTGGCGAACACAGTGGCGGGCCCGGAGCCGGCCGAGTAGCTCAGCTCCAGGCGCGCCCGCCGATTGGTGCCGTCGTCGCGAAGCGCGACTCGTACGCCGCTGACCACCGCGCCTGGATGATGTGCGGCGAGCGCAGCCGTCATCCAGTCCGGTGTGATGGCATCCCATCCGTGGGGGATGGACGACTCCGCAAGCGTCACGAATGTGTCGTTACTTCAGGCAGCTGCCGCCGTCGATCGGAAGTGTCACGCCGGTGACGTAGCGGGCCTCGTCGGACGCCAGGAACAGCACGGCGTTGGCGATGTCCTCCGGCTCCACCCAGCCGATCGGCAGCGTGTGCATCATCTGCCCGACGACCTTCATGTCGTCCGGCCCGGGGTTCTCCAGGTCGGGGCGGAAAAGCTTCATCGTGCCGTCGTTCATGAACAGCGGGGTGTTCACATTGGTCGGGTGCACAGAGTTCACCCGGATGTTCTGCGCGCCGAGCTCGACCGCGAATGTCCGCATCAGGCCCACCACACCATGTTTGGCCGCAACGTAGTGGCCGGTATGCGGGTATGCCTTCAGGCCTCCGACCGAGCTCGTCAGGATGATGGACCCGCCGCGGCCGCCCGCAAGGATGTGCGGGACGCCGGCCTTCACGGTCTTCCACACCCCGCCTAGGTTGACGTCGATCATGTCGGTCCAGTCGCCCTCGCTCGTCTTGTCGAGGGTCGCTCCGCCGTTGCCGATGCCGGCGTTGGCGACGATGATGTCGAGCCTGCCCAGCTGCTCGACGCCCGCGTCCACCGCAGACTTCAGCGCGTCGAAGTCGCGAGTGTCGACCTCGGCTGTGTAGATGCGGCGGTTGTGCCCTTTGACCAGATCGGCGGTTTCGGCCAGATCCTCGGGCGTGGACAGCGGGATCCGCACACTGTCGATCTGCTTACAGATGTCGACGGCGATGATGTCGGCGCCCTCCTGCGCCAGCCGCACGGCGTGCGCGCGGCCCTGCCCGCGGGCCGCGCCGGTGATGAAAGCGACCTTGCCTTCAACACGTCCAGTCATGTTCAACCTCAATTCGTCATTAGCGGAATGGTTTTCACTTCAGCACGGCAGGCATGGAGTCCCAGCCGCGGACGGTCGACGTGGGTGAGAGCGCGGCATTGGCGATGTCGACATCCCATTCGGGAAACCGCTTCAGGATCTCCTCCATGGCGACGCGTCCTTCGAGCCGCGCCAGCGCCGACCCGAGGCAGTAATGGGTGCCCACACTGAATGCGAGGTGCTGCCGTACTTCGCGATGGATGTCGAAAACGTCGCCGTCGGGCGGGAACTGGCGGTGGTCGCGCACGGCCGCACCGATCAGCATCATCATCACGCTGCCCTCGGGCACGGTCTGGTCGTGAATCTCGACGTCACGGGTCACATACCGGGCGACGTGTGGCGCGGGCGGTTCGAAGCGCAGCAGTTCTTCGATCGCGTGGGGGATCAGCGACGGGTCGTCAACGAGCTCGCGGCGTTGGTCGGGATGTTCGGCCAACACCTTGCCCGCCCAACCGATCAACCGCGTGGTGGTTTCGTTGCCCGCGCCCGCGACCACGTTGAGGTAGGTCAGCAATTCCTGACGAGTCAGGTGTCTTGTGGTACCCGTCTCGTCGACGAACTCCGCATTGAGCAGTTCGGTCATGATGTCGTCCGACGGATGGTCGGCGCGCCAGTCGATGTAGGCCTCGAAGATCTCACCCGTGACGAAGCCGTCCTCGGAGTGCTTCATGGGCTTGCCCGCCTCGGTGCGCATCTGCGCGTTGGCGTGGTCGCGGATCATCTCCTGGTCGTTTTCGGGGATGCCCAGCAGTGCGCTGATCACCTGCATCGGCATCACCGCGCCAAGGTCGGCGACGAAGTCGAACCTGCCTGTGCCGACGAGCGGGTCGAGCGCTTGGGCGCAGAACTCCCGGATCTTGGGCTCGAGCGCGTTGATCTTGCGCGGCGTGAACATCCGTGCCAGCAGCTTGCGGTGGATGTCGTGTATCGGCGGATCCTCGAAAATGACCGTGCCAGGCGGGATCTCGATGTTCGCCTTGATCAGTTCGATAATTGCTCCGCGGGCCGAGCTGAACGTCTCGTGGTCCACCAGCGCCTTGTTCACATCCGCGAAGCGGCTCAGTGCGTAGAAGTCGTGCTGCTCGTTGTAGTACAGCGGCGACTCGTCCCGGAGCCGCCGAAACGTCGGGTACGGGTCGGCGTTGATGGCGACGTCGTATGGGTCGAAGTAGACGTCGCTGGTGGCAGCCTCAGTGGCATCTACGGTCACGGTGTCCCTTTCGTAAGACCAGGGCTGAATAAGACAAAATCATGGCCGATGTCTCACAAACTCTGTCACCAGCGCCGTATGAGTGTCAATGGGACGTCCCGTTTTGGCAATTTATACTCTCCGCTTAGTAGAACGTACTTCTCATAGTTGCCGTGGCCTCATGGGGCGATCCTCAGAAGGGCCTCCTGGCCGTACGACGCAACCAACGCGCCGCGCTCGTCGAGGATGTCGCCCCGGCCGAAGGAACGGCCGTGCGCGAGCAATGGGCTGTGCTGACGCAGCAGCAACCATTCGTCGGTGCGGAACGGCCGGTGAAACCACAGCGTGTGCGAGGTGACCGCCGAGGTGAACTGCGTGCCGTTGCCGCGCTGGCCCAACCCCTCCATCGGTCGTAGGGCGGTGCCGATGAGCGTGAGGTCGGTGGCATACGCCGCGAGCGCTGGGGCCAGGGCGGGGTCGACATCCGGTGTGCGCATCCAGAATTCGAACTGCGGTGGCCCGGTTGTGGTGGCGTTGAGGTCGTCGATCGCACGCGTTTCCCATGGTATGAGGTCGAGCGCGAGGCGGTGTTCGGGGCCGAGCACCGGCGGCACGTCGGCGACGGCCTGATGCTCGGGTCCGTCCTCCACGACGTGCATGCAGATCGAGCTGGTGGCCAGCACGCGGCTGGTGCTCTGCCTGCCGGTGATCGTCAGCGTCGCGAACGAGCGGCCCTCGTGGTGGCGGATCGCCTCGTAGGTAACCGGCTCGTCGGCGTGTCCCTCGCGGGCGAACACCGTGTGCAGCGACTTGACGGTCTTTTCGGGGCACATCAGGCGGGCGATCTGGATGAGCTGGCCGAGCAGTTGGCCGCCGAACAAGCGGTGGTACTCGAGCTGCTGGTTGCGGCCTTCGAACACGGCGATGTCGGTTGCCCCGCCGTGCCGTCCGGCGCCACGGGCGCGACTTCAAGGCACTCGAGCAGATCGGTCCACAGATCGGGCACGCCCGTAGTGTAAGCCGAGTTCTTCTAGAAAGAGAACCTAGTTCTCAGGTTAACCCGCGAAGCCTGCGAGCAGAAATCCCATACCTCGTCGGCGCTGATGGGATGGCCCGCCTCATCGTCCTCGTCGCCGGTGGACTGCGCCGCGTTGAACATCACGGTCTGCATCGTCATCGCGGCCATCCGCTTCGGATTGATGCCTGCACGCAGCCGGCCGGTCGCCGCGGCGGCCTCCATCAGCTCCGTGAGCAGGGCGAGCAGGGGTGCATGCGCGATCTTGACCTCGGATGGATGTGACACCAACAGGCGCGGGGCGAAGTCGGTGAACAGCGGCCGTTTCGCCGTCGGATCAGGCCGAGACGACTCGAAAAGCAGCTGGATCGCGACCTTCAGCCGTTCCATGGGGTCGTCGTGGTTGGCCGTTGCGGCGCGGATCTGGTCCGCCGACCGGCTCAACGCGTCCTCGAACAGCGCGAGCAGAAGTTCGTGTTTACCGTCGAACTGCAGGTAGAAGCTCCGCAGCGACTGGCGGGAGCGGTCGACGACCTCTTGCACGGTGAAGTCGGTACTGCCTTTTTCGATGATGATCGCCTGGGCGGCGTCCAGGAATCGCTGAACGCGTTGGGCGGCCCGGAGCTTCGCTGTCTTGATCGACCGTTCGACCGCGCGCTGCTTCCAGGCGGGCTCTTCGCTGGGACTTGTCACCGGCGGCTCAGATGCTTGCCGATTGGGGAGAACATGAACTGACTGTACCGGAGAACGCCTTGCCATAGCGGTCCTCGACCCCCTCGCGGCCAACGTGTCGGAGATTGTAACTTTCTCACTGTGAGAATACTATTCTCATTCTGTTGATAATAGAAGTCCTTCGAAATTTCTGGACCGGCTGGGAGCGCCGTGCAGCTGACATTTGATGCCGACGTCGAAGCCTTCCGCGCCGAGTTCGTCGCCTTTCTCGACGAGAATTTGCCGTCGGAGGCAGAAGCGCTCGATCGATCATGGTCGAGTAGTGATGTGCCGGGATGGGCCCGTCGCTGGCAGCGCCTCATGTTCGACAACGGCTGGCTCGTTCCTGGCAACCCGCCCGAGTTCGGTGGGCGCAACGCGACGATCTTGCAGCAGTACGCATATCAGCTCGAGCTCTCTCGACGGCGGGTCTACCAGACCTACAACCCGCAGGGCGTCGGCATTATCTGCCGCGTCGCTGATCTCGTTCGGCACGCCGCGAGCAGCAGGAGAAGTGGGCGGTTCCGATCCTGCGCGCGGAGATGACCGCGTCGCTCGGGATGAGCGAGCCGGGTGCGGGTTCCGACCTCGCCGGCGCTGCGGACAAGGGCCGCCGTGGACGGCGACCACTTCGTGGTCAACGGGCAGAAGGTCTGGACATCCGGCGCACACGACGCCGATGTGGTGTTGACGTTCGTTCGTACCGATCCGGATGCCCCTAAGCACAAGGGCATCAGCGCGTTGATGATCCCCACTGACCTGGCCGGTGTGGTGCGCAGGCCGTTCGCATCGGCGTGCGACCAGAACGACCTCGACTTCAACGAGGTCTTCTTCAACGACGTGCGGGTGCCTGTCGAGAACCTCGTCGGACCACTCAATCAGGGCTGGGCGGTCGCCAACGGATCGCTGGGCCATGAGCGAAACATGTTGTGGCTCAGCTATGCCGACCGGTTGCAGGAGTTTGTCGAGGACTTCAGGTCCTGACACCGTGCTGGACCGCGACAGGTACGCCACGCATGGTGATGGACAACCAGGCGCTGCGGTTGCTCGGCTCGATCGCGCTGGCCCGGGCGGCCCGCGGCGATGAGGAACCATCGGCACTTTCGGTGCTGAAGCTGTTCGGCTCCGAGGCCTCACAGGCGGCGAGCGAGCACGCGCTGGCCGCCGCGGGCGCCGATGCGCTGAGCCATCCGGGCACGTCGGGCGGATACTCGCCGTATCACCTCGACCTCTACCGGTCGGCCTGGTTCGAGCGCTACATCCGCTCGTTCGGCGGCACCATCGCCGGTGGCACCTCCGAGATTCAACGCAACATCATCGCCCAGCGACTGCTGGGGCTGCCCCGCAACTAGCAAGGATCCACATGTACATCGATTACGAAGTCAGCGACCACATCGCGACGATCACCCTGAACCGGCCGGAGGCCGCCAACGCTCAGAGCCCTGAGCTGCTCGACGAACTCGACGCGGCGTGGACCCGTGCCGCCGAGGACAGCGAGGTGGTGGTGATCGTGTTGCGGGCCAACGGGAAACACTTCTCCGCCGGCCACGACCTTCGGGGCGGTGGGCCCGTGCCCGACAAGATCACCCTCGAGTTCATCATCCAGCACGAGGCCAAGCGCTACCTCGAGTACACGCTGCGGTGGCGCAATGTCCCGAAGCCGTCGATCGCCGCCGTCCAGGGCCGGTGCATCTCCGGCGGGCTGCTGTTGTGCTGGCCGTGCGACCTCATCATCGCCGCCGACGATGCGCAGTTCTCCGATCCGGTCGTGCTGATGGGCATCGGTGGCGTCGAATACCACGGCCACACATGGGAACTGGGGCCGCGGAAGGCGAAGGAGATCCTCTTCACGGGCCGGGCGATGACCGCCGACGAGGTGGCCAGCACCGGGATGGTCAACAAGGTGGTGCCCCGCGATCAGCTCGACAGCGAGACGAGGGCGATGGCCGAGCAGATCGCGAAAATGCCGACATTCGCTCTGCGCCAGGCCAAGAGGGCCGTCAACCAGACCCTCGACGTGCAAGGCTTCTACGCCGCGATCCAATCAGTGTTCGACATTCATCAGACCGGCCACGGCAACGCGCTGAGCGTCGGCGGTTGGCCGGTGCTGGTGAACCTCGATGAGATGAAGGCCAACATCAAGTAGGGGGTCGCCCCTATCCGGCGAGCGTGCGTGTCTGCACACTGACACGCCGCGAATTCAGCGGCATTCTGCGCACGCTCACGCTGCGTGAGCGCGACGCAAGTGTTGATCGATGCGCGCCACGAATTCCCAGGCTCGATAACGCACGTCGTCGAAGACGATCGCCATCACCGATCCAGCCGATGTCGTTGCAGCGCCGCCTGGCGTAAGCGATCCTTGCGCATAGCGTCTGGTTCGCTGTGCCAGTCGACGCCCGTCGTACTCGACCGCGAGGCGATATTCCGGCCACGCGAAGTCGACACGGCGCAGATCGCCGTTGCCGTCCGACAATTTCGTACTGCAGTTCGGGTATCGGCAATCCGCCGTCGATCATGGCGAGCCGGGCCTCGCTTTCCATCGGCGACTCCGCACGCGCGTCGGCGTAGTGGCAGGAGTTCCCGCACCGCGACGATGCCCCGGCGGCCCGCCTGCTGGGTTGCAGCTCGCCAAATCTCGCCTCTGCTGCACGTCTCACTGCGCAACGCGGCGTCGAGTGTCGCCAAAGCTCGCGAGGCGGCGGAGGCTGCGAGCCACTTCGACGGCTGTCCAGGCCGGTGACGTGGCAGGCCGTTCGCCGAGCACTGACAAGAGGCGCGCCATCGCGACGGTGCACCACGAGGCCATCTACCGGCCGCAGCTGGTGACCCGGCGGATTGAGCACGTGTAGGTCCTGAGGCTCCTCGGTGTCGAAGCCGAACATCGATGCGGCGGTCGCCATGCATACCGGCACTGTGGAGCCGCACGAGAGGTCCAGACCGCGTAGCCGCGAGCTCATCGGTCGGCTCTCCGTCGGCAATAGATACCTTGCCAAATTCGTTCCAGCAACTTGGGTCTTCAGTGCCGTCTCGAATTGGTATCTCGATACGACAGTCAGGATCTGGCCGCTCGTCGCGACTCCGCCCTGCTTGTCGAACAGTTCGCTGCAGCGCTGGCTTCCATGCTCGCAATCGTCGAAGCGCGGCCGGCCGTATCGGGCGAGAAGAACGCCGCGCTGTGGATGAACCACGCTCTGTGCACGGACATGCCATGCGCGAGCGTGCGCATAAGTGCTGGTGAATTGCGGCGTGTCGGGGTGCAGACACGCACGCTCGCGGGGAGTCGGCTAGAGGGCGGCGAGGCGGGGTGCCGAGCCGCGGGCCCGCAGCCCCGCTCCGGCCCTGCGGGTGAGTTCCCTTGAGCTGCCCAGCAATCCGTCGAGCACCAGCGCCCGCTTCACGTGGTGGTGCAGGTCGTGCTCGGCGGTGAAGCCGATGCCGCCGAGCACCTGCTGGCAGTGTCTTGGCGGCGGTCAGCGCGGCCTTGCCCGCGGCGGCCTTGGCGAGCATTGCGGTCAGATCGGGGTTGTCCGTCCCGGGCAGGATCAGCGTCGCCTCCGCGCCTTCGATCGCCACCAGCGTCTCGGCCAGCCGGTGCCGGACCGCCTGGAACGACGCGATCGGCCTGCCGAACTGAACCCGGTCCAGCGCATGCTGGCGGGCCAGGGCCAGCATCGCCCTTGCCGAACCGACCAGCCACCAGCCCACCGCCCTGCGGGCCTCGCCCAGCCGCATCGTCTCGCCATCGGGCACCCGGCGCAGCGGCAGCCCGCCGAGAGTCGGCTCGGTATTGCTCTGGCGTTCCCACACCACCCAGCCGCCGCCGGCGTACGGCAGGGGCGGGGTCCCGCCGGGCAGACCGCCGATGGTTTCCAGCACCACGTCGTTGAGAACCGAGGCGTGCGAACCTGTTTCGCCCAGCAGCCGGAAGACCAGCGGTATCGCCAGGTCGGGCATGTCGGACAGCATGTCGGCCCAACCCAGATCGGCCAGTGCCTTGTCCAGCTCGGCGCCGGAGGCCGACAGCATGGTCTTGCGCAGTCCGTCTTCGAGCAGTTCGAGCGACTCGGTCCGTGTCGGATCCACGATCACTCCTTCCCGAGGTCCAGCAGGCGGCGGGCGATGATGTTGCGCTGCACTTCGGCGGTGCCGCCGTAGATGGTGGCCGCCCGCGAATACAGGTACTCGGTGCGCCAGGCGGTGTCGTCGAGTTCGATGGCGCCAGGCATCAGATCGCGTGCGGTGTCGTAGAGCCGCTGTTCGGCGCCTGGCCAGCAACACCTTGTCGATCGAGGTGTCCGGACCCAGCTTGTGACCGTCTGCCAGCCGGTGCTGGGTGGCCCGGGACCGGCAGCGCAGCGTGTGCAGGGCCAGATACGCCTCGCCCAGATCGGAGTCCACGGCCTGGCCGAGTCCCTTGACCTCACCGATCAGCGCGTCGAAACGCGAGTAGAGGTAGGCGATGCGCTGCCAGAAGCAGGTCGAGCGCTCGTAGGGCAGCAGATCCATCGCCAGCCGCCAGCCGTCGCCGGGCTTGCCGAGCATGCGGTCGGCGGGCACCACCACGTCGTCGAAGTACACCTCGCAGAACTCGTCGACATCGTGCATGGTGCGCAGCGGGCGCACAGTGATCCCCGGCGTGTCCAAGTCGACGAAAAATGCCGTGATGGCTTCGTGATTCGGGGTTCCCGGCGGCCCGGTCCGGGTGAGCAGCACGCAACGCGTCGCGTACTGCGCGAAGCTGGTCCACACCTTCTGGCCGTTGACGACCCAGTCGTCGCCTCGCTGCTCGGCGCGGGTGGTCAAGGATGCAAGATCGCTGCCCGAGCCGGGTTCGGAGAAGCCCTGGCACCACGACTCGCGGCCCGACAGCAGCCTCGGCACCATCTCCGCGGCGAGTTCGGGTCGCGCGTAGTCGATCATCGTCGGGGCCAGCACGTCGAGCATCGAGTACGGCCCGGGATGGTCGAGCCCGCGCCCGACGATCTCCTCGCCGACGATGGCACGCAGGATCGCGGGCCCGCCAAGCCCGCCAGCCGATTCCGGCCACCCGTAGCGCATCCAGCCCGCGTCGTACAGCGCGCCGAGCACGCGCAGGTGCTGCGCCTGGTGGGCGTCCAGCGAATGGTCGCCGGGCGGCGGTGTCAGATCGTTCTCGTCGAGCCAGGCGACGAGCCGCGACCGGAATTCGGCCGTCGTCGGGACTCTTCGACGGCGGTCATCCGGCCTCGGGCCTGCCGATCGCGTGGGGCGGCCCGAGTCGTGCTCGCCGCTGCGCCGGATGAACGTCATGGCACGGGTTTTCAACCGCCAGCCGTCGTCGGTGCGCACGTAGTTGTCGTTGTAGTACCCGATCCGCATGTCGTGCTTGGAGTGCTCGATGAAGCACAGCGGCTGTGTGCCCGTCGCCTTGTCGGGGTCATCGCCGTCGAAGTGCACCAGCGAGGTGCCGGTCATGAACAGCCCCTTGGGCGCCGCGTCGACCAATTCGGGGAAGCGGGCCAGCGTGTAGGTCGATCCGAATGCGCTGTAGGTGCCGTCCGGGGTGAAACACCGATCAGCCCGTCGATGTCGCCCTGCGTGATGGTGACGGCGTACTTGGCGAGCAGCTGCTGGATCTCGACGCAGGTCCTCAGTTCTCGTTGACTGCGTCATGTCGGAAGACCTTACCGCCCTTCATTACAAAATTGACATTCTTTGTAACGCCGATGTCGGCCAGCGGATCGCCGGGAACCGCGATGATGTCGGCGAGATAACCCTCGGCGATGCGGCCGAGGTCTGGCTTGTTGATCAGGTCGGCCGCGACGACGGTGGCCGCGCGCAGCACCGCGTCGGATGGCATGCCCCAGTCCACCAGCGTGACGAGCTCGTCGGCGTTCTTGCCATGCGGGATCGCGGGGGCATCGGTGCCGACGGCGATCTTCACGCCGGCCTCGTAGGCCGCCTTGATCGACGTGCGGGCCTTCGGGAACATCTCGGCGGCCTTGTCCTGCAACTCCTTCGGCGCCCTCGACACGTCCATCGCCTCGGCCAGCCGCCTGGTGGTCACCAGGAACCGGTCGTTGTCGACGAGCATCTTGATCGCCTCGTCGTCCATCAGGAACCCGTGCTCGATGCAGTCGATCCCGCATTCGACCGCGTGCTTGACCGCCTCCGCGCCGTGGGTGTGCGCGGCGACGCGCAGTCCGCGCCGGTGCGCCTCGTCGACGATCGCGCGCAGTTCCTCGTCCGAATAGTGTTGTGCGCCTGCCTCTCCGGTCAGCGACATCACGCCGCCCGAGACGCAGACCTTGATCAGCTGGGCACCGTGCTTGATCTGGTAGCGCACCGCCTTGCGGATCTCGTCGACGCCGTTGGCGATGCCCTCCTCGACGGTCAGCTCCAGCACGCCCGGCATGAACGCGGCGAACATCGTCGGGTCGAGATGCCCGCCCGTCGGCGTGATCGCATGGCCTGCGGGGATCACCCGCGGCCCCTCGATCCAGCCGGCGTCGATCGCCTTGCCCAGCGCGACGTCGAGCAGGTAGCCGCCCGTCTTGACGAACAATCCGAGGTTGCGCACGGTGGTGAACCCCGCCCGCAGTGTGCGGCGGGCGTTGCCGACCGCGCGCAGCACGCGGGTCGGCGGGTCGTCCTGAACCTGGGACAGGCCGGGGTTTTCGCCGCGGCCGCCCATCAGGAGGTTGACCTCCATGTCCATCAGGCCCGGGAGCAGGATGGCGTCGCCGAGGTCGACTCGACCGTCGCCTTCGGACGTCGCACCGCCGACGCCGACGATCCGATCGTCCTCGATGCGAACGATCCCCGGCCGGACGATCTCGCCGGCGTCGACGTCAAGCAGACCCGCTGCCTCGCAGCGTCAGCACCGTCAGACCACCGGCTCCTTGATCAGTTGGATGTAGGAGGCGCCGCTGTCGAGCACGCGGGGCTGCTTCCACACCTCGACCGGGAAACTCACCATCACGATCGATTGTCCCAGATGCACCAGCGCCTTGGCGTCGTCCGGCATCCCCTTGAGCGGGAACCGCGCATCGACGTAGACCATGATGTCCTCGAGGCGCGCCATGCCTGCGTCGTAGAGCTCCTGCATCTCGGCCATCGTCGAGTTCAGGCGCTTGGAGTAGCGCTCCTCCTCGGTCGGCAGGCACCAATCGGTGAACCGCTCCAGATCGGCGAATTCCTCTGGCAGCTTAGACATTTGCATGATCCTTCTCGCTGCCGTCGCGGCCGGTTGGCCGTTCGGGGCGCCGTCACCGTTGGCCAAGGACGCCTTGTACCTGTCCACGTATTCGTGGGCCGTGTTGTGCAGGTGGCGCAGCAGAATCTCCTGATCGCACAGCGGGAAGTCGGTGACGACCCTGGTGCCGATCTGCGTCTGCGTGGCCTCCAGCGTGTTCGCGTCCTGGAACGCGTACTCCTTGAACGTCACCGCCGCCAGTTCCTGGGACAGCCGCTGACGGAGGTTCGTCGGCGGCACGAAGTAGAGGTCGGCCTCGAAGATGTGCGTGTTCACCGAGGTCGGCCAGTAGTGGTAGGTCAGGTACCAACCCGGCGCCCAGAACAGCAGCGTGAAGTTCGGGAAGAACTCGAACGAGTCGGTGCCCCAGGACTTCTGGCGGCCGGGTTGATGGCCGGCGGCAGTTCGTCGGGCAGGATGCCCTTGATGTCCGGGCGGTCCCACGGCCCGAACAGGCCGCTGTGCAGGATCCGCTCGATGGGCTTGACCATGCTCAGGTCCTTCGGCGGCGACATGCCTCCCCACGACGACACCATGGAGTGGTCGCCCTTGATGTCGTAGGCCAGCGCCTCGAAGCCGAACTTGGCCAGCTTCTCGGCCTCCTCCTTCTCCGCCTGCTTCATGTGCAGGATCGGCGCGTGGTAGAACTCGACGAACGCGTCGATGAACAGCTTCCAGTTGGCGTTGATCTCCGAGCGGTAGCTGTAGTGCTCGGTCATCTCGTGGAACGGGATAGCCCTCGAGGCCCTTGGCGAAGTCGCCGAGGTACTCCGTCAGCGGTACGGCGTCGTTGTCGAAGTTGATGAAGATGAAGCCTTCCCACACCTCGCAGCGCACCGGCACCAGTCCGTAGTCGCGCCTTGTCGAGGTCGAAGAACTCACCCTCCTGCTGGACGAAGGTCAGGTCGCCGTCGAGCGAGTAGCGCCATGCGTGGTACTTGCAGGTGAACTGGCGGCAGGTGCCCGATACCTCCTCGCCGGGAAAGTCGTTCCACAACAGCTTGTTTCCGCGGTGGCGGCACATGTTGTAGAAGCACCGGATCGTCTCGCGCCGTCTTTACGTCCTTGACGATGATCACCGACGTGCCAGGGCCGACCGAGGGCATCTCGCGGGTGAAGTAGCTGCCCTTCTTGGGAAGCCGCTCGACCCGGCCGACGTTGAGCCAGGTCTTCTTGAAGATCGCCTGCTGCTCGAGCTTGTAGTGCTCGGGATCGATGGAGTCCTCGTAGTTCACCGGTGCGGTGCCGAGCTCCGGCCAGTTCTCTGTCCAGCTACCAGCGGCCGGCTTGGGGAAAAATGCCACGTTGGTTACCTCTCCTGTTCGAGCTCGACGCCAAAGGTTTTCAAAGCCATGGACACGGTGAAGTAGCAGCCGACCGTGAAGACGAAGTCCATCCGCTGTCGGTCGTCGAAGCGCTCGCCCAACGCGGCCCACGTCGCATCCGACAGTTCGTATCTGTCGAGGAGTTCGTCCACGCCGGCCAGCATCGTGCGGTCGAAGGCGTCGGCGGCCTCGCCCTGCTGCAACGCCTGCGATGTCCTCCTCGGTGAGGCCCTCCCGCATGCCCATCTTGACGTGCTGCATCCACTCGTATTCCGAGTCGGTCCGGTGCGCCACCCGCAGGATCGCGAGCTCGCGCAGCCGGGGCGGCAGTGTCGAGTTGAACAGCAGGTGCACGTTGAAGCGCAGAAACTCCTTCGTCAGCGCCGGGTGGTTGACGAAGGTCGCCGAGGATGTTGCTCGCCTGTCTCCGGGTTGCGCCTGTCCTCGGGGAGCATCACGGCGAGCGCGCGGTCGACGTCGTCGTCCCACCGATCCGCGGGCAACGGGGGCACTCGCACGGCCTTCTCCTCTCGGGTGTGAGAATCATGTTCTCATTTCCGACTAATACATTTCCATCTTTTACCCCGATGGTCAATGGCCAGTCGGTCCGATGACATCCTGCACCAAACATTTGTCCCGCGGTATGGTGGGGAAACAGCGTTCGGACATTGATTCTCGCCGAGCGAGAAGCTAGTTTCCCTGGATAGAGAACAGTGCGGATACTACGGTGGTGGTGAGAGGGAAGGGAGCCCCATGAACAAAGAGGACATGATCCTGATCAGCGTCGACGACCACATCGTCGAGCCGCCTGACATGTTCAAGAAGCACCTGGCCAAGAAGTACGTCGACGATGCTCCGCGGTTGGTGCACAATCCGGACGGCTCGGACACCTGGCAGTTCCGCGACGTGGTGATCCCCAACGTCGCGTTGAATGCCGTGGCCGGGCGGCCGAAGGAGGAGTACGGCCTGGAGCCGCAGGGTCTCGATGAGATCCGGCCGGGTTGCTACAACGTCGACGAGCGCGTCAAGGACATGAACGCGGGCGGCATTCTCGGCTCCATGTGCTTCCCGTCGTTCCCCGGTTTCGCCGGGCGCCTGTTCGCGACCGAGGATCCGGAGTTCTCGGTGGCGCTGGTGCAGGCGTACAACGACTGGCACGTCGAGGAGTGGTGCGGGGAGTACCCGGCCCGGTTCATTCCGATGACGCTGCCGGTGATCTGGGACGCCGAGGAGTGTGCGAAGGAGATCCGGCGCAACGCGAAGCGGGGTGTGCACTCGCTGACGTTCACCGAGAACCCGGCGGCGATGGGCTACCCGAGTTTCCACGATCTCGATTACTGGACGCCGATGTGGGAGGCGCTGGTCGATACCGACACCGTGCTGAACGTGCACATCGGCTCGTCGGGCCGGCTGGCGATCACCGCGCCGGATGCGCCGATGGACGTGATGATCACCCTGCAGCCGATGAACATCGTGCAGGCCGCGGCGGATCTGTTGTGGTCCAAGCCGGTCAAGAAGTACCCGGACCTGAAGATCGCGCTGTCCGAAGGCGGCACGGGATGGATCCCCTACTTCCTCGAGCGCGCCGACCGCACCTATGAGATGCACTCGACGTGGACGGGGCAGGACTTCGGCAAGCAGAAGCCCTCGGAGGTGTTCAGGGATCACTTCCTGACCTGCTTCATCTCCGATCACGTTGGCGTGCAGCTGCGCAACGCCATCGGTATCGACAACATCTGCTGGGAGGCCGACTACCCGCACAGCGACTCGATGTGGCCGGGGGCGCCCGAACAGCTGGATGAGGTGCTCAAGGAACACAACGTTCCCGAAGACGAGATCAACAAGATGACGTACGAGAACGCAGTGCGCTGGTACCACTGGGATCCGTTCACCCACATCACCAAGGAGCAGGCCACAGTGGGGGCGCTGCGTAAGGCCGCAGGAGACCACGACGTCTCCATCCAGGCGCTCTCCAAGAAGGAGAAGACGGGCGCCAACTTCGCCGACTTCGCGGCGAGCGCCAAGGAGCTGACCGGCAACAAGGACTGACCAAGTCCGCTGGGCGACAGTGCGCCGGTGTGGAGAATGCCTGATCGCACCGGCGCGCTCGGCTGTGTGCCGACGATGTAGTGGAGGAGCGTGGGTGTGTCGGGCGGGATGAGCTTCGAGCTGAGCGAGGATCAGGACCTGATCCGCAAGTCCGTCGCCGAGCTGGCGGGCAAGTTCGACGACCACTACTGGATGGAGAAGGACCAGGCGCACGAATTCCCGCAGGAGTTCTATGACGCCATCGCCAAGGGCGGCTGGCTCGGCATGACCATCCCGGAGGAGTTCGGTGGCCACGGTCTCGGCATCACCGAGGCGACCTTGCTGCTCGAGGAGATCTCGCGGTCCGGCGCAGCGATGAACGGCGCCAGCGCTATTCACCTGTCGATCTTCGGCATGCAGCCCGTCGTCAAGCACGGCTCCGACGAGTTGAAGGCCGCCACGCTGCCCCGCATCGTCAACGGCGATTTGCACGTCTGCTTCGGCGTCACCGAACCCGGTGCGGGCCTTGATACCTCGCGGATCACGACGTTCGCCAAGCGCGAGGGCGACCACTACCGCATCAACGGCCGAAAGGTCTGGATCTCCAAGGCGCTTGAGTCGGAGAAGATCCTGCTGTTGACGCGGACGACGCCGTACGACGAGGTGACCAAGAAGACCGACGGCATGACGCTGTTCATGACCGACCTCGACCGCGATCACGTCGACATCCGGCCGATCAACAAGATGGGCCGAAACGCGGTGAGCTCCAACGAGTTGTTCATCGACGACCTGATGGTGCCGGTCGGGGATCGGGTCGGCGAGGAGGGCAAGGGGTTCTCCTACATCCTCGACGGCCTGAACCCGGAGCGCATGCTGATTGCCGCCGAGGCGCTCGGCATCGGCAGGGTGGCGCTCGAGAAGGCCGTCAAGTACGGCAACGAGCGCGTCGTGTTCAACCGGCCCATCGGCATGAACCAGGGCCTGCAGTTCCCGCTTGCGGACTCGCTGGCCCGACTCGACGCCGCGGAGCTGGTGCTGCGCAAGGCGACATGGCTCTACGACAACGGCAAGCCATGTGGACGCGAAGCCAACACTGCCAAGTACCTGTGCGCCGACGCCGGATTCGGTGCCGCCGACCGCGCCCTGCAGTTGCACGGCGGGATGGGTTACTCCGAGGAGTACCACGTGTCGCGCTACTTCCGTGAGGCGCGCCTGATGAAGATCGCGCCCGTCAGCCAGGAGATGATCCTGAACTTCCTCGGCGAACACGTGCTCGGAATGCCGAGGAGCTACTGAGATGGGCTACTTCGATTTGACCGGTCGCGCGGCGCTGGTGACCGGCGCGGGTGCGGGCGGCGGTATCGGGGCGGCCGTCGCGGCCGCACTGGCCGAAGCGGGTGCCGCGGTGCTCGTCACCGACATCAATGCGGATGCAGCTTCCGCAGTGGCCGAACGGATTCGCGCGGCGGGCGGCAAGGCAGACTCGTGTGCGCTGGACGTCGCTGACCGCGCAGCCGCCGATGCCGCGGCCGAACAGGCCGCCGGGCTGGGCGGGGGAGCGCTGCACATCCTCGTCAACAACGCAGGCGTCACGTCGCCTGCCATGTTCGGAAAGCTGACGGACGAGACGTTCCGGTTGACGTTCGACGTGCACGTCATGGGCACGTTCCATTGCACGCAGGCCGCGCTGCCATTCTTTCCGACCGACGGCACGGGCCGCGTCATCAACGTGACGTCGGCGGCCGGGCTCACCGGCACGCTGGGCCAGGTCAATTACTCGGCAGCAAAGGCGGCCCTGATCGGCTTCACCAAGTCGCTCGCACGCGAACTCGCTTCGAAGAACATCATGGTGAATGCCCTAGCGCCGCTTGCCGCCACACCGATGACCGAGACCATCCGCACCAACGAGAAGTTCGCGGCCAACATGATGGCGCGCATTCCGTTGAAGCGCTGGGCCGGCCCGGACGAGGTGGCCGGTGCGTTCGTGTTCATGGCCTCGGACGCAGCGTCCTACATCACCGGGCAGGTGCTGCCCGTCGACGGCGGCATGGTGATTTGACGTCCTCCGGTGGCTGAAGCCAAGGGATTACAACCCCACCTACTACCTATGCGGCAGGAGTGCAGCGTTGAGGTTCACGGTTCGCAGACAGGCTAGCGCCGAGGTCTCCCCGTGCTGTCACCGCCCGTCCGGCGGCGATGTTGCGTGCAGCGTTCACGTCGGCGTTGCACGGCCCGGCGTTGCAGGCCTCGCACTCGAAAACCGCTTGGCTCTTACGATTTCCGGGGGCGACGTGCCCGCACACCGAGCATCGTTGCGACGTGTAGGCGGCCGGGATCTGCTCGACCCGACCGGTAGCCTTGTGCTGCAAACGTGCGGCGAACAGGCCCCAGCCGCTTCGTCTGATGCCACGGTTGAGGCCGCGCTTATGTGCGGCCCGCTGGCAGGGCTGCTCCACAGTTCCGCGCGCCGTGCGAGTCATAGCGCGCACGTCGAGGGCTTCGATGCGGATCGTCTCGAAGCGCCGCGCGATGTCCGTGGTGGCCTTCTCGACCCAGTCCTTGCGACGGTCTCTCTCACGCGACTTCAGCTTCGCGATCGCCAGCTTTGTCCGAGCCCGCCTGTTGGAGCCGCGCGAGGCGCGCGCAAGCCGCTGCTGCAGCACCGCCAACCGCCTCGACTCACCTCGGGTAAGACAGGGTGCGTGCAGAAGTTCACCGGTCGACAATGCCGCCGACACGGCAACGCCACGGTCGATACCCACCACGCTGCCCGAACCCGGACCAGCTATCGGATCAGGGATGTGGGTGAACGAGATAAACCACCGGCCGGCCCGATCGCGGGTGATGCGGTAGGACTTCACACCCGCTGGGACCGGCCGCGAGAGGCGGAAACGAACCCAGCCGACTTTAGGCACCCAGACACGACCGAACCGGCGGTTCAGACGCGCAACGTGATGCGATTTCATCCCGACCTGCCGGAACCCCTCATGCGTACCGGCTTTACGCCACGTCGGGCGGCGATGCGTTCCCAAGAAAAAGTTGCGCATAGCCTGAGCGGAATCTCGCAACGCCTGCTGCTGCACGGTCTGCGACCCAGCGGCCAGCCAGTCATACTCGGCGCGGGCCGTAGTCAGCTGAGCGCACTGCTCGTTGAAGCCGGGCGCACGACGCCCTGGCTGCCAGTGCTGGTGCTGCTCGAGGGCCAGATTCCAGACATAACGCGCATGACGGCAATGGTCGCTCAACACCACCGCCTGCTCAGTGGTAGGAAGCAACCGGTATCGCGCCACCCCAATAAACTATCCACTACCACCGACAAGTCACCGAAAGGAGAAGCGGTGCTTGCTCCCTCGGCTACAGCCAGGACTTTCTCTGCCGCATGACCCGATGGCTATCTCATCGCAGGCACCCTTGGCCGGTATCACCGTCGTCGCGATGGAGCAGGCGGTGGCCGCCCCGATGTGCACCAGGGTGCTCGCCGATTTCGGCGCACGAGTGATCAAGGTGGAAAACCCCAACGGCGGTGACTTCGCCCGCGACTACGACGATGTCGTGAACGGGCCCGACGGTCTCGCGGCCCACTTCGTCTGGTGCAACCGGGGCAAGGAATCGGTCACGCTCAACCTGAAGTCGCCCGCGGGCATGGACGTCCTCCATCGGCTGCTCGACCACGCTGACGCATTCGTATCCAATCTCGCGCCGGGATCCACGGCACGGCTTGGTCTTTCGCCTGCCGACCTGGCCGAGCGCCACCCCAAAGTGATACCGGTCGAGATCGACGGATACGGTCCCGGCGGCCCGATCTCGCACAAGCGCGCCTACGACCTGCTGATCCAGGCAGAAGGGGGATCGTGCGCCGTCACCGGCTATCCGGACATGCCCGCCAAGCCCGGACCCGCGATGGCCGATTTCACCACCGGGCTCTACGCCGCGCTGTCGATCCTCGCGCTGCTGTTCTCCCGTGACCGCCGCGATGGACCTGCTCCGGCAGTGGGGTTGAGCCTGTTCGATGTGCTGACCGATGTCATGGGTTATCAACTGACCTACACCCAGCACTCGGGCATCGACCAGCAGCCGCTCGGCGTCGGCTCGCCTGCGGTCGCACCCTACGGCGCCTTTCCGACCGGCGATGGCCAGACCGTGGTGCTCGGTACCACCAACGACCGCGAGTGGCAGCGGGTGGCAAGAGAGATCATCGACCGACCCGACCTTGCCGACGACGCGCGCTTCGCCAACAACACCGGCAGGTGCGCGCACCGCGAGATCCTCGACGAGGCCATTGGATCCTGGTGCGCGCAGCACGATCTCGCGCACATCCAGAAGGTGGCCGACAAGGCCGGGATCGGCAACTCGCGGTACAACCTGCCCAGCGAGGTCGTCGTTCATCCGCAGCTGACCGCCCGTAACCGCTGGCGTGGCGTGCAGACGTCCAAGGGTCCGATCCAGGCGCTGCTGCCACCGCCGGTCATCGCCGGATACGATCCGCCGATGGGGCCGGTTCCCGGCCTGGGTCAGCACACCGACGCCGTTCTCGCCGAACTCGGCCTCGGGCAAGACGAGATCGCAAAGCTACGCGAGCAAGGGGCCATCGGCCCGGCGTATCGCTGAGGAATGGAGACGACAATGCGTGAAACGGTCATCGTCGAGGCGGTTCGCACCCCGGTCGGCAAGCGCAACGGCGGACTGTCCGAGATGCACGCCGCAGACCTGTCCGCCCTCGTCCTCACCGCGCTGGTGGAGCGCGCGGGCATCGACCCCGCGATCGTCGACGACGTCGTATGGGGCTGCGTGTCGCAGGTGGGGGACCAGTCCAGCAATATCGGTCGCTACTCGGTCCTGGCGGCCGGTTGGCCGGAGACCATCCCAGGCACGACCGTCAACCGGGCCTGCGGGTCGAGCCAGCAGGCCCTGGACTTCGCCGTGCAAGCGGTGATGTCAGGCCAGCAGGACGTCGTCGTCGCGGGCGGTGTCGAGGTGATGAGCCGGGTCCCGCTCGGCGCCGCCAGGGCCACCGGGATGCCGTACGGGCCGAAAGTGCTTGCCCGCTATGGCGATTTCGCGTTCAACCAGGGTATCTCCGCGGAGATGATCGCGGAGAAGTGGGGGTTCTCCCGCACTCGGCTCGACGAGTACTCGGCGCTGTCGCACGAACGTGCGGCCGCCGCGCAGGACAGCGGGGCGTTCGAAACGCAGACGATCCCGGTGTTCACCGGCGGTGAACCTGTCCTTGCCGATGAGGGCATCCGGCGAGGCACAAGCGTGGAGAAGCTCGCAGGACTGAAGCCGGCGTTCAAGGACGACGGCGTCATCCACGCGGGGAACTCGTCGCAGATATCGGACGGCGCCGCCGCGCTGCTGGTGATGGCGGCGGACAACGCGGCCGCGCTGGGGCTCAACCCGATCGCGCGGTACCGGGCCGGCGCCGTCACCGGAGCGGATCCGGTGCTCATGCTGACCGGACCGATTCCCGCCACCGAGAAGGTGCTGCACAAGTCGGGTGTCGGTCTCGATGAGATCGGCGTGTTCGAGGTGAACGAGGCCTTCGCCCCTGTGCCGCTGGCATGGCTCGAGGAAACCGGAGCCGACGAGAAGCGGCTCAACCCGCTGGGCGGGGCGATCGCGCTCGGCCATCCGCTTGGCGCGTCGGGGGCAGTGCTGATGACGCGGATGCTCAATCACATGCGCGACAACGGACTCCGTTACGGGCTCCAGACGATGTGCGAGGGCGGCGGCACGGCCAACGCGACGTTGGTCGAACTCTTCGCCTGACAGACAGGAGGACGCCACATGCGTCGAGATCTATTCACTTCAGACCACGAGGCGTTCCGGGAACTGTGCCGCGACTTCGTGGAAAAGGAAGTGGTGCCGCACTATCCCGAGTGGGAGAAGGGCGGGCGAATGCCCCGCGAGGTGTTCGAGCACATGGGCTCGCTCGGCATGCTCGGGATGGCCATCCCGCAGGAGTACGGCGGCGGCGGGGAGCCTGACTATCGCTACAACGTGGTGATGCAGGAAGAGTCCGCGAAGGCGCTCGTCACGCTGTCGACGGTGCGCACCCAGCTCGAGGTGATCCTGCCGTACTTCCTGCACTACGCGAACGCCGAGCAGCGTGACCGCTGGTTCCCCGGCCTGGCGGCGGGCAAGCTGTTGACGGCGGTGGCGATGACCGAGCCGGGAACGGGATCGGATCTGGCGGGCATGCGCACCACCGCCGTGCGCGACGGTGACGACTGGATAGTCAACGGCGCCAAGACCTTCATCACCGGCGGCATGCAGGCCGACCTCGTGATCACCGTGGCCCGCACGGCGACGGATCCCGACAACAGGCGCAAGGGTCTGACGCTGCTGGTCGTCGAGGACGGCATGCCCGGCTTCACCCGCGGCCGCGAGCTGGACAAGATGGGCTGCAAGGTGCAGGACACCGCCGAACTGTCGTTCGTCGACGTGCGAGTTCCTGCGGCCAATGTGCTGGGGGAGGAAGGCGAGGCGTTCAGCTACCTAGGCCATAATCTGCCGCAGGAACGCTTGACCGTGGCGATCGGTTCGGTGTCGCAGGCTCGCTCGGCGATCGCCGCCGCCATCGACTACACCAAGAGTCGCAAGGCATTCGGCACACCCGTCGCGTCATTCCAGAACACCAAGTTCGAACTCGCCGCGTGTTCGACGGAGGTCGAGGCCGGCCAGGCGATGCTGGACCGGGCGATCGCGCTGCATGTCGATGGTGAGTTGTCCGGCGCCGATGCCGCGCGGGTGAAGCTGTTCTGCACCGAGATGCAGCAACGTGTCGTGGACCGGTGCCTGCAGCTGTTCGGCGGCTACGGGTACATGATGGAGTACCCGATCGCCCGGCTGTACACGGATGCCCGCGTGGCCCGGATCTACGCGGGCACCAGCGAGGTCATGAAGGTGATCATCGCGAAATCGCTTGGGCTGTAGCGACACACGTCAGGGCCGTGCCGTGTTCTCGATGATGATCTCGCACGCCACCTCGTAGAACGCGCTGATGAGCGTCGAGAACGACAGCTCGAACGGATAGATCATGTGCACGTCGAGCGCCTCCGGTATCCATTCCGGGAGTACGGGCACGATGCTGCCGTCGCGCAGTTCATCGGTGCAGATGATCTGTGTCGGCATCACACCGAAGCCGAGCCCCTGCAGGATGTACTGTTTGCATACCTGAAAGTTGTTGGCGCGCGCGCGAACCTGCGGTGCAAGCTCGTAGCGCCGCTTGTTCTTGCTGACCGCGAGCTTGCGCGTCCCCGCGAAGCCGAAGTCGATGAACGGCAGGCTGTTCAACTGGGTCGGCACGGTGACAGGCTCGGGGAGTTGCCGTACGAAATCGGGTGACGCGCAGAGGAAGAGCTCGAGGCTGAACACCTTCCGTGCGATCAACGTCGAATCCTGAAGAGGGCCGGTCCCGAAGACCACGTCGAACCCGTCCCGTATGGGGTCGACCATGTTGTCCACCAAGCGGATGTCCAACCGCGAGTGCGGATAGCGCTGCAAAAACGTGGCGCCGACGCGTGACGCGTAGTCGATGCCGACGAAGATCGGGATCGCCACCCGCAGCTCACCCTGCGGCTCCTGCCTGCTGCCTTCCACCAGAGCGCGCACGCCGTTCGCCTCGGTCAGGATGTTGACGGCGTGGTCGTAGACCTTCTCGCCGAGGTCGGTCACGGTCAGCTGATGCGTATTCTTCCGCAGCAGTTTGATGCCGAGGTCGGACTCCAGCTTCGCGAGCTTGCGGCTGACCGTGGACTTCGGCATACCGAGCAGTGCCGCCGCCTTCGACAGGCTGCGGTTCTCCACCACCTTGCCGAACACCAGCAGGGCATCGAGGTCGAAGGGCGGGTTCTGTTCCATTTCGTTGTTCCAAATATGCAACAGGGTGTTGAGGTTTCGTGCCTGTTTCGACCAATTCAGCGGTTGTACCGTCAGCGCGGAGGAGGGTCTCATGAGTCACAACAGCCTGGTGACCAAGCCCGCAAGCGGACATTGGACCGACGCATATCCCGAACTCGGCCGCGGCCCGGTGTCGCTGGAGGACTGCGTTTCCGAGGAGTTCTACGAAAAGGAACGCGAGCACGTCTTTAAGAAGACCTGGCTCTACATGGGGCGGGTGGAGCGGGTTCCGAAGTCGGGAAGCTATTTCACCCGCGAGCTGAGGTTCCTCAACACCTCGATCATCATCGTGCGGGGTAAGGACGACGTGATCCGCGCCTTCCACAACATCTGCCCGCACCGCGGCAACAAGATGCTCTGGGAGGACGACCCGTTCCAGGAGGTGGAGGGCCGCGCGCCGTTGCTGTACTGCCGCTTCCACGGCTGGCGCTACAAACTGGACGGCTCGCTGCATTCCGCCACGCGCGAGGATCTGCTGCTCGACTTCGACGCCGACAGCTGCCGCGTGCCTGCCATCCAATGCGAGGTATGGGAAGGCTTCATCTTCGTCAACCTCAACCCGCACAACACCGAGCCGGTGCGGTCGTTCCTCGGCGAGCTGGCCCATGGCATCGAGGGCTATCCCTTCGAGGGACCGCACCAGGTGTACCGGTTCAAGGCCGAATTGCAGTGCAACTGGAAGATCTTCCTCGACGGATTCGCGGAGAGCTACCACGGGCCGTATCTGCACGCATCCTCATTCGGCGCTCTGACCGCGGAGGCCAGAGATGCGTTCGACCAACCGAACCCGTTCACCGACGCATTGGGCTACCAACTCCAGGGCCCGCACCGGATGTTCTCCTTCTCCGGCGAGCCGTCCCAGAAGACGCCGTACTCCAAGCCGATCGAGTGCGTGTTCGAGGCCAGCGCGGCCGGGCCGTGGAACAAGCGAACCGACCGCGGTCCGATGCCAACGGGGCTCAATCCCACCCGGTCGGAGAAATACGGCTTCGACTCGTACCAATTCTTCCCCAACTTCATATTGATCTTCGGTGCGTCCGGCTTCACGGTCCATACCCATTGGCCCACAGGGCCGCACTCGCACATCTTCGAAACGGAGATGTACTACCAGCCGCCAACCACCCACAAGGAACGGCTGGGCCAGGAGCTGACGGTGACCTTCCTCAACGACATCATCCTGGAGGACGCCAGCCCGTCTGAGGGCTTACAGGCGATGCTGAACAGCGGCGCCCTCACCCACTTCACGATGAACGACGAGGAGATCCTGCTGCGTCATCTGCACAAGACTGGTGGCCGACTACGTCGAGGCGGGGGAGACAGGGCGATGAATGCGATTCTGCCGCAGGAGTTTTCGGAACTCGAACACCTTCGTCGAAGAATGGGCCATCGAGGATGGCCACCAGCGCTACGTCAAGCGCGTGAACAGCTCGATGGAAGAGATCCGGGCGTTCTACGACGCGGTGTTTCCGCACGCCGAGGAAGCGGTCGCCTACATCGACAAGTTCGACTACTCCGAACCGCTCCCCGAGGATGTCGCGAACCTGCGTAACCTGTTGTACTCGCTGATCACCGTGTCGCTCGCCGTCGAGCTGTGGAAGCAACCGCGCGTAAAGCATTCGGCCAACACGATTCTCACGAGAGTGAGCTGACACCATGGGGCTGACCTCCGCGCAACTCGACATCGTCGACCTCGCGCCGCGGATCGGTAGCGAGATCAGAACCGACCTCGACACGCTGTTGAGCGGCCGGGAAGCCGAGACCATTCGCGCCACCCTTGAGCAGCGTGGTGTGGTTTTCTTCCGGGGGCTGGACATCAGCGACGGGCAGCAGGTCGCCATAGCCAAGACCCTCGGCAACATCGTGGCGAACGAGGGCGAGGACGGGATCTACAAGATCTCGCTCGACGAGAACGTGAATCAGCGGGCCCGGTATCTCAAGGGCTCGATGTTCTGGCATTTCGACGGCTCGCTGCAGCCCTTTCCGAATCTCGCGACCCTGCTGCATGCCATCAAGCTCTCGGAGGCCGGGGGAGAGACCGAGTTCTGCAATACCTACGCGTCATACGACGACTTGCCGCAGGCCGACAAGGACGCCATCGCCGAGCTCCGGGTGGTGCACAGCGCCGAGCGGTCGCAGTACTACGTGACGCCGGAGATGAGCTACGAGGAGATCACCTTCTGGCAGAAGTCGCCGACGAAGGCGTGCCCCATTGTGTGGACGCATCAGTCGGGCCGAAAGTCACTGCTGCTCGGCGCCACGGCCGACTATGTGGTCGGAATGCCTGCCGAGGAGAGCCGCGCTTTGCTTGCGCGTCTTCGCGATTGGGCCACCCAACCGCAGTACGTGTACCGACACGAATGGGAGCCAGGCGACCTGCTGATCTGGGACAACACCGGCACCATGCACCGAGTGCTGCCGTATGCCGTTGACAGCGGCAGGCTGATGCACCGGACGATCCTGGCGGGGGAAGAGCCGCTGAATTGAAAATCGGTATCGCGACGCCCGTCGTCACCAACGTCGCAGGTGCACCCTTGACGTGGGAGAAGGACGCCTCGATCGACGAGATCGGGCGCGTCGCCGAGACGGCGGATCGGCTCGGCTACCACCATCTCACCTGCAGCGAGCACATCGGCATGCCGGCATCCGAAGCAGGCAGACGCGGCGCCAGGTACTGGGATCCTCTTGCCACATTGGGCTACGTGGCGGCGCGCACCGAGCAGATCCGGCTCGTCACCATGACGCTGGTACTCGGGTATCACCATCCGCTGGCGATCGTAAAGCGCTACGGCACACTGGATCACGTCAGCAGCGGCAGGGTGATCCTCGGTGTCGGCGTCGGCTCGCTCAAGGAGGAGTTCGACCTGCTCGGGGCGCCGTTCGAGGACCGCGGAGCACGCGCCGACGATGCATTGCGGGCGCTGCGGGCGGCACTGCCAACCAACGAGCCCACCTACGACGGCGAGTTCTATTCGTTCGGCGGGCTGACCGTCGATCCATGTGCGCTTCAGCAGCACATGCCGATCTGGGTCGGCGGCCGCACCAAGCGCTCGTTGCGGCGCGCGCTCACGCTGGCCGACGGCTGGTGCCCCTTCGGCGTCTCGGTGGAAACCGCGGCGGAGTGGCTGCGCGACCGCGACGTGCCCGAGGGGTTCGAGGTGGTGCTCCCGGCGGACCGGCCGCTCGATCCGCTTGGAGACCCGGACGCGACGAAGGAAACCCTGCAGTCGATGGCTGCCGCAGGTGCCACGACGCTGTCCGCCCGATTCATCCATCGATCGCTGGACCACTATCTCGACCAGATCCACGCCCTCGCCGAGCTGAACGCCTGAATGTCACGCTGACGGGCGTCAAGAAATTAAATCGCTGAGACCCTTGTCACAGGCGTCAAACCTACCTACTGTGTGTTCACTAGGTTGGTTTGGACAAAGGAGTTCGGTGGCAGCCCCTGAGCCGTCTGTTCCTCGCGCAAGCGCTCGTCAGCGACCCTACGAGACGCTTCTGGCCAAAGGTGAAGACCGCAGGCAGCGCATTCTCAGCGTCGCCGAGCGCCTGCTGTCCCGCAACGGCTGGCGGAACACCTCGCTGGCCCAGATCGCCAAGGAGGCCGGGGTGACCCCGGCCGGGCTGCTGCATCATTTCGAGTCCAAGGAGCAGCTGCTCAACGCGGTGCTCGACGCCCGCGATGAGGACGACGCCTACCACGCCGACTATCAATCCGGGGATCTGATCACCGAGCTGAGCCGAGTGCCCGAGCGGTTCGACCGGGCCCCGGAACTCGTCGGCACCTTCACGGTGCTGCTCGTCGAGAACATCGCCCCGGACGCCCCACTTCACGACCGCCTGCACAAGCGGTATCGCGCCGCAATCGACATCCTCACCGAGATCATCGAGCGAGGTAAGCGGAGCGGAAAGTATCGCAAGGACTTCGATGCGGCCAACAAGGCCGTCGAGATACTCGCCTTCATCAACGGAATGGAGACCTTATGGTTGCTCGATCCTTCAGTACCCATGACCGAGGTGTTCAAGGAGTACGCGGAGTCGTTGGGGCGCGATCTGGCGTCACGGAGCTCGACATGAGGTACCGACTCGATGTGGTGGCGGCGAACGCCGCCGACGCCGTCCGGTGCGCAGGCGGCTGGATGTACGACCGCGTGATGGCCGGCTGGGACGTCACCGTTCTGCTCGTCGATCGCGACGACGAGCGGCCGCTGCACGTTCTCGGCGTTGACACGGCGACCTCGAATCGGCACTGGCGCTTTGGGCGGAACGCCCCCATCCGCAGACGGTCGCCGTCGCCGCGGATCTTGTTCGCGAGTGACGAGCGAGTGCGCCGCGGCGTGCTCGAGGCCCTGGAACAGGGCCTGACCGAGGTGACGCTGTGGGGTGAGCGCTGGCCCGCCGAGCTCGACGACAGCGTCGGTCCCGTCCGGCATTACCTCAGCGCCGCAGCCCGCGCATTCAAGCGTCAGGCGTTGACCGCCGCACACGACCCCGAAGCAGCTGTCGTCTGCGAGACCGAGACGTTCCGCTGCGGCGTGATGGCGACTCCGTCGGTGGCAGTCGGACCTCATACCTGCAAGCTGAGGTCGATCACCACCTTTCCGACGGCCTTCCCGTCGGCGACATGGCGCAGCGCGCGCGATGTTTCGGCCAGCGGGTAGACCGCGCCGACGTGAGGCGACACCCTGCGGGTGGCGAGGAGGTCGCGGAGTTCGTCCTCGTTGCGGGTGAATTCGTCGGGAGCGATGTCCTGAAACTGGAAACCGAGCACCATGACGCCCTTGACGAGGACGAGATTGAGCGGGATGGCCGGGATCACGCCCGAGGCATAGCCGATGGTGACGAATCGTCCGCCCCGGCGCAGCGAGCGGAGCGCCGGCTCTGACAGGCCACCGCCGACCGGGTCGATGACGGCGTGCGCGCCTGCGGGCAGCGCCTCGCGCAACTGCGCGCGAAGATCGTTCGAACGGTGGTTGATGAGGTTGCCAGCGCCGTAAGTGGCTGCTGCATCCAACTTTTCGGCCGACGACGCGACGGCGGTCACGTTGGCACCCAACGCAGCGGCCAGCTGGACGGCGGCGAGGCCGACACCGCCGCCCGCGCCCAGCACGATCACGGCGTCGCCCGGCGACACCCGAGCGACCGAGCGCAACGCGTGATACGCGGTCCGGTAAGCCACCCCGAACGCTGCAGCGCTGCGGTCGTCGATGCCGTCCGGGATACGGGCCAGCCCCTGCGCTGCCACCGCCACCTCCTCGGCGAACGCGCCGTACATTCCGGTTCCCGTCACGCGGTCACCGACGGTGAGATCGCCTGTTCCGTGGGCGACTTCGACGACGATCCCGGCGAACTCGCTGCCGACCACAAAGGGTGGAGGCACGCTCACCTGGTATTGGTCGGCGACGAGCAGGACGTCGGGATAGTTGACGGCAGCGGCACCGACCCGCACCCTGACCTGTCCGTCTTCCAGTGCTGGCGACGGCCGCTCCTCGACCCGGACGACCTCGGGCGGCCCGTATTTCGGGCAGACCGCGGCGCGGATCACTTGTAGTCGGTGGACGCGGCGAGGTCGGCTGCCGAGCGCATCAGCTCGACGATGACGGGACCGTAGGCGAGCAGCTTCTCGTTGTCGCCCGCGCGTTGAAAACCCTGCTCGAGAACGATGGCGAGCTTCCACTTGGCCAGCACCAGGTAGTAGTCGAGGTCGTCGACCTGCCGCCCGGAAATCTTCGCGTAGTGGTCGACCACCTCTGTGCGAGAGGGCATTCCACGCATATCGACGTAGCTCATCGCCGATGCCGAATCGGTGTCCTCCGGCCAGCTCTGCACCATCCACCCGAGGTCCAGCTTCGGGTCACCGACCGTGCCCATCTCCCAGTCGACGATCGCGGCCAACTCCGCGGGGGCGCCGTTCCGGTACATCACGTTGGCGAACTGATAGTCGCCGTGCATCAGGCCGGGGATGAAGTCGAGCGGGCGGTGGGTGCGAAGCCATTCGGTGGCCGCATCGAGGCCGTCGATCTCCCGGCCCTTGATCCGCTCGAAAAAGGCGATCCACCGGTCGACCTGGCGTTCGTGAAAGCCGTCAGGTCGGCCGAGATCCTGCAGGCCCTTGGCTTTCCAATCCACCTTCGACAACAGGGCGATCCCCTCCGCGAGCTGATACGCCAGACCTTGACGCGCGGCGAGGTCGGTCCCGAACGGTTCCGGCCATTGCCGATCCGTCAGGTCCATCGGCGACCAGCCGTCGACGAAACCCATCAGGTAGAACGGGCGGCCGAGAACCGAGGGGTCGGGGCAGACGCCGACCGCAGCGGTGTGCGGCACCTCGGTGCCGTCGAGCGCCTCGATGATCCGCCATTCGCGCAGGATGCCCTTGTCCCGGTCGGGTGGGGCGTCAGGAGGAGGCATGCGCAAAACGCACACGTCGTCTCCGCGCGTGATCTTGTAGATCACATTCTGCGTGCCGCCGGACAGGAAGCCGGCCTCGAGCGGCTCACCCTTGCCGGGCAGTCCCGTGCCGTCCATCCAGTCGGCAAGGCGCGCAGTGTCTATCTCGCCGCTCACAGATTCCCCACCTCGTGTTCGAGGTAGTCGGCGAACTTCTCGCGGGCCGCTTCGCGCTTCCTCGGTATCCACTCGGTGGGCCAGGTGTCACTGCTGGGCTGGTAGTCCCGCAGCACCTGCTTGGCGACCGTCGCCTTGTGAACTTCGGTCGGACCGTCGGCCAGTCCCATCACCGCGGCACCCGTCACCATCGCCATGAACGGCATGTCATCGGTGACACCGAGCGCACCGTGCACTTGCATTGCCCGCCAGGCGATGTCGTGCAGCACCGTCGGCATGACCACCTTCACCGCCGCGATGTCCTTGCGTACCTTCTTGTAGTCGTTGTACTTGTCGATCTCCCAGGCGGCGTAGAGCACCATCAACCGGAACTGCAGCAACTGGGCGTAGGAATCGGCGATATAGCCCTGCACGAACTGCTTCTCGGACAGCCTGCTGCCCTGCGTCTCGCGGCTCAGCGCGCGCTCGCACATCATGTCTAGCGCCGCGCGGGACAGCCCGATGGTGCGCATCGCATGGTGGATGCGGCCGCCGCCGAGGCGGGTCTGGGCGATGACGAACGCCTGGCCCTCGCCGCCAAGCAGAGCCTCGGCGGGCACGCGGACGTTGTCGTAGTGGATCAGGGCATGCGAGCCCTCGCCCTCGCGCTCGCCGTGTAGCCCGAAGTTGCGGACGATCTTCACGCCCGGTGTGTCGGCGGGCACCAGGAACATCGACATTCCTTGGTAGGCGCTGACTTCGGGGTTGGTCACCACCATCACGATCAGGAATGACGCGGTCTTGGCGTTGGAGGAGAAGAACTTCCAGCCGTTGATCACCCAGTCGTCGCCGTCGCGCGCCGCCTGCGTGGTGAACAGTGTCGGGTCCGCACCCGCATGCGGCTCGGTCATCGAGTAGCAGGAGAACAGCTCGCCGTCGAGCAACGGCCTCAGATAGCGCTTCTTCTGCTCGTCGGTGCCGTAGTGGGCGATGATCTCGGCATTGCCGGTGTCGGGTGCCTGGCAGCCGAATATGATTGGCGCCCATTGCGATCGGCCCAGGATCTCGTTCAGCAGCGCGAGCTTGAGCTGGCCGTAGCCCTGACCGCCCAGTTCGGTTCCCAGATGGGTGGCCCACAGGCCGCGCCGCCTGACTTCCTCCTTGAGCGGGTCGATCACCTTGCGGCGGTTGTCGTCCAGCGGCACGTATTGCTGATGGGGAAACGCAAGGTCGAGCGGCTCGATCTCCTCGCGGACGAACTCGTCGACCCAGTCGAGCTCCTTCTGGTAATCGGGGTCGGTTTCGAAATCCCACGCCATCGTGCGTCTCCTTCGATCTAATTCGGCTCTTGGTTGAATCCTGTGATCAGTGCGGCGATGTCGCTGCCCACCACCTCGGCGAACGACTGATCGCCGAAGCTGCCAAGCGCCCAGTGCCGAACGCCCTCGCTGACATGCATTTGAGCCAATCTCGACAGATGGGTCACGTCAACATGCGGCGCCAACTTGCCGTCGGCCTGCGCCCTGGCGAACAGGTCGCCGAACATGTCGGCGTCGACATCGTCGCGTCGATCGCCTGCGAGGATGCGCTGCTCCTGGCGATAACCTTCCAGGATCGTCTCGACGATCAGCTCGCGCGGATTGCGCGCCATCGAGCGCTCGAGACTGCGCAAGGCCTTGCCGATGACGGCCGCCACGTCGTAGTCCCGCTTCAGCAGCTCGCCGACCGTTGTCTGCGCGGCGCGCGTGGACAACAGGCCGACCTCGAAGAGCACATCCTCCTTGGCCGGGAAATAGAAGTAGAACAACGCCCGGGAGACGCCCGCCGCGCGGCAGATGTCGGCCACGGTCGTCTTGGCGTAGCCGTTGGTGCGCCACAGGGCCATCGCCGCCTGCACCAGCGCGCGCTTGGTCTCGGTTGACCGCGCTCTCTGAAACGAGGCGCGGCGTTGACCACCGTCAGTGACGGTGACCGCGCTGCTCTTAGGCACAGACGCACTGTAACAGCCAGATTGACCCTTGCAAATAGTTAACGTTTGTCTAACTATCTATCCATGGCGAGACAACTTCATCACGTCGTCATGCGGAGCCATTCGGCGGCGACGTTCGTCGCGTTCCTCACCGATGTCGTCGGCATGGAGGTGCAGTTCCAGATCCGGGTGCCCGGCCACGTACTGGAGGCGACGCTGGGGTGGCCACCGTCCGACGGTGCCGACGTGACAATGCTCGGCAGCGGCGACTCGGGCCTGATCGAAGTGCTTGATGTACCGGAGCATTTGCGCGACATCGCGCCCGAGGGCCTCGCCGCTCTGTCGTTTCTGACCGACGACTTCGTGGGGTCGGCTGCCAAAGCGAAGGCGTTCGCCACTGACGTGACGATGTTCGACACGGGTACGCCTGGTGTCGATCTGTTCTTCTGCACGATGGGTGGCGTACCCATCGAATTCATGGGCGCCTATGCGCCGGAAGCGAACTCGGGGACCAGCGACGCGACGAACTCCTGAGTGCGTCGTCGCGACGCACTGCGCGCGGTCGCGTCGGCGCCGAGGGGAACGACACGGGCGGCCAGGTCGGTGACACCCGCGTCGCGATAGCTGCGCAGCCGGGCAAGGACGGTCGTCTCGTCGCCTGCCGCCATGGTGTCGCCCACGTCCTGCGCGTCGCCGTGCTCGAGCAGCCGAACGTAGTTGGGGGAGAAGTCGGCGTGCCCGAGCACCTCGCTGGCGTATGTGCGTGCCTGGTCGACCTCGCCGTCCGAGCAGAGAGCGACGGGAACGCCTGCGACGACACGAGTTCCGGGGTTCCCTGCGGCATCGGCTGCCTGGCTGATGCGCGGGACCACGTAGTCGCCGATCGCCCGTTCGTCCGCCATCCACAGGATGGTTCCGTCGGTGCGTTCGCCCGCGAGCCGAAGCATCGCAGGCCCGAGGGCGGCGATCAGCACCGGCATGGCGACCGCGTCTGTGACGTCGACCGGGCTGTGCACGCGGTAGTTGTCGTTGTCGATCGCCGACCGCGCCGGGACCGGCGAACGCCGCGTCCAGCACATCGAGGTAGTCGCGCACCAACCGCGCCGGTCGGTCGTAGGGCAGCCCGAGTTGATCGGAGATGATCCATTGGTGTGACGGGCCGATGCCGAGAGTGAACCGGCCCGAACACGCGACCTGCGTGGTCAGCGCCTGCTGCGCCATGATCAGCGGATGGCGGGTCTGAATGGGCACGACCGCGGTGCCGATCTCGATGCGCTCGGTGACGCGCCCGATCAGCGCGACGGCCGTCATCGCATCGAGGTATCCGGGCACCTGGGGCATCCAGAACGACGCGAAACCCTCGTCCTCGGCGGCTCTCCGTCGGCCAGCAGCCCGTCCAGCCGGTCCGCGCGTGACCGCTCCTTGTCGGAGCCGACCATCAAGCCGATGCGCATTCAAATCCTCTTACGGCACATAGCGATCCCATTCGTAGGGCATGACGGGGTAGAACGGCGCCGCCAGCAGTGGCTCGATACCGGCTGCTCCACGTTCTCAAGTGCGGGCCGCAGCCGTTCCGCTGCAGCGACCGGGTCCTCGTCGAGGAAGCAGTATGTGAGCGTCTGGCCGGCGCGTGCGCTCGCCAGGCTCGTGTCGACCGATTGCGAAGCGGCAGACCAAACCCCGCCGACACCGTCGATGTCGAGCAGCTCGTCGGTGCGGTGCGCGTCCGGCTTCCAGCAGCAGGTACACGCCGCGGATCGGCCACCACGGCAGCACGTCGGCGCCGATCTTCACGCGCGGCGCCGCCACCTTGTCTGCACCTCGTAGACGCCGCGCTGGACCGGTGGCAGCAGGGGCAGCTTGCGGTCCGCGCCGCCCAGTGCCGTGACAGTTCGAGAAACCCGTCAGCCCACCTGGTCGGTGAAGAAGTACGTCATCACATGGTCGATCGCGTCGAAGCGCTCGTCGCCCGCCGCCCGTGCGGCCCGGCATTCCGGCGTCGACACCAACCGAAGGGACGCCCGCACGCGCGGCCAGCCGGTGCTGCTCCGGCCGGTGGTCGAGGGTGTGCCAGCGCAGGTACTCGGCGTCGCGTCCCTCGGGGTGACGCCTCGCCATGGACACGAAAAGCGTGGTGATGTCCCCACGGCCGGTGGCGAGGATGCCGGCGACCTCGTCGGAGGAGTTCCGGGAAGCTTCACGACAGTCCTTCAGGCAGTGTCGATTTCGGGGTGGCGGGCCGCGATCATCCGCCGAAAGCCCTCGCGCCATGGCACTTTCGTCCGTCCGAGGATCTCGTGCATGCGGGTGACGTCCGGCCACAGGGGAGTGTGCGCGTCGGGCGTGTACTCGAAGACCGGCTCGACGCCGACGAGCTCGCCCATGTACGTGCAGTAGTCCTCGACGCTGACCGTCTCGCTGCCCGCCCAGTTCACGACGACCGGGGGAGTGTCGGCGACCTCCATCGCGCGGATGCCGAGTTCGACGTAGTCGTCCTCGTAGATCGGGTTGTAGTTGTTCGGCTTGTCGGGATGGAGCCGAATCGGCCTGTGCGCCAAGATCGCATCGAGCCGGTCGGCGGGGCTCCGCCCTCCGGCCCGTACGTCGAGCAGATGCGGATGATGGTCAGCGGGATGCGGTGCTGCGTTGCGATCCATGTGCATACGGCCTCGGCGGCGATCTTGGAGAAGCTGTAGTTCGGCCGCAGCGGCACCCCTGGTGGGTCGGTCTCACGCAGCGGGCGCTGCCCCTGGTATCCGTAGACCGATCCCGTCGAGCAGAAGACGAACCCCTTTGCGCTCCGGCAGTGGTGGAGCAACTCGCCGGATTTCTGCGCGTTCGTCTCAGGCACCGCGTCCAGTCGTCGGCGCCCGTGTCGACCGCGGCATGGAAGACATGGCTGAAGTCGTCGGGAAGCCCGGTGAAGTCACCCGTGCTCATGTCGAGTGCGATGGGTTTGATGCCTGCGGCGACGAGTCTGTCGCGATCGGCCGCGTCGCTGCAGCCGGGCCGCGCCCCATACCTCGTTGCGCTGCGCAAGCGCGCGGGCGATCGGAAAGGCGATCTTGCCGGTCACGCCGGTGATCAGGACCTTCTGTCCGTCGAGCACCCACTAGTCATAGCGCATCGGAGCCGCACAAATGTTAAGTACTTGATATGTTGGCCGTGTGCAACTGAGGTTCGATGACGAGGTCGAGGCGTTCCGCGCCGAGTTCGTCGCGTTCCTCGACGAGCATCTGCCTGCCGAGGCCGAGGCGGCCGCCGAGCGGTCACGCTCGACGTCGCACGTGCCCGAGTGGGCGCGGCGCTGGCAGCGGCTGCAGTTCGACCACGGCTGGCTGCTTCCGGGGAATCCGCCGGAGTTCGGCGGCCGCAACGCGAACATCCTCGCAGCAGTTCGTCCACCGCGAGGAGCTTTCCCGGCGACGCATCTATCACTCGTTCAACCCGCAGGGCGTCGGCATCATCGCCGCCTCACTGCTGTCGTTCGGCACCGACGAACAGAAGCAGCGATGGGCGATACCGATCCTGCGCGCCGAGATCACTGCGTCGCTCGGCATGAGCGAACCGGGTGCAGGCTCCGATCTTGCCGGCCTGACGACCCGCGCCGTCCTCGACGGCGATCACTTCGTCGTCAACGGTCAGAAGGTCTGGACGTCCGGCGCGCACGATGCCGACGTGCTGCTCGCCTTCGTGCGCACCGATCCCGACGCGCCAAAGCACAAGGGGATCAGCGTGTTGCTGATCCCGACCGACACCCCTGGCGTGACCTGCCGCCCGTTCGCCTGCGTATACGACCGCAACGACCTTGACTTCAACGAGGTCTTCCTGACCGATGTCCGCGTGCCCGCCGAGAATCTGGTCGGGCCACTGGACGGCGGCTGGAAGGTGGCCAACGGATCCCTCGGTCACGAGCGCACGCTGATGTGGATGCCGTTCGCCAACCGGTTGGGCCAGACTGCTCGAGAGCCACCGGCCGGTCAGCGCACTGGACCGGGATGCCTACGCCACCATCGCCATGGACTATCAGGCGCTGCGCCTGCTCGGGCTCGGCGGCGCTGGCGCGCGCGGCGCGCGGCGAGGGAGACGTCGCCGGGCTCTCGGTGCTCAAGGTGTTCGGGTCGGAAGCGGAACAGACCGCCTACCGCCACGTCTCTGGAGGCGGCGGGGGTCGACGGTCTGCGCCGATCCCGCGATGTCCGCCCCGTACAACCCTTACAGCCCAGGCCAGTTCACTGCCGGCTGGTTCACCCGCTACATCGGCAGCTTCGCGGGAACCATCGCGGGCGGCACATCGGAGATCCAGCGCAACATCATCGCCCAGCATGTGCTGAAACTGCCCGCGCGCTGAGAGCGCCTGTGGTTTCAATTGTTAGTATCAGGGGCTTTCACGTTTAGTTTTCATAATGGCGTTGCCGCAGCCTTCACCGTCCAGTTGATCGAGCGACAACAGCAGTCTTTAGAGATTTTCATCAACTTTGGCCTGCTTACAATGTCGACATTCGATCCCGCCCGGCGGTCGTGGCAACAGCACACGACCTCGTCAAGACGGCGGTCCCGCAGTTCCCGTTTGACCAGCTTGGTGATCCGAAGCACGTGCTGACTTTCGCATGACCAGCATTTGGACGATCTCGATTGCGAGGGAACCGCAAGTGCTCGATCGTGCCGCTACATGCTTTCAGCACTGCGCCCCGGCCGCGGAACACCTCGGTGCGCTATTAGCATAAGCTGCATCTCGCGTCGCCATATCTCAGCGTGCCCTAACGGCCGCAGGCTGAAGTTCACAAAGTCCCCGCGGCATCATCCCGTCGGCACAAGCGGCGTCACCGCGAGGCTCGCAGCTCTCGTTCTTTCCGGCGACAAGTACCCACTAATTCTTCATCAGCGTCGACAACGCCTCGCTCCGTGTGCGTCCGCGACGTCTCCGACCACGCGGCCCGATCGACGTCGCTATCCTCTTCGCCGAGCAGGCGCGCAGTCACCTTCATGGACCCGCGTTTGCCTGACCTTCGGCGCCGACCAGGCCGCGGAGAGCTGCCACAATCTGCTTGGCTCGCCGGTTTCTCTGATTTCCCGTGCGCGTCGATCGCTGACAGCACTGACTCCGGAGGTGCCCGTTGGTGCCAAGCGTTCGCCGCGGCGCGACTGGCCGACCGGCTTCCACGTTGACGCCGGATCGCGACCCCATGTGGACAGTGTGCACATGCGTCGCCCGGGCGCGGGCCCTTGCCCAACCGCCACATCCTGCTTCGTCCCGGGCGGGCTTCGTTCACTGCCGCTCGCCGAGACCGATCCTGATCGCTCCATGACCGAACGCGCGCCGACTCCCGGGAAGGAGCCGCCCATCCGAGCTGATGTCCGCAGTCCCACGCCCAGCGTGCGAGCGCGGATTCATCGTCTCCCAAGGGCACGTATCCCTCCGCCGGTCAGGACACACCTACCCGACCAGCCGGGTCTCCGCGCAATTGCTTCACGAGAACAGGCTCGGCGCATGTGCCGACGAGGGTCCGTGCCGCAGATCAACGATCTTGTCGATTTTCAGCTCCAGCACGCTGGCAGAATCTCGCATCCCGACGTCCTCAGCGGGCTTCTACGCCCGTGGCGGCCTCCGCGTGCGGCCCCAGGAATCGTGCACACGGCCGACGGCAAGAAGCAGCTTCGTCAAAGCCCCCGCGAACTCGCCCAATGAAGTGCGCCACCTCGTCACAGAGTTCCCCGCCACGCGCCGCGTGTCAGGCACGCTTGCCTCCGCGCCCGCCGACGGCGCGTCGAGCTCACGCGCGCCAACGGTTACTCTGCTCGGCTCCGTTTCTGTCCCCGCTCCCGATCACCGCATCAATGCGTGCGGCGGTCGAGCCGAGCACCGCGCAGAATAGTCGCCGAAATCGCGTCCCGACACCGCTTTGCAGTAGGTGCTCGTGAGTCGGCGTCGTATCTCGCCGGGCCAGATCCCGAACGACGTTCACGACCACCGCCGATCGACGACCTATTTCGTCCTCGCCTCCTGTCGCTGCTGGTGGCTCAGGTTTGCCTTTTCTCCTCGTGCCGACGACGCCTGACCAGAGACTTCGAGGCGGCTCCACAGACTCTGGCCCGACCGGCTCATCCTCAACCAAGCTCGGGACCGGAGCCCCCGCCACACGCCGAGCCACGGTCCAGGTTCCCCTTCGTCTCGCTTCGCTGACGCCAGTCACCATCAGTCGTCGCTTTTGCTCGCCGACCCGACCTTCGTACAGCGCTGGACCGAGGATGCCGATCTTCGAACTCGGAGTGCGTCAAGGATTTTTCGTCTCTGCGGGCGGGGCGGAAGAGCTACACCGACTACGGGTTAGCTTCCTGGAACAATGATGCAGCCCCGCCAGCAGCCTGATCAGCTGAGTTGTCTCATCAGGCCAAGTCAGGCGGCTTTGGAGGATCTGGTTGGCCAGTAGCTTGGTGGGAACAGATGGTGTTTGTAGAATGATGCGGAAGCAGGCGGAGCTTCCATGTCGTCGGCCTCGCCGTCGCCGCGCCGCGGCCGCGCGATGAATCTTCTCTTTCAGCTCCCCGTTTTTCATCCGCGTCGACGCTGCTCAAGACTGCCCCTGTGCTCGCCCGCGCCCGCTGGGCACCTCGTCCAGACGCTCCGCTGCCAGCTTCCAGGAGCTGATTGCGCCATTTTTCATGACCGACCCAGACTCACCGCGTCAACTTCGAATGTATGTTCGATTCGGAGTTCGCGGCGGTCGATGATGCCGAGCTGATCGCGGCGATCGAGGACGGCGCCCGGGCCGAGGCCATCGGGGCTGCGCGGCGGCTGGCGGCGATCGCGGAGTTGACGCGCCGCCGGGTCGACAACGACGACGAACGGGCGCTGTGGGCCTTTGATCCGTGGGACTCGGTGACCGCCGAGGTGGCCGCCACGATGCATGTCGGTCACCGCCGGGCCTCGGGCCAGATGCGGATCGCGGTGGCCTTGCGTGACCGGCTGCCGAAGTGGCGGCGCTGTTCTGGAAAGGGGAGCTCAGTGCCGCGGTGGTCTCGGCGATCACCTGGGGCACCCAGCTGGTCGAGGACCAGCAGGCGCTGGGGTTGATCGACACCGCGGTGACCGAACGCGCCACCCGGTGGGGACCGTTTCGAAGGACAAGCTGCGCCAGGCCGTCGAGGTGTGGGTGGCCCGTTATGACCCCGACGCGGTGCGCCGCACCCAGACCGTGACTCGCGGCCGCGACTTCACCGTCGGCGCCTGTGACGACGACACCGACACCACCGCGGTGTGGGGCCGGCTGCTCTCCACCGACGCCGCGGTGTTGAAGTAACGCATCACCGCGATGACCGCGGGGTCTGCGACGCAGTGATCCGCGCAGTGCGGGGGAGCGCGCGCCGACGCGGCGGGTGCCTGGGCCAACGGCAACCAGACGCTGGCCTGCGCCTGCGGATCACCGGCCTGCCCCGCAGCCGGGCCGCGCCCGAAATCCACTGTCGTCATCCGGGTCATCACCGACCAACAAACCCTCGACGACGCCGCCGCCGACGCCCACCAGCCGGCACCGCGCTGATGCTGGGCCACGGCGCACTGCCCACCCCGCTGCTGGCCGACGCCATCCGAAGCGGCGCGACCATCACACCGATCCGGATGCCCAGCGCCGAACCCGAACCGCACTACCGGCCCTCCCTGGAGCTGGCCGAGTTCGTCCGGATGCGGGATCTGTTCTGCCGCTTCCCCGGCTGTGACGTTCCGGCCGACCGCTGCGACATCGACAGAGAGCATGGAGAGGCGTTACTTCTCAGTGACGGTCTGACTCTGACCTCGATTGACGCCTGCGGGTTGTCCTTGTGTGGATCTGCCGGCCGTTGTTGGGAGTGGCGTGCTCGACGTCACCGACGCGACGGCTGTGACTTCATAGGAGTTTGCGCCACAAGCCCCCATCTCTGTCTTGTCCAACCATCGACGCCGGTGTCGCCACCTATCCACCGGAATAGAGGACGGCAGAAGCCAGCATGACAAAGCCATCACGATCTCGTCACGTCGTAACCGGGTCGATACCCACAAATTGACCCACCACGCTCCAGTGCTCGACGCTGACACCGGCAAGCTGCTCGCTGACCACGAGTTCGCAGCCACGCCGGCCGGGTATCGACGATTGCTTCCTGGACATGCTCGTTCGGGAACTGGTCATGGCTGGTGTCGAGGGCGCCGGTTCCTACGGCGCCGGCCTGCATCGCCATCTGCAGGCTCAGCGGCGTGACGGTGATCGAGGTATCCCGGCCCAACCGCCAGGACCGGCGCCAACGGGGCAAATCCGATCCGATCGACGCCATCAACGCCGCCCGAGCTGTGCTTAGTGAATCGGCTACCGCTACACCAAAGTGCCGTGACGGTTATGTCGAGACCGTACGGCAGATCCGGGCCACCCGCCGCAGCGCGGTCAAAGCCCGTAGGGCTGCCCTCCATCAAATCCACGGCCTGTTGTGGTGCGCACCCGATGATCTGCGCGCGAAGCTTTCGGACTATGACCGGGCCGCTCTTGTGACGCGCTGCGCACGGCTACGCATCCCGATCACAGGTGCCACCGACGACCCCACATTACCGCCCGCCGGATGCTGCGTCGGCTGGCCAAACGCATCCAGCACCTCGACGAGGAGATCGCTGACGCTAACGACGAACTCGAGGCCATCCTTACCCGCCACGCGCCGAACCTGTTGGCGATCAACGGCGTCGGGACTGAAGCCGCGGGACAGATCTTGACCACGGCTGGTGAGAACATCGTTCGGCTTAAGTCCGAAGCATCCCTGGCGCGACTCTGCGGTGTTGCTCCGATCCCGGCAAGCACCGGAAACACCACGCGCCATCGCCTGCACCGCGGCGGAGACCGCGACGCCAACAGCTCGATCCATCTGATTGTCGTCAACCGACTCCGATGGCACGAACCCACTAAGCGCTACCTCCAAAGACGAACCCAAGAAGGCAAGACCAAAAAGGAAATCATCCGCTGCTTGAAAAGAGCCGTGGTCCGCGAGCTTTACCGAGCACTCCAAGCCGACCTCGACCCACGACCACAGGCATTTGACGCTGCATAGGAGCATCCACGCCCGACCCTGGCCACTGGGTCCGACCCATGCCTCAAACCTCAACTGCAAGTGCCGAAAACACCACCTTCTCAAACTTTCTATGGCGGATGGACCGATCGGCAACTGCCCGACGGCACGGACATTCTTGCGGGATACAGCCCCTCACGTAGCGTGATTTATGTGGTAGAGGGACGAATAGAGACGAGCGCTCGATCCTCTGCGTGTCAGCCAGGCCTCTCGTCAACCGTTACACGGAGACACGTCCGGACGCTCAACTCTTCGGCGGGCGGGGTCAGTGTGGGCGCGGCAATACGGTGAGCACACGCTGGATGTGGTCGCGGAATTCCTGCATGTAGTTGCGTAGGAACTGCGCGGTTGAGTCGTCGGCGACCGAGCCATCGTCGCTGTAGATCTCCGGCTTGAACGTGATGTAGGCCTCGGGCGCCGTCATCTGCCGTGCGTTGGCGTAGCTCAACACTGCACGCAGGCTCTGCTGACCCACCGCTGTGCCAATCGCACCCGGGGAGGCGCCGATGACGGCAGCGGGCATGTGGTCGAAAGAATTCTGTCCCCATGGCCGGGAAGCCCAGTCGATCGCATTCTTCAACGCGCCGGGGATCGACCGGTTGTATTCCGGTGTGACGAACAAGATCGCGTCGGCCGCGGCGATCGCCTCTTTCAGGGCCCGACCCTCGAGCGGGTAGTCCGCGTCGTAGTCCTGGCTGTAGAGCGGGAGATTGCCGATGGGGATCTCGACGAACGACAGGTCATCCGGGGCTAGGCGGATCAGGGCCTTGGCCAAAATCCGGTTGATGGAGGCCGAGGACAAACTGCCGATGATGTATCCGACGGTGTAGGTGCTCATTGGCGATTCCTTCGACGGGGATGGGTTCGGTATAGCATCTTCGATCGGAGCGCCGCCTCGTGGCCAAATTACCCGGTTCCCACCCGAACATCACGCACCAGCTGGTTCGACCCGAAAACGGTGGTGGTCACCCGCTTAGCGCCGTGCAGGCCGTCGCGGGCACCGTGACCTTTAAACGGTTCTTCTTTAAACAGTTCTTCGCGTATCCGGTCTCATCACCTGATGAAAACCTTCTGGACCGGTATCGGCGGCTGGACAGATTGTCAACTGCCCGACGCACCCTGGTGTGGACCTCACCAGCGGCAACACCTACACCACCCATCCGGGCAGCCGAATCTTCTTCCCCGACTGGAACACCACCACCGCCGACCTACCCCACCCACCGCCGACCCACCACCAATAGCTGACCGCGGTCTGATGATGCCCCGCCGACAACGCACCCGCGCCGCCGACGACACCGCCCGCATCAAAGCCGAACGCGCACTCAACCAAACTCCCCCTCTAGACACCCCAGGCGCCCTGGGGCAATATCAACTACTTGCGATTCGGTCGGGGACGGGATAGCGTCAGCGCTGCAGGCTCCCAGCCCGAGTCGACAGGAGTAGCAATGGCGCGATTCCCCAAACCGGCAGAAGGCAGTTGGACGGAGCACTATCCGCAACTGGGAACCGAGCCGGTGTCGTATGAGGATTCCATCAGCCCCGAGTTCTACGAAGCCGAACGCAAGGCCGTGTTCAAGCGCGCTTGGCTCAATGTCGGTCGCGTCGAGCAACTTCCGCGCAAGGGCAGCTATTTCACCAAAGAGCTGAAGGTCGTCAACACGTCGATTGTCGTGGTGCGCAACAACCAGGGCGAGGTGAACGCCTTCCACAACATCTGCCGCCATCGCGGCAACAAGCTGGTGTGGAACGACATGCCGCTGGAGGAGACCAGCGGCTTCTGCAAGCAGTTCACCTGCAAGTACCACGCCTGGCGCTACGACCTGGACGGCAACCTGACGTTCGTCCAGCAGGAGGGCGAATTCTTCGACCTCGACAAGAGCCGCTACGGGCTGGTCCCGGTGCACTGCGAGGTATGGGAAGGCTTCATCTTCGTCAACTTCGCGCCCGAGCCCGAACAGGGTTTGCGCGACTTCCTCGGACCGATGGTCACCGGGCTGGAGGGCTATCCGTTCGACCAGATGACCTCGCGGTTCTACTACCGCTCGGAGGTCAAGGCGAACTGGAAGCTCTACATGGACGCGTTCCAGGAGTTCTATCACGCGCCTGTACTGCATGCGAACCAGTCGCCCGCGAAGTACTCGAAGGCCGCCGCTGAGGCCGGATTCGAGGCACCGCACTACCGCATCGACGGCCCGCACCGGTTGGTCAGCACGTCGGGCATCCGGGCCTGGGAGATGGACTCCGAGATGCGCAAGCCGATGGAGGACATCTGCCAGAGCGGGCTTTTCGGGCCGTGGGACAAGCCGGATCTGGGTGAGATGCCACCCGGCCTGAACCCGGCGAGATGTGATCCGTGGGGGCTGGATTCGTTCCAGCTGTTCCCCAACTTCGTGATCCTGATCTGGGGCCAGGGCTGGTATCTGACGTACCACTACTGGCCGACGTCGTTCAACAGCCACATCTTCGAAGGCACGCTGTACTTCCCGCAGCCGCGTACACCGAGGGAGCGCATCGCCCAAGAGCTGGCGGCGGTTTCGTTCAAGGAATACGGGCTGCAGGACGCCAACACGTTGGAGGCCACCCAGACGATGGTCGAATCCCAGGTCGTCGACAAGTTCTTGCTGTGCGACCAGGAAGTGCTCATTCGGCATCTGCACCAGGAGACCGCCGCCTGGGTGGACGACTATCAGCGCAAGACTGCAGGGGTGTGAGCGCCGTGACTGCCATGTTGCCGCCGGAATTCGCTGACCTGGAACGATTTTCGGAGTGGTGCCTGGCCACCGAGCCCGAGCGCTACGCCAAGCGACTGGCCAGCTCAATGGCCGAGATGCAGGCGTTCTATGACGCCATCACTCCGCGGGCGGAGGAGGCGATCTCGTTCTGCGACAAGTTTCCGTTGGAGGACATGCCGGAGGACGTGCTCAACCTGATGCGTCTGGTGTACTCCATGATCATGGTGTCGTTTCCGGTCGAGTGCTGGAAGCAACCGCGCGTCCCCGACTCCGGCGCAGCATCGCTGGATTGCTTGTCTGAACCCGTGCCATGAGCGACGTGACCGTCCTGCGCGCCGAGCGCTGGGCCGACGTCGACACCGGTGAGGTACGTTCGCCTGCGGTCGTGGTGGTCGACGGCGACCGCATTCAGGCGGTGAATCCGCCTGAGCTGCCTGCTGATTCGACGGACATCGACCTCGGCGACGTCACGTTGTTGCCGGGCCTGATGGACATGGAGCTCAACCTGCTCATCGGCGGGCCTGGCGGGCCTGAGGGTCTGCCCAACCCGATGCACGGTGTGCAGGACGACCCCGCCTACCGCACGCTTGCGCGGCGCGGTGAACGCGCGAACCACTCTCGAGGCGGGCTTCACCACCGTTCGCAACCTCGGCCTCATGGTCAAGACCGGCGGCTATCTGCTCGACGTCGCGCTACAGCGCGCGATCGAGCAGGGCTGGCACGTCGGGCCCCGCATCTATCCGGCCGGACATGCCGTCACGCCGTACGGCGGACACCTCGACCCGACCGTGTTCCAGCGGCTCGCGCCGGGCATCATGCCGCTCTCCGTCGCCGAGGGTATCGCCAACGGCGTCGACGACGTGCGGGCCTGCGTGCGCTACCAGATTCGCCACGGCGCCAAGCTGATCAAGGTGTCCGCATCGGGCGGCGTGATGTCGCACAGCACCGCACCCGGCGCCCAGCAATACTCCGACGAAGAATTCGCCGCCATCGCCGACGAGGCCCACCGCGCCGGCGTGCGCGTCGCGGCACACGCCGTCGGCGACAGTGCGATCCGGGCCTGCATCCGCGCAGGCATCGACTGCATCGAACACGGTTTCCTCGCCACCGACGAGACGATCCAGATGATGGTCGATCACGACACGTTCCTGGTGTCGACCACCTATCTCACCGAAGCGATGGCCATCGACCGCATCGCCCCGGAGTTGCGCAAGAAGGCCGAGGAGGTCTTTCCGCGAGCGCAGGCGATGCTGCCGAAGGCGATCGCCGCGGGTGTGCGGATCGCCTGCGGGACCGACGCGCCTGCAATCCCGCACGGGCAGAACGCAAAAGAACTCTGTGCGTTGGTGGACAGGGGCATGTCGCCGATGCAGGCGATTCGGGCAGCGACGGTCACCAGCGCCGAGCTGATCGAGGCCGACGACGAACTCGGCCGCCTCGCGCCCGGATATCTCGCCGACATCATCGCCGTCCCAGGCGACCCGTCGCGCGACATCGCCACCACGCTCGACGTGCGGTTCGTGATGAAAAACGGCGTTGTCTACAAGGAGTGAGCGTGGAACAAACCGACAATATTCTCTGGCTGCTCAAGCAGGCGTGGTACTTCTCGCTCACGACGGTCAACGACGCGGTGAGCGAGCACGGTGTCAGCACCGCACAGATCGGCATGCTTCGCCAACTGGCCACCGAGCCCGGACTGTCCGGCGCCGACCTGGCGCGCCGGCTGCTGATCAGCCCGCAGGGCGTGCAACTCGCCCTCAAGGAGCTCGAGCGACGCGGGCTGGTGCGAGCGCAAACAGAACCCACAACACGGCCGGATACTGCAGGCCTTCCTGACCGACCAGGGCCGCAAGGTCGCCGAGGCCGTGGTCAGCGACGCGATCGCCGCGCACGCCAAGGTCTTCGGGGTGCTCAGCAGCGCCGAGCAGGAAACGCTGCGTGACCTGCTTGGACGCGTCATCGAGCAGGGCACCGGCCACAAGCTGCACCCCGATCACATCGGTCCCGAGTAGCAAGTAGTTGATAACAATGACAAGTACTTGATAATGTTGGACTTGATGAGCGAAGACACGGGACCGACGTCGCCGTCGCCGCGACCGAAGAGGTCGTCATCGAACTGGACCGCCGGACCACGACCGCGAACTACCGGAACGGGCGACACGCTGCTGCAGACCGCGCGCTCGGCCGGGCTGCAGGCGCCGTATTCCTGCGAGACCGGCTCGTGTGGCACGTGCATGGCGCGCATTACCGAGGGCAGCGCCCGGATGGTGAACAACGATGCGCTCGAAGACGACGAGGTGGCCGAGGGGTTCGTGCTGACCTGTCAGGCCTTGCCGACCAGCCCGACGATACGGCTGACCTATGACTACTAGAAGTCGCGTGGCCGTCGTCACCGGCGGCGCATCGGGCATGGGTGAAGCGACCTGCCATGAGCTGGGCAGGCGCGGGCACAAGGTCGCCGTTCTCGACATCGACGGCCGAAGCCGCACAACGGGTTTGCGAGGACCTGCGCGCCGACGGCGTGACGGCGCTTGCCGTCGTGGCCGACGTCAGCGATCGCGCGGCTGTCGAAGAGGCGTTCGCGAAGATCCGTTCCGAGCTCGGGCCGGTACACATTCTCGTCACGAGCGCGGGTCTGGTGGACTTCGCGCCGTTCGCCGAGATCACCACCGACGCCTGGGAGCGGTTGATCGCGGTGAACCTGACCGGAACGTTCCACTGCTGTCAGGTCGCGGTGACGGACATGCTGGAGGCCGGCTGGGGCCGCATCGTGATGATCTCCTCGTCGAGCGCGCAGCGGGGGTCTCCGAAGATGGCGCACTACGCCGCATCCAAGGGAGCGTTGCTGTCCTTGACGAAATCGCTTGCCCGCGAATACGGTCCGGTGGGTATCACGGTCAACAATGTCCCGCCGTCAGGCATCGAGACGCCGATGCAACACAAGGGGCAGGCGGCCGGCCACCTGCCCGTCGAATGAGCAGATGGCCGCGAGCATTCCGGTCGGTCATCTCGGCACCGGCGACGACATCGCTGCCGCGGTCGGATTCCTGTGTTCGGAGCAGGCCGGTTTCATCACCGGCCAGGTGCTTGGCGTCAACGGCGGGCAAGTGCTGTGACGCGAAAAGGAGGATCCCATGGCGAAGTGGCCTAAGCCGGCGGAGGGCAGCTGGACGGAGCACTACCCGGAACTGGGCACGGGACCGGTGTCTTTCCGCGACTCGACGTCGCCGGAGTTCTACGAACTGGAGCGCGAGGCCATCTTCAAGCGCGCGTGGCTCAACGTTGCCCGGGTGGAGGAACTCCCGCGCGTTGGCAGTTACCTGACCAAGGAGATCGACGCCGCCAAGACCTCCGTGATCGTGGTGAAGGGCAAGGACCAGCAGATCCGCGCTTTCTACAACGTCTGCCGTCACCGCGGAAACAAGTTGGTATGGAACGACTTTCCCAACGAGGAAGTCAACGGCACCTGCCGTCAGTTCACATGTAAGTATCACGGCTGGCGCTACGACCTCGAAGGCGTCTCTGCAGTTCGTACAGCAGCCAGGCGAGTTCTTCGACCTTGACACCGAGCAGTACGGCTTGAGCCCCGTGCACTGCGACATCTGGAACGGCTTCGTCTTCATCAACCTCGACAAGGAGCCGCGGCAGAGCCTGCGCGAATTCCTCGGTCCGATGATCACCGCCCTCGACGACTACCCGTTCGAATTGATGACCGAGCGTTACGATTTCGTCGCCCACAACAACAGCAACTGGAAGATCTTCGCCGACGCCTTCCAGGAGTACTACCACGTGCCGTCCCTGCACTCCCAGCAGGTGCCGAGCGAGGTGCGTCAACCCAATGCCTCATTCGAGTGCGGGCACTTCCAGATCGACGGTCCGCACCGGTTGGTGTCCACCGCCGGAACCCGAAGATGGCTGCTCGCACCCGAGTACATGTATCCGGTCGAGCGGGCGACGCGCAGTGGCCTGGTGGGCCCGTGGCGGACGCCCGAGACGCACCAGTCAGCCGGGCTCAATCCCGGCAACATCGAGCCGTGGGGTATCACCAACTTCCAGATCTTCCCGAATCTGGAGATCCTGATCTATCACGGGTGGTATCTGCTGTACCGCTACTGGCCGACGTCGCACAACACGCACAAGTTCGAGGCGTACAACGCTTTTCATCCAGCGCGCACTGTGCGGGAGCGCATCGAGCACGAGGTGGCCTCGGTGGTGCTCAAGGAGTTCGCGCTGCAGGACGCAGGCATGCTCGGCGGCACGCAGGCCGCACTCGAGTACGGCGTCGTCGACGACTTCCCGCTCAACGACCAAGAGATTCTCGTCCGGCACCTGCACAAGGTGGCCGTCGACTGGGTCGAGGCGTACCGGAACGAACGTCGCCCGGTGGGGGTGTGATCGTGTCCGAAACGCGACTGCCCAGCGCTTTCGCCGAATTCGAGCCGTTCGCCGAGAAATGGTGTTTGGCAACCGAAGCCGGAGAGATGGAATGAGCGGCTGACCACACCCATGCCGGAGATTCGCGCGTTCTACGACGCATTCTCGCCGCGGCTCGAAGAAGCGATCGACTACTGCGACAAGTTCCCCCTCGATGACGTGCCTGAGGACGCATTGAACCTGCTGCACCTGATCTACTCGATGATCATGGTGTCGATGGCCATCGAGGTTTTCGGCCAACAGAAGCCCACCGACTCCGCCGACGCCGTCATCGATCGAGTGGGGGAGCCGGTGCCATGAGCCTGCTGACGATCAACAAGCTCACCGACGCGGTCGGCGCAGAGGTTCTCGGCGTGGACTCGGACCGGCTCGCGACCGACGAGCTGCTCGGTGACGCTGTACTCGAAGCGCTCGAAGACAATGGCGTGCTGGTGTTTCCGAAGCTCGGCCTCGAACCCGAAGCGCAGGTGGCGTTCTGCCTGCGGCTCGGCGAGATCGACCACTCCTCCGACGGGCATCACCGCGTCGCAGGTATCTATCCCGTCACGCTGGACAAGTCGAAGAACGCCTCCGCGGATTATCTGCGCGCCACGTTCGACTGGCACATCGACGGTTGCACCCCGGTCGAGGACACATTTCCGCAGATGGCCACCGTGCTGTCGGCGTTCCAGGTCGCCGCGAGCGGCGGAGAAACCGAGTTCGCCAGTTCGTACGCCGCGTATGACGCGCTGAGTGACGACGAGAAGACGCGATACGGCTCGTTGCGGGTCGTGCACTCGCTCGAGGCCTCTCAGCGCCGGGTCACCCCCGATCCTTCGCCGGAGATGCTCGCGAAGTGGAGGTCGCGGCGCACCCACGAGCATCCGCTGGTGTGGACGCATCGCAGCGGGCGCAAGTCGCTGGTGCTCGGTGCGTCCGCTGACTACATCGTCGGCATGGACGCCGATGAGGGCAGGGCCCTGCTGGCCGAACTGCTCGACCGGGCCACCGTTGCGGGCAAGGTGTACAGCCACACGTGGTCGGTCGGCGACACCGTCATCTGGGACAACCGCGGTGTCCTGCACCGAGCGGCACCGTACGACCCCGGTTCGCCGCGGGAGATGCTTCGCACCACGGTGCTGGGTGACGAGCCGATCCAGTAAATCGCAGGCTGACGGACCCCCTCGTTGACGGCGGCGGGGCACTATGGAAATCTAATACCCAAAGATGAGAATCACATTCTCTTAGATCGAGATCGTCGTAGGGAGTTAACGCATGGCGGAGGACCTCACCTCGGTCGATTTCTTCCGGGATGGTCGTCTGACGGACGATCCGTACCGGTTCTACGCAGCGCTTCGCGACAAGTGCCCGGTCAGCCGCGAGGACCACTACGGCGTCACCATGGTGACGGGCTGGCAGGAGGCCGTCGACGTCTACAACGACGCGGATACGTTCTCCTCGTGCATCTCGGTGACCGGTCCGTTCCCGGGTTTCCCGGTTCCGCTCGAAGGTGACGACGTCACCGATCTCATCGTCGAGCACCGTGACGAGATCCCATTCAGCGACCAGCTGCCGACGCTCGACCCGCCGACCCACACGAACCACCGCGCACTGCTGATGCGGCTGATCACACCCAAGCGCCTGAAGGAGAACGAGGACGCGATGTGGCAGCTCGCCGACGACATCCTCGACGACTTCCTTGCGCCGGGGGAGGGCGAGTTCATCAAGGGCTTCGCGGGCCCGTTCACGCTGCGCGTCATCGCCGATCTGCTGGGTGTGCCCGAAGAGGATCGCGCCGATCTCCTCGAGCGGCTCGCACGCGGCACCCACGGCAGCTCGGTGGGCAATGCCGACAAGACGATGAACAAGACCCCGCTGGAGTACCTCTACGAAGTCTTCGCGACGTACGTCGAGGACCGGCGGGCAGAGCCACGCGACGACGTGCTGACCGGGCTGGCGACGGCGGACTTCCCGGACGGGACGATGCCGGAGGTCGGCGACGTCGTGCGGGTCGCCACCAATGTCTTCTCGGCCGGGCAGGAGACGACGGTCCGGCTGCTGAGCACCGCATTGAAGGTCATCGGGGACAACCCCGACATCCAGCGCAGGCTGCGTGAGGATCGCAGCCTGCTGCCGAACTTCATCGAGGAGTGCCTGCGCATCGAGAGCCCGGTCAAGGGCGACTTCCGGCTGTCGCGCGTACCGACGACGGTCGGCGAGGAGGCCCTCGGCGCCGGCTGCACGGTGATGGTGATCAACGGGGCGGCCAACCGTGACCCGCGACGGTTCGAGGATCCGGACACCTTCGATCCAGAGCGCAAGAACGCGCGCCAGCATCTGGCCTTCGGCCGCGGCATCCACAGCTGCCCCGGCGCACCGCTGGCCCGCGCCGAAACCAGGGTCGGACTGGAACGTCTGCTGGACCGGACCACCGACATCCGGATCAGCGAGGCGCACCACGGCCCCGCGGGCGACCGTCGCTATCAGTACATTCCGACCTACATCCTGCGCGGGCTCACCGAGCTGCACCTCGAGTTCGACCTCGCAGGGGGCGCGTCGTGAAGGTCACCGTCGATGAGGACCGGTGCCGCGGCCACGGCATGTGCCTCACGTTGTGCCCGGAGGTCTTCAGCATGACCGACGACGGTTACGCCGTCGCCGATCCAGAAGAGGTGCCCGCAGGACTCGAGGACGCGGCCAACGAGGCCATCGTCAACTGCCCAGAGCAAGCCATCGTCGAAACCGCAGATTAGGCAAGGAGATTTCGAGTGCCCAAGGGCTACGTCGTCATCACTGAGGATGTGAAGGACCCGGCCGGGATGGCCGAATACGCGAAGCTCGCCGGAAAGGCGATGGCCGGCGCGACGATCCTGGCGTTCGACCAGAACGCCGAGCAGATCGAGGGTGAGTGGCACGGGACTCAGACCGTGTTGCTGGAGTTCGAATCGCCCGACGCGGCCCGCGAGTGGTATCAGCTCGGACGCCTACCAGGAAGCGGCCAAGCTGCGTCAGGGCGCTGCCGACTGCAACGGCGCCATTCTCTCTGGCTTGGGTTAGGCGCGCGCTGCGATCGTGGCGAGCCATTGCAGCATCATCGAAACCTCGGGGGTCGTCAGCGGTGTGGGCGTGGCTCGAATCAACTCCGCCATCTGTAGCGCAACGGATTTCACCGTGTCATCGTTTCGGTCCGCGGTAGCTGCGCCGACCACTAGTTCGCGAAGTACGGCGTCTCGGACTCGATGAGAAAGCGCGGGATGGGTGAAGTTGTCGGGCGCAGAGATCAGACTAAGCGCGACGCCAGTGCAGGCGGCCATCATGATCTGCGCAGCCTCATCCGGCGTGGTGTTCAGCCTGCCGACTTCCGCGCACCGGACCATTCGCACAAGTAGAAGTTGTCGCGCCTCTTCGACGCCTGCAGGCACCTCTGGAAGTCCTGGCGCATACGCGATGCGGTAAACGGCCTGATTCTTCAACGCGAATGCAATGTGAGCGTCCCACGCCGAGTACAGATCGTCGACAGGATCGTCGGACAGCTTCTGAGTGCGCTTCGAGGCCAGATATCGCTGGAAGGCGCGGTCGACGACAGCTGCCAACAAGCCGTTCTTGTCGCCGAAGAGGCGATAAAGCACAGGAGCCCCGACGCCCACCGCATCGCACACTGCGCGCGTCGAGATGTCGCGCTCCCGGGACAGCAGTAGCTGCGCCTCCGCGGCTTGCAACATCTGGGAGCGCGTATCCATGGATAGATGTTAGCACCGCTACGAATGATTGAATTGCGCGCTATGGCCGTCTATTTACCGGAATTGTCTGTTAATTCAGCGCTTTAGGCCCATCTGCACAGCGGAGCCACAGAACTGTAGAACGTAACATCGCTATGTTTCTAGTGTTAGCGCCATTAACACAGGAGGGAAGCGAAATGGAATCATCAACGCCTTCGTACGACTTCATCGTCGTGGGGGCAGGTACGGCTGGGTGTGTACTCGCGGCGCGCCTGTCGGAGGATCCGGACGCGCGAGTGCTGTTGATCGAGGCGGGAAACGGCACGCCGCCCGCGGGCAGCGCGAACCCCGAAGTCTGGACCACACTCTTCGCGCAGGCGAGTTGGGGAGATGTGTCGACCGTCCAGGCGGCTACCGGGGCAACTACACCGCTGGTGCGAGGCCGGGGTATCGGTGGCTCCTCGGCGATCAACGGAATGCTCTTCGCGCGAGGACATCGCACGAGTTACGACTCATGGCCGAAGGGCTGGAACTTCGATGACCTGCTGCCGTACTTCAAGCGGTGCGAGACCGCCGCGGGCAAGGACCCGGACCTGCGCGGCACTGACGGCCCCCTGGAGGTCGCACCGGTGAGTCCGCTCTGTGAGGTGGCCGCGGCATGCCTTCACGCCGCCATCGAATGCGGATACGATCGCGCGACCGATATCAGCGGCGGCCTGGAGGTCGGGTTTGGACCGGTTGATGCCAATATCGTTGGCGGACAGCGCCAGAGCGCGGCCGATGCTTATCTAACGCCGGCTCTACAGCGCGAAAACCTTGACTTTGTGCCCAACGCAACCGTCGAACGTCTACGTATTGTCGATCGGCCGTTGCGTTGGTGTCGAATACAGCGCAGGCAGCGGCGTAGCGACGTTTGTGGCCGCATCCGGGGAGGTCGTGGTCACCGCGGGCACGATCGGGTCACCGCAGCTGCTGATGCTCTCCGGTATCGGTCCGCAGGAGCATCTCGGCGAGGTCGGCATCGACGTCATACAGGACCTTCCCGGTGTTGGCGCGAACCTGCACGACCACATGCTGGTGCCCGTCGCCTATCGCGCGTCGGTACCGCTCCCGAAGGTCGCGTCCAACCATGGCGAGGTGATCGGGCTGGTTGAAAGCGAAGTAGCAAGCGGCGGACCAGATTTACATGTCGTCGTTACCGATTCCGGTCTCGGCGTACTGCCCGGTCTGAACGGCGCCGACGGTTACGGGATGATGGTCGGCCTCATGCAGCCGTTCAGTCGTGGCACGGTCCGGTTGTCCGGACCCGGCGTAAAGGACAGCCCGCTGATCGATCCGAACTATTTCGGTGATGACCGCGACATGCGCGCCGTGCTTGCCGGCCTGCGGATGATCCGCCGCATCGGATCGGCGAGTGCGCTGGATGGGTGGCGAGGCACAGAGGTCAGCGCCGGGCGAGGATGTCGACGATGACGACGCACTGCGCGCTTATGTGAAAGACAGCTACTTCACCTACTTCCATCTCGTGGGAACCTGTGCGATGGGTAGTACCGAGATGTCGGTCGTCGACTGTGAATTACGCGTGCACGGCATCGAGGGCCTTCGGGTAGCCGATGCCTCCGTGATGCCATCGATCCCGTCGGCCAACACCAATGCGACCGTCTATGCGATCGCCGAACGCGCGGCTGAGTTAATCGGGGACCAGCGGGCCGGTCGGCTTGGTGGTCGTGGCGTGCACGAGTAACTCGGCCAGCTCGCGTGGCCGGCTGAGGAACGGCGAGTGCGACGTGTCGATGGCCAGCTGCTCGACGCCCAGCCGGCGTGTCACCGTGTCGGCCAGCCAGCGCGGCATCGACCGGTCCTGCAGGCACCGGATGAAGCTGCGGGGCAGCTCGGCCGCCCAGAAGTTCGGGACCGACACCGGCGTGACGGTGGTGTCGCCGAAGCGTTCGGGGCCGAGCCGGTCGAACGCCGAACGGGCGGTCGCCTCGTCGCAGTCGTGGTAGAAGTACTTCCACGCGCCGTCGAAGTCCGCGAAAGTCATTGCGCCGTCATCGTCGAACTTCAAGTAGCCCAACATCTCTCCGACGTCGGCATCGAACTCGTCACCCAAGTCATCGTCGGCGTCACGCATCGCCATCGCCTCCGGGTAGGTGCGTCCTTCCCGCGGCAGCGCGGCCGCGAGGTAGACGATGTGGCTGACGTGTTCGGGGACGGCGTCCGCGGCGAGTGTGGCGTCGAACCCGCCGCCGGAGTGGCCGACGAGGACGTCGCCGGGTTGCAGCGCGGCGACAATCGCGTCGCGACGGTTGGCGAGTGTCGACTCCTGGTCAACGAGCGCGCCGTGCCCCGGCAGGTCGACGGCGACGCCGTCGTGTCCGAGCTGTTGCAGCTCGGCGATGGTGTGCTCCCAGCACCATCCGGCGTGAAAACCGCCGTGCACGAAGACGAATCGCATCTAGGGGCGCGTCACTCGTCGCGAATGAAGATGGCCTGGCGCGGGCACTGCCGGACAGCTTCTTTGATCTGGTCCTCGTTCTCCGGGGTCACCTCGTCCTGCAGGACGTGCAGATAGTCCTCATCGTCGAGGTCGAACACCTCCGGGATGATGCCCATGCATATCCCGTTGCTCTCACACAAGCCGAAGTCGACTTCAACCTTGCTCATCGCAACACCTTCACGGGGACGTTCTTCCAGCCGATCACATTCTGCATCTGGACCCGGGTGCAGTTGTCGAAATCGACTTCGAACCGCGGCATGAAATCCAGCAGCTTCTCCAGTGCGATCGTGCTCTCCAGGCGGGCCAGTGCCGCGCCGAGGCAGCTGTGAATGCCGTAGCCCAGGCCGAGGTTCTGCGCCTCGGCGCGGTCGCGATTGATATCGAACTTGTCGGCATCGGTCCATGCGCGTTCGTCGCGGTTGGCCGAGCCGCCGATCAGGAATACCGGGCTGCCCTCGGGGATCGTGGTGCCGTGAAGGTGCACGTCGCGCATGTTGCGGCGCACCTGGTACTGCGATGGCGCCTCGTAACGCAGCAGTTCCTCCACGGCGCCGGAGATCTTGCTGCGGTCCTCCTGCAGTTCCTGCCACTGGTCCTGGTGCTTGCCGAACAGGTACACCGCGTTGCCGACCAGCTTGGTCACCGTCTCGGCGCCTGCTCCGCCCAGGAGGCTTGCGAAGGCGGCGATTTCGAGATCGTCGAGCTTGTCCATTTCGCCGTTCTCCCGCTCGAGCTCGGCCTGCACCAGCTTGGTGAAGAGATCGTCCTGCGGTTCGGCGCGCCGCTTGGCCACCAGGTCGAAGTAGAACATGGCCTGTTCGATGTTGGCCTGCATCGCGTGCTCGCTGGTCTCGACCTGTCCGACCTCGCGAGTCAGCGAGTCGTCAATCCAGTGTCGAACCTGCTGTGCCATGTCTTCTGGCACGCCGAGCATGGTGGTGATCACCTCGACCGGGAACGGCGCGGTGAACTCCTGGACAGCGTCGAAGCCGTCCGGGTCCAGTCGACCGAGATACTTGTCGACCTTGTCGATCACGTTGTCTCGCTGCGCCAGGATCGCGCGGGGTGTGAACACCTTGTTGAGCAGGCTGCGCATGTTCCGGTGCGACGGGGGGTCCATGAAGATGATCATTCGAGGCCCGGTGTCGGTCGGCAGCCCGTTCCTGATCGTGTGCAGGTCGATGCCGTAGGCCGACGAGTAGGTCTCGAAGTCCTTGAAACCAGGCGCCACGTCCTCGTGCCGGGTCAGCGCGTAGAAGTCGTACTCGTCGTTGTAGTAGACCGGCGCCTCGTCGCGCATCCGGCGGTACGTCTCGTAGGCCCCGTTGAAGAAGTCAAGGGAAAACGGGTCGAAAACGAGCTTCGCCTTGGTCACTGCATACTCCTGAGCTGTGCGGATAGTCCGAAATCCATTACGAACGGCTGTTGAGTCGTAACCCTATCGGTAATGGCGTTTCCATTAAAGAGAATGAGACATTCAAGCGATGTGTCTCATCGCTTGAGGCCTGCGTCCACCATCTCGTTGAGCGCTCCGAGGTCGCCGCCCAGCTCGGCAGAGGATCTTGCGAGCCACGGCGACGTCCTTGCCGATGAAGTCGCCGACCCTGTCGATGAAGGCTGCGGCTGAGCCCGCCCTCGTTATGTTGCCTAGCGCGCGACTTCCCGCACTGCCGTGTGTCAACGCTTCGAGAAGCGCGGGTTCTGTGATGCCGAGCCGGTCGCCCAGTCGCACGCCCTCGGCGACCAGCCCGATCTGTGCCGCGAACAGTGTGTTGTTGACCAGCTTCACCAGCTGACCCGCACCGCTGCGACCGACGTGCAGAATCGGGTCCCCGTAGGCGCTCAGCACCGGAGTCACCCGCGCAACGGCGTCGTCGTCGCCGCCGACGAACAGCGTCACGTGGCCGGCCGCAATGTCGTGTGGGCCGCCGCTCACCGGGGCGTCGACCACGTCGATCCCGCGGGCCGCGACCGCCCCTGCGGTACTCGGGCTTCCTGTGGTGTGGATGACGAGCACGCCGCCCGGCGCCATGGAGGTGACGAGGTCGCCCTCCAGGCATACCTGCCGCACCTGCTCGTCGGTGAACACGCACACGATGACGGCGTCGGCGGCCTCGGCGACGTCGGCCAGATCCGTCACCGGTTCCGCGCCCAATTCGGCGACCTCTTCGCGCTTTTCGGGTGTGCGGCCGAGCGCGCGAACCTCGTGGCCGGCCTCGACCAGTCGGCGCACCATGGGTCCGCCCATGCGGCCCGCACCGACGAAGCCGACCCGGGTCACCGCGGATGTTCCATCACTTCCAGCGCGGCGTCGGCCGCATCGAATACCGTGCCCTGCGGCGCCGATACGGCGTCGGCAAGGCTCGCGGCGAGCCGGACGTCCTTTCGCAACAGAGCCCCTGCGACGGCCGCGTGTGTCTCCAGGCGTCCCTCCGCCGGCTGCCATGCTGCCGAGTGCTCTGCTGTTCGCCGAGCCGCGGGTGATGACTTCGCAGAGTCTTTCGCGCGGAACACCAAGGGATTCACCCAGTTCGAGCGTGCTGGCCGCAGCGCCCAGGTTGGCGGTGTACAACAGATTGTTCAGGATCTTGGCGACCTGGCCGCTGCCGACTGGGCCGAGATGGATGATGGGGTCGCCGTAGGTCGCGAACACCGGGCGACAGCGCTCGACGACATCCGCCTCGCCACCGACCATCACCAGCAATTGCCCCTCATCGACGGCGGGCGCGCCGCCGCTCACCGGGGCGTCGATCACCGAAACACCGTGTGCCGGCAGCCGACTCGGCGATCTCGGTGCAGGTGTCGGGATGAATGGTGCTGTGGATGGCAATGATCCCGCCGGACGCGAGACCGGCCAGCACCCCGGCATCGCCGCCGAGCACCTCTCTGACGTCGTCGTCGCCGACGACGCACACACAGACCAAATCGCTGGTGGCCGCCAGCTCGGCGGGTGAACCCGCGGTCTTCGCGGCGGTGTCGGCGAACGGTTCCAAAGTGGCAGGCCGACGGGCCCACAGTGTCAGTTCGTGTCCGCCTTCGACGATCCGCCGCGCCATCGGGCCGCCCTGGCTACCCAGTCCGATGAAGCCGACGCGCATCAACCCGCCTCCAATTCTGTGCTTGCGGTTACACATTCCTCGACGAACGACAACACTCGCCGGTGATAGGCGTCGGCGCTGTGGCCGACGCTGAGATTGTGTCCGCTGTCGGGCATTTCGTTGATGACCACCCGGGGCGACGACGTGAACATCGCGGCGATGGCCTCGACTGCTTCCGGCGTCGTCTCCCACACGCGTTCGTGATCGGCCACGCTGAACTCGACCGGCACCGTTACGCGCGCGGCGATGTCGGGGAAGTCGCGGCGTGGCCAGTTCGCTGTGACGTCGGACTCGTACGGCGCACCGGGTGCCGAGAGGCCACCGGTCAGCACTTCGGGCGGATAGAGGTCGGTCGGCTGCCACAACAGATCGCGCAGACCCGCAGGGCGGGAAGTCGCGGTGGCCTCGCTGATGATGGCTTTCGCCTCGGGCGCCGTACCGCAGGCCGGTGCCCGAGAGTTCGACACCGAGCACGTCACCGGCTCGCTCGTCGACAGCCATGCGGAGGCCGAGCTCGCAGCCGGCCGAGTGCGCGAGTACGAAAAGACCTGCGCCGCGCCCGCTCTCGCCGAGGATCTTGTCCACCGCGCCCAGCGCGAAGCCGACGCGCCTGTTCGGCCTCGACCATGTCGTCGTGATAGAACGCAGACGCCCCGTAGCCTGGCCGGTCCAGTGCGATCGCCGTGCAGCCGTTCGCGGTGGCCGCCCGCAGCAGGGATAATTGTGGGTGGCCGGGGCAGTCGAAATACGCCGCCGACGTGGCGCCGCCGTGGATTGCGACGATCACCGCCTTCGGCTCGGGAACGGACGCCACAAGGGCCGACATCGGCACGCCGTCGACGAGGACGACGCGTGGACGCGGCGTTTCGCTCATGTGTCCGTCCGCAGCAGGATCGCACCGCTCGGTGTCAGGCCGCCGCTGCTGACCACGCCGACGCGAGCATCTTTGACCTGCCGCTCGCCGGCGTCACCCCGCAGCTGGACGACGGCTTCGTGGATGAGGCCCATTCCGTGCGTGCGGCCGTGTGAGAGCTGCCCGCCGTGCGTGTTCAGCGGAATCACCCCGTCGCGGGCGATGGCCTTGCCTCCGTCGATGAATTCCCTGGCCTCGCCGATTCCGCAGAAGCCGAGCGCCTCCAGCCACGACAGGCAGTTGAACGTGAAGCCGTCGTAGAGCTCGGCTACATCGACATCGTTCGGCCGCAGCGATGTTCGCGTCCACATGTGCGCGGACTGGCCCAGCACCTGGGGTTCGTGGGTCATCGTTGTCTGGTCCCAGTCGGTGCGCTCGATGATCTGGGTGCCGACGGCCTCGAACAGCACGGGCTTGCGCGGCATGTCCTTGGCGACGTCGACGGCGGAGACGATCACCGCGACGGCGCCGTCGCACGGCACGTCGCAGTCGTAGAGCCCGAACGGGGTGGTGATCATCCTGGCGTTCAGATAGTCGTCCATGGTCATCGGATCGCGGTAGATCGCCGTGGGATTCAGCGCCGCATTGGCCCGCTGGTTCAACGCGATCCAGCCGAGAGTCTCCCGCGTGGTGCCGTACCGGTCGAAGTGCCGTTGCGCGTTCAACGCGAGCGTGTGCGCCGCCGACGTCGCGCCGAACGGCATCTGCCAGCTCGCGGTGCGCGCACCGCCCGGCGGCGACATCTTGCCTTCCTTCATCATCTGCTGGAAGGTCGCTTCCCACAGTGTGCGGAAGCACAGCACGTGGCGGGCTATGCCGGTGGCGATCGCCATCACCGCCGCGATGAGCGAGCCGCCGGGACCGAAGGTGTCCATCCCTCCGTTGATCCACACCGGGCGCAGACCCAGCGCACCTTCGAGCGCACTGACCCCGCCTTCGCCCATGCCCGCGATGTCCAGCCCCGGATAGGTCGAGAGACCGTCGATGTCGTCGAACGTCAGACCCGCGTCGGCCACCGCGGCTTCACATGCGTCGATGGTCAGCGACAGCGGCGGAACCATCTGCCGCCTGCCGATCTTGGACATGCCGATCCCGGTGATCGCCGCCGCGTCCTCGAACTTGTCCTTGGTGAGCATCGGAGCGACGTGCTTGCCGAAGTCCTGCGGCGCGATCTCGTCGACCGGCTGCGGCCCTTTCGACTTCTCGGCCGTCGGACGGAACAGCGGCAGCCAGACATCCTCGACCTTGCTCGAACACCACCTCCACGGCCTGGCCCAACTCGAGGTCGTCGGGTTCGCACTCGATGATGTTGGTGGTCAACCGAACCCGTGGATCCTCGGCGACAGCGACCTGCGCAACCACATATGGCGGCGGCAGGTCGGGAAAACCGAACCGGTGGTTGACGGTGAACGCCGACAGCGTGCCCTTACCGGAGACGTCGCGCACGCCCATGTCGCGGCTGCGGCAGTACCGGCACACCGGGGCGGCGGATGGATCAGTGCCTGACAGCTCTGGCATTCCTGGATGCGGAGAACGCCGTCGGCGCCTGCGGTCCAGAAGAATTCGTTCTGCGGGGTCAGCTGTGGCAGCGGGCGGCCGGGAATGTCCAAGTGCGTCAGCTCCTCGTATCCGGGACCGGGGCGTCGCTCATCTCGATGATCGCGTGTACCGGGCAGTCCAAAAGGGCCCGCATCACCGCGTCTGGTCCTCTTCGGGGATCTCGCCATTGCCCACCAGTGAGGCGTATCCCCAGTCGTCGAGCGAGAAGTACTCCGGCGCGTGCTTCGCGCAGGCGCCGAAGCCGTCGCACATCGTCCGATCGAGTCGGATCTTCACGCCGTCACCACCGCCTCGACTTCGTAGGGACGCACTGCCTGTGAATGCGCCGGGTCGGCAAGAGTCGCAATCGTTTTGCAGGTGGCGGTCGACCACTTGAGGGAACGCCGACAACAGGCTGGCCGCCACGTTCGTCGCGGCGTCGAGCGTCGCGCACGCGCCGCGGCCGCGGAGCACCACCGACCAGCGCTCCAGCCGGGCCAGGTCCTCTTGGGTGGCCACACCGTCGCGCAGCGCACCGGTCACCGCCGACATCGCCGCCGTGCCGTTGAAGCACGAACCGCACTGGCCGGCGTTCTCCCGGTCGAAGTACGCCATCACCGACGCCGCGACGGCCACCGGGCAGTCCTCGGTGAGGATCGTGATCGCGCCGCAGCCCAGCCCGCTGTCGAGGCGACGCATCGACTCGTGGTCGAGCGTGACGTCGAGAATGTCGCGGTTCAGCAGGCCGGCGAAGTAGCCGCCCATCAGCACGCCGTGCACCTGATCGGCGGGCACGCCGTGGAAGTCGAGCAGTTCGGTGAATGCGAGTCCGTGCGGAATCTCGTAAAGCGCAGGGGGCCTGCCCGCGCCGGTGATCGTCGCGAGGAACGTTCCCGGCGACATCGACGTGCCCTGGCTGCGGAACGCCTCCGCGCCGTGCCGGTGCAAAAACGGGATCAGCGCAAGGGTTTCGACGTTGCTGACCATCGTGGGCAGGCGGCCGACGCCTTCCTCGAACGGACGCGGCGGCTTGTCCGTCGGCTTGGCCGGGCCGCCGTTGATGGCACGCACCGCGGCCGTCTCCTCGCCTGCGACGTAGCCCGGGTCGACCGTCGATCATCGTGATGGACAGGCCGTCGAGCACCTCCGGGTCGATCGCGTCGAGTCGCGGTCCTCACGGCCGCCGCGGCAGCCGAATCGGAGACGTAGACGTACGCGCGCTTCGGCCGACACCATCCGCGCGGCGAGCCGCAGCCCGTCGAGCACCAGATGCGGCCGGTGCCGCAGCAGCCATCGGTCCTTGACCGACGCCGGTTCGCCCTCCTCGCCGTTGGCGACGACGACCGCGCCGCCTGCCCGACGGCCGTTGTCGCGGACCGTCTTGCAGCTTCACGGCCAGCGGGAACGCCGCGCCGCCCCGGCCGAGCAGGCCGGACAGGTCGACCTGGCTGAGCAGGTGATCCGCATCGTCGAGCGGTCTGATAGCCGCCCGAGTCGCGGTAGTCGGCGTAGTCCTCGGCGCCTTGGCGCAGCAGCCGCGGCTCGATGCCCGGCCACACCGCGACGGCGAGATCGGTCGTGGCCTTCATGGCGTCCTCCTGACCGCGGATAGGGTTGCGGGCATGAGAACCGCGGTGGTGCGTGTCCAGGTGGACCCCGCCGGGCGGCTCACGCCGGAGCAGCTAGCCGACGGCATGGCGGCCCTCCGCGGACTGACCGACGCGGCGGACATCGACGTGCTGGAGAACAACCTCGCCGCGATGCCCGCTGTCGCGCCGCGAAGTGCAGCTGCTGATGGCGGGCAGCGACGCCGAGCTGCTGAAGCGGGACGCGGTGGCGTTGTGCGCCAAGGCGTTCGGCACGGCGCCGATCCCTGGCGTCGTCACGTACGTGAGCAGGGGCACCGACGACGACGCCCACGGCGTGCTCGCCGGGTTCGGGCTGACCGGCGAGATCACCCGCACCCCGGGCGACGACGGCCTCGACATCGTCCACGTGACGTTGCGCAAGGCCGACCTCGACCGCATCCCGGAGAGCCGTATCCACACCGCGCTCGAGGCGTCCCTCAACTGCGAGGTGCGCATCCTGACGACGTAGCTTCATCACTTATCCAGGAATTTCAGGATCGCCGGTGCGGCCTGCACCCAGGTGTCGAACATGTTGAAGCGCTTGACCTTTCCCTGGGCCCGGGCCTCGCTGGCACGCTCCCATGCGTCCTCAGGCCACGGTGGGTCGATGAGCTTGGAGCCCTTGATCAGGCAGCTGACCTCCAGTGACGTCCGCTTCGGGTGGTCCCAGTCGTTCTCGCCGCCGCGGATGATCAGCGTGGGCACCTTGATGTTGTCGAACATCTCGTCGGGCACACCGGGGATGGTCTGGCCGGGCTTGGACACGTACGCGTTGAGCCAGCGCAGCATCACCTTGAGGAACTCGTCGCTGTCGTGCGCCAGTATCCGGTCCTTGTTGCGCGGGTTGGCGGCGATGCAGCTCTTTCCACTCCGGCAGGCGCAGCGGACCCTGCCATCCCGAGGGCCGCGGGCGGCGTGGATGGTCGGCATGACGTAGTAGGAGCCGAGCGCGAAGGTCCCGTAGACCCCGCCGACGATGTTCCACACCACCAGCTTGGTGACGATCTCGGGGTAGAGCATCGTCGTCAGCATCGAGTCGCGCGCACCGCCCGAGCCGCCCGCGATGACGCACGGCCCGATGTCGAGGCCGGTGATCAGCGCGTGCAGCGTCTCGGCCCGCATGTGGGACTCGCTCTGCCCGTAGAACTGGACGTCGGACTTGCCGCAGTTGGGCCGGTCCCACAGCAGCACCCGGTAGCCCGCCCTCGACCAGCTTCTTGGCCAGCGGCCGCAGCCCCTCGATGTCCTTGCTGTACCGGCCGCCGGGCGTCAGCGCGATGAAATCGCCTTCCTTGCCGAGGATTTCGTAGACGACGTCGCCGCCGTTGACCTCGAAGTCTTCTCGCCACGCCTGTCGGCCGAGTCGTCGTGCTTCGTTCGACTGCCTTCGCTCCGGTCCTCGCTCGTCCCTCGCTGCGATCCTCACCGCGTTCGTCAAGCCATCACCAATACGTCGTTGCCGACGACCCGGACCGGATACGTGCGGATGCTCCACTCCGGCTTGACCGCGGTGGTGCCGGTCGCGAGCTCGAAACCCCACTGGTGCCAGGGGCAGTAGATGAACTCGAGATCGCGCACCATCGACCGCGTCGCCGGGCACGCTTCTCGTCGACGACGGTCCGGCCGCGCGGCCGGCCCGAGCACAGCGGGCCGCCTTCGTGCGGGCAGTAGTTCGCGATCGCGTAGAACGTGCCGTTGACGTTGTACACGCCGACGCCGTGGCGGCCGATGGGCACCAACTTGTGTGTGCCCGGCGGGATCTCGTCGACGGTGGCTACGACGTGCTCACGCCCCTGCGCCAGCCGGGGCGGCTTCGTCTCCTCTGGCCACTAGTCAGAACACCCGAACCTGGCCCTCGAGGGCCGGCACCGTGTCCGGAAGGTGGTAGGTCGCGATGCCGTTGCGGAACATGATCGGCCTCGCGGGCGTGCTCGGGAAGGTGCTTGACCAGCCAGCGCGGGTCGTCGAACGTCCAGTGCGGGTAGTCGCGACGAGAACAGCAGGATCTTCTCGCACTCCATCCACTCGAACGCCCGGGTCAGCTCGGTCTTGTCCTCGGGATAGTCCAGCGGCTGCGTGGTGAACTTGATGTGGTCCTTGACGTACTCCGACGGCTTGCGCTTGATGTCCACCCACGACTTGCGGGCCTCGTAGATGGCGTCCATCCGCCACATCAGCGGCAGGATCCAGGTGAAAGCGTGCTCCACCAACACGATTCGCAGCGTCGGGAAGCGGTCGAAGACGCCGTCGAAGATCAGGCTCATCACCTGGTTCGCCGCCAGCAGCGAGTAGGTGACCATGAAGTCGTGGTTGTAGCTGGGCAGCCCGACCGGCGGCATCGGCAGCTCTTCGTACTGGCTGCGCGACAGGTGGCAGCTCACGGTGATGTCGTGCTTGGTGGCCGCCGCCCAGATCGGGTCGTACTTCGGGTCGCCCCACGACGGCCGCGGCTCGGCCTTGATCAGGATCTGGCCCATGTACGGGTGGCCGGCCCACTTCTCGATCTCGGCGCGCGGCCAGCTCCGGTGTCCTCGATGGCCGGCGCAGATCGACCCGCGCCACCGCTCGTGCCAGTTGTTGTGGCTGTCCAGCCAGTGGTTGGCCTGCCAGTCGTTGAGCGCGCACGACATGCGCGTGGTTCGCCTCGGCGAGATCGGGCCGGGTAGGCGGCGGGCTCGAGGATCGCGATGTCGGCGCCGGCCTCCATGATCAGCTGCTTGAACGCCAGATCCGGGTCGCTGCCGGGGAACTCGCCGTCGGCGGGGAAGGTGTCGACGCGCATCGCGTAGGCGTGCGCGTAGTCGGGGGCGTCGTAGTAGATCTGCTCGCCGACCTTGCTGGTGCGCGAAGTACTTGCTGCGCCACGGCTCCGGGATGTACTGCGCCAGCTCGCCGCGCCGCGGCACCGGGTGGACGTCGGAGTCGACGCACCGGACGGCGATGCGCTCGGCCGCGGGCCTGCGCTCTGTGGTGGTCACCGTCATCGTGGTCTCCCTTGCTCGAAGCCTCTGCTCTGCTACTGTGCGCCGACACCGGCCCCGACGTCTATCCCGTAGAGCTGCGCGGCGTTGCGCCAGCACAACTTGTCGCGCTGCTCGGCGGCTGTAGGCGCCGGGCACCGTCAGCTCGTTGGCCTGCCAGTGCGGGTAGCTGGAGCCGTACATCACCATGTCCTCCTTGCCGGTGAAGCCGAACCACTCGCCGGCGAAGTCGGTGTCACCTGGACCGTCCAGCGCGCCCTGGACGAAGTAGACGTGGCCGGGCAGGTAGTCGCTCGGCATCTTCGGCGCCCACGGCGTCTGCTCGAGGTGCGGCCGGCCGAAGCAGTCCATCCGCCAGATGAACGGCGTCAGCATGTCCGCCGCGCCGTCGGCCCAGACGAACTTCAGGTCGGGCATCCTTTCGAATACCCCCTCGGCGATCATGTTCATCAGGTGATACAGGTAGTTCAGCGCCATGAAGCGACAGGTACTGCTCGTAGGTCCGGGTGTTGCCCGACGGCGTCGGCGGCGGCGGCGATGCCCGAGCCCGACCTCGATGTGCACGGCGACCGGCAGGTTCGCCTCGACCGCGGCCTCCCACAGCGGCCAGAACTGCGGCTTTCCGTACAGCTCGCGCGACTGCAGCGGTACCCCGATCTGCACGACGCGGGGATGGTCCTTGTACTTGTCGATCTCGCGCAGTGCGCCCGCGATGTCGTCGGGATTGACCCGGATGGTGCCGCGGAAGCGCTCGCCGTACTCGGTCGTCGTCGAGCCAGCGCGTCACCATCATCTCGTTGTGCGCCGCGGCGATCGCGGTGCCGAGGTGCCGGTCCGGCATGATGCCCGCGGGTCATCGGGTGCAGGATCGCGACGTCGACGCCGCGCTTGTCGAACAGTTCCTCGGCGACCACGGCGGGATCGGAACTCGGGTAGCCCGACTTGTCGGCGCCCTTGACGTATTCGCCGCCCGGTGCGCTGATACCAGTCCATCTCGTAGTCGGGAAACCCGCGGCTGCGGTACGGCTCCTGCATGAAGCTCTTGCGCAGGTCCTTGTTCGACTGCATGAAGATGTGCACGCTGGCGTCGATGACGGGTGTCTTCGTCCCGTCGCCGTGTTCGATCACGTCAGCCGCCTCCGATACTCGTCACAATACCCTCAGTGTAAAGCCCAGTTCTTCATTGGCAAGAATTGGGTTCTCATAGCGTTCTCAAGCGCAATGCTTACTTCTGCGCAGGTCAGAGTGTGCGCTGGTCAACTGCTCAGCAGTCAGGTGGCGAAACGCGGTAGTTGCTTTCGGAGAACGATTACAACATCTAAGGAGAATGCTATTCTCCTAGTCGACGCGATACCGCACCAGGAGGCGCCCGGATGCTGCTCGAGTTCGATGCTGATCAGCGGCTGTGGCAGGACACGGTGCGCGACGCTGTCGGCAAGCAGTGCCCGCCGTCGCTGGTCCGCGAGGTCGCCGAGAACGGGGTCGACCCGGCGCCGCTGTGGCAGGCCTACATCGACGCGGGCTGGACCGAGCTGACCGATCCGGAGAACGCGGTCGAGCTGGCGATCGTGCTCGAGGAACTCGGCCGGGCCACCGACCCGACGCCGTTCCTGGCGACGCTGACGCAGTTCGCGCCGCTGGCCGGGGACCGCTTCGACCCGCGGCAGGCGGGCGCCGCGATCTACGACGGGATCACCGCCTACCGCGACGCCGACGGCTGGGTGCTGAACGGGACGGCGCGCCACGTGCTCGACGCAGACCGGGCCGAACGGCTGGCGGTGGTGACCGAGGGCGGGGTCTTCCTCGTCGACGCCGGCGCAGCGTCGCCATCCGGCGCAGCCAGGTGTTCGACCCGGCGTTGCACATCGCCGACGTCTCGTTCGCCGGTGTTCGGCTGCCCGACACGGAGCGACTGCACACGGACGCGGAGAAGGCCCGCCACCTGGCGCTGACCGGTATGGCGATCACCACGGTCGGCGCCTGCCAGCGCATCCTCGACCTGGTGCTCGAACACGTGAAGCAGCGCCAGCAGTTCGGCGTTGCGATCGGGTCCTTCCAGGCCGTTCAGCACAAGGCCGTCGACATGCACGTCGCCATCGAGCGCGCCCGCGCGCTGTCGTACTTCGCGGCGCTGACCATTTCCGCAGACGATCCGCGTCGGCGCCTGGCGGCGGCGATGGCGAAGGCCGCTGCGGGGGAGTGCCAGGCGGTGGTGTTCCGGCACGGCCTTCAGCTGTTCGGCGCCATGGGATTCACCTGGGAGAACGACTTGCAGTTCGCGCTCAAGCGGGCCAAGGCGGGCGAGCTGATGCTCGGCGGCGCGGCCGAACATCGCGCGATGATCGCAGAGGAATTCGATGCAGCTGACTTTTGATTCCGACGTCGAGGAGTTCCGCGCCGAGTTCTCGGCATTCCTCGACGAGCATCTGCCCGAGGAGGCCGACACGCTGGAGCGGCCGACGTCGGTGTCGCACATGCCGCAGTGGGCGCGCGACTGGCAGCGGCTGCTGTTCGACAACGGCTGGCTGCTGCCCGCCCAGCCGCCGGAGTTCGGCGGCCGCAACGCGTCCGTGCTGCAACAGTTCGTGCACCTCGATGAGCTGTGCCGACGACGCATCTACCACAGCCTCAACCCGCAGGGCGTCAACATCATTGCGGCGTCGCTGATTTCGTTCGGCTCCGATGAGCAGAAGCATCGCTGGGCGGTGCCCGTGCTGCGGGGCGAGATGACCGCTTCCCTTGGGATGAGCGAGCCGAGCGCCGGTTCGGACCTCGCGTCGCTGCGCACCCGCGCGGTGCGTGACGGCGACGACTTCGTCGTCAACGGCCAGAAGGTGTGGACCTCGGGCGCCCACCACGCCGACTTCCTGCTCGACGTTCGTTCGCACCGACCCGGATGCGCCCAAGCACAAGGGCATCAGCGCGTTGATCATCCCGACCGACACCCCGGGTGTGGTGTGCAGGCCGTTCGCGGACATGTGCGGTCAGGACAACCTGGACTTCAACGAGGTGTTCTTCACCGACGCCAGGGTGCCCGCCGAGAACCTCGTCGGCCCGCTGAACGGGGGCTGGGGCGTCGCCAACGGGTCACTCGGCCACGAGCGCACGATGATGTGGCTGGGCTTCGCCGACCGGATCGACAACATGATCGCCGACTTCCGCCCGCGCGGCGAGCTGCAGCGCGACCAGTACGCCACGACGATCATGGACTACATCGCGCTGCGGGCGATGGGTTCTGCGGCGCTTGCGCGGGCCGCGCGCGGCGAGATGGACACGGCGTCGGTGTCGGTGCTCAAGCTGTTCGGCTCCGAAGCGGAGCGGCAGGCGCTCGAGAATGCGCTGACCGCTGCGGGTCCCGATGGGCTGATCCATCCGTCGACGACGGGACCCTACGCGCACATGAACCTCGACCACTACTTCGCCAGCTGGTTCGAGCGCTACGCCCGCAGCTTCGGCGGCACCATCGCAGGCGGCACCTCGGAGATCCAGCGCAACATCATCGCGCAACAAGTCCTCGGCCTGCCCCGGCGCTGAGCCCGGTGACCGAGACGCTGATCGTCGAACGGCCGCACGCCGGCGTCGTTGTCCTGCGACTGAACCGGCCGCGGCAGCTCAACGCGATCAACGATGTGATGCGGCGCGAACTCGTCGAGACGCTCGCGTCCGTTGGCGATGACGCTTCGGTGCACGCCGTCGTGCTGACCGGCGCAGGCCGCGGATTCTGCTCCGGCATCGACATGCGCGACTTCGGGCCGGCAGTGCCCGACGCCGCTGCCCCGGCCATCGACCGGATGCGCTTCCAGGAGGCGATGGCTGCGCTGCCACAGGCGATCCGGAAACTGCCGCAACCCGTCGTCGCGGCGGTCAACGGGCCATGCGTCGGCGCGGGGCTCGCGCTGTGCCTGGCGGCCGACATCCGGATCTGCTCCACGGCAGCCGCATTCGGCAACGCGCGCCATCCTGCTCGGGCTGTCCGGTGCGGAGATGGGCATGAGCTACCACCTGCCGCGGATCGTCGGCACCAGCGTCGCCGCCGACTGGATGCTGACCGGGCGCACGGTGTCGGCCGACGAGGCCGACCGCCGCGGGCTGGTCAGCGAGTTCGTCGAGCCGGACCGTCTTGCCGCCCGTGCGGTCGAATTCGCGAGCAGGATCGCCGACCTGGCGCCGCTCGGCGTGCAACTGACGAAGCGGGCGCTGCAGGTCAACACCGACGCGGCAGGACTCGACGCGGCGCTGGAACTCGAGAACCGCAACCAAGTGCTCAGTCATGCCACCGACGACGCCGCCGCGCGTCGCGCCAAGTGGTCGATGACCGCCCACCGACTGAAAGGACGACGAATGGCGTGGGACTTCGCGACCGACCCCGAGTGGGCCGAGCAGCTGGCCTGGGTCGATCGATTTCGTGCGCTCGGAGTGCGAACCGATCGACCTGATCGTCAAGGAGTCCCACGACCTGAACGACCCGGTCCGCCAGGCGCTCATCCCGCCGCTGCAGGAAATCGTCAAGGAGCGCGGCCTGTGGGCCACCCACCTCGGCGCGCATCTGGGCGGCCCCGGCTTCGGTCAGATGAAGCTGGCGCTGCTCAACGAGATCCTCGGCCGCTCCGAATGCGCGCCGATCGTGTTCGGTTCGCAGGCACCGGATTCCGGCAACAGCGAGATCCTCGCCCACTACGGCACACCGGAGCTCAAGGAGCGCTACCTCGAGCCGCTGCTGGACAACCGGATCGTGTCGTGCTTCTCGATGACCGAGCCGCAGGGCGGCGCCGATCCCAAGGTGTTCACCACCAGGCGGTACAGGATGGCAACCACTGGGTCATCAACGGCGAGAAGTGGTACTCGTCGTTCGCGTCGATGGCGTCGTTCATCATCGTGATGGCGATGACCGACCCGGAAGCGCCGCCGTACGAACGGTATTCGATGTTCGTCGTGCCCGGGCGACACCCCGGGCATCAACGTGCTGCGCGATGTCGGCCTCGGCTACCAGCCGCTCGGCGGAGGCGGCCGCGAGGGCTACGTCCGCTACGAGAACGTCCGGGTGCCCGGACGATCACATGCTCGGCCCGCGTGGCGGCGCGTTCGTCGTCGCGCAGACGCGGCTCGGCGGCGGCCGAATCCACCACGCCATGCGCACCGTCGGGCTGGTCCGCCGCATCTTCGACATGATCACCGAGCGGGCGGTGTCGCGGTACACCCAGGGTGAGGTGCTCGCCAACAAGCAGATGGTGCAGGAGATGATCGCCGACTCGTGGATGGAGATCGAGGCGTTCCGGCTGCTGACCCTCCAAACCGCGTGGAAGATCGACAAGTACAACGACTACAAGGCGGTCCGGGCCGACATCTCGGCGGTCAAGGCGATGATGCAGAAGGTGCTGCACGACGTGTCGGCCCGCGCGCTGCAGATCCACGGCTCGCTCGGCACGTCACACGAGATGCCGTTCGTGCAGTACCTGACCGAGTCGTTCGTGCTCGGGCTTGGCCGACGGGCCGACCGAGGTGCACAAGGTGACGCTGGCCCGCCTGCTGCTCAAGGACGTCGAAGCCCGCACCCGACGTCTTCCCGTCCGAGCACCTGCTGCGGCTGCGCGAAGCCGCCGAGGCGAAGTTCGCCGACAAGCTCGCGGGCATTCCGCGCGACTAGGAGTACGGAGGTTGTCAGATTGACGCTGTGACGGCAAGGTGGCGCTGGTCACCGGCGCCAGCCGGGGCCTGGGCAAGGCGATCGCGCAGCGCTTCGCGGCCGAAGGCGCGACGGTGGCGATCACCGCGCGCACGCATGGACCCCGACCCGAAATACCAAGGCTCGCTTAGCCAGACCTGCGACGAGATCAACGCAGGCGGCGGGTCCGCGATCGCGGTGCAGGCGGACCTGTCGACGTGCCGAGGACCGCGAGCGGCTCTTCGCCGAGGTCGTCGACCGTGTCGGCGCACCCGGACATTCTGGTCAACAACGCCGCCGTGACGTTCCTGCGGCCACTGGACGAGTTTCCCGGACAAGCGGGCGCGGCTGATGGTCGAGATGCACGTGCTCGCGCCGCTGCACCTGACCCAGCTGGCGATCCCGGCGATGCGCGAGCGCGGCCGCGGGTGGGTGCTCAACCTGACCTCCGTCGGCGGCGACCTGCCGGCGGGCCCGCCGTTCTCCGAGTTCGACCCGACGGCCGGCTTCGGGATCTACGGCACCGTCAAGGCCGCTCTGAACCGCCTGACGAAGAGCCTCGCCGCCGAGCTGTACGACGACGGGATCGCCGTCAACGCCGCGGCGCCGACGAACCCGGTGGCGACCCCGGGCGCGGGCACGCTCGATCTGGCCAAGACCGATACCGAGGACATCGAGCTGATCACCCAGACCGCGTTCATGCTGTGCACCGGCGACCCCAAGACGCTGACCGGCCGCATCGCGCACACCCAGCCGTTCCTGCGCGAGGTCGGATGGCTTAAATAAACTGCTTGATTTAACTCATGCCGCGGTGTTCTACTGAAGCGGTGACCGCAGCCAGAGTCCTGAGCGGCGACCGCTCCTCGGCAACAAGGGAAGCGCTGCTGCTGGCGGCGGAGCGGCTGTTCGCCGAGCGCGGGATGTACGCCGTCTCCAACCGGCAGATCAGCGAGGCCGCCGAACCAGGGCAACAACGCCGCGGCCTGCTACCACTTCGGCACGCGGACCGATCTGCTGCGGGCGATCGAAAGCAAGCACCGCGCCCCGATCGAAGAATTGCGCGGCCAGATGCTCTCGCGTATCGCCGGGTCGACCGAGCTACGTGACTGGGTCGGGACGTTGGTCTGCCCGCTGACCGATCACCTCGCCGCCCTCGGCAACCCCAGCTGGTATGCGCGCTTCGCCGCGCAGGCGATGGCGGACCCCAGCCTACCGCAATGTGGTGACGAAGGATGCGCTCACCTCGCCACAGCTCGTGCAGGCGATGAAGGGGATCAACCAGTGCCTACCGGACCTTCCCAAACGAGTTCGCTCCCAACGGATTGTGATGGCGCGCAACTTGTTGATGCACACTTGCGCCGAACACGAAGGCGAACTCGCCGAGCACGGGCCGCAAGCCGGGTCGAGTTGGCCGATTGAGGCAGAGGGGCTCATCGACGCTATCGTCGGCCTGTGGCAGGCGCCCTGCGAAATCATGACGCAGCCGATCGGCGAAGCCGACGAGGTCTTTCACCCGGCCGGTGATGACGACTACTGGAACGAGAGCGGCTGGTTTGGCTTCTCGATACCCGAACGGGACATCAACGGCTTCGTCTACTACTTCCACGACGTCCGCACCGGGGTCTCCGGCGGCGGTCCCGCGCTGTGGGACCCGAGTGGTGAAGAGCCCTACGACTGTCTGTTCTACGACTGGCGCTGGCGCCAGCCGCCAACGGGGCCACTGGATTTCCGGGACTTCCGACTGCCCAACTCGCTTACGGCACGAGGTGCGTCGAACCGATGCAGCGCTACCGGCTTTCGTATTCGGAGCTGGGGCTCGACCTTGATCTCGAGTGGACGGCGCTGATGCACGCCACACGTGCTGGGGCACAGCGGCGTCCGGCGCACTGCCACTTCGATCAGCCCGGCCGGATGCGTGGCACGGCGACGTTGAACGGCGAGCGTCTCGATGTGGACTGCTACTCGATGCGCGACCGCACCTGGGGTCCGCACCGGCCCGGTGCCCGGCGGTCCGGCGACTATCTGTGGGCGATCGCCGCGCCCGATGCGCACTGGCACGCGATCACCATGGCCAGCGAGAACCGGGTGTCGACACGGTCGTGGGCGGCTATCTCATGCGTGACGGGGTGCTCGGAGAACTCGTTATCGGGGGAGCGGCGAGTGCTCGCAACGCCGAGTCGGGCGCGCCGGCCCGTGTCGTGCTGGACGCCGAGGACGACCGCGGGCGCACCCTGCACGCCGAAGGGGAGGTGCGCACGGCCCTGCGCTGGCTGGGTTGGCCGGGCAGGATGACCTTCTGGACACTCACCGACTGGCGGTGGGACGGCGTGCAGGGCTACGGCGAGGACCAGGAGTTCTTCGCGCGCGAGCAGGTGCGCGCGCTCATCGGCTACGACCGCCGCCAGTGCTCCGGCCGAGATCGCTGCGTGCCTCCCATAGATTCAACGACGTTGATCAACATTTGCAGCGGCGCGCGGATGCCTCTCCTCGGATCCTTGATGGGCGTGCGTCTGTCCTCGGCTACGTCGCCGCGCCGCTGCCCGGAACCCTTCGCGCGAAATCAGAGCGGGCACATCCAGCAGCCAGGTGACGCCCATCAGTACGACGTACAGCACCACCTGGCGCTTCAGTTCCGCAGGATCCAGTGCCGGGCCCGCCCGCTGCGCGCACCTCGTCGCAGAACAATGCGCAGTAGCTCGTCGAAATGGCCGTCCCACAAGCTCGGTTTCGGCGCCGGACATCGCGCCCCAGATCGCCATCGCGACGTTCAACTGGCTTACGCAGCCCCAGTCCATCAGGCCGCACCGCAGAACGCCATCGACGTCGCGTCCAGAACCATGCGTTGTCGACGTTGGCGTTCCAATGCGACAGCGCGATGTAGTCGCTGCGCCTCGGCGAGGTAGCGCCAGATCGCCGGTTCCTGCTCCATCACCTGCGGGGCCTCCGTCGGCGAGCCGCGCCAGAAACTCCGGCGATCGGACGTTGGCGGGCAACAGACCTGGGATGCGTTTCGGCGAACTCGGCAAGCATGGGCGAGGCGGCGTTGCAGCTTGTCGGGCGTCAGCGGCGGCGGCTCACCCACGGCGGCGGCCCGCAGGTCGACGGGGAACTCGTCGATGAGGCGCGCCGGCAGCCGCCCGGACCGATGTGCCCCCGCCAAGCCGCGCGACGGCGGTGAGCAGCGCGCGGTAGTGCTCGAGCTGGTCTGGGCATCTCGTAGTCGAGGCATTTGTGATACTGCCGCTCGATTCCGTTGAAGCCGAACCGGATTCGCTGGCTGATCAGAATTCCGGTGCCGGTTTCGCGGTGGTAATCGGCGAACTGCGTGCGCGGCACCGCGATGGGGAAACCCGGGCGGCAGCGACAGTGAGGCTAACCTGACCTCGGACTCCATCTGCGTCCTGCCGCGGTCACGCACCGGGTCGTCGAAGTCGCGGGAGAACTTCACGAACAGTTCGGTGTGCAGGTCCGGGCCGCGGGCTTTGCGTAGTCGACGTCCAGCGACGCATCTTGCGGCCGGTGCTGCCGCCGGCGACTTCTTCGCACCTGTCGATCCGCACCTTCGTCGACCCAGGCGCCGTGCTCGAAATGCCTTGGTGAGGAACGCGACATCGCCGTCGCGGAAGGCGGCCGGATCGCGCGGGAAACGACAGCCCGTATGGTCGCCGGTGACCCACCTTCCGCTCACCAGGTCTGCTCGGCGGAGCGAACCAGCATCTCGTTGACCGCCACCCTGCGGTCGCGGGTCACCATGTAGAGCACCGCGTCGGCGATGTCCTCCGGCTGCAGTTTGACCATGCCCGCGGTCCGCTCGCCTGCGCTTGCTGCGCCTGCGCGGGAAGGGATTCGGTGATCTCGGTTTGGACGGTGCCCGGCTCGACGATCCCGACGCGGACCCGCTTGCCGATCAGTTCCTGCCGGATCCCTTCGCTGAATGCGTTGACCCCGAACTTGGTCAGCGAGTACACGGCGGTGCCCGGCCTTGCCACTCGGCCCCCGGTTGAACTGACCGTGACGACATCGGCGACGCCGCGCGGCGAGTCCGCCGCCGCCGCGATGAGGTGCGGGAGTGCGGCGTGCGTGGCGTACAGGACGCCAAGCACGTTCACGGCGACGAGGTCGTCCCACTCCGCCAGCGGCGCCTGCGGCGGCATCGCCCATTCGCAACAGCCCCGCGTTGTTCACCAACGTGTCAAGGCGGCCCAACTCGCCGACCGTGGCCGCCACCGCGGCGGCCACCTGGTCGGCGTCGGTCACGTCGGCGGATGTGGCGAGCGCAGTGCCGCCCGCCGCCTCGATTTCTGCCTTCAGTTCGTCGAGCCGGTCGGCGCGGCGCGCGAGCAGAGCGACCGCGGCTCCCTCGGCGGCCAACGCGCGTGCCGTCGCGGCGCCGATACCGCTGCTTGCGCCGGTCACCAACGCCACCGTGCCGGCGAGTGTCTGTGTCATCGGGTCTCCAGTCGACGTCGCCGCATGCCCGGCTCCGTCGCAGTCCGAGAAGACATAGTCGTTGTGCTCGCCGAGGTCGGGGGCGCCGCGTTCGATCAGCGCCGGGTTGCGCGACATCCGCCACGACGGGCCAAGGACGGGTCGCTGCCCCTCGACGTGGTCGGACACGAAGCGGTATGCGCCGCGCTCCCAGAGCAATTCATCGCCGATGACGTCGATCGAGGTAGCGCTCTTGGCCGCGGCGACGCCTGCACTGCGCAGCCGATGCGCGAGCTCGCGCGGCGTCGTGGGGCTCGGTGTCAGCGTCGGTCGAGCGGTCACCGGTGACCGAGCGCCTCGCGCAGCGCCTCGCCGTTCGGCGTCGTCGGCGACGGCGATGCTGATCCAGTCACCGCCCGCACACGGGTAGCAGCCGTGCGGGGACATGTCGGGATGGTGGTTGCCGTCGGGCCCGACTCGCTGTCCGGTCAGGGCCTGCTCGAGCACGCTGTCGCCGATCATCGACGTCAGCACCTCGACGGCGGACACGTCGACGAACTGTCCCTGTCCGGTGAGTTCGCGGTGCATGCAGTGCCGCGACGGCCGCGAACGCCGAGGCCGCGCCGACGGTGGAGTCCCCGTATCGCATGCTCGCGCCGAGCGGCGGCCCGCCGTCGTATCCGACGAGCGACGCCAGGCCCGCCAGCGCGGCGAAGCATGGCGCATAGCCCGTCTGGTAGCCCAGTGGTCCGTCGTTGCCCCACATCTTGATCGACACCGAGATGATGTCGGACTTGATGGCCCGCAGGGCCTCGTATCCCAGCCCCTGGCGCTCCATCGCCCCCGGGCGCAGGTTGTTGATCACGATGTCGCTGCGGCCGATCAGGTCGCGCAGCCGGTCGATTCCCGCAGGTGTCTTGATGTCCAGGTCGACGCTGAGGATCTCGGGATTGATGCTCAGGAAGATACGGTGCATGGTTGATGTCGGTGCCGCCGTAGGCGCGCATCTCCTCGGGCCGGTTCGAGTTCTCGACCTTGATCACCTCGGCGCCGAGGAACGCCAGCAGCTTCCCCGCGTACGGCCCGGCCCACACCTTGGTGAGTTCGACGACCCGCACCCCTTCCAGGGGTCCGCCCCGCGGCGTCCTCGGCGGCTTGAGTTGCGGGGACTTGACGGTCAACCGTGGCCGCGCGATCTCGAACTCGGCGTGCACTTCGGCCGGTGTGCTGCCCGAAAGCCGGTGCGGGACTGGTGATCTCGGCCGGCGAGCCGCTCATCCGGTATGGGACCGTCGGGTATGCCGCCGTGCCGAGCACCGGATGTGTCGACCTCGTGGAAGAAGCCGCGATGGCGGTATTGCGGCGAGTGGCGCAGATCGTCGATGGCGTTGACCGGCACCAGCGGGACGCCCAGACGTTGAGCCTGTCTCGGCGACGGCATCTCTCGGCCTGGTCGCGTATCCACTGGTCGAAGCCGCGGTGGAACGTCGCCACTTTCTCGCGGGTCACCGAGAACTCGAGCCAGTCGTCGTCGAACTCGTCCAGCCACGGCGGGCGGCCCATCAGCTCCTTGAGCTGCATCCAGTGGTATCCGTTGGTCATGTAGAGATAGACGTGCCCGTCGCGCGCAGGCGAAGAACGACGCGGGGCCCTGCTGGTCGTAGTCGTCGCGGGTGTCCTCCGGCGCGATCTCACCGGTGACGAACCGGCCCAGTATGCAGTCGGCCCGCGACACCAGCACCGCTTGCTGCGGAGACGTCGATGAACTCGCCGCGGCCGTGATGCAGTCTGAGCGAACAGGGCACGACGCCACGCACAGCGCCGCGTCCAGGCCGGCCTCGTAGTCGGCGAGGAAGCGGCCGGGGCCCTTCAGCGGCGGCATCGCCGGATCGGCGTGGCTGGGCGTGTGATAACCCCAGCCGCTGGCGTGGAACACGTTGATGCTCTTGGCGTTCCGCATCTCCGGGGCGCGTCATGACCGAACGGGGTGATCGAGCAGAACACCACGTCGGGATGTCGGCTGCGCCAGTCATCGGACCGACGACGGTCGTGATCGTCGATGACCGCGTGCGCCGTGGCGATGAGTCGTGCAGGTCGAGCGTCGTTCGACCGTCGAGCACGACGGACCGCTTGTTCGTGTTCAGGTATGCGAACAGCGCTGCGCCGGGTGTCATCGCCCGGGTCGGACTTCCCGCTCCCGGGCCGTTCGACCTTGATGACCTCGGCGCCGAAGTCGGCGAGCAGCTTCCCGCAGTATTCCCCTGCCACCGATTCGGCCAGTTCGACGATGCGGATGCCCTTCAGTGCCGACACGTTTGCCTGGGGCTCAGGGCTTCTTGCGACCCGAGCGGCTCAGACGCCACTCGGGCGGGAAGTTCATGTCGTTGTCCTTCACCACGTTGTTGAGGCCCTTCTCGAACGTGCCCTCGGTGAGGTCGACGTCGTTCTGCTGGTCGTTCTGAATCAGCGGCAGCATGCCCTCGACCATGCCGGTGAGCAGGCTGCCGAAGTACTCACCCTTGTGCTGCTTGTAGAGCTCGAGGAAGGTCTTCTGCACCGCGACCGTGTCGGTGGGGCGGGACTTCGAGCAGGCCATCGCGTACTTCTCGGTCTCCTTCTCGAGCTCATCGCGCGGCACCACGCTGTTGATGAAGCCGCAGTCGTACATCTCCTTGGCGCTGAACGGCCTTCCGGTGAACAGCATTTCGGAGAACTTGCGCAGACCCATCGTCTCCGCCCACCACCACAGCCGCGGCCCCCACCCGACGTAGCGGAACGCCGGATGGCCGAACAGCGCGTCGTCGGAGGAGATGACCAGGTCGGCGTCGCCTGCCTGGTAGAAGTGCCAGCCGTAGCAGTAGCCCTTCGCCTCGATGATGCTGATCTTCCGCAGCTCCTGCAGCGGCCGGTTGCCCGCCTTGGCCTTGGCGTAGAAGTCGGTGACCGTCGACAGGTAGCGGTACGAGCCACCAGGCGGGTACTTCACGTCGTCGTCGTTGATGGCCAGCTCGTGCAGCAGCGGCATGCCGGGGTTCTCCAGCATGCCCCGCTGTTCGGGGAGGTCGCCGCCGCTGCCGAAATCCTCACCCTCGCCGCGGATCACGACGACCTTGACGTCGTCGTCCACGTTGCACTTGTGGATCAGATCGGCGTAGTTCTGCCGCATGCCCAGCGTGGTGGAGTTCTGCGCATCCGGCCGATCGAACGTGATGTAGGCGATGCGGTTCTTCTTGTCCTTCTCGAACTTGATGTACTGCTCGGCTTCCTTCTTCATCTCTTCGTAGTCGTAATCAGGCATCATCGTCTCCTCCGATCTCTCTTATTTGAGTAGAGCAGCCCGCGTCGACGGGCAGCTGAACGCCTGTGACGTAACGTGATTCGTCAGAGGCGAAGAACAATACGGCGTTGCTGATGTCCTCGGGCTCGACCCACGGCACCGGCAGTGTGTGCATCATCTGTGAGACCGGTGCGAAGTCCTCCGGCCCCGGGTTCTCCTTGTCGCGGCGCGAACAGCCGGAAGGTCGCCTCGTTCATCGCCATCGGGGTGTTGACCTGTGGTCGGATGCACCGAGTTGACGCGGATCGATGTGCTGGCCGAGTTCGACGGCGAAGGTCCGCATCAGGCCGACGACGCCGTGCTTGGCGGCGATGTAGTGGCCGGTGTGCGGATAGGCCTTCATGCCGCCGACCGAGCTGGTCAAGATGATCGATCCGCCGCGGCCGCCGCGAGATCAGGTGCGGCACAGCGGCTTTCACCGACTTCCACACGCCGGTGAGGTTGATGTCGATCATGTCCTGCCAGATGTGCTTCGTTGGTCTTGTGCAGTCTGTTGCCCGCGTTGCCGATGCCCGCGTTGGCGACCACGATGTCGAGCCGGCCGAGCTCCTGGACGCCGCCGTCGACCGCGGCCTTCAGCGCGTCGTAGTCACGAACGTCGACCTCGGCGGCGACGATGCGGCGGCCGGAGCCTCTCGACCAGCTTGACCGTCTCGGCGAGGTCGGCGGGTGTCGACGCCGGGATACAGGCGACAGTCGTCGATCGGCTTGCAGATATCGACCGCGATGATGTCGGCACCCTCCTGCGGCCAGCCGCACCGCGTGGCTGCGGCCCTGTCCACGTGCGGCGCCCGTGATGAACGCGACCTTGCCTTCGACCCGACCCGTCATGACAGCTGGTCTGTTCGGTGTGGATAAGTCAAATCACAGGCCGGCATCGACTCCCAGCCGCGCACCGTCGAGGTCGGGCTGAGCTTCGGCGTCGGTCAGATCGACGTCCCACTCGGGGAAGCGTTTCGAGGATCTCTTCGAGCGCGATGCGGCCCTCGAGGCGAGCCAGCGCAGCGCCCAGGCAGAAATGGGTGCCGACGCCGAAGGTCGAGGTGCTGGTGCGGCTTCGCGGTGGATGTTGAACGCGTCGCCGTCTGGCCGAAGCGGCGCTGGTCGCGGTTGGCGGCACCGACGAGCAACATCATCGCGCTGCCCTCGGGCACGGTCTGCCCGTAGTAGCTCGACATCGCGCGTCACGTATCGGCCGACGTGCGGAGCCGGGCGGCTCGAAGCGCAGCAGCTCCTCGATCGCGGCGGGATGCAGCGCCGGGTTCGTCGACGAGTCGCGCGCTGGTCCGGGTGCTCAGCGAGCACCTTGCCCGCCCAGCCGATCAGCCGGGTCGTCGTCTCGTTGCCCGCGCCGGCGACGACCGTTGCAGGTACGATCAGCAGCTCGTCGCGGGTGAGCCGCCGCACTGTGCCCGGTCTCGTCGGCGAACTCGGCGTTCAGCAGTTCGGTCATGATGTCGTCGGACGGGTGCTCGGCGCGCCAGTCGATGTAGGCCGCGAACGACCTCGCCCGTGGCGATGCCGCGTCGGCGGTTCTCATCGGCTTGCCCGCCTCGGTGCGCAGGTTCGCGTCGGCCGTGGTCGCGGACGACTGTCCTGGTCCTGCCTCGGGGATGCCGAGCAGCATGCCGATGACCTGCATCGGCATCTGCGCGCCGAGGTCGTCGACGAAGTCGAAGCGGCCCGTGCCGATCAGCGGATCGAGGCAGCCCGCGGTGAACTCGCGGATCTTCGGCTCGAGCGCGGCGACCTTGCGCGGGGTGAACATCCGCGAGAGCAACTTGCGGTGGATGGTGTGGATCGGCGGGTCCTCGAAGATGAGGATGCCCGACGGGATCTCGCATGCCCGACCTTGATGATCTCCAGCATCGCGCCGCGACCCGAGCTGAACGTGCTCGTGGTCGTTCAGTGCGCGCGTCGACGTCGTCGTAGCGGCTCAGCGCGTAGAAGTCGTACCGCTCGTTGTAGTAGAGCGGCGTGTCCTCGCGGATCCGCGCGGTACATCGGGTACGGGTCGGCGTTGAGTTCGACGTCGTACGGGTCGTAATAGACGTCCCCGTCCTCCGCCGGTGCTGACTGTCACGCGGGCAGTCTTTCAGCGCAGGAGTAGCGTTCGGGCAGTTTGTACTCTTTGCTTAAAGAAAGGTCACGACGCATGTCTGAGATCGGTTTGCAGCCCGCGCATGCGTTGGCCGACGCCATCCGGCGCCGTGAGCTGTCCAGCCGCGAACTGCTTGACCACTACCTGGAGCGCGTCGAAGCGCTCAACGCGCCGCTCAACGCCGTTGTCACGCTCGACCCCGAGGGTGCCCGCCTTGCCGCGGATGCCGCGGATGCGTCGTTGGCCCGCGGCGACGACGTCGGCCCGCTGCACGGCGTGCCGATGACGGTCAAGGACACCTACCAGACCGCGGGCATGCGCACCACGTGCGGGCTGTCGGCCTGGGACCACGTGCCGGAGCACGACGCGGAGGCGGTCCGGCGGCTGCGCGGGGCGGGCGCGGTGATCTTCGGCAAGACCAACACCCCGGCGCTTGCGGGGGACTGGCAGACCTATAACCCGATTTTCGGCACGACCAACAACCCGTGGGACACGACGCGCACGACCGGCGGGTCGTCGGGAGGTGCCGCGGCGGCCGTCGCCACCGGCATGACGGCACTCGAGCTGGGCAGCGACATCGGTGGCTCGATCCGTTTCCCGTCGAACTGGTGCGGCGTGTGCGGCCACAAACCGTCGTGGGGAGTGGTGCCCCAATCCGGCCTCCTGCCACCGGCACCGGGCACCCTCTCGAGCACCGACCTCCAGGTCGTCGGCCCGATCGCCCGCGACGTCGACGACCTCGAGCTCGCGTTCGGGGTGCTCGCAGGCGCGGCAGGGCAAGCGGCCGTCGGGTGGCGGCTCGAGCTGCCTGCCCCGCGCGCCGTGACGCTGGGTGATCTGCGGCTGGCGCTGTGGCTCGACGATCCGGCCTATCCGGTCGCGACAGAGGTGGGCGACGTGCTTGCAGTCGGCGACCAGTGCGCTGCGGGCGGGCGGCGCGCAGCTGGTCGATGCCCGGCCCACGGTCGTGCTCCCGGACGTGGTCCGGCTGTATCAGCAGTTCCTGTATCCGATCCTGTTGTCCACCATGGCGAAACGCTCATTCGACAAGATGGTCACGCTCGCGGAGTCGCTCACCGATGACGATGACCGTCCGTTGGCGCGCACGGCGCGTTTCGCCACCCAGCGCTACCGGGACTGGGTGTTCGCCAACGAGAAACGCGAGCAGTTGCGCGCGCTGATGGCGGAGTTCTTCGTCGGGGTGGACGCCCTGCTGATGCCGGTGGCGATGATGCCCGCGATCCCGCACGACCACACCGATCCGTTCCCCGAACGGGTCATTCGCGGTGGACGGCGCGATCCGGCCGTACACCGATCTGATGGCCTGGGTGGCGTTGGCGACACTGACCCACCTGCCCGCCACCGTCGTCCCCGTCGGCTTTACGGCATCGGGCCTGCCGGTCGGCATCCAGATCGTCGGGCCCTACCTGGAGGACCGCACCACACTCGCCGTCGGGCGCCTGATCGAGGAGCTGCTCGGCGGGTTCGTCCCGCCGCCCGGCGCGTGAGCTAGAGCCGCTGCAGGGCGAAGGTCCAGAACTGTGTCCCCGGCGGGCCGCCGAAGCAGCCCACGTCGTAGGTGGAGTTGATCTCCCCTGCCAGCGTGACCTGGTTCCAGGTGTAGGTGTCGCGCGAGGGCAGGACCTGGCCGGGGCAGCGCAGCCCGTCGGGCACGTCGACCACCAACGTGTAGGTGTCGCCGGAAAGGTGCGCCTTGCCGCTGTATTCGAAGTAGTACTTCAGCCGCGATATCCCGTTCACGTCGACGCAGTCCAGCGACCTCTCCGGGATGCACGCCGCGATGCCCCACACCCAGGACGAAATGTTGTACCTGTTGGTGAGCACGTCGTAGTTGCCAAGCATCATCATGGCGTTGGCGGGCGGGGCGGCGACCGTCCCAGCCGCGGTCAGCAGGGCCGCCGCAATCACAGCCTTCAAAGGCTTCATGAGCGTCTCTCCGTTCCCTGTCGCGTACTGGCTGCTTATCAAACCATCCGGCCCGAATGCCGGGTTGGCGTTTCAGTCGATAACGGCGGCTTCCTTGCGTTCGGTGATCGGCCGGGCGAGCTCCTGCTCGGTGCAGATCCGCTGCAGTTTCTCCAGCGTCTCATCGAGACCGGGACCGAGTCTCGGGCCCGGTGTGAAGGTGGCGGGCAGGTGCTTCATGCCCTGGATGACGCCGATCGTCTCGTAGTGCTCGGTGCCTTCGGGGTCGCACACGTAGTCGGGCATCCGGTCGAGCACGGCGGTCAACATCGACTTGAACACCGTCCTGGCGACGTTGGAACCGACGCAGCGGTGCACGCCGATGCCGAAGCTGAAGTGCCGGTTGCCCTTTCGGTCCATGATCAGCTCGTTGGGCTTTTCGAACACCGCGGGGTCGCGATTGGCCATCGCCCACGAGATCCAGAGCCGCTCGCCTTCCTTGAATTTGGTGCCCTCGACCTCGACGTCTTCGGAGAAGGTGCGACCGTCACCCGGCGCGGGAGTGTAGAAGCGCAGGAACTCCTCGGTGGCGGGGTTCAGCAGGGTGTCACGTTCGCGGCTGAGCAGCTCGCGCTGGTCCGGATGTTCCGACAGCCACTCCAACGAGTGCGCGGTCAGGGCGGTGGTGGTGTCGAACCCGCCACCGATGATCAGCCCCAGGTTGCCCAGGATCTCCAGATCGGGAGCCGGCTCACCGTCGATGCGCAATTGCAGCAGCGCGTTGACGAGGCCGGGTCGCGGATTCTCCCGGATCTCCATCATCGTGGTGATCATGTCGATGCCCATCTGCCGGTTCATCTCGGCGACGCGCGCGGCGTCGGGCGAGTGCTCCGGGGTGGACACCGAGAGGTGCGCGGGCTCGCTGTAGACCGGCCACTTCTGCAGCTCGATGCCCATCATCGCGAGCGTCAGCACCGCGGGCACGATGTTCGCGAGGTCGTCGACGAAGTCGATTCGGCCCGATTCGATCTTCTCGTCGAGTGCGGCGCGCACGATCTCGTCGACGAACGGCTGCCACCGTTTGATGGCGGCGGGGGAGAGGTACGGGTTCAGCGCTCCGCGGTACAGGCTGTGCTCGGGCTCGTCCATTTCCAGGATGCCGCCGCGCACGACGGTGGCCCGCTGTGCCTTCGGAATCGTGATGCCCTGGTAGCCCTTGCGCTCACCGTTGATGTCGTGGTCGTTGGACACCACCGGACAGCGCGCGAGCTCGAAGACATGCTTGCTGTCCGCGGCGACCCAGTGTCCGTTGTAGACGTCGGTCCACGCCATCGGGCACTTGGCCTGCATCTCCTCGGTGATCTCGTCGAACTGCATCCGGTACTCCGGGCGTGTGCCGGTCGAAGTGGTACGGTTCTTCTTGCGGGCGCTGTCGGCGGCGCTGATGTCGTCGACGCTCACTGTCTCCTCATTCCTCGATCGAGATGGCCTGCTCGGGACACGAGTGCACGGCTTCGCGCACCGCGTCCTCCTGGTCGGCCGGAACGACTTCGTTCACCGGCGACGAGGTGCCGTCAATGTCGCTGAGCAGAAACGAATCCGGCGCGATCATCGCGCACAGCGTGTGGCCCTGGCAGCGCTCCGAGTCGACGAAAACCTTCACTTGAGACCTCCGTTAGACGTGGTAGTCGTACCACTTCAGGTAGCCGCCCGCGTCGACGCGCTGCTGCGTGCCGGTGATGTACCGGGCCTCATCCGATACCAGGAAGAGGACCATGTTGCTGATGTCCTCGGGCTCGACCCACGGAACCTTCATGGCCTGCTGCACGTAGAACACCGGCTCGGCGTCGGCCTGGGTCGGGTTCTCCAGGTCCGGCCGGAAGGACTTGTACATCGGCGCGCTCTGCAGCATCGGAGTGTTGGTGTTCGTCGGGTGCACGACGTTGGCGCGGATACCCCGCGGCGCCAGCTCGGCCGCGAGGTTGTGGACGTACTGCGACAGCAGCCTCTTCGAGTGCAGGTATGCCGCACCGCCGGGGTCGGCGCCTGGGTTGTCGTTCTTACCGACGTCCATCAGCGCCGCGGTCGAGCCGGTGGCGACGATCGAGGCGCCTTCGCCGAGGTGCGGCAGCGCGGCGTGGATGGCGTTGATGGTGCCGATCAGGTTGGTGTTCATCACGTCGATCCAGGCCGCCAGATCCGCGGACCCCTTCATGCCCGCTATTCCGGCCGCCGTGACGACGATGTCGAGCCTGCCCAGTTCGGCGACGCCGTCGTCGAGGGCAGCCTTGAGCTGGCCGGCGTCGGCCACGTCCACTTTCGCCGTGACAACGCGTTGGCCCGTCTTCTCGACGAACTGCGCGGTCTCCTCGAGATCCTCCGGTGTCGCCATCGGGTACCCGACCGTCGCGAAGTCCTCGCACCGGTCGACGGCGATGATGTCGGCGCCCTCCTCGGCGAGCCGAACCGCGTGGCTGCGGCCCTGTCCGCGCGCGGCGCCGGTGACGAAGGCGACCTTCCCTTGAACGCGTCCCACTGACTGATCCTTTCGGTGTTTCGGCTGTTCAGGTGTTTCGTCCGCCGTTGACCCCGAGGATCTGGCCGGTGATATAGCCGGCTTCGTCGGAGATCAGGAATGAGCATGCGGCGGCGATGTCTTCGGGCTTGCCGACCCTGCGGACCGGGGTGCGCGCGATGTGGTCGTCGACGGTCCCGCCGAGCAGGCCGCGTTCCTCGGACTTGCGCAGCATCGGGGTGTCGATGAAGCCCGGCGGCACCGCGTTCACGGTGATGCCCATCGGCCCGTACTCGAGGGCAAGCGACTTGGTCAGGCCATTCACCGCGGACTTGGCGGCCACGTAGGCGGACATGAACGGCTGCCCGGATTGCGCGCTGGACGATGAGATGTTGACGATGCGTCCCCAGCCGGCCTCGACCATGTCGGGCAGCACCGCCTGCACGCAGTGGAACACGCCGTTGCAGGTTGACGTCGATGACGTGTTGCCAGTCGTCGAACGTCAGATCGGTGAATCGCTTGAAGCGTTCCATCCCCGCGGCGTTCACCAGGATGGTGACCGGACCGAGCTGTTCCCGGACTGCGGACAGCGCGGCGTCGACCGCAGTGCGGTCGGTGACGTCGGCGGTGTGCGCGAACTTGTCGTCGGACGCCAAGAGGTCGAGGGTGGCGACGTGATACCCGTCGGAGCGCAGCCGATTCGCGACAGCCTGGCCGATGCCCGAGCCGCCTCCGGTGACGACGGCCGTCTTCACGGAGCCGCGTCCGTCTCAATCGTCAAGAATCTCCCTTTCGAATATGAGAACCGTACTCTCGCTCTGTGCAGTATCGCAAGACAAATCAGGCCTAATTGTCGCATCCGTTTTCGCCTCATCGCCGTCATCAGGGCACATGACTAGGCCGTCTAGGTTTTCTTGAGTTCTCATGGCGCGAATGTATGATTCGCCGAGGATGAGAATGAAGTTTCCATCACAATGGGAGTGTGGATGACGGAAGCGTCGACGATCTCGAGGGACACATCGCAGCGGAAGCGCCGATCGGCGGATGCTGATCGACGGTCAGCTGGTCGCGACCCCAGGGACGTTTCCTTCTATTAATCCCGCCACGGAAGAGGTGGTCGGCCACGCTCCCGACGCGGCGGTGGCAGACGCCGAGGCCGCGGTCGCCGCGGCGCGGCGCGCCTTCGACACCACAGACTGGTCCACCAACACCGAGCTGCGGATCCATTGCCTCGAGCAGTTGCACCAAGTCCTGGTCGACCATCGCGACGAGCTCGCCGAGCTGACCATCGCCGAAGTCGGTGCGACGCCTGCGATGTGCGCGGGCGCCCAACTCGACGCACCGATCGCGATCGTGGCTACTACGCGGATCTGCTGAAGACGTACCCGTTGACCGAGGATCTCGGCAACAGCGAGAGCCACGGCATGCAGCACCACCGCTGGGTGGAGAAAGAGGCCGCCGGGGTGGTGGCGGCGATCATCGCGTACAACTACCCGACGCAGCTCGCACTCGCCAAGCTCGCGCCCGCGCTGGCGGCCGGGTGCACCGTGGTGCTGAAGGGCGCACCGGACACGCCGTTGATCACGCTTGCGCTCGGTGAGCTGATCGCCGAACACACCGATATCCCTGCCGGTGTGGTCAACGTGCTCTCCGGTACCGACCCCGAAGTCGGTGTCGCCCTGACCACTAGCCCCGACGTCGACATGATCACCTTCACCGGCTCGACCCCGACCGGTCGGGCGATCATGGCCGCGGCCAGCGAGACATGCAAACGCGTCTTCCTCGAACTCGGCGGCAAGTCGGCGGCGATCGTGCTCGACGACGGCGACTTCGACATGGCGGCGCTGTTCACCGCGTTCGCCACGGCCAGCCACTCCGGTCAGGGCTGTGCGATCACGACACGGATCCTGGTGCCGAGCAAGCACCACGACGAGATCGTCGAGAAGCTGAAGAACAACTTCGGGGTGGTGAAGCTACGGCAACCCCACCGACGAGGGCACCTACACGGGTCCGTTGATCAGCGACAAGCAGCGCGACAAGGTCGACGGCATGGTCAAGCGCGCCGTCGAGGCGGGCGCGACGCTGGTGACCGGCGGTGAGAAGGTGACCCCGGCTTCTTCTATACGCCAACGCTTCTCACCGATGTCGACCCGGACAGCGAGATCGCCCAACACGAGGTGTTCGGGCCGGTGCTTGTCGTCATCCCCTACGAGGATGACGACGACGCTGTCCGCATCGCCAACAACTCCATCTACGGTCTGTCCGGCGCGGTGTTCGGCAGCGAGGACCGCGCCGTCGCGGTGGCGCGCCGCATCCGTACCGGCACGCTCTCGATCAACGGCGGCATGTTCTTCGCGCCGACAGCCCGTTCGGCGGTTACAAGCAGTCGGGATCGGCAGAGAGATGGGCGCCGCGGGGCTCGAGGAGTTCCTGGAGCGCAAGACGATCGCGACGGTGGTCGGCTGAGTGAGTCACACCCCGCTGGACGGGATCCGCGTTCTCGAAGTCGCCATGTACGGCTTCGTTCCCTCCGCGGGCGCGGTGCTGACCGAATGGGGCGCCGACGTCATCAAGGTCGAGCACGCCGTGACCGGCGACCCGCAGCGCGGGCTGCGGCAGACGGGGCTGTTGCGCGTCGAGGGAGACCCGAACCCCAACATCGAGCACGCCAACCGCAACAAGCGCAGCATCGGGCTTGACATGTCGGTGCCCGAGGGCAAGGAAGTGCTCTACGAGCTCGCCCGGCGCAGCGACGTCTTCCTGACCAGCTTCCTGCCGGGGCACCGGAAGAAGTTCGGCATCGACGTCGACGACATCCGCGCCGTCAACCCCAAGATCGTCTACGCCAGGGGCAGCGCGCTGGGGCCGCGCGGCGAGGAGTCGGTCAAGGGCGGCTACGACATGACCGCCTTCTGGTGCCGAGCGGGCACCGCGGCCACCATCACCCCGCCCGGCATGCCGGGGATGATCGGGCCGCCCGGTCCGGCCTACGGCGACACCATCAGCGGCACGAACCTGGCAGGCGGCATCGCGGCCGCGCTGCTGAAGCGCGAGCGCACCGGCGAGCCGTCGATCGTCGACGTCTCGCTGCTCGGCAGCGGGTTCTGGTCGATGGGCCACACCGTGGCGTTGACCAAGCATCTCGGCCAGCGCATGGAGGCCTTCCCGCCCGGCGTGCACGGGTCGCCGATCAACCCGCTGGTCGGGCTGTACCCGACCGCCGACGACCGCTACATCTCCTTCGTCATGATGCAGCCGACCAAGTTCTGGGCCGACGTGTGCAAGCACATGGACCTCGACGAGCTCGCCGACGATCCGCGGTTCGCCACCGTCGAGTCGATCGCCGAGAACACCGCGGCGGCGACGGAGATCCTCACCGAGGCGATGGCCAAACGGCCGCTGGCCGAATGGAGCGAGCGGTTCTCGACCCTGCTCGGACCGTGGGCGCCGGTGCAGGACACCCTGCAGGCCGTCGAGGATGCACAGATCCGGGCCAACGAATACCTCGTGCAGGCGGGCGAGCTCGAATTGGTGGCGAATCCGGTGCAATTTGACGTCAGCGCACCCCATTCCGGTCCCGCGCCCGCCTTTCGCAGAGCAAACTGACGAAATCTTGCTGGAACTCGGTTTGGATTGGGACCGCATCATCGAGCTCAAGACGGCCGGCGCCGTCACCTAGATCACGAAGGACCACATGCCCTACGTCGCTTCGATCGGTACTTACCTGCCGTGTTGGGGATCATCCCAACGCCGGGTGGCCGGCGACGACGAGGACGCCATCACCCTTGCGGTCGAGGCGGGCCGCGCCGCACTGAGTTCGGGCTGCGCTGTCGAGCGCGTCGTGCTGGTCAGCCGTGACCTGCCGCTGCTGGAAAGCAGTAACGCCGCTGTGCTGCTCGCCGGCCTCGGGCTCGACCCCGAACTCGAGGTGACCGAACGGCTGGGCGGCGCGCCCGCGACGCTGGACGCGGTCAGTTCCGCCCGACCGAGGACGATGATCATCGGCGCCGACCTCGACCCCGCGGGTGCGGCAGCGATCATCACCGCCGACCACGGGCTGCAGATACGCACCGCAGCCCGCGTGGCGCGCAGCCTGCCGGTGCGAACCCGCAATGCGACAGGCGATGTCCACGACTACGGCGACCCTCGGCTGCTGCACGAGCGCGGGCTGATCGCCTCGCTGGAGGCCGCCTGGCTGGACACCCCTGCCGCGGTCGCGGGAGTGGATCACCAGCGTGCCGTTGACCTGTGCCGCGGAAACCCGCCGCCCTGCCGACGACGGGCGCCAGCGCGAGTTTGTTTGCGCTGGCGGGAATGAGCGAGCGGGAAGCCACCGGACCGCTGGTCGCAGTCGAGCAGGCCATCCTGTCCGGAGTCACGGTCACAAGCGGTACCGCCCCGATCCACCGCCGCGAGCCCGCCGCACGACCGGTGCCGGAAGGCAAGTACAGTCGCCGACGCCGACATCCCGATCTCGCTTGCCGCCTACGAACGGGCCTTCGAGGCCAAAGTTCGTTGGGAAGCAGGGTATTTCGCCGATGCCGAGCAATTGGACTTCCCGCCGAGGTATCGCGTCGGCGACGACGGTAGCCTTTCCACCGGTACGAATTGGTTCCGCTGCCCCGCACCGGAACGGTCTACACCGAGACGACGGTGCACATACCTGTTCCTGGGCTGCGAACGCCCTATTCGTTGGTGATCGTCGAACTGGATGGGGTGGGGGTGCGCGCGCTTGTGAAAGTCACGGGCGCGCAGCCCGGCGTCGTCGGCATCGGCGACCGCGGCCGGCTGGCCCTGCGCCGGGTCGCCGTGCGGTCGGGGGTTCCGGACTACGGTTACGCCTTCGAGCCGGACCGGTGGCGGCCGCATGAGGACACGGAGTCGAGGCGGATCGCGTCGTCGGCGCGGGCATGACGCCGTTCGGTGAGCACTTCGCGCTCGGCATCAAGGACCTGCTGCCGATGGCCTTCGCCGACTGCGCGGCCAGCGTCGACAAGGGTCTGAAGAAGACGGACCTGCAGGCGGCCTGGTTCGGTGCGATGGGCACCACCGACGGCTTTCCGTCCGGCATTCTCGCCGACTCGCTCGGGCTGCCCGACCTGCCCGTCACCCGCGTGGAGAACTCCTGCGCCACCGGCAACGACGCCGTCCGCAACGCGTTGTTCGGTGTCGCGTCCGGCGCATTCGACGTCGCCCTCGTGATGGGTGCCGACAAGCTTCGCGACACCACGTCGACACACATGTTGTGGGAGTGGGAGGCGATGGCCCGCGACATGGCGTGGGACTATCCGCTCGGCCTGGTTTCTCCGGCCGGCTTCGCGCTCCATGTTCAGCGGTACCTGCACGAATCGCCTGCGACCGAGGAACACCTGGCGATGGTTGCGGTGAAGAACCACCGCCACGGCGTCGAACAACCCGAAGGCCCGGCTGCGCTTCGAGATCACCGTTGGAGCAGGCCATGTCGGCGCCGACCGTCGTTACACCGTTCCGGCTCTACGACTGCGCGCCGCAGAGCGACGGGGCCGCCGCGCTCGTGATCGCCGCCGAAGACGTCGTCGACCGCTTCACCGACCGGCCGGTGTGGATCCGCGGGGTCGGGATCGGGCTGGACTCCGTCATGCATCAGCACAAGCCGGACATGACGACGTTCACCGCGACGGTTCGCGCGGCAAAGCAGGCCTTCTCGATGGCGGGGATGACACCGGCCGATGTCGATGTCGCGGAAGTTCACGATTTTTTCACCGGTATCGAGTTGATCAGCTATGAAGATCTAGGCTTCGCCGAGCGTTTCGGGGCCTACAAGCTTCTCGAAGCGGAGGAAACGACCATCGGCGGCGCATTACCCGTGAACACCAGCGGCGGATTGAAGGCCAAGGGCCACCCGCCGGGTGCGACCGGCGTCGCCCAATGCGTGGAGCTCTTCGCCCAGCTGCGCGGTGAGGCCGTCAACCAGGTCGACGGCGCGCGCATCGGCCTCGCGCACAACCTCGGCGGCCCGACTGCGGTGTCTGCGGTCACGATTCTGGAAGGACCGGTCGCCCATGGCAGATAGATGGTCTCCAGGTATCACAGATCGGGAAGAACCTCTCCGGCCCCATGCAGGCCGTCGGCGGATTGTTCGCGATGTCAAGGGATGCGGTCATGTTCACCTTCCGCAGACCGTTCCAGTGGCGGGAATTCCTCGAGCAGTGTTGGTTCATCTCGCGGGTTTCGTTGGCGCCGACGCTGCTGGTCGCCATTCCGTTCACCGTGCTGGTCAGCTTCACGCTCAACATCCTGCTGCGCGAGCTCGGTGCCGCGGACCTGAGCGGCGCGGGCGCAGCGTTCGGTGCGGTCACTCAGATCGGCCCGCTGGTCACCGTGCTGATCGTGGCGGGCGCCGGCTCGACGGCGATGTGCGCAGACCTCGGTTCACGGACCATTCGCGAAGAGATCGACGCGATGGAAGTACTCGGCATCAACCCCGTGCAGCGACTGGTGACTCCGCGCTTCCTGGCGTCCGGCCTTGTCGCGCTGCTGCTCAACAGCCTCGTCGTGATCATCGGCATCCTCGGCGGCTACATGTTTTCGGTGTTCATCCAGGACGTCAACCCCGGTGCGTTCGCGGCAGGCATCACGCTGCTGACCGGTGTTCCCGAAGTGATCATCTCGTGCGTCAAGGCCGCGCTGTTCGGTTTGATCGCCGGTTTGGTGGCCTGTTACCGCGGGCTGACCATCAGCGGCGGCGGCGCCAAAGCCGTCGGCAACGCGGTCAACGAGACCGTGGTGTACGCGTTCATGGCGCTGTTCGTGATCAACGTTCTCGTGACCGCGATCGGCATCCGGATGACGACGGGATAGCGCGATGGCGGTAAAGGCTGTCTATCCACGGGTGTTCCGGGAAGCGCGACGACCGGTCGAGTTCTTTTCCAAGATCGGCGACCAGGTCCTGTTCTATGGGAAGGCGCTTGGCGGCATACCGCATGCCGCGGTGCACTTCCGCAAGGAGATCATCCGTCTGATCGCCGAAATCAGCATGGGCGCTGGAACGTTGGCGATGATCGGCGGCACCGTGGTGATCGTCGGCTTCCTCACCCTCGCCGCGGGCGGCACGCTCGCCGTGCAGGGCTACAGCTCGCTGGGCAACATCGGCATCGAAGCGCTGACCGGGTTCCTTGCCGCGTTCATCAACGTGCGCATCTCCGCGCCGGTGGTCGCGGGCATCGGCCTTGCCGCCACCTTCGGTGCCGGCGTGACCGCTCAGCTTGGCGCGATGCGGATCAACGAAGAGATCGACGCACTGGAGGCGATGGCCATTCGCCCGATCGAGTACCTGGTCTCCACCCGGATCATCGCCGGGATGATCGCGATCACGCCGCTGTACTCGATCGCCGTCATCCTGTCGTTCGTCGCAAGCCAATTCACCACCGTGGTGCTGTTCGGCCAGTCCGGTGGGCTCTACGACCACTACTTCGACACGTTCTTGAACCCGATCGACCTGCTGTGGTCGTTCCTGCAGGCCGTTCTGATGGCGATCACCATTCTGCTGATACACACCTATTACGGCTTCTTCGCCACGGGTGGGCCTTCCGGGGTCGGTGTCGCGGTCGGCAACGCGGTGCGTACGTCACTGATTGTGGTGGTGTCGGTGACCCTGCTCGTCTCCCTGTCCATCTACGGTGCCAACGGCAACTTCAACCTGTCGGGATAGGGGATAGGAAGTCGATGAAGGGTAATGCGGTGCGCCCGCTGGCGGGCCTGGGCCTCGTCCTGGCGCTCGGGTTGATCATCGTGCTCGCCGTCAGCCTGTTCCGCGGAAGCTTCACTAAAACCGTTCCGGTGACGGTCGTTTCGGATCGTGCCGGCCTGGTGATGGACCCCGACGCCAAGGTGAGGATGCGCGGCGTGCAGGTCGGCAAGGTGGACAAGATCGAGGACCGCGCTGACGGGACGGCGGTGCTGCACCTGGCGATGGACCCGTCACAGCTGAAGCTCATCCCCGCCAACGTCGCCGTCAACATCACGTCCAACACCGTCTTCGGCGCGAAGTTCGTGCAACTCAATGCGCCGCCGGATCCCTCCCCGCAGAAACTGCACGAGGGCCAGGTGATTCAGAGCAAGCACGTGACGGTCGAGATCAACACCGTCTTCCAGCGGCTGGTGACGGTGCTCGACAAGATCGACCCCGCCAAGCTCAACGAGACGCTCGGCGCGATCGCGACGGCCTTCAACGGGCGCGGCGAGCAGTTCGGCCAGACGTTGGTGGACTTCAATGCGCTGCTGGCCAAAATCGAGCCGAGCCTGCCGAACCTCTCGCACGACATCGAGGCGTCGGTGCCTGCGTTCACCGCCTACGCCGACGCGGCGCCCGATCTGATCTCGACGGTCAAGAACACGACGACATTGAGCAACTCGATCGTCGACCAGCAACAGAACCTCGACGAATTCTTGGTCAGCGCAACCGGTCTGGCCGACCTGGGCAACGAGGTGGTCAGTGCCAACCGCCAGGGACTGACCGATGTGGCGCATCTGCTCGTACCCACCACCGGCATCCTCGCCGAGTACAAGGACTCCATACGGTGCGGCATCGGCGGCCTCGTCCCGTTCGCGAAGTCGCCGCCGCAATACTCGCAGATCATCGTGTCGGCGGGTCTGACACTCGGCGTCGAGCGGTACCAGCTATCCGGGGGACCTGCCGAAGGTCGCCGCCAAGAGCGGTGGCGCCAACTACTGCGAGGCGTTGGGCCTGCCCGACCTGCCTGCGAACTTCGTGCCGCCGTTCGTCTTGGGTGATGTCGGCTCCAACCCGGCGCGGTACGGAAACCAGGGCATCCTGCTGAACTCCGATGCGCTCAAGAACTGGTTGTTCGGCCCGCTCGACGGCCCGCCGCGCAACTCCGCACAGATCGGACAGCCGGGATGACGCGCTCGACAGGCACGCTCATCAAGTTCACGGCCTTCGGGCTGGTGATGGCGTTGCTGACCGTGTTCCTGTTCATGGTCTTCGGCCAGACGAGAACCGGTTCGACGAACGGATATTCGGCTGTCTTCAACGATGCGTCGCGGCTGAAGGCGGGGGACTCGGTGCGGATCGCAGGAATCCGGGTCGGCACCGTCGGGGATGTGTCGCTGCTGGCCGACAGGAAGGTTCTCGTCAAGTTCGACACCGACCGCAACGTCAAGCTGACCACTGGAACCCAGGCGGCGATTCGCTATCTCAACCTCGTCGGCGATCGCTACATGGAACTCGTCGACACTCCCGACTCGACGAAGATCCTTCCGCCCGACAGCCAGATACCGGTGGACCGCACCGCGCCCGCACTGGACCTCGACCTGCTGCTCGGCGGTCTGAAACCCGTTATCCAGGGCCTGAATCCGCAGGATGTCAACGCGCTGACGGGCTCGCTGGTCCAGATCCTGCAGGGTCAGGGCGGGACACTGGAGTCGCTGTTCTCGAAGACTTCGTCGTTCACGAACTCACTTGCCGACAACAACCAGGTCATCGAGCAGCTGATCGAGGATCTGAAAACCGTGCTGGACACCCTGTCCAAGGACGGCGACGATTTCTCCGGCTCGATCGACAAGCTCGAGAGCCTCGTCAACGGGCTCTCTCAAGACCGCGACCCGATCGGCACCGCCATCGAGTCGCTCAACAACGGCACCACGTCGCTTGCGGACCTGCTCGGCAGGGCGCGGCCGCCGTTGGACGGCACGATCGACCAGTTGAACAAGCTCGCCCCGATACTCGACAACGACAAGGACCGCCTCGACGCCACCATCCAGCGCCTGCCGAACATCTACAAGAAGCTCGCGCGGGTGGGCTCCTACGGCGCGTTCTTCCCGTACTACGTCTGCGCAGTCACCTTCCGGGCCAGCGACCTTCAGGGCCGGACCGTGATCTTCCCGTGGGTCAAGCAAGAGTCGGGAAGGTGCAGGGAAGAGTAGATGCAGAAGTATCGCGGGAACCAACTCATCAGGGCGGGCATCATCGGTGTCATCCTGGCCATGCTCGTCGTCGTGGTCGGCCTACAACCCGAGCGTTTGATCGAGTGGGCGACGTCGCTGCGTTACAAGGCGGTGTTCTCCGAAGCGGTGGGATAACCGAGGGCAACGACGTGACGGTGTCCGGGATCAAGGTCGGCTCGGTTTCATCGGTCAAGCTCGACAACGGCGATGCGCTGGTCGGCTTCACCATCAACGGCAAGTACGCGCTCGGCTCCGACACCACCGCGCACATCCGTACCGGAACCCTGCTCGGCGAGCGGGTGCTGGCGCTCGAGTCGGCGGGCAGCGGCACGCTGTCGACCCAACTCGGTCATCCCGATTTCGCGGACCTCGTCACCGTATTCGTTGACCGACGCGGTCAACGAGCTCACCAGCAACACGGCGGGCACGAACACCGAATCGCTCAACCAGTCACTGGACACGTTGGCGCAGACGCTCGACCAGATCGCCCCGCAGCTGGGCCCGACGTTCGATGGGGTGTCGCGGCTGTCGCGGTCGCTCAACAACCGCAACGAGAGCCTGGCGGAGCTGCTGAAAACCGCAGGCGACGTCACCGGGATCCTTTCCGAGCGCAGCGAGAAGGTCAACGCGCTGATCCTCAACGCCAACGATCTGCTCGGGGTGCTCAACGAGCGCCGGTACGCGATCACCAGCCTGTTGTCCGCCACGTCGGCGGTGTCGAAGGAACTCACCGGGCTGGTCGCCGACAACGAGAAAGAGTTGGCGCCGACGCTGGAGAGGTTGAATCGGGTCACCGCGATGCTGGAGAAGAACCGGGACAACCTGGCCAAGATGCTGCCCGGCGCGGCGAAATATTATCTGACACAAGGCGAGATCGTGGCGAACGGCGCCTACTACAACGCCTATGTGCCCAACCTCGTCTTCGGACAGCTTCTCCAGCCGTTCCTCGACTACGCGTTCGGGTTCCGGCGCGGTGTCAACGCAGGACAGCCTCCGGACAACGCCGGGCCGCGGGCAGAGCTACCGTTCCCGGTCAACAGCATTCCGCAGCCAGGCGACCTTCCTAACGATGGAGACCCAGGTGAACCCCAACCGTAAGCGGCTGGTCACCATCGCGGCCGTCGCCCTTGCCGTCGCCTTGGTCGCGGGCGCGGCGTTCCTGGTGCGCCAGGTCTTCTTCGGGCCCAAGACCATCACGGCCTACTTCCCGACCGCCACGGGCATCTATCCAGGCGACGAGATTCGGGTGTCGGGTGTGAAGGTCGGCAAGATCGACACGATCGAACCGCGAGGGCACGCAGACGAAGATGACCCTCAAGGTCGACCGCGACGTGCCCATTCCGGCCGACGCCAAGGCGGTGATCGTGGCCCAGAACCTGGTCGCGGCCCGTTACGTCCAGCTCACGCCCGCCTACCGTAGCGGCGGCGGACCGACCATGGGTGACGGCGGGGTGATTCCCAGCGACCGGACCGCCGTTCCTGTCGAGTGGGATGACGTCAAGACCCAATTGATGCGCCTGGCAACGGAACTGGGACCCAAAGAGGGCGCCCAAGGAGTGTCGGACACCTCCGTCAACCGGTTCATCGACAGCGCCGCGAACGCACTGGGGAACGGAAACGGCGAAAAGCTGCGCCAGACACTGGCGCAACTGTCCGGCGTGGCCCGGGTCTTCGCCGAGGGCAGCGGCAACATCGTCGACATCATCAAGAACCTGCAGATCTTCGTCTCCGCGCTGCGCGACAGCAAGGAGCAGATCGTGCTGTTCGAGAACCGGCTGGCGACATTGAGCAGCGTCATCAACGACAACAGGTCCGATCTGGATGCGGCCCTGTCCGATCTGTCCGTCGCCATCGGCGAGGTGCAGCGCTTCGTCGCGGGCAGTCGGAACCAGACCGCCGAGCAGATTCAGCGGCTGGGCAACCTCACCCAGGTCCTGGTCGACAACCAGCTGGCGTTCGAGAACGTTCTGCACATCGCGCCCAACGCGATCGCCAACTTCAACAACATCTACTACCCGAACGGCGGGTCGGTCACCGGCGCGTTCTCGATCGTCAACTTCTCGCAATCCGGTGCAGGCCATCTGCGGCACTGCTCGGCGCCGTCGAGAACACCACCGCATCCGAAACCGCCAAACTCTGCGCGCAGTACCTTGGTCCCGCGGCTGCGGCTGCTGAACTTCAACGAGATTCCGTTGCCGATCAACCCGTACCTAAGGCCGGCGATCAATCCGGACCGGATCATCTACACCGACCCGAAGCTGGCACCGGGCGGCCCCGGGCCGGGCGATGCGCCCGAGCCGCCGCCGACGGTGTCCGCCTACACGGGCGCGGGCGACATCCCGCCGCCGCCGGGCTGGAACGGCCCGCCGAACACCTACCAGGGAATTTATGCGCCCGCCGGCAACGAAGCCCGCGCGATCCCGTCGCCCGCGGTGATCAACCACGCGCCGCCCATCCGGCCCGCCCACGTCATCTCGAATCTGCCTCCGGGACCGCCGACCGTCGAGGGGATGCTGCTTCCGCCGACACCGCGGCGCCACCGCCGCCGGACCGCCAATGCACCCCTGTTGCCTGCGGAAGGGACGCCGCCATCATGATCCGCGGGATGAAGAGATTGGCCGTCGTCGGTTCGTGCGTCGCGCTGACGCTGACCGGCTGCTCCTTCCAGGGCGTGAACTCGCTGCCGCTGCCCGGGGCGGTGGGACGCGGACCCGACGCCGCCACCTACCACGTCGAGGTCGCGAATGTCTCGACGCTGGAGTCGAATTCGCCGGTGCTGATCAACGACGTCGTCGTCGGCAGTGTCGGCAAGATGACCGTCGACAACTGGCACGCCGACGTGGAGATCTCGGTCAAGCCCGACGTCGTGGTGCCCGCCAACGCCGTGGCCACGGTCGGGCAGACCAGCCTGTTGGGATCGATGCATCTGGCGCTCAATCCGCCGCTCGGCGAAAAGCCAAGCGGCCGACTGCAACCCGGCGCCACCATCCCGCTGAACGATTCATCGACCTATCCGTCCACCGAGCAGACGCTGTCCTCGCTGTCCGCCGTCGCCAACGGCGGCGGGCTGGGACAGATCGGTGACATCATCCACAACTTCAGCTCCGCGGTGAGCGGGCGCGAACCCGAGATCCGCGAGCTGCTCACCCGGCTCGACAACTTCGTCGGCGTGCTTGACGCGCAGCGGGACAACATCATCGCGTCCATCCAGCAGCTGAATCGGGTCGCCGGCACGTTCGCCGGGCAACGCGACGTGATCGACCGCGCGCTCAAGGACAGTTCCGCCCGCGTTGGACGTGCTGATCAAGGAGCGGCCGCGGCTGACTACCGCGCTGACCAAGCTCGGGCAGTTCAGCGATACCGCCACCGGGCTGGTCAACGACGCCGGCGACGATCTGGTCACCGATCTGAAGAACCTCGAGCCGGCCCTCAAGGCGCTCGCCGACATCGGGCCGGACCTGAGCTCCGCGATGATCTGGGCGTCGGCCTTCCCGTACGGCCCGGGCTTCGCCGACCGGATCACCCGCGGCGACTACATCAACCTGTTCGCCATTTTCGACCTCACCTATCCACGGTTGAAGAAGACGCTGCTGCTCGGTACGCGGTGGGGCGACGAGAACGCCAAACTCATTCCGGCGCCGGGTGATCCGTACTACCTGAACTACTCGTACCATCCGATGAGCGTCGGTGTCGCGCCGCCGCCGGAGCGAGGCGCTGCCCCGCGCCGCCGGCCTGCGGCCTGACGGCGCGCCGCCGCCGGTCGCCCGGGCCGGTGTTGCCGGTGGCACCGCCGCCGACGGCTCCGCAGACGATTCAGACGCAGGCAGGCCCGCGCGTCGCAGATCTTCGCTGGGCCCTACGGCGCCGAGCATGCCGCCGCCACCGCCGTGCGGCAGCGCCGCTGCCGGCCCGCCGCCCGACGTAGTCTCGCCGGCGCCGGGAGGTGGTGGCTGATGCTGACGCGCTTCGTCCGAAACCAGTTGATCATCTTCACGATCGCCTCGATCGTCGGCGTGGCCGTGATGCTGTTCACCTATATGCAGGTGCCGACGCTGTTGGGCATCGGCCGCATCAACGTCAAGCTGGAGCTGCCGGCCGCCGGCGGTCTCTACCGGTTCTCCAACGTGACCTACCGCGGCGTGCAGGTCGGCAAGGTCACCGACGTCAAGCTGACCGAGAACGGCGCGGAAGCGACGCTGACCCTCGACACGTCGCCGAAGATTCCCGCCGACCTGAAGGCCGAGGTCCGCAGCGTCTCCGCCGTCGGCGAGCAGTACGTCGACCTGCGTCCACGCACCGACTCCGGCCCCTACCTGAAGGACGGCTCGGTGATCGCCAAGGACAACACGACGATCCCGCAGGCGGTCGGCCCGATGCTCGATCAGGTGAGCACGCTGGTGGACAGCATTCCCGAAGGACCGGATCTCGGACCTGCTCGACGAGTCGTTCAAGGCGTTCAACGGCGCAGGCCCCGACTTCCAGTCGCTGCTCGACTCCGCGGCCAAGGTGACCGGCGACGTCAACGGCGTCTCCGATCAGACGCGAGGCCTGATCGATGACAGCGGGCCGCTTCTGGATTCGCAGGCGGAGACCGCTGACTCGATCCGGACGTGGGCGCGCAGCCTGTCCGGAGTCACCGCGCAGGTCGCGCAGAACGATCCGCAGGTGCGCGCGATCCTGGAGCGCGGGCCCGGCTTCGCGCAGGAGGTCTCGTCGCTGCTGGAGCAGGTGAAGCCGACGCTGCCGATCCTGCTGGCGAATCTCACCACGCTGGGTCAGATCCTCGTCACCTACAACCCGTCGCTGGAACAACTCCTGGTGATGTTCCCGGGATCATCGCGGCACAGCAGTCGTTCGGGCTTCCGAAGAACAACCCGACGGGGCTGCCGTCGGGCGACTTCGCGCTGACCGTCGCGATCCGCCGCCGTGCACGGTCGGATTCCTGCCGCCGTCGCAGTGGCGAACCCGGCCGACGACATGACCTCGATCGACACCCCGGACGGGCTGTACTGCAAACTGCCGCAGGACTCCCCGATCACGGTCCGCGGCGCCCGCAACTACCCGTGCATGGGGCATCCCGGGAAAGCGGGCGCCCACGGTCGAACTCTGCAACGACCCAAGGGGTATTCAGCCGTTGGCGATGCGCCAGCATTACACTCGGGCCGTACCCGATCGATCCCGAACCTGATCGCGCAGGGCGTCCCGCCCGATGATCGCGTCGACTTCAACGACCGGATCTATCGCGCCGGTGGAGGGCACGCCGCTGCCGCCGGGTGCGGGTCCGGCAGGAACGCCTCCCGGTCGCGACCCGCCGCCCGCGCCTCCCGCGCCGTCGGCGCCGCCTCGGCCACCGCCTCCGGGTTTCCCGTCGGGGCGCCGCTCGCAGGCGCCGATTCCGCCGGCGCCGCCGCGGGCAACTCGCTCAACGGAACACCGATCCGCGGCCGCCACCGGGACCGAACCGGCCCGCCGACGGCGCGGTCCCCGCCGCGCCGAGTGCGTTCGACGGCAACGGTTCTGGCAGCTGGCGGACCGTCCGTCGCGATCACGCACTACGACCCTCGCACCGGCGAGTACCTGGCCCCCGACGGTCAGCTGCAGCAGGCAGACCAATCTGGCTGCCGGGGCGGCGCCCAAGTCGTGGAAGGACCTGCTCCCGATCTGACCCGCGACGGCGTCGGGTCAGGCAGGTCAGGACAGCTTGGCCATCCGACGGGCAGCTCGATGTCGGGCGGCTGGTTTCTGCCGCACGCACCGCTGGCGGACTTGGTGATGTTGCGGCCGGCGAGTAGGTCGTCGATCCGTCCTAGCCGCCCTCGGTGACACGGGGTCTGATGCCCCAGACGATGAACTTCTGGTGGCCGGCGGCGAAGGTGCCGTCGGGACAGGGCGCCCAGTTCGGGCATGTCGTGGTTGACGATACCAGTAGTCATTGAGCCGCAGGGTGTCGGAGCGGTCCAGCCCTGGTCGCTGCGTCACCGTCGCCCGTGCACTCGATCGGACTCACGCAGCTGGACGTGACGGTCCAGGTCTGGATGACCGTCTTCTCGTCGATCAGCACCTCGTTCGTCCTGGCCCACTCGCCGTTGGACATGACACCCGTAGGTTCCGTTGAGCTCGATCCCGAAGTTCGTGGCGTGCGCCGGCGGCGCGGCGCCCAGGCTTCCGAGCACCGCCATTGCCGTCGCTGCCACGCCACCGATGACACCAACTGCGCGCATGGCCTCAGCCTAATCGTCGCGTCGGAGCAATGCTCTCCGAAAGGGAGAATTTCGTTCCCGCTTGTGTGAGAATGTCAGCGTGCGATCCATCGTCACGGTGCTCGCCGGGGTGCTCACGTGCGGGCCGTGCCCCGACGGCCGCGCCGCCGTGCCGCCGCACCGGCTGAGTGCAACTATCCCGACTGCACACCGGGTATCGCGCCCAACATCGTGCTCGGGTTCGTATTGCGACAACTTCAGCTACTACGCGTTCGGCGTCACGAATTGGGGCAGGCTGGTGTTCTGCGGGTCGCCGCGCGGTACGAACCGCGATGGTTCCGCTCGCCGGAGATGCACGGGATCAAGAACGAGGACGAGCCTGTCCAGGGCAGGACGGCGAGGTCGCCCAGGCTCCCGACGGTCTATTCCTCACCTGCATCGCCCAAAACGGGTTCACCCGTTGGACGCGCGGCGACCTCTAACGGCTCACGGCGTCGGGGTGAACCTGATGTTGATCTCGGTCAGCCCGCGCAGGATGAACGTCGGCTCGTAGTTGTAGGCGCGCGCGTCGGCAGCGCCGTGCTTCTCTTCGTCGATCGTGATGTCGGACAACCGGTCGAGGATCCGCTCGATACTGACCCGGCCCTCCACCCGCGCGAGCGGCGCGCCGGGGCAGGAGTGGATGCCGCGGCTGAACGCGATGTGCTCGCGAACGTTCTTGCGGTCGAGCTTGAACTCGTGCGGATCGTCGAACCGGTTGGGATCCCGGTTCGCGGCGCCGGGGCTGACCATCACCGTGGTGCCCGCGGGCACGGCGGTCTCGCCGAGCGACGTCGACTTGCGCGCCATCCGGAAGACGCTCTTCACCGGGCTGTCCATGCGCAGGCATTCCTCGATGAACACCGGGATCAGGCTGCGATCATCGCGCAGCTGCTGTTGGATCTCGGGCCGGTCGCCCAGCACCCGCAGCGCCGCGCTGAGCAGCTTGGCTGTGGTCTCCTGACCCGCGCCGAACAGGAAGGTGGCGGTGCGCACCACGTCGACCACCTCAGGCGTCGAACCGTCCGGATAGAGCGCCGTGGCCAGGCCGGTGAGCACGTCATCGCGGGGGTTGCTTGCGGCGGTCCTCGATGTAATGGGAGAACTTCTCGTCGGCCCACTCCAACGGGTTGGCCGCGATCGGCTCGTGGTCGAGCCCGCCGATGTTGCTGCCGGGCCGCTGCGCGCCGAAGGCCTCGCGGAACTCCTCGTGGTCCTCCTCGGGCACACCCAGCAGGTCGGCCACCACCAGCAGCGAGAACGGCCTCGCGTAGGCCTTCAGGAACTCACACTTACCGTCGTCGATGAACTCGTCGATGTGACGGTCGGCCAGCCGCCACATGAAGTCCTCGTTCTCCTTCAGCCGCTTGGGGGTCAGCAGCCGGCTCAGTAGCGAACGCGCGTCGGTGTGGTACGGCGGGTCCATGGTGACCATGTGCTCGTACATCGGGATCTCCGCGCGGTGCTCGACGAGCTGCGCGCAGATGTCGTCACCCTCCGGGGTGAACGGGATCGGCGTGAACGGCCCTGCCACCGCGACGCACGACGAGTAGCTCTCGGTGTCCTTGTAGACGGCGTTGGCCGATTCCCACCCGGTGACCGCCAGCACCCCGTTGTTGATGGGGCAGCACGTCGGATCCTTCGTTCGCAGGTGGTCGAAGTAGGGGTGGGGGTCTGGCACCAGCGACGGGTCGGTGAAGTAGTCCACGGAGTCGAAGTCTGCGGTCATTGGCTACTGTGCCTCCCGGGCAGGAACGGTGATTGTTGTCGAACGACGAAATATGCTGAGCACCTGCTTAGCATGGCGTTAAGGTCAGGGTCAAGGCGACAAGCCCGGTCGCGGCTACGATCGGCGGTTCGGGCAGTCCACCTGCTGGAAGGCGACAAAGAGGCATGACATCGGAGCGCAGAATCGGGGCGCCGGACGCGAAGAATCGCAGCGTGCTGCTCGACGCCGCCGAGCGGTTGCTGCTCGAAGAGGGCTACGCCGCGGTGACGTCGCGTCGCGTCGCGGAGAGGGCGGGTCTCAAGCCCCAACTGGTGCACTACTACTTCCGCACCATGGGAGATCTGTACCTGGCCGTGTTTCGCAGGCGAGCCGAACAGGGACTCGAGGCGCAGGCCCAGGCGCTGCAGTCGCCGCAGCCGCTGTGGGCGCTGTGGCGGTACAGCTCGGATCCGAGAATCACCGCCTTCACCGTGGAGTTCATGGCGCTGGCCAGCCACCGTCCCGAAGCTGAGAGCCGAATTCGCGCGCTACGGCGAGTTGTTTCGCGAAAGGGAACGACAGGCGCTGGCCGCGGCGCTGCAGCGCTACGGCATCGAGACCTCCGAGGTGCCGCCAGTCGTGTGGGCGGTGTTCGCCACCAGTCTTTCCCGCGTGCTCGTCATGGAGACGGCGCTCGGCATGTCGGCCGGTCACTCCGAAACGCTGGAATTCGTCGAGGCCTGGCTGCGGCAACTTGAGGGTGAACCGGTCGCGACCGCCGCGACCGCCACCACCTCGCGCCTCTGACCGCCTCACCAGGAGCGAATCGAGCAGAGCGCTCCCCTCGGGCCCTGCGCCGTCTTGACCACCGCGCCGTCGACCGCGAGCGCACAGTGGAAGTTGGGTTCCGCCTGCGAGTCGGCTGCGATGCCCGCGGTGACCATCGCCCACGAGTCGGGGTTGGCCAGCCACACGTCGAGATTCCACTGCTGTTCCGGCCCCAGGTGGGCTTCGATGTTCGGGCTGTAGAGGTAGGGGTTGTGGCTGTACTCGGCCCAGTTCGGCGGATCGGTGTCGCGGAAGTAGATCTCGGCGTTGCCGTACGGCTGCTCGGTCCAAACCGTGTACTGCACGTGGCGCAGCGGCGGCCCTGGTGGTAGCTCCGACGGATCCGCCTGCGCGACCGTCGTTGGAGCCACGATCGCGGCCGCCAACAGGATTGTCAGACCCGCGCAGCGGGTCGGAAACATCATTTCCGGATTTTAGAACAAGATTTTCACGAAAAACAGGTAATGGCCGATAGGGCGTAGGTGGTGCCACGCCCTATCGGTCCGCATCGTCCTACGGAACTTGGAGGAAGCCTTCGCCGGCGTAGACCCAGCCTTGCTTGGCGGGAAGACCGCCGTGTGCATCTCCGGGCAGGTCCGGAATCGTCAGCAGGCACCAGTTGTCGGCGCAGGGCTGAACGGGCTGGAGCTCGCGGTCAACGGTGAGGAAGAACGGCGCCTCGATTCTGTTGCCGGAGATCGCATCGTAGACATCCGACTCTCTCTTCACTGTCACGTTCTTCTGGACAGTCGTTCCGCCTCCGCCGAGTTGGGCGCAGTTGATCATGTCTGTGGAGTGCCATTCGCCCGGTGCATACCAACCCATCGGTATCGTACTTCCGGTGGAGTCACCCTTTGCGAAGCCGTCGTCCTTTACATCTCCGCTGAAGCGGTTCTGTAACCCGGGGCCTACCTTTGTCCCGTTGAAACCGGGTGTCGACTCGTCCCAGTTGACGGTGAAATCGACGGTTTTGCCTGTGATTTTGCCGATGACTTTCCCGTATAGGCCCTGGTCACCGGGGACGATCATGACAACTCCCGGCCCGAGGGATGAGTCGTGCGCCTCGACCGAAATGCTCCTTCCACCGGAAGTGATGTGCAGGTAGTCGCCGTCGACCGCGCAATCGGCCGCGTGTGCTGCCGGTGCCACCAGCAACCCACCCGCACCGAGGGCCGCCGCTGCGGCTAACGTTTGGGCTTTCCGGGCCATCCTTGAACGGCTCATACCAGCCTCCCTTCAGCTCCTGTTCGGAGCAGGTTTCATCCCCGACCTGGCCAGAGCATATCCAGGTTGAATGTAATTTTGACGTCTTCGCTGGGATTGCTCGGTGAACGCCAGGTTCCCGCCACGACGCCATTGAGCTAACACGGAGAAGCTCTCTGCCTGAATGGCACTGCGGCGATCAATACGAATGGATCGCCAGGACGCCTAGCTCTCCGGGGCCGACCAGAACGCCCGCATCGACGTGATCCGGGCCTCGTCGTCGAACGACATCACGTCGATGCCGTCGATCGTGGTGCGGATGTCGCCCGTGATGACGGTCAGGCGCGCCAGGAAAGCCGCCTCGCTGCCGATGATGTGCGCCGACAGGAGTTCTACTGTGCGGTCCTGCTTTTCGACGCGGCTGAACAAGTCGCGGATGGCGTCGTGGCCGCGCCGGACACCGCTGCCGACCGGGTCCTCCACGGTCGCGTCGTGCGTGAAGAGCGCGACGAGCTCGTCGGCGCTGCCGGAGCCGAGCAGCTCGACATAACGATTGACAGTGTCGGCGACAGTGGGCATCGCCTGGCGCTATACCGACAGGATCGTCGCCGACGCCGTGCCAGGCGCGCCGTAAACCTGCGCAAGTCCGACCTTCGGCTCACCCGGCACCTGGCGGTCGCCCGCCTCGCCGCGCAGCTGCCGCACCAGTTCGTGCACCTGACGCAGGCCCGATGCGCCGATCGGCTCGCCGTTGGCGATCAACCCACCGTCGGTGTTGACGGGAATCGACCCGTGGATCTCGGTGGCACCGTCGGCGACGAGTTTCTCCTGCTCACCGTCGGCGCACAGGCCCGTCTCGGCCATGTGGATCACCTCGGCGCCTGCGTCGGTGTCCTGTAGCTGGGCGACGTCGATGTCCTCGGGGCCGATGCCTGCCGCCTCGTAGGCGGCTTTCGCCGCGTACACCGTCGGCGACGCGTCCTCGTCCAGTGGCGCCGACGTTGCGTGCACCTCGTAGGCGCCGAACGTCCGTGTCCGGATCTCGGTCGCGCGCACATAGACCGGCTTGTCGGTGAACTTGTGCGCGATATCGCCGCGGCACATGATCACCGCTGCCGCACCTTCGTCGGGGGCGCAGAACATGTACTGCGTCAGCGGGTAGTTCAACACCGCCGAGTTGAGGATCTCATCCTCGGGAATCGGCTTGCGCCGGAAGGCATTCGGGTTCTTCTCCCCGTTGCGGAAATTCTTCGCCGCCACTTTGGCCAGCGTCGCCTGCGAGATGCCGTGCTTGTGGAGATAGTGGTTGGCCTTCATCCCGAAGAACTTGGTGGTGACGAACTGCCCGTTCTCGGCATACCACTGCGGCAGTGCCAGCTTGGCCGGGTCGTCGGTGAACGCGCCGCGCGGATGCTTGTCGAGCCCGATGGCGATGCCGATGTCGTACTTGCCAAGCCGGATCGTGTCGGCGGTCTGCTGAATGGCCGACGCCGCGGTCGCGCAGGCGTTGAAGACGTTGGTGAACGTGATCCCGGTGAGGCCGACCAGCCGGGTCACCGCGTCGGGGTTGGACACCTCGTGGCTGCCGCCGAAGCCGAACTGGATGTCCTTCCAGTCGACGCCCGCGTCGGTCAGCGCGAACTGGATGGCGTCGGCGCCCATCTCCATCGCGGTCTTGTCGAACCGGCCGAACGGATGAAGCCCTACGCCGATGATGGCGACGTCGTTGGTCATGGCTACTCCTCTCTAGACCGGTTGGAAGGCGAACGTGACGAGCTCGTTGCCTTCCTCATCGGTGGTGAACGGCAGCATGGTCAGCTCGACGTCCATGCCGAACTGCAGTTTCTCGGGGTCGTTCTCGGTGAGCCTGCCCTCGACCCGGATCACGTCGTCGAGTTGAACGAGCCCGACGCCGAACGGAACGAAGTCCTTACCCGTCGGACCCTTGTAGGGCGCTCCCGGCGGAAAGCCCTGCGTCGTCCACGCCACCAGCGTGCCGCGCCGCGGCAGCTTCACCTCGGACATGTCGCCGGCGCTGCACTTGGGGCAGCGCTGCTGAACGGGGAACGTCGTCGCACCGCACGCACCGCAGCGGCTTCCGATCAGCTGCGGGTTCTCGTCGGGCCAGGTAGAGATCTCGGGCGCGAGCGCCTTCTGCTGTGTCGACACGCGATTGACAGTAATCGGAAATGGCATTCTCGTCTAGAGAGAACATGCTAGCGTTTCCGGCGTGGATGCCGACAAGGCGCAGATCACCGAGGTGCTGGTCCGCTACGCCACCGGCATCGACTCCAAGGACTGGCCGCTGTTCCGCAGCTGCTGGACAGACGAGGTCGACCTCGACTACGGCGAGGTCGGACACTTCACCGACCCGGACGCGTTCACCGAACTGTTCGCGCAGACTCATAACCCAATGGGGTCGACCTACCACCGCTTGTCGAACTTCGCGATCGAGGTCGACGGCGACACGGCAACCGCGCGGACCTACGTGCACGCCGTACTGATGGTGACGCCCGACGACAACGGCCTGTGGGTCGACGTCACCGGCCACTACGACGACGAGTTGGTGCGCGGAGCAGACGGGTGGCGCATCCGCACGCCGGGTCACCCACACGCCACGGATGCTGACAGGGGGAGGCCCATCATGACCGACGACTTCGCGCAGAAGTATGGGCGCTGGGCCGTCATCGCGGGCGCGTCCGAAGGCGTTGGCGCCAGCCTGGCCGACCAATTGGCCGAGCGCGGACTGGATCTCGTGCTGATCGCGCGCAATGGTCCGCTGCTGGATGACGCTTGCGGCTGGGTTGCGGGAGCGCCACGGCGTCGAGGTCCGTCCGCTGGTGCAGGACCTGACCGCCCCCGACGTCGGCGACCGGGTGGCCGAGGCGACCGACGGGCTCGAGGTCGGACTGCTCATCTACAACGCGGGCGCCGCGAACCGGACGACGGAGTTTCTCGACGACTCGTTCGAGGACTCGCTTGCCCAGATCAAGCTGGCGTGTATCGGACCGGTCGCGCTGGCCCGACACTTCGCACCGGCCATGCGCGAACGCGGTCGGGGCGGCATCGTGCTGGTCGGGTCGCTGGCCTGCCTGGCCGGGTCATCCCTGCTGGCCGTGTATTCCGCGGTGAAGGCGTTCAACGTCAACCTTCGCCGAAGGCCTGTGGGCCGAACTGCGCCCGCATGGCGTCGACGTGTGCTGCACCCCGCTGGGCATGACGTACACGGAGGCGCTGGCAGCGGATGGGTTTCGCCTACGACCCGGAAACCGTCATGCTTTCCGAGGACGTTGCGCGCGAGATCATCGAGAACATCGGCAACGGCCCGACATACCCTGTGGGAGAGAGAAATCGAACCATGGCATCAATGGTGTGGACCGCCGACCGGCGCACACTGGTCGAGCTGATGAGCGCCGCGCCCTCGACTCCGCCACCAAGCAGGGAGGCTGCGAGCTGATGCGGGCGGTGGTGCTGCGCGACGGCACGCTCGAGGTGCGCGAGACCGCCGATCCGGTGCCCGGCCCCGGCGAGCTGCTGATCAAGCCGCTCAGCGCGGCGATCTGCGCGTCGGATGTGCACTACATGGACCATCCGAACTCCGCGCCACGCTTCGTGTGGGATTCCGGACCGCGACACCGTCATGGGCCACGAGTTCATCGGCGAGGTGGTCGGCCACGGTCCCGGACTGCTCGGGTGACTTCCCGGTCGGGCACGCGCGTCACCAGCCTGCCGATCATGATCCGCGCCGGGCGAGGAACCGCTCGTCATCGGGCACAATCCCGACGCGCCGGGCGCGTTCGGTGAGCTGATGCTGGTCTCGGAGGTGATGTCGCGCAAGGTGCCCGACGGCGTGCCGAACGACTCCGTCGCGGTGGTCGATGCATTCGCGGTGGGGGAGTTCTACGTTCGCTGTTCGGGCATCGAGCCCGGCGAGCTGCCGCTGGTCATCGGCGCGGGCGCCATCGGCCTTTCGACGGTGGCCGCGCTGGCCGCGCGCGGCGTCGGCCCGATCGTGGTGTCCGACTACAGCGACGACCGGCTGGCGTACGCCAAGAAGTTCGGCGCCGACGTCCTGGTCAACCCGGCCAACCGGGACCCATACGAGGTGTGGCGAGAGACGTTCCGGGCCAACAACTTTCAGACGCCACAGGTCATCTTCGAATGCGTCGGCGCGCAACGGCCTGCTGCAGAGCATCGTCGACTCGTGCGAGTTCATGGCGCGTGTCTATGTCGCGGGCGGCTGGTATGACGCGGGCACGATCGACTGCACCGCCGCCACGCACAAGGGCATGACGATCCAGTTCGGCGGCGGTCCGCATCCGCAGGACTGGTACGGCACGCTCGACGCGGTCGCCGACGGCCGGCTGGATCCGTCGCCCAGCATCGGCAGGACCATCGGCCTCGACGAGGTGCCCGACGCCATCGACCAAGTGCGCAAAGGTCAGGGGCCGCCGCGCGTCGTCGTCCACCCGACGCGCATCATGACCGTTCTGCCTGGCCCGATCCGCCAGATCGGCTACGTCGTCACCGATCTCGACCGCGCGATCGACGAGCTGGCTCGAGCTCGGCGTCGGTCCGTGGTTCGTCATGCGCGGCCTGCCGATGCGCGCGCTCTACCGCGGCGAACCGTGTGAGACCGCGCTGTCGCTGGCGTTGGCCAACAGCGGCGAGATGCAGATCGAGCTGATCCAGCAGGACGACGACACGCCGAGCATCTTCACCGAGTTCCTCGCCGTCCAACGGCCCCGGGTTATCACCAATTGGCCTACTGGACAACCGATTTCGATGCCACGATGCGCGACGGTCGAGAAGGTGGGCTGGCCGGTCGTGTGGTCGGGCGGCGAAGGCTACGGCGTGCGGTTCGCCTACGTCGAGCCGCCGAACGCGCCCGCGGCGGTCATCGAGATCTTGGAGCTGAACGACGCGACGGCGGCCAACGCGAGTTCATCCGCGACGCCGCGGCGAATGGGACGGCAGCGACCCGATCCGGGTGCTCGGCGCGTACGCGGCTTACTTGCCGCGCTTCATCACCTTGTCGGCGGCGGCCCAGTGCTCGTCGGAAACCCACAGCCGCGCAAAGGCGGCGACCGCTTCGGTGGTGGTGACGCCGCGCATCACGCGCTTGATCTCGCCGGCCGGACGGTTCGCCAGCAGCTCGCGCGATCGCGCGCCAGTCGTCGTCGAAGGACTCGCGCGGGAAGCACCTGGTCGACCAGGCCGATCCGCTCGGCCTCCGCGGCGGTCGAGCATCGATGCCGGTGCCCGCCAGCAGCAGCGCCTTGCTGTAGCCGACCAGCTCGACGAGCCGCTCGGCGCCGCCCCACGCGGGCATGATCTCCAGCGCCACCTGGTTGAAGCCGATCTTGATGTCGTCGGCGGCCAGCCGGATGTCGGCGGCCACCGCCACCTCGGCGCCGCCGCCGAGCGCGTGCCCGTTCAGCGCGGCGATGGTCGGGGCGGGAAAGCCGGCGATGCGGTCGCAGATCGACCGCATCCGCCACGCCATCGCCGCGGCTTCCTGTTCGGTGCGCAGCGCGCTGAGTTCCTTGAGGTCGCCGCCCGAGACGAACGCCCGGTCGCCTGCGCCCGTGATGACGAGCGCGCCCGCGCCCGTCGGCCCCGTCGAGCGCCTTGTCGAACTGGTCCATCGTCTCCAGCGAGATGGCGTTGCGGGCGTGCGGGCGGTCGATGGTGATGACCGCCAGACCGTCGTCCATCTCGAGGTCGACCATCGAGCGTTCTCCGTGTGCGGTATTGGCATTCTCTGTAGCGGAGAATAGCATCGCGTCCGGACGGAGGTGCGGCGGCGCAGCAATGCGAAAAATCCCGGTTGAGCTGACCAAACGCTACGAGGACGAGGGGTGGTGGACGCCCGAGACGCTCGGCGATCTCGTCGCGCGCGGACTGGCGGCCAACCCCGACACCGGCTTCTGGGTGCACTCCGCCGTGCGGCCCTTCGCCGGCACCTTCGCCGACGTCGAACTCGCAGGCGCGCCGGCTGGCCGCGGGCCTGCGCGACGCGCGGCGTCGGAGCCGGGCGACGTCGGTGGCGATCCAGCTGCCGAACTGGATGGAAGCCGCGGCGTCGTTCTGGGCGTCGGCGTTCCTCGGCGCGGTCGTGGTGCCGATCGTGCACTTCTACGGCCGCAAGGAACTGAGCCACATCCTCTCCACCGCGCGGCCGAAGGTGTTCATCACCGCCGAGGAGTTCGGCCGGATGAAGTACCAGCCCGACCTGTGCGCCGACGTGCCCATCGTCGGCCTGGTCGGGCGAGCAACTTCGACGACCTGCTCGCCGACGAGCCGCTGGCCGGCACCATGCCGGCCGACCCCGCCAGCCCGGCGCTGATCGCGTTCACCTCCGGCACGACCAGCAATCCGAAGGGCGTCATCCACAGCCACCAGACGCTCGGCTTCGAGACCCGCCAGCTTCTCGAGAACTACCCGCCCGACCGCGGCAGGCAGCTGACCGCCACGCCGGTCGGGCACTTCATCGGCATGCTCGGCGCGTTCCTGATCCCGGTCCTGGAGGGGCGCCGATCGATCTGTGCGACGTGTGGGATCCGGGCAAGGGTGCTCGAGCTGATCGAGAGCGACGGGCTGTCGATCGGCGGCGGCCCGCCCTACTTCGTCACCAGCCTGCTGGACCATCCGGACTGCACGCCCGAGCACGTGCGCATTTCACGACCGTCGGCCTCGGCGGCTCGACGGTTCCCGCCGCGGTCACCCGGCGGCTGGCCGACCTGGGCATGTTCGTGTTCCGGTCCTACGGCAGCACCGAACACCCGTCGATCACCGGTTCGCGCCGCACCGCGCCCGAGGACAAGCGGCTCTACACCGACGGCGACGCCCGGCCGGGCGTGGAGATCCGGCTCGGGACCCGACGGCGAGATCTTCAGCCGCGGACCGGATCTGTGCCTCGGCTACACCGACGAGGAGCTGACCGCGCAGGCCTTCGACGCCGACGGCTGGTACCGCACCGGCGACGTCGGCGTGCTCGACGACGACGGCTACCTCACCATCACCGACCGCAAGGCCGACGTCATCATTCGCGGCGGCGAGAACATCAGCGCGCTCGAGGTCGAGGAGGTGCTGCTCGCCATGCCCGCCGTCGCCGAGGCCGTCGTGGTGGCCGCGCCCGACGACCGGCTCGGCGAGCGGGCGGCCGCGGTGCTGCGGATCCGGGAGGGCCACGACATGCCGACGCTCGACGAGGTCCGCGACGCACTTCAAGGGGGCCGGCGTCGCGATCCAGAAATGGCCGGAGGAGCTGCACGAAGTCGACGACTATCCCGCGCACCGCGAGCGGCAAGGTGCAGAAGTTCGTGGTTCGGCAGGACATTGCGTTGCAGCAGCTAAGTGAGAATAGGATTCTCGCAAGAGGAAAAGGAGTGTTCCATGGGGCAACTTTCGCATCGGGTCGACATACCGTTTCCGCTGTTCGACGCGGACAACCACCTCTACGAGCCGCCGGAGGCGCTGACCAAGTACCTGCCCAAGGAGTACAAGGACGTCGTCCAGTACGTGGAGATCAACGGCCGCACCAAGATCGCGCTACGCGGCCAGATCAGCAACTACATCCCGAACCCCACCTTCTCGGTGGTCGCCAAGCCGGGCGCGTGGGAGGAGTACTTCAAGTTCGGCAACCCCGACGGCAAGAGCAAGCGCGAGCTCTTCGGCGAGCCGATGCGGGCGATTCCGGCGTTCTTCGAGCCCGGCCCGCGCCTGGAGCTGATGAACGAGCTGGGTCTCGACCGCTCGCTGATGTTCCCGACGCTGGCCAGCCTGATCGAGGAGCGGCTGCGCGACGACCCGGTCGCCATCCACGTCATCATCCACTCGCTCAACCAGTGGCTCGACGAGGTGTGGGGCTTCAACTACCAGAACCGCATCTTCACCACCCCGGTGATCACCCTGCCCATCGTCGAGAAGGCGATCGAGGAGCTGGAGTGGGTGCGTCAAGCGCGGCGCCCGCGCGATCCTGATCCGCCCGGCGCCGGTGCCCGGTTTCCGCGGGCCGCGGTCGTTCGCGCTGCCCGAGTTCGACCCGTTCTGGCAGAAGTGCGTCGAGTACGACGTGCTTGTCGCGATGCACTCCAGCGACAGCGGCTACTCCCGCTACACCTCCGAGTGGGACGGCGGCGCCCAGGAGATGCTGCCGTTCCAGACCAACGCGATGTCGATCCTCAACGAGTGGCGCCCGATCCAGGACGCGGTGGCCTCGTGGGTGATTCACGGCGCGCTGTTCCGGTTCCCGAAGCTCAAGGTGGGCATCATCGAGGCCGGGTCGAAGTGGATGTTCCCGCTGCTGGACTCCATGGCCGAGGTCTGGAAGAAGGCGCCCGAGGCGTTCCCGGGCAACCCGATCGAGGAGATCAAGAACCGCATCCACGTCAGCCCGTTCTACGAGGAGGGCATCGACGACCTGATCAACCTGATCGGCGTGGACCAGGTGCTCTACGGCTCCGACTGGCCGCATCCCGAGGGCCTGGCGGAGCCGACCCACTACGTGACGGCGCTCGAGCACCTCTCCGTCGAGGATCAGGCGAAGATCATGGGCGGCAACCTGGGTCGCCTCGTCACGGTGTGACCTACCGCAACGCTGGCAGACCATCCCCGAGATGGTCTTGAGCGCGGCGGACCGCTTCGGCGACGCGGAAGCGGTCGTCGACGGTCCGCTGCGGCTGTCCTTCACCGAGGTCGTCGACCGGATCCGTTGCGCCGCAGGGGCATTCGCCGAGCTCGGCATCGAGAAGGGCGACCGGGTCGCGGTCTGGGCGCCCAACTCCGCGGAGTGGATCATCGCGGCGTTCGGGCTGCTCACCGCGGGCGGGGTGCTCGTCCCGGTCAACACCCGGTTCAAGGCGGAGGAGGCCGCCGACATCATCGGCCGCAGCGGCGCCAAGGCGGTGCTGGTCCAGAAGGGCTTCCTCGGCCAGGACTACGCCGCGCCCGCCGGCGTGCCGGTGATCGACCTGAAGTCCGACTTCCTCTCCAGCGGTTCACCGTTCGACGCGCGAGGTCGAGCGGCACCGACATCTCCGACATCATCTACACCTCGGGCACCACCGGCAGGCCCAAGGGCGTGATGATGAACCACCGCCAGAACCTGCGGCTGTACGCCGAATGGTGCGAGCTCGCCGACCTGCGCGAGGGCGACCGCTACCTGATGGTCAACCCGTACTTCCACACCTTCGGGTTCAAGGCCGGGCTGATCGCGTCGTTCATCCGCGGCGCGACGATGCTGCCGGTGCCGGTGTTCGACGTCGACCGTGTGGTGGAACTCATTGAGGCCGAACGGATCACCATGCTGCCCGGTCCGCCGACGCTGTATCACTCGCTGCTGGCCGTCGAGGACAAGCGCAAGCTGGCGACGCTGCGCGCCGGGGTCACCGGCGCCGCGGACATTCCCGGTCGAGCTGATCCGCCGGGTGCACGAGGAGCTGCCGTTCCAGACGCTGACGACCGGCTACGGCCTGACCGAGGCGGGCACCGTCACGCTGTCGCGGCCCGGCGACTCGTTCGAGGACATCGCCACCACCGCCGGCGTGCCGTGCGACGGCGTCGAGGTGCGCATCGCCGACGACGGCGAGGTGCTGGTCCGCGGCTACAGCGTCATGCAGGGCTACCTCGACGACCCCGTCGCCACCGCCGAGGCGATCGACGCCGACGGCTGGCTGCACACCGGCGACCTCGGCCACTTCAACGACGACGGCCGGCTGCGGATCGTCGGCCGCAAGAAGGACATGTTCATCGTCGGCGGCTTCAACGCCTACCCCGCCGAGATCGAGGGCTTCCTGCTCGAGCATCCCGCCGTCGCGCAGGCCGCGGTGATCGGTGTGCCCGACGACCGCCTGGGCCAGGTGGGCAAGGCGTTCGTCGTGCTCAAGGGCGCCGCCGACCGTCAGAAGAATTGATCTCGTGGAGCCGGGACCGGATGGCTGGTTTCAAGGTGCCGCGATACGTAGAGTTTCTGGACGAGCTGCCGCTGAATGCGACAGGCAAAGTGATGAAGGACCGGTTGATCAAGAGATAGCGCTAAGCGCCCGCACAGCACGTAAATAGCATTTCCGCAGGACATGCTTGATTTCGGCAGATTTGCGCATCCTGTATCGTCGCGGCGATACCGAAAATAGAAAATGCCATTCTCATTGAGCAAAGTGCTTACCGGACAGGAGGTTGCATGCGGTCCCGGAAGCAGACTCCGCCGGAACTGAACGGCGACCACGTCGACGACGCGGCCAAGGACACAGGTCCTGCCGCCGTCGACGCGCTCGCGCTGGCGGAGGAGGCGGAGGCCGAGGCCGCCGAAGCCGAAGCGACCGCCGCCGCTGCCCGTGCGCGCGCGAAGGCCCTGCGGCTGCGCCGGGAAGCCGACGCGGCCAAGGCAGCCGAGACCGTCGCGGCACCCGAAATCGAAGACGACACCGAAGACCAACAAGAGGAAAAAGAGCGAAACCGACCGAAGTCGATGACGCGGTTTCGCCGAGGAACCTGCGGAGGAGCAAGCCGAGAAGCGGCGCGGCGTACGGATACCGCTGCCGTCGTGGAAGGCTGTCGCAGGCCGCATTGACCGTTCTCGTCATCGCCGCCCTGCTGGCGGCCTGCGGCTGGATGTATTGGAATCACCGGCAGGCGCAAGCCGAACAGCAGCAAAGGGCCGAGTTCGCGGCGGCGGCGCGCCAGGGCGTCGTGACGCTGATGTCGCTGGACTACAACAAGGCCAAAGAAGACGTGCAGCGCATCATCGACAATTCGACCGGTCAGTTCAAAACCGACTTCCAGAACACCGCAGACGATTTCGTCAAGGTAGCGACCGATTCGAAGGCGGTCACCGAGACCAATGTGACCGCCACCGCCGTCGAGTCGATGACCAAAGACACCGCGACCGTCCTCGTCGCGGCCACCTCGCGGGTCACCAACGCCGCGGGCGCCAAGCAGGAGCCGCGCGCGTGGCGGCTCAGCGTGAACCTGGCCCGAGACGGCGGCCAGCTGAAGCTGGCGAAAGTTGAGTTCGTACCGTGACCGCTGAGCACGACGTCCCCGATATCGATGTGACCGACGGCGACGAGCCCACCGCGACCGGTACCGAGCCCGATGCCATCGAAACGCAGGAGCCGACCAAACCGAAGCGGGGACTGGCCGGCCGGTTGCGGCGGGCCGCCAGGAGAAACTGGGCCGCCATCGCGCTGGCCGTTGGCGCTCGTCGTCGGCCGCGGGCCTGACATCGTGGATGTTCTTCTTCGTATATCAGCCGGATCGCGCGACCGACGACGCCGCAGGCGAGTCGGCGATCAAGGCCGCGTCCGAGGGCACCGTCGCACTGCTGTCGTACTCGCCGGACAGCCTCGACAAAGACTTCGCGACCGCCAAAAGCAAGCTCACCGGCAGCTTCCTGTCGTACTACACCCAGTTCACCGAGCAGATCGTCGCGCCGGCGGCCAAGCAGAAATCCGTGAAGACCGAGGCGTCGGTCGTCCGGGCCGCGCTCTCGGAAATTCATCCCGACTCGGCGGTGGTGTTGGTGTTCATCAACCAGACCACCGAAAGCAAGGACCGGCCCGACGCAAGCTTCATCAACAGCGCGGTGCGGGTCACCCTGCAGAAGATCAACGGCGGCTGGCTCATCTCGTCCTTCGACCCGGTGTAGTGCCGTGCCCGGCCGTGCTCGTCGTTGACCTCGGCGACTTGCCGACCGGTTCGCCTGCGCAGTACCGGGGTGGTTGTGGCGGTCGGATCCGGCGCCGACATCGCGTCATCGGCCGCCCAGCCGTGGGTCCAGCACGCCACCCTCACCCTGACCGAGGAGCGCCGTGGCCGACCGCCGCGTCGTCGCCGTCGACTCGACCGACACCGCGATCGCCGAGCTGACCACCCGCGTCGAGACCTGGCCGCAGGCGGCCACCGTGTGCGACGACGTATTGCGGGCGATCGACCCGGACGCGCCCGCACTGGCAGGCGTGATCACGGAGTCGCTCGGGTACTCGACGCTGCAATCGGGGAGTGAGTTCGCGGCGTGGCTGCAGCGGCGGGGACCCGCCGCGGCGCCGATGCTGCCGGATCCGGTGGTGGCCGACCGCGACGGCAACACCCTGCACATCCGGTTCAACCGGCCCGCGCGCCACAACGCGTTCTCCAACGACGCCCGCGCCGCGCTGCTCGAGGCCCTCGACGTCGCCCGCCACGACCCGTCGGTCGAGGAAGTGATCCTGAGCGGCAACGGTCCGTCGTTCTGCAGCGGTGGCGACCTCGCCGAATTCGGGTCGTTCGCCGATCCGGCCAGCGCGCATGTCGCACGCGTCCGGCACAGCCCCGCGCTTGGCGCTCGACGAACTCACCGCGCGGCTCGGCCATGCGCTGCCGCGCGCGGGTGCACGGCCAGGTGCTCGGCAGCGGGCTGGAGATGGCCGCGTTCTGCGGATGGGTTGAGGCACACCGTGATTCGGTGCTCGGCCTGCCCGAGCTGGGCCTTGGACTGATCCCCGGCGCAGGCGGAACGGTCAGCGTGACGCGACGCATCGGCCGCTGGCGCACGGCGTATCTGGTGCTGTCCGGCCGCACGATCGACGCGGACACCGCACTCGACTGGGGTTTGATAGACGCGATTGAATCGGCGTAGATCCATGCAGAATGTGCTGGTGGGCTCGTTGGGCATCCCCGATGCCGTGCTCGCACCGAGCGCGGCGGGTGGCCGACGACATCGGTCGCAGCGCTGCCGACCTCGGTGGCGTCGTGAGCGTCGACGCCGACGAGATCCTCACCGGCCGTGCGGGACTGCTCGGGATCGCACCCGCCGGGCCGTATCTCGGCAGGCGGTTCGACACGGCTGCTGGCCTGCCGGGACGGCTGGTGCGCTCTCACGCTGTCCCGCGCCGACGACGTCGAGGCGGTTCCTGCGCTCCTCGAGTTGGCCGAGCAGCCCGCCGATCCGTGGGCGGCGTTGGCTGCCGCGGCCGCCGACCGCGATGCGGACGAGTTCGTCGCGCGGGCACGGCTGCTCGACCTGCCTGCCGCGGTGCTCGGTGAAGTCGTCGCCCGCGCCACCAAGATTCGTACCCAGTGGTCATCGAGCGGATCAGGACACGTGTCCGAGCTGCTGGTCGCCGACCTGTCGTCGATGTGGGCGGGACCGCTGTGCGGGCACCTGCTGGCCGCCGCAGGCGCGACCGTCGTCAAGGTCGAGGGCCGCAGCAGGCCCGACGGCACCCGCGGGGGCGCACCCGCCTTCTTCGACTGGATGAACTCGTCAAAGCTGTCCTACGCCATCGATTTTCGCGACGACGAACTGCGCCCGCTGCTCGAGGTCGCCGATGTGGTGATCGAAGAGTTCGCGGCCCGCCGCGCTTGCCCGCCGCGGCCTCGGTCCCGAGCAGGTGCTAGGGCCGGCCGGGCCGAGTCTGGTTGCGCGTCACCGGTTATGGCACCGACGGGGGAGCACGCCAACCGCGTCGCCTTCGGCGACGATGCCGCTGTCGCGGGTGGTCTTGTCGGGGCGGCGGGTCCGAGGCCGTATTCATCGGCGACGCGATCGCCGACCCGCTGACCGGCTTGGCTGCCGCGCTGGCCGTGCTTGACGCGCTCGGGCGCGGAGGCGGCGAGATCGTCGAGATCGCCCTCGCAGAGGTGGCCGCGACTACGCCGCGTGCCGCCTCACCGCGAAAGCCGATGAGCCACCGCGGGTTCCGGCGCCACCACCGAGCGCCGCAGCCGCAGCTCGGCGCGGACAACCGCCGCGTGCGCGAGCTGATCGAAGCCAGGCTGGCCGCATGCTGATTCGCCGCGGCACAGCTGCCGAACGGGCGCATCGCCGACATCCGGGTCGACGAGCGCATCCGTCGAAATCGCCGACCGGCTCGGACCCGTCTGGACTCCGAGCAGGTGCTCGATGCCGACGGCGGTGCGGTGCTGCCCGGGCTGCACGACCATCATCTGCATCTGCGGGCGATGGCGGCGGCGCTCGACTCCCTCGCGGTCGGCCCGCCGCAGGTCCGGACCGAAAGCCGCAACTGGCGCAGGCACTTGCGACGGCATCGCCGGGACCCGACGGCTGGATCCGCGCGGTCGGCTACCACGCCTCGGTCGCCGGTGAGCTCGACCGCGAACAGCTGGACGCGCTTGTCGCAGACACTCCGCTGCGGATCCAGCACCGCAGCGGTGCGATGTGGATCCTGAACTCGGCCGGGCTGGCCCGCGTCGGGCTGGCCGACCATCCCGACGGCCGGCTGCACAGCGCCGACGATTGGTCGGACGCGTTGCCGCGCCGCGCAACGGCGCTCGCCGACATCACCCCCCGCCTCAGCGGCTACGGCGTAACCGGCATCACCGATGCCACACCGGATCTCACCGCCGACGACATCGTGACGTTGATGGTGGCGCATCGGCGTGGTGAGATCCCGCAGCGGCTGCATTTTCTCGCGCCGGGTAAGCGGATCCTGCACGACGACCGGCTCGACGTCGACGAGCTCACCGACTGGGTGGGCGACCACCACGACGACGACGTGCCTGTGGCGCTGCACTGTGTCACCCACGCTCAACTGGTCGTCGCGCTCGCCGCGTTGCGCACGGCGGGCGGCCACCCGCGCGATCGCATCGAACACGCCGCGGTCGTCCCCGACGACATGGTCGCCGACCTGGTCGACCTCGGGGTCACCGTCGTCACCCAGCCCAACTTCGTCGCCGAACGCGGCGAACATTATCTGCGCGACGTGCCCGCCGACGAACATCCGCAGCTGTGGCGGGTGGCGTCGCTGCTGCGGGCGGGTATACCGATGGCCGCGAGCACCGATGCGCCGTTCGGCGGGATGGACCCGTGGGCGGCGATGCGCGCCGCCGTTCATCGCACCACCGCCGGTGGAGAGGTCATCGGCCCCGACGAGCGCATCTCGGCCGACGAGGCGCTGCGCCTGTTCCTCGGCCACCCGGACCGCCCGTCGGTGCCGCGCACCGTCGACGTCGGTCAGCCGGGCGACCTCATGGTGCTGACGCCGACGGCCGCGGTGGAGACGCTGGCGTCCGACATGGTCGCCGCGACCGTCGTCGGCGGACGGGTCAGCTAGCCTCGGCCGGCTGCGGCGGACGCCAGAAGAGCACCAACTGGCCGATGCCACCGGCGAGCCCGAGCCCGGCCGCGATCAGCAGTCCCCACCAGCCGTGCAACAAGTCGTAGAGGCCGGTGCCCGAGAACAGCGCGTAGTCGAGGCTGAATCGGCCTGCGCCGAGCCCGGCCAGCGCGACCGCGCTGACCGCGAGGATCAGGTTGTACTCCCAGCCCTCCTTGACGATGAAGAAGCCGTTCGGGCGGTGCACCGTCCACGCCGCCACCAACATCAGCGCGACGAAGCCCGCGGCCGGGATCGGGGTGAGCAGTCCGACCGCAAGGCCGAGGCCCGCCGACATCTCTGTGGTCGCGGCGATGCGGGCATGCAGCATGCCGGGCTTCATCCCGATGCTCTCGAACCAACCCGCGGTGCCGGGGATCCGGCCGCCGCCGAAGAACTTGTTGTAGCCGTGTGCCGCCATGGTGAGGCCGAGGCACACGCGCAGAATCAACAGCGCAGTGTCGTAGGCGTAGCCATCCATAGCTGACAAACCTAGTTCATTGTGTAAACCATGGCGCCAGCCACCGTCCTGATCTCCGGTATCGGCATCGCGGGTCCTGCGTTGGCCTATTGGCTGGTGCGCCGAGGTCACCGGCCGATTCTGGTCGAAAGTACCGACGGGCTCCGGACCGGTGGCCATGCCGTCGACATCCGCGGCACCGCGCTCGAGGTCGTCGAACGGATGGGGCTCGAGGCGCGAGGCCCGCGAAGCCCGCACGCACGTGCTGACGCTATCGGTGGTGCGGCCCGACGGAGGCGGACGTACGACGCCGCGCTGCGACCCGTGCACGAGATGCGTGGAGACCGCGAGATCGAGATCATGCGCGACGATCTGGTTCGCATTCTGTACGACGCAGTGCACGACGACGCCGAGGTGGTCTTCGGCGACTCCGTGCGCGCGCTGGTTCCAGGCGATCGGCGAGTGGGGGTGGAGTTCGAGCACGGCGCGCCGCGGGAGGTCGACCTCGTCGTCGGCGCGGACGGACAGCACTCCAGCATCCGCGAGCTGGCGTTCGGGCCGGAGGATCGCTTCACCCACCACCTCGGCGCATACCTCTCGATCTTCACCGTCGACAATCTGCTCGGGCTCACCGATCGGCGGTGCTGTACAACGAACCGGGCCGGGCCGCGGCGATGTTCACCGTGCGAGGCAACCAGCGCGCCAAGGCGCTGCTGCTGTTCCGCAGCGAGCCGCGCGGCATCGACTTCCGCGACCAGGCCGCCCAGCAGGCGCTGCTGCGCGAACGGTTGCCGGGATGGGTTGGCAGACAGACCGGTTGGTCGCCGCGATGCCGGATGCCTACGACTTCTATTTCGACGAGATGAGCCAAGTCCGGTTGCCGAGTTGGTCGGCTCGGACGGATCGCGCTGCTCGGCGACGCCGCGTTCGGTCCGTCGCCGATGTCGGGGCAGGGCACCTCGCTCGCGCTGATCGGCGCCTACCTACTCGCCTACCACATCGGCACTTCGCCGGACGCCGGCTCCGCACTCGCGCTGTGGGAGCGCGGCTTTCGGCCCAACGTCGAACAGAACCAGCGCCTTGCCACCGCGGCATGGCCACGCTGCTGCCCGGATCGCGGCCCGGCATCTTCGCGAGGAACCAATCGATGCGGGTGCTGCCGCTGTTGGCGCGGCTCGGGCTTGGCTTCGGCGGCCAGATCGAACGCGCGTCGCGCGCCGTCACCCTGCCGGAGCCGTGATCCGGCGAGCGTGGGAGCGCCCTGGAGATCGCGAACACGCCGCGCACCGCCATCGCCACCCCTCGAATCGCGCCGGCGGTGTTCGTTCCCATGTAAGGCAACCTAAGTCGCTACCCGCCGCATAGCACGAGTGGTGGACTACTCCACCTATCAGGCCACGTCGAAGGCCTTGATCACCTTGGTCGGCCTGATCCGGACGACCAGCTCGCCCGGCACACCGTTGCGGCGGCCGTACTCCTCGGCGCGCTCGGCACCCATGTACCGGGCACCCGTGCGGGTGGCGATGTCGAGAAGATCCGTCTGGATCTTCGCTGATCGTCGCGATTCCCTGGACTTGCACGAACGAGTAGGGAGGCCGCTGGTCGTCAACGCAGATCACCGCTCGCGAGTCCCTGGCCAGCGCACGGCCTTTGGCGGTGTCCTTGCCGGTGTTGAAGGCCAGTTCGCCGTTGTCGACGACGAACCAGATGGGTGCCACCAGTGGTCTGCCGTCCGATGCCGTGAACCCGAGCTTTCCGGTGCGGGTGCCCTCGGAGAGGAAAGCGATTACGTCGTCGGTGAGTTCGTCCACACAACCGAGGCTAGTCCTCGGCGTGCCGCTCGTAGTCCCAGCGCTCGAGCCGCACCTGCAACTCGTGCACGCCGAGCGCGGCGAGGGGTGCCGCCAGGCTCAGGCAGGTCACGAATAGGGCGTTCATGGCTCTCTTCCGATCTTTTCTGTGTCTGTATCTATTTGACGATATGAGAGTAGGAATCGTTCACACCGACACGCACGCGTAGTGCACTACCCGTTTTTCGGATAGGCACCCACGAGTACGTCGAGGGTGTCCAGTCCGCAGGTCGCGGTAGGTGTCCTGGCGTAGCGCATTCCAGTCGTCGGTCCACCCTTCGAGCAGTGGGCCCGACCCGCAGCAGGGGCATCAGTTCGGCGACGAGGTCCCGATCGGGCGCCCGCGATCCGGCATGATCCGAGGAGCTGCCCCGATCAAGTCCACCGCGTCATACCAGTCGACCGAAACGTCGGGCGCGATCGCGATCGATTGCGGTGTCACCGTCAGCAGGGCATCGGCGCCCATCGGCCGCAGCCGCCACAGCGTGGTGCGCAGCCGTGCCGTCGCCCGATCGGGCCGTGTGGTCGGCCACAGCGCCCGGCACATCCAGCTGCGGGGCACCGTGCGGCGCTTCAGTGCGGCAAGCGCTACCAGCCGCTGACACGAGGGCGGCAAGTCCAGCAGCTGACCGTCGCGGTAGACCTCGAATCCACCCAGCATCGTGATCGTGAACTGCTCTGACATGCGCGACCGCCTTCCACCTCGTCCGGCTTCTGCGGTTGATGATGCGAACCAGCGCGGCGCGATGGCATGCGTAGTCGACTACCTGTCTCTGTTTTGCTCCGTGTAGAAGACCGCGGCGCGGCGGATCGAGTCGTGCACGGGTGCGGGGCGCCAGCCCAGCTCCCGTTCGGCCTTGCCGTGATCCATCGGCGACATGATGTGCAGGAGCCGCACGCTCAAGCTGCTCAGCTTCAGGTCGCGCCGCATCGCCGTTCGCGTGAAGTCGCCGAGATAACCCAGCGCGTACATGACGCGAAGAGGGACACCGAATCTCGGCGGCGGCGCGCCGACCGCGGCGGCAGCGGTCTCGGCGAGCTCGCGAGCACTCAGATAGCGCTCGGAGACGATGTAACGCTCGCCGTTGCGCCCCTTGTCGGCCGCCAGCAACAGCGCGGTGGCCGCGTCCTCGATGCCGACGACCTCATTTGCGACGTCCTTGATGTAGAACGGCATCTTGCCTCCCGCAGCCGCCGCCACGAACATGCCGTGCGGTGTCGGGCCGAAGTCGCGGGGGCCGTACGTGTTCGACACACACATGGCGACGGCGGGCAGCCCGCGGTCGCGTGCGTAACTCATCACAAGGTTCTCCGCTTCGACACGGGACCGGATGTACTCGCCGGCCTTGTCGGGCCAGTTGAACGCGTCCTCCTCCGTCGCGGGACGGTCGTGGCGAACGCCGATCGTCGTCATCGAGCTGGTGAACACGAAGCGGTGCAGGCCGGCCGCGACGGCCGCGTCAAGCACATGGCGCAGGCCGTCCACGTTGGTGCGGAACAGCGGGGCCGGATCCCGCAGAAACGAACGGGTGTCCACCGCGCAGTGGAAGACGTCATCACAGCCCGCCATGGCCACGCCCAACGCGGCGTCGTCGAAGATGTCGCCGTAGCAGCGTTCGACATCCAGGTCGTCGATCGCCTTTGTCGAACTCGTGGTGCGGATCAGAACGCGGACGTCATCGCCACGCTCGGCGAGGGCACGGGTGACATGCGAGCCCAGGAATCCGCTGGCCCCGATCACCAGCTTCTTCCGTCCGGCCATTGCGCAAATCTAAACTCTGCAGGTCATGAGTGAGGTCGAGTCGCAGCGAGCCCGTCAGCAGGGTCGAGGTACACCGCTTTCGCCGGATGTCTGGGCGCGATCCCCATGAGACGCACCGGGTCGCCACGCCGCTCGAGCTGCTGTTCGACCTCACATTCGTGATCGGGTTCGGCATCGCGGCCTCCGAGTTCGCCCATCAGCTCGCCGAGGACCACATCGGCGCGGGTTTGTCCGCGTTCGCGTTCGCGACGTTCTCGATCTGCTGGGCGTGGATCAACTTCAGCTGGTTCGCGTCGGCCTACGACACCGACGACTGGGTCTATCGGTTGATGACGATGCTGCAGATGGTCGGTGTCATCATTCTCGCGCTCGGCCTCCCGGCGATGTACGCGTCGATTGCCGAGGGCGAGCATGTCGATAACCGCGTGATGGTGGCGGGCTACGTCGTGATGCGAATCGCCTTGGTGGGGCAGTGGTTACGTGCGGCCAAGCAGGACCCGCAGCGTCGCAGCGGCCTGCCTTACGTACGCGACGGTGTGCACCGTCACGCAGATCGGCTGGGCCATGATGATCGTGGTCGACACCACGGTTCTCATCACGTATCTGTGGGCGATCGTCCTGGTGGCATGCGAGATGCTCGGGCCGTATCTGGCCGAGCGACGCATGGGCGGCACGCCGTGGCACGCCCATCACATCGCCGAGCGCTATTCCCTGCTCACCATCATCGCGCTCGGCGAGGGCGTGGTCGGCACCGTCGCCTCGCTGTCGGCGGTCGTTTCGGCGCAGGGCTGGAGCGTGGCCGCCGTGCTGGTCGCGGTGGCCGGAACCGGTCTGACATTCGGCATGTGGTGGGTGTACTTCATCGTGCCGCAGTCGCAGCTGCTGCACGCCCGTCGCGAGCTGTCCTTCAAGTGGGGCTATCTGCACCTCGTGGTGTTCGGAGCGATCGTCGGAACCGGTGCCGGGTTGCACGCCGCCGCCTACTACGTCGAGCACCACTCGAAGCTCAGCGCGGTGGGCACCGTGCTGTCGGTGGCGATACCGGTGGCGATATACGTAGCAGCGGTCTATTTGATCTACCTGTGGTTGACGCGGGCGCGAGACGCCTTCCACTTGCTGCTCCTCGTGCTCACCGTCGCTGGTGTTGGCCGCCGCGGTGCTCCTCGTCGATCGGGGCATGTCGATGGCCAACGCCCTGCTGATCGTCATGCTGGCGCCTGCCGTCACCGTCGTCGGCTACGAACTGCTCGGCTACCGGCACGCCGAAGAGGCCATCGCAGCGCGTTTAGCCGACGACGAGCCGGGTAAGTCCAACTAGGTAGCCGTCCGAAGTCGCGCGGTGATGTGAGCGGCACCACAGTCTCGCGATGGCGAGTACCCGAGGGGTCAGGTCAAGAAGCGGCCGCCGTTCATTAGGGACCGACGAACATCAACGTCGCGACTTCGGCGGCTTCTTCAATCCTTCAGTTGGACTCAGGAGCGCGCCATGCCGAAGACGACGCAAGCAGGGCACCGCCAAGAAGAGCGAGCTGCCGAGCACGCTGAAGAAGTCACCCGCGAAGGCGCAGCGGACCTTCGCCAAAGTGCACGACGCAGCTGCCGAGCAGTACGGCGAAGGTGAGCGGGCTCATCGAACCGCGTATGACGCACTGAAGCACAGCTATGAGAAGGTGGGCGACCACTGGGAGCCGAAGGCCGAGAAGGGCCCATCCGATACCCGGGCTCGCAGTGGCGGCCCAAATCCCTCCGGAACGTCGGCCGAAGGCGTCGATGCCAACGCGTCCAAGAAGCACTTGATGGATGTCGCACGGCGGCTTGACATCTCGGGTCGTTCGACCATGAGCAAGACCCAACTGGTCAACGCGATCAAGAAGGCCAACCGTCGCGTCAGCAACCGCAACAGGTAGCGGCTATCTCGCTGCGGCTGCCTCGCCGTGAGGTTCGAAACCCTCCAGCAGGTTTCGTTCATCCCGCATCTGCCTGCGGGCCTTCTTGCGGGTGATCAGGATGCCGACCACGGCCAGCACCCATATCGCGTACTGAACCGTCCACGCAAGGCGGAACGACTCGAACGAGTAGCCGCCCGCCGCGCCGATCACCACGCCCATCGCCTGCATCACCAGCAGCGAGGCGATGAATCCGCCCATGTTGACCATGCCCTGCGCAGTGCCAAGCGTCGCACTGGGATTGAACGTTCTGGCGAAGTCGAACCCGACCATCGAACCCGGGCCGCCGACGGAGATGACGATCACGAGCACCGTCAGCAGCCACAGCGGCGCCGCCGACGGCAGCGCCAGCACGATCGTCCAGATGGCGGCGTTGCTCGCGATGATGGCAAGCACCAACCGTGACCGTCGATGCGGGCGCCGACCGGTGAAGAGTCCGATGACGATGCCTGCCAAGATCGCTACCACGACCGACAGGCTCAGGAGTGCGCCTGCGACGTGTGGTGACAGTCCCTGCGCGACGGTCAGATACGGCAGCCCCCACATCAGCGCGAAGACGGTGATGGAGAACTGGGTGCCCATATGGGTGAAGAATCCCAACCGGGTGCCGGGTCGAAGCCAGACCGTCTTGACGCTGGCCCACACCTCGCCGACGGACATGCTCTCCGGATCCGACACCCTCCCGTTCGGGGTGTTCTTCACCATCGCCAATGTCAGCGCGATCGACAGCACGCCGAGCCCGACCACCGATACGTACGCCGTCGTCCAGCCCTTGCCGGTCAACAGCGCGAGGAACGGAATGGCCGACAGCACCTGGCCGAGTTGACCGCAGATCCCGGTCAGCTGCGTCACCAGCGGAACCCGCTTCGGCGCGAACCAGTGCGGCACCAGCCTCAACACCGAGATGAAGATCACCGCGTCACCGAGGCCGACCACCGCACGTGCGGCGATCGCTGCGGGCAGTGACTCGGTGAACGCCAAGCGTCAGCTGGCCGGCCGCCATCACGGCGGCACCCGAGACGATCAGTGCCTTCGAGCCGAATCGGTCGAGGAGCAAGCCCGCAGGAACCTGGGCGCCTGCGTACACGACGATCTGAAGGACGACGAACGACGACAGCACGCCGGGACCGGCGGTGAACCGGTCACCTGCTTCCAGCCCCGAGACACCAAGGGTGGTGCGGTCGAGGACGGCGACGATGTATGCGAAGAGTCCGGTGGCCCAAACGATCCAGGGACGCACGCAGAACCTCTCGCAATCATCTTTGTCTTAATGTCTGTTCGCCATTTTCCCGTAGCAGGCGGTCGCGAAGCCAATTGATTACCGGTGAGATCACTCACCACCGGACGGGCAATCGTCCGATGCTCTCGCCGCGAAGTTGGCTGAAATCGCGCGTGCATGCGGGTCCCGCGCGTTAGATCTCGCCATATGTCCAGATGAGTGGCGTGCCTACCCTAATTATTACTTTCTGACCGAACCAGTCAGGACTTCGCTCGAAAATGACTCTTCGGTATTACAGTGTCCGCATGCGAGGTAGGCCGTCCGCTCGCCGAACCGTTGGTGCGCCGGGTTGGCTGAGTACCGACTGGACGACCTCGCGCGGATTTCGGGCGTCAGCTCACGCAACATCCGCGCATATCGTGAACGCGGCCTGCTTGACCCTCCTCGTCGGCAGGGCCGCTCGGCGTTCTACGACGACTACCACCTGTCCCAGCTGCACACCATCAACCAGCTGCTTCGGAAGGGATTCAACTCCGCGCACATCGCCGAGTTCTTCGCCCGAATGCGGGAGGGGCACGACCTGGCGGCGATCCTGGGAGTTCAGCAGGCCATCCTGGGCGGTCGGGAGGAGACCGCCCGCGCCGTGGCCGCCGTCCTTGACCTCGATCCGGGATGTGACGAGGCCGTGCGGCTGGTGTCGTGCGGGCTGGCGGAGCTGACCGAGACCGGGTGGCGTTGGTCCATCCGCAGATGGCCGAGATCGTCACGCGCTCGACGGATCAACGTCACTACGTACAGACGATTCTGCGGGTGGTCGATTCGATCGCCGGCTCCATCGACGAGCTGGCGTCGACGCTTGTCTCCGCGCTGCAGGAGTCGCTCGCCGCACGCTATGGGTCCGACTACGTTCCGAAGCCCAGCGAGGCGGACGAGGTGGCCGGGCTCATCCAGGACTATCGGGACCTCGGTATCGCGGTCGTCACGCACCAGCTCGACAAGGCACTGCAGCGGCACATGGTGTCGGCCGTATCCGACTACACCACCGGAATCGTGGCCCGCGGGAACTGGAAGCCCACGGCCTCCTAGCTCACACCCGCGTCGTGGCGGGATCGCCACCGAACCGCTGAGCCAGCCACACCGGGATGATCGCCACCAGGGTCAAGGCCGCGGCTACCACGTTGATGACCGGCGCCTGATTGGGGCGGAACAGGTTTCCGAAGATCCAGATCGGCAGCGTCTGCACCGTCGGGCCTGCCGTGAACGTCGTCACCACGATCTCGTCGAAGCTGAGCGCAAACGCCAGGATCGCGCCCGCCACGAGCGCGCCACGCATCATCGGGAACGTCACGAACCGGAACGTCTGCCAAGGTGACGCACCGAGGTCAGCCGAGGCGTCCTCGAGGCTGGCGCCCAGCCTTCGCAGGCGCGCCTGCGTGTTGTTGAAGACGATGACGATGCAGAACGTGGCATGGCCGATGATCACCGTCGCCATGCCGAGCGTGATGCCCAAGGCGGACGTGAACGTCGCATTGAGTGCGATGCCGGTGACGATGCCCGGCAGCGTGATCGGCAGCACCACAAGCAGACTCACCACCTCGCGGCCGAAGAACCGGTACCGCTGCACCGCGAACGCGGCCATCGTGCCAAGCAGCAGCGCGATCGCCGTCGCACCGAGTCCGACCACCACCGAGTTGGCCAGCGCCTTCCACAGGCCCCCGCTGTTCCACGCGGCGACCCACCATGCCGTCGTGAAGCCGCGCGGCGGGAAGGCGAACGTGCGTGACGAATTGAAGGCGTTCACCAATACGAGCGCCAAAGGCGACGTAAAGGAACAGCAATATCAGCACGGTCCACACGCGGACCGTGCGCTGCGCGCCGCCGGACAACATCAGACGTTCTCCAGCGCGCCGGTGCGGCGCATCGCCAACAAGTACAGGATGATCGCGACAAGCGGAATGATCGACAGCGCCGCGGCAAGCGGCTGGTTGTTGGCGGTCACCAGCTGGCCGTAGATCACGTTGCCCAGCATCTGCGTCTTACCGCCAACGATGGTCACCGCGATGTAGTCACCCAGCGACAGCGAGAAGGTGAAGATGGATCCCGCCGCGATGCCGGGAAACACCAACGGCGCCACCACCATCCGCAGCGTCGAAAGGTCGGAGGCGCCGAGGTCGGAGCTGGCGTCGATCAACGAGTCGGGTACCCGGTCGAAGGCCGCGAACACCGGAATGATCATGTACGGCAGCCACAGATAGGAGAGCGTGATGACCGTGGCGGTCAGTCCGTATCCGGGCGTATAGCCGCTGACCCAGGACAACGGGCCCTCGGGGGAGAGCAGCATCCGCCACGCGTACGCCTTGACCAGATAGCTCGCCCACAGCGGCGTCGTCACCGCGATCACCAGCAGCAGCCGCATCCGCGGCGAGGCCACCTTGGCCATGTACAACGCCAACGGCACCGCGAGCACGATGCAGATCACGGTGACCAGCAGCGCCACGCCGATCGTTCGCATCGTGGTGACCCGGAACACCTCGTCGGTGAACGCCTGGACGATGTTGTCGGTCGTGAACTTGTGCACCACCGCGCCGGTGAAGCTGTTGGTGCTCCAGAACGCCGAGACAAGAAGCACCGCAAGCGATCCCAGGTAGGCCACCACCAACCAGGCCAACGGCGGGACCAGGAGGAAGGCCAGCCCGATCCGGCGCCTCACGGACGCCGGGATCGGCGCGGCCTGTACTACCCCTTGATCTGCTGCCACTTGGTGACCCACTCGTCGTAGGTCGTGCAGTTGTCGCCACTGCCGTCGACACAGTTCTTCTGTGGCGTTGTCCAGTAATGGATCTGGGCGGCGTAGTCGGAGTCGGTCGCGTGGAAGATGTCGCAGAAGTCCTTCTCGGAGGTGTGCTCACACGCCTTCGTCTGCGCAGGCGCCTCACCGAAGTACTCGGCCACCTGCGCATTGACCTCCGGCGACGTGATCCAGTCCATCCACTTGTACATGCAGTTCGGATGAGCGGCCTTCGACGCGACCATCCACGTGTCGGACCATCCCGTTGAACCCTCCTTCGGCAGCACGGTGTTGACCTGGACCTTGTTGTCCGTGCCGATCAGGTTCGCGATCACCTGCCAGGTGGTGCCGATCACCGACGTGCCGGACTCGAAGGCCTGCACCTCCTTTGTGTAATCGGACCAGTACTCGCTGACGTTGTCCCGCTGTTTCTTGAGGAGTTCGGCTGCCGCATCGAGCTGCTCGGGGGTCAGCGAGTACGGGTCCTTGATGCCGAGATCCGGCTTGGTCTTAGACAGGTACAGCGCCGCGTCGGCGATATAGATGGGGGAGTCGTACGCGGTCACCTTGCCCTTGTACTTGTCGGCACCGTCGAACACCGCGCTCCACGAGTTCGGTGCGTCACGCACGACGTCGAGGTTGTACATCAGCAGGTTGGCGCCCCAGCCGTGGGGGACGCCGTACATCTGGCCGTCGACCGAATTCCACGACTTGTCTTTGAGGAAGTCCGAAATCGTCGCGTAGTTGGGCACCAGGTCGGTGTTGACCGGTGCGACGTCGCCTGCGTAGATCAGCCGAAGCGTCGCATCGCCGGATGCCGAAACTCCGTCATACTGTCCGGTGCGCATCAACTGGACCATCTCGTCGGATGTGTTGCCCAACTTGACGTTCACCTGACAGCCGGTCTCCTTCTCGAAGGGCGTCACCCAGTCGACGGTCTTGTCGTTGGAGCCGTCCTCGGCGTAGCCCGCCCATGCAATGAGGTTGAGTTCGCCTTCGCCTTCGCCGACGGCGCTCAGCGGCTCCATCTTCGGCGGGGCCTCACCTGACCCGCCGGATTCATCGGAACTCGAGCACGCGACGACCAGGGCGGCACACGCCCCGAGGATCAGTCCGAGTCGGGCGACAGTTCGTGTCATGGTTACTCCTCGATTGACAGTTGGTGGAGAGCTTTTTCCGGCCACGCCAAGGTGATTGGGTCGCCGTGGTGCAGATCGGCAGGCAGCCAGGTGCTGGCCGTGAGAACGGTGGCGGTCAATGCAGACTCCCTGGGGGTGACCGCAGCGATCTTGGTGGTGGGGCCGGCGTAGATGACTTCCGAAACCGTTGCGCCCACGGTCTGAACACCCTGCACGGGATCGGTTCCGGGCGCGAAGACCGCGATGCGCTCCGGCCGCACGACGAACGTGCCCTGACGGCCGAAGAGTGCCTCGGCGGCGGATCCGTCGAGCACGTTGGAGGTGCCGACGAAGTCGGCGACGAATCGGTTGGCTGGGCTCTCGTACACGTCGCGGGCCCTGCCGACCTGCTCGATGCGCCCGTCGTTGAACACCGCCAGCCGGTCGCACAGCGTCAGTGCCTCGTCCTGATCGTGGGTGACGATGACGAACGTGATGCCGACCTCGCGCTGGATTTCCTTCAGCTCGATCTGCATCTGTTCGCGCAGCTTGAGATCCAGTGCGCCAAGCGGCTCGTCGAGCAGCAGCACGCGGGGGCGGCCGACCAGCGCGCGCGCCAACGCGACTCGCTGACGCTGGCCGCCGGACAGCTGCGCGGGCTTGCGCGACGCCTCGCCGGTCAGCCGGACCATGTCGAGCGCGTCGGAGGTGCGGCGGCGCCGTTCGTCGCGCGGCACGCCTTTGACCTTCAGCCCGTACTCGACGTTCTGGGCGACGGACATGTGGGGGAACAGGGCGTATTCCTGAAAGACCGTGTTGACGTCGCGACGCCGGGCGGGCAGCGCGGTGACGTCGACGCCGCCGAGGCGGATCGCCCCGGCCGTCGGCTGCTCGAACCCCGCGACCATCCGCAGCACCGTGGTCTTGCCCGACCCGGACGGGCCGAGGATCGCGAACAGCTCGCCGTCGCCGACGGCGAGGTCGGCGCCCTCGACCGCAACGACCTTGTGACCACGGCCGTCGCCGAATTCCTTGCGGATGCCGATCAGTTCGATTTGCGGATCGTCAACGGCGGCAGCGGGATCAACGCGCTGCGCAGCGCCGGCCATCCCCGAGGGCATTGCCAGATCCTACGAATTCCGCGGTGTACCCGCAGCGTCATGGCGATTTCGGCGCGTTTGACGGCGCTGAGCGCGTGTTTTCGCGCCGAAATCGCCGAATTACGTCACCGTCGCGAAGAACGCCCGGATGTCCTCGACGAGCAACTGCGGGGTCTCCATCGCGGCGAAGTGGCCGCCGGTGTCGAAGTCGCTCCAGTGGGTGATGTTGTGCCACCGCTCGCCGTATCGCCGGATGGCCGCATCCTCGGCGAACACCGCGACGCCGGTGGGCACACCCGACGGCTCCGGGAGCGCGCGGGCATGACTGGTCTCGTAATAGATGTCGGCCGACGACCCCGCGGTGCCGGTGAACCAGTACACCGACACGTTGGCCAGCAGGCGATCGCGGGGCACCGCATCGTCGGGCAGTTCCTTCTCGGCGTTCGTCCACTCCTTGAACTTCTCCACGATCCAGGCCAGCTGCCCGGCCGGCGAGTCGGTCAGCCCGTAGCTCAAGGTCTGCGGCCGGGTGCCCTGAACCTTGGAATAGCCGGTCTTCTCGGCAACCCATTCCCGCGCCAGCGCGACCTTCGCCCGCTCGAGGTCCGTCAGCGAGGCGAACTCGTCGTCGGTCAGGCCCTTGCCGGGCATGAACCCGAACGCGGTCGCATTGACATGCACCCCGATGACGCGGTCGGGGGCCAGGCTGCCCATCGACGGGCCGATGAAGGAGCCCCAGTCGCCACCCTGGACGCAGTAGCGCGAGTAGCCCAGGCCGGCCATCAGCGTCGTGAAGGCCTCCGCCATGCGCAACGCCGTCCACCCGGCACCGGACACCGGAGTCGAGAACCCGAACCCGACCAGAGACGGGATGACGAGATGAAACGCCTGCGCGGGATCGAGGCCGTGGCCGCTCGGATTGGTCAGCGGACCGATGATGTCGAGAAACTCCACCACCGAGCCCGGCCAGCCGTGAAGCAGGATCATTGGTCGCGCGTGTGGCTCGGGCGATTCGATGTGAAGAAAGTGCACCGTCTGCCCATCGATCTCGGTGCGGAACTGCGGGTAGGAGTTGAGCGCGGCCTCCTGGGCGCGCCAGTCGAAGTCGGTCGCCCAGTAGTCGGCCAATCGTCTGAGGTAGTCGACGGGTACCCCACGCTGCCAGGGTGTGCCGGGCAACTGATCGGGCCATCGGGTTGCGGCCAGCCGGGACCTCAGGTCGGCCAGGTCGGCGTCGGGAATCGCGATTCGGAAGGGCTCGACGGTCAGCTGTGCGGTCACAACTCGATCATCCGGCAACTTCCTGGGAAGCAGTATCGGCGATGGCCCGCACCAAATCTGTGTCGTTTGTTGCGGCAAAACGCGAGTAGCGGCCGCAACAAACGACACAAATGACGGAAGGGAATCTACCGCGGAGTGATTCCTGAGAATCTTGATACAGATGTGACCAGTGGCGTTGGAGTGAACTATGAGGTATTTGACGTACCCTGTGGCACGTGTCAATGTCCCGGCGGGACTTGTTGAAATACGCGGCCGCGGCTCCGGCGGTGCTCGCTGCGTCGTCACTGGTGCCGCCGCAGGCGAAGGCTGCGCCGCTGGGAGTCCTTCTCGACTACGCCGCGGGGGTGATAAGTGCCGCCGATATCAGGGCCGCGGGCGCGCACGGAGCTATCCGCTACGTGTCGGACCGCCGGCCGGGCGGCGGCTGGATGCTGGGTAAGCCGATCCAGCTCCCCGAGGCCCGCGATCTCTATCAGAGCGGCCTGAAGATCGTCTCCTGCTACCAGTACGGCAAGCAGGACACCGCGGACTGGCTGGGCGGGCAGAACGCAGGCATTCAGCACGCGAAGCGGGGCTGGCAGCTACACGTCGCTGCGGGCGGCTCCTACGGCGCGCCGATCTACGCGTCGATCGATGACGACCCGTCTTACGAGCAGTACAAACAGCAGGTCGTGCCGTACCTGCAAGGCTGGGAAACGGTGCTCGGACATCAGCGGGTGGGCGTCTACGCCAACTCCAAGACCATCGACTGGGCACTTCAGGACGGCCTCGGCGCCTACTTCTGGCAGCACAACTGGGGTTCGCCGAAGGGTTTCACCCATCCGGCCGCCCATCTGCATCAGATCGAGATCGACAAGCGCAGCGTCGGCGGGATCGGCGTGGACATCAACCACGTTTTGAAGCCGCGGTTCGGCCAGTGGGACTAAACGTTACCGATCAGTAAGGACGGCCAGCAAACTTCTTTCGTTGGCTGACTGTCTCGACAAGACAAAACTCGGTCATTTGTCGCGTCCGGAGCGGTCACACTCGCAACCGGGATGAGGCGAAATTTTTACATAACGATTTGATAACAGTCATGCTTTGATCTGCACTGTTATGCCTACTCAACCGTAACCACTTACATGCAGGACGTTTGTCCCGGATACCTTCTGCCGGTTTCCAAGCCGGTGTTACCCAACGCGTGGTTACCCGCGCGTAGAACTCACCAGTAACCATTTTGGGCGGAAAAACCATGCTCGTTCTTATGACAGTCTTAGTGGGGCTGGAGTGCCCGAGGGACGGCCCACAGAGGGCCGACAGACCGTCCGCTCCGCCGGACGAGGAGCCAGCCGGATTCGACGCCGAATCATCGGTGATCTCGCAGGGGAGCGCGATCGCCGACACAGAGACAGCCCGAAGACTACGAGTACGACGAGCGATACGTGCCATACGCAGCACCGAGGAGATTACGAGACGTGACGATCAATGAACATGACAGGGTGTCCACCGGCCGGAACGACGAGTCAGGAGCACCTCAGTCCAGCCATGCCCTTGTCGATCGTCTGACCGCAGGCGAGCCCTACGCCGTCGCCTTCGGTGGCCAGGGCAGCGCGTGGCTCGAGACCCTGGAGGAACTGGTGTCCTCGGCCGGTATCGAGGCCGAGCTTTCGACACTGGTCGGGGAAGCAGAGCTGCTGCTGGAGCCGGTGGCCCGCGAGCTCATCGTGGTGCGGCCGATCGGGTTCCAGCCGATGCGCTGGGTCCGGGCGTTGGCCGCCGAGGAGGCCGTGCCGACTGCCAAGCACTTGACGTCGGCCGCTGTGTCGGTGCCCGGCGTGCTGCTGACCCAAATGGCCGCTGTGCGCGCGCTGAGCCGGCAGGGCATGGATCTGGGCGCGACGCCGCCCGTCGCCGTCGCAGGGCACTCGCAGGGCGTGCTGGCGGTCGAGGCACTCGCGGCCAAGGGCGCCAAGGACGTCGAGCTGCTGGCGCTGGCGCAGCTGATCGGCACCGCAGGCACGTTGGTGGCCCGTCGGCGCGGCATCTCCGTGCTCGGTGACCGCCCGCCGATGGTGTCGGTCACCAACGCCGACCCGCAGCGCATCTCGGAGCTGCTGGACGAGTTCGCCCAGGACGTTCGCACGGTCCTGCCGCCGGTGCTGTCGATCCGCAACGGCAGGCGCTCCGTCGTCATCACCGGAACCCCCGAGCAGCTGTCGCGCTTCGAGCTCTACTGCGAGCAGATCGCCGAGAAGGAAGAAGCCGAGCGCAAGAGCAAGGTCCGCGGCGGCGCGGTGTTCAACCCGATGTTCGATCCGGTGCAGGTCGAGGTCGGCTTCCACACTCCGCGGCTGTCCGATGCCATCGACATGGTCGGCGACTGGGCCGAGGCCGTCGGGCTCGACGTCAAACTTGCCCGCGAGATGGCGGAGGCCATCCTGGTGCGCCGGGTGGACTGGGTCAGCGAGATCAACGACCTTCACGAAGCTGGCGCCCGCTGGATCCTCGACCTCGGTCCCGGCGACATCCTGACCCGGCTCACGGCGCCGGTCATCCGCGGCCTCGGCGTCGGCATCGTGCCTGCGGCCACCCGCGGCGGCCAGCGCAACCTGTTCACGGTCGGCGCGGTGCCCGAGGTGGCCAAGCCTTGGTCCAGCTATGCCCCGAGCCTCGTCACCCTGCCCGACGGCAAGGTGAAGCTGTCGACGAAGTTCACCAGGCTGACCGGCCGGTCGCCGATTCTGCTCGCCGGCATGACCCCGACCACCGTCGACGCCCACATCGTCGCGGCCGCCGCGAACGCGGGCCACTGGTCCGAGCTGGCGGGCGGGGGACAGGTCACCGAGGAGATCTTCGAGAACCGCATCGCCGAGCTGACGCAGCTGCTCGAGCCGGGCCGCGCCGTCCAGTTCAACTCGCTGTTCCTCGACCCGTATCTGTGGAAGCTTCAGGTCGGCGGCAAGCGGCTGGTGCAGAAGGCGCGCCAGTCCGGCGCCCCGATCGACGGCGTCGTGGTCAGTGCAGGCATCCCCGAACTGGAAGAGGCCGTCGCGCTGATCGACGAGCTGAACGAGGTCGGCATCAGCCACGTGGTGTTCAAGCCCGGCACGATCGAGCAGATCCGCTCCGTCATCCGGATCGCCGCAGAGGCGCCGACCAAGCCGGTCATCATGCACGTCGAGGGCGGCCGCGCGGGCGGCCACCACTCCTGGGAGGACCTCGACGACCTCCTGCTGGCCACCTATTCCGAACTACGGTCGCGGTCCAACATCACCGTGTGCGTCGGCGGCGGCATCGGCACCCCGGAGCGTGCCGCCGAGTACCTGTCGGGCCGGTGGGCCCAGGCCTACGGCTTCCCGTTGATGCCCGTCGACGGCATCCTCGTCGGCACTGCCGCGATGGCGACCAAGGAGTCGACCACCTCCGCGTCGGTCAAGCGGATGCTGGTCGAGACTGGCGGCACCGACGACTGGATCAGCGCAGGAAAAGCCCAGGGCGGCATGGCTTCCAGCCGCAGCCAGCTCGGTGCGGACATCCACGAGATCGACAACACCGCCTCGCGCTGCGGACGGCTGCTCGACGAGGTGGCCGGTGACGCCGAGGCCGTTGCCGATCGCCGCGACGAGATCATCGGCGCGATGGCCAATACGTGCAAGCCGTACTTCGGCGACGTCGCCGAGATGACCTACCTCGAATGGCTGCAGCGGTATGTCGAGCTGGCCATCGGCGACGGCACCAGCACCGCGGACACCGCGGCCCCCGGCAGCCCCTGGCTGGCCGACACCTGGCGCGACCGGTTCGCCGAGATGCTCAAGCGCGCAGAGGCGCGGCTGCACCCGAAGGACTTCGGTCCGATCGAGACGCTCTTCAATGACGAAGCGCTGCTGGAGAACCCGGAGCAGGCGATCACCGCGCTGCGGGGCCGCTACCCGGCCGCAGGGACCATCAAACTGCACCCGGCGGACGTGCCGTTCTTCTTCCAGCTGTGCAAGACGCTTGGCAAGCCGGTCAACTTCGTTCCGGTCATCGACAAGGATGTCCGCCGGTGGTGGCGCAGCGACTCGCTGTGGCAGGCGCACGACGCCCGCTACGAGGCCGACCAGGTGTGCATCATTCCCGGCACGCAATCGGTCGCGGGCATCACCAAGCTCGACGAGCCGGTAGGCGACCTGCTGGACCGCTTCGAACAGGCTTCGATCGACCAAGTTGTGGCGACCGGCAGCGATCCCGTGTCGGTGGTCTCCCGCCGCCAGGCGCGCGCCGACGTCACCGGCCCGCTGGCCGTTGTGCTCGACGCACCCGACGTGCTGTGGGCGGGTCGCACCTCCATCAACCCGGTGCACCGCATAGGTGAGCCTGCGAAGTGGCAGGTCAACCAAAACCGCAGCGCCACACATCCTTCCACCGGTGCACGGCTGGAGCTGGCGGATGACTCGACGGTCACGCTGAGCGTTCCGCTGTCGCAGACGTGGATCGAGATCCGGTTCACGCTGCCGTCGTGCACGGTCGACGGCGGTATGCCGGTAGTCACCGTCGACGACGCCGCGAAGGCGATGCGCGCGGTGCTGGCCATCGCCGCGGGAGCCGACGGCCCAGAGGGTCTGCCTGCGGTGCATGACAACACGGCTGAGGTCACCGTCAAGTGGGACCCGGAGAAGGTCGCCGACCACACCGGTGTCACCGCGACGTTCGGCGCACCGCTCGCACCGGGCCTCAACGTGGTGCCCGACGCGCTGGTCGGCCTCTCCTGGCCCGCGGTGTTCGCCGCCATCGGCTCGGCCGTCACCGACGAGGGCTTCCCCGTCATCGAAGGCCTGCTGAGCCTGGTCCACCTGGACCACGCCGCGCATCTGCTGGCCTCGATGCCGAAGACACAAGCCGAATTGACCGTCACCGCAACCGCTTCTGCGGCCACCGACACCGAGTACGGCCGTGTGGTCCCGGTGGAGGTCACCATCAAGGGTGCTGACGGCACGGCGCTGGCCAAGCTGGAGGAGCGGTTCGCGATCCGCGGCCGCACCGGCGCCATCGAACTCACCGATCCGCCCCGTGCGGGCGGAGCGATGACAGACAACGCGACCGACACGCCGCGGCGTCGGCGTCGCGACGTCACCGTCACCGCACCAACCGACATGAGCGCGTTCGCGGTCGTCTCCGGTGACCACAACCCGATCCACACCGACCGCGCAGCTGCGCTGCTGGCCGGTCTGGAATCGCCGATTGTGCACGGCATGTGGCTGTCGGCCGCCGCGCAACAGGTTGTCACCGCCACCGACGGCAAGGCCATCCCGCCTGCCCGACTGGTCGGTTGGACCGCCCGCTTCCTGGGCATGGTGCTGCCAGGCGACGAGGTCGACTTCCGCGTCGATCGCGTCGGAATCGACCGTGGCGCAGAGATTGTGGAGGTCGCCGCGCGCGTCGGCTCCGATCTGGTGATGTCGGCGACGGCACAGCTGGCCGCGCCGAAGACGGTGTACGCGTTCCCGGGCCAGGGCATCCAGCACAAGGGCATGGGCATGGAGGTGCGTGCCCGCTCGAAGGCCGCCCGCAAGGTGTGGGACTCCGCCGACAAGTTCACCCGCGAAACGCTTGGCTTCTCGGTGCTGCATGTCGTGCGAGACAACCCGACCAGCCTGATCGCCAGCGGCGTGCATTATCAGCACCCCGAGGGCGTGCTCTACCTGACGCAGTTCACCCAGGTCGCCATGGCGACGGTGGCGGCCGCTCAGGTCGCCGAGATGCGCGAGCAGGGCGCGTTCGTCGAGGGCGCCATCGCGTGCGGCCACTCTGTCGGTGAGTACACCGCGCTGGCCTGCGTCAGCGGTGTGTACGAACTCGAGGCGCTGCTCGAGGTGGTGTTCCACCGCGGTTCGAAGATGCATGACATCGTGCCGCGCGACGAGCTTGGCCGGTCCAACTACCGGCTCGCCGCGATCCGCCCGTCGCAGATCGACCTCGACGACGCCGATGTCGTGGACTTCGTCGCCGAGATCGCCGAGCGCACGAAGGAATTCCTGCAGATCGTGAACTTCAACCTGCGCGGCTCGCAGTACGCGATCGCCGGCACGGTCCGCGGGCTCGAGGTGCTGGAGGAAGAGGTCGAGAAGCGCCGCGAAATCAGCGGCGGCAAGCGGTCGTTCATTCTGGTGCCCGGGATCGACGTGCCGTTCCACTCCTCGGTGCTGCGGGTCGGCGTCGCCGACTTCCGTCGCTCGCTGGAGCGGGTCATGCCGCGCGACGCGGACCCGGACCTGATCGTCGGGAAGTACATCCCGAACCTGGTGCCGAGGCCGTTCACCCTGGACCGCGACTTCATCCAGGAGATCCGCGATCTGGTGCCCGCCGAGCCGCTCGACGAGATCCTCGCCGACTACGACACCTGGCGGAACGAGAAGCCGACCGAACTGTGCCGCAAGGTCGTCATCGAGCTGCTGGCTTGGCAGTTCGCCAGCCCGGTGCGCTGGATCGAGACGCAGGACCTGCTGTTCATCGAAGAGGCGGCAGGCGGGCTTGGTGTGGAGCGCTTCGTCGAGATCGGCGTGAAGTCCGCGCCGACCGTCGCCGGGTTGGCCACCAATACCCTCAAGCTGCCCGAGTACTCGCACAACACAACGGAAGTGCTCAACTCCGAGCGCGACGCCCCGGTGCTGTTTGCGACCGACACCGACCCCGAGCCCGACCACGACGACGTGGACGACGAGCCGGCACCGGCGCAAGGAGGCGGCGGCCGAACCCGTCGCCGCCGAAGCCGCGGCACCCGCCCCGGCTCCGGCCACGGCACCGGCCGGCACGCCGCCGGCAGACGACATTCCGTTCGACGCGTCGGACGCCACGCTGGCGCTGATCGCGCTTTCGGCGAAGATGCGCATGGATCAGATCGAGTCGCTGGATTCCATCGAATCCATCACCGACGGTGCGTCCTCGCGGCGCAACCAGCTGTTGGTCGACCTCGGGTCCGAGCTGGATCTCGGTGCGATCGACGGTGCGGCAGAGGCCGATCTGTCCGGGCTGAAGTCCCAGGTGACCAAGCTCGCGCGGACCTACAAGCCTTATGGCCCAGTACTTTCCGACGCGATCAACGACCAGCTGCGCACGGTGCTCGGCCCGTCGGGCAAGCGGCCCGCCGCGATCGCCGAGCGGGTCAAGAAGACCTGGGAGCTCGGTGACGGCTGGGCCAAGCACGTCACCGTCGAGGTTGCGCTTGGCACCCGCGAGGGCAGCAGCGTCCGCGGCGGCAGCCTCGGTGGGCTGCACGACGGTGCGCTGGCCGACGCCGCGACCGTGGACAAGGTCATCGACTCCGCTGTGACGGCGGTGGCAGGCCGACGCGGTATCGCGGTGGCGCTGCCGTCGGCCGCAGGCGGTGCGGCCGGTGGCGTGGTGGACTCTGCTGCGCTCACCGAGTTCGCGGAGCAGGTCACCGGCCGTGACGGTGTGTTGGCTTCGGCCGCGCGCACGATCCTCAATCAGCTGGGCCTCGACAACGCCGTTTCCACCCCGGAAGCCTCGACCGACGCCGAGCTGATCGAATTGGTCACCGCCGAACTCGGTTCGGACTGGCCGCGTTTGGTGGCGCCGGTGTTCGACGGCCGCAAGGCGGTGCTGTTCGACGACCGGTGGGCCAGTGCGCGCGAGGACCTGGTGAAGCTCTGGCTGATGGACGAGGACGAGATCGACGCCAACTGGCCGCAGCTCTCCGAGCGGTTCGAGGGTGCGGGCCACGTCGTCGGCACCCAGGCCAGCTGGTGGCAGGGCAAGGCCCTGGCCGCGGGACGCAACGTCCACGCGTCGTTGTTCGGCCGCGCCGCAGCCGGTGCGGAGAACCCGGGCAAGGGTCGCTACAGCGACGAGATCGCGGTGGTCACCGGCGCGTCGAAGGGATCGATCGCGGCGTCGGTAGTCGCCGGGCTGCTCGACGGCGGCGCGACCGTCATCGCCACGACATCCAAGCTCGACGACAACCGGCTTGCGTTCTACCGCAACCTGTATCGCGACAACGCCCGCTTCGGTGCGGCGCTGTGGGTGGTGCCCGCCAACATGGCCTCCTACTCCGACATCGACGCGTTGGTGGATTGGGTCGGTAACGAGCAGCCCGAAAACCTTGGGCCGAAGTCCATTCACCTGAAGGACGCGCAAACGCCGACCCTGCTGTTCCCGTTCGCGGCACCGCGGGTGGCCGGCGACCTGTCCGAGGCCGGTTCTCGCTCCGAGATGGAGATGAAGGTTCTGCTGTGGGCCGTGCAGCGGCTGATCGGCGGTCTGTCGCACATCGGCTCGGAGCGCGATATCGCGTCGCGGCTGCACGTCGTGCTGCCCGGTTCGCCGAACCGCGGCATGTTCGGCGGCGACGGTGCCTACGGCGAATCCAAGTCCGCGCTCGACGCGGTGGTGGCGCGGTGGAACGCCGAATCGTCGTGGGCGCAGCGCGTCAGCCTGGCGCACGCGCTGATCGGCTGGACCCGCGGCACCGGGCTGATGGGCGCCAACGACGCGATCGTCAACGCTGTCGAGGAAGCGGGCGTCACCACCTACTCGACCGAGCAGATGGCGACCATGCTGCTCGAGCTGTGCAACATCGAGTCGAAGGTGGCCGCCGCGCAGGAGCCGCTGAAGGCCGACCTGACCGGTGGGCTTGGCGACATCGATATCGACATGTCCGAGTTGGCCGCCAAGGCCCGCGAGGATATGGCTCAGACCGGCGGAAGCCGATCGAGAGGCGAGACCAGGACGGCATGATCGCCGCGCTGCCGTCGCCGCCGCGTGGCTTCACCTCGGCGCCGCCTCCGGCGTGGGGCGACCTCGACGTCGACCCCGCCGACCTGGTGGTGATCGTCGGCGGTGCCGAGCTCGGCCCGTACGGCTCGTCGCGGACCCGCTTCGAGATGGAGGTCGACGACGAACTGTCGGCCGCAGGCGTGCTCGAGCTGGCCTGGACCACCGGCCTGATCAAGTGGGAGGACGACCCGAAGCCGGGTTGGTATGACGCCGAATCCGGCGACCTGGTCGACGAATCGGAGTTGGTCGAGCGCTACCACGACGCCGTGGTGGAGCGGACCGGCATCCGCGAGTTCGTCGACGACGGCGCGATCGACCCCGATCACGCGTCACCGCTTCTGGTGTCGGTGTTCCTCGACAAGGACTTCACCTTCGTGGTGTCGTCGGAGGCCGACGCGCGCGCGTTCGTTCAGTTCGACCCGGAGCACACCGTTGCCATCGCCGGTGCCGGACAGCAGCGACTGGCAGGTCACCCGCAAGGCGGGCACCGAGATTCGCGTGCCGCGCAAGACGAAGCTGTCGCGGACGGTCGGCGGTCAGATCCCCACCGGGTTCGACCCGACGGTGTACGGCATCAGCGCGGACATGAACACCTCGCTGGACCGGGTGGCGGTGTGGAACATCGTCGCGACCGTCGACGCGTTCCTCGGCGCGGGCTTCACCCCGAACGAGCTGATGCGCTGGGTGCATCCCGCGATGGTGGCCAGCACGCAGGGCACCGGCATGGGCGGCATGACGTCGATGCAGACGATGTACCACGGCAACCTGCTCGGGCGGAACAAGCCGAACGACATCCTGCAGGAGGTCCTGCCGAATGTTGTTGCGGCCCACGTCATCCAGTCCTATGTCGGCAGCTACGGCTCGATGATCCATCCGGTCGGCGCATGCGCGACGGCGGCGGTGTCGGTCGAGGAGGGCGTCGACAAGATCAAGCTGGGCAAGGCCGAGCTCGTGGTCGCAGGCGGTTTCGACGACCTGACGCTGGAGGCGATCATCGGATTCGGTGACATGGCGGCAACCGCCGACACCGAGATGATGCGCGCCAAGGGCATCAGCGATTCGAAGTTCTCCCGCGCCAACGATCGTCGTCGGCTGGGCTTCCTCGAGTCGCAGGGCGGCGGCACGATCCTGCTGGCCCGCGGCGACCTCGCGCTGCGGATGGGCCTGCCGGTGCTGGCCGTGGTCGGATACGCGCAGTCGTTCGCCGACGGCGTGCACACCTCGATTCCGGCTCCTGGGCTCGGCGCGCTCGGCGCGGGCCGTGGCGGCAAGGAGTCGCTGCTGGCCCGCTCGCTGGCCAAGCTGGGCGTCGGCGCCGACGACATCGCGGTGGTGTCCAAGCACGACACGTCGACGCTTGCCAACGACCCGAACGAGACGGAGCTGCACGAGCGGCTGGCCGACTCGATGGGCCGTTCGGACGGCGCACCGCTGTTCATCGTTTCGCAGAAGAGCCTGACCGGTCACGCCAAGGGCGGCGCGGCGGTGTTCCAGATGATGGGCATGTGCCAGATGCTGCGCGACGGGGTCATCCCGCCGAACCGCAGCCTGGACTGTGTCGACGACGAGCTGGCCGGCTCCGAGCACTTCGTGTGGGTGCGCGAGACGCTGCGGCTGGGCGAGAAGTTCCCGCTGAAGGCGGGCCTGATCACCAGCCTGGGCTTCGGTCACGTCTCCGGCGTCATCGCGCTGGTGCATCCGCAGGCCTTCGTCGCCGCGCTCGATCCCGAGCAGCGGCAGGCCTATCAGGAGCAGGCCAACGCGCGGGTGTTCGCGGGGCAGCGACGGCTGGCTTCGGCGATCGCCGGTGGCACGCCGATGTACGAGCGGCCCGCGAGCAACCGCCGGCTGGACGACGAGGCGCCGGAGAACCGCGAAGAGGCCGAGATGCTGCTCGATCCGGCGTCGAGGCTGGGCGAAGACGGGGTGTACGGATCACGCTGCGCTAGAGTAGTGCAGCAGCCCGTGAGCATCGTCGGCGTTGGCATCGACCTGGTCTCGATCCCCGAGTTCGCAGAGCAGGTCGACCGGCCGGGAACGGTGTTCGCCGAGACGTTCACGCCCGGTGAGCGCCGCGACGCCGCGGACAAGAGTTCGTCGGCGGCGCGGCACCTGGCGGCCCGCTGGGCGGCCAAGGAGGCGGTGATCAAGGCGTGGTCGGGTTCGCGGTTCTCCAAGCGGCCGGTGCTGCCGGAGGGCATCCATCGCGACATCGAGGTGGTGACCGACATGTGGGGTCGGCCGCGGGTGCGGCTGACCGGCGCGATCGCCGAGCACCTGGAGAAGGTGACGATCCACTTGTCGCTGACCCACGAGGGGGATACCGCCGCCGCGGTCGCCGTGCTCGAGGAGCGCTAGGAGCTCGTCGCGCCGCACGACGCAGAGTGCCGTGTCTGCACACGACACGCCGCGGTATGGGCACCTTTGCGTCGCTCGCGGTAGATGGTGACCCGATAGTGTCGGCACCATGAGCGATCTCGTGGAGCGGGTGCGTGACGTGCTGCCCTCGGTGCGGCACGACCTCGAAGACCTGGTGCGCATCGAGTCGGTGGGCGCCGACCCGGCGCGCAGTGACGAGGTGCAGCGCAGTGCCGAGGCTGTGGCAAAGCTGTTGTCGCAGGCCGGTTTCGGTGATGTGCAGATCGTCAGCGAGGGGGGCGCGCCGGCCGTCATCGCACGGCATCCGGCGCCTGAGGGCGCGCCGACGGTGCTGCTGTACGCCCATCACGACGTCCAGCCCGAGGGCGACCACGACCAGTGGGTGTCGCCTCCGTTCGAGCCGACCGAACGCGACGGCCGCCTGTACGGCCGCGGTAGCGCCGACGACAAGGCAGGCATCGCAACGCATCTGGCCGCATTCCGCGCACACGGTGGCCAGCCGCCGGTCGGTGTGACGGTGTTCGTCGAAGGCGAGGAGGAGTCGGGTTCGCCGTCGCTGGGCCGGCTGCTGGCCGCGCACAAGGACGCGCTGGCCGCCGACGTCATCGTCATCGCCGACTCCGACAACTGGAGCACCGAGATCCCCGCGTTGACGGTGTCGCTGCGCGGGCTGGCCGACTGCGTGGTGGAGGTGGCCACGCTCGACCACGGCCTGCACTCGGGTCTGTGGGGCGGTGTGGTGCCCGACGCGCTGAGCGTGCTGGTCCGCCTGTTGGCGTCGCTGCACGACGACGACGGCAATGTCGCGGTCGAGGGCCTGCACGAGGCGACTGCCGCCGACGTCGACTACCCGCAGGAGCGGGTGCGGGAAGAGTCCGGGATGCTCGACGGTGTCGCCGAGATCGGTTCTGGCTCAGTGCCGCAACGACTTTGGGCCAAACCGGCGATCACGGTCATCGGCATCGACACCACGCCGATCGCGTCGTCGTCGAACACGCTGATCCCGCGGGCGCGGGCGAAGGTCAGCATGCGTGTCGCGCCCGGCGGCGATGCGCGGGCCCATCTGGATGCGCTGACCCGCCATCTGGAGAAGCACGCGCCGTGGGGAGCACAGGTCACCGTCACACCCGGCGATATCGGCCAGCCGTATGCGATCGACGCGAGCGGACCGGTCTACGACGCGGCCCGGGCGGCCTTCCGGCAGGCATGGGGTAACGAGCCGGTCGACATGGGCATGGGCGGCTCGATCCCGTTCATCGCCGAGTTCGCCGAGGCCTTCCCGTCAGGCGAAGATCTTGGTGACCGGCGTGGAAGACCCTGGGACACAGGCCCACAGCATCAACGAGAGCCTGCACCTCGGCGTGCTGGAACGGGCCGCGACGGCCGAGGCGCTGCTGCTGGCGAACCTGGCGTCAGACCGATAGATCGCGCCGCAGCTTGGCCACGTGCCCGGTCCGACCGGTTGCGGAGAGGCCCAGTCAAATCACCGGGCCTCTTCGGTTTCACACCCAGGGTCGGTCAGTGGACCGCGTGCCGCCAGACCTCGAAGGAGAGCGTATAGACCGCGTTCTCGATTCCTGGCTTGTTTCCTATCGCTGGACCTACGCCGACAAGAATCCCTCCCTGATCTTGCATGGGCACCGTAAACGTGCCATTTCCCCACGACTCCAACGTGAATGTGGCGATGACACCGTTCTGAGCCCGTTCGACACGAAGACCGAGCTTATCGGCGCTCTGCTTCGCGAATGGCTGAACCGCTGTCCGATCATCAAAGAGATACTTGAGACCCTCCCCACGCGGGGTCTTGAAGCCGTCCACGTTGCGCTGATTGATCTTTCCCGGGTTCTTCACCGTACGAAAGAAGTCCATGCTTCCCTGCGCGTAGCTGACGACGCAACCGTTGTTTCCATTTCTCTCAACGTAGCCAGGCTGGTTCGTGCATAGCTTTGCGTTGATGTATTGCTTCTCCGCAGCGGGGTGATCCTCCATAAAGAACGCTGCTCCCGCTTCGAGCGCTTCGTCGAAGTTCATTGCACCCTCCTGGTTTTTGCGTTGCGGCGGAATCGTCGCCCGCCGCAGTGAGTTTGATTGTCATCGCGGCCACCGTGAGCGGCCTAAGTAATCGACTACTGCAATCACGTGAGGCGACTACTGCAAGTCCTACTGGCAATGCCCCAGGCGGACCGGCTGCGACGGCTGAAGCGCTGCTGCTGGCGAACCTGGTGTCAGAGCGATAGATCGCGCCGCAACTTGCGCTGCACTGGGTGGCGGCAGCGGAACCATCAACGGGGGGAACGAATGAAGCTACAGAACCGATTGGCGCTGGCGCTGGAGCCGACGGTATTCCGGTGACCCGTTCGGAACCACCGCTCAATCTCAAGCAACTGGCCGACATTCTTGCCGGGCGTCAGTTCAGGCGTGCCGATGATTGATCGCATCGAATTCTCGGCGGTGGGTCTAGTCGGTCGCGACGTGTGGCGGATCGTAGATGACCAGGAATACAAGGTCCTCCTCGCCGATGTTGGTCAAGCTGTGTTCCTCGTGTGCCGGGACCTTGACGAAAGTGCCCGGTTTGGTGTGCCAGGTCTGCTCGCCGATCTGCACGCGGGCGGTGCCGCGTCAGGAAGTAGAAGGCGTGGTTGTAGTCGTGGTGATGCGATGCGAGATCCGCCGCCAGGGCCGAATTTCGTCAATTGGGCGCTGAACAGTGCGGAGTAGTCGTTGCCTACCAGCTCGTCGCTGATCCAGAAGTTCTGGCACCAAGGTCGGTTTCGATGCCAGACGATGTCTTCTGGCGCGAACACATTCGGCATCGCGGTATCTTCTGTCACTCATTGGGGATTCTCCTTTCCGGTGCCCGCACGGGTTTGCGGGCTGCCCTTGTTCGTCGACCCTGGATCCGGCCATGACGACGCCGCTTCGGTTACCGACACCGTCCGGGGGCTCGTCTACATACCATGGCAGACTGCTATAGTAGCACTGTGCAATAGTTGCTGTTACCTTGTTTTTGTTGTGAAGTTGCTGACCTGCTGGTCGGTCGCGGTGTTCGGGAGGGGCTGTTGTGGCTGTCGACGATGCCGACGTTGAGGAATCGCTTGATGCGCTTGCTGATTCGGTGCTGGTGGCGTCTCGTCTGTTGTTGGCGATTTCGGCCCGGTCGATTGCGCTGGTTGACGAAACGATCACGTTTCCGCAGTTCCGGACCCTGAGGATCTTGCTCAATGAGGGGCCGATCAATCTGGCCACGCTGGCGCAGTTGTTAGGTGTGCAACCGTCTACGACGGGGCGGATGGTCGATCGGTTGGTGGATGCCGGACTGATCGATCGTCATCCTCACCCGCGCTCGCGCCGGGAGTTGGTGGTGGAGTTGACCGCGAAGCGGCGAAGGGGTCGTCCGTGAGGTTACCGCGCATCGACGTGCCGAAATTGCCGAGATCGTCGGGAAAATGCCCGCGCGCGACCGGCGCGGGCTGGTGCGGGCGCTCAACGCCTTCGCCGCCGCAGGTGACGAACGGGCCGCTTCTATCGATCCGTAGGCGCGTCGTGCGCCACTACATCTCACAGCTGTCTTGATTCACGGCTGGTTACCGGCCCTTGCGCAGTTGACCTCGGCCTGGTGCTAGTGGAATGGGCACCACAACGGGCGGTGCACCTTAAATGCGCGGACGCTCCACCAGTGGAGGCAACGTGCTGACGCCCAGACCTCGTTATTGTACCCGACGATCCGCGTAGCCCATTCGCGCACCAATAGAAGCGCCCTTGGCGTGGGTTACGTTTTCTGGTGATAAGGGCCGCTTCAACGGCTCTCGCTCGACCGCACCTGCCGGTCTAGCTTCCGAACTGTCGTCTAATTCGCGAAGGGCTTCGGCGAGCGCCGTCAGCCCTTCTGCGAGGAGTTTGGTCGTTGGGTTCTCGGTCGATCTTGCGGCTTCGCGGAACTTGTTGCTTGCCGTGGCGGCCCACAGTGCTACGTTGCTCATGAGCGGTGACCGTATCGGCGGCCACCGACAACATAGCGATCAAACGGATCTTCCGAGACGAAGGATCGCATCGCACGCGGGACACTCGGTCGGCCTGGGCCCCCAGTCGTCAGACCAAGCCGAGTAATCCGTTCGCCACTTTGAGTTGTTCCGGGCCTGGTTGGCATCCATCCTGTCCGCGGCAGTCGTGCCAGTCATGGACACGGGCGGCGTATTCGTCGTTGTCGGTAAGCCCTTGTGCGGCATGGTGATAGGACGCCTCGTAGACGAGGCGAGCATCCTTGAGGCTGGAACCCGTCGCCCAATCTCGAACTGTCACACTACGAATCGGTAACGACGGGCCATCACGACGCATCTCATCAACCAAGCTGATGGCGCGTTGCATAGCCTCGTCTTCGGAACTGCCGAAGCCCTTAGAGACCGATTCGCTGTTTCTGCCCCAGCTCAGCGCGTAGTGAGCGGTTGTTAGGTATCTGCCACTTGGACGGCTCATCGTCTTACCGGCTCAACCAGCCGTGATCCGCTGAATAGTCTGTAAGAGTGTCGAGGGCCTTGATGTTGTACTGCGCGACCTCGATCTTGCCCTTCTCATCGACGACGAACGTCGAGCGGATGACGCCCTGCACGCTCTTGCCATACATCATCTTCTCGCCGTAGGCGCCCCATGCCGTCAACACCTTGCGATCGGGATCGGACAGCAGCGGAAAGGTGAGCTTCTCATTGTCGCGGAACTTGGCCAGCTTCTCCGGCTTGTCGGGGGAGATGCCGACCACGTCGAGCCCGGCGTCGTTCAGTTCGCCGAGGTTGTCGCGAAAGTCGCACGCCTCCTTGGTACATCCCGGCGTGGATGCCGCGGGATAGAAGTAGACGATGACCTTGCGACCGCGGTAGTCGGCCAGAGACACCTTCTTACCGTCGGCGTCGGCCAGGCTGAACGCGGGGGCTTTGTCGCCCACCTCCAGGCGTGGGGTCTGTGCCACCAGTGATCCCTTTCTTCTCCACCGGTGCGTCGGGGTTGGCGCCGGCTGATCTAGGGTAGTTCGGCAAGGCAGAGCGGACGCGAGCAGCGCACGAGTGCGTGCGGACGATGGAGGACGACAGTGGTGGATCGAGATCCCGAAACCATCCGGCAGGACATCGATCAGGCTCGCGACCAGTTGGCCGTCACCGTCGATACCCTGGCCGAGCGTGCCAATCCGCGCAGAATCGCTGACGACGTGAAGTCGGGGGTGGTTCGATTCGTCAAGAAACCGCCGGTCGCGATCTCGCTTGCCGGTATCGGCGCCGTGCTCGTGGTGCTCTTCGTTCGCAAGCTCAGGCGTTGAAAAGCCTGCTCTCAGCGGCTACGCCGATCGCGTAGCCAGTCACCAAACGAGAATCCCGGCGGGTTCGCGCTGCGGCCGAGACGGCTGCAGTTACGAATGATGGCGGGCTCAGGTACGTCCGCGACCTGCACAGCAACACCGTTTGAGGCAGCGTGGGTCGACCCATCTGACGAGCGCATTGCGTCGAACGCTAACATCAGCTAAGCCTCCATTCCACTCCTCGAGCTATAAGCGGCTGCATCTGCAGCGACCTCCAGCTAACAGAAGGCTAACACAACGGCGGGCTTTTATGCAGCTTAGTTGGGTTGACCACGAATGTATTGATACATGCCCGTTACTTGGTACAGGCTCGCCACGTGTTTGGTGCGGTGGGTCATCAGTGACGGGTAGGATCCTGACGGGTATCGTCGGTTTTTGCCGCATCGGCCTACGCTCAAAATCTGGCAACATTGGTGAATCTGGCAAAGTGGCGCACCGGCTGATCGCGTTCTTCGCGGAGGTTGCTCGGCCGACGCGAAAATGCGCACATTGAATTGCCGAACCGAAGTTTGCCAGCTTTCTCATGGGCAAACGAAG
>CAVTHR010000007.1:0-50583 GCA_963734385.1 uncultured Actinomycetota bacterium | reverse complement strand
TTTCGTCGACGAGAGCCACCGGTTGAGGCGATAGGGGGCTGACCTTACCGTTGCGCCGAAGCGTCGTGAGCGCGATTTGCACGCTGTCATAGAAGCGGGCGGCCTGGCGCACCGGTGCATCATGATCCGCGGCGACGTCGACGTGCGGGCAGCCCAGGTATCTGACGAGCGCCCTTTGCAGTCCCGGCGGCATCCGCCGGTCGTCGGTGAGCACGATGACAGCGCAGGGTATCGGCGGTGGAGGGGTGTCGCGTACATCGAAGCGGGTCAAGAGCCGCGCGGCGCGCCACAGTTGGATCGGCGCGAAGTCGGCGAGTTGCGCCGCCGTGACGATTCGGCGGCCACGGACGCCTGCGGCGTGAGCGAGCAATTCGCGGCGGCCGAGCGCTGCCGAGAGCGCCCCGACGGCGGCCGCCACCGGTAGACCGTACTTGATGTACCGGTCGTTCCAGCAGGCCCCCGCACCGCTGAGGATCAGCCCGGAAAAGCTGGTCGGCTCGCGCTGGGCAGCATATATCGCGGTCGCCGCCCCGAGGGAATGGCCGATGAGTATCGGCTTCTCCGGCGCACACTGCTCGGCGGCGTCGCGGACGGTCGCCCTGGCATTTTCCCACGTGAACGGGGTATCGCAGGGCAGCCCCGTGCCCGGGCAGATCCGGTGCCACGACGCGATGGCCCGCAGCCAGAAGCGATTCGGTGAGCGAGCCCCATGACATCGCCCCCGTCGAGCCCAACGGATGCAGTAGCACCAGCGGGGGAGCGACGGTTAGCGACCGTACACATGATTTTGACAGAATTACTCCCCGCGGCGAACAGCCAACATCAGCGCCATGACGCCGTCGTCACGGTTTCTCATTACAAAGACGGATTAGAACCCTGGGTGGTTCATCCCAGACAGGGGTTTACCGGTGAGCGCGATGCGCGCGGCACTCTGCGAGTGCGTCGTTACGGGCAGATCCACGGTGTGTCGTGGAGCAGGCACGCACGCTCGCGGTGCTAACTGTCACAGGCGCAAACCGTTGTAGAAATGCGCGCGGTCGCGCAGCATGTTCACAGCAGCCCACCGCCGGGAGGAGGTCCGATGGAGACTCCGGTAAGCGTGGTGATCGCCGACGACGATGTGCTGTTGCGCGAAGGCCTGGCCAGCCTGATGGAGCGTGCGGGTTTCGACATCGTCGGCCAGGCAGGCGACGGCACAGAGTTGCTCGACGTGGTTCGCGACGTGAAACCAGAGCTGGTGGTCGCCGACATCCGAATGCCGCCGACCCATACCACCGAAGGTCTTGCCGCGGCCAGGGTCATCCGCAAAGAGTCTCCGGAAACCGCCATTTTGGTGCTATCCGCCCATGTCGACATCGAGGATGCGATGGAGCTGCTGGCCAGCGGGCATCGCATCGGATACCTGCTGAAGAGCCGGGTCACCGATGTGGCCGACTTCATCGAAACCGTCGAAAGCATCGCCAGGGGCGCATCGATCGTGGACCCCGCGCTGGTGCAGGAGCTGGTGTCGGCCCGCCGCCGCGACGACCCGCTGGCCGCGCTCAGCGACCGGGAGCGTGAGGTGCTGGCGTTGATGGCCGAGGGACGGTCGAATGCCGGGATCGCCCGCCGCCTCTGGGTGACCGAAGGCACCGTCGAGAAGCACGTGCGCAGCATCCTGACCAAGCTGGATCTGTCCGAGGCCAGCGACGATCACCGTCGAGTGCTAGCGGTGATCACCTTCCTGGAGGCCCGCTAACCCGCTGAGAACTTCGCGGATGGCGGCCGCCGTCAGCTCCGACTTGGCGACGAAACCCACAGCACTGCTGCTGGAGATCGGGTCGAGGAAATCGTCTGCCGAGTATGCGGAGATGAGTATCACCGGTGATGACGCGACTCTGTCATGCAGGCGCTCGACGAGCTCCAGGCCGCTCTCTTCACCAAGATCGATATCGACAAGTGTCACGTCCGGGTGCAGTTCCGCCATGAGGTCGATGGCCTCGGCGGTCGAAGTGGTGGCGCCGACGATGTCGATTCCGTCGGCCTCGAGAAACCTGTAGGCGGCAGCGAGGAATTCGGCGTTGTCGTCCACGATCAGACAGCGCACCAGGCACCTCGCAAAGTCATGAAATCAGCTTCCCACCGCAAGTAGTTGTCGGCATTCCGGCTAGCTGGAAACCGTGCTTTATGGGGGCTAACGGGAATGGCGGATTCCGGCTAGCGGAGCACGGATGGGTGTCAGCAGTAGCGACAGGGCCGGCTTGAAAGTCGATTCTGAGCATGCGTTAGAAGCCGCAATCCGACGAAGGAGTGTTGTCATGCTGATCGAGCCCCAGTATCGCTATCCCGGCGGACTCGGTATCCATCACCACGACGCAGCGACCAGGTGACGGACATGGAAACGGAACGGTTTGACGCGGTCGTACTGGGCGGCGGAAACGGCGGTATGTACCTGGCCTGGCATCTCGCCGAGTCAGGTCGCAGCGTCGCGGTGGTGGAGCGTCGATGGATCGGCGGCTCCTGCCCGAACGTCAACTGCCTGCCCAGCAAGAATGAAATCTGGAGTGCCAAGGTCACCGACCTTGTTCATCACGCCGCGATGTTCGGAGCGGGCGCCGACTGCGTCCAGGTCGACATGGCCCAGGTCAGGCAGCGCAAGCGCGACATGGTCGATTACATGATCGCGGGCACCCTCAAGCAATACGAGAACACCGGCGCGAAACTGATCATGGGGCGCGGGAGATTCGTTGCGCCGCGCACTATTTCGGTCCGGCTCAATGACGGCGGGCGTCGCATACTCTCCGGGGACCAGGTGTTCCTGAACCTCGGTACCCATGCCGCGATCCCCGACGTGCAGGGCCTGCGCGCGGCCCGACCGATGACCAGCATCGAAGCGCTCGATCTCGACTACGTGCCACCACACCTGATCGTGCTCGGTGGCGGCTATGTCGGTCTCGAGCTGGCGCAGGCCTATCGGCGGTTCGGAAGCAGAGTGACGATCGTCCAGCATGGGCCGCAACTGGTCAGCCAGGAGGACGGCGACATCGCAGTGGAAGTGCGACGCATGCTCACCGACGAAGGAATCGATGTCCTGGAATGTGCCGAGCCCGTCAGTGTCCGTGGTCGCTCTGGCGACGAGGTGAGCGTCGTCGTCCACACGCCGCACAGTGAACACACCATCGACGGCACCGACATTGTGGTCGCCACAGGGCGCGTCCCGAACACCACGGGCATCGGACTGGACTTGGCGGGTGTTCAGCTCGACTCGCGTGGCTATCTGTTGGTCAACGAGCGGCTGGAGACGACCGCGCCAGACGTGTGGGGGATCGGTGAGTGTTGTTCACACCATCCGCAGTTCACCCACGTGTCGTTCGACGACTTCCGCATTCTTCGCGACAACTTGGCAGGCGGGAATCGCTCGACGGGCGACCGGGTGGTGCCGCATTGCATGTTCACCGATCCCGAGCTCGCTCGTGTCGGCCTGACAGAGAACGAAGCTGCCCACCGCGGTATCGACGTTCGGGTCGCGCGACTGGAGATGGCCGCCGTATTGCGTACCCAGACGACCAGTGAGACACGAGGATTCATGAAGGCGCTTGTCGGCGACGACGACCGAATTCTCGGTTTCACCATGTTCGGCGCTCAGGCGGGCGAGGTCACCGCCGCCGTTCAGGTCGCGATGATGGCGGGCCTGCCGTATACGCGGCTGCGCGACGCTGTGCTTGCGCATCCCACCATGGCCGAGGGGCTGGGTTCGCTCTTTTCGAACGTACCTCAACGTTAAGTGACCTTCGTGTGGCAATCGGCGGCCAGCGTGCCCTCGCCCCCTAGCCGCGCGCGTCATCCGTTGGGATGCGCTTCGAACGGGATCGACACCTGAATCGACGTCCCTTCGCCGGCGGGGCTGGAAATCAGGATCCGCCCGCCGAGCGCCTCGACGCGGTCGATGAGCCCGATCAGCCCGGACCCTCTGGTCGGATCGGCACCACCGCCGCCGTCGTCGCTAACCGCCAATCGCAAGTTCGCGGAATCGGTTTCGGCGCTCACCTTCACCTCCGATGCCTGCGCGTGCCTTGCCACGTTCGTCAACGCTTCGGCTACCACGAAATACGCGGCAACCTCCACCGACTCGGGCAGCCGGCCGTCGACAGCGAGGTTCAACTCGACCGGCACCGCCGAACGGCGTGCAACGGCCTTGAGCGCGGCCCCGAGGCCGCCCTTCGACAGGATCACCGGATGAATCCCGCGGGATATCTCCCGCAGTTCTTCCGAGACGGTCGTCAATCCGGTGACGATGGCCGAAAGCTGGTCTGCGACTGGGCTGGCATCCGAGCGCAGCGCCGACTCCGCCGAGCGCAATTCGAGTCCCAGCGATACCAGCCGCTGCTGTGCCCCGTCGTGCAGGTCGCGTTCCAGTCGACGGCGAGCGCTGTCGGTGGCCGTGACGATTCTGGTGCGCGACGCCGTGAGCTGTGAGCGCGTTTCGGCGTTGGAAATGGCGGTTGCCACGAGGTCGGCGAAATCGCCCATCCGTTGCTCGGAGTTGGAAGGCAAGGGATTTGGTCGTGATGCGCCCCCGAGTGCAGCGCCCCAGACGCGACCATCCACGACGATCGGCACTGCGATCACAGAGCCAAGGCCCATTTCGAGGGCCCGGGTTGCGGCAAGGCCGGTGACGCCTTGGCTATCCATCCGTGCGGCGCGTCCGGTTCGGTAGACCTGTGCCGCCACACCACCGTGGTCCAGCGGGTAGCGTTCGCCGAGCTGTTTCTCCATCGGGGGCTCATCGAAATACGCAATCAGGACCGAGGCGCCGTCAGGCTCGAACCGGACGAGCGCCGAGTGCTGCAGGCCAAGGCAGCGAGCCAACTCATAGGCAACCGCAAAGAACACCTCGGACGGCGCGACGGCCTGGGCGACCAGGGTCGCCACCCGCCGCAACGCGGCCTGCTGTCCGGCAAGCAGGCGGAGCTCTTCTCGACTGGTGACAGCCTCGTGCCGACGTTCGTCGGCCTCGGCCGCCCGTAACCTCGCCTGGCCGACAAGGACATTGGCAAGCAGTGCGATCGGCACGAAGATGACGATCGCGGTCCAGTCCTCCTTCTCGCTCGGGAGAAAGCCATCGCCGCTGAGATGGAAATACATGTAGACGACCGCGCTGGCCAAGGTGGTCGACACGGCCAGCCTGAACCCCCAACCGGCAGATATGACTAGCACCCCGAGCAGGAACAGGGCGCCGAACGCGTGGTCGGGCGCCCATCGCTCGAGTGCGAACACCAGCAACGTCTCGAGCGCGATCAAAGTGGCGGCCAGCAGAATACCCAGCCAAACGGGCGGCGACTTAGGGCGCAGGAACCACGACACCACACGAGGACGCGTTTCGAGTTCACCCGCTTCCGGACCGGAAGCCGGCTGCGCCGAGTTCTCCTTCGTCATCCGTGAAGACCATTTTGTTGAGCCGACAACGCCGGCATTGACGCTACATCTGCTCGACGTACGGGGTGTCCATGTCGAAGACCCGGGCGTGCAGGACGGTCCGGTTGCGCAGCGCGGCCCGCACCGCGCGGTGCAGCCCATCCTCGAGGTAGATCACGCCACGCCAGCGCACGGCGTGCGGGAACAGGTCTCCGTAGAACGTGGAATCCTCGGACAGCAAGCGGTCCAGCTGCAGCACCGTTGTAGTGGTCACCAGCTCGTCGAGGCGGATCTGCCGCGGTGGTATCTGTGACCACTGTCGATAGCTCAGACCGTGGTTGGGATACGGCTTGCCATCGAGAACGCCCTTGAAGATCACCTGCCGTAAATCCTTCGAGTTGTCATGCGTGGCGATGGCTTCACCATCAACACACGCTAGTCCCAACCGGCCGATCCGCCACGCGAACCGCGGCGCGGCGGCGTTGCCCCAGCTGATAGCCGTAAAATGGACACCGACATCCCGGGGATGGGTAGGTGAACACATGGGTAGTGCCGACGACCGTCGGTTCGAGGTGCTGCGCGCCATCGTCGCGGACTTCGTTTCGACCAAGGAGCCGATCGGCTCGAAGTCGCTTGTCGAACGGCACAACCTGGGTGTGTCCAGCGCGACGGTGCGCAACGACATGGCCGTTCTCGAGGCTGAGGGTTACATCACCCAGCCGCACACCAGCTCGGGCCGGATTCCGACCGAAAAGGGCTATCGGGAGTTCGTTGACCGGCTCGAAGACATCAAGCCGCTGTCGACGTCCGAGCGGTCGGCCATCCTCAAATTCCTCGAAACCGGTGTCGACCTCGACGACGTGCTGCGCCGTGCGGTGCGGCTGCTGGCGCAGCTGACCCGTCAGGTCGCGGTAGTGCAGTACCCGACGCTGACCACCTCCAGCGTGCGCCACCTCGAGGTGGTGGCGCTGACTCCGGCCCGGCTGCTGCTGGTGGTGATCACCGACACCGGCCGCGTTGACCAGCGCATCGTTGAGCTCGGCGACACCATCGACGAGCACCAGGTCGGCCAGCTGCGCGAGATGCTCGGCCAGGCGCTGGAAGGCAAGCAGCTCGCCGCGGCGTCGGTCGCGGTGTCGGATCTCGCTGTCCACATGGACGGCGCAGGCGGCTTCGGCGACGCCATCGGCCGGTCGGCGACGGTCCTGCTGGAGTCGCTCGTCGAGCACAGCGAAGAGCGACTGCTGCTCGGCGGCACCGCCAACCTGACCCGCAATACCGCCGACTTCGGCGGTTCGCTGCGGTCGGTACTCGAAGCCCTCGAAGAACAGGTCGTGGTGCTGCGGCTGCTGGCAGCGCAGCAGGAAGCGGGCAAGATCACCGTGCGCATCGGGCACGAAACCGAGGCCGAGGAGATGGTCGGCACTTCGGTCGTCAGCACCACCTACGGCAGTATGGGGAAGGTCTACGGCGGCATGGGCGTGCTCGGGCCCACACGAATGGACTATCCGGGAACTATCGCTAATGTCGCAGCGGTTGCTTTGTACATAGGCGAAGTCTTGGGCGGCCGTTAAGAACCGCAGTCAGCGGTAGGGAAGGTCAGGGAGTGGCACGCGACTATTACGGCCTGCTCGGGGTGAGCAAGGGCGCAAGTGATTCGGAGATCAAGCGCGCCTACCGAAAGCTGGCCCGTGAGCTGCATCCCGACATCAATCCCGACCAGCAGGCCCAGGCACGTTTCCAGGAGATCAGCGTCGCCTACGAGGTGCTGAGCGACCCGGAGAAACGTCGCATCGTCGACCTCGGCGGCGACCCGCTGGAGTCCGCGGCCGCGGCGGGCAACGGCTTCGGCGGGTTCGGCGGCCTCGGCGACGTGTTCGAGGCCTTTTTCGGCGGCGGCGCCACCTCCCGCGGGCCGATCGGCCGGGTCCGGCCGGGCGCCGACTCGCTGCTGCGGATGCGCCTTGACCTCGCCGAGTGCGCCACCGGAGTGACCAAGCAGGTGACGGTCGACACGGCCGTGCTGTGCGACCTCTGCCAGGGCAAGGGCACCCACGGCAAGTCAGCCCCGACTACCTGCGACACCTGCGGCGGGCAAGGCGAAATCCAGACCGTGCAGCGCTCGCTGCTCGGCCAGGTCATGACCTCGCGGCCGTGTCCGGTCTGCGGCGGGGTCGGCGAGGTCATCCTCGACCCCTGTCACCGCTGCGGCGGCGACGGCCGGGTGCGGGCTCGACGCGAGATCAGCGTCAAGATTCCGGCTGGCGTCGGCGACGGCATGCGGGTGCGGTTGGCCGCCCAGGGCGAGGTCGGGCCGGGCGGCGGACCGGCGGGCGACCTGTACGTCGAGGTCCACGAACAGCAGCACGACATCTTCGTCCGTGACGGCGACGACCTGCACTTCACCATCTCGGTGCCGATGGTGGACGCGGCGCTGGGCACGACCGTCGCCGTCGACGCGATTCTGGACGGACCGATCGAGATCACCGTTTCCGCGGGCACCCAGCCCGGCTCGGTGACCACGCTGCGGGGCCACGGCATGCCCCATCTGCGGTCCGGGGTGCGTGGCGACCTGCATGCCCACATCGACGTGGTTGTTCCGTCACGACTCGACCACCAGGACATCGAGCTGCTGCGCAAGATGAAGGAAAACCGGGCCCGAGACGCCGCCGAGGTGAAGTCCACCCAGGCGGCCGGCGCGGGCGGCGGGCTTTTCAGCCGGCTGCGCGAAACATTCACCGGCCGCTAGCCGCGGCCATGACGGAGGCCCTGTTCTACGTCGACGTCCTGCCCGACGTCGGAGAGCCGGCCATCGTCGATGGGGATGAAGGCTTCCACGCCGCCAATGTGCGGCGACTCCGCGCAGGCGAACAGCTCTCCCTTGGTGACGGCGCGGGCGCAATGGCGCACTGCGTCATCGAGGACGTCGGCAAGGGCAGGCTGACGGCCCGGGTGCTGGAGCGCTGGACGGTCGACCCACTGTCCCCGCAAGTCACCGTCGTGCAGGCGCTGCCGAAGTCGGACCGCTCCGAACTGGCCATCGAGCTGGCCACCGAGGCGGGAGCCGATGCGTTCCTGGCCTGGCAGGCGGCCCGCTGCGTGGCCCGCTGGGACGGCGGCCGTGCCGAAAAGGGCCTGCGACGCTGGGGCGCGGTCGCCCGGGCGGCTGCCCGCCAGTCACGGCGACCGCATATCCCATCCGTCACCGGCGTGCTGACGACCGACGCATTGTTGGCCGAGGTGCGCGACGCTGTCTCCGCAGGGACAACAGTTCTGGCGTTGCACGAGTCGGCCACCGACCCCCTGACGAAATTGCCCGTGGCTCACGCTGATTCGCTGATGCTGGTAATCGGGCCGGAAGGCGGCCTCGCCGACGACGAAGTCACCGCGCTGTCCGACGCGGGGGCCAGACCGGTCCGGCTGGGTCCTTCCGTGCTGCGGACGTCGACCGCGGCGGCCGTCGCGCTGGGTGCGTTGGGAGTCTTGACGACTCGCTGGGACTGATGGTGGCCGATGAACGTACGAAGCCGGCCACAACGCGCAAGACCGGCTGTGGCGGAAGCGAAAACATAGCCGGCTCGATAGCGTGCTGGGCGTGGGCGTGACCGGTACAAGCGAGGGGCGTGACCTCGGCGCGATATTCGATGAGCATGTGGCCGACGAGTTCGTCGCCAAGGACTTGGCGGCGACGATGTCGACGATGACGGCCGAGCCGTTCGTCAATCACGTCCCGACCATGATGGGCGGGGTGGGCGGAACAGGTGTCGCCGACTTCTACGACAACTGGTTCATCGGGCATTGGCCCGACGACACCCAGATCATCTCCGTGAGCCGCACGGTGGGTGCCGACACGGTGGTTGACGAGATGGTCATCGACTTCACCCACGATGTGCAGATGGACGCACTCCTGCCCGGCATACCGCCGACCGGACGGGCGGTGCGGTTGCCCGTGGTCGTCGTGATGGGCTTCGAGGGCGACAAGGTCGCATACGAACGCATCTACTGGGATCAGGCGACGCTGCTGGTCCAGGTGGGGCTAATCGACGAGACGAGCCTGCCGGTGACCGGGGTCGTGCAAGCCGAGAAGGTGCTGGACAAGGATCTACCTGCTAACGAGCTTCTGCGACGTCGCGCTTAAGCATTGGGATGGGTCGGTACCCGGCGGTAAACTGGCTACTTAGCAATAACCAACCAGGCCAGAACCCCGAAAGCAGGCAGAAAACCCCACGTGACGCCCAGCGAGACCAACGCTGACTCGGCCACACCGGTTCGCAGCAGCATCAATGTTCCGCCCGACCTCGTCGTGGGCCTGCTAGGTTCCGCTGACGAGAATCTGCGCGCACTCGAGCGCATCCTGGCGGCCGATATCCATGCGCGTGGCAATGCGCTCACGCTTTCCGGCGAGCCCGCCGACGTGGCGCTCGCCGAGCGAGCGATCTCCGAACTGATCGCCATCGTTGGCAGCGGCCAGCCGCTGACTCCGGAAGTGGTGCGGCACAGCGTTGCGATGCTCACCGGTACCGAGGGGGAGTCGCCCGCCGAGGTGCTGACGCTCGACATCCTGTCGCGACGCGGCAAAACGATCCGGCCAAAGACGTTGAACCAGAAGCGATATGTCGACGCCATCGACGCGCACACCATCGTGTTCGCGATCGGCCCGGCAGGCACCGGCAAGACGTATCTGGCGATGGCCAAGGCCGTGCGCGCGTTGCAGACCAAGCAGGTTTCTCGGATCATCCTTACCCGCCCAGCGGTGGAAGCCGGTGAGCGCCTTGGCTTTCTGCCGGGAACGCTGAGCGAGAAGATCGATCCGTATCTGCGGCCGCTGTACGACGCGCTGCACGACATGATGGATCCGGAGCTGATCCCGAAGCTGATGAGCGCCGGCGTGATCGAGGTGGCGCCGCTGGCGTACATGAGGGGCAGGACGATCTCAGATGCGTTCATCATTCTCGACGAGGCGCAGAACACCACCGGCGAGCAGATGAAGATGTTCCTCACCCGGCTGGGCTTCGGGTCGAAAATCGTTGTCACCGGCGACATCACGCAGGTCGACCTGCCCGGTGGCGCCGCGTCGGGATTGCGCGCCGCGATGCATGATCCTCGACGGCATCGAGGACATCCACTTCTCCGAACTCACCAGCGCCGACGTCGTGCGGCATCGGCTGGTCGCCGACATCGTCGACGCCTACGCCAAGTCCGAGGAGCCCGGGCTGATGAACCGGTCGCAACGCCGCGCCTCGGGCAACCGGCCGCGGCGATAAGCGGGCGACGCATGAGTATTGAGGTTTCCAACGAGTCGGGCCTCGACGTCTCCGAAGAGGAACTTGTCAGCGTCGCGCGCTTCGCCATCAAGAAGATGAAAGTCCATCCCGCCGCAGAACTTTCGATGGTGTTGCTCGACACTGCCGCGATGGCCGATTTGCACATGCGGTGGATGGACCTGCCCGGTCCGACCGACGTGATGAGCTTCCCGATGGACGAGCTCGAGCCCGGCGGTCGGCCAGATGCGCCGGAACCGGGCCCGTCGATGCTCGGTGACATCGTGTTGTGTCCGGAGTTCGCGGCCCAGCAGGCCAGCGTGGCCGGGCACACGTTGGGCCATGAGCTCGCACTGCTGACGATTCACGGCGTGCTCCATCTGCTCGGCTACGACCACGCCGAGCCGGATGAAGAGAAGGAGATGTTCGCGCTTCAGCGCCAACTGCTCGAGGAGTGGGTGGCCGATCAAGTCGATGCTTATCGCCAGGACCGCCAGACCGAAAAGGATCGGCGGCTGCTGGACAAGTCTCGCTTCTTCGACGAGCCGTGACCGGAATAGGTTCGCTGCTCGGCGCGATCGCGCTGATCTGTTTCGGTGGTCTGTTCGCGGCCATCGACGCCGCGATCAGCACGGTGTCGATCGCCAGGGTCGAAGAGCTGGTGCGCGACGAACGGCCCGGAGCAGTGCGGCTGGCCCGCGTGATCCACGAGCGGCCGCGCTACATCAATCTCGTTGTGCTGCTGCGGATCGCATGCGAAATCACCGCGACGGCGCTACTGGTGGACTATCTCTACGAACACCTCGGACTCGATTGGGGCCTGATCGCGGCGGCCGCGATCATGGTTGTGGTCAGCTTCGTGGTGATCGGCGTCGGTCCGCGCACCATCGGCAGGCAGAACGCCTACTCGATCGCGCTCGGCGCGGCCGTTCCGTTGCAAGCGATTTCGATTCTGCTGACGCCGATCAGCCGGCTTGCTCGTTCTGATCGGTAACGCGCTGACGCCGGGGCGTGGATTCCGTAACGGACCCTTCGCCTCGGAGATCGAGCTGCGTGAGGTCGTCGACCTGGCCCAGCAGAGCGGCGTGGTGGCCGACGACGAGCGGCGAATGATCCAGTCGGTGTTCGAGCTCGGTGATACTCCGGCCCGCGAGGTGATGGTGCCGCGCACCGAGATGGTGTGGATCGAAAGCGACAAGACGGCAGGGCAGGCGACCTCACTTGCGGTGCGCAGCGGGCATTCCCGCATCCCGGTGATCGGGGAGAACGTCGACGACGTCGTCGGCGTCGTGTACCTGAAGGACCTTGTCGAGCGCACCTACTACTCCAATAACGGCGGCCGCGACACCAGGGTTTCGGACGTGATGCGGCCCGCCGTCTTCGTGCCCGACTCCAAGCCGTTGGACGCGCTGCTGAGCGAAATGCAGCGCGACCGCAACCACATGGCGCTGCTGGTCGACGAATACGGCGCCATCGCCGGTCTGGTCACCATCGAGGATGTGCTGGAGGAGATCGTCGGCGAGATCGCCGACGAGTACGACACCGATGAGGTCGCTCCGGTGGAAGGTCTGGGGGACAACCGTTATCGGGTGTCGGCCCGGCTGCCCATCGAGGACCTCGGCGAGCTGTACGACATCGAGTTCGACGAGGACCTCGACGTCGACACGGTCGGCGGCCTGGTGGCCCTCGAGCTCGGCCGCGTCCCGCTGCCCGGCGCCGAAGTGACCTGGGACGGGCTGCGGCTGCGCGCCGAGGGCGGCCCGGACCACCGCGGCAGGGTCCGGATCGGCACCGTCCTTGTCAGCCCGACCGAGTCGAAGGAGGGCGGCGATGACTGAGCTCGACACCGAGGACGCCAAGCTGGTGGTGCTGGCCCGCGGTGCGATGGGCCGGGCCGAGGCGAGCAACGGTGCGGCCGTGCGCGATCAGGACGGCCGCACCTACGCGGGGGCGCCGGTGGCGCTTGACGCGCTGACGCTGACGGCGCTGCAGGCCGCGGTGGCCGCGGCCGTGTCGAGCGGTGCGACCGGTTTCGAGGCGGCGGTGCTGGTCGGCGGATCGGCCGACGACGCGGGCGTTGCCGCAGTACGTGAACTTTCCGGAGATGCGAAGGTCATCGTCACGGATCGGTCCGGAACCGTGCATGACTGAGTTCCGTTCCGGCTTCGTCTGTTTCGTCGGCAGGCCGAACACGGGTAAGTCGACACTGATGAACGCGCTGGTCGGTACGAAGGTGGCGATCACATCCGACCGGCCGCAGACCACGCGGCACACCATTCGGGGAATCGTGCATCGCGAGGACTTCCAGATCATCCTTGTCGACACCCCGGGCCTGCACCGGCCCCGCACGCTGCTGGGACAGCGGCTCAACGACCTGGTGAAGAACACCTACTCCGAGGTCGACGCTATCGGGCTGTGCATCCCGGCCGACGAGAAGATCGGGCCCGGTGACCGGTGGATCCTCGAGCAGATCAAGGCCGTCGCGCCGAAGACCACGCTGGTCGCCATCGTCACCAAGATCGACAAGGTGGCCAAGGACCGGCTGGCCGCGCAGCTGATGGCGGTCAGCGAGCTGGTCGGGCCCGACACCGAGATCGTGCCGGTGTCGGCGACGACGGGCGAGCAGGTCGACGTGCTGATCGGTGTGCTCGCCGACCAGCTGCCGCCGGGGCCTGCGTTCTATCCCGAGGGGGAGCTGACCGACGAGCCCGAGGAAGTGCTGATGGCCGAGCTGATTCGCGAGGCCGCACTGGAAGGCGTGCGCGACGAACTGCCGCACTCACTGGCCGTGGTGATCGAGGAGGTCAGCCCGCGCGAGGGCCGCGACGACCTGATCGATGTACACGCCATTCTGTTCGTCGAGCGGGACAGCCAGAAGGGCATCGTCATCGGCAAGGGTGGCGCGAGGCTGCGTGACGTCGGTACCGCCGCGCGCACGCAGATCGAGAAGCTCCTCGGCACCAAGGTGTATCTCGACCTACGCGTCAAGATCGCCAAGAATTGGCAACGCGACCCCAAACAGCTTGGCCGCCTGGGCTTCTAGCGCTCGTCAGTGGAGTTCATACACGCACTGAGGAGTGTCCACGTCGGGTTGGTCGACCACTACCTGCCGTCGAGGGTGATCCGGCAGCCCAGATTTCCGCTCTTGGGGATCGCGATGATCTGAAAGAGCCGCTGCTCGGGGCCGACCTCCATCGTTCGCTTGAACGGCGTGACGGTGCCTTCGGGCATTGCGGAACCGGCAGGATCGGTGTCGATGGTGTAGGTGGTTCCCGACCCGGTGACCTCGAAGACGACAGTATGGCCCGCAGACGCAGGCTGGGCTAGGGCGTTGGCCGGGACGCCGCCGTTAGGTACACGGGGGTCGCTGCCGTCGTAGACCTCTTGGCCGTCGTCAGGGCCGTCATTGTCACCATCGGGTCGTTCCGCGTACGCCGGACCGGCGAGCGCGACGCCGAGGACCAAAACTGGCATCGCCACACATATCGGTTTGCGGGGCAAACGCCTTGCCACGGCGTCAGGTCGGCTGGCCGACGCCCTTGAAACCCGCCGCGTCGGCACGCGTCTGCCAACTGCAGCTGCGGGTTGATCTTCACGTCGTTGCTGCAGCCGTGCTGGTGCTGGATCGTGTAGATGTTGGCGACCACGCCGTCGTTGAGCCGCTTGTTGTCGGCGTTGGCAGAGGGTACGCCCGCGATCGCGCCGGCCAGCACGGCAGCTACCGGGATAGCAACTATTCGGTCCACCACGCTTCGGGCTGCTTGGTCACCCACCCGCTGACCGCCTCCAGCTCGGCGGCAAGCGAGATCAGCAGCGGCTCGCTGTCGGCAGGCCCCATTAATTGCACGCCGATCGGTAATCCCTCGGAGGTGAAGCCGGCGGGCACGTTGATCGACGGCCACCCCAGCAGGTTCCAGGGCCATGTCGCCGGACAGGCACGGATCATGGCTCGGTCGGTGGAGAAGCCGCCGCGTTTGTCGAAGTGGTGCACCGTGGGCGGCGGCAACGCGGTCGTCGGCGCCAAGATCACGTCGACGAGATTGAAGATGTAGCCGACGCGGCGCTGCGCAGCGGCTTCCTTGGCGCGGGCCTTGCGCAGCACGTTCTCCGACAGCAGCCGCCCAGTTCGAAGGTTGCCGACGGTGCGCCGGTCCAGCTCGACGTCGGGCCCCAGGCGGTCGGCCCAGTCCAACAGGCCCGACGTGGAGCGGGACAGGAAATTCCATGACATCCCCACCTTGTAATGGGGATCGGCCGCGACGACCGTGTGCCCGAGTTCGGTGAGCCGCTCGCCGACGGCGTGCAGCGCGGTGCGGATCTCGGGGTGCAGCCTCGGACGGAAGAAGTTGTACGGGAACTTCGTCGTCAGCGCGATTCTCAGTTGGCCCGGTGCCCGGCCGACCGCTTCGAACGCCGATATCGGCTGCGGCTTGTGCCGGTCACCGTCGACGTTGCCGGATGCGGCGTCTAGCACCAGCGCAGCATCGGTGACGGTGCGGGCCAGCACGCCGTTGACGGTGATGCCGTTGAACGCCTCCGGCAGCGGCCACGTCGAAATGCGGCCCCGTTGTGGCTTGATGCCGACCAGGTGCGTCCACGCCGCGGGGATCCGCACGCTGCCCGCGCCGTCCGACCCGATCGCCGCGGTGACCAGGCCGGCAGCCACCGCCGCCGCGCTTCCGCCAGACGAGCCGCCCGGAGTGTGGTTGCGCGACCATGGGTTTCGCGTGTGGCCGAAGGCGGGTCCGCTGGTGAACGGCCACTGACCGAGCTCGCAGGTGTTCGTCTTGCCGACGATGACCGCACCTGCGGCGCGCAGCCGGCGCACGACTTCGGCATCGGCCGACGCCGGTCGCAGTCGTCCTGCCGCGCCGAACATAGTTGGCACGCCTTCGACGTCCACGTCGTCCTTGACGGCGATCGGGATTCCCAGCAACTGCGCCTGGTGTCCGGCAGCGCGCCTGCGGTCGGCCCTTGCAGCGTCGGCGAGCGCCCGCTTCCTCAGCACGACCCGGAACGCGTTCAGCGTCGGCTGGCTGGCGTCGATCGCATCCAGCGATCGCCGCACCAGCTCGACCGACGTCACGTTGCCGCTGGCCAGCCGATAGAGCAGGCCCGTGAGCGTGGGCATCGGAGGCTGGGCCATCAATATCGAGGGTATCCGGCGTCGCCTCCCGGCCCCTGTCAGGACACGATTGGAGACTGATCGGATAGCGCCTGTACCGGGATCGGGCGGTAGTGCTGCGCCAGCACAAGCTCGGCGAGGCCGACCGGATCGACGTCCACGCGATCCTCTATGTCGAGCGGGACAGCCAGAAGGGCATCGTCATCGGCAAGGCGGCACGCGGCTAAAAGAAGTGGGCACGGCCGCGCGCACCCAAATCGAGAAGCTGTTGGGCGCCAACGTCTATCTGGATCTGCGTGTCAAGATCGCCAAGAACTGGCAGCGCTACCCCAAACAACTTGGCCGACTTGGCTTTTGAGTCCCGTCAGCCCCTGGAGAAGACGCAATGCGCTGTTCCGTTGATGACCGGCTGCTCGACCAGAACATTGCCGCCCACGATGATTCGGCAGCCAGCGGTCGCGTATTCTGTACCGAAGACGGTCATCTCCATCGTCTTCACATCGGGACCGACGAAATAACTGTCAGCCCAGGGCAAATTCGGATTGATGGCGCGAAGTTGTCCATTGACATCGATTTTCGTCACGCCGCCAGACCCGTACACCTCGGTTTTTATTTCCGTGGTGGTTGTGTTGGCCTGAAGGTGGGACGCACCCGCGGCGTTGTCGGCCAACGTGGCGGCGCGCTCTTCGGGCGATACACAAATCGTGTCGCCGTCGAACGCTTCACGCCACACGTAGCCGTCGAGGCAGGTGTCTGGCCCGTAGGCGCCGCCGTTGGGCGAGCGGTGGAGAGCGGGATTCGCGTTTTCCTGCTGGGTGCGCCCCTTCACCTCAGACGTGACGCACACCATGTCGCCCGGCCGGGCTCCGCGCGGGGTGTATCCGTAACTACACGGGTTCTCATCCGCGACTGCCGGCGCAGGAAGCGCGATGGCAATGGCCGCGATCACCCCGAAAAGTGGCAGAAGTGCCGCATATGAGCGTGTCGTTGACATGATCAGCATCTCCTTATTCGGGCGTCTTCGCCGCTGCCCACAACTCATGACGCTATTGATGTCCGCGCACGGAAGAAATCGGGTGATTCCCTATGGTTAGGGGTAGCTGGGCTTTGAAATGGCCAGCAGACGATCGGCGCTGCCTACCAGCCCTGTCAGGACACGATGGGAGACTGATCGGATGCGCCTGTACCGGGATCGGGCTGTGGTGCTGCGCCAGCACAAGCTCGGCGAGGCCGACCGGATCGTCACCCTGCTCACCCGTGAGCACGGGCTGGTTCGCGCCGTGGCCAAGGGAGTTCGGCGTACCCGCAGCAAGTTCGGTTCCCGGCTGGAGCCGTTCGCCCACATCGACGTCCAGCTATACCCCGGCCGCAATCTCGACATCGTCACCCAGGTGCAGGCCATCGATGCGTTTGCCGCCGACATCGTCAGCGACTACGGCCGCTACACCTGCGCGTGCGCCGTGCTGGAAACCGCCGAACGGCTGGCAGGCGAAGAGCACGCCCCTGTGCCCGCGCTGCACCGGCTGACCGTCGGCGCGTTGCGGGCGGTGGCCGACGGCGGCCGTCCGTGGGAACTCGTGCTGGACGCTTACCTGCTGCGCGCCATGGGGATCGCCGGATGGGCGCCCGCGCTCACCGAATGCGCCCGCTGCGCCGCTCCGGGTCCGCACCGGGCGTTCCACATCGCCGCAGGCGGCAGCGTGTGCATGCACTGCAGGCCGTCCGGATCGACCACACCGCCGCAGGCCGTGCTGGACCTGATGGCGGCGCTCTACGACGGCGACTGGGACATCGCCGAGGCGTCGGAACAGTCGCACCGCAACCAGGCCAGCGGGCTGGTTGCCGCACATCTGCAATGGCATCTCGAACGTCAGCTCCGGACATTGCCGCTGGTCGAACGCGTGTATCGGATCGATCGCGCGGTCGCTGAACACCGGGTTGCGCTGTTCGGGCAGGATGTCACCCGTGGTGATGAAACGGGCGGCCAAGACCACCTACCCACAGCTGCCTCCGGCGCCTGACGACTATCCGACGTTTCCCGACAAGTCGACCTGGCCGGTCGTCTTCCCGGCGCTGACGCCGAACAGCAACGGCAGGTTCGCCCGCCCGCCCCAGCACACGTCGAAAGCCGCCGCGCCGCAGATCCCGGCCGACCAAGTGCCCAAACACGTCGCCGTCGTCATGGACGGCAATGGCCGGTGGGCCACCCAGCGAGGGCTGCACCGCACCGAGGGCCACAAGATGGGTGAAGCGGTGCTCATCGACATCACTTGCGGCGCCATCGAAATCGGCATCAAGCACCTGACGGTCTATGCCTTCTCGACCGAGAACTGGAAGCGCAGCACCGAGGAGGTCCGCTTCCTGATGGGGTTCAACCGCGAAGTCGTCCGGCGCAGGCGAGAGAACCTCAACGACATGGGTGTGCGGATGCGCTGGGTCGGCTCGCGTCCGAGTATGTGGCGCAGTGTCATCAAGGAGTTCGACATCGCCGAGCAGATGACGGTCGGCAACGACGTCATCACCATCAACTACTGCGTCAACTACGGCGGCCGCACCGAAATCGTCGAGGCCGCACGCGAGCTCGCGCAGGAGGCCGCCTACGGCAGGCTCAATGCCAACCGGATCAGCGAGGCTACGTTCGCCAAGCACCTGCACCGTGCCGACATTCCCGACGTCGACCTGTTCATCAGGACGTCGGGGGAGCAGCGGGCGAGCAACTTCCTGCTGTGGCAGGCGGCGTACGCCGAATTCGTCTTCCAGGACAAGCTGTGGCCCGACTACGACCGCCGCGACCTGTGGGAAGCGTGCGAGGAGTACGTGAACCGCAACCGCAGATTCGGCAGAGCCGAATGATGTGCTTGAGCGGAAGGGCCTGATGGAGCTCGCCGACCGGCTGCGCGGTGTCCTTGACGGGGTGGTGCAGTACGAGGAGGAGGACGACGGCGCGCTCACCGTGCACCACGACCACACGTTCGCCTCGCTGCGGGCGGTGACGATCGGCGAGGGACTGGACATGGTGTCGCTGACGCAGATCCTGGCGTGGGACATGCCGCTGGACAACGACATTCGTGACAAGGTCGCCCGAGCTTGCCCATCAAACGGTGCTGGGCACGGTGTCACTTGGCCGAGCAGGTGGCCGGCGGCGGCATCGGGGACGTGACGCTGCGGTACAACTTTCCGGCCGCGGGCCTGACCGACGAGGCACTGCAGACCCTGATCATGATGGTGCTCAGCGCGGGCGCCGATGCGCGCCGGGCTCTGGTCGGCGACCCGGACGCCTAGCCGGTGGCGACCAGTTCCGCTCGCAGCGTCTCCGCCTCTTCGACGATGTCGTGGTCGGTCGTCTGCTCGATCAGACCGGGCAGCAGCGCCGAGCAGCGCCGAGCGATCCGCCTCGTGTGCGGGTTCGCCGAGCAGTCGAATCGCCGCCTCGCCGGTGAGTGCGACCAACATGATGTAGACGCCGTTGTCCCACAGATCGGCTCGCAGCTTCTTCAACCAGGGCAGCCGCCTGTCGCGGTAGTGGCGCAGAGCGGTGATCAGAAACGTGATGTCGCCACTCTCGAGCCGAAGATGGCTGTTGTAGTTGGACACCAGTAGGCGTGCGAGTTGCGGATCGGTGTCCGCGGCGCAGAACATTTCGAGGGCGGCCTGCGGTCCCCGCAGCCGGATCGCCACCGCGGTATAGCTTTTGGCGACGACGGCGTCCTCCTCGGCGGGAGCCAGGTACTCGAGAAGTCCGCCCGCGCCGTAATCCTGCAGTGCGAGAAGGGCTTTGGCGGCAGCGAGTTTGCAGGCGCGGTCGTCTCCTTCGAGGCTGCGGCGCAGGCTCACGATCAGGTCGACGCGGCCCGCCTGCGCTGCCGCGTCGGCGAGCTCGGTGCTGAGACCTTCGCCGGCTGCAGCTGCCGCGTCGAGATCCTCGTCGGTGACCAGCACGCTGACGCCGTCGCTGTTGAAGCACTGGTACGTGCGCAACGCCTAGTTGTCCGACGCGGGCGCGCAGCCGTCGCAGACGCCGAAGATCTCGATCGTGTGGCTGACATCGGAGAAGCCGTGCTCGCGGGCGACGTCGGCCGCCCACTTTTCGACCTGGCCGCCCTGCACCTCGACCGTGCATCCGCACACCCGGCACACCAGGTGATGGTGGTGATGCTCGGAGCAGCGCCGGTATACGGATTCGCCGGTGTCGGTGCGAAGTGTGTCGACCAGCCCCGCGGCCGCCATCGACTGCAGGGTGCGGTACACGGTGGTCAGGCCGATGCCTTCGCCGCGGCGGCGCAGTTCGTCATGCAGATCCTGGGCGGATCGGAAGTCGTCGAGCTTGTCCAGAAGCGCCGTGATCGCCGCGCGCTGCCTGGTGGCGCGCACGCCGGGCGCGCGTGTTCACTCGCTGTCCTCCGCGGCGTGGGTGACGGCGGCGACCACGATGTGGGCCAGGTGGTGGTCGACGAGGCGGTAGAGCACCTCGCGGCCGGATCGCTCGCCTGCCACGACGCCCGCGGCCTTGAGGATGCGCAGGTGCTGGCTGACCAGCGGTTGCGGCACCTGCAGCGCGTCGACGAGTTCGTGCACGCAGCGCGCCGACTCGCGCAGCTGCAGCACGAGTGCGATCCGCACCGGCGCGGCGAGCGCACGCAGCAGGTCGCCCGCGGTGTCGAGCACTTCCCGAGGCGGCAGGTCAGGCAGCGGGGCATCGCTGTGCTGATGGTGGTCATCGACCTGCGAAGCCAAAGTGGAAACGGTTTTCATTATGTCCGCCACGATACATGCACGATCGCGCATGTCAACGGCGTCGTGAGGCGCGAATGCGCCATCGTTACGCTGTTGACCCGTGGCGTCCATCATCGACACCGTTGCGAACCTGGCCAAGCGCCGTGGCCTGGTCTTCCAGTCCGGCGAGATCTACGGCGGCACCAAGTCTGCTTGGGACTACGGCCCTTTGGGCGTCGAGCTCAAGGAGAACATCAAGCGGCAGTGGTGGCGGTCCGTGGTCACCAGCCGCGACGACGTCGTCGGCCTCGACAGCGCGATCATCCTGCCCCGCGAGGTGTGGGTGGCCTCCGGCCACGTCGAAGTGTTCAACGATCCGCTGGTGGAATGCCTGAACTGCCACAAGCGGCATCGGCAGGACCACCTGCAGGAGGCGTACGCGGAGAAGAAGGGGATCGACGATCCCGAGTCGGTTTCGATGTCGGAGATCGCATGTCCTGACTGCGGCACCAAGGGTCAGTGGACCGAGCCGCGCGACTTCAACATGATGCTCAAGACCTACCTCGGCCCGATCGAGACCGAAGAGGGTCTGCACTATCTGCGGCCGGAGACCGCGCAGGGCATCTTCGTCAACTTCGCCAACGTCGTCACGACGGCGCGCAAGAAGCCGCCGTTCGGCATCGGCCAGATCGGCAAGAGCTTCCGCAACGAGATCACGCCGGGCAACTTCATCTTTCGCACCCGCGAGTTCGAGCAGATGGAGATGGAGTTCTTCGTCGAGCCGGACAGCGCCGCCGAATGGCACCAGTACTGGATCGACACCCGGCTGGAGTGGTACGTCGACCTCGGTATCGACGCGCGACAACCTGCGGCTGTTCGAACACCCCAAGGAAAAGCTGTCGCACTACTCGGACCGCACGGTCGACATCGAGTACAAGTTCGGCTTCCAGGGCAACCCGTGGGGCGAGCTCGAGGGTGTCGCGAACCGCACTAACTTCGACTTGTCAACGCACTCAAAGCATTCCGGTGTCGACCTGTCGTTCTACGACCAGGCCACCGACACCCGCTATGTGCCGTACGTGATCGAGCCTGCAGCCGGGTTGACCCGGTCGTTCATGGCGTTCCTCGTCGACGCATACGCCGAGGACGAGGCGCCGAACGCCAAGGGCGGCGTCGACAAGCGCACGGTGCTGCGGCTGGACCCACGGCTGGCCCCGGTCAAGGCGGCGGTGCTGCCGTTGTCGCGAAACGAGGACCTCTCACCCAAGGCGCGGGACCTCGCCGCCGAGTTGCGCAAGTCGTGGAACATCGAATTCGACGACGCCGGTGCGATCGGTCGCCGGTATCGCCGCCAGGACGAGATCGGCACGCCGTTCTGCGTGACGGTCGACTTCGACACGCTCGACGACCAGGCCGTGACGATCCGGGAGCGAGATGCGATGTCGCAGGAGCGAATCGGCATCGACGCCGTGTCCGACTATCTGGCGGTGCGGCTCAACGGCTGCTAGCACGGTACTCCGTACGTATCCGGTCTGGTCGGTGACGCCGTATGAGCGCACGATCCTCCCGACTTGCGGGCGGTTCCTCGACCGGTGGGTCGGAGATCGCCCCGGCGTCCGTGTGGCCGCTGGATCCGGTGTCGACCGGTGGGCTCGGTAATCAGCTCCGGTGTCAGTGTGGCCGCCGGATCCGGAGGATGGCGCCTGCGGCAAGCACGGATACGCCGGGTTCGAGCACGGGTCGGTGATCGCCGGAACATCGACGGGCGGGTCGTCGATGGGTTCGGGACCGGTGAGGGCAGGACCGTGAATGCCGGGGCCGTTGACGGGCGGATCCGGCTGGTAGACCGGCAGTTTCGGCTGATAGATGGGCGGATCTGGCTGGTAGATCGGCGCTTCCGGCTCGGTATGATCGGCGGTTCCGGCTCGAGGATGTGGGGGCCGGCGCACTGGGCGGCTGCGGCGCTGGCGCGGGAGCCTGCTGGACCGGCGCGGGGGCCGGTTGCTGCGGCGCCGGCGCGGGAGCCTGCTGGACCGGGGGCACCCGGGCGGGCAGCCGCTGCACAGGCTGGGCCGGTAGTGGCCTCGGGGCCTGCAGCGGGGGTCGGATCGCAGGCGGTCGCGCAGGGGGCGGCGGCCGCAGCAGGTTCAGCGGGATGAGCCGGCGCAGCCGCGGATTGGCGAGATCGATGATGTCGCGGATCAGGATCCCGAGTTGTCTTCCGAACAGCGTGCCGCGTCGGAAGTCCCAGAGCACGAAGAGGTCGATGATCCGAAGCACTCTTCTGATCACCACAAGCGTCAGCGGGTCGAAGCGCGGCCAGCGGGGTCCCACGAAGACGACGCGGGGTGCGGGCGCCGCGGCCTGCCGGACGACCGGGGCGCCGGCCGGTGGGGCGGCCTGCCGCGGTGGTGGGCCTTGGCGGGCCGGTGCGGCTGCGGTCGCAGCGACCGGATCCACCAGCGGGCTGCCGGAGATGCAGCGCACTCGCGGCGAGCCGTACTTGTCGACCAGTACCGCGGTTCCGGCTTGCAGCACCGCTTGGCGCGGGAGGGCTTGTGCGACGTCGATGTAGCCGTGGTCGGTCACGCGGGTGTCGGTGCGCAGCAGCACCGGGGTGAGTTCGTTGACGTAGGCAGGGATCTGGTCGGGTTTGATGCGGTGCACGCTCGACCAGGCCTGGCCCTTCTCGGGATTCTGGGCGAGGTAGTCGATGAGCAGGGTGGCGTCACAGGTGGTCACGTCGGCGGTACCGCCGTATAGCCCGGGGAGATCCCCGTTAGCGGTGCGCACCGCCATCGCCCCGGTGTCCTCGCCTGGCGCGGGCGCCGGTGGCGGCGGTGGGAGCGGATCGGTACCGGGATTCGTCGGGGCGGGCTGCTCGGCGGCGAACGACGTCGGGGAGAACGGGCTATCGCCGACTTCGGTCGCCGGCTCCAGGAAGACCTCGGCCGCCGCGGCCTCCACTATTGGCGGCGGCTCATCCTTACGAATGATCTGCATGAGCCCAAATGCCAACGCGGCGACGAGCACGATGGCACCGCCAACGAGGAACCCGCGGCGCATCATTCGTTCGCGCGAGCCGAGACCGGTTTGGGAACGCCCGATCATCTCCGTCGGGCCCGCGTTCTCGTCGTAGGGGACTTGCGGTGGCGCCTCAGCGGCTTCCTCGCTGTAGGCGACCTGCTCCACGGGCTGGGAGACGGTCGGTTGAGATTCCGTCGGTGGCGTCTCAGCAGCGTCCTCGCCCGGCGCCGGTTGCGCGTTTTCCGCCTGGATTTCAGCCGTGGGCTCGTTGTCAGGAGACTGTCGATCGGCCATCGCTACACCACTCTCTTCTGGTGAGACGGAACCTCGCGGCCCGTCGTTGACGATTCGTCTTGCATGACACGAGCGTCGACACCGCCGATCACCCGTTCGGCCGGGAAGCCGGCCCGTTCGCACGCCTGCTTGACAACGTCTGGCGACGAGGCGGCGAACACGCTGTAGAGCACTTGGTCGGTGCGCGCGGTCAATACCACCAGCAGTCGGACCGCCGAGCCCTCGGCGCGAATCGCCACCATGCCGGCGTCGAGCTTGGCGACGGTTTCGTCGAGTGGTTGTGCGGTGAGCTCGGGGCGATACCACTCCACGAGGTAGCACGGGAGGTGCGGCGCCATGTTGGACACGCGCCGGACATTATTTACGAAGGGGTAAGACGCGAAATAGGGGTTTCCCTAGCTCTTGCCCTATCGGGGGTTCAGGTGCGCACTCAGTTGGGCGCGGGAACGGATGGCGAGCTTGCGATAGACGCGAGTCAGGTTGGCCTCGACCGTCTTGGAGCTTATGAACAGCGCCGCGGCGATGTCCTGGTTGCTCATGCCGGAGGCCGCCAGTTCGGCGATCCGCTGTTCGGATGGTATGAGGACGGAGCCCGGGCTCGGAGCTGTTCGCGCCAGTGCGTCGCGGGCACGGTCGGCCCACAACGGCGTTCCCATCTCCTCGAACGCCGCCAATGCAGTGCGCAGCGTCGACCGCGGCGGCTTCGCGGTGGCGCTGCCGACGCTCGAGTTGGCCCAGCAGCAACTGAGTTCGGGCAAGTTCGAACGGCATCGGCAGCCGCCGATGGTGTGTGATCGCTTGGTGCGCCGCGCGATCGGCGACCTCGAGGTCACCGCGGGCGGCCAGCCACATGCTGCGACACCGCGCGCCGACCGCCAGCATCCAGGGGCGATCGAGGCGGCTGCCGTTGCTCTCCAGAGCGTCGATCAACGGTTCCGCCTCGTCGAGTCGGCCCAGCGCGACCAACGCCTCGACCGCATCGGGGAGGTATGCCGACGTCATGATCTCAGTGCCAGGAGTGGTGTCGAATCTGTCCAGCAGCGGCTGCAGGGTCGTCAGCGCCTCGACGTAGTTTTCAAGTGAAACTTCCAAGAACCCCAAGCTCATGATCGGCCACTCGGTCAGGTAGACGGCGCCACACCCCCGGGCGTCCTCGATCGCCCGGCGCGCTTCGGCGCGTGCGTCGCGTTCGCGACCGCTGTAGGCCGCGACGGCCGTGCGGACGAGCCCGGCGATCACGAGCATGTTGGGGCCGTCGAGTTGTTGTGCCCGCGCCATGGTGTCCTCGCCGACCAGTGCCGCGTCGGCAAAGCGCCCCAGCCAGATGTCGATCAGCGTGGTGTAGCTCGCTATCCACATCATGTCGCTTTCCGCACCGCGTTCGATGCAGTGGCGGCGGACTTCGAGCATCTGGGTGCGAGCCGCTTCCAGGCGCCCTGACCAAGCCAGCACGAGGGCCTTGGCGGCGCTGGCGCGGAAACTGATGGGGACGTCCCTGTCGGGATTCTCCAGGTCCAGCGCGCGCTGCAGGCTGGATTCGTCGACCCCGTGCCCATACATGCACTTCAGCGACACCCAGAAGGCGAGTGCCTGACTGATCAATACCGCGCGACCGCAGTTTTCGGCGCAAGCCACCGCCTGTTCGGCGTTATGTAGTGACTCATCGAACTCGCCCGCCATGGCCTGCGCCATGGACAAGGTCAGATGCGTTTGAGCAAGCACCGCGGCATTCTCTTCGCATTCTGGGAGTGCCCGTTTGAGCAAGTCGGCGGCCTCGTTGAAGCTGTCGTCGTAGATCCGCGTTCCGGCAAGGAGATTCAGCGCGATCGCGCGCAGGATGCCGGACGGCATCTCTGTTATGGTCGGCTCGAGCACGCCACGGGCGCGGGCTATGTCTCCGGCCCGGAAGTGCAGCCCAGCCGCCAACATCCGTCGCTGCGGCGTGTCACCGCCGAGTCCAATCGCCAAATCGACCAACTCGGCCGCCGCGGCGGGAGCTCCACGGGCACGCGTAACGTCCACTGCCGCGTCCAGCGCCGCCAGGGTTGCCGAATCGCCTGCGGTCGCGGCCAATGCCAGATGTCGGGCGCGCAATTCGGGCTGCTGCACAATCTCGGCGAGCCTGCGATGGATCGCGCGGCGCCGAGCGTGACTCGCGTCGGTGTACACCCCGGTGGCAAGCAGCGGATGGGTGAACCGCACGCGGTTGCCGTCGAACCCGATGATGCCCTGGTTGTCGGCCTCGTCAAGCAGCTCGATGACACGGTCGGCGGGCGTGTCGGTGGCCTGGGACAGCAACTCAACCGTCGGAGTCGTCGCGGTGGCGGCGGCAAGTAGTAGGGCGCCGACGTCGCTGCCCAGACCCGTGAGCCGACTACGCACCAGAGCGGTCAGACTATCGGGCAGAGTCGGCTCAACATTCGCTGACGCATTGTCCATCGAGCGTGCCAGCTCCAACGCGTAAAACGGGTTACCGCAAGAGATTTCGGCGATGCGAATCATCGTGGGACGGGGTAGCGATCGCCCCAGCCGCGCCGAGAACATCGCGTGCAAGCCGCCGAGCGTCAGCGGACTTACTCCAATTCGATTAACTCCATCGGGCCTCCTCAACTGCAACCACGACGCGGCAGCAGAACCGGTGGCGTCGGAGCGGGCGGTCGCCAGCACCCCGACCCGCCCCTTGAGTCGTCGAACGGCGAACTCCAGCGCAGCCTGGCTGGACGCATCCAGCCACTGCACATCGTCAATCGCGATGAGTACCGGCGTATCCGTCGTGAGACGCTCGGCGACCGACAGGAACGCCGCGCCCAAGACACGTTCGTCCGTGGCAGGACTATCACCGGCCTGCTCGAGCAGCCGTTCCACCGCAACCCTTTGCACGCGAGGCAATTCGGAAATGACCGCCGACTCGACATCGCCGAACAGATCTGCCAACACCGCGAAAGTCAGCACCACCTCGGCCGACCCTGCCCGAGCCGACACCACCCGGAACCCACCGCTTGAGGCCTGCTCAACGGCGGCTGACCACAACGTGGTCTTTCCGATACCCGGCTCCCCTTCGACCACCAAGCCCGAAACCCGCTCAGCTGCCGATGTCAGGAAGTCGGCAACATATTCAGACTCGGGCGGAGCGGGCATCACGCCGACGGTCATACCGGAGCTGATGGCAGACGGAGCTGGCCGTGCGAGCAAAGGGCTTATAGCCCCGCGTTCAGCGCTTGTTCTGACCACCCGAGAATCCTCCCCAGCAATCCGAAGCGTGACAGCCGATGATCAACATAAGGACTCCGCGGGGAAGCTTAGGTATCGAGAATCATAGCCTTGATATGCCCTCTGCACCTCGTAGATCGAACTGTTGCGTCCTGTGACAGGCGGACTCGGCGACAATCCGAGGTGTACCTTGCTAGCAATCGTGATAGTTCGGCTGGACTGATCCTCAAGAGAGCTGTTCAGTAGACCGAGATTGTTGCGATGGCAAATTTTTGGTCGCGTTAGAAGCGGCCGCCGCCGCCGGTCCAGTTACCGGAGCCGCCGTATGACGTCGAGCTCCAGCCGCCGCCCATACTGCCGCCCAGCCCGCCGCGCATCGATCCGCTGAGGATGTTGCCGAGGATGATGCCGCCGAGCACCGCGCCCATGTTGGAATTGCTTGTGTTGCCGTATCGCCCGTAGTACGACCGTTGTGCCGCTTGAACATCGGAAGCCGCCATCGACTGCGCCTGCGACGCGAGCATCGCCGCTCCGTTCGCGTGGGCGATCGCCTCGTTCAGATTGTTCTCCCGCTTGTCCTGCGCGGCCTGCAATTGCCGTACCGCCTCGGCGAGCCGGGTGCGGGCCTCGGGGCCGACGCTGCCGCGGCGCACATCGATGTAGTCCGACACCGCGCGTACCCGGGACTGCGCGGCGAACAGCGCCTGGTCGAATGCACGGCTGAGCCGTTCGGCCGCCTCGCGTTCCTCGGCGACGCTGGCCAGCAGTCGGTCTAGATCGGCGTCGGCCTGGGTCAACTTGGTGAACGCGCCCAACGGATCGGCGGTGCCTGTGCTCTGGGCCTCGGCGACGGCTTTCACCGCGGCGTCTCTGGCGGTGCTGAGCTCGTCGGCGTGGCCGGTGTCGCCTTGAGCCAGTTGGTCCCCGGCGGCCTTGATGCCGTTCTGGATGTCGGCGATCGCCGAAGGCAGAGTCGCAACCGCTCGGTTGATGTCCGTCGCCGCGCTGTCCACCGCGTCGAGCAATGTACGCGCCTGGCCCAACGCCGACTCCGCCGCGCGGACCGCATCGACCAGCCCGGTCTGGCGTCCCACTGGCCGCGACACCAGATTTCGGCCCGTGGTGATGTTCTGGTCGGCGAAGGTCAGCCGCTGCTTGGCGGTTTCGACATTGCCTGCGACCGAAGCCAGGGCGGAGTCGGCGAATTGGCTGTGCAGCGCGGCCAGGGCCTGTTCCGAAGGTCCAAGGCGCGCCGTCAGATCGACCATCTGCTGGGTCATGGCATCCAGCCGGGTGGGCGCGTTGATCACCAGATCACGCAACTGCGCGAACGCTTCCCGTTGGGCGTCGAGTTCGCGGTCGGCCTTTGCGGCAGCCACGATCACCCGGGTCAAGAGGTCGCGCCGCTGCGCGGACGTCTCGGGGATGGCGTCGTCGAGGATCTGCCGCACGTTGAACGCCTGCGCCAGCGCCGTCTTCGCATTGCTCACGGCGAGGCTGAATGGGGCCGTATCCTTATCGCCGAATTCGTCGACGGCCAAGGTCAATTCGTTGTCGCTGGTGCGCACGGCGTTGTCCACATCGACGACCATCGACTTGGACAGATCGTCGAGCGCGTCGATTTGCACCGACGCCAGAGCACCTGGGTCGGCGGGGTCAACTCTCCGCGCCGCCGCGAACTCGGCCTCACGGCGCTTGCGGCGTCGCCGCCGCGTCCACCACCACAACAGCAGCACCAGGACGACGAGGACGGCCAACGCAACGAGCAGCCCGAACCCGGAGATCCCGGTCGTCGTGTTGAGGCCGTCGGCCGCAGCGACCGCGGCGCCGGCCCAATCGCTGCTGCGCAGAGCCGGTTCGATCGCACTGCGGCGCAGGTTCTCGACGTCGCTACTGTTCATCCCGGTCGCGGGACCCGCAAGGAAGGCATAGGACCGGTCCGTGGTGGCGACGGCGAGGATGGCGTCCTCGTCACTCAAGTCGCTGGTGCGCCTTGTGCTTTCGGCCCAGTTGACTGCGCTCTGACCCGAGAAACTGTCGACGTAGACCACCCACAGCCGGATTCGGCGGTCGGTGTACAGCTTGTCGACGGCCTCCTTCACGTCACCCAGTTGCGAACCGTTCAGCACGCCCGCGTTGTCGGTGACATAGCCGGGGAGCCGGAGCGGTGGAGTGCTGCCTGCGGCGGGCGCCAGCAGAAACCCCGCGGTCAGAAACGCGACGACCAGGCTGAGCAATCGGGCGATGCGCATGATCGTCAATGTAGTGCGCCGACCGGCCGGGACACCCTGTACCGGCGAAGACTCCTGGCAGACTGTGCCTCGGTGGCGACGAACAACGATCCATACGACGAGTTCGACCGGCAGCGGCTGGTGGTCGAGCCGCCGAAGGGTGCCGCGCTGCCGGGCACGGGTTCCGAACATCGCACCGATTTCGCCAGGGACAGGGCGCGGGTGCTGCACTGCGCCGCGCTGCGCAGGCTGGCGGACAAGACGCAGGTCGTCGGGCCGCGCCACGGCGACACCCCGCGCACCCGGCTCACGCATTCGCTCGAGGTGGCCCAGATCGGCCGCGGCATGGCGATCGGGCTGGGCTGCGACCCCGATCTCGTCGACATGGCCGGGCTGGCGCACGACATCGGGCACCCGCCGTACGGGCACAACGGCGAGCGCGCACTCGACGAAGTGTCCGCCGCGCACGGCGGGTTCGAGGGTAACGCGCAGAACTTCAGGATCCTCACCCGGCTTGAGCCCAAAGTCCTTGACTCGCAGGACCGTAGCGCCGGGCTGAACCTCACGCGGGCCGCGCTGGACGCCGTCACGAAATATCCATGGCAGCGGAATCCCGAGCGGGGCAAGTTCGGGTTCTACGCCGATGATCTCGCCGCAGCCGACTGGATGCGGGACCGGGCGCCGGAGTTCCGGCCGTGTCTGGAGGCCCAGGTGATGGATTGGGCTGACGACGTGGCGTACTCGGTGCACGACGTCGAGGACGGTGTGGTGTCCGGCCGGATCGACATGCGGGTGCTCGCCGACGACGACGCCGCTGCCGAGCTGGGTCGGCTGGGGGAGACGAGTGGGATCGGCGCCGGACTGTCCGCCGACGACCTGGCGTCCGCGGCGGTGGGGCTGTCCGAGCTGCCGGTGGTCGCGGCCGTCGGCAAATACGACGCAACGCTCGTCGCTTCGGTCGCGTTGAAGAAGCTGACCAGCGAGCTGGTCGGCCGGTTCGCCTCGGCGGCGATAGCCGCCACCCGGTCGGAGGCCGGGAGGGCCCGCTGGTCCGCTATACCACTGACCTGCGGGTACCTGCGCTGGTCCGCGCCGAGGTCGCGGTGCTGAAGATCCTGGCGCTGCAGTTCATCATGTCCGACCCGCGGCACCTGGAACTGCAGGCCCTCCAGCGCGAACGCATCCATCGCGTGGCGAACTGGTTGTTGGCCGGTGCGCCCGCCACTCTGGACCCGATCTTTGTGCCTGCGTTCAACGCGGCGGCCGACGACGGCGGCCGGCTGCGGGTCGTCATCGACCAGATCGCATCGTTCACCGAAGGCCGATTGGAGCGGCTGGAACCCGGCCTAGACTGAGTCGGTGGCCGGCCGCATCCCTGATCGCGATATCGCGGCCATCCGTGAACGTGTGCGCATCGAAGAGGTGGTCGGCGACTACGTCCAACTGCGACGCGCAGGAGCCGATTCGCTGAAGGGCCTGTGCCCGTTCCACGACGAGAAGTCCCCGTCCTTCCATGTGCGGCCAAACCATGGCCACTTCCACTGCTTCGGCTGCGGCGAGGGCGGAGACGTGTACGCCTTCTTGCAGAAGATCGAGCACGTCACCTTCGTCGAGGCGGTCGAACTGCTCGCCGACCGGGTCGGCTACACCGTCACCTACACGGGCGCGGCGACCAGCGTGCAACGCGACCGGGGCAGCCGCAGCCGGCTGCTGGCCGCCAACGTCGCCGCCCAGGAGTTCTACGCCGAGGCGCTGAAGTCGGACGAGGCGGCGCCTGCGCGTCAGTACCTGCTGGACCGCAACTTCGATGCGGAGTCCGCAACGCATTTCGGCTGCGGGTTCGCGCCGTCGGGCTGGGATACGTTGACAAAGCACCTGCTGCGCAAGGGGTTTGAGTTCAAAGAACTCGAGGCGGCCGGGCTGTCGCGCGAGGGTCGACGGGGCCCGATGGACCGCTTTCACCGTCGGCTGCTGTGGCCGATCCGGGTGTCCAGCGGAGAGGTCATCGGCTTCGGGGCCCGCAGGCTGTTCGACGACGACCAGAACCAGGCGAAGTACGTCAACACGCCGGAGACCGTGCTGTACAAGAAGTCGTCGGTGCTGTTCGGCCTCGACCACGCCAAGCGTGACATCGCCAAGGGTCACCAGGCCGTCGTCGTCGAGGGCTACACCGACGTGATGTCGATGCATCTTGCCGGGGTCACCACGGCGGTGGCGTCGTGTGGCACGGCGTTCGGCGACGAGCACCTGGCCATGCTGCGCCGACTCATGATGGACGACAACTTCTTTCGCGGCGAACTGATCTACGTGTTCGACGGCGATGCGGCGGGGCGTGCGGCCGCGGTCAAGGCATTCGAGGGTGAACAGAACCTGGCCGGGCAGTCGTTTGTTGCGGTGGCTTCCGACGGCATGGACCCGTGCGACCTGCGACTGAAATCCGGCGACGGAGCCCTGCGCGACCTGGTGGCGCGCCGAACCCCGTTGTTCGAGTTCGCAATTCGCACCGCACTCGCCGACCACGACCTGGAAAATGCGGAGGGCCGGGTTGACGCGTTGCGCCGGTGTGTGCCGATGGTGGCCCGCATCAAGGACCCGACGTTGCGGGACGAGTACGCGCGCCAGTTAGCCGGCTGGGTCGGCTGGGACAACGTGGCGCAAGTGGTGGGCAGGGTCCGCGACCAGGCGAAGGGCGGCCCCAAGCAAGCATCGGCGCAGATGCGAGCCAGGGCGTCAACGACGCGCGTCGGCCACAGTGGTGGTGCGGCCCGATCCGCGGGATCCGACGCTATGGCCGCAGCGGGAGGCGCTCAAGTCGGCGTTGCAGTACCCGGCGCTGGCAGGTCCGGTGTTCGACGCGCTCACGGTGGAGAGCTTCACCCACCCCGGTTACGCGGCGGTGCGGGCCGCGATCGCGACGGCGGGCGGCACCGCGGCCGGAATCTCCGGCGGGGAATGGATCGACGCGGTCCGCCAGCAGACGGGATCGGAGGCCGCGGCCAGCCTGGTCAACGAGCTCGGCGTGGAGTCCATCAGCGTGGATGACGACGAGAGGTTGGCGCGCTACATCAGTGGAGTGCTCGCCCGCCTGCAGGAAGTGTTCGTCGGCCGCCAGATCGCTGAGGTCAAGTCCAAGCTGCAGCGCATGTCCCCGGTGGAACAGGGCGACGAATATCATGCGCTGTTCGGCGACCTGGTGGCGATGGAGGCATATCGCCGCAGCCTGCTGGAACAGGCCAGCGGCGACGACCTTACTGCGTAACCTGGCGCCACACGTTATGGTGTAAGCGCCCTCGGCCCACTGGTGAAAGGCAAGAAGGTGGCATCGAAAAAGACACGTCGGTTGATCGCTCTCAGCGCGTTCGCGGTCGCCGCCGCGGCGGGACCGGCGTTCGCCGCGACCACGATTTCGACCCCTGCGCCCCAGGATTACCAGGCCTATCCGGGCGAATGCCTCGCCTGGTTCGGCAACCAGGAGGACGGCAAGTGCCTGGGCTACTCGAACGGCGCGCCGATCAGCGCTGGCACGCCCGGTGTCGGGCTGTGGGGTCCGAACGGTAACGGCATCGGCGTCAGCACCGGGCCGATCGGTCCCAGCTACAGCATCAACCAGGGCGTCAACTAGCGCTCCTCGGCAGCCGGTGCGTGCTGCGGCTTGAGCACCGCTGTTTCGGCGTCGATCGGCGTCAGCGTCACCATCTCCGGATCGGGCGATACCCGGTTGGCTACCTTGCGGCGCCCCGCCGTGATCACGGCCTTGGCGGCCGGGCTCTCCGTGACCGCTCGATACGTGCCCGCGATCTGCTCATATCGGCGGCGGCCGGCCTTGGTACCCAACACATAGCCGACGGCCAATACGACGACATACCGGAACACAGGACTCCTCCCGAGACGACGGTGCGCTGGTGTCCATCCTGCCTCACCGACGGGGCGCGCGTCGGGCCGGGAGAGTATTGGCGGGCCGACCGGCGGGTACGCTAAAGTCTCCACTTGCCCGCGGCAGAAACCCACGGGCGGGCAATCCCCTGTAGCTCAATTGGCAGAGCATTCGGCTGTTAACCGAAGGGTTGCTGGTTCGAGTCCAGCCGGGGGAGCACACATCGTCGCAGGTCAAACCACATTTGGGCTTTCGCCTGGCAACGTCGTGCTATTTCCGTGCTATCTCGGCACTGTCGGTTTCGTGTGGTTGCGTTTCACATCACCACAAACCCAAGGAGATGTACGGGTGCGACACCTTAGGGTGCGAGACCGCTACTCGAGGACGAAGGTGACCAGCATGTTGACGCGGTAGGCGACAATCTTGCCGTTCTCCACATCCACCGACTGCTCCTTTATCCAGGCCGACTTGACACCACGCAGCGTGGTGTTGGCCCGATCAAGGCCAGTATTCACGGCGTCTTCGAAGCTGGTGTCGGACTTGGCGCTGATCTCGCTCACGCGAGCGACGGTGCCTGCCACGATGACCTCCCAAAAATCGATGCCGGATCGAAGTGATCCGACTGTCGCCGGGGTACCCGTGCCTAGCCTCATTAACCCCACTGTCAACCAATGCTTTGGCGAGAATGGAATGCACCGCTGGCGCGAGGGTGAACTGAAGTCAAAGGCGTTGTGACTTTTACAGACTGGTGCTTAGCACCGTTGCTGCCAGCGCCCGGTCAAAGAGTCTATTTACACTGTTCTCGCTCGCAGATGAAGTCGGCTGGCCGATACAGATCGGCGAGTGTCTACGCGGTCGCGAAAGCACTTCGGAGGGTTTGTCAATCTGCTAGTTCGGACCGCAGCTGCTGGCAGCATCTAGCCCGTGGACAGTAGGGAAAGCGGACCACCCACAGATTGTGGGCGTACATCATATGGGCTTGTCGGTCGGGGATCTCGACCGCAGTATTCGCTTCTATTGCGACGTACTGGGCGGAGCTCTCTATCGCGAACACTACGACGGCGATAGTCCATTGTTTTCTGGACGGATGCCGCGATTGTCGGTCTTGGAGCCCTCGGCCTCGACCTTATTGAACACGCATCGAACGGGGGAGATCGATTCCAGCCTAGCCGTACAGGGCTAGATCACTTTGCGTTCCCGGAGTCACTAGATGACTTGCGGGACTGCGGGGCTCGATGCGTGCGCAGTTTCGCACTCGGGCGTTCGCGATGTCGCTGGCGTCGGCAGCATGCTTAACTTCGCCGATCCTGACGGGATTGCCCTGGAGTTTCTATTTCTCGATCTGGCGAAGCTCAGCCAAGGCGAGTTTGCACCTGGCTGAACCGCTCGCGGGTTCGTCGCTGAACCAGTTCAGCGAACTGGTTGCGCTTGTAGTCGCGTATCTGAGGCTAGTGTTCGAGTCCAGTCGGGGGAGCAAGCATTACCGCAGCTTCGCTTCTACGCGACCCCGCCGTTGGCATAAATGATCTGCCCGTTCACCCAGCGCCCCGGACCCGCTAGGAATGCAACGACTTCGGCGATGTCGGCCGGTTCGCCCAGCCGCTCCAACGGCGGCATCGACTTCAGACGGTCGATGACCTCTTGCGGCTTGCCGTCCAGGAATAGCGGCGTCGCGGTCGGCCCGGGCGCGACGGCATTGACCGTGACGTCGCGGCCGCGCATCTCTTTGGCCAGAAGCGTCGTCATCGCGTCGACCGCACCCTTGGTGGCGGCGTAAGCGGTATATCCGGGCAGGCCGATCTTGGCGACCGAGGTGGAGAAGTTGATGATCGCCCCACCGCTACGGACACGACGCGCGGCCTGCTGATCGACGACGAACGTGCCGCGCACATTTGTCCTGTGCATCCGATCGAAGTCATCGAACTTCAGGTCGACGAGGGGAGACAACAACATGATCCCCGCGGTGTTCACCACGACGTCGACGCCGCCGAAGTTCGACTCGACCTCATCGAACATCGCCGCGACCTGGGCCTCGTCGGCGACGTCGGCCTGCGCCAGCATGGCGCACCCGCCGGCCGCGGTGATCTCATTGACCACCGTCTCGGCGCGGTCCCGGTTGCCGCTGTAATGCACCGCGACGGCGATGCCGGCCTTACCAAGCCTTAACGCAACCTGGCGCCCAATTCCGCCGGAACCGCCGGTGACTATCGCGACTCGCTGCTCGGCCATCTGTGCCTCCTCGACGCTGTGGGTTACTCGACCTTCATAGGAAGTGTACGATTAGTACATATATTCCGGAGAGGAAGAAGAATTTGGTGAACGACGTGACACCGGCATCAGCGCGTCGCGGCAGGGGCCGCCGTCCCGCTGACGAGGTAAGGCGCGACGTGCTCGACGCCGCCGGTGAAGTGTTGTTCAGCGACGGCATGAGTGGCTTCACGATCGACAAAGTCGCCCAGCGCTCAGGTGCCAGCAAGATGACCATCTACAAGTGGTGGCCGTCGAAGGGTGCGCTCGCGCTCGACGGCTACTTCACGAGGGTCGAGCCTGCGCTAGCGTTCCCCGACACCGGCGACATCGAGTCCGACCTTCGGACGCAGCTGCACGCATTCGTACATGTGATCCGGGACGGACCCGCAGGCAAGGTTATCGCCGAGCTGATCGGCCAGGCGCAGACCGATCAGGAGCTGAAAGCGGCCTATTTGCAGCGGTATTCGTCGCCTCGGCGTGCGCTCGCGGTCGCCGCAATGGAGCGGGCCAAGCACCGCGGGCAACTACGCAAGCACGTGGACACCGAGGTGGTCGTCGATCAGTTGTGGGGTGCCTGCTATCACCGGCTGTTGATTCCGGATCAGCCGCTGAATGAACAGTTCGTCGACACGTTGGTTGACCAATTGTTCGGCGGCATCGCGCCTGGCAGCTGAGCAATCGCACGCGTAGCGCGGTCGAGCTAGCGCGTCGGCACCAAGTCGAATCCGCCGCTGGCTTCGATGTATTGACCCGTAACCCACTTGGCGTCGTCGGAGACCAGAAAGGCTGCGACCGCCGCTATGTCCTCGGGTTGTCCGAGGCGGTGAAGGGCTGTCAGGGCGGCGATCTGTCGTCGGTTTTCGGCGTCACCCAGGAAACGCTCGCCAGCCTCGGTGACCGTCCAACCGGGTGCAAGCGTGTTTGCGGTGATGCCACGGGAGCCCAGCTCGTCGGCCAGCATGACGACGAACGCATTCACGGCCGCCTTCGACATGCAATATGCCGCCGTCGCCGCCACGGGACGCTTGGATCGTCCCGAGGAGATCACGACGACGCGACCGCCGTCGCGTAGCCGTGTAAGCGCGGCCTGGGTGACGAAGAAGGCCGCCTTGACGTTCGTCGAAAAGATGGCATCGAAGTCTTCCTCGGCGGTGTCCGACGGCCTGCCCGGGAGACCGACACCGGCGTTGTTGACCAGGATGTCGAATCCGTTGTCGTTTCGCCGAGTGGTCAGCTCTTGGTCGAGTGACTCGAAGAACTCTGCGATCGCCGACGACGATGCGATATCGGCTTGCAGCGCGAACGCCTCCCCGCCCGCGCGCTGGATCTCGTCGACCGTCTTCGCCGCTGAGTCCGAATCAGCGCGGTAGTTGATCGCCACCAGCGCGCCATCGTCGGCGAGGCGTCGGGCGATGCCGCGACCGATTCCTCGGCCGCCACCGGTGACGACGGCGACCTTCCCTGCTAAAGGCTTGTTCACGGGCTCACCTCCACGTCGTTGGAGGCGATTCTCACGCCGGCCGACGCGGTCCGTCTTGTACATATCGCGCGTAAAGACGTCGACAACAGCGTCAGAATCGGCCAGATTTGTCGTATGGCCGTCATGTCGCCCGGTGCCGCATTCGCGCCTGTCGAGGTCGCGCGTGGTGTGACGGTGGAGGAGAGGTGGCAGCAGACCGGCGAATGCGCTCAAGCGGACTCGCCGGCGCATGTCTTTGTGTTGCAGACCATGCCCGTGGCCCGGGCTCAGCAGCGATGGGAGGGGACGCGACGCGAGGGCGCCATGTCAGCAGGCGAACTGGCCGTGCTTCCCGCAGGGTTGCCGATGCGGTGGGGCTGGAACGGACCGGTGCAGTCGTTACACGTCTCGATCGATGCCCGTCGTGCAGATGTATTGGCCGCCGAGTTTGCCGGGCGACCGAATGTCGAGCTTCCCCCGTCTTTTGTCATCGACGATGCGGCGACCCGTCATTTGCTACAGACCTTGCGCATGGAGGCCATCAGCGGAACGGATCCACTCAAGTGTGAACAGCTCATCCAGATCCTGCTGTCCCGGCTGGGATTACGCAGGCGCCAATCGGTGAGGCCCCCAGCCGGAGGCCTACCGGAGACTCGACTCAATGCGGTGATGGATTGGGTGGAAGACAATCTGGAGCAACGGATTTCGGTCAGCGACATGGCGGCGGTCGCCGGTGTCGAGACGTCTTGGTTCACGCGGCTGTTCACCCGCGCGGTCGGCCGATCCCCATATCGATATGTACTGGAGCGTCGCGTCCTTCACGCTCAGCACGCAATCCGCGCCGGCGGGTCGCTTGCGTCCGTGGCAGGAATGTTCGGATTCGTCGACCAGGCCCATCTGACGCGGCATTTCAGGGATATCGTCGGCCATACCCCCGGCGCCTGGGCACAGAAGGCCCGTCGGCCGGCATAGTCGCTGAAATACTTTCTTGCTGCTCACGAGCGTTTGCCAATCGGCGACCCGGGTATCCGCGGCGGAAGCGATGGGCAATGGGCTGGTTGCGTCCGCACATCGTGAGGTGATGAGGGGCGCAACCAGAGCGTTGAGAACACAGCGCCCTCCGTTCATCGCCGCCTGCTTTATGCAGACATTCCAATCGTCGAGCTATTTTGCAATTGCGCCAAAACGCCCTGATTCGAGTTCGACAATGGATGCGGCGGCGAACGGTCTGACTGTCCCGGGAGCCGCGACGTGCGGCTCGCCGGACCGGCCACTCCTCTAGCGGCCGCATCAACGCGTGCACGAAGGGGTTCCACAATGTCTGAGCAGGAAAACAAAGATCTCATCGAGAAGGGCTACGCAGCCTTCACTGCCGGCGACGTCGAAACGGTGATGGGTCTGTTCGACGACGACATCGAATGGGTCCAGCCGGGCCAGAGTGCGATCAGCGGCACTTACCACGGCAGGACCGAGGTCATGGAGTACATGGGGCGACTGGCCGAGAAGGGTCTGACGGTAAGGCTTAAGCGACTCATCGCCGAGGGCGACACCGTCGTCGCCATCACCGAGGTGAGTGTCGGGGGGAAACCGGCGAGGACGCCGACGTATTCACCGTCCGTGACGGCAAGACGGTGCGCGCCGAACTGCACGGTGACACCGCACTGCTGGAGCGGGTCTACGGCAAGAAGGTGCTCGCCACTGGATGATTCGATCCGGTCTCGGGCAGCAGGCGTCATCAATTGATGACGCCTGCTTTGCTGTGCGCTTCCCACGCAGCGCCGCCAAACACGATCTGCCGCTTCGGTTTTCAGCTGTGAGATCGCTGTGTGACTAGCCGCATAATGCGAGCGACGTTTACATAGAGTAGCAATGTAGTTACATCCCCGAAACATGTGGAGGGCAAGGCATGTGTGGAATCACCGGTTGGGTGGGCTACTCCCGCGATCTGCGTCAGGAGCGACGCACCGTCGACGCGATGACCCAAACCATGGCGTGCCGCGGACCGGACGCGTCGGGCGTCTGGACTGATCAGCACGCTGCGCTGGGGCACCGCCGGCTCGCCGTTATCGACCTGCCCGGCGGCACTCAGCCCATGTCGGTATCAACCCCGGCCGGCGACGTGGCGATGGTGTACAGCGGTGAGGCCTACAACTTCACCGAGTTGCGCGACGAACTGGCGAAGGCGGGCCATAGGTTCACCACCTCCAGCGACACCGAGGTCGTGCTGCGGGGCTACCTGCAATGGGGCGACGCGGTCGCCGACCGGCTCAACGGCATGTACGCATTCGCCATCTGGGACTCACGCGATCGCAAGCTGGTGATGATCCGCGACCGGATGGGAATCAAGCCCTTCTACTTCTACCGCACGTCCGACGGCGTGCTGTTCGGTTCGGAGCCCAAGGCGATCCTGGCCAACCCGATCGCCAAACGAGTGGTGGGCATCGACGGGCTTCGCGAACTCTTCGCGCCCGTGAAGAGCCCCAAGCACGCGCTGTGGGAGGGAATGGCCGAAGTCGAACCCGGCACGATCGTCACGGTCGACGAAAGCGGCATCCGCGAGCGCACCTACTGGCGGCTGGAGTCCAAGCTGCACACCGACGACCGCGACACGACAGTCGCGCACGTTCGCGAGCTTCTCGACGACATCGTTCGCCGCCAGCTGGTCGCCGATGTTCCCGAATGCGTGTTGTTGTCCGGCGGCCTGGATTCCAGTGCGATCACGGCTCTTTCGGCCCGCGAACTCAGCGATCCTGTGCGCACCTTCTCCGTCGACTTCGTCGACCAGGCCGACAACTTCAAGCCCGACGAGTTGCGACCGACCATGGACACTCCGTATGTGCACGATGTCGCGAAGCATGTTGGCTCAGACCACACCGACATCGTGCTTGATCGTCAGCCAGCTGGCGGACCTGGATCTCCGGCGCAAAGTGGTCGGGGCACGCGATATTCCACTGGGTCTGGGAGACATGGACGCGTCCCTGTACCTTCTGTTCAAGGCGATCCGGCAGCAATCGACAGTGGCTCTGTCCGGCGAGTCGGCGGACGAGATCTTCGGCGGATACCGGCAATTCCACGATCCCAGAATCCAGCAGCTTGATGATGTTCCCCTGGATCGCCGTGGGCATGGGCCCCATCGACGCCTCTGACGAAATACTCACGCCTGCTTTGAAATCCGTCATCAACCTCGACACCTTCATGCGGGATCGCTACAGCGAAGCTGTCGCCGAGGTCGGCAGGGTCGACGGCGAAGACGATTTCACGCACCGCATGCGGGTGATGAGCTACCTGCATCTGACCCGATTCGTGCGGATTCTGCTGGACCGCAAGGACAGAATGAGCATGGCCGTCGGCCTCGAGGTTCGTGTTCCGTTCTGCGACCACCGGCTCGTCGAATACGTCTACAACGCCCCGTGGTCGCTGAAGACCTATGACGGCCGGGAGAAGAGCCTGCTGCGCGGCGCGGCCCGTGACGTGCTTCCCGAGTCAGTGGTGCAGCGGGTCAAGAGCCCGTACCCGTCCACATCGGATCCCCAGTACGGCGCCGCGATCCAAGGGCATGCCAAGGATCTGTTCGGCTCCGGCAACGACTTGCTGTTCACGATCATCGACCCCGCAAAGCTGGAACACCTCATCGGAGTGGACCCGCAGAATCTCCAATCAGTCGAACGAACCCGTATCGAACGGATACTGGATCTGGCGGTGTGGATCGATATGTACCGGCCGACAATCGCCTTCTAACAAGGAGCGCCGCAGTCCGTAAGCTCGTGGGCATGCGGCCTTCTCGCCTGATCGCGGTCCCGATGACGCTTGGTCTCCTCGCCGCGGGCTGCGGCTGGAGCCCGCCCTCCCCACCGGCGACCAACACGCAGGCCTGCGCGCCTTCGGACGCGCCGGGCCCCGACACCGTCCAGCAGGCGATCGCGACCCTGCCGCAGGGTGCGCAATGGAAGGAAACCTCGCGCGGCCATACGCCGAACTGCCGGCTGAACTGGGTGGTGGCGAGCGCAGGCGATGCGTCGGACAGCCCGCAGCAGGTGCTGTTTTTTGACCGCAACACCTCTCTTGGCCCGGCCACGCCGGATCCCCGTCCGTACATCAATGTGGTGACGATGGGCAACGAAACTGCGAACGTGCAATACCAGTGGCGTCAAGGCCAGGATCCGGCCTGCTGCCCGACCGGTATCGGGACGGTCCGGTTCGAGATCGGCGAGGACGGCAAGATCAAGTCGCTCGACCCGATTCCCAATCCGTGATCACACCCCGCGAACGCTGCCCCCGTCGATCACATACTCGGCGCCGGTGATGTAGCGCGCACGGTCGGAGACCAGGAACGCGACAAGTTCGCCGACGTCGGCCGGGCTGCCGGGAGCGCCGAGTGGGATGCCGCCGATCGAGTCCATGATCTCGGCGCGTGCCTCGTCGACGGTGATGTTGTTGATCTCGCCGATCTCCACCGCCATTTGATAAGCCGACGCCGTCTCGATGTAGCCAGGACATACCGCGTTGACGCGAACGCCCTTGGGTGCCAGCTCGTTTGACAGGGCCTTGCTGTAATTGGTGAGTGCGGCCTTGGTCGCCGCGTAGGGAATCGACGTAGGCAGCGGGGCGCGCCGCTGAATCGACGTGATGTGCACGATGGCACCGGTCCCGCGTTCGACCATGCCGGTGACGATCGCGCGATCCAACCGGACCGCCGCCAGCAGGTTTGTGTCCAACGCGAACTGCCAGTCTTCGTCGGTGAGGGTCGCCGCGCCGCCGTCATACTGCCCGGAGCCGCCGACGTTGTGTACCGCGATATCGATCGCGCCAAGTCGCTCCAGCGCCTCGGCGGCCAATGCGGCGACGCCGTCGGCAGTGGCCACATCGGCGACGACGACCTGATCGGCAGAGGCATCTGCAGGCATCGACCGTGCCGCGACCAATACTTGCGCTCCGCCCGCGCGCAGGCGATCTGCGATGCCCTTGCCAATGCCGCGAGTTCCGCCGGTAATCAGTGCGGTACGGCCGGAAAACTCATCGCGATCGCTCATCAGGCGAGTCTGTCACCCACCACTGACAGCTACTTCGGCTCTATCGTGCCTGCGCTGATCGCGTCCTTTTCCTCCTGCTCGTCGGCGTCGGGAATGTTCTCCGGATGCAGCATTTCGGCGTAACGCAGCTGCTCGGGAATTCCGAACCCGTCGACGAGCATCTCTGCGTAGGGCCGCAGCCGGCGACACCGGTCGTTGATGGCGCGGGTGACGGCCTTGGCGCGCTCGGTGGACAGGAAGCGGTGCTCCATGAACCACGCTCTGTCCTGCTCGATCACCGACAGTGCGTACAGGTCGCACACCAAGCCGAGGATCTCCCGGGCCTCGTCGTCCTCGCAGGAGTCGATGCCGGCTACGAACGCCTCCAGGATGATGCGCTCCATGTGCGCCCGCGCGGTGTGCAGCACGTGGTCTTGGACGGCGTTGAACGCGTCGAACGCGCTCATCTCCTTGGACTTGCCCTGCAACCGCCGCGCCACCGACGCGATCATGTACTCCTCCCGGTCTTCGAACATCTTGACCTGGGTGCCGCGGTTGAACAGGCTGCCTTCCTCCTCGTTGTCCTGGCGGGTGTCGAGAATGGTTTGCATGATCGTTTGCGCCGCAGTGCGTTTCATCACCCGTTCGCCGGCGAAGTTCGCGGCGAAGCGCACCCATTCCACCGGGCTCATGCCCTTGATGTCGTCGGCGTAGGCGGTCAGCAGCTCCTTGGCCACGAGCTGGGTCAGCACGTGATTGTCGCCTTCGAAGGTGGTGAACACGTCGGTGTCGGCCTTCAGCGCGATCAACCGGTTCTCGGCTAGATAGCCTGCGCCGCCGCAGGCTTCGCGGGCTTCCTGGATGGCGCGGGTCGCGTGCCAGGTGTTGGCCGCCTTCAGGCCCGCCGCGCGGGACTCCAACTCGCGCTGCTCCTCGGCGTCGGGGTTGTCCGACGTCTGCAGCTCATGACATTTGGCCACCAGTTCGTTCTGGGCGAACTGCAGCGCATAGGACCGCGCGATAAGAGGGAATAGCCTGCGCTGATGCACCAGGTAGTCCATGATCAGCACCTCGTGATCGTCGCCCGGTGCTTCGAACTGCCTGCGTTCCAACGCATACCGGGTCGCGATGTCGAGTGCGACCCGAGCCGCGGCCCCCGCGCTGCCGCCGACGGTGACGCGACCGCGGATAAGCGTGCCGAGCATCGTGAAGAACCGGCGGCCCGGGTTCTCGATCGGCGACGAATACGTCCCGTCCTCGGCGACGTCGGCGTACTTGTTCAGCAGGTTCTCGCGGGGTACGCGAACGTGGTCGAACTGGATCCGGCCGTTGTCGACGCCAGGTAGCCCGCCCTTGTAGTGGCAGTCCGACGTCGTCACGCCGGGCAGGTCCTCGCCCTCGTCGTCGCGAATCGGCACCACGAAACAATGCACACCGTGGCCCTCACCGTCAGGTGTGATCAACTGAGCGAAAACGGCTGCCACCCGCGCGGTTTCGGCGGCGCCGCCGATGTAGTCCTTGCGCGCGGTGCGGGTAGGGGAGTCGATGATGAATTCCTGCGTCGCTGGATCGTAGGTCGCGGTCGTCTCCAGCGCCTGGACGTCGCTGCCGTGGCCCGTCTCGGTCATCGCGAAGCAGCCCAGCAGGTCCAAGTCGATGAGTTTCTGGACGTATGCCTTGTGATGCCGCTCGGTGCCGAGGTTCTCGATCGCCCCGCCGAAGAGGCCCCATTGCACGCCGGCCTTGACCATCAGCGACAGGTCGGACATCGCCAGCATCTCGATCTGGGTGACCGCCGCGCCGACATCGCCGTTGCCTCCGTGTTCCTTCTTGAAGCCGTCCTCCGCAGCGCCCCGTTCGGCCATGATCTTCAGCTGCTCCGTCACCTTCGTGCGGGCGATGACGGTGTTCGGCGTGTAGTGCGGTTTGAAGATCTCCGTGGAGAGCTCCTGCCGCATCGTGTTCTTCACGTCGCGCCAACGGCCGTCCAGCGTGTTGCGTAGATGCTCCGCAGTGGTGGTCATACTTCGACGGTAGCCGGAAGCGGCGCCGCGGAAACTGTGACTTGGCAAACGTAGGCAAACCTGGCTAGACCTCGCGAAACAGCGGAGGTTGAATCTGCACTATGGCTGAGAGCGACCGACGGCGTCAGGTCACGCCGACGGGCGTGCCGCATTCATTCGATCATCGGCACTCCGACGTCTCGGGAGGTTGGCTGCGGGCGGCGACATTCGGTGCGATGGACGGACTGGTCAGCAACACCGCGCTGATCGCAGGCGTGTCGGCGGCCGCCAGCACCCACACGGTCATCATCAGCGGTGTGGCCGGTCTGCTCGCAGGCGCCTTCTCGATGGCGTTGGGCGAATACACGTCGGTCACCACGGCCAACGAGCAGATCGACTCCGAGGTGCGGGTGGAGCGGCTCGCGTTCGAGCGTCATCCCAAGGCGGAACGCGCCGAACTCGTCGCGATGCTCGTCAGTCTTGGGATGAGCCACGAGACCGCCGCGCAGGCGACCGAGGAGATCCACCGCGACGAAAGCCGGGCGGTCAACTTCCATCTCGTCCAGGAGTTGGGGGTCGACCCGACCGAAAAGCCGTCGCCGTGGATCGCGGCCGTCTCGTCGTTCGTCATGTTCGCGATCGGTGCCATCGTGCCGCTGGCCCCGTTCCTGCTCGGGGTCGAATCGCTGTGGGCAGGCCTGGTATGCGGCGGCGTCGGCCTGATGGTCGCCGGTGGCGTCGCTGCGCGGTTTACCAGCAGGCCGATGTGGTGGGCTTCGTTGCGGCAGTTGCTGTTCGGCTCGGTGGCAATCGCGGCCACGTACGTGGTCGGAACCTTCGTCGACTCGATCCTCTGCGATCAGCTGTCGCTGCCGACCGTCAGCGATTCCGCCTGGTCGGTGATCTCGGCGAGCTCAGCTTCCTCGACGTCGATGCCCGCGAGATGACGACGCGTGGCAGTCAGCACGCCCGCGGCCAGGAACACGCCCGCTGCGCCAACCCAGAACGGCAGGTGAACGCTGACCTGCTCGCCCAGCACGCCGGCAAGCCACGGCGCGACAGCGGCGCCGCCGAAGCGCATGAAGCTGTAGGCGGCCGACGCCACACCGCGATCCACCGGAGCGGCCTTCATCACGGTCTCGGTGATCAGCGTGTTGTTGATGCCGATGAACAGCCCGGCCACCACGACGCAGGCGGCCAGCACGGCCTTGTGCTCGGTGCCGATGGCCATCACGACCAGCGTCGCCGACATCGCCAGCAGATTGACGATCAACACGGGCACGGTCCCGAACCGGCGCTGCAGCCGCGGTGCGACCACCACCGAGGTGAACGCCAGCGCGATGCCCCAGCCGAAGAAGATCAGCCCGATCTGGTGCGCGCTCATGTCGAGCGGGAACGGCGTGAAGGCCAGCAGGGTGAAGAACCCGAAGTTGTATAGCAGCGCGGTGATCGCGACGCCGAGCAAGCCGCGGTGGCGCAGCGCACGGAACGGATCGGCCAGCGTTGTCGCGCGCTCGGCGCGCGGCGTCGACGGCAGCAGGACTGCGGTGACGACGAGCGCGATCACCATCAGCACCGACACCCCGAAGAACGGGCCGCGCCAGGAGATCGATCCGAGCACACCGCCGACCAGGGGACCGACGGCGATGCCGAGGCCAAGCGCCGCCTCGTACAGGATGATCGCCTGGGCGACCGATCCCCGTGCCGAGTTGACGATGGTCGCGAGCGCGGTCGCGATGAACAGTGCGTTGCCAAGGCCCCACAGCGCGCGCCAGCCCACGATGCCCAGCACGGTGTCGGACATGCCCGCCAGCCCCGCGCCCGCGATGATCACCACGAGGCCAAGCAGCAGGGTCCGTTTGGGACCGATCCGGCTGGCGACCACACCCGTGATGAGCATGGCCACGCCCATCACCGCCATATAACTGGTGAACAGCAGCGAGACCTGCGACGGCGAGGCATTCAGGTTGTCGGCGATGGGTTTGAGGATTGGGTCGACCAGTCCGATTCCCATGAATGCGACGACACAGGCGAAAGCGACGGCCCAGACGGCCTTGGGTTGGCGCCACATACGGTGCGGCTGCTCCTAACTATTTGGTGCTAGTTGACGGTTGTTTGGGCGCTGCCGCGTCGTTGAGAAGCTTGCGCATCACGCGAACGGCGTCCTCGAGCGTCTGCCGGTCGGCATCGTCGAGCCGCGCCAGGTACGGGTCGATGGCGGCGCCGCGGTCGACGCGGACCTGCCGCAGCATGTCGACACCCTTCGGGGTGATGCGGATCAGCACAGCCCGTGCATCGTCGGGATCGACGGTGCGTGACACCAGCCCCGCGTCCTCCAGCCTGCGAACTTGCATGGTCATCGTCGGCTGGGAGCAGTGATCCAGCGTGGCCAGATCGGATATGCGCGCGGCACCCTGATCCTCGATCGTGGACAGCAGGCGTCCTTGCGCGAACGGAAGCGGTATGCGAGCCCGCTGCGACGCGAGGCGGTTGAGTCGCGCCACCACGGCGAGCAGGTCTGCGCCAAGGGTCCGGGTCACCACTCCATGGTTACATAGTTTTGCTATGCGTATCAAACCCAAGGGCGCGTGTCTACGGTCACAGCGTCGGCGCAGGTCCTTCCAGCGACAACTGGCAGAATCGTGAAATGACTGCGACCGGCCGTACGAGCGCGACTCGGCGGACTGGATCGCTGCAACCCGTTGAACTGGCGCAGGCGTCGGTGATGGCGGCGCTGTGCGCGGCCACCGCCATCGTTGCGGTCGTCGTGCCGTTCGCGGCAGGCGTGTCGCTGCTGGGCACCGTGCCGATGGGCCTGCTGGTCTACCGTTTCCGGTTTCGCGTGCTGATCGCCGCGACGGTGGCGGGCGCCACGATCGCGTTCCTGATCGCCGGAATGGGCGGTTTCATGACGGTGATCAACTGCGCCTACATCGGCTGGCTCCTCGGCACCATCAAGCGCCGCGGTCGAGGCACGCCGACCGTGCTCATCACCGGGCTGGTCGCAGGGGCGGTATTCGGCGCCGCCGTCGTGGCAGCGCTGTCGATCCTGGTCCGGCTCCGCCACCTGATCTTCGAATCGATGACCGCCAACGTCGACGGCACGGCCACCTTCATCGCGCGCATCCCCAACTGGTGGTGGCTACCCAACATGGATGATCTCGCCGAACGTCTGAGGAGCGCCTTCGCCACCGCGCTACATCACTGGCCGTACCTGTTCGGCGGGTCGTCGGTGCTCAGCATCACGGTCGTCACGCTGATCGGCTGGTGGGCGCTGACCCGGGTGATCGCCCGGCTGGTCGTGGTGCCCGATGTGCACAAGTTGGATTCCGCGCCCGACGCCGGACCGGTGGCGCCCGTGCCCGTGCGGCTGACCGACGTCCGGTTTCGTTATCCGAGGGGCGACCATGACGCGCTCGGGCCGGTGACGCTGAGCATCGAACCCGGCGAACACGTCGCGGTGACGGGCCCCAACGGCTCCGGCAAGACGACGCTGATGCTGGTGCTTGCCGGACGCGAGCCCTCGTCGGGCACCGTCGAACGTCCCGGCTCGGTGGGACTCGGCCGCCCCGGCGGCACCGCGGTCATCTTGCAGCACCCGGAAAGCCAGGTGCTCGGCACGCGGGTCGCCGACGACGTGGTGTGGGGACTGCCGCCCGGCATGACCACCGACGTCCATCAACTGCTCACCGAGGTCGGCCTCGACGGCCTGGCCGAACGCGACACCGGCGGCCTCTCCGGCGGCGAACTGCAACGCCTCGCCGTGGCGGCCGCGCTGGCCCGCGAGCCGTCGCTGCTGATCGCCGACGAGGTGACCAGCATGGTCGACCAGGATGGGCGCGATGGATTGATGGCCGTGCTGTCCGGATTGACCGAGCACCACCGCATGTCGCTGGTGCACATCACGCACTACAACAACGAGGCCGACTCCGCCGACCGCGCAATCGATCTCACCGAAACCGGCGGGGCCGCCGACAACACCGAGATGGTGGAAACGACCGCGGCACCGGCGGCAACGGCACCGATCAGGGCACACAGTGACGCCCCCGTGCTCGAAGTCATCGACGTCAACCATGAATACGGCAGCGGAACGCCGTGGGCGACACCGGCGTTGCGGGACATCAACTTCGTGGTGCACGAAGGCGACGGCGTGCTGATCCACGGCCTCAACGGGTCGGGCAAGTCGACGCTGGCGTGGATCTTGGCCGGCCCACCGTGCCGACGAGCGGCAGCTGCCTGCTCGACGGCGCGCCGGTGTCCGACCAAGTGGGTGTGGTAGCACTCTCGTTCCAGGCGGCACGGCTGCAGTTGATGCGAGCCCGCGTGGACCTGGAAGTTGCTTCAGCGGCGGGATCTTCGGTACGCGACCGCTCACGGGTGATACAAGCGCTTGCCACCGTCGGCCTTGACCCGTCGCTGGCGACGCGACGGATCGACCAGCTCAGCGGCGGGCAGATGCGGCGCGTGGTGCTTGCCGGCCTGCTGGCACGATCGCCGCGGGCGCTCATCCTCGACGAGCCGCTGGCCGGACTCGACGCCGCCAGCGCACCGCGGACTGCTGCGACTCCTCGAGGATCTGCGGCGCAACGCAGGGCTCACCGTCGTCGTCATCTCACACGACTTCTCCGGACTCGAGGACCTGTGCCCGCGCATCCTGCACCTGCAGGACGGCGAGCGGCTACCGCACCGACGGCCGCAGGAGGTGTGTCATGACAGCGCCGTCGCGCAGGCAGACACGCAAGCCTGTCGTGCTGCTGCGGCCGGTGCCCGGTCGCACGGCCACGACGACCTGTGGGCCGGCACCAAACTCATCGTGGTGGCGGGGATCGGCGTGATGCTGACGTTCTACCCGGGCTGGGTGCCGATCGGCGTTGTGGCGGCCCATAATCCTCGCGGCCGCTTGGCCGGCGCACATTCCGCGGGGCACCCTGCCGTCGATACCGCGCTGGCTGTGGTTCCTGTTGATGCTTGGCGGCGTCACCGCTGCGGTCGCAGGCGGCAGCCCTGTCATCGAAATCGCCCCGGGCTCGACCTCGGCCTTGGTGGGCTGCTCAAGTTCCTGCGCATCACCGCGCTGTCGATCGTGCTTCTCGGGCTCGGCGGCATGGTGTCCTGGACGACGAACGTCGCCGAAATCGCTCCAGCCGTAGCGAAACTGGGGCGGCCACTGCGCCTGCTGCGGGTACCGGTCGACGAGTGGGCCGTCGCACTGGCGTTGGCCCTGCGGGCCTTTCCGATGCTGATCGACGAGTTCCGGATCCTGTACGCGGCGCGAAGCCTGCGCCCCAAGCCGGTGCTCACCACGCGGCGGGAGCGCAGGCATCGATGGGCACTGGAAATCGTCGACCTGATCGCCGCCGCTGTCATCGTCGCGCTTCGGCGCGCCGACGAGATGGGTGACGCCGTCACCGCGCGGGTGGCGCCGGTCAGATCTCCGCCGCACCGTCGGGGCCCAAACGGCGTGACTGGGTGGCACTTTCGATAATCGCCGCGGTGTGCGGTGTCGCCCTGGCGTTGGAACTCACGCTGCTGGGAACGAGTTAGCGCTCGGCCGCCGTGTTGGCCGCCGACTGTGCCCGCGCCAGTACGCTCGCCACGTCCGCACGTCCGAGAAACATCTCGTCGAAGTAGGGCTGCAGAGCCTCGTATCCCGCGGGGAAGCCGGGCCCGCCGGGAGCGGGTATGCGTGGACCGTCGAGCACGTTGAAGAACGGCCGGACGTCGACGCCGCGCCCGCGCCCAGTAGTCGAAGTAGACGCGTTGCGCCGCGAGTACCGCTGGAATGGCCGCGCCGCGGGCGCCCAGGTACTGGTTGCCGCGCGTGCTGCCCATCCAGGCCAGCACCTGCCGAACGGCGGCCGGATGCTTGGTGGCCGAATTCCCGGCAGCGGCAATGCCGTTTGTGACACTCACCCGGCCCACCGGCCCGATCGGCATCGGCACCACCCCCCAGCGGAAGCCTGCTCTGTTCGGCGATCGCGGCCAAGTTGTAGGTGCCGGACTGGAACATCGCCATCCTGCCTTGCAGGAACTGGTTGCGGGAGAAGTCGCCGTTGCCATTGGTGTCTGAGGCCGGGGGGGCGACGTGATCGTCGTTGATCAGCCGCACCAGATAGGTGAACGCCGCGGCCGAGCCCGGATTGTCGAAGGCGAACCGGTCGCCGTCGGCGAACACGCCCCCCGCCGAGCCGATGTAGTTGAGATAGATGCCCTGAAGGTCGTTGGCGGCGTTGTAACCCCACTGCCGCACCCGACCTGGATCGAAACCGGGTTCGTCGGCGTGGCCGTCCGTCTGCGTCGACTGTCAGCCTCGCCAGCAGCGGCCGCAGCGTGTCGACGTCGCCGGGGACCAGCGCATGTCGACCAGCTGGCTGAGGTCCACACCCGCGGCCTGCACCAGGTCGGCGTTGAAGTACACCGCGATGCCGGCATTCGTCAGCTGCGGAACCGCCCACAGCACACCGTTACGGGTGAACTGGTCCACCACCGACGGTTCCCAGCCCGTTGCGGCGTTGGAGCCCAGCTCTTTCGAAACATCCATCAGCCGTCCGCTGTCGACGTATCCGGCGAAGTAGGCGTTGGACAGCCAGAAGATGTCGTCGGCGCTGCCGCCCGCGGCATCCGTGCGCAACGTGTCGAAGTAGGTTGCGTATGCCACCACGTTGATCCGCACGTCGATGTCGGGATGCAACCGGCTGAATTCGTCGAAGGAGTCGCGGTAGGCCGCGGCTAC
>CAVTHR010000006.1:0-128007 GCA_963734385.1 uncultured Actinomycetota bacterium | reverse complement strand
GGCTGAAACCAGGGCGGCCAGCATCGCTGCGCACGTGATCAGGTCCAGCGGCAGCCGGAACAGGCTGCGACGGGTCCACCGGATCGCCGCGGCCTCGTCGACGGCGGCGGGGTCGGCCTTCTCGTACTCCACCGCCTTCGGCACGAAGTCGACCAGCGACCAGATCCGCATCGCGGCGTGGCTGACCAGTGCCACCAGCAGCGCGATCCGCACGGCGGCGTCGCCCCATCCGACGATGAGTGCCACGATCAGCAGCACCTCGAACGCGGTATGCGCGGGGATCCAGAACCGGCGCCGGGAGATGCCGCCGTGGATCGGCTGGATGATGCCGGGCCGCTTCGGCCAGAACGGGTCGACGGCCAGGTATTCGTAGAGGCCGCCACCGAGCGAGACACAGGCCGCGAGAGTGGTGATGGCGATCAGGACGAGAGACGGAGTCCACATCACCGCCGATTATCGCGAGGCCGTACGCCGAGTGCGTCGGCGGCCTCGCGTGTGCGGTAGTACAACACCGCGACGGCTATCGCGACTTCGACCACGGACAGCGCCACGGCGAGCGTCATGATCGTCGACGCCGACGAGGGTGCCAGCGCCCCCGCGACGTCTCCGTGGTGATGTCCCGGTACGGGCAGATGCAGCGCGATCATCGCCAGATTCATCATCGCGACCAGAAACCACGCCCGCAGCGTCCCGTTGCGCCACAGCTCGCAGGCGCAATACAGACACGCCAGCGCCATGCCTGCGACGAGCACCCCGAACGCGACGTTCGGAGCATGAGCCAGCATCACGGAATGCAGCGCCGCCGAGGTCGCCGCCAGCGCGGCGCTGCAGCGCCTGCCCACAACGGCGGTGTTGCGTCGCACCGGCATCGCTTCATTGTTGCGCTCTACTCCAGGTACCGCTGAATAGTCGGCCCCAACCACGACACGATCTCGTCGCGCGTCATACCGACGACGGGCGGCAGCTTCAGCACATAGCGGCACAGGGCCAGGCCCAGCATTTGCGTTGCGATCAAGCCGGCTCGCCGTTCCGGCTTCTCGGGATTGATTCCGGCGATCACCGGCAGACAGCTGCGTCGCGAAGATCCTCTGCATGCGTTGTGCCGCGTCGGCGTTCGTCGTGCTCGACCGCAGCAGGACGACCATGACCTCGTCTCGCTCCCACCGGTCCACGAAGTGCGCCACCAACCGCGCCCCCGTCTGGTCGCGGCCGACATCGGACAGATCCGGGATCGCCAGATCGAAGTCGGCGGCCGCGGCGAACAGCTGATCCTTGTTGCCGAAGTAGCGCATCACCATCGACGGGTCGATGTTGGCGTCCGCGGCGATCGCGCGGATGGTGGCCCGTTCGAAGCCCGATTGGGCGAACCGCTCCCTGGCCGCGGCCAGGATCACCGCCTTGGTTTCTGCTGACGATCTACGCATGCCAACAAGTGTAGGCCAACAAGTGTTGACATTCGGATTTCGAGGCGCATAGTTATGCCAACAAGCGTTGGCATAGAAAGGAAAGGGATCATGAACAGCAGCTATGACACAGATGTCCTCGTCGTCGGAGCAGGCCCGACCGGGCTGACGCTCGCCGCATCGCTGGTCAAGCGGGGCGTCGCCACCACCGTCGTCGACGGGCAGGCCGCAGGCTCGAACACATCACGCGCGGCCGTCGTCAATGCCCGCAGCCTCGAGGTCCTCGAAGGCCTGGACGTGGCCAGGCGGCTGGTGAAGGAGGGCGTCCAGGCGCCCATGTTCAGCATCCGCGACCGAGCGCGCACGCTCATCCCGATCGACTTCAGCGCGCTGCCGACCGAGTACCCGTACTCGCTGATGGTCCCCCAGTCGACCACCGAACGGCTGCTGCTGGAGCGGCTGACCGAGCTCGGTGGCACCGTGCTTCGGCCGAAGACGCTCACGTCGATCGAGCAGGACGCAGACGGCGTCGTCGCGACCTTCGACGACGGCGACGTCCTTCGTGCGCGCTATGCAGTGGGCGCCGACGGCATCCGGAGCATCGTGCGCGAGCAGGCGGGCATCGGCTTCCACGGCGGCGCCTACGAGCAGTCGTTCGTTCTCGCCGACGTTCGCCTCAGTGGTGAGGCACCGGCGGATGAGGTGATCCTGTATTGGGCGACCGCCGGGCTGACCGTCGTCGCGCCGCTTCCCGGCGACGTCTTCCGCATCGTCGCGCCGGTTCCGGAGGCACCCGAAAACCCCTCCGCCGCTTTCATTCAGGAGATCCTCGATACCCGAGGGCCCGGCAAGGGCCGGATGGTCGTCACCGACCTCATCTGGGGTTCCCGGTTCCGCATCCACCATCGGGTCGCCGACACCTTCCGCGCGGGACGGCTGCTGCTCGCAGGTGACGCGGCGCACGTGCACAGCCCCGCAGGCGGGCAGGGCATGAACCTGGGGATTCAGGACGCCGTCGCGCTGAGCGACGCGCTGGCGGGCGTGCTCGGCGGGGGCCCCGACTCGTTGCTTGACGACTACAGCGCGGCGCGTCGCCCGATCGCACGTGACGTCGTGACCATCACGGATCGCCTGACGCGGCTCGCGACGCTGCCCCGCGCCGCACGCCCGCTGCGCAACGCGGTGTTCAGCGTCGTCGGGCGGATTCCGGCGGCGAACCGCGCGCTGGCCTGGCGGCTCAGCGGGCTGGTCTACCGCTGAGGGCGTAGCCCGAAATCCGGGTTTTGCACGGGAAGTGCGACTTGAGTTCAAGGGGTGATTGCAACACTTCGTAGTTGGGAGTGTTCGATGGGTCGTCCGGTCGAGCTGTTGTCGGTGCAGCGTCGGTTCTGGCAGTTGATCGCTGAGGGGGTTTCCTCTGAGGATGCGGCGGTAGCAGTTGGCGTGGTGGGTGTCACGGGGAGTCGATGGTTCTGCAGATTTGGTGGTGTGAATCCACGGTTTGGGGCTCCTGTGGGTGGTCGGCGTCCGCGGCTGACTCATGACGAGCGTGAACAGATCATGATCGGCACGTCAGCCGGTGAGTCGATCCGTTCGATCGCGCGTCGACTTGGGCGGGCGGCGTCGACGATTCAGCGTGAAATCAAAAGGAACGGGGTCAGGCCAGATCGGTCGGGCAGGTATCGAGCCAGGTATCGGTTCGGAGCGACGCAGTGCGGGCGGGACGCCAAAGCGTCGTATTCAGCCCGTCGTGCCCAGCAGCGCAGTGAGGAGCGAGCGCGCCGGCCCAAGACCGGCAAGTTGGGCCGGTGTGAGGTGCTGCGTAGCGAGGTGCAAGCGTTGTTGATCAAGCGGTACAGCCCTGCCCAGATCGCCGGGGTTCTGGCCGCGATTTACCCCGACCGCCCGGAGATGCAGGTGTCCCACGAAACCATCTACAAGGCGCTCTACGTGCAGGGACGCGGAGAACTGGGCCGAGAGTTGGCCAAGTGCCTGCGCACCGGGCGCACGCTGCGCAAGCCGCGTGGACGGGCAGGGGTGCACAAGGGCCGTGGACGCGTTGCAGGCATGGTCAACATCAGCGAGCGCCCAGCCGAAGTCAACGACCGCGCCGTACCGGGGCATTGGGAGGGTGATCTGATCATCGGTAAGGACCAGGCCTCTCAAATCGGCACACTCGTCGAACGTTCGACTGGTTACGTCCGTCTGCTGCATCTACCTCAGACGCGCACCGCCGATGTCGTCGCTGATGCCATGATCGCTGCGATCAAGGAATTACCGCCCATACTGCGCCGCACCGTGACCTGGGATCAGGGCCACGAAATGGCCGAACACGCCCGCATCAGCATCGACGCCGGCATCGACGTCTACTTCTGCGATCCACACTCACCCTGGCAGCGCGGTAGTAACGAGAACACCAACGGCCTGCTACGCCAATACTTTCCGAAGGGCACAGACCTCTCGGTGCACACCGCCGAACACCTGGCCTACGTCGCCGACGAACTCAACGGCCGCCCCCGAAAACGCTTCGGATGGGACAACCCCACTAACCGCCTCAACCAACTACTGTCATCCGCGACAGAAACCACTGTTGCAACCCAACCTTGAATCCACCCGAGAAGCGACGTGCAAAACTCGGATTTCGACGCCCGCGGCGCCTGGAGGAACAGTTGGGGACCATCGAGACCGACTACAACCAACGACAAGCTGGAAAAGCTCCTTCGCTGACTACGCCAGCAGATCCTCGTAACGGTATTCCGTCGTGATCGGGGTGCCTTCCGAGTGGGCGACATGCTCTCTGCGGCGAAGGTCGACGCGGCGGATCTTGCCCGAGATCGTCTTGGGCAGCTCGTAGAACTCGACACGGCGAACCTTGAGATAGGGAGCCAAATGGTCGCGCGCGTATTCCATGATCTGCCTTGCGGTTTCTGCGTTCGCCTCCCACCCGTCGGCAATAGCCACGTAGGCCTTGGGCACCGCAAGCCGAGTGTCGTCCGGCTGTGGAACCACTGCCGCCTCGACGACGGCCGGGTGCTCGATGAGCACGCTTTCAAGCTCGAACGGCGACACCTTGTAGTCCGACGATTTGAAGACGTCGTCGGTGCGGCCGACATACGTGATGTAGCCGTCTGAGTCACACCGGGCCACATCGCCGGTGTGGTAGTAGCCCCCGTCCATCACCGCGTCGTTGCGGTCCGGGTCGCCGAGGTAACCGGTCATCAGGTTGACTGGGTCGCGGCTCAGCTCCAGGCAGATCTCTCCCTCATCGGCCGGCTCGCCGGTCAGCGGGTCGACGAGTACGACGGGTACACCAGGCATCGGTCGACCCATCGAGCCGGGCTTGACCGGCTGGCCCGGGATGTTGCCGACTTGCAGGGTGGTCTCGGTCTGACCGAACCCGTCCCGAATCGTCAATCCCCAGGCTCGCTCGACCTGCGCGATGACGTCGGGATTGAGCGGTTCTCCCGCGCCGAGTATCTCCCGCAGGCCATCGGGTTTCGCGCCGAGATCGGACTGGATCAGCATGCGCCACACCGTGGGTGGAGCGCAGAACGAGTTGACGCCCGCGCGGCGAATCTGGCCGAGCAGAGCCGCAGCGTCGAATCGGCGGTAGTTGTAGATGAATATCGTCGCCTCGGCGATCCACGGCGCGAAGAAGCAACTCCATGCGTGCTTGGCCCACCCCGGCGAGCTGATCGCCAGATGCACATCACCAGGCCGCACGCCGATCCACGCCATCGTCGACATGTGCCCCACCGGATAGCTCACCTGTGAGTGCTCCACGAGCTTCGGCTTGCTCGTCGTGCCGGAAGTGAAGTAGATCAGCATTGGGTCGGCGACGTCGGTGCGCGAACTGAACGGACCCGCGTTGGCGACTCCGTATGAGTCTGCGTAGGGGCGCCACCCGTCGACCGGATCGCCGACCGCGATGCGCACGTAGTCGCCTGAGACGTCGTCGAACTTTGGTGTGTCGGCGGAGTTCGCGACCACGAATCGGGCACCCCCGCGTTCGATGCGGTCGGCGATATCGGCGGGACCGAGCGCACCCGTCGTCGGCATGATGATGGCACCCAGCTTGGCCACGGCGAGCATCGCTTCCCACAGCTCAACCTGGTTGCCGAGCATCAGGATCACGCGGTCGCCCTTACCTACGCCCTGTTGCGCGAGCCAGGTGGCGACCCGGTCGGACCGGTCGGCCATCTGTGCGAATGTGACCTTCTCGTCACCGCCGTCCTCCTCGACGATCCACAGCGCGGTGCGGTCGTTGTCGCGGGCGATGACATCGAACCAGTCGGTGGCCCAGTTGAACGAGCCGGTCAGTCGCGGCCACGCGAAGGTGTCCACGGCATTCTGATAATCACCGATCAGGTCGACGAGTTGGTCGCGCGCGCTGCGGTACTTGTCGGTGTTCGTCGCCATAGGAGACAGGATCGACGGGCGGCCGACGTTTCGCATGAGAATCCCAGGGACGACCGTCAGGCCAGCGAATCGATCCACGCCTGATGCAGCGCCGCATACCGGCCGTCGCTGCGGTGAATCAGTTCGTCGGGCGGGCCGTCCTCGACGATGCGTCCACCCTCGAGGACGAGTACGCGGTCGGCGACCTCGACGGTCGACAGGCGGTGCGCGATGACCAGCGCGGTGCGGTCGGCCAGCACCGTCTCCAGCGCCCGCTGCACCATCCGCTCGCTGGGGATGTCCAGTGACGACGTCGCCTCGTCCAGAATGAGCACCGCAGGGTCGGCCAGGAACGCCCGCGCGAAGGCCACCAGCTGACGCTGACCGGCCGACAGCCTGCCGCCGCGCTTGGCGACGTCGGTGTCGTAACCGTCGGGCAGCGAGTCGACGAACCGGTCCGCGCCCACGGCGGCGGCGGCCGCGTGCACCTCGTCGTCGGTGGCGTCGGGGCGGCCGAACCTGATGTTGTCGGCGACGGTTCCGTCGAACATGAAGTTCTCCTGCGTGACCATCACGACGTGGCGGCGCAGCTCGCTTTGCGCCATGTCGCGAAGGTCGACGCCGTCGAGCGTCACCACACCGGACGTCGGATCATAAAATCGCGCAATGAGTTTGGCGATGGTGGTCTTGCCCGCGCCGGTAGTACCGACCAGTGCGACGGTCTGCCCCGCCGGGACCGTCAGGTTCAGGTCCGGCAGCACCTGGCGATCGGGCACATACGAGAAGTGCACGTCGTCGAAGGCGATATCGCCGCGCACCGACGTCAGCTCCACCGGCTTCGCCGGGTCCTTGATGCCCGGTCGTTTGGCAAGCACGCCTGCCAGCTTCTCCAGTGCCGACGTCGCGGACTGGAACGTGTTGAAGAACTGCGAGATCTCCTGCATCGGCTCGAAGAACATCCGCAGGTAAAGCAGGAACGCGGCGAGCGTGCCGATCGTCATCTGTCCGTGCAGCGCGCGGTAGCCGCCGTAGAGGAGCACCACGCCGGTGGTGAGGTTGCCGACCAGCTTCACGCCCGGCATGAAGACGGCGAGCAGCTTCATCGTCTTCTCGTTGATGTCGCGGTAGCGGTCCGCGAGGCCGTCGAAGATCTCCTGGTTTCGGGGCTCGCGCCGGTACGCCTGGACGGCCTTGATGCCGGTCATCGTCTCGACGAACTGCACGATCACCAGCGCGGCGCTCTCGCGGACCTCCCGGTAGGTCTTCGCAGACTCGCGGCTGAACCACCACACCATCGCCACCAGGATCGGGAACGCCGCCAGACACATCAGGCCGAGCCGAACATCCAGCACGACAAGAAGAATCGAGGTACCGATGAGGGTGAGCACCGCGGTGATGAGGCTGTCGAAGCCGGTCTCCAGCATCTCCTCGATGGCGTCGACGTCGTTGGTGGACCGGCTCACCACGCGGCCCGACGTGTAGCGCTCGTGGAAGGCGATGTCCAGCCGCTGGAAATGGCGGAACACCCGCCGCCGCAGTTCCAGCAGCACCTTCTGGCCGATTCGGCCCGAGCGGTGCAGGAAGAACATCCGGCTGACGGCCTGGACCACGACGACCACACAGAGCGCACCCACGATGACCATCAGCGTGTGCGCCGAACCGCCATCGATGATCGGCGGGATGCCGAAGTCGATGCCACGCTGCACGAGTATCGGAACCGACAGCCGCGCAGCGTTTTCCACCACGACGACGATCGCAAGGAATGCGACCGTCCACCGGTACGGCCGCAGCAGCGAGACCAGTAGCGCGCGGGCTTCGCGCCTGCGCGACAGCGACTCGTCGATCGGCAGGTCGTCGCCCTGCTCGTCGAGCCGGCCGCGCCAACGCTCGGTCGGTCGCTCGTCCGGATCCTCGGGGACGTCGACGGACGTGGTGTCGGTTGCGGTCATCGACCCTCGGCATCCGTCGTCGCGTAGCGCCTGCCATTTCTATCGAAGGCCTCGCGCGACTTGTTCAACGCCTCCTGCTCCTCGCGGTCCTGCATCAACCGCTTGCGGTCTTCGTCCTCCTGCCAGGCGCACGTTCGTTCGGCGTCGTCGAGCTCGTCGTCGGCGGCCAGCAGGTAGCGGTACTGCGGCACGGTGGCCAGCAGCTGGGCGTGCGTGCCGACGTGGGTGATGGCGCCCCCTTCGAGCAGGGCCACCCTGTCGGCCAGCAGCACGGTCGACGCCCGGTGTGCGACGACGATGCCGGTGACCGAGTGCAGCACCCGGCGCAGCGCCTCCTCGACGACGGCCTCGGTGTGCACGTCGAGCGCCGAAAGGGTGTCGTCGAGCACAAGGATCTTCGGCGCGGCCAGGATGGCCCGCGCCAGCGAAAGCCGTTGCCGCTGACCGCCGGACAGGCTCATGCCCTGCTCGCCGATCCGGGTGTCGAGCCCGAACGGCAGATCGTAGACGAACTGTGCGGCCGCGACCTCGACGGCCTGCGCCAGCTCATCGTCGGTCGCGTGCGGCCTGCCCAGCCGGAGATTCTCGGCGACCGACATCGAAAACAGTGTCGGGTCCTCGAATGCGGTGGCGACCGTCTGGCGCAGCGCCGACAACGACAGTTCGCGGATGTCTGTGTCGTCGACGCGGATTGCGCCCTCGGTGACGTCGTAGAGGCGTGAGAACAGCGCGGCGAGCACCGACTTCCCCGCTCCCGTCGAGCCCACGAGTGCAACCGTCTCACCGGGTTCGACGACCAGGTTGACGTGCCGCAGCGCCCAGTCGTCGTCCTGGGCATCGGGGAACCGGAAGCCGACGTCGTCGAGCTCGAGTCGGCCGCCCCGCGGTGTCTCGGCCAGCGGGCCGTCGGTGATTTCGCTTGGCGCGTCGAAGATCTCGGCGATCCGGTTCGCCGCGGTGAACGACTCCTGCATCATCGACAGCAGGAAGCCCAGCGATGCGATGGGCCACACCAGCGACAACATCATCGTGATGAACGCGACGAGGGTGCCCATGGTGACGTAGTTGTGGCCGGCCGCATAGGCGCCCAGTCCGAGCACGATGATCAGCGTCAGGTTCGGGATGACCTCGAGCAGCGTCCAGAACTTCGCGGACACAGACACCCGGCTCACCTGCGTGTCGTAGAGATCGGTCAGCTGCCTGTCGAAGCGGTCGAACGCGTAGCGCTCGCGGCCGAACGACTTGATCACCCGCACGCCGAGCGCGGATTCCTCGACGTGGGTGGCGACATGGCCGGACTGGTCCTGCGCCAGCCGCGACAGCCGCGTGTACTCCCGCTGGAAGTGCAGCACGGTCAAGGTGACTGGCGCGATCGACACCACGACGACCACGCCCAGCGGCCAGTACATCGCGAGCAGGATCGCGGTGACGACGGTGATCTGGAGCGTGTTGAGCAACAAGAAGACCATGCCGAAGGACAAGAACCGGCGAATCGAGCTGAGATCGTTCATGATCCGCGACAGCAACTGGCCCGACTGCCAGCGCCCGTGGAACGACATCGGCAGGATCTGCAGCCGCGCGTAGAGGTCCTTGCGGATGTCGGCCTCGACGCCCATGGTGGCGCGCGCGATCAGCCATCGCCGCAGGAACCACAGCACCGCCTCGGAGACGCCGATACCCATCGCGGCGAGGCCGAGGACCCACACCCCACGCTGGTCCTGATGGCGCACCGGCCCGTCGATGACGGCCTTGGTCATCAGCGGAATCGAAACGGTGGCCACGAGGCTGACGATCGCGACGGTGAGCATGGCGATCCAGCGCACCCGGTACGGGAAGATGTAGGGCAGCAGCCGCCACAGATCCGAGCCGGTGCGCGGCCGGGCGGCGGCGGCGCTATCGCGGGCGGCGGGCGCAACGTGTCCACATTCGGTTCAGTCAAAGTAATTCCAATTATCCGCTGTGCGGCAAATCATTAACGGCCGGTTCAAGACTCTCACGCCGCTACGACATTGTCGGTGTCGGATTGGCTGCCGAACTGGGTCTCGTACAGCTCGGCGTAGCGCCCGCCGCAGGCCAGCAGTTGCTCGTGGGTGCCGCGTTCGAAGATGCGGCCGTCCTCGACGACGAGGATCGTGTCGGCCGCCCGGACCGTCGAGAGCCGGTGGGCGATCACGATCGAGGTCCGTCCGGCCAGTGCCTCGGCGAGTGCCTGTTGCACCGCGGCCTCCGAAGCCGAGTCCAGTGACGCGGTGGCCTCGTCGAGCACGACCACCCGGGAGCGGCCGAGCAGCAGACGCGCGATGGTCAGCCGCTGGCGCTGCCCGCCGGAGAGCCGATAGCCGCGCTCTCCGACCACGGTGTCGAGCCCGTCGGGCATGTCGGCGACGACGTCGGCCAGCCGCGCGCGTTCCAACGCTTGCCACAGCTCGTCGTCGGTCGCGTCGGGCGCGGCCAGCCGCAGGTTCGATCCGATCGACTCGTGGAACAGATGCCCGTCCTGGGTGACCATGCCGACGGTTTCCTTCATCGACGCGAACGTCACGTCTCGTAGGTCGACACCGTTGAGCCGCACCGCTCCGAAGTCGACGTCGTAGAGCCGGGCCATCAACGACGCGATCGTCGACTTGCCCGCCCCCGACGAGCCGACCAGCGCCACCATCTCGCCAGGTTGTGCGGTGAACGAAATGCCATGCAGCACTTCGTCTCCCCCGCGGTCGTCCGAGCACCGCGACCTCTTCGAGGGAGGCCAGCGACACCTTGTCGGCCGACGGGTAGGAGAACCGCACGTCGTCGAACTCGACTGTCACCGGCCCTTCCGGCACCACCCGCGCATCGGGCTTCTCCTGAATCAACGGCTCGAGGTCGAGCACCTCGAAGACGCGCTCGAAGCTGACGAGCGCACTCGCGATCTCGACGTGCGCGTTGGCCAGCGCCGTCAGCGGCGAGTACAGCCGGGTCAGCAGCAGTGCCAGCGCCACGATCGAACCCGTCTGCAGATGACCACCGATAGCCAGCACGCCGCCGAGCCCGTAGACCAGCGCCAGCGCGAGCGCCGACATCAGCGTCAGCGAGTTCATGAAGACCGACTGCAGCATCGCGGTGCGGACCCCGATGTCGCGGACCCGTCCGGCCCGGACCTCGAACTCGCGCGATTCGGTGGCCGGGCTGCCGAAGAGTTTGACCAGCGTCGCGCCTGGCGCCGAGAAGCGTTCCGTCATCTGGGTATTCATCGTGGCGTTGTGGATGGCGGCCTCACGGGACAGCTGCGCCATGGTTCGCCCGATCCAGCGGGCGGGCAGCAGGAACAGCGGCATCAGCACCAGCGACAGCAGCGTGACCTGCCACGAGATCCTGAGCATGACCACAAGCGTCAGCGTCAGCGTGACGATGTTGGTGATGACGCCGGAGAACGTGTCGGAGAAGGCGCGCTGGGCGCCCGTTCACGTCGTTGCCGAGCCTGCTGACGAGGGCGCCGGTACGGGTGCGGGTGAAAAAGGCGACGGGCATCCGCTGCACGTGGTCGAAGACCGCGGTACGCAGGTCGAGGATCAGGCCCTCGCCGATCGTCGACGACAGCCACCGCGTCACCAGCGACACGCCCGGCCTCGGCGACGGCCACCGCCGCGATCACCGAGGCCAGCATCACGACCACGCCGATCGCGCCCTTGCCGATCTCGTCAACGACCTTGCCCGCCAGCAGCGGGGTGGCCAGGCCGAGCAGCGCGCTGACAACGCTGACCGACGACGAACACGCCCAACCGGTGATGATGCCGCCCGGCAAAGCGCCAGATCCGGCCGAGCAGCCTGCGGTCGATCAACGACCGCAGGTCGCCGCCCTTGGCGTGCGTCTGCCGGTACAGCGTTTGCCGCGCTACCGTCTCAAAGCTCATGTAGTTCACCGTAAAACCTCAACAATGGATGAGGTCAACGACTTCCCGAGGTGTCGCGGTATCAAACCTTGCTGGATGAGTCGTTCGAGGTCAGCCTCGATGGCCTCGACCCGGGCGAGATCAATGCCCCACGCCTCGTCGACTCCGACGTGCTTGTCGAGATCCCAGAGCACGCACTCCTCACCTGGCAGCGCGACCATCGACCACGCGACGACCGTCCGGCGAAGTTGCTCGTGCATCGGCTCGTGGGCCGCCGCGGACATTCGCGGGAGCACCACCCTCGGGGTGGTGATGCAGGAACCGGCCGTAGGCCTTCTCGCAAAACGCGGAATACCTTGCGGTGCAGAGGATCAGGCCATGCCACGCCTCGTCGACCGCGTGTGATGGCATCCCGATGACTTGGTTGTCGCGCATCGCGGCCGCACAACAGCGCAACCACTGCCGCAAACCTTTTTCGACGAGCTCCCTGGGCTGCCACGGGCATGTCTTGAACACAGCCGGGGGCAGATCGAGCGCCGCGACCACGGCATTCGCCCGATCAACTGAATTCCTGCTCCGGTGACGTATGCGGATACTCTATGTCGCCGGGGCAAACCGCCGTAGCATTTATTCATGGACGCGACTTACGTCGCCGTCAGTATCGCGCGGGACGCTGGCTGGGTCTGGTCGCCCTGGCGGTGGTCGTCGGGGTGCGGCGGGCCAAGCGTCGCCGCAAGACCCGTGCTCGCAGGTCTGCCGCACGCAGCGGCCGCGACGCCCGTCGCCAACGAGCGGCGTGTACGGAACCGGGAAGGTCAAAGACCGCCAGACGTTATGGGCCCGTAGGTACGGGGCAGGCGGTAGGTGGACTGCCGCCGCGTGGACGGCTGGGGCAGGCGGGCTGTTCTTGGCGGAAAACCACGACGGTGTCGACGATCCCCTAGCGAGGTGCAGCGGCAGCCCCGGAATGATCGGCGCCGGCGGCTGCGGCGGCGGGTTCGTCGACGCAGGAGGCGACGCAGGCGGTGGCTGCGGTGCGGGCTGCGGTGGTGGCTGCGGCGGAGGCTGCGGGGGCAGCTGATGGACACGCTGATACCGATGCTCGTCGCAGTGGCGGCGCCTGTAGCCATAGTCGGGATGGGGATTGGAATCAACAAGCTTCGTGACCGGCGCCGTGATCGCCTGTGGGCGTCCGGGAACTACGCCAAGCGTCGCGTCCCGATGTCCCGCCATCCTCATATATACGGCTCGGGCGGGTGGGGAGTCACCGCTGCCGGAATCATTGCCGGGAGTGCCTTCATCGATTCGGGCGGCGGCTCGAACGGCGGCGGTGACAGCGGCGGCGGTGACAGCGGCGCTTGCGGCGGCGGCGGAGGCTGTGGGGGCGGTGGAGGCTGTGGGGGCGGCGGAGGCTGTGGGGGCGGCGGAGGCTGTGGGGGCAGCTGATGAGTGACACAGTCCTGGGTTGGGTCATCGTCGCCGCTATCTTCGCGGCAATGATCACGGCGATCGTTGTCATGAATCGGTTGCGCGAACGGGACCGCCGTCGCAAGTGGGAGTCCGGAAAGTACGGCAAGGGCTTGTCGGCGGGCGGCGCCGCCGCGGCCGGCGGCCTGGCCGCGGGGAACTGCGGCGCCGGGTGCGGTGGTGGTGGCTGCGGTTGTGGCGGGGGCTGCGGCGGAGGCTGATGATGAGTGACGCGGTTCTTGCCTGGGTGATCATGGCGGCGATCGGCGCCGGGTTCGTCGGGCTGATGGTGCTGGTGAACAAGCGACAGAAGCGGCTCCGCGAAGAACGTCGCCAGCGCTGGGCGGCAATGGGACTCGGCGAGCTGCCCTTGTACGGGGGCGGTGCGGCGATGGGCGGCGGGATCATCATCGGTGACGTCGGCGGCGGCGGCGGTTGCGGTGGCGGCGGTGGTTGCGGTGGCGGCGGCTGTGGTGGGGGCGGCGGCGGATGTGGTGGGGGCGGCGGCGGTTAGCCCGCGTCACACAAACCCGACGTAGCCGATCACCCCGGCGGCGCCCACCACGATCAATCGTGACCGGCGGCCCGGCTCATCACCAGCGCGGTCGCCAGAATAAGGCCCACCGGCTTTGCTATCGGATGAACGTTCGCCGTCGCCGTGACATGCCGGTGACGGGACCGCAGCGAAGGTAATAGCAGCGGCGATCACGCGCCTATCCCATCCGCAGTGCTCGATCAGGCAAGATGGCGTGCATGGACAGTGCTGCTGTTTCACCCCGGGTGCTCGTTGTCGATGACGACGACGACGTGCTCGCGTCGCTGGAGCGCGGCCTGCGGCTGTCCGGATTCGAAGTATCGACGGCCAGGGACGGCGCAGAGGCGCTGCGCAGCGCAACCGAGACCCGGCCCGATGCGATCGTGCTGGACATAAACATGCCGGTACTCGACGGCGTCAGCGTGGTCACGGCCCTGCGCGCGATGGACAACGACGTCCCGGTCTGCGTGCTCTCGGCGCGCAGCTCGGTCGACGACCGGGTCGCCGGTCTGGAGGCGGGCGCCGACGACTACCTCGTCAAACCCTTCGTGCTGGCTGAGTTGGTGGCGCGGGTGAAGGCGTTGCTGCGCCGCAGGGGCGCGACCGCGACATTCTCGTCGGAGACCATTTCTGTCGGCCCGCTCGAGGTCGACATCCCTGGCAGGCGCGCCCGCGTCAATGGCGTCGACGTCGACCTGACCAAGCGGGAGTTCGATCTGCTCGCAGTGCTGGCCGAACACAAGACCGCGGTGCTGTCGCGGGCGCAATTGCTGGAGCTGGTGTGGGGCTACGACTTCGCCGCCGACACCAACGTCGTCGACGTGTTCATCGGCTACCTGCGCCGCAAGTTGGAGGCAGGCGGTGCGCCTCGGCTGCTTCACACCGTCCGTGGCGTGGGGTTTGTGCTGAGGACCCAGTAGGGCCGTGAGCCTGTTGACCAGGATCTTCCGCCGCACGCCGTCGCTGCGGCAGCGGGTGGCGTTCACCAGTGCGATCGCCGCGGCCATCGTGGTCGGCATCGTCGGTGCCGTCGTGTGGATCGGCATCACCGGCGACCGCAAGGAACGGCTCGATCGACGGCTCGATGAGGCTGCCGGATTCGCGATCCCGTTCCTGCCGCGCGGACTCGACGAAATCCCGAAGTCACCCAACGACCAGGACGCCATCATCACCGTGCGCAAGGGCGACCAGGTGACGTCGAATGCCAACGTCGTCCTTCCGCAGCTGCCCGCCGGGTATGCGGACACGTACGTCAACGGCGTGCGCTACCGCGTGCGCACGGTCGACATTCGCGTGCCCGAGCCGATGTCGGTCGCTGTCGGTGCCACCTATGACGCCACCATCGCCGACACCAACAACTTGCATCGGCGGGTGATCATCATCTGTGCCCTCGCCATCGGCGCCGCGACCGTCGGCGGTTGGGTACTGGCCGCATTCGCGGTCCGCCCGTTCAAACGTCTCGCACAACAGACCAGGCAGATCGACGCAGGCGACGAAGCGCCCGACGTCGAAGTGCACGGCGCCACCGAGGCTGTCGAAATCGCCGACGCCATCAAGGGCATGCTGGAACGCATTTGGAACGAGCAGGACCGCACCAAGGCGGCGCTGGCGTCGGCGCGCGACTTCTCGGCGGTGTCGGCACACGAGCTGCGCACGCCGTTGACCGCGATGCGCACCAACCTCGAGGTGCTGTCCACCCTCGACCTGCCCGACGAGCAACGCAAAGAGGTCATCAACGACGTCATCCGGACGCAGTCCCGCATCGAGGCCACCCTGGGCGCGCTGGAACGTCTTGCGCAGGGCGAGTTGTCGACCTCCGACGACCACGTGCCTGTTGACATCACCGAGCTGCTCGACCGCGCCGCACACGACGCGATGCGCATCTACCCCGACCTGGATGTGTCGCTGGTGCCCGCGCCGACCGTGATCATCGTCGGCCTGCCCGCAGGCCTGCGGTTGGCGGTGGACAACGCCATCGCCAACGCGGTCAAGCACGGCGGCGCCACTCGCGTGCAGCTGTCTGCAGTCAGTTCCCGCGCCGGCGTGGAAATCGCAATCGACGACGACGGCGTCGGCATCCCCGAGGAAGAGCGCCAGGTGGTGTTCGAGCGTTTCTCCCGCGGGTCGACGGCCTCGGTTTCGGGCTCGGGCCTCGGCCTGGCGCTGGTGGCCCAGCAAGCCGAATTGCACGGCGGCACAGCCTTATTGCAGGCCAGCCCGTTGGGTGGCGCTCGGCTGCTGCTGCGGTTGCCCGGCCCCCGCTAGGGCGTTCCGCGCTGCGACTTGCCGCTGTCCCAGCGGTTGAAACCCGCGTTCTCCGCGGTCTCGGCATCGCGGAACCACACCTCGGCGACGGTCACGTTATATGCCGGACTCTCGGGCGAGTGGTAGAGCTTCGAATCCTCGTTGCCTTTGACCGTCCAGCCCTCCGGCCCGCTGCCGTCGGCGCCGGGCTTGGCCGAACCCGGACCGTGCGGCTCCTCCGTCACCGCGGGCATCTTGGCCGTCTCGGCCGTCGATGTATCGGCGAACTTCGCTGCTGCCGCACCACCAGCCGCCGCGGCACCGGCCGCAACCGCACCCGGCTTAGCCGCGGTGTCTTCGGCGCCTGCGTCGATCTTCGGGGCCCTAAGCGTCGCCGCGTCATCCTCGGCGTCGGCGTCGATCTTAGGGGCCCGCGTTGTCGCCGCGTCGTCGTCGGCCTCACCGCCGGCGAACTTCGCCGCCGCGACACCGCCTGCCGCGCCCGCCGCGGCGGCACCCGCCGCTGTGGCGGCTCCGCCACCCTTGTCCCACCGTGAGAAGCCTGCTCGCTCGGCCGATTTCACGTCGCGGAACCAGACCTCGGCGATCGTCTGCTTGTAGGACGGGCTTTCGGTGGTGTGATAGAGCATCGAGTCCTCGTTGCCCTTGATCGTGTAGCCGCCATCCGGTGCCGTGGCCGTCGCCTTCACCCGGATCGACCCCGCACCGTATGGCTCGTCCTCGACGGCACCCGCGCCGCCGCCTGCCAGCTTCGCCGCGCCCGCGGCTCCAGCCGCCCCTGCTCCCGCACCGGCTGCGAGCGTCGCGTATTCGGGCACCTCGCGCTTGACCCTGCGGATCATCAGGGCGAGCGTCAGCACGAGGCCGAGAACGAACGCCAGGGCCATCAGCCACCAGTTGACGCTTTGCATCACTGCACTCCCAACTCGCGTGCGCCAGGAAGATCCGCGAGCGCTTCCTCTTCGGACGTCCGCTTGATCGTGACAACCGTGATCAGCCAGGCGACCAATGAGCCGACCACGAAGGCCAGCAGGTACCACAACCACTGGATTACGAAGTCCATGCCAGATCTCCTTAGGTGACCGTGATGTCGACGCGGCGGTTCTGGGCCTTGCCCGCGGGTGTGTCGTTCGGGGCGATCGGCTGAGAGGAGCCGACGCCGTTGGAGGTGACACGGTCAGCGGTAATGCCCTGCGAAACCAGGTAGTCCGCAACGGCTTTCGCGCGGTTAGTGCTGAGCGGCACATTGATCGCGTCGTTGCCGCTGTTGTCGGTGTGACCGACCACCGAGACCTTGGGGTCCGGGCAGGCCTTCAGTTTGTCGGCGATCTGCTTCAACTGCTGCTGGGATGCCTGCGTCACGGTGAAGCCGTCGGTCTGGAAGTTGATCGGCGTCTTCAGCAGGGCGGTGATGTCGGCCTGCAGCGTGGCGCATGGACCGCCGGTCGGTGCCGGCGCCGGAGCGGGCGCGGGTGGCGGAGCCGGAGCAGGCGGAGCTTGCGGCGCCGGTGCCTCCTTCACCTCAATGTTGTTGACGATCTTCATGTTTGGCCACCCGGCCTTCGCCGCGGCTTCGACTTCCGATTTCGCATTCTCAGAGGGCGCGGTGCCCTTCAGCGTGATTGTGTCGCCGTTGAGGTCGAAGCCGAAGTCCGGAATGTCGATGGCTGCACCGAAAATCGACCCAAGCACGGCGAAGTCCGGTGCATTGACACCCGCCTTGATGTTCAGGTTGTCGGTGAAAGTGGTGTCGGGGCCGAACGCGAGCTTGAGGCTGTCGAGTAGCCCGTTCCTCGTCTCAAGATCGGGCATGTCGCCCGACAGGGTGAAGCCCTTGCCGTTCCGCGAGAATTGAAAGCGGCGACAAGGTCAGGTCGGGCGCGTTGGCGTTGGGTGCGTTCGCATCAGGTGTGCCGGCGTTGGGCGCGGTCAGCGTGGCGGACGGGCTGACGCTCGGCAGGGTGAGGTTGGCGTCGGCGTCCGGCTTGTTCAAGCCTGCCCAACCGATCAGGGCCAACAGCAGTGGGATCGCCAACAGGGCCAGTAGCCAGGCCGCGCCCGGTGGGCGCCGGTAGAACTTGGAGTCGGCGCGATAGCCCGTGATCGTACGAGTGTCTTCGGAACCCGGCATGGGCCCTCCCGGTGTCGACAGAAGTTCGCTGTGATCTTGTTCCAGCCGAGCCTAGAACCTTCGACACGCTTGCGGGAGGTTTAAATCGAAACCGACAGATCCGAGAAATGAAGGATGAATACCCGTCGAACGAAAGGAATTTGCGGTCGCGTCAGTCAGCGAACATCGAGCAGGTCGATGACGAAAATCAAAGTCTTCCCTGACAATCGGTGCCCCCAGCCGGCCGGCCCGTAAGCCTGCGCGGGCGGGATGAACAGCTTGCGACGACCGCCGACCCGCATGCCGGGGATTCCGTCCTGCCAGCCCTGGATCAGTCCCCTCAGTGGGAACTCGATGGACTCGCCGCGGTTCCAGGAGCTGTCGAACTCCTCGCCGGTGTCGTATTCGACGCCGACATAGTGCACATTCACCGTTCCGCCCGGCACCGCCTCTGCGCCGTCACCGACCACCACGTCCTCGATGACCAACTCGGTCGGTGCGGGTCCGTCCGGAAATTCAACCTCGGGTTTCGTCGCCACGGTGGGCTACGTTACGCGCTAATCGGGCTGAGTCTGGCGGCAACAACGGGCACACTGGAGCCGTGGCAGAAAACAACCCCTTGGCTCATATCCGCGAACTCGTCGACGAGGAGCGCGAACTGCGGGCCCGCCTGCAGCGGCACGAGATCAGCGCCGACGAGGAACACACACGGCTCCGCGCGCTCGAGGTCGAACTCGACCAGTGCTGGGACTTGCTGCGGCAACGGCGCGCACTGCGGGAGACGGGCGGCGACCCCCGTGAGGCCAAACTGCGCCCGCCGGACGAGGTCGAGGGTTACCTCGGTTGATCACCGATCCGCGGACCGATGTGGTGGTAGTCGGCGGCGGCCACAACGCCCTGGTCGCAGCTGCCTACCTGGCCCGTGCCGGGCGTCGCGTCCGGGTGCTGGAGCGACTTGACCATGTCGGAGGGGCGGCGGTGTCGGCGCACGCATTCGAAGGCATCGACGCGCGGCTGTCCCGCTACTCGTATCTGGTGAGCCTGCTGCCTCGGCGCATCATCGACGATCTCGGCGTCCGGGTACGACTGGCGCGGCGCCGATACTCGTCGTACACCCCCGACCCTTCGACGGGAGGACGGACCGGACTGTTGATCGGGCCCGAGTCGACATTCGCCGCCGTCGGTGCCGCCGACGATGCCGAGCCGTTCGCCGAGTTCTACCGCCGCGCCCGGATCGTCACCTCCCGGCTGTGGCCCACGGTGACGGCCCCGCTGCAATCGCGCGACGCCGCGTTCAAACTGGTCACGGCGGGTGGTGATCCCGACGCGGAGCAGGCCTGGCAAGCCATGATCTGCGAGCCGATCGGACATGCGATCACCGAAGCGGTGGATAGTGACCTCGTTCGCGGCGTGATGGCCACCGACGCGCTGATCGGCACGTTCGCTCGCACCGATGATCCGTCGCTGCAACAGAACGTGTGCTTCCTTTATCACCTGCTTGGTGGAGGCACAGGCGACTGGGATGTGCCGATCGGCGGCATGGGCGCGGTGAGCGGAGCGCTGGCTGCGGCCGCCGCCGGCCACGGCGCCGAAATCACCACCGGTGCCGAGGTTTACACCATCGACCCGGGTGGCGAAGTGCGCTACACGCTCGACGGCCGGGAACACCGGATAGAGGCAGACTGCGTGTTGGCAGGCGTGACACCGTCGGTGCTGGCCGAGCTGGTGGGTGACCCGGAGCCGGCTGCCGAGCCGGGTGCGCAGGTGAAGGTCAACCTGCTGCTGCGACGGCTGCCGCAATTGCGGGACGCGACTGTCAAGCCCGAGCAGGCATTCGGCGGTACGTTCCACATCAACGAAAATTTCAGTCAGCTCGACGCCGCGTACGCGCGGGCGGCCGACGGCGCCATTCCCGACCCGTTGCCTTGCGAGATCTACTGCCACTCACTGACCGACCCCAGCATCCTTTCCGATGATCTCCGCGCGTCGGGCGCGCAGACGTTGACCGTGTTCGGCCTCCATGCGCCGCACACCTTGACGATCGGCGCGGATCCCGACCGGCTGCGCGAGGACTTGACCTCCGCTGTGCTTCATTCACTCAATTCGGTGCTGGCCGAACCAATTCAGGATGTGCTGATGGAGGATGCATCGGGGCGGCTGTGCATCGAGACCAAGACCACCCAGGACATAGAACAAGCGCTGGGCATGACGGCGGGCAACATCTTTCACGGCGGGTTGAGCTGGCCGTTCGTCGAGAACGACGATCCGCTCGACACCCCGGCTCAACGGTGGGGTGTGGCGACCGCGCATGATCGGATCCTGTTGTGCGGGTCGGGATCTCACCGCGGCGGCGCAGTGTCGGGCATCGGCGGACACAACGCGGCGATGGCGGTGTTGGAGAGCTAGGGCAGCTCCGCGGCCCACGCCATATGCCCCTCGTAGCCGAGATCGTTTGCCATGGCGCGGTAATGGTCCCGCAGTTCCCGGTAGGCCGCGTCGTCGCCACGCGCCCGAGCCAATCGAGCACGAAGCTTGAAGTGCCGCGATTTCCCGCGACACCCACTTGTGGTCCGCCGCCAACGACATCAGCCGCTCGATGGCGCTGGCAGCGCCGTCGTAGTCGCCGCGCGACATCAGATGTTCCGCCGTAAAGATGAATGGGAGATCGATGTTGCTCTAATGACCCCCCCTTTCCATGTCCGCAGCGAGGGCACGCCACTGCTGGATCGCGAGGTCTTCCTCGCCCTGCTCCGCACGCTCACAGGCAAGGTAGATATCGGTCACAGGAAGCATGTTCATCGCGAAACGTTCCTTGAGACACGTCTCGCGCAGGCTGCGCATGAGGTCGTAGCCGCGTCGATCGATCCGCGCCGTGGTATATCAACGCCATCGCAAAGGTCATGCGCAGAAAGACAACACGCCATGTCGTCGCTCGACCGTTCAACCAGCTTCATTGCCGATTCGACCTCGCGCAATACGTTGTTCGTCCGCCAGAAAAACCCCTCGCGGTATGCCTGCGTACTTGTAGGTGATGATCGTCGACTTGGACAAGGTGTCCGACTGCTCCGCGATGGCCATTGCCTCGTCGAAGTCATCGTGAAAACCCGACGTGCCCGACCGGAATCGGGCCACCCCTCGCCACGCTAACGCCATGGCGCGCGGAGACTCGAAGATCATTTTGCCCTTATCGAAATCAGCCTCAGTGAGGTCGATTACCGTTTGGTCCACCGCAATGCATCGACCGTCTCGCCTGTCTCATGCTTGGCAACTATCCCCGCGAACGACAGCGCGACCGTCAGCGCGGGATCGCCGATCGACTCCACCAACGCCATGGTCTCCGATGCCAGCCGCGAGGCATCTCGAACCCGTCCGTGCAACACATGCTCGACCGTCATGCCGGCCATCCCCACCGCCAACGACGCCTTGTCATCGGCCTGGGTACACAGGTCGCGCAGTTCCTCGAAGCGAGACGAGATGTCGGGGTGGAACCGTTTGAAGGTGTTCCCGCATATCAATGTGCGTGGTGCGATGCGCATGGCCATTCGATTCCGCGCGTCGGCGGGCAGCGCATCGGCGACCTGCAAGCGCACGCTCCCAGCTGAGTTGCGCGGCGGCGATGTCTCGGCTGGACGACCATCCTCCGGCCCGCATATGCCACTCGTAGGCGGCGGGCAGATCACCGGCAGCCTCCAGATGCTCGGCGATCAGTGCGGCATTCTGGTCGTCTTGTTCGATCGCGTCAGCGACGCGCCGATGCAATTGCGCGCGATCGGACTTCAGCTGTGACTCGTATGCGACAGCGCGTACCAGCGGGTGCCGGAACACGTATTCGGGCCGCGGGTCGAACGCCGTCTGGTCGATGAGCTCCGCTGAGACGAGATCGCCCAATGCCGTTGGAACCTCGAGACTGTGCAACATGTCCGGCGTGAACCGCGACCCGATAACCGCAGCGGCGTTGAGCGCGCGCTTGGCGGCGGGATCGAGGCGGTCTATGCGTGCGGCGATCACCGCCTGCAGCGTCCGGGGCACGTGCACATTGGCAGCAGGACCCGTGCACAGATAGCAACCGCGGCCGCCCACCAAAACGTCGCGCTCGCTCAGGTCACGGACGATCTCCTCGGCGAAGAAGGGATTCCCCGCCGCCCGCTCGGCGATGAGCTCGGCGAGTTCGGTGACCGAGCTGTCCTCACCCAGAAGCTCGGCGCCCAGCGCCAGCATCTGCGCTTCGTCCAGCGGCTCAAGCGCGATCGTCTGCACACGGGACGCATGAGCAAGCGCACCATCGTATTCCGGCCGGTAGGTGATCAGCACAAGCGACGGAGTCTGCGGAATCACGGTCAGAAACTCCGCCAGCATGGACTCGCTGACACCGTCGATCCAGTGCGCATCCTCGATGCGTAGACCGTCGGTGTCGACCGTGCGAGCGCGGTGGCGTTGACCATTGCAGACAATCGGCGGCGTCGAGCGTCGGGATCGATTTGTGGCAGCGCAACGTCGGGATCTGCGATACCCAGGGCATCGTCGACCAGGATCAGGTCCTCGCCATCGGCGTCCGAAAACCGCTCGCGCACTTGCGCGCGCGCTGCCACCGGCTCCAGACCCGCCGCCCCGGTGACATCGCGAACCAACTCGGCGGCGGTGTAGAAAGGCAGGTCGGCGGTGTGTGATTCGCAGTACGTCGCGAACACCTCGGCGCCGGCGTTGTTGGCCAGCGCGGTGAGCTCACGAACGATTCGGCTCTTGCCGATTCCCGGCGGGCCGACCACACCGACGACACTGCCGTTGCCGTTGATCGAATGGTCGAGAACACCGTTGAGTGCGCTCATCTCGCCTTGGCGTCCGACGAATGTCGGCTCAGCGCGAGTCGGTTCGCCGACCCGTTGCCATGCCGAACAGGCGGCGTGCCAACACAGGATCTTGAGCCCCCTTGATATGCACAAGCTCCGGATCACCGATCATTGCGGATGTTTCCACCAGCCGCGCAGTCGAGTCACTCACCATGACCCCGCCGGGCGGCGCTACCGATTCCATGCGTTGAGCCATACCGACCTGCTCACCGACTGCGGTGTAGGTCATCGGTCCGGAGCCGATTTCGCCGGTGATCACCTCGCCGGAGTTCAATCCGATCCGCAGCCGCAGGGAGACGCTGTCGCGCTCCTCGACTTCCGCCGCCAAGTGCTTGGCGTCGGTCTGCACGTCGAGCGCCGCGCGACATGCGCGTACGGCGTGGTCCTCCAGCGCGATGGGCGCCCCGAACACGGCCATGATGCCGTCGCCGGTGAACTTGTCCACCGTTCCGCCGTAGCGCTGGACAATCACCGACGCGCGGCGGAACACCTCGCCCATGATCTCGCGCAGCCGCTCTGCGCCGACGGCGGCGGCGATGTCCATCGAGTGCACCACGTCGGCGAACAGCACGGTGACCTGTTTGTACTCGGCGTGGCTTTCCGCGGTGGCGACGGGCGTCCCGCAGGCGTCGCAGAATCGGGCTCCGTCTCGCAGCCCTGCGCCGCAGGACCGGCACGTTATCGCCACCACTCAATCGTGCCGCCGAAAGAGAAGCCACGGCTGTCAAATGGCCGAGTTAACGACCGGGAATGCTATTTCGCGAGCTTTTCCAGAAGAGCCCGCAGCTCCTTGAGCTCAATGTCGTCGAGCCTGGCCAAGACATCCGGTGCGGGATCGTCGACGGCATCGATGGCGCGCACCATGTCGCGGCCCGCTTCCGTCAACGACACCATCTTGCAGCGCCGATTTGTGGGATCGGGCGTTCGCACCACGAGGCTGCGGCCTTCGAGGTCGTTGACGGCGACCGTGGCTGCGGGCGCGTCCATCGTCGCGGCCTGCGCCACCTGCTTGACCGTCATCGGCCCCCCGGCCAGCCGGCGCAGCACGCGGATGCGGCTGAACGGCAGACCGCTGCGTTCCACCACCGCCCGCTTCCAGCTGTCGCGGTTGTCGATCACCAACGCGGCCATCGCGCGCCAGACCTCGTCGGCGACTGCATTAGTAGACATGCACGCCCTCCCTTGGTGCCGGGGTTCCGTGAATGAGCGGCGCGAGCCGGTCAGCGGATGCCAGCGCTCGCCGCGACGTCGATGTGAAACCGAGGACCAGGACAACGAGCCCGAGCGCGACGCACACGAACCACAGCGGGCGCGCAGCGCTCGCAAAGTCGGCGCCCTGTCCCGCGAGAGCCGCTCCGGCCACCGAACCGCAAAGGGCCACACCGATACTCACGCCGATCTGCCTGCTGGTCGATGTCACCGCCCCCGCGGCACCGGCTCGGTCCAGCGGCATGCCGCTGACGGCGAAGTTCGTGATCGGCGCATTGACCATCGAGAACCCGATGCCGAACACTGTGAACAAGACGAGCAGGTGCCAGACGGGCGTCGAGGACGACAAGAAGGTGAGCATCACCGCCGCGGCGGTTATCAGCAGGCCGCCGGCAACAGCGAAGGGCGGGCGCCGAACCGACCGACGAGCCGACCGGAGAGAGGCGAGAACACCAGAGCGCCAATCGCGATCGGAAGGTAGATCAGGCCTGTGTGCATGGCCGAGTAGTGCCGATCGCCCTGCAGGTACAGCGACATCATGAACAGGAAGGCGCCCCAAGCGGCGAATGCGGTGATCGCCAGCACCGTCGCCGATGCGAACGGGATGCTGCGGAAGAAGCGCAGATCGATGAACGGGTCGTGCCGCCGGTGCTCGTAGCGCAGGAAGGCGACGAATGCGATCGCCGCGATGACTGCGACCGTGACCGTGCGGGCGCTCGTCCAGCCAAGGCCGGGACCCTCGATCAGGGTGAACACCACACCGAACAGGAACAGCACGGCGAGGCCCTGACCGATCGGGTCGATGTTGCGCATCGTCGCCGACTTGGACTCGGGCACGAAGACCGCGGTCAAGATGATCGCCGCCGCGCAGATCGGCAGGTTGATCCAGAACACGGACCGCCAGCCGATCCACTCGATGAGCAGGCCGCCGACGATCGGGCCGAGCGCCATCGAGATGCCGACCACCCCGCCCCAGACGCCGAGCGCGCGTGCCCGCTCGACCTTGCCGGTGAAGATCTGTGAAATGATCGACAGGGCAACCGGATTCAGCATCGAACCGCCCACCGCCTGCATGAAGCGGGCGACGATCAGCCATTCGATGGTCGGGGCAAGGCTGCACAGCAGTGAGCCGAGCGCGAAGACTGTCAGCCCGATCTGGAACGTGCGCCTGCGGCCGAAGCGGTCACCGGCCGCGCCGGCCAGGATCAGCAGCGACGCCAGCACCAACGTGTAGACATCGACAACCCACTGCAGCTGGGACGGCGAAGCGCCGAGGTCGGTGCGAATGGACGGGATCGCGACGTTGACGATCGTCGCGTCCATCGACACGATCAGCAGGCTCAGGCAGCAGGACATCAAGATGATGACCTTGCGCCGAGGCTCGGGGCCCCCGCGAAGCTGGGGACGACCGGACGACACTTTCATTCACACAACCATTGTGAAACTACAACTGTTGCCGGGGCAAGCCGATCGAGCGTGAGATGCGTCGCAGCTGGAGCCGGCTAGCGCTTGTCGATGTCGGAGTAGTCGCGCTCGGTGTAGCCGGTGTAGATCTGGCGCGGACGGCCGATCTTGCCGCTGCCATCCTCGTGCATCTCACGCCAGTGCGCGATCCAGCCCGGCAGCCGGCCCACAGAGAACAGCACGGTGAACATCCTGGTGGGGAAGCCCATCGCGCGGTAGATGACGCCCGTATAGAAGTCGACGTTCGGGTACAGCTTGCGCTCGACGAAGAAGTCGTCGGTCAGCGCGACCTCTTCGAGTGCCTTGGCGATGTCGAGCAGTTCGTCGTCGCCCCCGAGCTTGCCGAGGATCTTGTCGGCCTGCTCCTTGACGATGCGCGCCCGCGGGTCGTAGTTCTTGTAGACCCGGTGCCCGAAACCCATCAGCTTGACGTTGTCTTCGCGGTTCTTGACCTTCTTGACGAAGTCGTGGACGTCGCCGTCGTCCTGGCCGGATCTTCTCGAGCATCTCCAGCACGGCCTGGTTGGCGCCGCCGTGCAGCGGGCCCCACAGTGCGTTGATGCCGCCCGATATCGAGGTGAAGAGATTGGCCTGCGAAGAGCCGACCAGCCGCACGGTCGACGTCGAGCAGTTCTGCTCGTGGTCGGCGTGCAGGATGAGCAGCAAATCCAGCGCCCGCACGACTTCCGGGTCCACCTCGTAGGGCTCGGCGGGGAACCCGAACGTCATCCGCAGGAAGTTCTCGACAAGGGTCAGCGAGTTGTCCGGATACAAGAAGGGTTGCCCGACCGACTTCTTGTACGCGTACGCCGCGATGGTCGGCAGCTTGGCCAGCAGCCGGATGGTGGACAGCTCCACCTGTTCGTCGTCGAACGGGTCAAGCGAGTCCTGGTAGTACGCCGACAGCGCGTTCACCGCACTGGACACCACAGGCATCGGATGCGCGTTGCGCGGGAAGCCGTCGAAGAACCGTTTCAGGTCCTCGTGCAGCAGCGTGTGCCGCTGGATGTTGTTGGTGAACCTGTCGAGCTCGTCCTTGGTCGGCAGTTCCCCGTAGATCAGCAGATAGCTGACTTCGATGAAGTTCGACTTCTCGGCGAGCTGCTCGATCGGATACCCGCGGTAGCGCAGGATTCCCGCGTCGCCGTCGATGTAGGTGATGGCGCTCTTGGTCGAGGCGGTGTTGACGAAGCCTTCGTCGAAAGTCGTGTAGCCGGTCTTCGCCAAGAGCGAACCCAGAGCGAAACCGTCGGCCCCCTCCGTGGCCTTGACGATCTCCAGGTCAAGCTCGCCACCGGGATATTGGAGGGTGGCGTGCTCGTCTTTTTCTGCCACGGGAATCCCTTCGTCGATGAGAGAACCGACCTCTGTCCCTCAAAAGGTAGTCCCATTGTGGCAATCGCGCCCGCGCGGGGTCCGCAGAGGGTCAGACAGGCTGCACGACGCCGTCAATGACCCCCGTGAACTGGGCGAACGTCGCCTCTATCCGGTCCACCGCGTCATCGATGCCGACCCCTGCCAGGCCGTGGTCCTGCCGAGGTCGGCGAGGGCGGTCATGATGATCGACGACCACACCGCGGCGACCAGGCGCAGCCCACGATCGTCGATGTCGACACCCATCCGCTTCGCCAGCTCGATGTTGACCGCGTGGGGCCGGAACTCCATGACGGCCTGCCGCAACGTTGACGAAGACATGATGATCCGCAGCGTGCACATCAGCCGCGACGCGGTCAGTTCTCCGTTGGCGGCGTGCTTGGTGTTCCGGTACATCGTCACCGAGGCGCGGGAGAGCGCCTCCAAGTGATTCAAATCCTGCGGCAGGCGGGCGAGTTCGACCGCGGCCATCGTCGACCAAGTCGTCGACCAGCGCCAGACATACGGCTTCCTTGGTGGCGAAGTACCGGCTGAAGGTGCGGGGCGAGACGTCGGCGATCGCGGCGATCTGTTCAACGGTGGTCTGCTCGAAGCCTTGCCGCTCACACAGCTCGATGGCGGCGTCGATCAGCGTGGCGCGCGTGCGCTGTTTCTTTCGTTCCCGCAGACCCAGCCCTGCATCCCCCGACACATTAGGCACGGCAGGATGCTAGCGCGGCTCACTTTGAGACGCCAAAAAGTGTCGCCGACCGAAATCTGCCCGAGTCAGACTTTGTCGTCGTCCGGCGTTTGTTCGCTGGTCTCGGCCGACCGGTCGGTGCCGGCTCTGGCAACCCGATACCGCACGAACACCGGCGCAGCGAGCGCGGCGATCGCCACACCCACCACGACGAGCGCACCGCCACCCGCCGCCGCGGCCGTGGTACCGACGGCCGCCGCGGCCGCGCCGTGTACCGCGTCGGCCAATCGCGGGCCACCCGCCACCACAACGGTGAACACCCCCTGTAGCCGGCCGCGAACATCGTCGCTACGCCGCCTGCTGCAGGATCGTGTTGCGGAACGCCGACGACACCATGTCGGCCGCCCCGCCAAAGGCAAGGAACACCAACGCAATCCACAGCATGGTTCCGGTATGACCGTCAGCGAGGCCTGCGGCGACGCCGAAGCCGACCATCGTCAGACCCCACACCACGATCGCGGCCACGACGGCCAAGCCTTGGCGGCTGACCCGCGGCAGCCAGCCCGAGAAGATCCCGCCCGCAACCGCGCCCACCGACATCGCGGCGGCCAGCAGAGCCATGGTGGTGCCGCCCTCGACCGGGCCGCCGAAGCTCTCGTGCGCCATCTGAGGAAACAGCGCCCGCGGCATGCCGAGGATCATCGCGATCAGGTCGACGACGAATGACATCAGCACGACCGTGTGTCCCGCCAGGTAGCGGAACCCGTCCAGAACCGCGCGAAATCCCCAGCCCGACGAGCCGGCATCACCATTGGTCGGTGGGATGGGCGCAAGCCGGATCGGTCGCCCAGATGGGCGCGATGCAGGTGATCGCGTCGATCAGATACAGCGTGGACAGGTCGACCCAGCGCAGCATCACCCCGGCCAGCAGCGGCCCGACGATGGCGCCGAACGAGTACACCGTCGTGTTGAGCGAGTTGGCCGCGGGCAGTTGATCGCCCGGCACCATCCGCGGGATCGCGGCCGACCGGGTGGGCGAGTTGACCGCGTAGAACGCCTGCTGCACCGACAGCAGGCACAACACCACCCACACGTTGTTCATCGCCAGCGCCGCCTGCAGCCACAGCAGAACCGACGCCACCGCCAACCCGCACGACGTGATGATCAAGCAGCAGGCGCCTGTCCATCACGTCCGCCCACGCGCCGCCCCACAGCCCGAAGACCACCAGCGGAACCAGCGCGAAGATGCCCGAAAGACCCACGTATGCCGAATTTTCGGTGAGTGCGTAGAGCTGCACGGGCACCGCGAAGATGGTGAGGTTACCGCCGATGACGGTGATGCTGCCCGCGACCCACAGCCTGCGGAAGTCGCGCGTCCGCAGTGGCGTGAGGTCGGCGAAGAGCCGCCGCACTAGGGTTGTAGCCGCTCGATACGGCCCTTCGTGGTCCGAATCCTGTTGTGCACCCGGTTTTCCCGACCCTGCCAGAACTCGACTACCTCGGGTGCGATGAGGTATCCGCCCCAGTTCGGCGGCACCGGCACCTCGTCGAGGTCGGCAAAGCGCTGGGTGACGCCGTCCAATTGGTCCAGCAGCGCTTCCCGCGAGGCGATCGGGTGGGATTGGTACGACGCCCAAGCGCCTAGCTGAGAACCGCGCGGCCGATGACGCCAGTAGTCGGCGGTCACCTCGGCGGGCACCTTGGTCACCGGGCCACGGACGTGGACCTGGCGGCCGAGGCGAAACCACGGAAACGTCGCCGACGCGTACGGCGTCGTGGCGAGTTGTTCGCCCTTTGCGGAGTCGTAGTTGGTGAAGAACGTGATGCCGGTGTCGTCCACGCTCTTGCACAACACCGAGCGGGTCACCGGCCGTCCCTCACCGTCGGTGGTCCCCACCACCATCGCGTTCGGCTCGGCGATGCCGGCGTTTTCGGCGTCGGCTAACCACTTGCGCAGCAGAACAACCCACCCGTCGGCAAGCCAGTCGGCGTCGAGATCGGGGCTGCCGTCCTTCTCGACCGATCCGTACTCCACACGCATCGCGGCCAGGTGTTCATTTTCATGCGTAGCCACGCGCTAACGCTACGCCCCAACAGTTCGGCGGCTGTGTTACCGGCCGGTAGCGAAGGCCGGAAGCGTGGGTGCGAGAATCGGCTCATGACTGGGGTACCCGAGGACTTCGTGTCTGGCCTCGAAGGCGTCGTCGCCTTCACCACCGAAATCGCCGAGCCGGATAAAGACGGCGGCGCGCTGCGATACCGCGGCGTCGACATCGAAGAATTGATCAACCGCCACGTCACCTTTGGTGACGTGTGGGCGCTGCTGGTGGACGGCAGGTTCGGCCACGGGTTGCCGCCCGCCGAGCCGTTCCCGCTGCCGATCCACAGCGGCGACGTGCGGGTGGACGTGCAGGCCGGACTGCCGATGCTCGCGCCGATCTGGGGGTACGCGCCGCTGCTGGACATCGACGACGCGACCGCCCGCGACCAGCTGGCCCGTGCGTCGGTGATGGCGCTGTCGTACGTCGCGCAGTCGGCCCGCGGTATCTATCAGCCGGCCGTCCCGCAGCGCATGATCGACGAATGCTCCACGGTGACAGCGCGTTTCATGACCCGATGGCAGGGTGAGCCGGATCCCAAGCACGTCGAGGCGATCGATGCCTACTGGGTGTCGGCCGCCGAGCACGGCATGAACGCGTCGACGTTCACCGCGCGGGTGATCGCGTCGACGGGCGCCGATGTCGCGGCGGCGCTGTCCGGTGCGATCGGGGCGATGAGCGGCCCACTGCACGGCGGCGCACCTGCGCGCGTGATCCCGATGATCGAAGAGGCCGAGCGCACCGGCGATGCGGCGGCGGTGGTGCGGGGCGTGCTGGACCGCAAGGAAAAGCTGATGGGCTTCGGCCACCGCGTGTACCGGGCCGAGGACCCGCGCGCCCGGGTGTTGCGGGCCACCGCCAAACGCCTCGAGGCGCCGCGTTTCGAGGTCGCCGCCGCGGTGGAGCAGGCTGCACTGGCCGAGTTGCGCGAACGTCGTCCCGACCGCGCCATCGAGACCAACGTCGAGTTCTGGGCGGCGGTGATCTTGGACTTCGCCGAGGTACCCGTCAAGATGATGCCCGCGATGTTCACGTGCGGACGCACCGCCGGTTGGAGCGCACACATCCTCGAGCAGAAGAAGCTCGGCAAGCTCGTCCGCCCGTCGGCGATCTATGTCGGTCCCGCCCCGCGCAGCCCGGAGTCCGTTGAAGGTTGGGACCAGGTTTCGAGGGGATAGCGGCGGTGGCGGCCTCAGTCATCACATTCGAGTCGGCGGCCCGCAGCTTCGCCGGCCTGGTTCACGCGGATCCCCGCCGATCGCTGGGACGGACCGGGACTCGGCGAGTGGGACCTTCGGTCGCTGATCGGGCACGCGTCGCGCTCGCTCATCACGGTGAGCACCTACCTGCGGACATCCGCCGAACGCGAGGATGTCTCGAGCCCGCAGGACTACTACGTGCGGATCCGCGACGTCGCATCGAGCCTGGGAGCCGACGCCATCGTCGAACGCGGCAGGCAGGCAGGCCGTGATCTCGGCGCCGACCCCGGCGCGACGGTCGATGGGCTCGTCGAGCGCGTGCTCGGTGAGCTGGCCCACGCCGACAATCCCCTCATCGAGGTGATCGGCGGGCTGGGCATCCGGCTGCACACCTACCTGCCCACCCGCACCTTCGAGCTTGCGGTGCATGGCCTGGATATCGCACGGGCAACGGGGCTTTCGTACTCCTTGCCCGAGGAAGTGCTGGACGAGGCCACGGTGCTGGCCGCCCGGATCGGTGTGGCAACCGGTGCAGGAGGACCGCTGCTGCTGTCGCTGACGGGCCGCGCCGCGCTGCCGCCGTCATTCTCCGTTGTGTAGCTCTTCAAGTTGTCGGTGCCCGGGTGTTACATGACCGATGTCGCCGTGACGTAGCGATGAAATCGGCCTCGATGAGCGGTCTATACGGCAGCCCATCCGGGTGACAAAACCAGAAACCGAGGAGATCACCATGGCAATCGAAGTTCAGCCCGCGGTACTGCCCCATCTAGTAGTCGACGACGCCGCCGCCGCGATCGACTTCTACGTGAAGGCGTTCGGCGCGGTCGAGCACGGCCGGGTGCCCGGCCCGGACGGCAAGCTGATCCACGCCTCCCTCGGGATCAACGGGTCGTCGGTGATGCTCAACGACGACTTCCCGGAGATGAGCGGCGGCAAGTCGACGACACCCAAGGCGCTCGGCGGTTCGCCGGTGACCATCCACCTCGTTGTCACCGATGTCGACACGAAGTTCCAGCAGGCCATCGACGCAGGCGCCACCGTGGTCCATCCGCTCGAGGACCAGTTCTGGGGCGACCGGTACGGCGTCGTGCAGGACCCCTTCGGCCATCAGTGGTCCATGGGACAACCGGTGCGCGAGGTCAGCATGGAGGAGATCGAAGAGGCGATGAAGCAGCACTAGCCTCCGTCGAAGCCGCTTCTCAGCGCCGCAATCCGGCGCAGCAATCGCTTGCGGATCGGCGGTGCTGGGGCGGCCGCGGCGGCGGCCAGCATGTCGGCAACGGCGGTGAACTTGTCACGCGGCCGGTCGTCCCCGCCACGCGCGATCTCCGCGGAGTCGATGGCGTCCCAGCCCGCGGCGTCGACCATGTCGGGGCACCGGCTGCGGACCAGCTTGTCCAGCGCGGCGGGCTTGCTGGTCGGGTCGGTCAGCAGACCGGCGTTGTAGTCGTCGACCAGGTTGAGCACGGTTTGCAGCGCGCACGACTTGTTGGTGCCGATGAACCCGGTCGGACCGCGCTTGATCCAGCCGGCGACATAGCTGCCGCGCACCGGCTGACCCGATTGCGGATCGACGACCCGCCCGCCTTCGTTGGGCACCACGGCGGTCGCCTCATCGAAGGGCAGATCGCGAATCGGCTTGCCGCGGTACCCGATCGACGTCAGCACCAGGCCTGCGTCGAGCCGCCGGGTGTCGTCGGTGCCGGTGACCTTGAACTCGATGCCGGTGACGCTGTCGTCGCCGAGCACCCGGTGCGGCGTGAGGCGGTAGGCAAGGCGGATCCGCGGGCGCGTCGCGGGCGCCGACGCATCGCCGAGCTTGCTCAAAATCTCCAACTTGTTGCGCGTGAGCGGATCGGCTTCGACGGCCAGATCGGCCTGCACCAATTCGTGGTCGGCGGCATCGAGCACCACCTCGCACGCCGACGTCAGCCCGATCAGTTCCGGCAGGGTGAACGCGGACTGCGCGGGGCCGCGCCGGGCGGCGATCACAACTTCGGTGACCTTCGACCGGCGGAGTGCGGCCAGCGCGTGGTCGGAGATATCGGTGCGGGCCAGCGCGTCGGGCTCGGCCGTCAGGATCCGGGCGACATCCAATGCGACGTTGCCGTTGCCGACGAGCACAACCCGCTGATGGCTCAGATCGACTGGCAACTGGCCGTATTCGGGGTGTCCGTTGATCCACGCGACCATCTCTGTCGCGGTGCCGGTGCCGGGGATCCCCATGCCATCGACGTCCAGGCGGCGATCGTTCGGGGCGCCGACTGCGTACACGACGGCATGGTGGTGGGCCAGCAGATCGGCGTGCGACAAGTCAGATCCGACTTCGACGTTGAGGAAGAAGCTGAAGCCGCGGCGCCTAGCGATCTTGTCGAACAGCCGGGTGACCCGCTTCGTGCTCTGGTGGTCGGGTGCGACACCGGCCCGCACCAGCCCGTAGGGCGTTGGCAGCCGTTCGAACACGTTGACCCGCACACCCCGCTGCGTGAGCAGTTCGTCGGCGGCGTACATCGCGGCGGGCCCGGAGCCGACGATGGCCACCGTCAGCGGATGCCCGGTGTGCTGCTGGATCTTCGGCGCCTCGATGACCGGCGCCAGCTTTGACGTCGGCGGGAGTTTCTCGCCTTCCGGCAACGCCGGGTAGTACGCCGCGTTCAGCTCGATGAACGGCAGCTGCTTGGGCTCCAGTCGGGTATCGGGAGCGATCGCCCCTACCGGGCAGGCGCTCACACATGCCCCGCAGTCCACGCACGCCACCGGGTCGATGTAGAGCATTTCGGCCGTGGCGAAGCCGGGCTCGTCCGGTGACGGGTGGATGCAGTTCACCGGACAGGCGTAGACACAGGACCCGTCGCTGCAGCACGACTGGGTGATGACGTGAGGCATGGGGTCCTAGGCGGCCGACACCAGATGTTGGCGGGCGGGTTCGCTTCGGTAGCGGCTGGGCCTGCCGTCGATTCTGCAGATCCGCCACATGATCTTCGCGAAAGGATTCATCAAACCCGTGTCGTGGCACAGCATCCGGACGTCACCGAACATGTCGCGCAGCATCTGCCTGGATTGGGGCGATCGGAAGAAGATCTCCTTGCGGACCGAGCGTGGGATGTCGAATTCCTTCCAGAACGCTCGCGGCGGAACAATGATGGCCGAGCACAGGATCCGCATCGTCAGCGGGACGTAGAGCGACAACCCGAACCGCTTCCGCCGTGGCAGGTGAGGAACTCTCTTGCGCAGGTATTCGTGCGCGAACGAGATGTGCCGGGCTTCCTCGGCGACGTGGATGGCCATCACCCGCTCCATGATCGGATGCAGCGTCTTACCTTCGCGCAGAACGTTTTTCTGCGTGTGGTCGATGGGTTCCTCGCCGGCGAGAATGCCGAACCAGAACGGGATCGGCAGCGGCCCCGCGACCAACGGGATGAACGGCTGGACCCACTTGAGCAGCCGCGGCATCCCCGGCACATCGGCACCGATGCGGTTCACCATCTCCTGGAACATCATCGTGTGGTTGCACTCTTCGACCGCCTCGTGCAGGCAGTACCGGTATTCCGGCGAGCCGTTGGGCGTCCAGAACGCGTACTCCATCAGGCCACGGATCAGGATCGACTCGAAGTGCAGGCCGACCTTGGCGACGTTGGCCTGGCGCCACATGCCGATCTCGATCTGACGCTCGAGCGTTTGCGCCTTGTACCAGGGGTGCTGGCCGACCGGATCCGTCGCGGGCAGGATCCATCGCTCGTCGTTGTCGATGACCGCGAACTCCGGAGAATCCCAGTCGATGTCGGTGTAGGGGTTGAAATTGCGCCGCACTGACCCCTCGGACAGTGTGGTGAGCATGCTGGTGTACTCGGCGTCGTCAGCCACATCCATGTTGCGACGCCAGCGCCTGACCATGCGGGTCCGTGCCATCAGAAGCCTCCTGTGAGGTTTACATACGTCGGCTTAATGTCCAACAACGGTACCGCAGGTATCGCCTATTGAACAGGCGCCTTTACCCACTGTGTCCGAACGGGCCAATGCGCGAGTTATGTGACTCAGGTCACATCAAATGGTGGAGTTGAAGACAGAAAGCGAGGTAGAAGCCGTGGCCGCGGCCGGAGCAGCTCGTGCCGCACGCACCGAGCACACCGTCGCGGTCACCCACGACGGCGCTCGCATCCGACCACCTAGGGCTAGTGGGCGCCTAGATCGACAGTCCAGTAGTTGCCGAGGTCTCCGCCCGTGTGATGCGCCGCTCCGGCGTCGGTGTAACCGCAATTGAGGATGTTGTTGCGATGTCCCCAATCGGAGGCCTCGTCATTCTGCATCCAGTACGCGACTGCCTCGGCTTCGGAACCTTGCCCGGTCGCTACGATTTCGCCGCGCATGTTGTACCCGGCCTGCTGGATCGGTCCCTGCCGTGAGTCGGCTGGGTCCTGTGACGGCGCCCAGGAGATCACCCCGTCTGGCGGCGGGTTCCTATGCATGTTCGGGAACGTGTTCACCATCGAGCCCGGCTTGCCTGCGAGGTATTGGTTGTGCGTCGATGCCACGTTGTCGAGCGCACCCGAGTCGCCCAACGGCTTGGGGCAGGCCGTCATCTTCGCGTGAGCAGCGTTCCCGTTGGGCGGATAGTTCTCCGGATGCAGCCGGGCGTCGTTCACCGCCGCAAGGAGGGCGCCATCGGGACCGCCTGACGCATTCGAACCGCCGGGTTGGGTCGTCTGCGGCTTCAACCCGCCCGTGTTCCCGACGCCGGCGTTGGCGTTCTCCTGCCACGTCACCGTCCGTCGGTCCGGGCTGACGCAGACGGCGTCACCGTCGAACGCCTCGCGCCACACGAGACCCGACTTGCAGATAAGGTCTGTCGACGCAGCCCCGGCAGCGTATCCGTCGTTCTTGTTCGCGTTCTCCGTTTGAATCAGAGCCGCGACGTCGGCAGGCGCGCAGACATTGTCGCCGGGTCGGGCGTTGCGGGGCACCTGGCCGGCTTGGTCGCCGGGGATGCATCCGCCGTCCGCCTGAACGGGCGCCGCAATGAGGAGTCCTCCGAACACTGTTACCGCCGCAGCACAGATCGGCAAGATTGCCTGTGGATTTGCTGTGAACTTCATTTTTTGCCCTCCTATCAGGCTGTCACGCAAGCAGAGTGGCGCTGACAACGTCACAGTAGGGCCACAGCAAGTTAACTGATATGGGGTGATTCCCTACCTTTTCAGGCGCGGCCACCCACAGGCAGGCCGCCAGGATGCGCCATTACCCTTGACCCTATGGCCGAACTGACGATCCCCGCCGACCTCAAACCCACCGACGGACGGTTCGGCTGCGGGCCGTCGAAGGTGCGGCCCGAGCAGCTGCAGGCGCTTGCCGCCGCAGGTGACCTGTTCGGCACCTCGCACCGGCAGGCGCCGGTGAAGAACCTGGTGGGCCGGGTCCGCGACGGGGTGCGGGAGCTGTTCTCGGCGCCCGACGGCTACGAGGTCATCCTGGGCAACGGCGGTTCCACCGCGTTCTGGGACGCGGCGGCATTCGGGCTCATCGACAAGCGCTCGCTGCACCTCACCTACGGGGAATTCAGCTCGAAGTTCGCCTCGGCGGTGGCCAAGAACCCGTTCGTCGGCGACCCGGTGATCATCAAGGCCGACGCGGGCAGCGCACCAAAGCCGCAGTCGGACCCGTCCGTCGACGTCATCGCCTGGGCGCACAACGAAACATCGACCGGGGTGGCCGTTCCCGTCCAGCGCCCCGACGGCTTCGGGCGACGCGCTGATCGTCATCGACGCGACGTCGGCGGCAGGCGGCCTGCCGGTCGACATCACCGATGCCGACGCGTATTACTTTGCGCCGCAAAAGAATTTCGCCAGCGACGGCGGGCTGTGGGTTGCCGTCGTCTCCCCCGCGGCACTGTCGCGTATCGAGTCGATCGCCGCGTCCGGCCGCTGGGTTCCCGACTTCTTGTCGCTGCCCATCGCCGTCGAGAACAGCCTGAAGAACCAGACCTACAACACGCCTGCGATCGGCACGCTGATCCTGCTGGCCGAGCAGCTGGACTGGATGCTGGGTAACGGCGGGCTGGACTGGGTCGTCAAACGCACCGCCGACTCGTCGCAGCGGCTGTACTCCTGGGCCGAGGCGTCGAAATTCGCGACGCCGTTCGTCGCCGACCCCGAGCAACGCTCGCAGGTCGTCGGCACGATCGACTTCTCCGACGAAGTCGATGCCGCCGCGGTGGCCAAGGTGCTACGGGCCAACGGCATCGTCGACACAGAGCCCTACCGCAAACTCGGCCGCAACCAGTTGCGGGTGGCGATGTTCGCCGCCGTCGAACCCGATGACGTCAGCGCGCTGACGCAATGCGTCGACTGGGTGGTCGAACGGCTCTGACCTGGGTAGCTCGGGCGTGTCGGCCGGGTAACGAGCCGATAACGCAGTAGGGTGACCTGCGAATCGGGCATGGTGCCCCGGCGCCAAAGAGCCCGGAGGAGGTCGGCATGCGGGAACTCAAGGTCGTCGGACTCGACGTTGATGGCAAACGCATAATCTGCGAAAGCGACGACCCGAACGAGAAGTTCATCCTGCGCGCTGACGACCGGTTGCGTGCCGCCATGCGCGGCGACCAGTCCGGCTCCAGCCCACCACAACCCGATGCCGAGGTTCCAAGCGTGCTGCGTCCCAAGGAGATTCAAGCCAGGATTCGCGCGGGCGCATCGATCGAACAGCTTGCGGAGGCGGCCGGGGTCGACGTGTCCCGGGTGGAGCGGTTCGCGCACCCAGTCCTGCTGGAACGCTCGCGCGCGGCGGAGCTGGCAACCGCGGCACATCCCGTCCTCGCCGACGGCCCCGCGGTTCTCACGCTATTGGAGACCGTGACATCGGCGCTGATCGCCCGCGGACTCGACCCCGATGCCACCAACTGGGACGCGTGGCGCAATGAAGACGGGCGCTGGACCGTTCAACTGTCCTGGAAGGCCGGACTGTCGGACAACGCCGCACACTTCCGGTTCACGCCCGGCGCGCACGGCGGCACCGTGACCGCCTTCGACGACGCCGCCTGCGAGCTGATCGACCCCGACTTCGCCCGTCCGCTGCGGCCGGTGGCGCCGCTCCCCCAGCTGGGCTTCGAAGAACCCGAGCCGGCGCCGGTGGAACCCGAGCAGCCCGAGCCGCCCAAGCCTGCAGCGCACCCGCAAGACCAAGGGCAAGCCGCCGGTTCCGGCGTGGGAGGACGTGCTGCTCGGCGTGCGCTCCAGCGGCCAGCGCTAACGCAGCGTCAACGCCAACAGGGCCAGCCACGCGCCTGCAACGCCGACGCCAAGACCCAGCACGAACCACCGCAACACCGGCGTTCGGCGCCAACCCCATACCGTCGGCGCCAGGCCCCCGACGGCGACCAAGTTGAGGCCGACCGCCAGCAGCGGATGAACGCGGATCAAGCCCATGCTCAAGACCACCACCGCACCCGCGGTCACCATCGCGACGAAGGCCGCCACCGTCAGCCCCATTCCCCACGGGGTGGCGTCGTCGGTCATCGCGCGAATCTAACCCGCTCGTAGAACGCCAGCGCGGCCGCCGTTGCCACATTCAGCGAGTCGGTTCCGCGCGACATGGGAATGCGCACCCGGACGTCGCTGTACCGCATCGCGGTCTCGGTCAGGCCGGGCCCCTCGGCGCCGACGAGGATCGCCACGCGATCGTCTCCGGCCGCCGCCATCGCGTCGGCCAGCGTGGACGCCGCCTGATCGGGCGTCATCGCCAGCACATGAAAGTCGTTGTCGCGCAATAATGTCAGGTCTGCGGGCCATGCAGCAGCCCAGGCGTACGGCACCAACAGGGCATGCCCCATCGAGACCCGCACGGCGCGGCGGTACAGCGGGTCGGCGCATCCGGTGCCGAACACCACCGCGTCGACGCCGAGGCCGGCGGCGTTGCGGAAGATCGAGCCCAGGTTCTCGTGGTCGTTGACGCCCTCGAGCACCGCGACCGTTCGTGCGCCGTCGAGCACCGCCTCGACGGTCAACTCGCCCGGCCGCGGCGCCGCGGCAAGCACCCCGCGGTTGAGGTGAAAGCCGATCACGTCGGCCATCACCTCGGCGGTCACCCGGTAGTACGGCGAGTCGGTCGCCTCCAGATCGCCCGCCAGCTCTCGCAGCCTGCGATCGGTGCCCAGCATTGCCCGCGGCCTGAATCGGGAAGCCAGCATCCGCTGCACGACGAGAACGCCTTCGGCGATGACCAACCCCTTGCCGGAGGGCAGATCGGGCCTGCGGTCGACGCTGTTGAGGTCGCGGAAATCGTCCAGCCTCGAGTCGGCGGGGTCGTCGATGTCGACGACCGGGCTCACGCTGGTTCGTCGACGAGCGCCGACATCAGGTCGGCAGCGACGAGCAACGCCTTGCGCTGGTCGGGATTGAGCTGCGCTAACCGGCTCTTCAGCCATTCCTGGCTAGCTTTCCGCTCGGCTTCGATCAATTCCGCGCCGGTCGAAGAGACCGACACCAATACCTGCCGACCGTCGGCAGGATGTGCGTCTCGTGCCACAAATCCGAGTTCGGCGAGCGAGGCAATTACCCGCGTCATCGATGGCGGCCGAACACGTTCACGCAGAGCTAACGCGCCCGGTGTCATTGCGCCCTCTTTGGCCAGGGTCGACAGCGCCGACAACTGCGATAAGGAAACCGGCGAATCCGGGCGGCGAAACCGCAATTGGCGCGCCAAACGCATAACCGCCAGCGACAGGTCGCTCGCCAACCGAGAGTCGATTTCCTTCACAAAGCAAAGAATAGCGATCTGGTCTTCCTCCGCGGAGCAAAACACGACCGGCTTCCGACGATCCGTCGCGAACGGCTAGGTTGGTCTGCAATGAGCTCTCAACCAGTTGAGCCCGCCGAGCCGGAACCGCCTGCCCTGCCTGCGATCCTGCTCGATCCCTGGCCTGTCATCGTCGTGATCGCGGTGGGGTGGTTGATCGCCGTTGTCCTCGCGTTCGCGGTGCCCGGCCTGCACGAGTGGCGTCCGATCGCGGTGGCCGGCCTCGGAGTCGGTGCGCTTGGCACGTCGATCTTTCTGTTGCAGCGTCGCGCCGCTCGCCGCGGCTCGCGCGGTGCGCAGAGCGGCCTGACCTGACGAGAGAAAGAACACGCGGAAGCCCCAGAGGGAGGACACAATGGCCGAGCCGCTATTGCAGGCGCAGATCGATATCGATGCCCCGGTACAGAAGGTGTGGGCCTTGATCTCCGATTTCAGCCGGATGCCGCAATGGAGCCCGCAATGCCGATTGATGAAGGCATTCGGACCGCTGCGTCAAGGCACCCGAACGATCAATCTCAACCGTCGCAATTTTCTGTTCTGGCCGACCACGAGCACGGTCACCGAAGTGTTTCCGGAGAAAAAGCTGGCATTCCGGGTGAACACCAACAACACCATTTGGAGCTACGAGCTGGAGCCGACCGAGAACGGCACCCGTGTGGTGGAGAGCCGTAACGCCGAGAATGGCGTCAAGCCCGCCGCCAACTTCACGGTGAGCAAGTTGTTCGGCGGCGTGCCCAACTTCGAGCGCGAACTGATCGAGGGCATGAACACCTCGCTGGCGCGCATCAAGGCGGCGGCCGAAAGTTGACTCGCACGCCCGCGGAGGAGCAGCGCCTGCGTGACCTCAAGCTGCTGCGCCGCGTCCGCGACCGGATGGACCGCGAGTATGCGCAGCCGTTGGACGTCGAGGCGCTCGCCCGCGGGGTGAACATGTCCGCCGGGCATCTGTCGCGTCAGTTCAAGCTGGCCTACGGAGAGTCGCCGTACTCCTACCTGATGACGCGGCGGATCGAGCGCGCGATGGCGCTGCTGCGTCGTGGCGACCTGTCAGTCACCGAAGTGTGCTTCGCGGTCGGTTGCTCGTCGCTGGGCACTTTCAGCACTCGCTTCACCGAGTTGGTCGGGATGCCGCCCAGCGCGTACCGGGAACAGACGGCCGGTGTGACGGAGGGGATGCCGTCGTGCGTGGAGAAGCAGGTGACAAGACCGGTCAGGAATCGAGAAGCGCGTGCCGCCCGGCCTGCACTTAGCGTGATCGGCATGGAAATCACCATTCACTCGAGCTTCCTCCCACACGACGAGCCGGAAGAATCACTGGCGTTCTATCGCGACACCCTCGGCTTCGAGGTCCGCCTCGACGTCGGCAGGGACAAGATGCGGTGGATCACGGTCGGCCCACCGAACCAGCCTGACACGAGCATCGTCCTGTACCCGCCGACCGCAACCCCCGGCCTCACCGACGACGAGCGTCGCGTCATCGCGGAGATGATGGCCAAGGGCACCTTTGGCACGCTCCTGCTGGCCACCAAGGATCTCGACGGCACTTTCGAGACGGTGCAGGCCGGTGACGTCGAGGTGGTCCAGGAGCCGACCGAACAGCCGTACGGAGTTCGCGACTGCGCGCTCCGCGATCCCGCAGGAAATATGGTCCGCATCCAGGAGCTGCGCTGATGCAGCAGGTCGCCCGAAGACGACCACGAGTGAGGATCGCAGCGAGGTACGAGCGAGGACCGGTGGGCCCACGCCCGCAGGGCAGGGGACGAGTGGGAGTCGAGGCATGATCGCCGACAGCCACGACCTCATCCGGGTGACCGGCGCGCGCGAGAACAACCTCAAGGACGTCAGCGTCGAGCTCCCGAAGCGCAGGCTGACGGTGTTCACCGGCGTCTCCGGCTCCGGCAAGAGCTCGTTGGTGTTCGACACGATCGCGGCGGAGTCGCAGCGGTTGATCAACGAGACCTACAGCGCCTTCGTGCAAGGTTTCATGCCAACGCTGGCGCGGCCCGAGGTCGACGTACTCGAAGGGCTGACCACCGCGATCATCGTCGACCAGCAGCGGATGGGTTCGGATCCCCGCTCGACGGTCGGCACCGCCACCGACACCGGCGCGATGCTGCGCATCCTGTTCAGCCGGCTAGGCAAGCCGCACATCGGCTCACCGCAGGCGTTTTCGTTCAACGTGGCGTCGATCAGTGGAGCGGGCGCGGTCACGATGGAACGCGGCGGAAGAACGGTCAAGGAGCGCCGCGAGTTCAGCATCACCGGAGGCATGTGCCCGCGCTGTGAGGGCCGCGGCTCGGTCAACGACATCGACCTGACCGCGCTGTACGACGACAGCAAGTCGCTCAACGATGGCGCGCTCACCATCCCCGGCTACAGCATGGACGGCTGGTACGGCCGAATCTTCAACGGCTGCGGCTTTTTCGATCCCGACAAGCCGATCCGCAAGTTCACCAAGAAGGAGCTCGATGCCCTGCTCCACAAGGAGCCGACCAAGATCAAGGTCGACGGCATCAACCTGACGTATCAGGGACTGATCCCCCAGATCCAGAAGTCGTTCCTGTCCAAAGACGTCGAGGCGATGCAGCCGCACATCCGCGCGTTCGTGGAGCGGGCGGTGACGTTTACGACCTGCCCGGAGTGTGACGGCACCCGCCTGTCGGAGACGGCACGATCGTCAAAGATCAAAGGTGCCAACATCGCCGACGTATCCGCCATGCAGATCAGCGATCTCGCCGAGTGGGCCAAGGGCGTCGGTGACAAGTCCGTCGCGCCGCTGCTGGCCGCGCTGCGGCACACGCTCGACTCGTTCGTCGAGATCGGGCTGGGCTACCTGTCGCTCGACCGCCCGGCGGGCACGCTGTCGGGTGGCGAGGCGCAGCGGGTCAAGATGATTCGCCACCTCGGGTCGTCGCTCACCGATGTCACGTACGTCTTCGACGAGCCGACGATCGGCCTGCACCCGCACGACATCGCGCGGATGAACAATCTGCTGCTGCGGCTGCGCGACAAGGGCAACACCGTGCTGGTCGTGGAGCACAAGCCCGAGGTCATCGAAATCGCCGACCACGTCGTCGATCTCGGCCCCGGCGCAGGCACCGCCGGTGGCGAGGTCGTCTTCGAGGGCACCGTCAAGGAGCTCCGCAGAAGCGACACCATCACCGGGCGCCACCTCGGCGACCGGGCATCGCTCAAGAAGGAGATGCGGACCTCGTCGGAGGCGCTCGAGGTGCGCGGTGCCGACACCAACAACCTGCAAGACGTCGACGTGGACATCCCGCTCGGTGTGCTGGCCGTCATCACGGGGGTGGCAGGCTCTGGCAAGAGCTCGCTGATCGACGGTTCGGTCGCCGGTCGCGACGGTGTGGTGACGATCGACCAGGCGCCCATTCGCGGCTCGCGGCGCAGCAACCCGGCGACGTACACCGGGCTGCTCGACCCGATCCGCAAGGCGTTTGCGAAGGCCAACGGCGTGAAGCCCGCGCTGTTCAGCGCGAACTCCGAGGGCGCCTGCCCCAACTGCAACGGCGCAGGTGTCATCTACATGGACCTGGCGATGATGGCGGGCGTCTCGACGACGTGCGACGTGTGCGAGGGCAAGCGGTTCGATGCGTCGGTGCTGGAATACACGTTCGGCGGCCGTGACATCAGCGAGGTGCTCGCAGATGCCGGTGAACGACGCGCTGGAGTTCTTCGGCGCAGGCGACGCGAAAACGCCTGCCGCGCACAAGATTCTCGAACGGCTCGCCGACGTCGGGCTCGGCTATCTCACTCTCGGGCAGCCGCTCACCACGCTGTCCGGCGGTGAGCGGCAGCGCCTCAAGCTCGCCACCCACATGGGCGACAAGGCCGGCGTCTACGTCCTGGACGAGCCGACCTCCGGCCTGCATCTCGCCGACATCGAGCAGCTACTCGCGCTGCTCGACCGGCTCGTCGACTCGGGCAAGTCGGTGATCGTCATCGAGCACCACCAGGCCGTGATGGCGCACGCCGACTGGATCATCGACCTCGGCCCCGGCGCCGGTCACGACGGCGGACGGGTGGTGTTCGAGGGCACGCCGGCAGATCTCGTAGCCACGCGAAAGACGCTGACGGGGAAGCACCTCGCCGACTACGTCGGCGCTTGATCTGTGCAGCACTGGTCATCCCAGGGGCGAGGTGCGTTGGCCGATCTTGTCGGTTGTTTCCATGGGCACCCTGGTGCCATTGAGGAAGAGACTCAGCAGGCTGAACCACGCGATGGTGGCAATGTACTTGCGTGTCGTCGTCGTCCCAAACGTGTCGAGTAGAGATTGAAGGGTGCCGTCGGCGAGAGTGCCAGATATGAGTAGCTCATCTGTGGCAGCGATCAATCTGCTGATGGTCACTGTCGAGATTGCTCATCGAGCCTCGCCGGCGATCGCGTCGATCTCGGATGTCGTGAGGCCCGCATTGTGGGCCATCCGTTCGTTCGCCTGCCACTCGTAAGGGCACTTGAGTACCGACGCGGCCCGCAAAATAATGACCTCACGGTGCTTGGCATCGATGTCACGCTCACCGAAGACGGCCTTCACCATGCCGATCAGCGCAGGAAAGAAGTCCCCGGTGCCGCTCATCATCTTCATGACGTTAAGGGCGGTGTCGGGGTCGTATCCGTCGCCGACGGATCGGGCAATCTCGTCTTCGTCCGGGAGCGGAACGACGACCGACGTTTGATACGAAGTGGGCTTTCCCATCGGTTTGTGCTCCTAACTGTTCCGCGAACCCGACGCTAGCGCGGACTCTTGCGAGTGGGCGTAACGCTTGCGTCGAATTCGATGCGAAGATCGGGCATTCGATCGTTCGACCAAGGAGGCCATCTCGATCATCGTGCAGGCCTTCGAGCTGGGTCCTCTCTCGCCGACTACGTCGGGGTCTTGATCGGCCTCGTCGCTCGGCGGCTGAGGGTTCTCGTCGTCGGTCGGGGCTTGCGGCTCGTCGCTCGGGGCCGGCGGCTCGACGACGTCGAGCATGCCGTCGTCGTATGGGTCGTAGAGCGGTGAGCCGGTTCCGGCGGGTGCGGGCGTGTCCGAGTGTGCGCCACAACCGTATTCGGAATCGACGACGAGCCCGTCGGCGGACAACTCGTTGGCGCACACACCGAACATCAGTCCAAGCGATCCGCGCAGCGGCAGATAGAAACCGCAGTCGCGGCACACCCTGCGGGTGGACCTGGCCATCGTCGAGCCCGGCCCGTGATCGCCGTCGTGCCACCGCTGCGCGGCTTCGGCGCGACCCAGTTCACTGAGCAGACGGCGCCGGCCCAGCCCGAGCTCGACAGCGACGTCGTCGATCTCGGGATCACCGGTAGCGGCGAAACCCGGCACAAGGCGGGGATCCTCGGCGGGCGGGGAGAGCAGATCACCCGGGCCGAGATCGCCGGGACGGAGCCGTTCCTGCCAGGGCACCCACTGCGGCGCCAACAGCGCCGTCGGCCCCGGCACCAGCACGACCTCGCTGATCGTCGCGTGGTCGGCACCGGGATGCGCCGCGACGACCACCGCCCACTGCCAGCCTTGATAGCCGGGCAGGTTGGCCAGAAAGCGATGGGTGGCCGCGGTGGAGTCGTCGAACGTGGCGCCCAGATACTCCCCGACCGAGTCACCGCTGTGTTCGGCGATCGCCGTGCGCGCCAGCTCGACGGCACCCATCAGCACCGCCTCCAGGTCCGCCGGACTCTCGGTCGCCGGCGTGGCCGGGCCGTCCTCGGCGGATTCCGTCACGCTGTCCACGCACTTAATAGTGCCTGACCGGCCTTCGCGGAGCCACACCGGTCGGCTGCACGACGCCGTCATCGCGATGGGGGAGAATCGTTTCTGTGACCGGATCGCGGCGTGACCACACAGGCCCCGCGGACCGGCGTGATCCCCGCTATTACCCGCCGCGGCCTCCCGCAGGCCACGGCGACGAGCACCCGGGGATGGCGAACTATCCCAGCGACGGCGTGGATCAACGTCGGCAGCGCCGCCCGTCCACGCCCAGCTCCAACCGGTATTTGCCGCCCCTCGAGGAGAGGTCGTCGAGACGCAGCGACCCCGGAATCGGCGAGGGGCTGGGGCGGAAGCCACCTGGACCCCGCTCGGCCGCGCAGCGCAGCAGGGAGATGGGCTCGAGGATGTATGGCCTGTTCCACCGCGCCGCCACCGCCGACGGTGCCGACAAGTCGGGCCTGACCGCGCTGACCTACCCGGTGATGGCCAACTTCGCCGTCGACTCCGCGATGGCGGTCGCGCTGGCCAACACCCTGTTCTTCGCGGCGGCCTCAGGGGAAAGCAAGAGCAAGGTGGCGCTGTACCTGCTCATCACGATCGCACCGTTCGCGGTCATCGCCCCGCTGATCGGGCCGGCACTGGACCGTCTGCAGCACGGCCGACGGCTGGCACTGGCCATGTCGTTCTCGCTGCGCTCGGTGCTGGTTCTGGTGCTCATCGCCAACTACGACGGTGCGACGGGAAGCTTCCCGTCCTGGGTGCTGTATCCGTGTGCGCTGGGAATGATGGTGCTGTCCAAGTCATTCAGCGTGCTGCGCAGCGCGGTGACGCCGCGTGTGCTGCCGCCGACCATCGACCTGGTCAGGGTCAACTCCCGGCTGACCGTGTTCGGTCTGCTCGGCGGCACGATCGTCGGCGGCGCGGTGGCCGCCGGTGCGGAGTATCTGTTCAACCTGTTCCACATGCCCGGCGCGCTGTACGTCTGCGTCGCCGTGACGGTGGCAGGCGCCGCGCTGGCCATGCGCATACCGAAATGGGTGGAGGTCACCGAGGGCGAGGTCCCCACCACGTTGAGCTACCACGGCGGCGACGGCGAACTACGTCGTGGCCCGCAAGCCTTCCACGAACCAGGACCCGCACGACAACCGCTGGGCCGCAACATCATCACCGCGCTGTGGGGCAACTGCACGATCAAGGTGATGGTCGGATTCTTGTTCCTGTATCCCGCGTTCGTCGCCAAGTCGCACGAAAAGAGCGGCTGGGAGCAGCTACTGATCCTCGGGCTGATCGGCGCGGCGGCGGCGATCGGCAACTTCGGCGGCAACTACGCCAGCGCGCGGCTGCAGCTCGGGCATCCGGCGCAGCTGGTGGTGCGCAGCACGATCGCTGTCACCTTTGCCGCGTTGGCCACGGCACTGACCGGAAAGCTGTTGGTGGCCGCGCTGGCCGCACTGGTCACGTCCGCGGCGAGTGCGATCGCGAAGGCGTCGCTTGACGCGTCGCTGCAGCACGATCTGCCCGAGGAGTCGCGCGCCTCGGCGTTCGGACGCTCCGAATCGCTGTTGCAGCTGGCGTGGGTGGCAGGCGGCGCGACGGGTGTGCTCGTGTATACCCAACTGCACATTGGCTTTACGGCAATCTCGGCCGTGTTGATCCTGGGCCTTGCGCAGACGGTGGTCAGCTACCGCGGCGACTCCTTGATCCCCGGGCTCGGCGGTAATCGCCCGATCCTTGCGGCGCAAGAGGGCGGCCGCAGCGACTCGGCTGGGGACAAGATCCCGCTTGCGGGGGACGGTGCCGCGGGAGTGAAGAAAGGTCTGGCGTTGCTGGCCGCTGTCGCGGTGCTGGCCTCCGCGGTGACCGCCGTGCTGGTGTGGCGGTTGACCCGCAGCCCGGCACCCGGGCATCCGGAGATCAGCGCGTACACGCACGGTCAGTTGGTTCGGGTCGGGCCGTATCGCTACTGCGACGTTTTGAACCCCACACGTTGTGAATTCCCGAAAGCCATGGGGGAATTGGCCGTAACGTCGCGCAACCCGGTGCAGTTGTCGGTGTCGGACGGCATTTGGCTGGCACCCTGGGTGCTGCTGCGGGCCTACGAGGGCCCCGAGGACACCATCGTCGAGACATTTGCGCCGAAGTCGAAACGCGCGGTGACCATCCCGACGGTCGACCCGCGCCGCGGGCGGCTCACGGGTATCGCGGTGGAACTGCCCACCTGGGTCCGCGACGAGGCGGGCGACGAATTCCCGATGCCGCACGCCGAGTGGTCGGTCAGCACCGTGTGGTCCTAACCGGCGGAGTGCCCTGCGGGTACCCGCTCGGATTCCCGCGTCGGCCCAGGCGGCGTGCCTTCGCCAAACGGCTTGCCGCCCAAAGCCTCCCGGCCGTGCGGGGTCAGCCAGTTGGATAGCTCCGGCCCCTTCGGCACGATGCGCGTCGGGTTGATGTCGGTGTGCACGATGTAGTAGTGCTGCTTGATCTGCACGAAGTCGATGGTGTCGCCGAAGCCCGGTGTCTGGAACAGGTCGCGGGCATAGGCCCACAACACCGGCATCTCGTCGAGCTTGGACCGGTTGCACTTGAAGTGGCCGTGATAGACGGGGTCGAAGCGGGCCAGCGTGGTGAACAGCCGGACGTCGGCCTCGGTGATGGTGTCGCCGACCAGATACCGCTGATGCTCCAGGCGCTCGCTGAGCCAGTCCAGCGCGGTGAACAACCGGTCATAGCCCTTGTCGTAAGCATCTTGTGAGCCTGCGAAGCCGCAGCGGTACACGCCGTTGTTGACCTCGGTGTAGATGCGCTTGGCGACTTCGTCGATCTCGTCGCGCAGCGGCACGGGATACAACTCGGGAGCGCCGTCGCGGTGGTATGCGGTCCACTCGGTGGACAGGTCCAGTGTCATCTGGGCGAAGTCATTGGTGACGACCTCGCCGGTCGGCACGTCGACGATGGCGGGCACCGTGATGCCCTTCGGGTAGTTCGGGACGCGCGCGAAGTAGGCGTCCTGCAGCCGCGGGATCTTCAGCACCGGGTCGACGCCGCCGGGGTCGAGGTCAAAGGTCCAGCTGCGTTCGTCGTGGGTCGGCCCGCAGAAGCCGATGGACAGCACGTCTTCCAGGCCCAGCAGCCTGCGGACGATGATCGCGCGGTTGGCCCACGGGCATGCCCGCGCGACGATCAGCCGGTAGCGGCCGGGTTCGACGGGATAGCCGTCGGCGCCGTCTTCGGTGATGCGGGTGGTGATGTAGTCGGTATCGCGGTTGAACTCGCCGCCGCCGGCGACATATGCAGCCATGCCTCAAGCATGCCCCCTGCCGAACGGTAGTGAGCAGGCTAGGCGTCCAGCTCGCTCGCGACGGCCCGGACCACTTCGGACACTCGACGCGCGACCTTGCGGTCGGGATATTTGCCCTTGCGCAGCTCGGGCTGCACCGCGCTCTCCAGCAGCGTGATCATGTCCTCGACCATGCCGTGCAGCTCGTCGGGGGTGTGCTTGTGCTCGGCCGCGGCGGCCTCGCGACGTGTGCGGGTCAGGCTCGGCGGCGAGTCGAGGATCTTCAGGCTCAACGCCTGCGGCCCACGACGTCCCGCGGCCATGCCGAATTCGACCCGCTGGCCTGCCTTCAGGCCCTCGACTCCGGCCGGCAGGGCCGACGAACGCACATAGACGTCCTCGCCCTCCTCCTGCGACAAAAAGCCGAAGCCCTTCTCGGCGTCGTACCACTTAACCCGGCCGGTCGGCACTCGTCTCACCCGCTCGTCTCTAGAAACATAAGGAAAGCGTCCCGCCTTTCTCCGCAGGGACGCGATGTGGTGATCCTACTCGGACCGCCCTCGGACCAGCACCCCTGTTTATCGGTAGGCTGAAAGACTGCTGGAGGAAGAGATGCGCCTGATCCTGAACGTAATTTGGCTGGTGTTTGGCGGCCTGTGGCTGGCGCTTGGCTACCTGCTGGCGGCGCTCATCTGCTTCGTCTTGATCATCACGATCCCGTTCGGGTTCGCGGCATTGCGGATCGCGTCCTACGCGTTGTGGCCGTTCGGCCGCACCATCATCGAGAAACCCGGACCGCGGCCAGGCGCGCTGATCGGCAACGTCATCTGGGTCGTCCTGTTCGGGCTGTGGCTGGCGCTCGGCGCACGTGATCACCGCGGTGGCGATGGCCCTCACCATCATCGGCATCCCCCTGGCGCTGGCCAACCTCAAGCTCATCCCGGTCTCACTGGTGCCGCTCGGCAAGGAGATCGTCCCCGTCGACTCGCTCAAGGTCCCCGCATGACCGTCACGTCGTTGGGTGTGCCGTCGGTATACCGCCCCATCGAGCCCATCGAGGGGGCACCGACGGACGGTCCCCTGGTCGACACCTACGGCCGCGCCGCCACCGATCTGCGGGTGTCTCTGACCGATCGCTGCAACCTCCGCTGCACGTACTGCATGCCCGCCGAAGGCCTGGACTGGATGCCGGGTGGGCAGCTGCTGGACTTCGGCGAGCTGACCCGGCTGCTGCGCATCGCGGTAACCCGGCTCGGCATCACCCGCGTCCGCTTCACCGGCGGCGAACCGCTGGTTTCGAAGCAGCTCGAAGAGGTCGTTGCCGCGACCGCCGCGCTGCGGCCGCGCCCTGAAATCGCCTTGACCACCAACGGAATCGGGCTGGACCGCCGCGCCGCAGGATTGAAGCGGGCCGGGCTGGATCGGATCAATGTGTCGCTCGACACCGTCGACGCCGAGCGCTTCACCCACATCACCCGCCGCAACCGGCTCTCCGACGTGCTGGCGGGTCTTACCGGGGCACACCGGGCCGGCCTGAGGCCAGTCAAGGTGAACGCGGTGCTTGACCCGATGACCGGCCTGGAGGACGCAGTGTCGCTGCTGCGGTTCTGCATCGACCACGACTACCAGCTGCGCATCATCGAACAGATGCCGCTGGACGCGGGTCACGAGTGGTCGCGCGGCACGACGCTGGGCGCCGACGACGTTCTGGCCGGGCTGCGACGTCACTTCGCGCTGACGCCGGACCCGGCGCCCCGCGGATCCGCACCGGCGCAGTTGTGGCTGGTCGATGGCGGCCCCGCGACCGTCGGCATCATCGCGTCGGTGTCGCACGCGTTCTGCTCGGCCTGCGACCGCACCCGGCTGACCGCCGACGGCCAGGTCCGCAGCTGCCTGTTCTCCCGCGAGGAGACCGACCTGCGCGGCCTGATGCGCGCAGGCGCCGACGACGACACCGTCGAGGCTGCGTGGCGCTCCGCGATGTGGGCCAAGCCGGCGGGCCACGGCATCAATGACCCGGACTTCGTGCAGCCGGACCGGCCGATGAGCGCGATCGGCGGATGACATTGGAGACCACGTCGACGGTGACGGTGCAGCTCACCGTCCGTTACTTCGCCGCGGCGCGCGCTGCGGCGAACGCGGAGACCGAGATAGTGCGGGTTGCGCCCGGCACGACCATGGCAGCACTCGTCGACACCCTCGCCGCCCGGGGCCCAGAGCTTGCCCGGGTGCTGCGCCGGTGCTCGTTCCTGTGTGACGGATTCGCCGTACGCGACGAGGGGTTAAACCTCGCCGACGGCCAAACAATCGATGTGCTCCCGCCCTTTGCCGGGGGGTAAGCGTGATTTACATCACATAACGAATTGGTCACAAGCTGGCTACAGACTGGTGGAGCCCCGTATGCACCAGCGGAAACGCCGAAAATTCCTGCGGATTTAGAACGCTATTAGGATTTGCCGACCCACGAAACGCCGCGTTGGGCAAAAGATGACTACAACGCTGGGACCCGTTAGGTTCTTCCGCAAGCCAGTTGACCCTAATCGACTAGCCCTTTCTGTCCGATAGCGCCGAGCTCCATCCGTCGGGCAGGGATACGCCAAACAACTTGGATGGAGGCGGGGGACCCACCGGTCCACCGAGATAGCAGGACCTGGAGTCGCTTGCGGCTCCTTGGGGTGAAGCCGAACCCGTTCTCACCGACGGCCGGCCGGGCAACCTCTCCAGCCCGAACCCGACAGCTGACCTCGCGGGCGCATTAGAGAGGATCTAACGCACCCATGAGTGGACGGCACCGCAAGCCCACTACATCAGCTGTATCAGTCGCGAAAGTCGCCTTCACCGGCGCAGTCATCGGAAGCGGAAGCCTCGCCCTCGCCGGGCATGCTGGCGCCGCCACCGATGGCGAATGGGACAAAGTCGCCAGCTGCGAATCCGGCAACAACTGGGCCATCAACACCGGCAACGGATACCAGGGCGGGCTGCAGTTCTCGCCGGGCACCTGGACTTCGCACGGCGGCGGGGAGTACGCGCCGTCTGCGCATATGGCCACCAAGGAAGAGCAGATCGCGGTCGCCGAGCGCGTGCTGGGCACCCAGGGCAAAGGCGCATGGCCTGTCTGCGGCCGTGGGCTCTCCGGCGCCACCCCGCGCAACGTGATCAACGACGTCGTCGACGGCGCCAACCAGGCTCTGGACGCGGCCGGCCTGAATGGCGAATTGCCGCCTCCGCCTCCGCCTTTCGACCCGTTCGCGCCGCCGCCACCACCGGAGGCGCCGTTCGATCCGATGGCCGCTCCACTTCCGGACGCCCCGCCGCCGCCTCCGCCGGCCCCCGAACTGCCACCTCCTCCGCCCGCGCCTGAGGTCGTCGATGTCGTCGCACTCGACGCGCCACTGCCCGACGCGCCTGCCGACGCACCACTGCCCGACGCGCCGCTGCCGGACCCTCGGCAATGCCGGACGTCCCGCCATTGCTGGACACCCCGCTGCCGGACGCCGCGCCGCCCGCCGAGGCTCCCGTCATCAATGCCTCGCTCGAGCAGCCTGCACCGCGACTGGGATGTCTCCCAGGCCCCCGCGGGTGGACCCGAGACCTGGTCGCTGCACACCGCCCCGCTGCCGATGGACCCGGTGCTGCCCGGCCCGCCGCCTGGTCCCGGCGACCCCGTCGCCGCACCGCCTGCGGCCGATCCGCTCGCGCCGCTGAACGGCGTCGACATCCCCGCTCCCGCGTTCGATGCGGCCAACCAGGCGATGACCGGCGACGTCCCCGTGACGCCTGCGGAAATCCCGCACCTGGCCAGCCCGGAGAATCTGCCGACGGACACCACGATGGATCGCGCCGGCCCAGGGCCCCAACGTCGGGTACCTGAAGGACCTGTGGCACGCGATCCAGACGCAGGACATCACCGGCAAGGACGCGCTGCTCGCGCTGACCCAGCGCCCGATGACCACACCGGTGGAGGCGGAGAACCTCAACGGCCCCGGCCCCCGGCCCAGGCCCGGCACCCGCCCCGGGTGCGGAGGTTCCGCCGCCGCTCCCTCTGGACCCGGGGCAGCCGCCGGCCTAAGCGCCTAAGCGGATCCCACCCACTCCTCGGAGCCGTCGGCGAAGAACTGGTGCTTCCACACCGGTAGCCGCGCCTTGACGGTGTCCACCAGCCGGGCACACGTGTCGAACGCCGCCTGACGGTGGTCGGCCGCGACGGCGGCCACCAACGCGGCGTCACCGATCTCGAGGGCGCCGACGCGGTGGCTGACGGCGACCGCCCGCACCCCGTGGCTGTCGGCCGCGATTTCTGCGGCCACATCGGCCAGAGTCTGCTGCGCTGAGGGGTGCGCGGAATACTCCAGCCGCGTCACCGTGCGCCCGCCGTCGTGATCGCGGACGACGCCTGCGAAGCCGACGACGGCCCCTGCGGCTTGATGCGCGACCAGCGCCTCGTGCTCGGACAGTTCGATGGTGTGCTCGTTGAGGTCGGCCCGCAGTACGACGGCGGTCATTTGGTGTGGTCCTTGCCTGCGAGCTGATCCAGTGCGTGCTCGAGGACGTCCTCGAGCACACCGAGACCGTCCTTTACGCCTCCGGTCGAGCCGGGCAGGTTCACGATCAACGTGCCGTCCCTGACACCGCACACCCCGCGCGACAGCACCGACGTCGGCACATGCGGCAGGCCTGCGCGCCGGATGGCATCGGCAAGGCCGGGGATCTGGTAGTCGACGATGTTCGCGGTCGCATCGGCGGTGCCATCGGTCGGCGAGATGCCGGTGCCGCCCGACGTCACGATCAGGTGCGGCCGCTGGCCCAGCGCGGCGAAGAGCGCCTGGGGAACCGAGCCGCCGTCGGGCACCACGATCGGTGGCGGCACCGCGTACCCCCGCTGCGCCAGCCAGTCGACGATCACGGGTCCCGTACGGTCCTCGTACACGCCTGCGGCCGCGCGGGTCGATGTGATGATCACCAACGCCGACCTCGTCACGTCCGCTCCCAGATGCCAGTCTTGCCACCCTCTTTGCGGAGCACCCGGATGTCGTCGATGCGCGCCGCCGGGTCGACCGCCTTGAGCATGTCGTAAAGCGTCAGCGCCGCAACGCTGACCGCCGTCAGCGCTTCCATCTCGACCCCGGTGCGGTCGGTGCTGCGCACTGTCGCGGTGATGACTACGTCTGCCTGACCGACTTCGAACTCGACGTCGACACCGGTCAGCGCGAGCTGATGACACAGGGGAATCAGGTCGCTGGTGTGTTTGGCCGCCAAGATGCCCGCCACCCTGGCGGTCGCCAGCGCGTCGCCCTTGGGCAGCCCGCCGGTTGCGATGAGTTCGACGACGTCGGCTCGCGTCCGCAGCGTGCCCGCGGCGACGGCGGTGCGTTTGGTGGCGTCCTTACCGGTCACGTCGACCATGTGCGCCGCGCCCGCTTCATCCAGGTGCGAGAGCCGGTCCCCGTGCGGTTCGGCCACCGTTACTTGTTGACGACGGTGACCGGGTGGGTATATGGCAGGTCCTCGGACGGCAGCGGGAACGCCAGTTCGCCGAAGGGCGACAGCGCGCCGGTACGGTCCGCGGCCAGCTCGCTGATCGGATGATCGTCCTCGCCGTCCGTTGCAGGCCAACCTGGGTCGACGTACTGCTTTTTCCGCTTCTTCTCTGCCACGCCCCATATTGTGGCAGGCGCCGCGACCGCTGGCGAGACCGGCGGGCTGCTTTACGCTGGTCAGCAATGACCGAACACATTCCGGGCACCCCGCTGGGCGCCTGGCTGGCCGACTTGCCTGACGAGCGGCTGATCCGGCTGCTGGAGCTGCGGCCCGACCTGACCCAGCCTCCGCCCGGCAGCGTCGCTGCGCTTGCGGCCCGCGCGCAGGCCCGGCAGTCCGTCAAGGCCGCCACCGACGAGCTGGACTTTCTGCGGCTCGCGGTGCTCGATGCGCTGCTCGCCCTGCACGCCGAGACAACTCCCGTGGAACTGACAAAGCTGACGGCGCTGATCGGCGACCGCGCCAGTGAGGAGGCCGTCACCGCGGCGCTCGACGACCTGCTTGTGCGAGCGCTCGTCTGGGGCGACTCCGCAGTCCGGGTGGCCGCCGAGGCAGCGTCGGGCCTGCCCTGGTATCCCGGCCAGGCCGTGCTCGAGGCGGCTGAGCACACCGCTGCGGAGATAGCCGGTCGACTGGAGGCCATCGACGATCCGCAACGGGACCTGCTGCGGCGCCTGATGGAGGGTTCGCCGATGGGCAGGACCCGCGACGCGGCGCCAGGCACCCCGCCGGATCGGCCGGTGCAGCGGCTGCTGGCCGCCGGTCTGCTCCGACAGGTCGACGCCGAAACGGTGATCCTGCCGCGGATGGTCGGACAGCTGCTGCGCGGTGAGCTACCAGGGCCGGTCGGGTTGACCCAACCCGATCCCGTGGTGTCGACGACGACGGCCGCCGACATCGACGCCGTCGCAGCGGGCGCGGTCATCGACCTGCTGCGTGAAGTCGAGTTGGTGCTCGAAACCCTCGGCGCTGCACCGGTTCCCGAGCTTCGGAGCGGTGGCCTCGGCGTGCGCGACGTGAAGCGTCTGACCAAGGTTACCGGCGTCGACGAACCGCGGCTTGGACTGATCCTCGAGGTTGCCGCGGCGGCCGGACTGATCGCCGCGGGCCTACCCGACCACGAACCGCTGGGCGGCGGCTCCGGCCCGTACTGGGCACCGACGGTGGCGGCCGACCGGTTCATCGAGTCTCCTGTCGCGGCACGATGGCAACTGCTTGCGTCCACCTGGCTCGACCTACCCGGCAGACCGGGACTGATCGGTGGCCGCGGTCCTGACGGGAAACCCTATGCGGCCCTTTCTGATTCGCTGTACTCCACGGCCGCCCCGCTGGACCGCAGATTGTTGTTGGGTGTGCTCGCCGACCTTCCCGTCGGCGCGGGTGTCGATGCCACTGAGGCGTCGCGGGCGATGATCTGGCGTCGCCCCCGCTGGGCGGTGCGGCTGCAACCCCAGCCGGTCGGCGACCTGTTGACCGAGGCGCACGCGCTCGGCATCGTCGGCCGCGGTGCGATCACCGGACCGGGTCGTAAATTGCTGGCCGGCGCCGAGGACGCCGTCGACGCGATGACCAAGGTGCTGCCCAAGCCCATCGACCACTTCCTGCTGCAGGCCGACCTGACGGTGATCGTGCCTGGACCGCTGGAACGCGACTTAGCCGAGCAGTTGGCGTCGGTCGCCACCGTGGAGTCGGCGGGTGCGGCGATGGTGTACCGGATCAGCGAGCCGTCGATTCGCCGTGCGCTGGACACCGGGCGCACCGCGGGCGAGCTGCATGCGTTGTTCGAGCGGCATTCCAAAACACCTGTGCCGCAAGGCCTGACGTATCTCATCGATGACGTGGCCCGAAGGCACGGACAGCTGCGGGTGGGGATGGCCGCGTCGTTCGTCCGGTGTGAGGATCCCGCGCTGCTGGCCCAGGCCGTCGGGGCGCCCGCCACCGGTCAGCTCGAGATGCGGATCCTCGCGCCGACCGTCGCGGTGTCGCAGGCGCCCATCTCGGAGGTGCTGGCGGCGCTGCGCACCGCCGGCTTCGCCCCCGCCGCCGAGGACTCCACCGGCGCGATCGTCGACCTCCGGGCCCGCGGCGCGCGGGTGCCCGCCCCGGCTCATCGCCGAGTCGGCCGGCCACTGACGGCCCCGACGGGTCAGACGCTTGGCGCGATCGTGGCGGTGCTGCGCAAGGTGGCTGCGACGCCGTTCGCCAACATGCGCATCGACCCGGCGGTGGCCATGTCGCAGCTGCAGGAAGCGGCCCGGATGCAGAACTCGGTGGTGATCGGATACGTCGATCCGGCGGGGGTGGCGACCCAGCGCGTCGTCGCGCCGGTGACCGTCCGCGGCGGCCAGCTGACCGCCTACGACCCGGCGACGGGCGGGTCCGCGACTTCGCCATCCATCGCGTCACGTCGGTGGTGGCGGCCGACGAGGCCGAATAACTTAACGCAGCACAGTCGGCTCACAGGACCGTTGGTGAACATGTCTCTCGTGACAACAGCGTTAAGTGCGGCTGCTCAAGCGCCTGGCGGCTACCGCGGTGGGTTGTCGCTGCTGCATGGATGGTTGCCGACGACGATTTGGGTGGTGGCCGCCGTGGCGCTGGTGGCGGCCATCGGCTGGCGGTCCCGGCGGTGGCGTCTGGTCTGGCTGCCGGTGGCGATCGTCGTCGGCATGATCCTGGCGGCCGTGGCGCACTGGTACATGGATTCCGAGGGACTTGCAGGCGATCCCGCGCCGTCGTCGCTGTGGATCTGGGTGGGGTTGACGGGGATGGCGTTGGCCGTCGCGGTGCTCGGCTGGCGCGGCAACCAGTGGTGGCGACGCTCGGTGTCTCTAGTGGCGGTGCTCCTGTGCCTGCTGAGTGCGGGTGTGTCGCTGAACCTGTGGGTCGGCTACTTCCGGACCGTCCAGGCGGCGTGGAACGAGGTGACCGCCGGGCCACTACCCGACGAGACCGACCTCAACACCGTCATGGCGATGCGCGGCAAGGGCGCTCCCCCGCACGGGGCGCTGGTGCCGGTGACCATTCCCGACGCCGGGTCAGGCTTCAAACACCGCACCGAGCTGGTGTACCTGCCACCTGTGTGGTTCGCCGCGAACGCCCCGAAGCTGCCCGTGGTCATGATGATCGCCGGCGAGTTCAACACCCCGTCAGACTGGCCGCGCACCGGCGACGCGATCACCCCCATCGACGAGTTCGCCGCCGCGCACGGCGGGAATGCGCCGGTGTTCGTCTTCGTCGACGTGGGTGGCTCGTTCAACAACGACACCGAATGCGTAAACGGGCCCCGCGGCAATGTGGCCGACCACCTCACCAAAGACGTACCTCCCTATGTGTCAACCACTTTCGGCGTCCAAAGCGCCAACTGGGGCGTCGTCGGTTGGTCGATGGGTGGCACGTGTGCAGTCGATCTGACCGTGATGCATCCCGAGTTGTTCAGCGCCTTCGTCGATATCGCCGGCGACAACGGCCCCAACGCGGGGACCAAGGAGCAGACGATCGACCGGATCTTCGGGGGCGACGCCAACGCATGGGCCCACTACGACCCGACCACGGTGATGACCGACCACGGGCCGTACCGAGGCGTCTCGGGCTGGTTCGCGATCTCCTCGGATGCCCCGACACAGCACAAGGGCGGCTTCGGAAACCCGAGTGGCACCGGTCTCGGCGGTCAGGACGCCGCGGGGATGCCCAACGACCAGACCGATGCCGCCAACTCACTGTGCACGCTCGGCCGAGCCAACGGCATCGCGTGTGCCGTCGTCGCGCAGCCGGGCCGCCACGACTGGCCGCTCGCCGCCGACGTGTTCACCGCGTCGCTGCCGTGGCTGGCTGGTCAGATCGGAACGCCCGGTGTACCGCGGATACCGCTACCAGGGGCAACAGCGCCGGTGAGCCCGTCGACGCTGCCGCTGGCCTCCCACTGAAACGGCGCCCGTCCGGTGCGACCGCCCAAGACGACCACGAGGGATAATCGAGCGAGGCACGAGCGAGGACCGGAGCGAGTGCGATCGAGAATGACCGACGGCCCCCTGATCGTGCAGTCCGATAAAACGGTGCTGCTCGAAGTCGACCATGAGCAAGCCGGCGCCGCCCGCGCCGCGATCGCTCCGTTCGCCGAGCTGGAGCGTGCGCCCGAGCACGTACACACCTACCGGATCACCCCGCTGGCGCTGTGGAACGCGCGCGCCGCGGGCCACGACGCCGAACAGGTCGTCGACGCGCTGGTGTCGTTCTCCCGCTACGCGGTGCCGCAGCCGCTGCTTGTCGACATCGTCGACACCATGGCCCGCTACGGCCGGCTCCAGCTGGTGAAGAGCCCGGTGCACGGCCTCACACTGGTGAGCCTCGACCGCGCGGTGCTCGAGGAGGTGCTGCGGCACAAGAAAATCGCGCCGATGCTGGGTGCCCGCCTCGACGACGACACCGTCGTCGTGCACAACAGCGAGCGCGGCCGGGTCAAGCAGATGCTGCTCAAAATCGGTTGGCCCGCAGAAGATCTGGCCGGCTATGTCGACGGCGAGAAGCATCCGATCAGCCTGCGCCAGGACAACTGGCACCTGCGCGACTACCAGGAGATGGCCACCGACTCGTTCTGGGAGGGCGGCTCCGGAGTGGTCGTGCTGCCGTGCGGCGCGGGCAAAACCCTGGTCGGTGCGGCGGCGATGGCCAAGGCGGGCGCGACGACGCTGATCCTGGTCACCAACACCGTCGCGGGCAGGCAATGGAAGCGCGAGCTGATCAACCGCACGTCGCTGACGGAGGAAGAGATCGGCGAGTACTCCGGCGAGAAGAAGGAGATCCGACCCGTCACCATTGCGACGTATCAGGTGATCACGCGGCGCACCAAGGGCGAGTACAGGCACCTCGAGCTGTTCGACAGCCGCGACTGGGGGCTGATCATCTACGACGAAGTCCACCTGCTGCCTGCCCCCGTGTTCCGGATGACCGCCGACCTGCAGTCCCGTCGGCGTCTGGGGTTGACCGCCACCCTGATCCGCGAGGACGGCCGCGAAGGCGACGTGTTCTCGCTCATCGGGCCGAAGCGGTATGACGCGCCGTGGAAGGACATCGAGGCGCAGGGCTGGATCGCACCGGCGGAGTGCATCGAGGTGCGGGTCACGATGACCGACAACGAGCGGATGCTCTACGCGGTCGCCGAACCCGACGAACGCTACAAGCTGTGCTCGACGGTGCACTCGAAAATCGCGGTGGTGAAATCGATTCTGGAGCGCCATCCCGGCGACCAGACGCTTGTGATCGGCGCATATCTCGACCAGCTCGACGAACTGGGCGTCGAGCTGAACGCCCCCGTCATCCAGGGGTCGACCAAGACCGCGGAGCGCGAGGCCCTGTTCGATGAGTTCCGCCGCGGCGAGATACCCACGTTGGTCGTGTCAAAGGTCGCCAACTTCTCCATCGACCTGCCGGAAGCCAATGTGGCGGTGCAGGTTTCGGGGACATTCGGGTCGCGCCAGGAAGAGGCGCAGCGGCTGGGCAGGCTGCTGCGGCCGAAGGCCGACGGTGGCGGCGCCATCTTCTATTCGGTGGTGTCGCGCGACAGCCTGGACGCGGAGTATGCCGCGCACCGTCAGCGGTTCCTTGCCGAGCAGGGCTACGGCTACGTGATCAAGGACGCCGACGATCTGCTGGGCCCCGCGATATGACCGTCACACGGGTGATGCCGATCATCACAGTGGCCGATCTGGACGCGGCAGTCGTGGCGTACCGACAGATTCTCGGGCTGCGCGAGGTGATGAACCATGGATGGATCGTCACGCTGGCCGACGACGAACTCCGCCATCAGGTCAGCCTGATGACCAAGGACGCGACGGCGCCAGTGAACCCGACGGTGTCGATCGAGGTGGACGATGTCGACGTCGCGTATCAAGCCGCACTCGACGCGGGCCTGCAGATCGTGCATCCGCTCAGCGACGAGGAGTGGGGCGTGCGGCGGTTCTTCTTTGCGGATCCGACAGGGAACGTCGTCAACATCCTGAGTCACTAGCGGTTGCGGATCGACGCTTTAGGTGTGCGGCCCAACGGGTTTCGCGACCGTCAGCAGGACCACCGAATCCTCCACCGCGTGCAGCCCGTGCCGCACGCGAGGCAGGATGATGTGATCGCCGGGCGACCCGTCCCAGCCGGCCGATGAATTGGTCACCCGCACCTTGCCCAGCAGCACCTGCAGTGTGGACTCGCCGGGGCTTTCGTGATCGTCCATCGTGCTACCTGCCGTCATGGCCATCAGGGTCTGGCGCAGCGCGTGCTCGTGGCCGCCATAGATAGTGTGCGCACTACGGCCACTGCTCGCCGAGCGCGCCTTTTCCAGATGCTGCCGCGCGAGCGCGGTGAGCGAGATCTTCTCCATCGCCGGCGTCTCCTTCCAGACGATCCAATACGTATTCGAGCATTTGGGCCGTGACGCGTCTCAGGCGGGGCTGTTGACTTCGAGACATGACCAACACAACCAACAAAACACCATTCTCGTCATCGGCAGCGTCGGAGAGACGGGAATCGACTTCACCGGGTGACCGCGCGGGCGCCGGGGCGAAGCGCTAGCCTCGTCACGAGTCGACAGCAGTCCTCGCGGGCCTGAGCAGGAAGCACACGTGCCACTCATGACACGACGGAGAATCGCCATCACAGCCGCCGCAGGCGCGCTCATCGGTTTCGGCGCGCTGGGCTTGGCGGCACCCGCGACTGCCGATCCGGTGCCCCCGCCCCCAGGGCCGGAGGTTCCCGTTCCTCCAGGTCAGTTCGTGCCTGAGGCTCCAGGCGGCGACGTGGTCGCCGCACCACCACCCATCGGCGCACCGCCGGTTCCGGAGATCCAGAACCAGCAGTACGGATCGGGACAATCGGATGGCCCGTTGGGTTTCCTCAGGGACGCATGGCACCAAGCCCAGGACCCCTACAATTTCGCCGAAACGCCGCCTGACCAGATGCCCGGAGGGGCCCCGCCGCCACCGGGAGCCGGTCCGGCGCCGCAGCTGCCGCCCGGGTACACGTCGCTGACCGCCCCGGAGTCCAGCGGGCCTCCCGTGACGCATTCATACGAAGGCGGACCGGCGCTGCCACCCGGGTACTACCCGTTGAACGGACCGCCGCCACCACCGGAGTACTTCAACCCGCCCCCCGCCCCGGTCACGCCACCGGGGATGACGCCGATCCACGCCGACAACTTGCCGCCAGCGTAGGCCAGCTCAGAGGGGCATGTCCTTTCAGACGATCGGACATGCAATAAAGCGTTTGGGCCATGGATCGTCTCAGTCATTGGCTGTTGAGTCGAACCATGACCAACACACAGCACCACTCTCGTCATCGGCAGCAGCGGCAAAACCGGAAAGCGCGTCGCAGATCGACTCGAAGCGCAGGGCGTGCCCGTTCGGCACGGGTCGCGTACGGCTGATGTTCCCTTCGACTGGGAAGACCGCCGGACGTGGGCGCCCGCCCTGGCCGGCGTCGACAAGGTCTACCTCACCTACTACCCGGACCTCGCAGTCCCGGGCTCGGTCGACGCCGTCAGTGCGGTCATCGAGCTGGCCGAGGAGGCCGGCGTGCGGCACGTGGTTCTTCTCTCGGGGCGCAACGAGACCGAAGCCGAGCGGGCCGAGGACGTCGTCAAGGCCTCCGGTCTTCGGTGGACGATTGTGCGGTGCGCCTTCTTCGCGCAGAACTTCGACGAAGGCGCCTGGCTCGACGAGGTGCTGGCAGGCACCGTGTCGTTGCCCGTCGACGATGTGCAGGAGCCGTTCGTGGACGTCGACGACATCGCCGACGTCGTGGTGGCGGCGCTGACCGATGACCGCCATGTCGGCCAGCTCTACGAGCTGACGGGGCCGCGGCTGCTCAGCTTCCGCGACGCGGTGGCCGAGATCGGCAAGGCCGCAGGGCGTGACATCACTTTCATGACGGTGCCGATCGAGGAGTACACCGCGATGCTCGCGGAACACGGTCTGCCGCAGGACTTCATCTGGCTGTTGAACCACTTGTTCACCGAAGTCCTCGGCAGCAAGGCACGACTGGCCGACGGTGTGCGGCGTGCGCTGGGCCGCGAGCCGAGGGACTTTTCGGATTACGCGCGTGAAGCCGCGGCGAGCGGCGTCTGGACGCGCTAACTCAGTGCCGGGATGACCTTCTGCTCGAACAGCTCGATCCCCGAGCGGTCGTAGGCCGCCTCGGGGAAGTAGAGGATCGCGTACTCGCAGCCGAGATCGCGCATCCGCTGCAGCTTTTCGACGACCTGTTCGGGTGTGCCGGTAGCCGAGTCGGGCGACTTCACCGTATTGAGCATGTTGTCGACCGCTCGCTCGTTCGCAACCTTGACCTGCTTCTCCCGGATCCGCGCGATACGGTCCTCGACGTCGGCCTCGGATTCGCCGATGACGGCGTTGAAATTGGATGAGCGGACGATCGCGCCGTAGTCGGTGCCGACGTCGCGGCAATGGTCCGCCAGTACCTGCGATTTGTGCGCGAACACGTCGGGCTCGGACGCGAAGTTGGTGTACTGCGCGTATTTGGCGGCGATCTTCAACGTCACCTTCTCGCCGCCGCCCGCGATCCACATCGGAGGTCCGCCGTCCTGCAACGGTTTTGGCGCGACGATGGCGTCGTCGACCTGGTAGTGCTTGCCGTCGAAGCTGACCCGCCCGTCCCGCCAGGCGTCGCGCATGATCTGCACACCCTCGTCCAGCCGGGCCAGCCGCACACCGGCGGACGGGAATCCGTAACCGTAGGCCTTCCACTCGTGCTCATACCACCCGCCGCCGATGCCCATCTGGACTCGACCGCCGGAGATGATGTCCGCGGTGGCCGCCACCTTGGCCAGGTACACCGGGTTGCGGTAGCTCATCGCCGTACACATCTGGCCCAGCTTGATGCGCGACGTGGTGGCGGCGTAGGCCGACATCAGCGACCACGCCTCGTGGGTGGCCTCGTCGGTTGGCATCGGAACAGTGTGGAAGTGGTCGTACACCCACAGCGAGTCCCACGCCGTCTGGTCGGCGTACGTCGCCAGGTCGCGCATCACCTGCCAGTGGTTTTCGGTGGGGATGTCCACCAGATCGAGTCGCCAGCCTTGCGGAATGAAGAGTCCAAAGCGCATAACCTTGCACTTTACGGACGCGGCTAGCCTGGCGATCATGGCCCTTTCCAAGGAAGAACGCGAACAGTTTCTGGCCGAGCCGCACGTCGCGGCACTGTCGGTGAGCGCAGGCGACAAGCGCGGTCCGCTCACCGTGCCGATCTGGTACCAGTACAGCCCCGGTGGTGAGCCGTGGATTCACACTGGAGCCGGCTCGCGCAAGCACCGGCTGATCGAGACGCAGGGCGAGTTCACGCTCATGGCGCAGCGTGTGGAGCCGTCCGTGCGCTATGTCGCCGTAGACGGCGTCGTCAGCCGGATCGAGCCCCCCACCGACCAACAGCTCGTCGAGCTTGTCAAGCGCTACCTGCCCCCCGAAGCGGTCGACGGGTACCTGGAGTTCGCCCGCCGCGAGCACGGCGAGGGTGTGATCATCTACATGCGGCCGGAGCATTGGCTGTCAGCCGACCTGGGATCGGTGTGATGGCATCACGTCAACTGCTGTACAAGACGATGTACCGGTTCGGATTCGTCCCGTGGGACGGTCACCCGTTACCGGAAAGCCTCACCAGGCTGATCGAAGGCGACGGCACGACGCCGCCGTTGGGCGGGGGCAAAGCCCTCGACATCGGCTGTGGCACCGGCGACAACGCCATCTATCTGGCCAAGCACGGCTGGCAGGTCACCGGCGTCGACTTCGTCGCCAAGGCGGTCGACAAGGCGCGGGCGAAGGCCGCAGCCAACGGCCTCGATGTCCGATTCGAGCAGGCCGATGTCACCGAGCTCTGTTCGGAGGGCATCGGATCGAACTTCGATTTGATCGTCGACAACGCCTGTCTGCACGGCATGAACGACGAAGACCGCCACGACTACGTCCGGGAGGTCACGGCGGCCGCGGCGCCCGATGCGCGGCTGCTGCTGGTCGAGTTCATTCGCGGCGGCTCGTACGGCGTACCGGGTATCGATCCTGACGAGGTCGAGCGGCGATTCACGACGGGCTGGACCATGATGTCGTCGGGCAGTGAACCGGCCATGGATCACAGCGGCAAGGACCCGGGGCGGTACTACCTGTTTCAGCGCGCTTCGTAGAGCGCGGCGACGGCGGGCAGGCTCACCTTCAGCGCCGGATTGCGTGGCAGTTCGTCGACGATGGCGAACGCGACCGGCACGTTGTAGACCGGCAGCGTCCTGCGCACCAGGTCCTTGAGCTCGTCCTCGGACGGCACCGGCTCGCCCGGCGTGGCTTCGATGGCGGCGAACGGCACCTGGCCCAGCCGTGCGTCGGGTACCCCCACCACACATGCATCCCGCACGGCCGGATGTGAAATCAGCACGCGGCGAACGGTTTCTGGCAAGATCTTGAACCCGCCGCGGTTGATGGCGCCGTCTGCCCTGCCATGCAGCGTGACGAACCCGTCCTCATCGACCGACACGATGTCGGTGGTGCGAATCCAGTCGCCGCTTATCGAGGTGATCCTGGCTTCCAGCAGCCCCCGTTCCCCTGGCGGCAATTCGGCTCCGGTGTCCGGGTCGACGACGCGCAGCTCGGTGTCGGGCAGCGCCCTGCCGACGCTGTCGCGTTTGGACGCGCCGAACTCACGGTCCATGTCCGGAGTCCACGCGCAGAGCGAGCCAGCGAATTCCGTTGCGCCGTAAGCCAACTTGACCGGAATGCCGAAGCGGGCCTCGAACTCGTCGCGGGTCTCCGGGTCGAGCGGACCCGAGGCGCTGATCAGGAAGTCCAGTGAGGCCAGGTCTTCCTTCGGGACGTCGGCATCGAGGAGCATGCGGATGACCGCGGGCTGAACGCCGGAGCGTTTGATGCCGTGCGTCTTCACCGCGTTCACCCAGCCGTCGACGCTGAACCGCTCGAGGATGACGATCCGCCTGCCGTTGTAGGCGCCGGCGATCAGCTGACAGACCCCGATGCCGCCGAACTGCCAGTAAGAGAATTCGGGCGGGGCGCCCGGCGGGGCGGCCTCTCCGCTGGTGACGCTGAAGACGGTGCGTTCCAGCACCGCCGTCTTGATCGACTGCCGCTTTGGCGGGCCGGTGGTGCCGCTGGTCAGGATGTGCAGCGCGACACCGGGTTCCGCCGCGGCGTGGCGGCGGGTGTCGTCGCGGCGTTCGAGTCCAGGCACGGCGGTGGCGAGCGGCTCGGACAGCGAGATCGCGACGCCCGCGCTGCCCGCACGTTTGGCAGCCGCGATGACCTCGTCCGTCCAGTCCTCTTCGTCGGCGACGACCGCCGACAGCCCAAGCACCTCGATGTCGCGGCCGATCGATTCGGGCGACTGGAACGAGTAGATCATCGACACCGCACGCCCGGCGGCGAGAAAGCCCATGATCGCCGCTGCGTGCGGCAGCCGGTTGCGGACCACCAACCCGACCGGTGCGTCGTCGGCGACCCCGCCTTCACGCAAGATCGATGCAATTGTTTGGCCGTACGCGGTGACCTCGTTGCCCGAGTACCAGCGGCCCTCGAACTCGACACAAGGCCCATCGCCGTAGCCGGCCAACCCTGCAGCGAACCGTTCGGTAAAGGCTTCGGTCACGCCTAGACCTTAACCAAGACCGTTGCGCGATCACCTTTGCCGAAATCCGAACCACGCCGGCTGTCAGCTGGATACAGTGCAAACCTCGACGGCCGGGGGGTGCGATAGATGACGAGGCGTCATTGGCTACCAAGAAGTCGTAGGTCATCGCTTCACTGGTGGTTGCGAGTGACGCTCGCCGCGTTCGTGCTGTCGACGTGGATGACGGTCCTGGCGGCCGGCGGTATCGCCCGTGCGGACAGTCCACCGCCTTCGGGTGGCGAATCCACCTCGGAGGGTAAGCCTGGCGTAAAGCCCGCGGGTCCGCCCGGCACAACTGAAGCCTCGACGTCCGAATCGTCGAAGCGATCCGGTGGCCTACACAACCGGGCGGCCCGATTATTTCACCTCGAACGCCCGGATCAGACGACCAACAGCGTCAAGACCAAAAGAACCACCAAACCGTCGCCCCGCACGCCAGCTTCCGATCCGAAGGACCCGGACGAGGCAACCGGCAACACGGCAGCGCATGTCGACAGCACGACAGCCGTTGCAAATGCGGCGCCTCGTGACGAGCAAGTGCGACACCGTGGCCGCCGAGTCGACTTGGCCCTCGCTGCGGTAAAGCCGGCCAAGCCGGTCTCCGCGGATCCGCAGCGGACGTCTGCGGGCGGCGTGACGAACTACCGAAGCGCGCTTGCGCTCGAGCCGCAACGGTCGGTGCAGGCTCAGAACCCGAAGCCTGTGGCGGCGAACATCGCGCCGGCCAACCCCGCGGCGCCGAGCACAAGATCCAGCATCGGCGCCACCGACGTTCCACAACTCGGACGGCAAGTAGTCGGGCTGGTTTCCGACGTCGGCGTCGTGGCGTCATCGGCGGTGTATACCGTCGCCAACACCTTCGCCAACGCGTTCGGACCCGGCGACTTCCTCGGCGTGCCCTACGCACTTGCCACCGCGCTGGCGAATACCGCCGCGGCCGCGGGCAGGACGATGATCGGCGCCCCGCTCGATGCGGCAAGTCCGGGACGGTTCCCCGTCACCTACGGGGTCCTTGACGGGCTGGCCTTCTTCAATCCGCGACCGCCGCCACCCGGCGCGAATGACCCGAAGATCAAGGTCACCCCCGAGCACCCCCTGCCGATCATTCTGTTGAACGGAACGACTGCGACACAGGGAACCAACTGGTCTGTCGGAGCGCCGGTCCTCGCCAACGCCGGCTACAAGGTCTACACCTTCAACTACGGCAACATCACGCAGAACCCGAACTCCCCGATCCAGGCGACGGCCGACATCAGGCAATCCGGCGACGAGCTCGCAGCCGAAGTCGACCGAGTCCTCAAAGAGACGGGTGCAAAAAAGGTGATCCTCATCGGCCATTCGCAAGGCGGCGGGATCCTGCCCGCGTACTACATCAACAATCTCGATGGCGCCGACAAGGTGTCGCAGGTCATCGGCATAGCTCCGAGTAACCACGGCACCGATTTCAACGGACTGGTCGGCCTGCGGGATCTACCCGTATTGGGCCCGGCGCTGTTCGCCATCGTGGACGTGTTCGGGCCCGCCTTCGGCCAGCAGACGGTGGGTTCGGAATTCCAGCAAGAGGTGTACGGCAACGGCGACACCCGCCCCGGTGTCATGTACACGACGATTGCCACGAGGTACGACGAGATCGTCACGCCCTACACGCAGCAGGCGCTGGACGGGCCCAACGTGACCAACATCGTCATTCAGGACCTGTATCCCGGACTTACGGCCGGTCATCTGGGCGTGGTCTTGAGTCCCCAGGTGTGGTCAGTGGTTCTGGACGCGCTGGCCAGCAATCCGGAGGCGAACCCTGAGCTTCACCCACTCGACAGCGTGGAGCTGGCGGCCTAGCAGCCCTCGGAACGACGTTCCGTAAGGTGCCTAGAGTGGTCGGTGTGTGGCGTGCGCTCGCCGTAGCGGCGATCAGCTTGGGGCTGACGGTTATGGTTCCGCCCACGTCGGTCGCGGAAGGGTCGCGGCTCCCCCAGATCGAGGCGAGCAAGGTGATCAGGGTGTGCAGCACAGGTGACTACCGGCCGTTCACATTCCGCGATGCCCAGGGAAACTGGGAAGGCCTCGACATCGATATGGCGCACGATCTCGCGCAGCACCTCGGAGCCGAACTGGAATTTGTGCCCACTACTTGGGCGAGCCTCCTGACGGATATCGGCACCCGCTGCGATGCGGCGATGGGCGGGATCACCATCACGGCCGCCCGAGCGCAGCAGGCACTGTTCAGCGCGCCGTATCTGCACGACGGCAAGGCCGCCGTCATTCGTTGCACCGACAGGGAGAAATACCGCACATTGGCCGATATCGACCAGCCGGGTGTTCGCATCGTCGAAAACCCGGGAGGCACCAACGCAGAATTCGCGCGCAGCCACATCAAGAGCGCGCAGATATCGGAATACCCCGACAACAACAGCATCTTCGGACAGCTGACCTCTGGCGCTGCCGACGTTATGTTCACCGATACCAGCGAGATTCGCTACCAGACGAAGCAGAACCAGCAACTGTGCGGCATCGGTGTCGATGACCCGTTCACGTCCGACCAGAAGGCCTACCTATTACCGCGGGCGGATACCGAGTGGCAGAACTATGTGAACGAATGGTTGTCCACCGCGCAGAACGACGGCAGCTATGCCGCGCTCAGCCAGACCTATCTTGGGACGGTCGTCGGCCCGTGACGTTCACTCCGCGCGGCCGCCAAGGTGTTTGGCCAGAAAACGGTCGGCATGGTGGTAGAAGTCGAGGCGATTCTCGGGCTTGGTCAAACCATGCCCCTCGTTTTCGTACATCACGTACTCGTGGTCGATGCCACGCTCTTTCATCGCCGCGACTATCTGCTCGGATTCTGCGCACTTCACGCGTGGATCGTTCTCGCCCTGAGCGATGAGGATCGGGATCCTGATGTCGTCGACTCTCGACAGCGGTGAACGCGACCACAGAAACTCCCTGTCCTCGCCGACCCGCTTGTGCCACATCGCGATCATCGGCTTCCAGTACTCGGGGAAGGAATCGAGCAGCGTGTTCAGGTTCGACGGGCCGACCATCGAGATCGCACACTTGAAGACGTCTGGGGTGAATGTGGCACCGATGAGCGCAGCGTACCCACCGTAGGAACCACCGTAGATTGCCACGCGCTCGCGGTCGACAATGCCTTGCGCGACAAGGTGATCGATGGCGTCCAACAGATCGTCGTGCATCTTGGCGCCCCATTCGTGGTTGCCCGCGTTGAGGAATTCCTTGCCATAGCCGCTTGACCCGCGGAAGTTCACGTTCACACACAGGTAGCCGCGGTTGGCGAGCCACTGCGCCTCGGCATCGAGCCCCCAGCCGTCGCGGGCCCACGGGCCACCGTGCACCACCAGGACGGCAGGCAGGTTGACGCGCTCGACTTCGGCCGGGAAAGAGAGGTAGCCGTGGACTGTCAGTCCGTCCCGCGCCGTGAAGCTGAAGGGCTCCATCGGCACCAGCGGATAGTCGTTGAGTTGCGGTCGGTGGTCGAACAAGAACGTCGGGGTCTTCGCCGCGCGGTCCCAGGTGTAGAACTTCACGGGTCCCGCGTCGTCATCGAACGCCACCAGCCACGTCGTGTCATCGTCGTTGCGGTCACTGATCATCAATTCGCCCACATGAAGCCGCTGGAGCGCTTCGATGTCGCCACGGATCGCATCGTCGTGGATCTGGTACTCCAGGCGATCGCGGTACACCAGCACCGCCTCTATTTCCCGGGTGTCGGGGTTCATCATCACCCCGGTGATGTCGTACACCGGATCCTGGGCGATCACCTCGACCGCACCCGTCGCGATGTCCATCTTCACCAGTCGGCCGGTGTTCGAGTCGACCGACGTCTGCAAGTACATGCTCTTGCCGTCTTTCGTGAAGCCAAGCGGCCCAGTCGACTCCGCGTCGTCCGGCGGTACCTCGAGGAGAGGTCGCCAATCGGATGCCTCGTCGTCGCGCACCAGGATCACTGCGCCGCCAACAGGCGTCGGCGCCACCCCGCCGCGGACCTTCAGGTCGGTGTCCACCACCCAACCGAGAAAGCCTGGGTTCTCGACGATCTTCTCCAGCCCGCCGTTCGTCAGATCCAAGCGGTACACATCGTGCAGCTGCGGGTTGTCCTTGTTCAAGCCGATCAGCACATCGTTCGGAAACTCCTTGCGGTGGGCGATGAGCCGGCATTGAACGCCGTCCATCGGAGTCAGGTCGCGCTCGATCCCCGTCTCGAGGTCGACGTCGTAGAGCCGGTAGTTCTCGCTTCCGTCCTTATCCCGCACATACATGATGTGGCGGTTGTCGTGCGCCCACAGGTAACCCTCGATCCCGCGCTCCGTGTCGTGAGTCACCGGCCGCTCGTCATCGGTTCCGGCTTCTCCGACGAACACATTGAGCACGCCGTCAAGTGGTGCGATATACGACAACCGCTTGCCGTCCGGCGAGATCTGCGCTCCCGATCGTTGCGGGTTGCCCAGAAGCACCTCGAGCGGAATCAGCTGCACATCGGCCATGCGGGCCTCCCTGTCGCGTAGAGCTCAGATCCTAAGTTCGAACCTCCGTGGCCGCTTCGTCTAGGACCTGTCAGGCGGCGTTGGCGGCATCGCGACCACCGCGGCGGCGGCAATCACGGCCACCACCAACACACCGATGAACACCGCGAGTGTGCCGGACTGGATGGTGGCAGCGCCAAGGCTGTGCACGTCGCCCTCGCCGAAGACGGTGTTCGCGACTGCGCCGAACACCGCAACGCCGACCGCGCTGCCCAACGATCGGGCGAACATGTGCGCACCGGTGACGACTCCGCGCTCGTCCCAGTCCACGCTCGACTGCGCCGCGATCAGGGCAGGCAACGCCAGCAGGCCGAGCCCGCACCCCGTCACGAAACACAGCGCAGCGACCGCGACGATGCTCGGCCGGTGCGCCATCGCCGCCAGCCCGCAGGCGCCGAGCAAGACCAGGGCCGCCCCGATGAGCGCGGTCCTCTTGAAGCCGATCCGAAGATAGATCCGGCCGGCCAGACCTGCGGTCAGCGGCCAGCCAATGGTCAGGGTGGTCAGCGCCAGGCCCGCCTGGACGGGTGACACGCCGAGCGACCCCTCGAGATACGTCGGCACGTAGGACGTCAGCCCGATCAGGATGGCCCCCACCCCGAGACCCACCACGGTGGTGGTCGACAGCAGCCGCCGCGTCAGCACGAAACCGGGCAGGATCGGATCGGTGGTTCGGCGAGCGGCGAAGAAGAACGCAGCCAGCAGCACCCCGCCCGCGCTGAACGCGCCGATGCTCGGAGCCGAGCCCCAATCCCACGCCTGCCCGCCACCGAGGATCCCCAACACCAGCAGCGTCAGCGACGCTGTCAGCAGCACCGCGCCGCGGTAGTCCACGGATCGGTTTCCGCGTTCGGTGTCCTCATGAAAACGCCGAACCATCATCCAGGCGGCGAGCAGGCAGAGGGGCACGTTGAGCACGAAGACCCAGCGCCAGATCCCCAGTTCGGCGAACAACCCGCCGAGCGTGGGGCCGACAACCGAGGCCACCGCCCACACGCTGGCGAAGTACCCCTGCACCCGCGCCCGTTCGGCGAGTGAGTAGATGTCGCCGACGATCGTCACCGACATCGGTTGCACCGCACCGGCGCCCAGCCCCTGCACGGCTCGCGCGACGATGAGCGCAGGCATCGACCACGCAACAGCGCACAGGATCGACCCGGCCATGAACAGGCCGATGCCGACGAGGATGACCGGCTTGCGGCCGAACACGTCGGAGAGTTTGGCGTAGAGCGGCGTCGTCACCGCCTGCGCGAGCAGGTAGCCGGAGAACAGCCACGGAAACAACCTGAAGTCGCCGAGTTCGCCGACGATCGTCGGCACCGCGGTCGCCAGCACGGTGGCATCCAGCGCCACCAGGCTGAGCGACAGCATGATCGAGACCAAGACCGGGCCTCGCTCGGACCGAAACCCGACCCCGTCGACGGTTTCGGCACTCACTCACACCACGATACGAAAGGCGCCAAACGGTCAGACCATCGCCTCGGCGTTGGCAATGTGCCCCTCGAAATCCAGCTCCATCGCGCGGGCGCGGTAGCGCTTTACGAGCTGGCGGAATTCGGCGTGGTCCCCACATGCCCGTGCCAGCAACGCCCGCAGGCGAATGATCGAAATCTCGTAAAACGCGAATCCGGCATCGGTGGGCAACGCCGCCAATCGCTCGATTTCTACCTGCGCGGCCTTGACGTCCGTACTTCCGCCGCGTCGAAGGAGCGCCTCGATCAGAGCGTCCGCCGCGAATCCGTAGAGGCCGAGTCCGCCGGCAGCCAGCTCGTTCTCGGCGACGGATCTGAGTAGTTCAATGGCATCATCGAGATCACCGGCTCGGATCTTCTCCCGGCCGCGTTCGATGTCGATGAATGGAACGAACACTGCGATGGAGCGGTCTTGCGCGGCGGCCTCACGGGCCTCGTCAAGGAGGGTCCATCCCCGGATTGCATCGGGCCCGCCTCGTGTCGCCAGGACAAAGCCGTGCAGGAATCGGGCGACTTCCAGCGTCTGGTTCTCACTCTGCCGCTCGGCGAGATCCAGCATTTCAGCCGTCTCCGGTACGGAAGCCGCGTCGGGCACCACCGCGCCTGCCACGACTCCGTACGCGTATTTCCAGATGTGCATCATCGCTTGGCCAATGGGAAGGCATTCGCGGCACATGGCGGCTGCTTGATCCATGTCGCGCCGCCATCCGTCGGCTCCAAGGCACATTCGCGCGGCCGCGTGCGTCATGACGGCCTGAGCCAACGGCGACTCAATCAGGAGTTGACCCATTTGAGAATCACCGGCAGCAAGCTCGATGACACGCTCGGCCAACCGCAGGGCTTCTGCGATCTCGCCGCGAACCTGCTTGCCAAAGGCCGCTTGACCCAGCAGGGCGACTGTCAGCGATGGGTCATTGATGGATTCAAGTATCTCGCTGAGTTCGGTTGCCAACCTGGCGGATTCGCGGTAACGCGCGTGGAACGCGAGCGCCGGGAGATGGCCGGCCATCGCTAAGGCGAGCGACGCCTTGTCGTCGGCCTCACCGGCCAGTCGACATAGTTCTGCGAAGGCGGCCTCGTCGACGACGCCGGTTCGCACTGAGCTTGCGCATAGCAATGCGCGCGGGGCGATGAGCATCGCATCACGCGCGGGATCACCGGCGGCCAATTCGCCAGCAACTCGCGCCGCCCGCTGCCAGCTAGACCGCGCCGCGATGATGTCGCGAAACGTCAACCAATGTCCTGCGCGCATGTGCCAGCCGAAGGCCTCAGCCAAATCGCCTGCTGCTTCAAGGTGTTCGGCGATCAATGCCGCATTTTCCGAAGCTGATTCAGAGTCACGTGCCTCGAGGGAGTTCGCCAATCGCCGATGCAGGTCTGCGCGGGCCGAGGCGAGCTGCGACCGGTAGGCGACCGAGCGGATCAATGGATGCCGGAACGCATACTCGGCGTGAGGAGTAAACACCACCTGGTCGACAAGTTCCGCTTCGATCAACGCCCCGATCGCGGCGGTGTCGGTCAGCGTCTGCAAAAGATCTTCTTCAAACCGCAGGCCGACAACGGCCGCAGCGTTGAGCGTCAATTTCGCCTCCGGCGTGAGGCGGTCGATTCGGGCGGCGATGGCGGCCTGGAGAGTCGCGGGCACCTCCACGTCGGCGGCGTCGTCCAGGCATCTGTAACCACCGCGCTCGCCACTGATCACATTACGATCGGCGAGATCACGCACGATCTCCTCCGCGAAGAACGGGTTGCCCGCTGCACGTTCGGCGATTTGTTCCACCAGCGGAGCGGTCGACGGGTCCGAGCCGACCAATCCGTTGATCAGCCCGATGATCTGTGAATCATCAAGCGGTGCAAGCGCTATAGTTTGTGCGCCGTGTGCTTGGCTTAGTGCGCCGCTGTATTCCGGTCGGTAGGTGACTAGCACAAGTGACCGGGTCCGCGGGACCGCCGACAGAAAATCCGAAAGCAGTGACTCGCTCGTCGCATCGATCCAATGGGCGTCCTCGACGATGTACACCGCGGGCTCACGGCGCGCCGTCATCGACGCATTCACCACCGCGGTCAACCGGCGTCGCCTCGCCTCTGGCGCGATATCGGGCAACGGATCCGCCGAGTCTCGGATGCCGAGTTCGTCGTAGAGGAGGACGAGATCGTCGACGTGCGCTTCCCCCACCCTGTCACGCACCACCTCGCGTGCCGCCTCGTCGCCGAGGCCTTCAACCCCCCACGCAGATCGCAACAACCGGGTGGCGGCCTGGAAAGGAACGTCACTTGTGTGCGACTCGCAATACGTCGAATGCACCTGCACACCGCGGCCGCTGGCGATGGAAGCCGTCTCGGCGACGATTCGACTCTTGCCGATTCCCGGGGGGCCGACCACGCTCACAACGCATCCGTGACCGTCGATGGCCCGACCCAGCATTGCGGTCAGTGCGGAGAGTTCCCATTCGCGACCCACGAGGACAGACGAGCGCTGGGTCAGTTGGTGGCGGCGTCCAATCATCGCCAGAAGCTGATATGCGGGAACGGGATCGGCGGAACCCTTGATCCGGACATGCTGGACTTCGCCGATTTGCGCCGCGTCTTCGACCAGCCGGGCGGTCGACTCACTCAACATCACTCCACCGATGGAGCCGCGGATTCCATCCGTTGCGCCATCCCGACCTGACGCCCGACCGTCGTGTAACTCTGGACGCGGGAACCGACTTCGCCGGCAATCACCTCGCCGGAGTTCAGCCCGACCCGCAGCCGCAGATCGATGCCGTCCCGCTCCCTGACGCCGATGGCGAGGTCATGAACCTGCGACTGGATGGCCAGCGCCGCCAGGCAGGCCCGAATGGCGTGGTCTTCCAACGACAACGGCGCTCCGAAGACTGCCATGACTCCGTCGCCGGTGAATTGGCTCAACGTGCCGCGATAGTGGTTCACCACATCAGCGGAACGGTCGAAAAGGTCGGACATGATTTCGCGCAATCGCTCAGTGCCCACGGCCACAGCGATGTCCATGGATCGCACGACATCCGCGAACAGCACCGTGACTTGCTTGAACTCGGCAGTCGTCCCCGCCGTCACAACGGCCGCGCCGCATTCGTCGCAGAACTTGGCATCGGCGCGTAGTTGTGTGCCGCAGGCCGGACAGCTCACCAGGCAATGATGCGCGTGGGCTATCGCAAAAGCCCCCGAAACAGCATTGTTTCGGGGGCTCTTGCGTTCCGGGCGGGCTATTTGGTCAGCGACTCCGGCGGGTTGAAGCGGTCGCCGTAGCGTGGCGGCCAGCTCCTTGGCGCGCGCCACGAACGCTTCCTTGCCTCTTCCGGCAGGGCCTTCGTACCCGACGATGAACTGCGCGCTGCCACCGGTCCACGGCGGGAACCCGATGCCCATGATCGAGCCGATGTTGGCGTCGGCGGTCGACGTCAGCACGCCCTCGTCGAGGCACTTCTGGGTCTCCAGCGCCTCGGCGAACAGCATGCGGTCGATCATGTCCTGCAGCGGCGGCTCCGAGGCACCGGACTTGAACGTCTCGCGCAGGCCCGGCCACAGACCGGTGCGCTTGCCGTCGGTGTACTCGTAGAAGCCAGCGCCCTTCAACCGCGACGGGCGGCCGATCTCGATCATCTTCTCGACGACCGCCTCTGCCGGATGGGGCTCGTATGTGGCGCCCGTGTCCTCGACACCCTTGCGGGTGGCGGCAGCGATCTTGTGCATCAGCTCGAGGTTGAGCTCGTCGGACAGCTGCAGCGGCGGCGCCGGGTAACCGGCCTGGCTACCCGCATGCTCGATGGAGGCGGGCTCGACACCCTCGCCGAGCATCGCCAGCGCCTCGTTGACGAACGTGCCGATCACCCGCGACGTGAAGAAGCCGCGGCTGTCGTTGACGACGATCGGGGTCTTGCCGATGGCCAGCGTGTAGTCGAACACCCGGGCCAGCGCCTCGTCAGAGGTCTTCTCGCCCTTGATGATTTCCACCAGCGGCATCTTGTCGACAGGCGAGAAGAAGTGGATCCCGATGAAGTCCTCCTGCCGCTTCACGCCGGTCGCCAGACCGGTGATCGGCAGCGTGGAGGTGTTCGAGCCGAGCAGCGCGTTGGGCTCGACGATGTCCTCGATCTCCTGGAACACCTTGTGCTTGAGTTCCTGGTTCTCGAACACCGCCTCGACGACGAAGTCGACGCCCTTGAGGTCGGCAGGGTCGGCCGTCGGGGTGATCCGGGCGAGCAGCGCCTTGGACTTCTCCTCGGTGGTCTTGCCGCGCTCGAGAGCCTTGGCCTCCAGCTTCTCCGAGTAGCCCTTGCCCTTCTTCGCGGCCTCGATGTCGACGTCCTTGAGCACGACGTCGAAGCCGGCCTTCGCCGAGACGTAGGCGATGCCCGCGCCCATCATGCCCGCGCCGAGCACACCGATCTTGGTGATCGGCGTCTTGCCGATGCCCTCGGGCCGCGATCCGCCGCCGGTGATGTGCTGCAGGTCGAAGAAGAACGCCTGGATCATGTTCTTGGCGACCTGGCCGGTGACGAGATGGGTGAAGTAGCGGCTCTCGATGCGGCTGGCCGTGTCGAAGTCGACCTGCGCGCCCTCGACCGCGGCGTCCAGGATGGCGCGCGGCGCAGGCATCGGCGCGCCCTTGAGCTGCTTCTTCAGCAGGGCCGGGAACGACGGCAGGATGCCTGCCAGCGCGGGGCTGGACGGCGTGCCGCCGGGCATCTTGTAGCCCTTGGATCCCACGGCTGCGTATGCGCGTCGGGGTTGGCCTTGATCCACGCCTTGGCGGCGGGCACCAGTTCTTCGACGGTCGGCAGCACCTCGTCGACAAGCCCGGTCTCCTTGGCCTTGTCCGGCTTGAACCGGGTGCCCTGGGACAGCACGTTCATGAACGCGTTCTGGATGCCGAACATCCGCACACTGCGCGTGACGCCGCCTGCGCCGGGCAGCAGGCCCAGCGTCACCTCGGGGAAGCCGACGACCGCACCCGACACGTCGGCGATGATGCGGTGGTGGGTCGCCAGGCAGATCTCGAGGCCGCCGCCGAGCGCCGCGCCGTTGATCGCGGCGACGACCGGCTTGCCCAGCGTCTCGAGCGCGCGTAGGTCACGCTTGATGCCCTCGACCTCGTCGAAGAACTCGCCCGCGTTCTCCGGGCCCGCCTGGATGATCGTGTTGAGGTCGCCGCCCGCGAAGAAGGTCTTCTTGGCGCTGGTGATGACGACGCCGGTGATCGAATCCTTCTCGGCCACAAGGCGTTCGACCGTCTTGTGCATGGACTCGCGGTAGTGCTCGTTCATCACGTTGGCCGACCCGTTCGGGTCGTCGAGCGTCAGGGTGACGATGCCGTCGGCATCCTGGTCCCAAACAATGGTGTTGTCTGCCATGGCCTTAAACCCTCTCGATGATGGTCGCGACACCCATGCCGCCGCCGATGCACAGGGTGACCAGCGCGCGGCGCGCGTTGCGGCGCTCGAGCTCGTCGACCATGGTGCCGGTGATCATGGCGCCGGTGGCGCCCAGCGGGTGGCCCATCGCGATGGCGCCACCGTTGACGTTGAGCTTCTCGTCGGGGATGTTCAGGTCCTTCTGGAACTTCAGAACCACGGACGCGAACGCCTCGTTCAGCTCGAACAGATCGATGTCGTCGACCGTCAGGCCCGCACGGTCGAGCACCTTCTTGGTCGCGGGGGTCGGGCCGGTCAGCATGATGACCGGATCGGCGCCGCTGGTGGCGGTCGCGACGATCCGTGCCCGCGGCGTCAGGCCCTGCGACTTGCCTGCCTTCTCGCTGCCGACGAGCACCAGCGCGGCGCCGTCGACGATGCCGGAGCTGTTGCCGCCGGTGTGGACGTGGTTGATCTTCTCGATCCAGTGGTACTTCTGCAGCGCCACGTCGTCGAAGCCGCCCATCTCGCCGATGCCGTCGAACGCGGTCTTCAGCTTCGCGAGGCCCTCCATCTTGGTGTCGGGGCGCATGTGCTCGTCGTGGTCGAGGATGACCAGACCGTTCTGGTCCTTGACCGGAACCACGGACTTGGCGAAGTACCCGCCCGACCATGCGGCCGCGGCCTTCTCCTGTGAGCGCAGTGCGTAGCGGTCGACGTCTTCGCGGGAGAAGCCCTCGATGGTGGCGATCAGGTCGGCGCCGATGCCCTGCGGGACGAAGCCGATCGTGTAGTTGGTCTCGGGGTCGGTGGCCCATGCGCCGCCGTCGGAGCCCATCGGCACGCGGCTCATCGACTCGACGCCGCCGGCCAGCACCAGGTCGTCCCAGCCGGAGCGCACCTTCTGCGCGGCGGTGTTGACGGCCTCGAGGCCGGACGCGCAGAAGCGGTTGAGCTGGACGCCGCCGGTGGTCTCGGGCAGGCCCGCGGCCAGCACCGCGGTGCGGGCGATGTCGCCGCCCTGATCGCCGACCGGCGACACGACGCCGAGGATCATGTCGCTGATCAGGGTCTCGTCCAGGTCGGGGAACCGCGACCGCAGCTCGTCGACCAGACCGGTGACCAGGTTGATCGGCTTGACCTCGTTGAGGGCGCCGTTCTTGTTCTTGCCGCGAGGCGTGCGAATGGCCTCGTAGATGAAGGCTTCTTCAGACATGAAGATAGTTCCTGTTCAGGTGGGTTTTATTGGGAGACCTGCCCACATGGGCGGTAGTCCTCTATGCGCCAGCCTAACAGCGCCACCCAACCTGTTGGTTGGGAGGTTCGTCACGCCCGCCCACTAGGCTCGTCAATCATGACGGTGTCGCGGCTGCAGCCCTACGCGGTCACGATCTTCGCCGAGATGTCGGCGCTCGCCGCCCGCATCGGCGCCGTGAACCTGGGGCAGGGTTTTCCCGACGAAGACGGCCCGCCCGCGATGTTGAAGACCGCGGAGAACGCCATCGCCGAAGGCGTCAACCAGTACCCGCCGGGGCTGGGCATCGCGCCGCTGCGGGAGGCGATCGCCGCGCAGCGCAAGCGGCACTTCGGCACCGAGTACGACCCGGACACCGAGGTGCTCGTCACCGTCGGCGCCACCGAGGCCATCGCCGCAGCGGTCCTCGGGCTCGTCGAACCGGGCTCGGAAGTGCTGCTGATCGAGCCGTTCTACGACTCCTACTCCCCCGTCATCGCGATGGCAGGTGCCCACCGCAGGCCGTACCGATGGTGCCCGACGGCCGCGGCTTCGCGATCGATGTCGACGGGCTGCGCGGCGCGGTCACGCCGAACACCAAGGCGTTGATTCGTCAACTCGCCGCACAACCCGACCGGGCATGGTCGCCTCCGACGCCGAGCTTGCGGCGATCGCCGACCTCGCGGTCAAAGCGGACCTGCTGGTGATCACCGACGAGGTCTACGAGCATCTGGTGTTCGACGGCCGCCGCCACATGCCGCTGGCCAACTATCCGGGCATGGCCGACCGGACGATCACCATCTCCAGCGCGGCCAAGATGTTCAACTGCACCGGTTGGAAGATCGGATGGGCTTGCGGCGCAGCGGATCTCATCGCAGGCGTGCGGGCGGCCAAGCAATACCTCAGTTATGTCGGCGGCGCACCGTTCCAGCCCGCTGTGGCCCATGCGCTCAACACCGAGGAAGCGTGGGTGGCCGCGCTACGGGAGTCGTTGCAGGCCAAGCGCGACAGGCTGGGTCGCGCGCTGGACGAGTCTGGGGTTCGAGGTGCACGACAGCTTCGGCACGTACTTCCTGTGCGCGGACCCACGGCCGCTGGGCTATGACGACAGCACGGCGTTCTGCGCCGAACTGCCCGAGAAGGCGGGGGTGGCCGCGATCCCGATGTCGGCGTTCTGCGATCCGGGCGCCGAGCACGCCGACGCGTGGAATCACCTAGTGCGCTTCGCCTTCTGCAAGCGCGACGACACGCTTGACGAGGCGATACGCAGGCTCGGTGTGCTGCGTCGTCGGGGGTGAGTTCTTAAGGCTGTCGGTCGTCGTCGTAATCGGCTCAGTTGACGGGCGGGACGGGCCGACCAGCTGCAATGCAGCGAGTGCGATGACGAACAGTGCGGCGGTGGCAGCGAAGTATGTCCTGATGATGAGACCCCTTTGAAAATCGCTTCTCATCTTCACGCCCGTGACCTGTGATCTCGACAACGCTGGCACCCATTCGCGGCACCGGCTAGCCGGAAGGCACCTCTACCCGCTATCCCCCAGCCGGGTCAGTGGCCGCCCTGCATGACCCGTTCACGCAACCGTTCCGTCGCGACGTCGAGCACCATCTTCTTGGCCCGCTTGATCAGGAAGTCGGGAATGGGCGCCGCCAGATCCATGATGATGTCGAAACGCACCCGCGTCCTGTCCTCACCCTCGGGCGTCAGGTTGTATTCGCCGTGCTGGCCGCGCTGCTGGAGGGTGTCCGACGCATCCCAGACCATCCAGCGTCACCCCAGTGGTATTCGAGGACCTCCTTGTCGGTGATGCCCATGATCTTCAACGTGGCCTTCACGTGATGCGGCCTGCCGTCGGGATAGCGGTCCAGCACTTCGGCGCTCTTGTGCAATGCGGACCACGACGGCACGTGCTCGATGTCGGCGAGCACGTCCAGGATCGCCTCGGAGGGGCGTCGAAGACGACTTCGCGCGATGCTCGGACAGCCATGTTGGCAAATCTAATCCTCAGGCCGCGCGCGCGACGGCCAACGCGCTGACGTTACCAGCCGATTTCGTCGAGCGCGGTGGTGGCCTTCGGCGGCGTGCCGACGGGTCCCGCCGGCGTGCGGGAGAACCGCGGCGCAGGCGCGGCCTGCTCGACGCCGTTGACTGTCCACCACCGTGGAACGCGCCCTGAGGTGCTCGTTTTCCGCGGCCTCGGCCCAGGTCAGCACCGGTGTCACGCACGCGTCGGTGCCCGCGAAGATCTCGCTCCACTCGTCGCGGGTCTTGCCCGCGAACCGTTCTGTGAAGATCTTGTGCATCTGCGGATAGGCGCCTATGTCGAACTGACCGGGCACCTCGTCGGCGGACAAGCCGAGCCCGGTCAGCAATTCCGCGAAGAACTGCGGCTCGATCGCGCCGACGGCCATGTACTTGCCGTCGGACGTCTCGTAGGTGCGGTAGAACGGCGCACCGCCGTCGAGCAGGAACGACTCGCGCTCGTCCTTGAGCGAGCCGGTCGCCTTCATCGTCCACATCATCTGCGACAGGATGCTGACGCCGTCGACCATCGCGGCGTCGATCACCTGCCCCTTGCCGGACCGCTCCCGCTCGTAGAGTGCGGCGACGATGCCGAGCAGCACGAACATCGAGCCGCCGCCGAAGTCGGCGACCAGGTTCAGCGGGGCGACCGGCGGCCGGTCCCGGAAGCCGATCGCCGACAGCGCACCGGTCTGCGACAGGTAGTTGATGTCGTGGCCGGCGGTCATCGCCAGCGGCCCGTCCTGACCCCACCCGGTGATGCGGGCGAAGATCAGCCGCGGGTTGATCGCGGCGCACTCGTCGGGCCCGATGCCGAGGCGCTCGCAGGTGCCGGGCCGGAAGCAGTCGAGCAGCACGTCGGCCTTCGCGGCGAGGTCCAGCAGCACCTGCGGCTCCTTCTTGACGTCGAGGTCGACGATGCGCTTGCCGCGGTGCAGCAGATCGACGTCCTCGGCGGGCATCGTCAGCCCGCCGGGTCGGCGCACCCGCACCACGTCGGCGCCCAGGTCGGCGAGCATCATCGCCGCATGCGGTCCCGGGCCGATGCCGCCGAGTTCGATCACCTTCACCCCCGCGAGGGGTCCCGTGTTGGTCACGGGACGCAGACTAATGGGGTGGCTCAAACCGAAAGCACGTTCACGGTGTTCGTCGCCTTCGCAGCCAACCTGGCCGTTGCAATCGCCAAGACGGTGGCCGCAGTGATAACCGGATCGGCCTCGATGACCGCTGAGGCCGCGCACTCCTGGGCCGACACCGGCAATCAGGGATTCCTGATCGTCGCCAACCGGCGGAGCAGCAGACCACCCGACGCAGAGCGACCACTCGGCTACGGGGGCGAAGCCTATGTGTGGTCGCTGCTTGCGGCGGTCGGGCTCTTCGTGGTCGGCGGATCACTGTCGGTCTGGCGCGGCGTCGCCGAACTGCTGCACGGCGAATCCACCGGCGAGAACTATCTCGTCGCCTACGTTGTGCTGGGAATCGCGTTCGTTCTCGAAGGGGCGTCGTTGTTACAGGCGTTGCGCCAATTAGGCAGTGAGGCACGTGAATTCGAACGGGATCTACTGGCACATGTGCTGGAGACGTCCGATCCGACAAGCCGGGCGGTGTTCGCCGAGGACTCCGCGGCGCTGATCGGCATCGTTCTCGCCCTGCTGGGGATTGGACTCCACCAACTCACCGGTCAGGCGGCCTGGGACGCGATCGGATCCATTCTGGTCGGTGTCTTGTTGGGTGTCGTTGCCGTGGTGCTCATCGACCGAAACCGTCGCTTCCTGGTCGGCCAGCCGGCCAGTTCACAACTGCGGGAGGCGGCAATCGCTCGCCTTCAACAGCTGCCCGAGGTGGCGGCGGTGCGGTTTGTCCGGCTGGTATTCGTCGGCCCCAAGCAGCTGTTCCTGGTGGCCAGCGTCGATCTTGTGGGCGACGCGGTCGAATCACGCGTGGCGTCGACGCTTCGGCGTCTGGAGACTCAGCTGCAGGCGGACGACTACATCGTCGACGCCGTGTTGACAATCGCCGAGCCGGACGAGTTGGACCGGCTCTAGCCGCATCGATCGAGATAGCTCAACGCTTAGGTCAATTTCGCCGTTCTTTGCTGGTGAACGCCCTATCCTTTGGGCAATTGGGGTCGCGAACCCGAGGATCGGCGGTGCTCGGGATGACGGCGGGCGTGGCATGCGGGTCGTGCGGCACCGGCCTGCGGGAGAACGCCAAGTTCTGCGACGAGTGCGGTGCCCCGACTGCGGTTTCGGCTGACACCGCGCAGTACAAGCAGGTGACGGTGCTGTTCGCCGACGTGGTGCGGTCGATGGACATCGCGGCCGCCGCTGGACATGGAGCGGTTGCGCGAGATCATGACCGAGCTGGTGGAGCGGTCGGCGGCGGTGGTGCAGCGCTACGGCGGGACCGTGGAGTACACCGGCGACGGGGTGATGGCGCTGTTCGGCGCCCCAGTGGCGTTGGAGGATCATGCTTTTCGGGCGTGTCTTGCCGCGCTGGCCATCCAGGAGGAGGCGAGCCGGTTGGCGGCCGAGGTGCAGCGCCGCGATGGCGTGGCTCTGCGGTTGCGGGTGGGCCTGAATTCGGGTCGGGTGATCGCCGGTGAGATCGGTTCGGGGTCGCTGGGTTACGCCGCGACCGGCGAGACGGTCGGGTTCGCGCAGCGGATGGAATCGGTGGCGCCCCCGGGCGGGGTGATGCTGTCGGAGTCGACCGCGCGGCTGGTCGAGCACACCGTGATGCTGGCCGAACCGGAGTGGGTGCGCATCAAGGGCGCCGACGAACCGGTGCGCGCGCGCCGGCTGATGGCGATCGAGCCCGCGCGATGGCCTGGTCGGGCGCGCCGAGGCGAGCCTGGTCGGTCGGCGCTGGGAGATGGCGGCCCTCGACGCCATCGTGGACCGCGCGATCGGTGGCCGCGGCGGTGTCGTGAACGTGGTGGGACCGCCGGGCATCGGCAAGAGCCGGGTGGCCCGGGAGGCCGCGGCGCTGGCGGCCGGTCGCGGGGTCGAGGTGTTCTGGGCCTTCTGCGAATCGCATGCCGCGTGACGTCCCGTTCCATGCCGTGACGCGGCTGCTGCGGGCGGGCAGCGGCGTGGCCGACCTCGACGGCGAAGCCGCCCGCGCGCGGTTGCGGGCTGACGTGCCGCCGATGCCGACCCGCAGGATCTGCTGCTGCTCGACGATCTGCTCGGCATCGCCGACCCCGATGTGCCGCTGCCCCAGATCGACCCGGATGCGCGGCGGCGCCGGTTGACCGCGCTGATCAACACCGCGTCGCTGGCGCGCACCGAACCGGCGCTGTTCATCATCGAGGATGCGCACTGGATCGATGCGGTCAGCGAGTCGATGCTGGCCGACTTCCTCACCGTCATTCCGCGCACCCCGTCGATGGTGCTGATCACCTCCCGCCCCGAGTACGAGGGAGCGCTGACGCGGGTGCACGGCGCCCAGACGATAGCGCTTGCCCCACTGGGTGATTCGGACACCGCAGCGCTGCTGGGTGAGCTGCTGGGTTCGGATCCCTCGGTCGGCGAGCTGGCGGCGATCATCGCCGACCGGGCCGCCGGGAACCCGTTCTTCGCCGAGGAGATGGTGCGCGAGTTGGTGCAGCGCGGGGTGCTGGCCGGCGAGCGCGGCGGCTACGTCTGTCGCGCGGATGTCGCCGAGCTGAGCGTGCCTGCCACGGTGCAGGCGGCCATCGAGGCGCGCATCGACCGGCTGAGCACCCCGGCCAGGCGGACGTTGAACGCGGCGTCGGTGATCGGAGCCCGCTTCGAGGCGGAGCTGCTCGCCGCGCTGGGGATCGATGCGGTGTTCGACGAGCTGCTCAGCGCGGAGCTGATCGATCAGGTGCGGTTCACCCCGCAGCGCCGAGTACGCCTTCCGCCACCCGCTGATCCGCGCGGTGGCCTACGAATCGCAGCTGAAATCCGATCGCGCCGAATGGCATCGGCGCCTGGCCGCCGCGATCCAAGAGCGTGAGCCGGGCTCGGTCGACGAGAACGCGGCGCTGATCGCCGAACATCTGCAGGCCGCCGGCGAGCTGCACGCGGCCTATGGCTGGCACATGCGCGCCGCCGCGTGGTCAACCAACCGCGATCTCGGCGCCGCCCGGCTCAGCTGGGAGCGGGCACGCCGCATCGCCGACGCGCTGCCCGACGACGACCCCGACCAGCTGTCGATGCGCATCGCCCCCCGCACCATGCTGTGTGCCACCGACTGGTCAGGCCCGGCAGTCCAGGAAAGCCGGGGCCGCTTCGCGGAGCTGCGGGAGTTGTGCAGCGCCGCCGGGGACAAGGTCTCGCTGGCCATCGGCATGACCGGGCTGGCCACCGAGCTCCTCTACGCCGGGCGCTCGCGTGAGGGGTCGCGGCTGGCATCCGAACAGATGGCGCTGCTCGAGTCGATCGGCGATCCCGCCTTGACCATGGGGTTGGCGTTCCTAGCGTTCTGCAACTGGTTCGATGCCGGTGAATTCGGCGAGATCTTGCGGTGGTCGCAGACCGTCATCGACCTGGCCGACGGCGACCCCGCCAAGGGCGCCGGCTTCGGTATCGGATCACCGCTGGCGGTCGCGCTGGCATTGCGCGGCATCGCTCGGTGGTGGCTGGGCCGTCCCGGGTGGCGGCAGGACCTCCGACGACGCCGTCGCGATGGCCCGAAACAGCGATCCGAGCAACCCTCGCCCGTCGTCGTCGCCTGGACCTACGGTATCGCGATGCTGCTACGGGGTGCTTCGGGCCGATGACTCCGCGCTGCGCGCGATCGAGGAGGCGGTGCAGACCGCCGCAGGATCCAGCAACGATGTCGCGCTGGCCTGGCCAAGTACACGCTGGGTGTCGCGCTGCTGAATCGGGACGCCGCGGCCGACCGTCACCGCGGGCTGGAGCTGATGGTGCAGGCCCGCGACATGTGGCTGCGCGAGCGTGGTCGCTTCCTGGTTCCCGGTCACCGAGTTGTGGGCCGCCCGGGAGAGGGCCAGGCGCGGCGACCGCGATGCGTGCCATTCCGGTGATGCGCAAAGCCGTGGACGAGCTGCACCGAGGCAGGACGGCTCGGGTATGGCGTTTGGGCCACCGGCGTTCTGGTGGAGACGCTGCTGGAGCGTGGCGCCGAGGGCGACCTGGCCGAAGCCCAAGAGGCGATCGACCGGTTGGCGAACCTGCGCAGCCGATCAAGGTTCGGCGATCCGCGAGATCACGCTGCTGCGGCTGCGCGCGCTGCTGGCCCGGGCCCGCGGCGACGACGTTGCCTACCGGGACTTGGTGAGTCGCTATCGCGCGATGGCGGAATCGCTTGGCTTCGAAGGACATATCGCCTGGGCCAAGGCGATGAGAATCGGATGACGGCGGGCGGGACGTGCGCATCATGCGGCACGGGCCTGCGGGAGAACGCCAAGTTCTGTGACGAGTGCGGTGCCCCGACCGCGGTTTCGGCTGACACACCGGAGTACAAGCAGGTGACGGTGCTGTTCGCCGATGTGGTGCGCTCGATGGACATCGCGGCGGCGGTGGATGCGGAGCGGTTGCGCGAGATCATGGCCGAGCTGGTCGGCCGCGGCGCGGCGGTGGTACAGCGCTACGGCGGCACGATGGAGAAGTTCACCGGCGATGGGTTGATGGCGTTGTTCGGCGCGCCGGTGGCGTTGGAGGATCACGCGATCCGGGCGTGCCTGGCGGCGCTGGACATCCAAGCTGAGGCTGGTCGTTTCGCCGCCGAGGTGCACCGTCGTGACAATGTCTCGCTGCAGCTGCGGGTGGGCTTGAATTCGGGTCGGGTCGTTGCCGGTGAGATCGGTTCGGGTGTAACGGGTTACGCCGCGATCGGCGACACGGTCGGGTATGCGCAGCGGATGGAGTCGGTAGCGCCGCCGGGCGGGGTGATGCTCAGTGAGGCCACCGCTGTGTTGGTTGAGCACACCGCGGTGCTGAAGGACACCGAGTTGGTGCGCATCAAGGGGGCCGACCAACCGGTGCCGGTGCGCGAGCTGATGGCGATCGGCCCGCGCGATGGTGTGGTCGGGCGCGCCGAGGCCGGCCTGGTCGGTCGGAACTGGGAGATGGCGGTGCTCGACGCCATGGCCGACCGGGCGATCGGCGGCCGCGGTGGGGTCGTGAATGTGGTGGGACCTGCCGGGCATCGGCAAGAGCCGGGTGGCGCGGGAGGCCGCGGCGTTGGCGGCCGGTCGCGGGGTCGAGGTGTATTGGACCTTCTGCGAATCCCACGCCAGCGACATCCCGTTCCAGGTCGTCGCGCGCCTGCTGCGCACGCGCATCGGCGTGGCTGACCTTGATGGCGAAGCCGCCCGCGCTCGAGCTGCGGGCGCGATTCCCCGAGCGCCGACCCGCAGGATCTGCTGCTGCTTGATGACCTGCTCGGCATCGCCGACCCCGATGTGGCGCTGCCCCAAATCGATCCGGATGCGCGGCGGCGCCGGTTGACCGCACTGATCAACACGGCGTCGCTGGCACGCACCGAACCGGCGCTGTACATCATCGAGGATGCGCACTGGATCGATGCGGTCAGCGAGTCGATGCTGGCCGACTTCCTCACCGTCGATCCCGCAGATTCCAGTCGATGGTGCTGATCACCATCCCGCCCCGAGTACGAGGGAGCGCTGACGCGGGTGCACGGCGCCCAGACGATAGCGCTTGCCCCACTGGGTGATTCGGACATCCCGGCCTGCTCGGCCAGCTGCTGGGTTCGGATCCTTCGGTTGACGAGCTGACGGCGATCATCGCCGACCGGGCCGCCGGGAACCCGTTCTTCGCAGAGGAGATGGTGCGCGAGTTGGTGCAGCGCGGGGTGCTGACCGGTGAGTCGCGGCGGATACGTCTGTCGCGCGGATGTCGCCGAGCTGAACGTGCCTGCCACGGTGCAGGCGGCCATCAGCGCACGCATCGACCGGCTGAGCACCGAGCCAAGCGGACGCTGACCGCGGCATCGGTGATCGGCGCCCGCTTCGAGGCAGAGCTGCTCACTGCGCTGGGCATCGATGCGGTGTTCGACGAGCTACTGAGCGCGGAGCTGATCGATCAGGTGAAGTTCACCGCGAGACGCCGAGTACGCCTTCCACCATCCGCTGATCCGCGCGGTGGCCTACGAATCACAGCTGAAATCCGATCGCGCCCAATGGCACCGGCGCCTGGCCGCCGCGATCCAAGAACGCGACCCGGCTCGGTCGAGGAGAACGCGGCGCTGATCGCCGAACATCTCGAAGCTGCAGGCGAGCTGCACGCGGCGTATGGCTGGCACATGCGCGCCGCCGCGTGGTCAACCAACCGCGATCTCGGCGCTGCGCGGGTCAATTGGGAGCGGGCACGCCGGATCGCCGACGCGCTGCCTGCCGACGACGCTAACCAACTGTCGATGCGCATTGCCCCCCGCACCATGCTGCTCGCCACCGGCTGGCGAGTCGATGTGAACATCGCAGACCATTTCGACGAGCTGGCGCAGTTGTGCGCGCTCACCGGGGACAAGGTCTCGCTGGCGATCGGCATGGCCGGGCTGGTGGGGAGCCATGTGGTCCATGGGCGTGTGCGCGAGGCGTCGCAGCTGGCGTCCGAGCAGATGGCGCTCCTGGAATCGTTGGGCGATCCCACCCCGACACTGGGGTTGGCGTTCATCGTGTTCGCCAATTGGTTCGACGCAGGGGAATTCGGCGAGATCTTGCGCTGGTCGCAGACCGTCATCGACCTGACTGACGGCGACCCCGCCAAGGGCGCCGGCTTCGGTGTGGGATCACCGCTGGCGATCGCGTTGGCATGGCGCGGCGTTGCTCGGTGGTGGCTGGACCGTCCCGGGTGGCGGCAAGATCTCCACGACGCGGTCGCGATGGTCCAAAACAGCAACGCGGCAACCATTGCCGGTGTTCTCAACTGGACCTATGGTCTCGCGATCTACTACGGGGTGCTTCGGGCCGACGACGACGTAGTGTCCGCGACGGAGCAAGCGGTGAAGACCGCCGAGGGAGCGGGCGACGGCCTCATGTTTGGCGTGGCGAAGTACACACTGGGTCTCGCGCTGCTGAATCGGGACGCAGCGGCCGAGCGTGACCGCGGGCTGGAGCTGATGGTGCAGGCCCGCGAAATGTTTCTGCGAGTGCAAAGTCCCTTCGTGGTCCCGCTCGCCGACTTGTGGGACGCGCGGGAGAGGGCCAGGCGCGGCAACCGCGGATGCGGCGATTCCCGTGATGCGCAGCGCCGTAAACGAGCTACACCAGGCAGGACGGATCGGCTATGGCGTTTGGGGCACAGGCGTTTTGGTGGAGGCGCTGCTGCAGCGCGGCGCCGAGGGCGACGTGGCCGAGGCCGAAGAGCAGATCGACTGGCTGGCGAACGTGTCGGCAGACAACGGTTCGGCGGCGATCGAGATCACGCTGCTGCGGTTGCGCGCGCTGCTGGCCCGGGCCCGCGGCGACGACGTCGCCTACCGCGACTTGGTGAGTCGTTATCGGGCGATGGCGGAATCGCTTGGCTTCGAAGGACACATCGACTGGGCCGAGGCGATGTAGAAACGTCTCACCAATCCGTCACACGTCAGCGGGAATTCGTGTGGGGACCCAGGTCTCGTTGTTGGTAGCGGTTCGCGATCGTTCCCATACCTGCGCGGTGGTGGGAGGCCCGCCGATGTCAAGTGCACTCGCCAGGTACCGGGCCATCGCCTTCGGTGTCGCATGGTCAAAGACCGCAGTCGTAGGCAACTTCAAGCCCGTCGCCGATTTGAGCCGATTCCACAGCTCAACCGCGCCAAGCGAATCGAAGCCGAGCTCGTTGATGAACTCCTGGTCGTTGCCGACTGCGTCGGCGGAGTCGTGCCCGAGCACGGCGGCTGCGTTTGACCGGACGATGTCAAGCAGTTCGTGTTCCTGTTCGGCAGTACTCATCGCCCCAAGTCTCTGCCGAAGATCGGAAGAGGACTCGACTGCCTCAGCGGACTCGACAGAGCGCCGTACGGCGCGGATCAGACCGCGGAAGATCGGTGGCAGGCCTCGATCCGCCGCATGGGACCGGATTGCGGTGAAGTCGAACTGAGCCGGCACGACGACCGAGCGCGACTGCCGGAGTGCAGAATCGAACAGCGCGAAGCCGTCGGCCGACGACATCGGCACAAAACCGGCACGGCTCATGCGTGCACGATCGCGCTCGTCGAGATGCCCTGTCATCCCGGTCGCTTGCGCCCACCATCCCCACGCCATAGACACACCCGGCAGCCCCAGCTGCCGCCGATGCTGTGCGAGCGCATCGAGGAATGCATTGGCAGCCGCATAATTGGCCTGGCCCGCGGAGCCGAGAACACCGGCTGCCGACGAAAACAGCACGAAGGCCGACAGGTCCGCGGACGCGGTGAGCTCGTGCAGGTTCCACGCCGCGTTGATCTTCGGCCGCAGCACCGCATCCAGGTGCCGTGGCGTCTGCGCTGTGAACACGGCGTCGTCCAGCACGCCTGCGGCGTGAACAACGGCGGTCAACGGATGCTCGTCCGGTATCCCGTCCAACAGTGCCCCCAACGAATCCCGGTCCGTCGCGTCGCACGATGCGATGCGTACTGCGGCGCCAAGCTCGGTGAGCTCCGACTCGATAGCGTCGGCATTTTCGGCCGCGCGACCCCTTCGGCTGATCAGCAACAGATTGCGCGCACCATGACGGGTGACCAGATGCCGGGCAAGCATCGTCCCGAGCACGCCGGTGCCGCCCGTGATCAGCACCGTGCCTTCGGGATCGATTGGCATAGTGCTCTGGAGTCGCTCGACGCGCGCCAGCCGAGGGGCGAAGCACACGCCGTCGCGGAGCGCGAGTTGCGACTCGTCGCGGCTGACCGCTTCGGCGACCGCAACGTCGGCGCTGGTCCAGTCGTCGACGTCGACCACCGAGATGCGCCCAGGATGCTCGGTCTGCGCGCTTCGCAACAAACCCCACACGGCCGCCTGGGAGAGATCGGTGACAACCTCAGATGAGTCGACCGCGACGGCACCGCAGGTGAGGACCACCAGTCGCGCGTCGTCGTCACGAAAATCGCTCAGCAGCCAATCCTGTACCCGATCCAGCACATGCATCAGTGTTCGGCGCGTGTCGTCGGCGACCGCCGCGCTATCCGCAATCGTTGTCGGGCAGCGTAATACGGTGACACTTATCGGTGAGCGGCACCGCCAGCGCTGTCGGTTGGCCGCGCGAGAGTGACCCAATCCACGCCCGTACAGAGCGTCATTGGAATCAGTGCTCGCCAGCAGCCGGCTGGGTGAAACCCCACGCAGGGTGAGCGAATCGATACGACCAACGACTGCCCCGCAGCTGTCCATGAAAACGACAGCAACCGTGTTGTCGCCGACGAGCGTGATTCGCGCCCGAAGCCGGCTTGCGCCGACGGCATCCAGCGACACGCCTTCCCATTCGAACGGCAAGCGGGTCAGGTCCGATTCCGGGAGGATGCCGCCCGCGGCGATGCCGTGCAGGATCGCGTCAAGCAATGCCGGATGCAGACCGAACCGGCCCGCGTCGGCCTTCGCCTGCTCCGGCAACGCCACCTCCACAAACACCTCGGCCTCACGGCGCCACAACGAGTGCAGGCCGCGAAACGCCGGGCCGTACTCGTATCCAAGCGCGGCCAGCGCGGGATAGAGCTCGGAAACATCAATCGGTTCCGCGCCAGCCGGCGGCCATGGTTCGGTCTCCGCTGTGCCGGTCGGTGCGGCGACTGGCGAGAGTACGCCTTCGGCATGCCGAGTCCACTGCCGATCCACACCATCGGCGATCCGCGAGTAGATCCGGATCGGACGTTCGCCGGACTCACGCCACGCGCCCACGACCACTTGCACTGCTACACCACCGTGTTCGCCGACGATCAACGGAGCTTGCAAGACAAGTTCGTCCACCCGCGGGCATTCGGCATGGTCGCCCGCGTGTAATGCCAGCTCCACCATCGCTGCACCAGGCAGCAGCACCACTCCGTGCACTCTATGGTCGGCCAGCCATGGATGCGACGTGAGCGACAACCGACCAGTGAAGATGATTTCGTCCGACTCCGCCTGTGCCACAACCGCACCGAGCAACGGATGCTCTGCGTTCGATGGCGCCGAGCCTGCTCGCGTCGACGGAATTGGGCGAGGGGTCCATCCAGTAGCGTTTCCGCTGGAAGGCATAGGTGGGCAAGTCGATGCGACACGCGCCGTGCCCGGTCGATCACGCTGGCCCAGCTCGGCGATTTCCCATGCACGTGGGCCTCCGCAGCCGACAGCAGGAACCGGCGCATGCCACCCTCGTTGCGTCGAAGCGTCGCGACCACGTTGTGGTCGTCGCCGTAGTCCTCCAGTGACTCCTGGATGCCGACATTCAGCACCGGATGCGGGCTGGATTCGATGAACGTGCGGTAACCGTGTTCGTACGACCATCGGACAGCATGCTTCGAACAGCACCGGTTGCCGTATGTTGGCGAACCAGTAGTCGCCGTCGAGGATCGAAGTGTCCAGCCCGGCGCCGGTGACTGCGGAGATGAATGCGATATCGCCGGTTCGCGGCTGCAGACCTGAAAGCGACTCGCGCAGTGTCTCCCGCAACGCCTCGACCTGAGACGAATGCGAGGCGTAGTCGACGGGAATCCTGCGTGGCCGGCACGTCATCCCGCTCGCATTCGGCCATGAGCTCGTCCAACGCCGCCGCGTTGCCGGTGACGACGGTCGAGGACGGACCGTTCTGCGCGGCAACGGAAATCGATTGACCCCATGGTTCGATGAGCGCAAGAACCCGTTCAACGGGCCGCGCGATCGAGACCATGCCACCGGTTCCTGCGATTGCGCTGATCGCCTTGCTACGCAAGCAGACCACCTTCGCCGCGTCTCGCAACGAGAGCGCACCTGCGACGTAGGCGGCGGCGATCTCACCCTGCGAATGGCCGAGTACCGCGTCGGGCTGGATTCCCAGCGCCCGCCATTGCGCGGCCAGCGACACCATCACCGCAAACAGCACGGGCTGCACCACATCGACCCGGTCGAGGCTCGGAGAGCCAACCCCGCCACGCACGGCCTCGAGCAACGACCAGTCGACAAACTCGGCGAAAGTGGCATCGCAGCGCCGCATCTGATCGGCGAACGCCGGTGCGGTGTCCAACAGTTCGACCGCCATGCCCGTCCACTGCGATCCCTGGCCGGGGAAGACGAAGACCGTTCCCCCTGCGGCAGTGGCCTTTCCGGTCACCACATTCGGTGCGGGCGCGCCGGAGGCGATCGCCGCCAACCCGCTCAACAACTCGTCACGATCGGCTCCGACCACCACGGCGCGGTGGTCGAACGACGCCCGGGTGGTGACCAGTGAGTACGCCACATCGTTCGGGTCCGATTCGGAGTGCTGCTCGACGAACCGCTGCAGCCGGGCCGCCTGTTCAGCCAAGCGCCGACGCCGACTTCGCGGACAACACCCACGGCGTTTCCAACCCACGCTTGGGCGCCAACTGGACGGCCGCAATCTCCGCCGGCGCCTGCTCCAGTATCACGTGGGCATTGGTTCCGCTGACGCCGAACGCCGACACCCCAGCGCGCCGCGGTCGGTCGGTCCGGTCGGGCCACGGGCGTGCGCTGCCGACCACCTCGATCGTTCCGGACGACCAATCCACCTGCGGCGTAGGCGAATCCAGATGCAACGTCGCGGGCACAATCCCGTTCCGAATCGACTGTACGATCTTGATGATTCCCGCGACGCCAGCCGCGAACTGCGTATGACCGATGTTCGACTTGACCGAGCCGACCAGTAGTGGCCGCGCTGCCGAGTGCGCGTTGCCGTATGTTGCCTGCAACGCTTCCGCTTCGATCGGATCGCCGATCCTCGTGCCGGTGCCGTGCGCCTCGACCACGTCGATGTCACCGGCGAGTCAGGTCCGCATCCGACAGAGCTTGCCGAATCACCCGCTGCTGTGCTGGACCGCTCGGGGCGGACAGCACATTGGAGGCTCCGTCCTGTCCGACGGCGCTGCCCCGGATGAGCGCAAGCACCGGGTAACCGAGGCTGCGCGCGTGCGACAGTCTGGCCAGCACCAGCACGCCTGCGCCCTCGGAAACGCCGAACCCGTCCGCCGCCGCAGCGAATGGCTTGGATCGGCCGTCCTCGGACAGCGCGCCCTGCCGGCCGAAAGCCGACGTAGACGCTGGGTGAGCACACCACGGTTGCACCGCCCGCCACCGCCAAGTCACATTCACCCGACCGCAACGATCGCACGGCAAGGTGCACCGCAACCAGAGATGACGAGCAGGCAGTGTCGATCGTCACCGCCGGCCCCTGCAGCCCAAGTGTGTAGGCCACTCGACCTGAGGCGACGCTGACCGCGGTACCCGTCGACAGGTAGCCGGCAAATCCCTCCGTCTCCTCGTAGATGCGCGGGCCGTACTCCTGAACGCCCAGCGCCGATGAACACACCGGTATCACTGCCGTGCAGTGATACTCGGGTTGATCCCTGCTCGCTCCAGCGCCTCCCACGTCGCCTCGAGCAGCAGTCGCTGCTGCGGGTCCATGGCCTGGGCTTCATGCGGACTGATCCCGAAGAACGCCGCGTCGAAATCAGCCGACATTTCCACGAAACCGCCTGACGCGGACGTATGTGGCCCGCGGCGCGTCGGGGTCGGGTCCGAACAGCGCATCGAGATTCCAGCCCCGGTCGGTAGGAAACTGCGAGATCGCGTCGCCTCCGTCGGAAAGAAACTGCCACAATTCATCCGGTGAGTTGACACCTCCCGGCAAACGACAACCGATCCCGACAATGGCGATCGGCTCGCTGGACTCACCCTGAGTGGCCATATCTCACCAGACTTTCTTTCCGTCGTGCACCGTCGGTTCGAATCGTCGCCTCCGTCTGAACAAACGCGCGCAGTAGAGCACTACTGGAATCGCGCCCGTTTCGGCGCGGGACTACTTAGCGTTGCCTGGTCTCCGACCCGAGACATCGCGCGCGACACGGCGGACCTGCGACTAAGTAGTCCCGTGCCAAGACGCGCCCGATTGCAGTAGGGCTCTACTGCGCTCCTCCACCCGAATGCCAGTGACGATCCGTTACGAGCGAAGGAGGCAACGATGCAGCTACTCGCACCGACTGCGGCTCGGGTGATTCCTGGACGCACGATCGACATCCTGGATGTCGGGCCGAACCGAGGCTCAAGCGCGCGGCTTTGCGCGCGTTGACCTCGATGACCCCGTCTTCTTTGACCATCCGCTCGACCACGCGCCGGGCATGCTGCTCGCGGTGGCTGTTCTCGAACTGGCAGAGCACGCTGCGATGCTGGAGCCGGACGACGTGACCTTCCGTCTCACCTACACCAAGTTCTGTGAGCTCGACGCCGCAGTGGAGTTGACCGCCGTGCGGGAGGCCGACGGACCCAACCGGATCGAATTCATCCAGTCTGGCCGCAGCATCGCGAGGGGTTTGCTGGGGCGACGCGAAATCCCGCGGGTCATGGAGCTCCGCGCGGCGCCGGCACTCGAGGACGGGCCGATCTCGAGTGACCTGGTGCACCGGGCCGATCGCCGCAACGTCGCGATCGGTCCCTTGACAGTCGAGGACGGACGCGTCTGGACTCGGGTCCGCGAGCAGGGCGCCATCGGCGGAATATCACCGCGGGCCGGCGCAGTCGCGTCCATTGTCGAAGCCGCCCGCCAGTTCACCATCGCAATCCTGCACCGGTGGGGAGAGCACCCGTTCGGGATAAAGATGATCTTCGTCGGGCTCACCGCGGAAGTGCCGACCGCGGTGCCGGCTGGTCACGCCGCACAGGCGCTGTCGTGGCAAGTCACTGCGCCCGAACAGACCAACAAAATTCGCATGGACGTGCACACGCTGGGCGATCAGGCAAGCACAGTCGGCTCCATTCTCATCGCGGCCCGGTGTGTGAACGAAGACGAGTATGCGCGACTTCGCGCCGGCTAGTCCCGGCTACGAATGGACACTGCACCGGCGGCCGAGCATGGCTGACCGCCTCACCACCTGCGTTCTTCGCACGCTGTTGGCACTCATAGTTATTGCCCTCGCAGGTGCGGTGTCGGTACACGCCATAGGCGGGCGGTTCGCCGCGGCGACCTTTGTCGCCGCATATCTCGTGTGGATGCTGTCGGAGGCACGAATCACCGTCGGCACACCAAGTCGGTCGGCCGCGGAGAATCGCACCCTCGTTCCCTACGCGGTAGCGCGGGTCGGTACGGCTGTCACGGCCGCATACTCCGAGCCGATCGAATCGATTGAAGTCGGCATCGTGCTGGCGGGGGTGTTCCTTGCAGGCGTGGCGTTACGCGCACGGGCGATTCATGAACTCGGCGAACAGTATTCGCACCGGGTCATCCGGATCTCCGAAAGTGGCCTGATCTGTTCCGGCCCGTATCGCGTGCTGCGCCATCCTGCATACGCCGGGATGTTGCTCGCCAACATCGGCTTCGTCGGTTACTTCGCAGGTCCGGCAAGTATCGCGACACTGACTCTCCTTGCAGCCGCGATTCTCTGGCGCATCAGGATCGAAGAAGCGGTCCTCATCAAATCACCCGGGTATCGCGAATTCGCCAGCACCCGACGCCGGTTCGTGCCCGGGGTGTGGTGATGATAAAGACTCTCGACGCACCCGCCGAACTCGCCGACGCCAGTCTGGTCGGGCACAAGTTCGCACGCCAGCAGCGGCTTCGCGACACCGGCGTTTCAGTTCCACCGTTCTTCTGCGTCGTTGTCGAGTCTCCGTGGACGACGATCGCCGATGTGGTCGGCACATTTCCGGGCGTCGGCGCAGGCGCGGAGCGCTTGACCGCATGGGCCGAGTCGGCTCGCAGCGCCGCCGTGCAGGTGCCTCTCACGCCGGAGATGCGGACAGCGATCCTCGAGAAGTACGTTGACCTCGGGTCACCTGACGTGGCCGTTCGCGCATGCGTAGTCGGGCGGGACGGTCACCCGGGCGAAGACGACGCGGCCGACCCGTTCGCGGGGCTGACCGATAGTTACCTATACGTCGGTCCCGGAGCGCTGATCGATGCCGTTTCGGCCTGCGCAGCATCGGTTTTCAGCGTCAGATCGGTGCTCTACCGCGCACAGCGGGGAATCGACCCCAGTGTTCTCAGCGTGTGCGTGGAGTCGGTGCACTCCACGGTGGCGCTTGCTGAGCAGATCAACGGTATCCCCGGATTGGCGCAGCGGGTGCTGACCGGGGATGCACGAGAGACGCTGGACGACATCGCAAGTGGCGTCTATGGCAGCGAGCTGGCCGCCGACGCCATGACGCACCTCCGGAGGTTTGGCGACCGCGCGTTGAACGACCTCAAGATCGAAGAGCCGACGCCGCGTCAGCGACCTGAGATGCTCATCGATTCCCTGCGGCCATTCGTCGCGGCGGGAACGAGTTTGCAGGAAATGGCGATTCAAGAGTCGACGGCGGCGAGAGAGGCACTCGACGAACTGCGCAGGATCTGCCCCGCCAGGTCCAGGCGCGCCATCCTCCGCGTAGTGCTGTGCGCCGGACGGTTCCTCTTCAGGGCTCGCGAAGATACGCGGTTCTGCCGGACCCAGCTGTACGGCTTCTCGCGGGACGTCATGAGCCCTCTCGGGTCGGATTTGGCCGCTGCCGGCCGCTTGGATTCACCCGACGACTATGTCCATCTCGAAGCCGAGGAGCTGCTGGGCGCCTTCGACGGTACCTCCACACATGTCGATCTGCGCCGCCTGGCGCGAGCGCGGAAGAAGGCGTACCTGCGGTCATGCAGCCGTCCGGAGCTTGCGGCCAGTTTCACGACTGCCGCACTGCCGATCGATGACGCCGATCTGCGGCGCAGTGCTGCGAAAAGCGCACCGGCCGAGGGCTCCAGCACCGTGTTAGTGGGTCTCGCATCGAGCGCGGGGACCGTCCGTGGTCGCGCGAGATTGGTGCTACGACCGGATGTCGAGCCCGGCGATTGCGCTGGGCGAATTCTCGTTGCCCGCGAGACTGATCCTGGGTGGTTATCGCTGATGATGAACGCCTCGGGAATTGTCGTCGAGCGCGGCAGCATGGTCTCGCACACCGCCATTACCGGCCGTATGCTCGGCATCCCGACCGTGGTCGCAGTTTCAGGGGCGACGGCCGCGATATCCGACGGCGACGACATTGAAATCGACGGCCGGTCCGGCACCGTGCGCATTTTCTGCAAGCACCCACAGAAACCGCGGTGACACCATGCGACTACCGCTCGATCCGATACCGGGCACTTCGCTGCCCGACGAATACGTCGACCTCTTTCGCAGGCAGCCGACCCCCGATGTCGAATTGCACGACGGTACCGCGGCCGTCGCCGTCACCCGCCATTGCGATGTCCGAACAGTATTGAGTGACAACCGATTCAGCCGTGCACAGTTTCATGTGCACACGTTGTGGGAAGGCTCTGGCTCGCCGCCGCTCGCGCTGGCCACCAGCGATCCGCCACTCCACACAGTTCGACGACGTGCCATCCAGGGCTGGTTCACGGCGCGTAGAGCTGAACAAGCCAGGCCCTTCATCCAACATGTCGCCGACCAACTCATCGGCGACCTACTCACGGCTGGACCGCCCGCAGACATTTTCGAGCTGTTCTGCCACCCGTTCCCCAACCTCGTTCACATGGACCTGCTCGGTCTTGACGTCGCTGATCTGCCATATCTCGCTGCGCGGATGACGGTTGCGTGGTCGTGCGGTCGATACCGTGACGACGAGGTCGCTGAAGCGACGCTCGAACTACACGATTACTTCGAGCGCAACGTGATTCGTTCTCGGCGCCGCGGCGCCAACGGCGGATTGATCGACGCACTCCTACACGACGAGTCCAGCGGCGGACTCACCGACGCCGAAATCGTGATGCTGAGCATGGGTCTGCTCATGGCGGGCGCCGAGACGACCGGCAGCCACCTTGCGTTGGGAGCTCATCGAGGTACTTCAACGTCCCGGGCTGGCGGATGCAATTCGCGCAGACCCCGGCCAGATCCCAGGCGTGGTGGAAGAGCTGCTCCGCTGGTTGTGGTTCGGCGCCACGGCCGGGCGAGCGCATGTCGCTGTGGCCGACGTGAAGCTGCACGATCGCCTGATCTCGAAGGGTGAGGTCGTCGTCCCCATGGCTGACGTAGCCGACCGCGATCCCGACGTGTTTCCCCAGGCCGACGAGTTCTGTCCGCAACGGAGGCCGAACCCGCACCTCGGGTTCGGCCACGGTACGCACCGGTGCGTCGGAGCATCTCTCGCACGCGTCGAACTCCAAGTCGGCCTGCAAGCGGTGTTGTGCCGACTGGACGGGCTTGCACTTGTTGCGGACTCTGAAATCGATTGGCGCACCGAGATGTTCACCCGCGGAGTATGGAGCCTGCCGGTTACGTGGAGAGGAGAAGGCAAATGACCAGTGCGGTCCGCATCTCACATTTCGTCGTCAACCGTTACCCTCTGCCCCTGTCGAGCGTGTACGCCTTGGCGTTCGGCGCTGGGGGAATCGGACTGTTCGCCGCGCTCGCCGGCGAACACATCTCTGTCAGCGCCATTCCGATGTTGGGCATAGTTGCCGTGACCCTGTTCGCCGACTTGCTGATCATGCGTGTTCTTGACGACGTCCGTGACCAGGACTACGACCGGGTCGCCAACCCACAACGTCCGGTTGCATCGGGCGTGGTGGAGCTCCGGGACCTGTCGTCTCTTACCGCCGTATGCGTGACGGTCATCGTCGTCGCGAATCTGTCGTTCCCCATTGGAATGGTCGTCGTGACCGGTCAGCTCCTGTACGCCGCGGTGCTGATGGCGCTCGGGCAACGATTCCCCTCTACTCGCGGCGACAATCTCGTGTCGAACGTGCTGCTCAGCTTTCCGGTTCAACTGTTGTTGTATGTGTACTTGCTCGTGGCCCTCACCAAGATCGTCGGCGGTGCGCCGACCGCAGTTGTCGGTGGACTCGGAATTCTGATACTGACGCTATGCGCGTGCCAGGTTGAGTTCGGGAAGAAGCTCGTCCGTCGGCCTGCAGTAGGTGAGCGAAGCTATGCCAGGTCGCTTGGCTACCTGACAACGTCGCTGCTCACCATTGGCACCGGACCGCTGGCCGTAGCGTTGTTCGCCATTGCCGCCCCGGTTTCGCCGCTGTCCAAGGTACTTGTCGCGCTGCCTGCCATGGGAGTCGCCGGGTTCGCGATCAGACACCTCGGCAGCGGGGAAAACCGATGGCCCGCAGCAGTATCGACCCTCGGCCTGTTGGGCACGCTCATCGCATTCGCCGTCGTCGGAGCAGTTGGCTAGGAGAGGATCACCCATGCGACTATCGAACTTTTCATCGAATCGATCGGCCTGTACTTGCCGGAGTCCTACAGTACCGAGTCTGCGGTTGCCGACGGCCGCCTCGACGCCGATACCCGCGAGAAGAGCGGCTGGACCGGTACGGCCGTGGCAGGGGACATCTCTGCACCCGACATGGCCGTGATTGCCGCCAAGGGAGGCGCTGTCGCGGTCTCGCTACAGCGGCGAAGACTTAGCACTGATCCTGTACGGCGGCACCGGGATTCAGGGGATGCCAGGGTGGCCTGCACATCATTATGTGCAGCGCGAAGCCACCGGCGGGACCGCGGCGGCTGTTGGCATCGACGCCGGCTGCAACTCGACGCTTCTGGGATTCTCACTCGCCGCCGGTTACCTCTCGCTGCTGCGCGCACCGGGGGCCGCATTGATCGCAGGCGCCGACAATTGGGGTTCGCCTGGATTCATTCGGTATGGGTATGCGGAGGGCGCGACGGTGGAATCTTGGTTCACTTTCGGTGAAGCGAGCCCAGTAGTGCACCACTGCAATCTCGCCAGTGGCGAGTCGGTACTACTTAGGGGCCTTACGACGAGGTAGCAGGGCGGCGAGTTCGTCGCGACTGGTCGTTTCCGTCTTCAGCATGGCCCGATACACGTAGCTCTCGACCGTGCGTACCGAAAGCGTCAGCCGCTCGGCGATGCCGCGATTGGACAGTCCCTCACCGATGAGCATCACGATCTCAGCCTCGCGATCGGTCAGCGGCAAGGACTCGCTGGCCTGACGAAGCGCAGGCGTGATGGCGCCGCATTGGGCCGCGAGTGCATCGGCGCGTGTCGAGCATCCCAGCGCCGATCCCCGTTTGTCTTTGCGGCGATACACGACCGCTGCGTGGGCGGCAGCGTCGACGGCGGCAACCAGATCGCCCATGCGCTCGAATTCCTCTGAAAGGGAGGCTAATTTAGCGGCATCCCCGTCGTGCAGCGCGGCGGCGAACCGCGCCGCCACGCCGGCACGTGGCCCTTCGACGATCGATTCGAGCTCGTGCAACCGTGGTGCGCCGGTCCGATCACCGAATTGGGTGGCGGTCTGCAGGCATAGCACTTCTGCGGCGAATCGCCCTTTGTCTCTCGCCTCCTCGGCCGCCGAAAGCAAGATGGCAATGGCCTCGGTGACGGCGCCTTGGCCGGCAGCCACCCACGCCCGCGCCAGGCTCCGCTCGTGGTCCAGCGATCGAAATGCGCGTTGCATCTTGTCGAGCGCGGCGAGCACGGCCGCTGCCTCATCCGTCAGACCACGAATGGCGAGTGCAGTCACCTGCGGGACGCGATAGCTGTATCCCCAGCCGAGGGTGTGCGAGGCGGACAACTCGTCGGCCGCCTGTCCCAGCAGCGCACTTGCGGTATTCACGTCGCCGGCACCGAGGGCCGCCCGACCTGCCACCGCGGCGCCAAGCAACTGCGCCGCCCCCGGGAGTTCCGCCGCCTGCGTGCGTATGCGTGCGGCCACGTCAAGTGCATCGGCGACTCGCCCAGACAGCACCAGTGCGCTGACTTCTGCGTCGGCGATGTTGAACCTCATGTGCGGGGCGTCGAGAGTCCGTGTCGCGACGTCGTAACCCGCCTCCGCAACGTCAACGGCCTCGGTGGTGCGCCCTGCGTCCGCGGATATCTGGGCGAGCGCCCAGGCTATTTCGGCGCCAACGACGGGCAGGTCGTCCAGTACAAGGGTTTTCGCCGCCTGCCTCGCCTCTTCCGGCTGGTCCATCGCATACCAATACACCGTGAGGAAGGCGTCGATGTACGTGCGAGCGTCCTTCGGGACATCACGCGACGCGTCGTCGATGATTTCTTTGGCTCGCACCGGATCACCAAGCGCCCAAAGCATGTTGCTCGATCGCAGAAACGCGAATCGTGCCCGGTCGCGATCGGTCAGCTCGTCGGTCCGGATCTCCGCGAACACAGTTTCGGCGTCCTCACCGCGTCCGAGCCACGACAACGCGTGCGCCCGAACAAGGTTCGGCTCCGGCCCCGCCGCCCGCATGCACCGCCGCTTCCGCGAGCCGGTTCGCGAGAGGTAGGTCCGCCAGCCATACGGCGCCATGGGCGGCCCTGACCAACAGATCCGGGTCGGGTGTGAGGTCGGAGTCGAGACTCAACGCCGCCCGACGCACGATGACTCGTACGTCGTCGCGGTCGCTGGATGCCGCGAGTTCGGTGGCGACCAGTCCGCGCAGCCGTCGCAACCGGCTATGTGGCGCACGCCTGCCGGCGTACCTCACCGTAGAGCGGATGGGCCACCCGCACTTCGATGCCGCGACCGGCGGGCTCGAGGGTGATGAGGCCGTGGGTTTCAGCCTTCTCGATCGCGGCTGCATCGGTGATCTTCGTCAGGATCGCGAGTTCGATCGGCTCCCCCACCGCCAGCACGTCGACCACGTCGCCGACCGGCGCGGGCAGGTCGCCGATGCGGGATTCGATGAGCTCGGCCAGGCCGGGCGGCACGATCGGATCACCAGTCCAGCGCCAGCATTCGCGCTCTTCCACGATTCGGCCGTCAGCAACCTCCTGCTCGACGATGTTCCGCAGGTACAGGGCATTGCCGTGAGTCAGCTTCCATAGTCGCTCAGCAGCATCCGCAGCTACCGATCCCCCGAGGGTCTCCGACAGCAGCGTCGTGGTTTCGCCGGACGAAAGGGGCTGCAGGTCAAGCCGGTCGAACTGGGCGACCTTGCAGATCTCCTGTACTGCGGTCGGAATCGGCGCACCGTCTCGGACGGTGAGTATCACCTTCGCGCGCACCGCGCTGCACGATCTGATGCACCACGAACGTAGACAGTTCATCGAGCAGATGTGCGTCGTCGACACCCAGAACCACCTTGGCGCCGGAAGGGGCGGCGGACAGTGACTCGACCACCCCACGCAACAACTGAACGGTGTCGGTGACACCCGACGGCGCCCAGGCAGTGAACGCACCAAGCGGAATCGCCAGCGCCGACGATGCGCCAACCGTCCACCGGGTTTCGACAGCCGTGCGATGCCGCGGCCGACAACGCCTCACGGGCGATGCGACTCTTCCCCACACCCGCCGCACCGCAGATGAGGATGCCACCGACATCGGGGGCCGAGATGGCGGCCTCGATGGTCCGCATCTCCTCGAGGCGGCCGATCAACGGCCATGACAAGCGCACCCAACGAGCCTAAGAGCACCTATGCCGCCACGTGGAAATACGGCGACTTCGGGTGTCGCGCGGGCCCTAGCCGCGTTTTTTGACCTTCATCACCTGCTTGCGCAGGCCGTCGGTGGCCGACTCGAGCCCGCCCTTCATCGCCCGCTTGAGCACGAACCCGGGAATGGGAACCGCCGGATCCACGGTGATCTCGAACTTCACCTTTGTCTTGTCGCCGTCAGGGGTCAGCGTGTACTTAGCGTCCTGGGTCTTGAGCTGACTCGAGCTGACGAGGGTCCAGCCTGCGGTGTTGTCCGTCCATGAGTACTGGACGACCTGTTCGTCGGAGATGCCCATGGTCTTCAACTTCAGCTTCACTCGGCCCGGCCGACCGTTCTCGTCGGTGTCCAGAATCTCGGCGCCCTGATGCTGCGACGACCAGTCCGGCGCCGACTGGACGTCGGCGATGACGTCGAGGATCTCCTCTGGCGTTGCTTCGATCACGACTTCGCGGGAATCACTGGTAGCCATGGCGCGACACTATGTCGATGCCGTCGGTGATCTCTGATCGCCGAAAGGCGTCACTCCGGCCATTTGTTGCCGAGGATGATCTCGACGAAATCGTCGCGGACGAACGTCGGATCGTAATGAGCCAGGACGTCGGCGTTGACGTTGCCGAACGTGCTCTCGCGGGCGATGGACGTTGCCATCGGTGAACGCCTGAAGAATGCGGCGTTTGAAGTCCGGTCGCGGATGCGCTGCCGTCACAGCCGCGAGCACTTCCTTCAGACAGGTCGTCGCGCCCGATGCCGAGCACGTCGGTCTCGACGCCGGCGGTGACGAGAGCGATCTCGGGGTCAAGGAACTCGGGTACGCCCGGCGTGGTGTGCAGGGCGATGCTCAGCCATACCTTGCGAACGGTGCTGCTCATCGGCGCCTCGTGCCAGCAGGAAATCGCGGGCGGCGTTGGCCCCGTCCACTTCGAAGCGCAGCTGCGAGTCGCGGTAGCCCTGCGTGAGGCCGATGTCGTGGAACATGGCGCCGACATAGAGCAGCTCCAGGTCGGGGTCCAGTCCGCGGCGCTCGACCCTGCAAGGCGCCGAATAGGAAGACGCGGCGGGAATGGTCGTACAGCAGGTCGTTCTCCACGTCACGGATGTAGGAGGTTACATCCCGCACCAGCGGGCTGTCGGGGATCGTGATCCCGGCGATGGTGTGTGCAGTCATATGAACAGTGTCGGCTCGCGGGCAGCGAGCGGCCGATGTCCGATCCGCCATCTTTCCCACAAAAAGCGACATACGGTGGTGTCATGCCCGCCGAACACGTCGTGACCGTCGTTGTCTTCGACGGCGTGAAGCTGCTCGACGTCGCAGGCCCGGCCGAGGTTTTCGCCGAAGCTAACCTGTTCGGCGCGTCATACCGGTTGGTGGTCGCATCCGTCGACGGCGCCGACGTGACGACCTCGATCGGCACGCGTTTCGCGGCGTCGACACGCATCGACGGGTCGAATCCACCGACACGGCCATAGTGGCAGGCGGCGATGACTTGGTCGGCAAGCCCATCGATCCCGGAGTTGATCGCCGCGGTGCAGAGGCTTCGATCGCGCACCCGCCGGATGGCGTCGATCTGCACGGGGTCGTTCATCCTGGCTCGTGCGGGCCTGCTGGCCGGCCGCCGGGCGACTACGCACTGGCGTCACACCCGGCTGCTGGCGCGGGCGTATCCGGATGTGACGGTCGAACCCGACGCGATCTTCATTCGCGACGGTGACGTGTACACATCGGCGGGCGTCTCGGCGGGCATCGACCTGGCGCTGGCCCTTGTCGAGGACGACCACGGCGCCGACCTCGTCCGTGAGGTGGCCCGCTCGCTTGTGGTATTCCTCAAACGCGCGGGTGGCCAATCGCAGTTCTCCGCGACGATAGAGGCGAAGCCTCCGAAGCGATCGTCCCTACGGGCGGTCACCGACGCCGTCGCAGCCGCCCCCGCCGCCAACCACAATGTCAAAGCGCTTGCCACGCAGGCGTCTTTGAGCACACGTCAGCTCACCCGGCTGTTCCAGACCGAACTCGGAACCACGCCGGCACGGTACGTGGAAGCGATCCGGATCGACGCCGCCAGGGCGGCGCTGGACGCAGGCAGCTCGGTGGGCGACGCCGCACGAAGTGCGGGCTTCGGCAGTCCCGAGACGTTGCGCCGGGTGTTCGTCAGCGAGCTCGGCATCTCTCCGAAGGCATACCGGGACAGGTTCCGCTCGACAGCACGCGGCTAGGGCTCGCCAGCATGAGCGCTGACGTTGACCCCACGGTTCCGCCGAGCGGCACCGGCTGCGTCGAATGCGATGCCGCCGGTGGCTGGTGGGTGCATCTGCGGCGGTGCGCGGCCTGCGGGCACATCGGCTGCTGCGACGACTCTTTGGCGCGGCACGCTTCGGCGCACTGGCGGGAAACCGGGCACCCGATCATCCGCTCGTTCGAACCGGGCGAGGACTGGTTCTGGAACTTCCAGACCAACGAGTACTACGACGGTCCCGAACTCGCACCGCCGGATAGCCGCCCGAAAGACGAGACCGTCCCGGGCCCCGCGAGGCAGGGTGCCCGACGACTGGGCCGATCAGCTCAGCAGCCGCGCGCCGACTGAAACCAGGCCGCCGGGGTACTCCACGGCGGTGAACACAAAAAGCCCGACACCACCGAGTCTGATGCGGGCGCCGAAGGGGCCGACGACGACGTGCAGAGCGACCCGGCCAAGGGCGACGACGACGGCGGCGACTGGTCCGATGAAGGCGGCGCCACACCGAGCGGCCCAGCCGACACCGGAGACCCCACGCAGTAAGCTAGAGCGACTCCGCCAGCCCCGACAAGGTCTCGGCGGCGGTGTGTTTCGGCGCCCAGCCCAGCTCAGACTTCGCCTTGCCGGTGTCCATCACCACCGACGTCCGTCCGACATGCAGCCACTCCAGCGCCGACGGCACGAACGGCAACCGCGCGACGACCTCGGACGCCGCCGACATCGCGACGCGAGGCACGCGGACGGGCCGGGCGCCGAGCGCATCGGCGACGTCGGACACCGACAACACGCCGTCTCCGGCGAGGTTGTACGCGCCGGGTGGCGCGGAAGTGGTTGCGGCCAAAGCGATCGCGGCGGCCACGTCGTCGTGGTGCACCAGTTGCAGCGGCGTCCCCGGATCGGGAACGGGCGGCTTGAGCACCGGCAACACCTGGGACACCTTGCGCACCGCACCGGGGAGTTGGTTCCATGGCATGGCTTCGGCGAGCGTCGGCGCCTTCGGCCCGGCCACGATGCACGGTCGCAAGACGAACACCTCCAGTCGCCGAGCCGGTGGTGATCTCGGAGAGCGCCGCTTCGCAGGCCGCCTTCTGCTCGGAGTAGTAGTGCTCGGGTGAGCCGCGGGGCGGGACATCTTCGGTGATCGGCACCGGGTTGTCGGAGTGATAGCCGTACGCGGCGACCGACGAGGTGTACACCAGCCGCCGCGGCCGGTCGGCCGCCACCGTCGCCTCGAAGACGTTGCGGGTTCCTTCGAGATTGACCCGCGCGCTCTCCTCCCGCGAACCCATGATGATGAAGGCCAGATGGACCACGATGTCGGCGTCGGCCACGAGCGCGTCGACGGCGTCACGGTCGAGGATGTCTCCCTGCCGGTACTCGGTCTTGACCCAGCCGTTGGCCTCCGGGTCGAACGGGCGACGGGCCATCCCGATGATCCGCTCCACGTCGGGGTTGAGTTCGAGTGCCTCGATCGCCGAGATGCCGATGTCGCCGGTCGGGCCGGTGACCGCGACCGCCAATGCCATTCCGGAGGCGTTCCCTCATCACCATCCGGCGAAACGTTGTCGGAAGCGCGCATAAAGGGCATACAAAGAAGGCGACCGCCCGAGGAGGAATGCGATGAAGCTCATCTCGCCGACGGATTCGATGTTCCTGTTGGCCGAATCCCGCGAGCACCCAATGCACGTCGGCGGCCTTCAGCTGTTCGACCCCCCGGAGGGGGTGTCGGGGTCGGACTTCCTGCGCGAGATGCATCAGACGATGTCGCGCACAGGCCGACTTCCAGCCGACGTTCCGCAAACACCCCGGCACCGTGCTCGGCGGCATCGCCAATATCGGTTGGACCCACGACGACGACGTCGACCTCGACTACCACCTGCGACGGTCGGCGCTGCCCGCGCCGGGGCGCGTCCGCGACTTGCTGGAGTTGACGTCACGCCTGCACGGCACCCTGCTCGACCGGCACCGGCCGCTGTGGGAGGCCCACCTCATCGAGGGGCTGAGCGACGGCCGGTTCGCGGTATACGTCAAATTCCATCACGCGCTGATCGACGGGGTCTCGGCGCTGAAGCTGACGCAGCGCACGCTGTCGACCGATCCCGGCGACACCGAGATTCGCGTGCCGTGGAACCTGCCGCCCAAACGTCGGCAATCCGCAGCCGGATGAGACGTCGCTGCTGCAAGAGATCAGCCGGACGGTGGGTTCGGTCGCGGCGCTGCGCCCGTCGACGCTGTCGCTGGCGCGTGCCGCGCTGCTCGAACAGCAGCTCACCCTGCCGTTCGGCGCGCCGAAGACCATGTTCAATGTGCCGATCGGTGGAGCCCGCCGGGTCGCCGCGCAATCCTGGCCACTGGAACGGATCCGCAGCGTCAAGGCAGGCGGCGGGGGTCACCGTCAACGACGTCGTGCTCGCGATGTGCGCCGGCGCACTGCGCGGTTACCTCACCGAGCAGAACGCGCTGCCCGATACGCCGCTGATCGCGATGGTTCCGGTGAGCCTGCGCACCGAAGCCGAGGCCGACACGCGGCGGCAACATGACCGGCGTACTGCTGTGCAACCTCGCCACCGACACCGACGATCCGGCGAAACGCCTCGAGGCGATCAGCTCGTCGATGCGCAAGAACAAGAAGGTGTTCTCGCAGTTGCCGAGGATGCAGGCGCTGGCGCTCTCGGCGACGATGCTCGCGCCGCTCGGCCTCGGCGTCCTGCCGGGATTCATCTCGGCGGCTCCGCCACCGTTCAACATCGTCATCTCCAACGTGCCGGGGCGCGCGAGCCGCATGTACTGGAACGGCGCCCGCCTGGACGGCAACTACCCGCTGTCGATCGCACTCGACGGGCAGGCCGTCAACATCACGCTGGCCAACAACGCCGACAACCTGGACTTCGGTCTCGTCGGCTGCCGGCGCAGCGTGCCGCACCTGCAGCGCCTGCTCGGGCACCTGGAGGACTCGCTGAAGGAACTGGAACGCGCCACCGGCGCCTGACCGCCGTCAGCCGTTTTCGGCGAGCGCCTGCTTGGCCGCGTTGTAACCCGGAATGAAGGTGATGCCGGGCCCGCCGTGGCAACCCGCGCTGCCGAGATAGAGCCCATCGACCGGGATCGGTTGGTCGACATAGCCTTTCGGGCCGGGGCGGTTGGGGCCCATCTGATCCGGATGGATCAGGCCGTGGCAGTAGTCACCGGTCGGGGCGCCGAACATGGTGCCCATGTGCTTCGGCGTGAACGTGGTGTGCCTGATGATCAGGTCCTCGAAGTTCGGCGCCAGCCTGGTGATCTTGTCGATCACCCGCTGCCCCATCTCGACCTTCATGTCGCCGTAGCTGGACTGACTTTCTTCGACCGGAAACCACAACGAAAACGCCGACGCCGCGTGCTTACCCGCCGGCGCCAAGCCCGGGTCGTTGACCGATGGAATCTGCAGTGCGATCGACGGGTCGGCGGGAACGATGCCGCGCCTGCAGTCCTCCCACTGCTGCTGCAACTCCTCCGGGGTGCTGAAAATGCCTATGTTGGACTGCATCTCCGGATCGTTGAGCACCTCGTAGGGCGCCGCGAACTCCGGCACGCCGTCGAGCGCGAAGTGCATCTGCAGATAGCTGCCGCGGTGGTCGACGCGGGAGAAGCGCTCGCGGACGTCGGCGGGCACCGCGTTCGATTCGATCAGGCCGTTGACCGTGATGTCGGGTGCGATGCCGGAGATGACGATCGGCGCCGCAATCAGCGTGCCGTCCTCGAGGCGAACCCCGGTGACGCGGCCGTCCGCCACGAGGATCTCGTCGACCTTGCTCCGCAGTCGTATCTCGCCGCCGCTCGAGGTGAACAGATCGCAGAGATGCGATGTGAGCGCTCCGATGCCGCCGCGCAACTTCTTGACCAGCAGCGCATTCTCGTCCGGCACGGCGAAGCCGTAGGCCAGCGCCGCGGCGGTGCCGGGGGTTGCCGGCCCCCGGTAGGTGGTGTTGACCGCCAACAGCGACAGCATGCCGCGCAGCGCGCCGTGCTTCTCTTTGTCGGGAAGGTAGCGGTCGAGCACATCGGTGACCGACCCGAACAAGAGGTCGGTGATCGTCGAGCGCTCGAATTCGTTTGTCGCGCAGGCATACATCTCGTCGAGCGTCTTCGGCGGCTGGCCGGCGTCGAATCGCCCCAACGCCCGTGTCGGCGCCTGGCACCAGGCCAACAGACCCGCCATGCCGTTGACGGCCTCGGCGCCGTGCACCTCGTTGATGTGTGTCAGCAGCTTCATCGGGTCGGTGTAGTAGATGAGCGGTTCGTCTCCGACGCCCCGCAGCGATACCGACATCACGTCGAGGTCGACGGTGGGTAGCGTGTCCAGCCCGAGCTCGCGGCTCACGGTCGCTGAGGTCGGAATCTGCACCGAACCCGCGATCTCGAACTTGTAGCCGTCGAAAAGTTCGACGGTGGAGGCCATTCCGCCGGCGTACAGCTTGGAATCGAGACACAGAGTGCGCAGTCCGGCCTTCTGGAGCAGTACGGCTGCGGTCAGTCCGTTGTGGCCCGCGCCGACGACGATCGCGTCAAAGTCCGCCATCGGCTGAGGCTGACACGGAGGACCAAGTTTTGTCAATAATGACGAAACTTGGGGCTCAGGCAGGCTCTCCGATGCCCTGGCTCAAGGTCTTCAGCGCCTCCCGGGTGAGCCGCGTCAGCTCGGGCAGCGAGCGGTTCTCACCGAGCATCCACACCTCCATGGCGCCGAACACCGCAGCGGCGATGCAACGGGCGATGACCGTGATGCGCATGCGTTCGTCGGAGCCCGGCTTGGGCGGCTCGTCCCCCCCGAGGTGCTCCTCGATGGCCTCGGCGAAGTCCGTCTCGACCTGGCGGATATGCCGGACGATCCGGCCTGCGTCGAGCTCTTGGGCTCGCAACGACGGGATCTTGGCGACCGCCCAGTCGTCGTACGGCCGGGCCAGGATGGCCGACTGGACCGACTCGATGATCGACTCGCCGGGCGAGCGCTCCGCCAGCGCCGTGCGGAACCAGTGCAAGCCGGCGTCGTAGTCGGCGAACAGAAGATCGTGCTTTGACGCGAAGTGACGATAGAAGGTCCGCAGCGACACCCCGGCGTCGGCCGCGATCTGCTCGGCCGAAGTGTCCTCGACGCCCTGGGCGAGAAACCGGACGACGGCCGCCTGCCGAAGCGCCTCGCGCGTGCGCTCACTGCGCGCCGTCTGTGCAGGTCGAACCATCTGCGTAAATTACCTTATGGCGGTTGTGTCAATATTGACAAAACTCGAATTGGCCGAAAGACTCCGCCCATGATTGCCCTTCTCGTGCACGCGATCCTCGGCATCGCGGTGATTGCGATCGTCATCAGATTGAATCCGGCCATTTTCAGGCGCGTCCCCGACGGTCCCCCGCTGTCGACGCTGGAGGTCGTTTACTGGGCGGTCGGCATCGCGTCGCTGCCTCTGTGCTGGTACTTCAACATCCGCTACGTGTACACCTATGCCGACAACCCGTTCTGGGGCCAGGGCAATTGGAACGGAGTTCATCGCGCTGGGCTACGCGAATTACGCGTCGAGTTCGCAGGTTGCCGACTACACGATCATCAACGTGATCCTGCTACCGCTGTTCACGATCATCGACGGACGGCGGCGCGGGATCCGCCACCCGTGGCTGTACTTGGTGTCGAGCTTCTTCACCAGCTGCGTATTCGCCTTCGCTTTCTACTTCGCAACGATCGAACGGCAACGGCGGCACCAACTGGCGGAGGCGCCGGCCAAATCGGTGGCATGACGCCCGCCGGCGTCGGCCTAAAGTTGGTGGATGCTCGACGACGATCTGCGGCAGCGCCGCCTCGAGGTCATCCGCGAACACATGGACACCGAGGTGACCCAGGAGTTCGACCGGACACTGGCCACCTTCAACGGACACCCGCGCTACGAGATCATGCCAACCGGTCAGATCTTCGACGGCGACGACGAGGTCATGGGCTACTACCGCATGACCCGCACCGCCTTCCCGGACCAGCGCCATGACAACGTCCGCTACCACGTCACCGAAGACACGGTGATCGTCGAATTCGATCTGCTGGGCACCAATCTCGGTGACTTCTACGGCCTTCCGCCGACAGGCAAGGCGTTCCGGGTGCCGATCATCGCGGTGTTCTTCTTCGACGGCGACCGCATCGTCAACGAGCGCGTCTACTTTGACTCGGCGAGTCTGGTGACGCAGATCGGCCGGGGTGAAGTGCTGGCACTGGTGGCCTGACCAGTGAGGGTTCACCACCTCAACTGCGGCACCATGCACCCTGTCCTCGGGCCCGAGTGCGTGTGTCATGTATTGCTGCTGGAGACCGACAACGGCCTGGTCCTCGTCGATGCCGGCTTCGGAATCGACGACTGCGCCGATCCGAAGGGACGGGTGGGCCCGGTCCGGTTCGTGACCCGGCCGGTTTTCGAGTCCACCGAGGCCGCGGCCAATCAGCTCGACCGGCTCGGCTTCCGCCGCGAGGACGTCCGCCACATCGTCCTCACCCATCTGGACACCGACCACGTCGGCGGCGCCGCGGACTTTCCGCATGCACAGATCCACGTCACGTCTGCGGAAGCCGTCGGGGCGTTCGCCTCCGCCACCCGCGCGGAGCGGATCAGGTACGGCAAGCAGCAGTGGGTGAAAGACCACGACATCGTCGAACACGACCCCCAGGGGGAAGCCTGGCGGGGGTTCGCAGCGGCGAAGGAACTCAGCGACGTCGCCCCGGGCATTGTGCTGGTTTCGCTGCCCGGCCACACCCGCGGTCACGCCTGCATCGCGGTCGACGCCGGCCATCGTTGGGTGCTGCACTGCGGCGACGCCTTCTACCACTACGGCTCCATGGAGGGCACCCACGTGCCACGGACCCTGTGGGCGATGGAGACCGCTGTGGCCTTCGACCGAAAGAAGATGTGGGACAACCACGCTCGCCTGTCAGAGCTCTATGCGCAGGCAGAGCCGGACCTGGTCATTGCCCCCGCACACGACGTGGAGCTATACGAGCGCGCCAGGGCCACTGCCGAGGCGTCGAGCTAGGGCACCAGCACCACTTTGCCGACGTTCTCCCGCGCGGCCAGAATCCGATGCGCCTCGGCGGCGTTGGCGAACGGCACGGCTTCGTGAACGACCGGGACTGCGACCCCTTCGGCAAGCGCCGACGTCAGTGGTCCGATCCACGGCTCCAGCGTGCCGCGGTCGTCCCAGAGCTTGAGCATGTTCAACCCGATGACGGCCTTCGAGTCCGACAGTTGATTGACCAGATTGAAGCCACGAAGCATCGGCAGCAGTTGCGGCACCGCGGTGCGAAGCGAGCGCTTCTCGCCCTGCTGCATCGCAGAGAAGCCGTACGCAATAATCCGGCCACCCGGACGGATCAGGTCGTAGGACCGCTTCAGCGACTTCCCGCCGATCGCGTCGAGGACGATGTCGTAGGGCGGCAACCCCTTCCACCATCCGTCCTTGCGGTAATCGATCGCGCGGTCGACGCCGAACTCGGCCAGGCGGGCGTGCTTACCCGGTGACGCCGTGCCGTGTATCTCGGCGCCCGCGGCCTTGGCCAGTTGGATGGCCGCGATGCCGACGCCGCCCGCGGCCGCGTGGATCAGCACGCGCTCTCCGGCGCGCAGCGATCCGTAGCCGTGCAGGGCCGCCCACGCGGTGGCGTAGTTCACCGGGATCGCTGCGCCCTGTTCGAAGCTCAGCGACTCGGGCAGTGGTATCGCGTCGGCGGCGGCCACGTTGACGATCTCCGAGTAGCCGCCGAATCGGGTGCCGCCGAAGACCCGTTCACCGACGCGTGCGGCGTCGACACCGTCGCCGACGGCCTCGATCGTCCCCGAAACCTCATAGCCGACCACGCAGGGCGGCTTGGGTGCATCCGGGTAGAGGCCAACGCGCGCAAGGTGATCGGCGAAGTTCACGCCTGCTGCCCTCACCGCGATCCTTACCTGACCGGGCGATGGCGGAGGCGGGTCGGGCCTCTCCTGCAGCTGAAGGACGGAAAGGTCACCGTGCTTGGTGATGACAACGGCACGCATTGACGATCACACCGTCGCGACGGCTTGTTGCTGACTGCGCCGTCGCAGCCGCGTTTCGAACCTGCTGAGCAGATCGTAGTAATGGGTGGGCGCCAGCCGGGTCAGGATGTCGAACAGGTAGGCGTCGCGCCCCACCAGGATGCGCGCCTTGCCCTGCTCGACGCCGCGGTGGATGATTTCGGCGGCCTTGTCGGGCTGGGTCATGGTGATCGCGGCGAACTCCTGCGACCATCTGCTCGTGGCTGCGGCCCCGCCCGTACGGGTCCTTGCGGAAGCGGGCGTTGCGCACGATGTTGGTGTTGATCCCGCCCGGGTGCACGTTGATGGCGGTCACACCGGTGCCGCGCAGCTCCTGACGCAGCGAGTCGGTGAAGCCGCGAACGGCGAATTTCGCCGAGCAATAGGCACTTTGGTTGGGCATGCCTGCCAGTCCGAACACGCTCGAGGTGTTGACGATCGCGCCCTCGTTCTGCTCGACGAGGATCGGTAGAAACGCCCGCGTTCCGTTGACGACTCCGTGAAAGTTGATGTCCCACAGCCAGTTGTCGTCCTCGGGGTTTGCGACCAGGACGCTGGAGGCTACGGCGACACCGGCGTTGTTGAACACCGCACCCAGCGGGACGGGCGCCCAGTCGCGCACTTCGTCGGCGAAGTCACGCGCAGCGTCCGCGTCGCGAACGTCGAGGACTCGGGACAGGGCGGGCCCCTTCAGGCCGGCTTCGGTTTCCTTCAACCCGAGCTCGTCGATGTCGGTGATGGCCACCGGGCAGCCGTGGGTCGAAAGCCGTTGCGCCAGAGCGCGGCCGATGCCCGAAGCCGCTCCGGAAATGACGACCGTGCGGCCGCTGACTCTCCGATGTGTACTCATCGTCGCTCCTCTAGCTCGCTGTGGTTGACCGGTGCCGACGCGGTGTGGTCGGTGATGAGGTCGATGATTCGGTCCCATGCCCCGGCTGGCAGGTCGTGGCCCATCCCGGGGATCGTTTCCAGCCGTGCCCCCCGGATGGCGCGAGCCGTCGCGGCACCACCGGTCGGATGGACCATCCGGTCCCGGTTTCCGTGAATCACCAACGTCGGTACATCGATGGCTGCCAGTTCGGCCGTGCGGTCGCCGGAGGCGAAGATCGCGGCGAGCTGCCGGGGGGTGCCTGCGCTGCTGCGGTCGCGCTCCCAGCCGATGCTCGCCCGCTCGCGAACGCGCTCTTCCTCGAACGGAAAGCCGTGCGATCCGATGTGGCGGAATATGGCCAGGTCGCGCTTGATCGCCTCATCGCGGGTGCGCGGCGGCTTGGCAGTTGCCAACCGCACGCCACGTCGACAGCGCCGGTCGTCCGATACGGCGTGCACCGGTGGTGGACATGATCGACGTCAACGTGCGCACCCGGCCGGGGTAATGCGCGGCAACCGTCTGAGCGATCATGCCGCCCATCGAGATGCCTGCCAGATGCACATCCTGGTAGCCGAGCACGTCGAGCAGGCCGACGGTGTCACGCGCCATGTCGCCGAGGTGGTACTGCCGGGGATGGTTGCCGCCGCGCAGGATTGCCAGCGCCTTGGGCGGCGGGAAATCCATATGGGTGGATCGACCCATGTCGCGATTGTCGAACCGGGTGACGCAGTAGCCGCGTTCCGGCCAATGCGGTTGCGAAGGCGGTCGGCCATGAGCCGTGCAGCTGCTGGCCCAGGCCACCGATCAGCACGATCGGAGTGTCGTTCGGGTCGCCGATTTGTTCGTAGCACAGCTCGATGTCGCGGCCGACGTCGACGACCACCTGCTGCGGGGTCATGCCGACGCTCGCTCGGAGTCGGGCATAGTTCTCACTGTCGATCTCACCTTTCGTCGGTAGACCACGGCGCGGCCGCCGCGGGCCGGCGCAGTGGCCACCCCGCGGGAGTGATGGCGCTCACCCGGGGAATACGTTGTGCCGAGCTCGAATTCGCGCAGCAATGTCCGCAGCGTGACGTTCATCTCCATGTTCGCGAAGGCGGCCCCGATGCACCGGCGGATTCCTCCGCCATACGGAATCCAGGTATGCGTGTCCGGGTTGGAGCCGAGGAAGCGGTCCGGGTTGAACATCTTCGGGTCGGCGAAGTTCTGCTCGGATCCGTGGGACAGCGTGATGCTCGCGATGATCGCCGAGTCCTTCGGGATGACCCACTCGCCCAACCGGATTCGTTCACGTGCGATGCGCGCGGTGGCCTCCACCACCGGACGGGTGCGCTGGACCTCCCAGATGGTGGCCTGCAGTAGTTCCGATCGCCCTTCGTCGACCTCGGCTACGTAGCCGCGACAGCAGGCGCGGATGCCGTCGCAACCGCTCGACGGCCCACGCCAGCGTCGTCGCGGTTGTCTCGTGTCCCGCGGCGAGCAGCGTCAGCAGCTCGTCGGCGATGTGGCCGTCGGAGATCGGCGAGCCGTCTTCATAGCGCGCCTGCAGCATGAGGGCGAGCACGTCGTTGCGATCCTCGAACGCCGGATCCGCCCTGGCTTCGGAGATGAGTTCGGTGATGATCTCGTTGTACCGCCTGCGGTAGCGCTGAACCCGTCCCCACGGGCTCCACGGGCCGAAGTCACGCCGCAGTACAGCGGGCATCACTGCCATCCGCGAAGCAAGCGGAACCATCGGCGGAAACAGTTCTCGCAGTTCGTCGAACGCGCTGCCCTGTGCACCGAACACGGTGCGCAGGATGGCGTTGAGGGTGATGCGCATCATCGGTTGCAGCGTCTCGAATTCCTGGCCCTGTTGCCAGGTCTCGGTTTCCCGCATCACTTCTTCTTCGACGATCGCTTCGTATCCGGCCATCCGCTTGCCGTGAAAGGGCGGGACGAGCAGCTTGCGCCGTGCGCGGTGCTCCTCGCCGTCGAGGCTGAAGGTCGATCCGGGCCCAAGGACGGTGCCGAGGTTGGACGCCCGGCCGACGAGATCGCTGCTCGTGGTGAACAGGTCCTTGATCAGGACGGGGTCGCTGATGACCACGCTTTCACCGAAAATCGGCAGGTCGATCGTGAAGTTGCGGCCGTAGCGCTTGCCCATCGCGGCAACCGCGCGATGCCGCGCGGTGAGGAAGGCGATGCCCATCACGAGCTTGGGTATCCGCGGCCCTGGCGGCAGCCGTACCGGGTCCCTCGTGACCTCACCCATGTCGCCCCCTCGTGGTGGTACTCCCAGGTACCGGCTACGGTACGCGAACGTACCGCCGACGACAACCCCCTTGCACAGATGTGCAATAGAGGGCGGTTTTCCTCTTGCGTAAGTCGGTCACGACGACCCGCGCGCAGACCTAACCTTGAGCATTCACCTCTCGAGGAGCACATATGGGTTTCATGGCACCGACTCTGCCTGAGGTCGATCACGAGGCATTCGTGCGTCTACCACTGAGAGACCGGATCAAGATTCTGGTCCTCAAGTGGGTCGACTACGGCTACGGCGTGCCGAGGGCGATCCACATCCTCTACATCGCCAAGCTGGTCGTCTTCTACGCAGTGGCCGGCATCGCGATCGCAACCGCGACCTCCGGCTTGCCGGCGTTCTGGCATGTGTCGGAGTGGTGGAACCAGCCGATCGTCTACCAGAAGGCGATCCTGTGGACGGTGCTGCTCGAAGCCCTCGGCCTTGCGGGATCGTGGGGACCGTTGGCGGGCAAGACCAAGCCGATGACCGGTGGCTACCGATTCTGGGCAAGGCCCAACACCATTCGGCTGCGGCCATGGCGGCGGGTGCCGTTCACCGCAGGTAACCGGAGAACCTGGTTCGACATCGGACTGTATGTCGCACTGCTCGTCAGTCTCGTTGTGCCACTGCTGCTCTCCGGCGTGCACAGCGAGTCGCTCTCAGCGGTGCTGCCGTCGGATACCTCCGGATTGGTGAACCCGGCACTGCTCGTCGCACCCGATCGTGCTGCTGGTGCTGATCGGCTTGCGGGACAAGACCATCTTCCTTGCGGCCCGGGGTGAGCAGTACCTGCCCGCGTTGGTCTTCTTCGCAGCGCTGCCGTTCGTCGACATGATCATCGCGCTGAAGCTGCTGATCTTCACCGTCTGGTTCTGGGCAGGAGTCTCCAAGTTCGGGCTGCACTTCACCAGCGTCATTCCGCCGATGGTGAGCAACAGCCCGTCGATGCCACTGAAGTGGGTGAAGCGGGCCCACTACCGCGACCATCCAGACGACCTGCTGCCGTCGCACCTCGCGAGCTTCATGGCGCATGGGCCCGGCACGGTCGTCGAGATCTTCGCGCCGCTGGCGCTGCTGTCTGTCACCCTGGCCGTGGCTGACGCTCGTCGCGGTGGCGATCATGGTGTCGTTCCACCTGTTCATCATTTCGACCTTCCCGCTTGCGGTGCCGGTCGAGTGGAACGCGTTGTTCGCCTACGCGGTCATCTTCTTGTACTGGGGATTTCCGAACTGGCAGGGCTACGCGATCTGGGACATGTCGTCGCCGTGGCTGACCGTCGCGCTCTTCGTCGCGCTGTGCTTCTTCCCGGTACTGGGCAACTTCCGACCCGACCTGGTGTCCTTCCTGCCCGCCATGCGTCAGTACGCGGGCAACTGGGCGTCGGCCACGTGGGCGTTCGTGCCCGGTGCGGAACAAAAGCTGAACCGGGTGACGCGCTCGGCGGGTAACCAGGTCGACCAGTTGATCGACTTCGGCTACGACCCACTGGTGTCGGAGATCTTCGCCCAGCAGACCATCGGCTGGCGGGCAATGCACAGCCAGGGCCGCGGACTGTTCTCGCGTCTTGCTGAAGAACCTTCCCGACATCGACAGCAGGTCGGTGCGCGAAGGCGAGGTGGTGTGCAACACGCTGATCGGGTTCAACTTCGGTGACGGCCACCTACACAACGAAGACCTGATCGAAGCCGTCCAGGACGAGGCTCAGTTCGAGCCGGGAGAGCTCATCGTGGTGTGGGTTGAGTCGCAGCCGATCCACCGCAGGATCCAGCACTACAAGGTGATCGACCCGGCGCTCGGTGTCATCGAGCGCGGCACCTGGAACGTCGAAGACGCAGTGCGCGAACAGCCTTGGCTGCCGAACGGCCCGATCCCGCTGAACGTGACGTGGACGCGCCCGGTGACCCCACCGGCGACCGGTCGGGCGCGATGGCGTGAGCATCCAGACCTACATGACGACGGAACTGCCTCCGCTGATCAACAAGGAGTTGAAGACCAACGGCAAGAACGCGGTTGGTGGCTTGTCGAGCACCGGCGGTACCGCGATCGATTGCGCCGTTGAGACGCCAGGCTCTCTATAAGGCCGTCGGTTTCTACAGCGGCTTCCCCGCCCCGTCTGATCCGGAGTCGGCCCAGCAGGTTTCGTTGACGCTCATGGGCGGCGGTGTGAGCGCGGAGGCAATTCGGGGCCCATTCGGCGGTCTGCTGTGGAGGTCGCCTGGACATCACCGCGACCCTTCGGAGTCGGAACTACCCGCGAGGTCGCCGTGCCTGTGTCGGCCCGCGAATGAGGGAACGATACTTCCGCTGGGATGAGGGCGGTCGCCATTCGTTCGCGTCCTACGAGATCCACCTTGCCGCTCTTCAAACGCTTCGCCGATGACTACCTCGTCGAACCCGACGGCGCCGACACCCTGTTCCCGTGGACGTCGGCGCTGGAACCGAAAGATGCGCTCGGGCTGCCGGTCAAGGTACTGGGGTCTGCGCTCAAAGCCGCTTTCGGGCAAATACCATGCCGGTCAGCGATACTTCGCCAAGAAGCGTGATACTCCGATAGCCAGGGCCGACACCGCGCTCGATGTGTCGGTGGTCTCGAGCCTTTCGCGATTTAGCAAAATATCACTAAAGACGCAAAGGCGAAATTCGCGGGCGCATGCAAATTCGAGTATGCCAGCCCGCCTGCGGCATTCTCAGCGCAGCGGGGCCGACCGGCTTAATATTTTGCTGTCTGGCAAGTTGCTGAATGCTGGTGGCCGTAAATCGACGCAATTTGCTCATATAATGAATCTTTGGCGTGAAGACAATGCAAACATAGAAACCGCCCGTTATGTGTACCCACATCACGATCATTGAAACATCCTGGCTAATATGCATCGGTACGCGTCAACTCAATATCTGCACGACTACCCCCAGTTCTACCCGGCTCGGCTCCCAACCAGCAATCTTCGTGTGACCTGGGGTTACACGTGAATACTTTCCGAGGGTCGCTAGACGCCATCCACACTGCTTCATATATTAATTAACTGGAGAAATATTGTCTGCCGGTTGATTTAGTTGCGGAACGCCGTCGTTGGGTGCACTATTGGGTCGTTACCGAACTGTTGCCGTGAAAGAATCCGTATCAGGACTCTCAAGACTCGCGACCCTCTTCAGAAATTGCCCTTAAAAATTCAGGGGCGGAATCACTGAAATTCAGGGATTTCTGATCTTGAGGATCAGGGGAAGTTTATGCTCGACACGGAACGCTCAGCGACAAAACACCGCATCAGAATTGCCAAGATCGCCCAAGACTCCTTATTGCCGCATCTACGGTGGGAGTTGGAGCAGGTGATGTCGCGGGTGCGGCCGGAGGACTTGTCAGACACCGAGATTGCCGCTTTGCTCGCCATCCTCAGGCTGGCCCATTGCCGGGTCATGGGTCGACCAGCCACCCGGCCAGCGCTGCGCGTCCTTGGGGTTGGCGGCCAGCACCCGGCGCCGAAGCTCGCTTAACAACGAATCGATCGAGATCCCGGTCAGGTCACCTGTCAGCGTCGTCAGCTCCACCACGCCGAGCTCACTGCTGGACAGGTAGCCCGCCGCCACCAGGGCTTCGACCGGTGAACGGCCGTATGCCCGCGCGAAGGTGACAACGGCTTCCGCCCGAGGGGTGTTGGTGGCACGTTGCCAGCGGGAGATGCTTGACTGATCGATGTCGGTTGCGGCCGCGATATCCTTCTGCGCCGCGTTGCCAGTCACCGTCACGACATACCGCCACCACGGCGTCGGGTCCCCCCCTGCATTGACATGCCTCACACTGTTGTCGCGTCTCCTCGTTGCGTACCGATCCTCGTCGTTGTCCCGCGCCTCCGACACAACGCCGCCGTCGTCGACGATCTCATCCAGCTTGCGTACCCGCTTTGCATGCAAGCATACATAGGGGTATGTTTGCCCTACATAGTCGCGATATGAAGACGGAGGACGACCGCGGAAGCGGCCCCCTTGTCGCGACTGCCATCCACAGCGGATGACGCGTCACCAAACAAATCTACGGTGCCGCTCATCAGAGCTGCCGTTAAGGAGCACGAAATGAAGAAGTCCTTTTACCCCTATGCAACAGGAATTGCCGTCGCCGGAGCCGGTGTGGCCTTGGCGTTTGGTGCGGGCACGGCGCAAGCCGCGCCAGCACTGGCACCGCCGCTTTCACCAGCGACGACCTCCCTGTGCCCGATCGATTCCCCCATGTTCTACCAATGCACTGATGGGGTCCAACCTCGTGCTCGCACCGACGCCGAACGCGCTGCCCACCCCGAATGCGCTGTCAGCCGGCCTTCTCGGCGGCGGATTGAACCAGCCGTTATACGGCGTCATCGGCATCGTCGGTCAGATTCCGATTGTCAACATCTTTATCGCTAACGGCACCAACGGCGCGCCAGGTACGAGCGCCAACGGTGGCAACGCCGGCCTGTTGATCGGCTACGGCGGCATGGGTGGATCCGGGGCCGATGGGAAGGTCGGCGGCAACGGCGGCAAGGGCGGGTTGCTCTTCGGCGACGGCGGCCGCGGCGGCACGGGCGGCATCAACGCAGTGGGCGGCAACGGCGGCAACGCCGGCTTCCTGGCGCTGTTCAGCAATGGCGGCAACGGCGGCACCGGTGGCACCGGCGCAAAGGGCGGCAACGGCGGCAACGCCGGCACCCTCGGGCTGTTCGGCCACGGCGGCAACGGCGGCGTTGGCGGAAACGGCACAACGGGCACGACACCGACACGGTGGTAACGGCAGCGGCCGTTAGCGGCATGACGGTCAATGCTTGGTCGGCCCGGGACACAACCGGTGGGCCCGGTGTGAACCCGACCCCGAGTGGACCGGCGGGCACCGAAGGGTGCAGCCGGCGATACGGACACGGTCACCGGCGGCAACGGCGCTACCCGGTGATGACGGTAATCCCGGCGGCGCTGGCGGCGCCGGCGGCGCAGTGGCGGGCACGGCGCCCATTGCGACCGGAGGTAACGGCGCAGCGGGCGGCAACGGCACCGCTAGCGGCAACGGCGGCGCAGGCGGCGCAGGCGGCGCTTCCTCCACCACCGGTACCAACGGAGCGTCCGATCGGCGGTAACGGCGGTGACGGCGGCAACGGCGGAATCGGCGATACCAACGGCGGCGCAGGCGGTGCCGGCGGTGCCGGCAGTGAATACCACTGGAGTAGGTACCGGCGGGGCCGGCGGTAACGGCGGCGACGGCGGAATCGGTGCTACTGGTCAGCCGGGCGGCACCGGTACCGCCGGGGCTGCAGGCACTCCTGGCACCAACGGCACCACCGTCGGCAGCCAACGGCACCAACGGAGGCCCCGCAGGCGCCGGAGGTAACGGTGGCAGCGGCGGGCTCTTCGGCCGCGGCGGCACATGCCGGTAACGGCGGCACCGGCGGCACCGGCGGGACCGGAGGCACCGGTCAGGCCGGCGGCAACGGCAGCGTCAACGGCACCGGCAGCGGACCGGCGGCACCGGCGGCAATGGCGATACCGGCGGTAACGGCGGCGTCGGCGGCGCAGGCGGCGCAGGCACGGGTGGCAACGGCACTCGGCGTCGGCGGCACCGGAGGCCAGGGCGGTTCCGGCGCGACCGGCGGCCCAGGCGGCGCAGGCGGCACCGGCGGCACCGGCGGCACCGGCGGCGCAGGCGGAACCGGCGCTGCAGGCGGAACCGGCGGAAGCGGCGGAAACGGTGCAGCAGCCGGAAAGCGCCGGTAGCGGCGGGATCATCGGCATACCGGCAGCACCGGCGGCAACCGGCGGCACCGGCACCACCGGCGCGACCGGCGCGACCGGTGCCAACGGGGCCACCGGCGCCACCGGGAACACCGGCGCCACCGGGGCGGCGGCGCCCACGGTGCCGGCGGCACCGCCGGCGCTGAACGGCGCCCCCGGTGCGTCGTCCTAAATAGCACAACAGCGGCCGATTGGGGGCGTCGGCTATGCCGGCACCCGCAACGGCTATGCCAGCACCCCCGATGCCAGGCGCCAATGACCAGCCAGCCCGCGGGGCACATGACTGAGCCGTCAAGAAAGGTGAGATCCATGGCAACCCGTAACGGTGTTGACGCAAGAGGCAGACGCGGGGCGATACCCCCAGTCGGTCAGGGCGCGTTGCCGGTCAAGGACGTTGGCCGACTGTTGTTGCGCTGCGCCGATCAGCCCGGCCTGGTGGCCGCGGTCAGCACCTTCCTGGCCGCGGCCGGCGCCAATATTGTGTCCCTGGACCAGCATTCGACCGCATCATTCCGGCGGAACGTTCATGCAGCGCACCGATCTTTCATCTCCCCGGGCTGACAGCCGCGCGGGACGCGTTGGAGCACGACTTCGGTGAGCAGATCGCTGCACGGTTCAACATGGATTTCAAGCTCACCGAGGCCGCCAAACCCAAACGCGTCGCGATCATGGCATCGGGCGATGACCACTGCCTACTGGACCTGCTGTGGCGTAACCGCCGCGGGGAACTCGATATGTCGGTGGTGATGGTGATCTCCAACCATCCCGACCTCGCCGATCGGGTCCGCCCGTTCGGCGTGCCGTTCCTGCATGTACCCGCGACAAAGGACATCCGGGCACACGCAGAACAACGTCAACTCGACGCGCTGCGCGGCAATGCCGACCTGGTGGTGCTGGCCCGCTACATGCAGATCGTCACACCGCGATTCCTGGCCGAGGTCGGCTGCCCCCTGATCAACATTCATCATTCATTCCTGCCGTCGTTCATCGGCGCGTCGCCCTATCGGCGGGCCAAAGAGCGCGGCGTCAAACTCGTCGGCGCGACCGCCCACTACGTAACCGAAAAACTCGATGAAGGACCGATCATCGAGCAGGACGTCGTACGAATCGATCACCGCGACGGCGTCGGTGACCTGATACGCCTCGGCGCCGACGTCGAGCGCGCGGTGCTTTCGCGGGCAGTCCTGTGGCATTGCCAGGACCGCATCATCCGCGACGGCAACCAAACCATCGTCTTCTGAACGAGCAACTGGACAGGCCCACGAGACCGTGGCCAGCGACGTCCGCCGCGATCACGTGTGAATGTTTGGCCATCGTTCGGCCCATAAACCAGCTCTGAAATAAGCGCTGAATTTCTGACTTCCGGTGGCCAGGGCCGGGATCGAACCGGCGACCTTCCGCTTTTCAGGCGGACGCTCGTACCAACTGAGCTACCTGGCCCGACGGCACCGCCGTGCCTCGCCGCCGATGGCGACCCTGACGGGACTCGAACCCGCGACCTCCGCCGTGACAGGGCGGCGCGCTAACCAACTGCGCCACAGGGCCTTGCTTGCACATTCTCCTCCGCGTCGCCGCGGAGCGGGTACCCCCTACGGGATTCGAACCCGCGCTACCGCCTTGAAAGGGCGGCGTCCTAGGCCGCTAGACGAAGGGGGCCAGCCGAATCTCTCCGGGGTACTCGCAACGCCAATGTCGCTGGGAGCTTCGATAGCTTAGGTTACCGGCACCCAATCCTCAAACGAGAGCCTGAGCGGCACGCAGTATCCTTTCGATCCATCGCGCCCCTATAGCTCAGTTGGTAGAGCTACGGACTTTTAATCCGCAGGTCCCAGGTTCGAGCCCTGGTGGGGGCACAGCTCAGATGTACTACCTCGCCTGATGCGTGACATTTCGCCTTCGGCTGATGCGTGACAGTGTTTCGGCTGGATGCGTGACAGTTGTTTCGGCTGATCGGTGACACTCCCCGCATGAGGGAGTTGAGCGTGCAGAGCAGCGGTATCAGGCGGTGATCGGTGACGGTTTGACGGTGTCGCAGGCCGCAGAGAAGACGGGGGTGGCGCGTCAGACACTGCACCGGTGGCTGGCCCGCTATGAAGCCCAGGGTCTGGACGGGTTGGCGGATCGGTCGCATCGGCCGGTGCGCTGTCCGCGTCAGATGACCGCGCCCTCAAGATCGCGACTAAGTATTACCGGGCCGAAACCGGGCGAGATTGCAGTGGGGTGCTACTGCGCTCGTTGCACCGAACGCGACTGATGATTTATCCGTCATAACACCAACGAAGAAGACACGAAGTGTCCGATAACTCATCGTGGCTTCTCCATCTCAGTTATGGCGGAAGGATGGCCGCGGTGTTATGGCGACGATCTCCCGACCCGCGACCGGCCACAATCGCCGTACCCGTCGACGGAAGAGAAGGCAATCATGCTAGACCGGCTTGCACGACTAGCCGTGGCCCGGCCGAAGGCGGTTCTCGCCGCCACCTTGGTACTCATGGTTGCCGCACTTGCATATGGGTCGGGGATCAGCGAGCGGCTGTCAGGCGGCGGCTTCTATAACGTTTCTTCCGAATCGCAGCGCGCCGCTGCCGCGCTCGAGCAGCGTTTTCACGTCGGCAAACCGAACCTGGTGATTCTCGCGACCGACACCGGCGGCGGTTCTGTCGACGATCCCGGCGCGGTTGCCGCCGGCGAGTCGCTCACTCAAGAGCTTGCCGCCACGCCTGGTATCACGACGGTCAGCTCGTACTGGGGACCAGGCCAGTCCGAATTGCTCCGTAGCAACGACGGGACGAAGGCGCTGATCGTGGCGCACGTCGAAGGCGATGAGCGCGAGTTTGCGGCGGCGGCCAGACGTCTCATCGCTACCTACCGTGACACCGAGCGCGGTCCGCTGAAGCTCGAACTCGGCGGTGAGGCGGTCAGCTACGACGATGTGACCGATCAGCTCAACCACGACCTGGGGATCAGTGAAGCAATCGCGATGCCGATAATCCTGGTGCTGATGACACTGGTGTTCGGCAGTCTCGTCGCAGCCGGCTTGCCGCTCGTAATCGGTGTGCTTTCGATCGTGGGTTCACTAGGCCTTCTCGCGTTGTTGTCGGTTGTCACCCCGGTGTCCAACTATGCGCTCAACGTGACGACGATCATCGGTCTGGCTCTGGCGATCGACTACAGCCTTCTGGTGCTGACCAGGTTCCGGGAGGAGCGAACTCGGGCTCAGTCCCTCGATGATGCGATCATCGAGTCGGTTCGAACCGCCGGCCGCACGGTCGTATTCTCTGCCACTACGGTGACGCTGTCGGTGCTGGCGCTGCTTGCCTTCCCGATGATGTTCCTGCGTTCGATCGCCTATGCGTGTGTCGGTGTGATACTGCTCGCGACGGTGTGCGCGCTCGTTGTCATGCCCGCCATGTTGCGACTTCTGGGCTCCCGAATCGACTCGCTCAACGTGCGCCGGGTGATTCCGCAGCTGTTTGGGCGTCGCGCACCGGCCGAAGCGCGGGCTGAGGAAGACGGGTTCTGGTTCCGCAGTTCACGGCTGGTCATGCGTAGGCCGGTAGTGATGGGGGGCGCGGTTCTGCTCCTGGCTCTTGTGCTTGCGGCACCTTTCGGTGCCATCCGCTTGAACTTTCGGATGACCGGTCGCTGCCGGCGACGATTGAAAGCCGAAGTGTCGGCGACGTGGTCCGCTCCGAATTCCCGGCACAAGCGACCGCTGCGATGGATGTGATCCTCGAAGGCTCCGCGAGCGCGGATCAGCTGGACGGGTACGCCGGGGCGCTGTCACAGTTGCCGCATGTCGTGGCCGTCAAGCTGGGAATGACAAGCTATGTCGACGGGCAACGGATTGGCGAAAGGCCGGTGCCCGACGCGAATGGCGCCTATCTACGGCTGCTCCCAGACGTCGATCCCTACAGCGACGCGGCCCACCTGCTGCTTGATCAGGTACGCCAAACCCCAGCTCCAGGTACCGTGCATGTCGGCGGACTCACTGCAGAGAACGTCGATACCAAAGATGCTTTGTTTGAACGAGTTCCGTTGGCCGTGGCACTGATCGTGCTGGCGATGTTCGGCGTGCTGTTCGCGTTCACCGGAAGCGTGGTACTGCCGATAAAGGCGTTGCTGCTCAACGTAGTCAGCCTGTCTGCGACTCTCGGCGCGATGGTGTTCATCTTTCAGGAGGGTCACCTCAAGTGGCTGGTTGGAGATTTCGCTGTCACCGGGACACTGGCTACACCGACGCCGATCCTCATCATTTGTCTCGCGTTCGGGCTGTCCATGGACTACGAAGTGTTCCTGTTGTCGCGCATCACTGAGGAGTATCGCGCGCACGGCGACACCAACCTCGCGGTGATGTGCGGGCTGCAACGCGTTGGCCCCGTCGTCACTGCGGCGGCACTGATCATGTCAGTCGTGTTCATCGCGATGGCCACTTCTCAGGTGTCGTTCGTCAAGTTGCTAGGCGTCGGGTTGACGCTAGCAATCCTGTTCGACGCCACACTTATTCGTGCGGTACTCATGCCCGCTGCGATGAGGCTGATGGGTCGCGCGAACTGGTGGGCGCCTCATTGGCGACGGCGTCCCGCGCATCTGCTCGTGAATGGGGCCCGTCGTCGGCATCAACTGACCGTGCGCCAATTGACAGCGCAATTGGCGGCGAATTGACATGCGAGCGCTACGACGCGATGCGTTCGAAATGACGACACAGCAACGCGCGCTGGCGGAGGTCGCAGCACAAGCTTCGGCGATGACCGAACGGCTGTTGGCCAGCAATTCAACCGGCGATTGCGCGATGGGGACGTTCGTCGACACGTTCTTCGCCATGATTCCGTTGGACGGCTCCGCGGGCAGTATCAACGGCATCGTCATGCTGCCCGTGCTCGTGTTCGGCGCCGAGACCGCTGCGCCGATGCGCGCCACACCCGTAGCGCTTATTCACACACTGTGGTGGGCGGCAGCGCGGTATCTGGACGACATGATCGACACTCCGCAACTCGCTCGGTCCGATCCCGCGGAGTTCAACCGCGGGGTGATGACCGCAATTGCGGTGGGTAATTATCTGCCGCTCAATATCGTTGCGGACCTGGATGTATCCGATGCCGTTCGGTTTCGGCTGATCACCGAGTACAGCAACGGATGTATCGACGCACTGAGCGGGCAGCTGACCGACCTGGTTCTCAACGCGGAGACCGCAACTCTCGACGATGTGCTGCGCAACTACGAGGGCAAGACGGGCGCGCCCTACGGGATGTCCGCCGCGCTCGCCGCGCAGCTCGCGGAGTGCGATGCCGACCGGGTCGATGCCTGGCGCTCGTTCGGTAGAGCGGTTGGAGTGCTTCGTCAACTGGTCAACGACCAGCGCGACCTGGTCACCGAGCGCGACGAGGATCTGCGAAACGGCACTGCGACCTATCTGCTCGTTCATCTCCTAGGCACTGTGTCGACTGCCCGACGTGCGGAATTGATTGGCCTTCACCGGCAAGCGCGCACTTCGGAGGAGGCGCGGGCTGAACTGAAGCGAGCGATGTTGGCGGCGGACATCGTTTCCAGCTACGCAGAGACGATCCAGCCCATCGTCCGTGCCGCTCGCGACACGCTCGCGTCGCTCGGCGGTGACCCGCAATGTGTCACTGAGCTAGCCGGGCTCATCGACGAGACGATTTCCTACTTTCCGCAGTTTCAACTCCGGTGACGCAACGACCTATGAGCACCGACGGATGGATCAGCGCTCTCGAGTCGGGGTGGCGACATAGGGATCCAAATGCGATCGCCGGCCTCTTCACCGACGATGCGTACTTCCTCGCGGCCCGTTCGGTGAACCGCATCGCGGACGCGACGCGATTCGCGCACATTGGGTCGAGAC
>CAVTHR010000005.1:0-335932 GCA_963734385.1 uncultured Actinomycetota bacterium | reverse complement strand
TCTTACCGGCGTCGGCTGGGGTCTCGAAATGGACCTGCTGGCAATGGGATCGGCGTTCGACGGCATCGCCCGTCTGCTGGGTCTGCCCAACCCTGAAGCGCTGCTCGAGTCGGCGGATGGTGTGGCGCTGGATGACGCGCCGCTCTTCCTGCCGTATTTGGCGCCTGGCGAACAAGGTGCGCTGTGGGACCCGGATCTGGCAGGCAGCGTGCACGGGCTGCATCTCGGCATGGGGGCAGGGCACATCGGTCGGGCGCTGCTGACCGGGGTGGTGGTCGAACTGAGGCGATGCGTCGAGATCCTGGAGGCGAATACCGGACGGCGCGGCCCGATCCTGCTGGGTGGGCGAAGCGCGGTGAGCCCGCTGATGTGGCAGGACATCGCCGATGCAACGCGGCCGTGAAGTGCGGGTCGACCTCAACGTGAGCGATCACTCGGCCGTCGGCGCGGCGATGTTCGCCGCCGGCGTTCTCGGACCGCCGATTCCGCGCACCGGCCAACCGGTTTGCATCGCACCGCGCACGGACATGTATGACTGGTGGACCGAGAGCCTCGCACGCCACGATGCACTGCGACTGCGGCTCGGCCATCGGTGAGTGTGGCACCGCGGCGGACGGCTAGTCGATGGACACCTCGCGCCCCTCGATCGCGTCGCGCACTCCGGCAGGTCCGAGGCGCTCGCGGAACGCCTTACCCGTGTAGCCGATCACCTCGACGTCGGTGCGGGCGCGAACGGTGGCCGAGCGGGGCAGCCCGAACAGAGTGCCGATTTCGCCGAAGTAGTCGCCTGCGGTCGCGACGCGCAGCAGTTCCTCACCGCCACCGGCCAATTCGCGCACGATTTCGAGTTCGCCTTCGCTGACGATGTAGATCAGGTCGCCCATCGAGCCCTGCTCGAACAGCACCGAACCAGGGGTGAGCCGGATCGTCTCGGGCGGCCCGTCGGTCGACGCGACGTGCGGCACCAGTTCCACGACGCGGTCGGCCAGCGGCAGCATCCGGGTGTCGTGGGTTGCGACCACGACAAGGCGGTCCCCGGACGCGAGTTCGCGGATCAGCCGCAGCACCTCTTCGACCTGGATGAAGTCCAGGTGCGCGGTGGGCTCGTCGGCCAGGACCAACGGCGGATCGAGCGCGATCGCGCGGGCGACGGCGACGCGTTGTTGCTGTCCGCCGCTGAGGTCTCCTGGACGGTGCCGCATCCGGTCCTTCAGCCCGACCCGCTCCAGCAGTTCCTCCGCGCGTTGGCGGCTTTCACGGCCTTTGATGCCCGCGGCATCCATCGGCACCATCACGTTCTCGAGCGCGGTGAGGCTGGCCAGCAGGTTGAACGCCTGGAACACGATGCCGACCGTGCGACGCCGGTACATGGTGAGCTCGTGGGCGTCGAGCTTGGTGACGTCGACATCATCGAGCGCGATGCGGCCCGAGGTCGGGCGAAGGATTCCGCCGAGGCACGACAACAGCGTGGTCTTGCCGCAGCCGCTTGGGCCGAGCAGCAGTGCCAGCGACCCCGCGTTCACCTCGAGGTTGAGCCCGTCGATCGGACGGACCGCGTATCCGCCGCTGGAGTACTCGACAACCAGGTCCTCGATGTGCAGATTGCCCATCGGTCACGGCCCCCCGAATGCGAGCGCGGGATCGACAGTCACCGCTCGCCGCAACCCCGCAACGCTCGCGAGCAGACCGATCAGCACCGCCACGACTGGCAACAGCAGGAATGCCGACGTCGGTACCTGCACCCGCATCGGAAACACCGGCGCGAGTATCAACGACAGCAGTCCACCCAATACCGCGGCGATCACCGCGACGACGACAGCCTGCAGGCACAGCCCTGCGAGCACCGAACGCGTCGAGGCGCCAACCGCTTTGAGCACCGCGAAGTCTCGCGTACGTTCCAGAGCGGAAAGGTAGATCACCGACCCGACGATCAGTGCGGCGACCACCCACAACAGCACGGCAATCATGGTGATGGCAGAAACTGCCGCCTTCATCGGCCGCATCAGGTCCTCGACCGCACCGGCGCGGTCGATGGTGCGGTAGCCGTCGGGTATCTCCGCTGGTGTGCCGAGGATGCCGACGGATGTGACGATCGGCTGAGCGCTGTAACCCATCTGCTGCGCGCCGGCCACCGTGAGGAAAACGTTGGGTTGTCCGGCAAGCGCGGTGGAGTCGTCAACGGTGCCGACGATTCGTACTGAGCGCGAACCGATTTCGAGATCGTCGCCGACATCGCTGCCGAGCGTGCTGGAGACCGCCGCCTCGTCGGGGCCCGACGGTGCGTGGCCGGCCGAGACCGATGGCATCCCCGGTCCGCCTGCCGGCGCGCCGAACACGTTGACGTTTCGTGTCGAATCGCCGTCGGGCACGGTCGTCGCCGTGTAGACGAGCGGCACCGCGGACGTGACGCCGGGGATGCGTGCGGCCGTCGTGGCTTCGCTTTCTGGAAAAGGCGGCGAGCCGATGAACGGCCCTGCCGGTCCCGACTTGACGAGGTAGGCATCGAAGCCGAGCGTGTCGACGGTGTCGTTGGCTTCGACGCGAAACCCATTGGAGAGGCCGGTGAGAACGAGGGTCATCGCGAAGACGAGGCTGGTGCCGACGATCGCGATGACGAAGCGCCGTCTTCGCCATTGCAGGTCACGCAGCGTCACCCTCAGCATGTGGTGACGTTACCGACAACGCGTCAGTTCCCGCCGGATGTTTGCCTGATGGACACGAATGTGACGAAAACGACTGTGAAACATCGGCTGTCGTAACCAGGGTTCTGTCAGACCGGGCCGGTAGACTCGCAACCGGAGCCAGGTGTTAGGCCTGGTACATCGCGCTTTCACCGACGAGTTGCGCGCAGGTGAGCAAGAACAAAGGATAAAAGAGCGTGACTGCAATGCAGGACTGGCTCAACATTCGCCCTTTCGATCCCAGAAACCTCAAGACACTGATCTGCGACGCGTTGGGCGTCGAAACAGAAGAAGGAGCCGAGGTCGCCTCCCCGCCACAGCTGATCGAGCGCGGCGTCGAGCGCTGCTGACGGCCTAGCGTGGCGGCCGGTGCCGTCCAGGCGGCGATCCTGGCGGCCCAGGCGCTCGTCGCTGGGTCCGCACCGGCTGGTCCGGGTTCCGGGTGGAGCCCTCGTGCCCCTGCGGCTGTGGCGGCGGTGTTCTGCGCAGCGCCCGTGTCGGTGCGTCGATGATCCCGGTTGCCGCGTCGTCTGCGTCGACCGCGGCCGAGAATTCCTCGGGCTCCTCGGCATGCTCCCCGCGTCCACTGATGAACAACGCCACGATGGCGCCGACAACGCAGACGATCGCGGTGATTCCGAACATCTCGCCGTACTGCATCGCGAACGCGGTCCGGTACTTCGTCGCCTCTGCGATCAGCTTCGCGGCCAGGTTGTCGGCGGGTGGGCTGGGCAGCGACTGCAGGATCTGGTTGAAGCGGTAGAGGCCCCACGCGCTGAGAGCCGCGATGCCAACGAGCATGCCGATCATGCGGGCGACCACCACGGCGGCCGAGGCGATGCCGTGCTGAGCGGACGGCACCACCCGCAGCGTCGCCGACGTCAGCGGACCGATCACCAGTCCCAGACCAAGCCCGGCGATCGCCAGGTCGGTGTCGAGCACGGGCAGGCTGACGAAACCCAGGTCGTGTCGGGCCGCCAGTAGATCGACCGGCCACTGCGCGATCAGGTAGTAGCCGCCCGCGGCGATCAACAGGCCCACGCAGGCCACCGCACGGTCGCCGACCCTGGTGGCGATCCAGCCGCCGAGCAGCGCGCCGATGGGCAGGGCGATCAGAAAGCGCAGCAGCAGGAACGCCGCTTGGTTCTGGTCCTGTCCGAGCACGCCCTGGCCGAACAGCTCGACGTTGACGAGCGTCACCATCAGCGCGGCGCCTGCGGTCAGCGACGCGACAAGCGCGGCGAGAAACGGCCGGAAGTGCACTCCGGCGGGCTCGATGAGCCGGGTCTTGGCGAAGCGCTCCCACGCGAAGAACGCCACGGCCGCGACCAGCGCCCCGATCAGCAGCGGCGGGCCGTAGGAGGGCAGCACCTGTTTTCCGTCCGGTGCCGGGTTGTACATGCCGACGACGATCAGCCCGAGAGTGATGGCAAGCAGCACGCCGCCTGCGATGTCGACCTTTTCCGGCTTGTCGGTCTTCATTCGCTTGCGGGCAGGCTGAACTGGATCATCGCCATCGCGATCACCGCCAGTGGCACGTTCACCCAGAACACGGACTGCCAGTGGTGGAACAGCCACACCAGCGCGATGCCGTACATCGGCCCGAGCACGCTGCCGAGCTCCTGCGCCGCGCCGATCCCGCCCAGCACACCCGCCCGGTTGCGGGCGGCCCACAGGTCGGCCGCCAGCGCCAGCGTCACCGGCAACAGCGCACCGCTGGCGGCGCCCTGGATGACGCGCCCGACGACGAGGACCGTCAGGTCGGTGGACAACGCCGTGACGATCGAACCGATCGCGAAACCCGCGAGACTGACCTGCAGCAGCATCTTGCGGCCGAACCGGTCCGAAGCCCGGCCCAGCAGCGGCATCGCCGCGATGTAGCCGAGCAGGTAGCCGGTGACGATCGGCGTGACGCGCTGGATCTGGTTAATCGCGATCCCGACGTCGGACATGATGTCGCGGATGATCGTGACCACGACGTACGTGTCGAGCGCGCCGAGCAGCACCGCGAGGGCGCCCGCGCTGATCGCGATTCTGCGGCTCCGGCTCGATTCGCACCGGCGCTGCGGCCGTCATCAAACGGCTGGCTTGGCGACGGTTACCGGCTTGTCCCAATCAGACAGCGTCATCTGAACAGTGTTGCCTTGCGAGGGCTCCAGCTTCGCCTGGACAAGTTTGTGGTCGCCGTCCTTTTCGATCCACGCCGTGCCGGGAACCGGCGCCGGTCGCCTTGATCGGCGGCGCGATCTTGTTGACCGCGTCGGCGCTGACCTGACCGGTCACCTTGACGGTCTCGACGCCGTTGACGGTCTCGGTGCTTTCGGACTTCGGATCACTGAAGCTGGCCAGCACGTTGGCCAGGCCGGTGTCCGGGTTCAGGATGGCCGCGATGTCGTAGACGTCGGAGGCCGGACCCATGTCGATGTAGCTGTCGCCGGACAGCGCGACGTAGAGGGTCGAGTCGATGACGACGAAGTTGGCGTCCACATCGCTGCCCTGAAAGAGGAGCTTCGCATTGCCCTGGGCGGCGACGGCGGGGGCCTGGGTCAGATCACCACCGAGGGTCTTGATGGGCAGGTCTTGGATCTCGCCCTCCACCGACAACTGGAGGTGAACGCTCTTGAGGTTTCGGGTCGCCGTGTTGGAGTCCTTCAGCAGCGTGGCCGCATCGGGTAGCGATTCGCTCGACTTCTCCGAGGAGGAAGAACAGCCTGCGAGAAGAGCTGCGGCGGCGAAAAGGGCGGTGAGGATTGGCAAAAGAGATCGGACTGCGTTTTTTGGGCGCGTCTGCATGAGTGCATCGTAGAGGGTCACGCTGCGTACCCTGTTTGGCGTGTTCACCGGAATCGTCGAAGAGCTGGGCGAAGTCGTCGGCAAGGAAGAGCTCGCGGACTCGGCCCGGTTTGTCATCCGCGGGCCCGTGGTCACCGCTGATGCCGGCCACGGCGACTCGATCTCCGTCAACGGCGTGTGCCTGACGGTGGTCGAGGTGCTGGCGGGCGGTGAGTTCAGCGCCGATGTGATGAAGGAGACACTGGACCGGTCGAGCCTGCGAAGCGCGGGCGTCGGCAGCCGCGTCAACCTGGAGCGGGCCGCCGCGGTGAACAGCCGGTTGGGCGGTCACATCGTGCAGGGCCACGTCGACGGCACCGCGCATGTGATTGCGCGCACACCCTCCGAGCACTGGGAGGTCGTGCGGATAGCGCTGCCCACCGCGTTGTCGCGCTACGTCGTCGAGAAGGGATCGATCACGGTCGACGGGGTGTCGCTGACTGTTTCCGGCCTGGGCCACGACTGGTTCGAGGTGTCGCTGATCCCCACCACGCTGGAGCTGACCACTCTCGGCCGGGCGTCGGTCGGCACGTCGGTCAACCTCGAGGTCGACATCATCGCCAAATATGTTGAGCGGCTGATGTACCCGCGATAACCCTTCTACCTAGAGATTTCTAGGCTCGGTCGTCCTAAAAAGCAGTAGTGCACTACTGCGCGCGGCAGCTCACTCACAGCCAATCATTGGCCGAATCGGCCCGGTTGTTTGAGAGAGACCGGTTTAACAAGGGAGAACGTTCATGGCCATTCGCAATAGAACTCGGATCACTGCCGCCGCCACGGCATTATGTGCGGTCGGATTCCTCACGATGCCAGTGTCTGCACACGCGGCCCCAATCTGCGACAGCTGGGTGATAGGCCCGGGCCAGTTTGAGATCAAACAGGACCACGTCGGCATCCTGGTGGAGATGGACGGGTGGGACGGAAAACTTGGGGCGGGGAAGCATATTCAGTATCACCTTGATTTTGAGTTTCTTGGTATGCGGCCGGAAGTGACGACCGGCACGGTCACTGCTGGCGCCATCGAGGGGAACACGATCGACTTCACTGCGAAATGGGACTCGAAATCGTGGTCGAACCATTACTGGGGCTCTATCGGCGACAACGGCTACGCGAGCGGCACAACCGAACACAACGGCGTGAGGGAAGGTTGGCGTTCCGTCGACCCGCTCACATGCGTCGGCTCACCCGGAGTTCCGTGGATGCCTAGGATAGTGACTTCGTCCTAAGCATCCGAGCCTGTACGACAGTGAGATAGACGTCGATCAATGCGGCGGCGCCGGGCTCATGGAACCGATGTAGTACGTTTCCTGCCCGGTCGGATATCCGCCGCCGTCGGTGGAGATATGCACGTGGTCGAAGTGGTTGGCGGTTTCTGACCCGTAGTCCGCAGTCCAACTCGGCGCGCCGATGCCCGGGTAGTAGCCCTGCCTCCAGATCACATGCAGCACTCCCCACCGCTCCGCATTCGCCAATGCCAGTCCGGCGATCTGATTGCCGAGCTCTATGCCCTCTTTGCTGTCGTGGTTCGGGATCATCACGTCGATCGCCAACCCGTTCGGATGCCACTTCAACGGGTCCTGCCGGTAGCCGCCGATGGTCGTGATCTCGGGAAACATCACGCTGATGGCACGGGCCGCCCAGATGGTCTTGACCTGCAACCCCTCTTCCGGCGCGACACCGGCAGGCAAGGCGAACTGAAAGTTCGAGGCAGCGACGGGCGCGTTCGCCGCCAACACGTCCCCCTCGGGACTGCCGACGCGCGGCTGCTCGCCGGGGGGTACAGATGCCGGGCTGGTCGGGGTTCCTGCTGTGTTCTCGGCGCAGCACGGATGGTCTCTGATTTGGGCGTGGATCATGACAGCGGCGAGGGCGACCGAGACCACAAGGACCACCAACCGGCCCCTGCCGTTGGCAAACAGGTTTCCGCCCACCGACAGGACCTTACTGTCGTGTCCGCCGCTATAGATGCAAGACAAACGGTGAATTCTGCGTCGCCCGGAATCTGCGGGCGCGATAATAGCCGCGGGCCGGGCCTAGCAGAAGGAAGTATGCGATGAAGAAGCTGGCAACAGCGCTTTTGACGGTCGCGGCGGCCGCGGTCGCGCCGATCATCATTGCGCCGGTGGCGCAGGCTGACATATGCGCAGGCGCGCGCGGACGGCACGTCGGGGTGGGTGGCTGCACCAATATCGCAGGCGACGTGGCGACCGGCGTGGCCATCGCGTCGGCCGATAACCCCTATGTTCCTGGCGAGATCCCGTGCTACACGGTCGAAGGTGTGCCGTATTACACGCCTCCCGGCGACCCCTGCTAGCGCCTGACAAGAGGGCGGAAGTTCGCCAGGCGACTTCCTGGCGACTATCGCCGTACTCCCGTGCACCGGCTGTAACAGTGAGATCCTTCCTTTTGGTCGGGCAGCAGGAAGGAGCGCGATGTTCACCGCACGGAGAAAGACGTCTGTTCGGACAGGGAAGGTCGTAGCCCACGCCGCAGCCGCCTGCGCGCTGGCCGCATCCGCTTCGGTGATGCTGGCCGGCCCCGCGTCGGCTTATACGGAGTATCCGATCGCCGTCGATGACTGCAACGCCGACTTCCAGGACTGCGCAAACCACATCGCGCACATTCAGGTACCGATGAAAGCGATGGGGATCAACGTCCGGTTCAGGTCTGCGCCGGAGCCCGATATGTGCTCGAGCATCATCGCGCGACTCGGGACGGACGCGCCGGCAGAGCGGGTACTCGGCGAGGCCCAGGTGGCGCCGGGTAAGGCCACGCCGAGCTTCCCAATCACGACCAAGGACGCCAACGGCCGCCCCAGCGTCGACGTCTCCGTCCATGCCATCGGCGTTGAGGGCGGGTGCAACACCGGTGGGCTGCTGATGTGGTCCGGCGTGCTGGTCGTCGAGAGCTTCGGATACGGCCTGCCACCCAAACCGGGCGAGTAGCACAGCTGGCAATAATCGCCCCCTCGCCGTAGTTCATACTGGATACGACGACGATGGTTCCGATCAGAACCGGGCAAAGGTGGCGACGATGACGAGGTTGGACTCCGTCGAAAGGGCGGTCGCCGACATCGCGGCGGGCAAGGCCGTCGTCGTCATCGACGACGAGGACCGGGAAAACGAGGGCGACCTCATCTTCGCGGCCGAGAAGGCCACCCCCGAACTCGTCGCTTTCATGGTCCGCTACACCTCCGGTTACCTGTGCGTGCCGCTCGACGGCGCCATCTGCGACAAGCTCGGCCTGCTGCCGATGTATGCGGTGAACCAGGACAAGCACGGCACCGCCTACACCGTGACCGTCGACGCGAAGGACGGTGTCGGCACCGGAATCTCGGCGTCGGACCGTGCGACCACCATGCGGCTGCTCGCCGACCCGACCAGCGTCGCCGAGGACTTCACCAGGCCCGGCCACGTCGTACCGCTGCGAGCCAAGGACGGCGGCGTGCTGCGCAGGCCCGGCCACACCGAAGCCGCCGTCGACCTGGCCCGGCTGGCCGGACTTCAGCCCGCGGGTGCGATCTGCGAAATCGTCAGCCAGAAGGACGAGGGCGCGATGGCGCAGACCGATGAACTTCGGGTCTTCGCCGACGAGCACGGCCTCGCGCTGATCTCGATCGCCGACCTCATCGAGTGGCGCCGCAAGCACGAGAAGCACATCGAGCGCATCGCCGAGGCCCGCATCCCGACCCGGCACGGCGAGTTCCGCGCGGTCGGCTACACCAGCATCTACGAAGATGTCGAGCATGTGGCGCTGGTCCGCGGTGACATCGCGGGTCAGCACGGCGACGGGCACGACGTGCTGGTCCGGGTGCACTCCGAATGCCTGACCGGAGACGTGTTCGGATCCCGCCGCTGCGACTGCGGCCCGCAGCTGGACGCCGCGCTGGCGATGGTGGCCCGGGAGGGCCGTGGCGTGGTGCTGTACATGCGTGGCCATGAGGGCCGTGGCATCGGGCTGATGCACAAGCTGCAGGCCTACCAGTTGCAGGACGCGGGCGACGACACCGTCGACGCGAACCTCAAGCTGGGCCTGCCCGCCGATGCGCGTGACTACGGCATCGGCGCGCAGATCCTGGTCGACCTCGGTGTTCGATCGATGCGGCTGCTCACCAACAACCCGGCCAAGCGGGTCGGCCTGGACGGTTACGGCCTGCACATCATCGAGCGCGTACCGCTGCCGGTGAGGGCCAACGCCGAGAACATCCGGTACCTGATGACCAAGCGCGACCGGATGGGCCACGACCTGATCGGGCTGGACGACTACGACGAAGTCATGCCGGGCGAATTCGGCGGGGCTTTATGAGCTCGGTGGCGCCGAAATTGAGCGGAGGCGCCGGATTCCCGACCTGCCACAGCTCGACGCGTCCGACGTGACGCTGGCGATCGTGGCCAGCACCTGGCACGAGAAGATCTGCGACGCGCTGCTGGACGGCGCGCGCAAGGTGGCCGCCGATGCCGGCATCGACAACCCGACGGTCGTCCGGGTGCTCGGCGCCATCGAAATCCCGGTCGTCGCGCAGGCGCTGGCGGTCGACCATGACGCCGTGGTCGCGCTCGGCGTGGTAATCCGTGGGGAGACACCGCATTTCGACTACGTCTGCGATGCCGTCACCCAGGGTTTGACGCGGGTGTCGCTGGATTTATCCACCCCGGTCGCCAACGGCGTGCTGACCACCAACACCGAGCAGCAGGCACTGGACCGCGCAGGTCTGCCCGACTCGAATGAGGACAAAGGCGCTCAGGCCGCGGCGGCCGCGCTGTCCACCGCCCTCACGCTGCGCGACTTGCGCCAGCGGTCATGAGCGACGACTGGGACCTCGAGATACGACCGCATCTGACACCGTATTTCGCGTACGGCGCAGCGGCGGTGATCCTGGCCGCCCATGTCGCTGTCGGTGTGCTGCTGAAGATCTCGTCGACCGGGGTGATTTTTCAGACCGCCGACCAGGTGGCGATCGCACTGCTCGGCGCCGTTATCGCCGGTGCGGTGCTGCTGTTCGCGCGACCGCGGTTGCGGGTCGGTGCCCAGGGCGTGGCGGTGCGAAACATGCTCGGCTACCGGCTGATTCCGTGGTCCGATGTGGTCGGTGTGACGTTCCCGCGCGGCGCACGGTGGGCACGGGTGGATCTGCCCGACGACGAGTACATTCCTGTGATGGCGATCCAGGCGGTCGACAAGGCGCGTGCCGTCGACGCGATGGACAGCGTGCGCGGCCTGCTGGCCCGCTATCGGCCGGACCTCAACTCACACTGAGCGACATCGCGACTTCGTCGCCCGAGTCGGAGCGGTCGTCCACCACCGCGGCGAAGCCGAGGCTCTCGTATACGCTCCGCGCGACGGTGTTGTCTATCGCCACCCTGAGTGTGACGATGCGTGCTTGCCGGTCGCGTGCCCAGTCCACCGCCGCGGCGACCAGCGGCCGGGCCAGCCCGTGGCCGCGGGCGGCGGGGTCGAGCCAAAGTGAGTACAGGTAAACGGTTTCCGGGTTCTCCTGCTGTGCACCGATGAGGCCGACGGGACGGTCGCCGAGCAGTGCGGCGAACTGCGCGTGATCGCGGAGGCGTCGGCGCCACTGCGCGGCGGTGAAGGAGGACTCCTGCCGGTACTGCGGGTCGTCGGCGCCGAGGGAGTCGGTCAGCGCCCGCAGTCGGACACCGGCGAACAGCTGCCAGTCCGATTCGGTCAGCCGAGTGACCCGCGCTGTCACCGGGGGTCGCCCATCACCAGCCCCTCGCGGCGCGGGTCGGCCCCGCCGGTCCAGCCCGGGGAGCCGCGCACGATGGCCGACAGCCCACTGGACTGGTCGGCGAGGTCTACCTGGTGGCCGAGTTTGCGCAGTCCCTGCACCAGCGGGTCATGGTCGCCGTTGTCGGCGGTGTCGATGTTGGGGTGCTCGCCTCCGACATTGGTCTTCGGCGAGTTCGCTGCTCCGAAGTCCACCATGCCCACCGCCTGCTGCGGGTCCATCCCCCAATCAACCATTCCGACAACGGTTTTCACGACAAATTGGATGATCACCGCTCCACCGGGTGACCCCAGCGTCGCATAGAGCGGGCCGCGGGCGGCGCCGGACTTGTCGAATATCAGAGTCGGCGCCATCGTGCTGCGCGGCCGCTTGCCCGGCTCGACCCGGTTGGGCACGGGCACCCCATCGGGTCCTGCCGGCTCTGCGGAGAAGTCCGTGAGCTGGTTGTTCAAAATGAAGCCGTCGACCATGTGGAACGAGCCGAACGCCGACTCGACGGTGGTGGTCAGCGCGGCGGCATTGCCCTGCGCGTCGACGACGCTGACCTGGCTGGTGCCGTGCTCGGGAACGGGCACCGCAGGCGACGGCGGTGCCCCGAACTCGCCGGGTTTCGCGGTACCCATGGAGTGTTGTTCGGAGATCAGCGCCGCCCGTTTGGCCAGGTAGTCGCTGTTCAGCAGCGTGTAAGGGGTGCCCCCGGGCAGCGGAACGAAATCGGTGTCGGCGACGTACTTGTCGCGGTCGGCATATGCCAGTCTCTCGGCCTCCGAGATCAGGTGCACACCCATCACCGATGGCTTGCCGCCGTTGAGGTCCATATCGGTGGGTTTGTGTTCGTTCATCGCGAAGTGCTCGAGCATGCCCAGAGTGGCGGCGACGGCGATGCCGCCGGATGACGGCGGCGGCATGCCGCAGATCTCTTTGCCGCGGTAAGGGGCGCATACCGGTTCGCGTTGCTTGGCGGCGTAGCCGGCCATGTCCTCCATCGTCATCAGGCTGGGGGTGCGGCCACCTGATGTGTCGGCGGCAGCGGCGACGACGGCTCTGGCGATGTCGCCGGTGTAGAACGACTGCGGATCAGATGCGATGACGCCCAGCGTCTTTGCGTACGCCGGGTTGGTGAGTTTGGTGTCGGCGGTCTTGGGGCTGCCGTCGGGATTGAGGAAGTAGGCGGCGGCCTCCTGGTCGACCTTCAGCTTGCGGCGCGGCGTCGGCGATCGCGGCGGCAAGCCGCGGGCTGATGTCGAAGCCGTCGTCGGCCATCGTCACGGCGGGGCGAACAGGTCGCGCCACCCGGTCTTGCCGTGCTCGTGGTGGACGTCCATCAGCATCCGAAGGATGCCGGGCACGCCGATGGAGCGGCCGGACGCCCTGGCGTCGGGTTTGGGCTCGGTGCGATCGGTGTCGGAAACCCAGCGCAGGTAGTTCTCGGTGGCGGCCGCGGGCGCCACCTCGCGGCCGTCGTAGGCCTGCACGGAGTTCTTCTTGGCGTCGTAGTAGAGCAGGAACCCGCCGCCGCCGATCCCGGATGACTGTGGTTCGACCAGCCCCAGCACCGCCTGTGCGGCCACCAGAGCGTCGGCGGCTGTTCCGCCATCCTTCAGCACCCGGCAGGCCTCCTGGGTGGCCAGCGGATTGGCAGTCGCGACCGCGTAGTGCGCGGTGCGGACGGTGGTCATGCCCTTGCGGTAGCCGGTGGCGACCTCGGGTTGCGAACCGGCTGCCGTCGGAGGTCTTCGGGGCAGGGGTGGCGTTCTCGACGATCTCGCATGGACCCGCCGCGGCGGGTGGTGCGTTCTTCTCGGCACCGCATCCAGCCAGCACCAAGACGACCCCCGCCAGCGGGACCGTCACCGTTCGGAAGGACGGGATCCGCATCACTCGACCGTAGTTCATCGAGGCCGTCCGACGACGGCAGTAACCTGGAATCCGTGCCCGATCCAGCGACGTACCGTCCGGCGCCCGGGTCGATTCCCGTCGAACCCGGCGTCTATCGGTTTCGCGATCCGCACGGCCGCGTCATCTACGTCGGCAAGGCCAAGAGCCTGCGCAGCAGGCTGAACTCCTACTTCGCCGACATCGCCGGGCTGGCGCCTCGGACGCGGCAGATGGTGATGGCCGCGGGCAGCGTCGAGTGGACGGTGGTCAGCACCGAAGTCGAGGCGCTCCAGCTGGAATACAACTGGATCAAGGAGTTCGATCCGCGGTTCAACATCCGCTACCGGGATGACAAGTCATACCCGGTGCTGGCGGTGACGCTCAACGAGGAGTACCCGCGGCTGATGGTCTACCGCGGCCCGCGCCGCAAGGGTGTCCGCTATTTCGGGCCCTACTCGCATGCCTGGGCCATCCGCGAGACGCTCGACCTGCTGACCCGGGTGTTCCCGTCCCGCACGTGTTCGGCGGGAGTGTTCAAACGGCACAAGCAGATCGACCGGCCGTGCCTGTTGGGATATATCGACAAGTGCTCGGCGCCGTGTATCGGCCGAGTCTCCGCCGAAGAGCACCGCAGAATCGTGCTGGACTTCTGCGACTTCCTGGCCGGCAAGACCGATCGGCTTGCGCGCGACATGGAACGCGAAATGACCAAGGCCGCCGAGCAACTCGACTTCGAGCGGGCGGCGAGACTCCGAGACAACATCTCGGCGCTCAAGCGGGCGCTGGAGAAGCAGACGGTGGTATTCGGCGACGGCACCGACGCAGACGTGGTGGCCTTTGCCGACGATGATCTCGAGGCCGCGGTGCAGGTCTTCCATGTCCGCGGCGGGCGGGTCCGCGGCCAGCGGGGTTGGATCGTCGAAAAGTCCGGTGACCCTGAGGATTCCGGCCAGGCCCATCTCGTCGAGCAGTTCCTCACCCAGTTCTACGGTGACCAGGCGGAGTTGGATGGTGCGGCCGATGAGTCGACCAACCCGGTGCCGCGTCAGATTCTCGTTCCGGTCATGCCGCCCAACGCCGGCGAGCTGGAAACCTGGCTGTGCCAGTTGCGCGGGTCACGGGTGGTCGCTTCGGGTGCCGGTGCGCGGCGACAAGCGGGCCCTGGCCGAGACTGTCAAGCGCAACGCGCAGGACGCGCTCGCCCAGCACAAGCTCAAGCGGGCCGGCGACTTCACCGCGAGATCTGCTGCCCTGCAAAGTATTCAGGAAGCACTGGGGCTTGCCGATGCGCCGCTGCGCATCGAATGTGTCGACATCAGCCATGTCCAGGGCACCGACGTGGTGGCGTCTCTGGTGGTGTTCGAGGATGGCCTGCCGCGCAAGTCGGACTACCGTCATTACGCGATCCGCGAGGCCGCGGGTGACGGGCGCTCCGACGACGTGGCGTCCATCGCGGAGGTGACCCGCCGGCGGTTCATGCGGCACGTCTCCGATCTGCAGAACACCAGTGTGCTTACCGCCGAAGGGAAATCGCGAAGGTTCGCGTACCCGCCGAATCTCTTCGTCGTCGACGGCGGCGCCCCCCAGGTCAACGCGGCGGCCGTCGGTGCTCGTCGAGCTGGGCGTGACCGACGTCGCCGTCATCGGGCTTGCCAAGCGGCTTGAAGAGGTATGGGTGCCCTCAGAGCCGGACCCGGTGATCCTGCCCCGCAACAGTGAGGGGCTGTACCTGCTGCAACGGGTGCGCGACGAAGCGCACCGGTTCGCGATCAGCTACCACCGAAGCAAGCGGTCCAAGCGCATGACGGCCTCAGCACTGGACACAGTGCGCGGCCTGGGGGAGCACAGGAGAAAAGCGCTGGTCACACACTTTGGTTCGGTGGCCCGACTGAGGCAGGCCAGCGTGGAGGAGATCACGTCAGTGCCCGGAATCGGTGTCGCGACCGCGAAGGCCGTCCTGGAAGCGCTCGGCGTACCGCCCGATTCGACAACGCCCGCTGCGGTTATCGGCGATGATCAGAGCAGGGCATCGGGATGACGGATCAAGGTACGGGTGAAGATTTGCGGGGGCAGGACGCGTCCCGCGACACGGACGCGGAATCGGGCATCGACGTCGTGCTGGTCACCGGGCTCTCCGGAGCGGGTCGCGGCACCGCGGCCAAGGTGCTGGAGGACCTCGGCTGGTATGTGGCCGACAACCTGCCGCCCGAGCTGATCGCCCGCATGGTCGAGCTCGGTTTGGCGGCGGGCTCGCGCATCACCCAGCTGGCGGTGGTGATGGACGTGCGGTCCCGCGGTTTCACCGGCGACTTGGACTGGGTGCGTAAGGATTTGGCGACCCGTAACATCACACCGCAGGTACTGTTCCTGGAGGCTTCCGACGATATTCTTGTGCGCCGCTACGAGCAGAACCGTCGCAGCCACCCGCTGCAGGGCAACCAGACGCTCGCCGAGGGCATCGCAGCGGAGCGCGCGATGTTGGCGCCGGTGCGCGCGACCGCCGACCTGATCATCGACACCTCGACGCTGTCCGTTCCTGCGCTGCGTGAAAGCATCGAAGGAGCCTTCGGTGGTGAGACAGTCGCGGACACCAGCGTCACTGTGGAGTCATTCGGCTACAAGTACGGCCTGCCGATGGATGCGGACACGGTGATGGACGTTCGATTCCTGCCCAACCCGCACTGGGTGGACGAGCTGCGGCGGCATACCGGGCAGCATCCTGCCGTGCGCGAATACGTGCTGAACCAGCCCGGCGCGGCGGAGTTCCTCGACACCTACCATCGACTGTTGGACCTCGTCATCGAGGGATATCGGCGGGAGGGGAAGCGCTACATGACCGTTGCCATCGGGTGCACTGGCGGCAAGCATCGCAGTGTTGCGATGGCAGAGGCGCTGGCGGGACGTCTACAGGGCGGTGACCAACTCACGGTGCGGGTACTTCACCGGGATCTGGGCCGCGAATGAGTTCGCGCATCGTCGCGTTGGGCGGCGGCCATGGGCTATACGCGACGCTGTCGGCCGCCCGCAGGCTCACCCCGCATGTCACTGCCGTGGTAACGGTGGCCGACGACGGCGGATCGTCGGGGAGACTGCGCGGAGAACTCGATGTGGTTCCGCCGGGCGATCTACGAATGGCGTTGGCGGCCTTGGCATCCGACAGCCCCCACGGGCGGCTGTGGGCGACCATTCTTCAGCACCGGATGGGCGGCAGCGGCGCGTTGGCGGGCCACCCCATCGGCAACCTGTTGATGGCCGGGCTCAACGAGGTACTCGCCGATCCCGTTGCGGCACTTGATGAGTTGGGCCGCATCCTCGGCGTCAAGGGCCGGGTATTGCCGATGTGCCCCATCGCCTTACAGATCGAAGCGGATGTCGCAGGCCTGGAGTCGGATCCGCGGATGAGCCGAGTGATCCGCGGACAGGTGGCGATCGCCACCACCCCCGGCAAGGTTCGCAGGGTACGGCTACTGCCGAGCGACCCGCCAGCCACCCGGCAGGCGGTGGACGCGATCATGAATGCCGATCTGGTGGTGCTCGGCCCGGGCTCGTGGTTCACCAGTGTCATCCCGCATGTTTTGGTGCCGGAGCTCGCCGCGGCGCTGGAGTCCACGCCCGCGCGGCGCGCACTCGTGCTCAATCTGGTCGCCGAGCCGGGGGAGACCGCGGGGTTCTCCGTCGAGCGGCACATCCATGTGCTTTCCCAGCATGCGCCCGGATTCACGGTGAGCGAAATCGTCGTCGACGCAGCTCGGGTGCCCGGGGAACGGGAACGGGAGCAGCTCAGCCGAACCGCGACCATTCTGAAAGCCACGGTTCAGTTTGCTGACGTGTCCAGACCTGGTACACCTTTACATGACCCGGCGAGGTTGGCCGCGGCGTTGGAGGGTGTCCGACTGCGTGGGGCGGATCCCGGCAAACCTCTCCAACAGCCGACGGCTCCCACGCCCGCCAGGACAGTTAACGGACCGAGAGGTGACGACCCGTGGCGATGACAGCCGAGGTCAAGGACGAGCTGAGCCGTCTTGTGGTCAATTCGGTCAGCGCGCGCCGTGCCGAGGTGGCGTCGTTGCTGCGGTTCGCCGGGGGACTGCACATCGTTTCGGGCCGTGTCGTCGTCGAGGCCGAGGTCGACCTCGGCATCATCGCGCGCCGGCTGCGCAAGGACATCTTTGACCTGTACGGGTACACCGCCGTTGTTCATGTCTTGTCCGCCAGCGGAATTCGCAAGAACACCCGGTACGTGGTGCGAGTCGCGAAGGACGGCGAGGCGCTGGCCCGTCAGACCGGGCTTCTCGATCTCCGAGGTCGTCCGGTGCGCGGGCTGCCCGCGCAGGTGGTCGGCGGCAATGTCGGCGATGCGGAGGCGGCGTGGCGAGGTGCGTTCCTCGCCCACGGCTCGCTGACCGAACCAGGTCGGTCCTCGGCACTGGAGGTGAGTTGCCCGGGACCTGAGGCCGCGCTGGCCCTTGTTGGCGCGGCGCGACGGCTCGGGGTCAGCGCGAAGGCACGCGAGGTGCGTGGCGCCGATCGCGTGGTGGTGCGTGACGGAGAGGCCATCGGCGCGTTGCTGACCCGGATGGGCGCCCAGGACACGCGGCTGACGTGGGAAGAACGCCGGATGCGGCGCGAAGTCCGGGCCACCGCGAACCGGCTGGCCAACTTCGACGATGCGAACCTGCGGCGGTCGGCAAGGGCCGCGGTGGCGGCGGCCGCTCGTGTCGAGCGGGCGTTGGAGATCCTCGGCGACACCGTTCCTGATCACCTGGCCGCCGCGGGCAAGCTGCGTGTCGAGCACCGGCAGGCGTCATTGGAGGAGCTCGGCCGGCTGGCCGATCCACCGATGACGAAAGACGCTGTGGCAGGACGCATTCGGCGGCTGCTGTCGATGGCAGATCGCAAGGCGAAGCAAGACGGCGTCCCCGACACGGAGTCGGCTGTCACCCCGGACCTGCTCGACGACGCCTGATTTCGCTCGGCTCGCGCGGAATTCTGTGGCATTCTGCCCTGCGTGTCGGCTCCATCGGGGGTTGTGACGTTTCTGTTCACCGATATCGAAGGTTCGAGCCGTCGGTGGGAATTCGACGCGGACGCGATGCGGTCGGCACTGGCCGCGCATGACGAGGTGTTGCGTAACGCGGTCAACGCTCACGGCGGTTTTTTGTTCAAGCACACCGGTGATGGCGTGAGTGCGGCGTTCGGGCACCCGGCCTGCGCGAGGAGTTTGCGCTTCTGATCTACGGTATGGCTTGTCGTGACGCAGAACCCGACAGTGCACGTGACGCTCTGCGGCCTGGATTGGTGATCGCTCGAGAGAGCGGGAACCGCAACTGCGAATCCCACTTGACGAACGTGCTGGGCCGGCTCGAAGCCCGACATGGCGACCCGCTGGCAGCGTTCGACTACCTCATGCTGGCCATCGGCAATTACCACGGTTCGGGAAACAGCAGCACTATCAACGTCACTCTCGCTGAACTCGCCGCTCTCTTGGACCGGCTTGACCACCATGATGCGGCGGCGAGGATAGCCGGCTCTTCGTACAATTCCCTCACCGCTTCCTGGATCCCCGAAATCACCGCCGCGATCGCTCACTAACGCGAAGTGCTCGGCGACCAGAACTACGAATCGATCGCCCAGAGTGGCGCCGCGATGACCACCGCCGAAGTGGTGGCCTACGCCTACGACCAAATCGACCGAGCCCGGGTAGAACTCGAACGTTGACGCGACCCGTAGATGCTCTGACGGTACGGTGACGACGTGACCGATCGCACGCCGAAGCTCTATATCTTTCCCCACGCTGGCGGGTCGGCGCAGTTCTACGTTCCGTTCGCGAAAACGTTCTCAACCGATGTCAAACGTATCGCCGTCCAATATCCAGGACGGCGCGGCAATCACGACCTCTCTTCTTTCACCAGCATTCCCGAACTCGCCGACCAGGTATGGCAGATGCTCTCGAAGGACGATCAATGTGATGGAGAGGTGGCATTCTTCGGCCACAGCATGGGTTCTCTGGTGGCATTCGAGGTAGCACGTCGGTTCGAGCAGGCCGGCAATCCCGTCTCAGCCCTGTTCGTATCCGCATGTGCCGCACCCGGCCGAATCGGATATGACTACATTCCGGACACTGACCGCGGGCTCCTCGATGCTGTCAGCGAGTTCACCGGAGCGAATCCGGCCTTCCTCGAGGACAAAGAATTCGCAGCCAAAGTCCTGCCGACACTGCGGGGGCTCAAGGCGATCACGAACTATGAATGCGCACCCGATGCCACCGTGTCGTGTCCAATCTTCGCGTTCCTTGGTGACGCTGACGAGGTCGCTACCTACGAGAAGGTGATCGGCTGGTCAGAGCGCACGACTGCCGAGTTCGAAGTTCGTGTGTTCACCGGCCACCACTTCTACATCAATGACCACCTCCGTGCGCTCGTCGACGATGTCGAGGAGAAGCTGTGGTCGTGCTGCAGGCCTGGAAGCGGGACCTGAGACGCCGATACGAGATGGCCGGGCGGTGAGCATCTGTTCACCCCCCGCATCGCGCGACCAGACGGCTTAGTGACCCGAGTGAACGTTTGGCAGACCCTGTCAGATTCCTGAGGTAACCCTCAGCTATTGACGCTCGCGGTTGCTATGTCGAAGATGACGCCGACGTCGTGCCGCCGGACAGTTAACGGTTCCGAAAAATAGTGCGGGCACCTCAAAAGTTGTTTGCTAAGCTACTTCTAGCAAATTAATAAGAGTTGCGAAGTGACGAACCACGCCGGCGGTCCCTTGCCCGAAAAGGCCGCGTTCCTGTGTGCCGTCTAAGGGATTGGCCCGCGTTCTCAGAAACCAGCCAGAGGCGCAGCCCCACCGGTTTGTCTTTCTACCCTGCTGAACGTGCGCTCCGCTGTCTATACCGGGTCTTAGCACAGGATCCCTCTGTGAATCGGCTGGAAACAAGCATTGTCAGATAGATCTGTTTGCTGGGCGAAGGGATCTCACCACCGTGCCTTTGGGCTTCCGCCAGGTCCCGAAAGCCCTGGCTGCTAACCCCGGCCTGTGTCGGTGTCCAGCCGGGACGCCTTTGCGATCGGCGGCAAGACAGGGCGACGAATCCATCAATTACCCGGTCAGTTCTACAAAACCGGCATTTGATGTTAGTTTCGAACGGGTTATTTGCTAGGGCCTCGGGTCAGGCCTGACGCTCCATCGTCCGCGGGGCCCTGGCGACCAGACGGAACACGCGACGGAAGGGTGTCGAGATGCCAGTGATCGCTTCCACCATCCCGGCTGCGCTGCGACAACATGCCGAACGCCAGCCGGACTCTCCGGCCTTCACGTTCTTCGACTACGAGGTCGACTCCGGTGGGTTCACCGAAACGCTGACCTGGTCGCAGGCGTATCGGCGGGTGCAGGTGGTAGCCGCCGAAATCGCGGCCTACGGATCGCCCGGTGACCGCGTTGCAATCGTGGCTCCGCAAGGACTCGACTACATCGTCGGCTTCCTCGCCGCGATGGAGGCTGGGCGCGTCGCCGTCCCGCTTTCGGTACCCCAGTTCGGCACGCACGACGAACGAGTGTCCGCGGTCCTCCAAGACTGCTCACCGAGCGCGATATTGACGACGTCGGCTGTGGTCGACGGTGTCGTCGCATACGCGGGAGCTGAGCTTGGCCAGGCCGCAGCTGCGGCCATCATCGAAATCGACGCGCTCGACCTGAATGGGCCACCGGTGACCGGCGCGATCCCCGTGGCGAGCACTGAACTCGCTCTGCTTCAATACACTTCGGGCTCTACGCGCAAGCCAGCGGGTGTGATCGTGACACACCGCAACATCGTCGCCAACCTCGAGCAGGTGTTCTCGGACTATTTCGAGGAGTACGGCGGTTTCCCGCCGCCGGAGACCACGCCGGTGTCGTGGCTGCCCTTCTATCACGACATGGGCCTGTTGCTGGGCATTTTCGCGCCGATCGGGGCGGGCCTGCACGCGAAGGTCACCAGCCCAATGGCATTTCTGCAGAAGCCGGCGCGGTGGATGCAGATGCTGGCCAAGAACACCCGGTCGTTCTCGGCGGCGCCGAACTTTGCGTTCGAACTGGCGGCACGCCGGACGTCCGACGATGACATGGCCGGACTCGACTTGGGCGACGTACTTGGCATCATCAGCGGCAGCGAACGCATCCATGCCGCGACGGTGCGGCGGTTCAACGAGAAGTTCTCCCGTTACCACCTTCCCGACACTGCCTTGCTGCCGTCGTACGGCCTGGCCGAGGCGACGCTTTATGTGGCGTCACTGCCGCCCGCGCGCCGACCGGAAACGGTGTGGTTCGACTACGAGAAGCTGTCGGCAGGGCACGCAAAGCGGTGCAGCCCCGACAGCGGGGCGGAGTTGGTCAGCTTCGGCGCCCCTCGCGCCACCACAATCCGGATCGTCGACCCGGAGACCACCGTCGAAAATCCGGCAGGCAAGGTCGGCGAGATCTGGGTGCACGGCGACAACGTCGCGGCCGGCTACTGGCGCAACGTCGAGGCGTCAAAGCACACGTTCGGCGGCCAGCTTGTGGAGCCCGCACCGGGCACGCCGACGGGGCCGTGGCTGCGGACCGGGGATCTGGGCGTCATGTCCGACGGTGAACTGTTCATCGTCGGGCGGATCAAGGACCTGCTGATCGTGGACGGTCGCAATCACTATCCCGATGACATCGAGGCCACCATCCAGGAGATCACCGGGGGACGTGCCGCCGCGATATCAGTGTCTGATAGTCAAACCGAGCGACTGGTCGCGATCGCAGAGGTCAAGAAGCGCGGCAGCTCCGAGGAGGAGGCGCGGCACAGACTCCACAGCGTAAAGCGCGAGGTGACTTCGGCGGTTTCGCGAATGCACAGTGTGCGGGTCACGGATCTGGTGCTGGTACCGCCAGGTTCGATTCCAATAACAACGAGTGGGAAGGTGCGTCGGTCGGCATGTGCTCAGCGGTATAGCCAGGACGAATTCACCCGCATGGATGAAACCGCATGACGGATGCGCACAGCGAGGAAGACCTTCGAAACTGGTTGGGAGACTATCTCGTAACCACCATCGGGTGCAGTCCCGATGACGTCGACCCCAATGCTTCGTTCAATGATCTGGGCGTCGGTTCGCGCGATTCGGTGGTGCTCTCGGGAGAGCTGTCGGAGGTTGTGGGACGGCCGGTGTCCCCGGTGGAGTTCTGGCAGCATCCCACCATCAACGAGCTGGCTCGGTTTCTGACGGAGCCTGAATCCGAACCGGAAGTGGAAACGACGCCAAGTCACCGAAGTGGCTCAATGGACGATCCGATCGCGGTCATCGGCCTGGGTTGTCGCTTCCCCGGTGACATCAACGGGCCGGAATCGTTGTGGCAGTTCCTTTCCGAGGGCCGGTCGGCTGTCGCAGAGGTCCCGCCCGATCGGTGGATGCCGTTCGACGACGGTTCACCGGAGGTGGCAACGGCGCTGTCCCAGACGACCCGTTGGGGTTCCTTCCTCGACGACGTCGCTGCGTTCGACGCGGAGTTCTTCGAGATTCTGCCGCGGGAGGCAGCGAAGATGGACCCGCAGCAGCGGTTGCTGCTGGAGGTCGCATGGGAGGCCTTGGAGCACGCAGGGACACCACCCAGTTCTCTGCGCCACTCCCAAACGGGAGTGTTCGTCGGCGCGTGCGTCAGTGAGTACGGATATCTTGCGTCGACCGATCTGCCCGCAGTCGACGCGTGGAACAACACCGGCGGCGCACTCAGCATCATCGCGAATCGGCTTTCGTACTTCCTCGACCTGCGCGGGCCCTCGATCGCCGTGGACACCGCCTGCTCGTCGTCCCTGGTCGCCGTGCACTTGGCCTGCCAGAGCCTGCGGACCGGCGATTCCGATCTCGCAATCGCGGCAGGCGTGAACCTGCTGATGTCGCCGGCGGTCTTCCGCGGTTTCGATCAAGCAGGGGCTTTGTCGCCGACGGGTCGTTGCCACGCCTTCGACGCCGCGGCGGACGGATTCGTACGGGGAGAAGGCTGTGGCGTCGCGGTCCTCAAGCGGCTGAGCGAAGCGGTGCGCGACAGAGACCGGGTGCTGGCCGTGGTGCGAGGCTCAGCGGTCAATCAGGATGGCAGGTCAAACGGGTTGATGGCCCCCAACCCGTCTGCGCAGATGGCGGTGTTGCGCAGGGCGTACGCCAACGCGGGCGTCGCACCTCCTGAGGTGGACTATGTCGAGACTCATGGCACCGGCACGTTCCTGGGGGATCCCATCGAAGCGCGGGCCCTTGGAACGGTGTTGGGTCGTGGGCGCCGCCAGGATTCGCCGCTGCTGATCGGAGCCGTCAAGTCGAATCTAGGGCCACCTGGAAGGGGCGGCCGGGATCGCGGGATTCATCAAGACAGTGTTGTCGGTGCAGCGCGCCGCCATACCAAGGAACTTGCATTTCGAGACCCCGAACCCACACATAGCCTTTGACCAGATGCGGTTGAAAGTCGTTGCTGAGCATCAGGAGTGGCCGTCGGGTGAGTGTGTCCGGCGCGCAGGAGTGTCCTCGTTCGGGTTCGGCGGGACCAATGCGCATGTGGTGCTCGAGCAGGCACCGGTGACAGATCCCGTCGCCAGTCACGATGGTCCGGCGGTCACGACATTGCTCGTCTCGGGAAAGACCGAGGAGCGCATCGCGGCGACGGCCGGCGGGTTGGCGGAGTGGATGGACGGCAACGGCGCCAGCGTGGCGCTTGGCGATGTCGCTCACACGCTCAGTCATCACCGCGATCGTCACCGCAAGTTCGCGACCATATGCGCTCGAGAGCGCGCCCACGCTGTCGCCGGTCTGCAGGCGCTCGCCACCGGTCAGTCGATCGACGGCGTTGTGGCACCGCACGAAGGCCCGTGCCGTGCCGGCACGGTTTTCGTCTATTCGGGACAAGGCTCGCACTGGGCGGGTATGGGTCGTCGCCTGCTTGCGGATGAATCCGTGTTCGCCGACGCGGTCGCTGAATTGGAGCCGGTGTTCGTCGAGCAGGTCGGCTTCTCTCTGCAACAGGTGCTGGCCGAGGGGGAGGCCGTGCGCGGGGACGCGCGCGTGCAACCGGTCTTGATGGGACTGCAGCTTGCGCTGACGGAGCTGTGGCGCTCGTACGGCGTGCAGCCCGATGGGGTGATCGGGCATTCGGTGGGCGAGATCACCGCGGCCGTGGTGTCCGGGGCACTGACCGTGGCCGAGGGTTTGAAGGTCGTCGCGACCCGTGCACGGCTGATGGCGAGGCTGGCGGGCCAGGGTGCGGTGGCACTGCTCAAGCTCGACGCCGAGGCCACCGCGGCGTTGATCGCCGACTACCCCGAAGTCAGCGTTGCGGGTTATTCCTCGCCGCGTCAGACGGTGGTCGCCGGAGCGCCCGACCAGGTCGACGCGGTGATCGCCGCGGTGAGCCGGCAAAACCGGTTCGCCCGACGCGTCAACATGGAGGTCGCCTCCCACACTGCACTGATGGAAGAAATCCTCCCCGAGCTGCGCACAGCGCTCGCTGACCTAACACCCAAAACACCTGTCATTCCATTCTTTTCGACAGTTGTCGACCCGACCACGATGCCGGTGCTTGATGCCGACTATTGGGTGGCCAACGTTCGCCGACCGGTCCGGTTCTCAGATGCCGTCGCCGCTGCCGGCCAGGATCACGCCACCTTCATCGAGGTCAGCGCCCACCCGATGCTGACACAGGCGGTCACCGAGACTCTGGAGTCGGTCACCCATCACCACAGCATCGGTACGCTGCGTCGCGACGGTGACGACACCTTGAGTTTCCACACCGGCCTCAATGCCGCGCACACCATGGCGCCACGGCCAATGCCTCATCCGCCCGAACCCCATCCGGTGCTGCCGAGCACTCCTTGGCACCACACCCAGCACTGGATCACTGCCGCACCGCGGATGGCGCGCGAGCACACCGGGTGCCGTTCCGGCCGAATGGTTTAGCGAGCTGAAGTGGCCGGTTCGCGAACTGCCCGGCGCCGAGTCCCTCGCGAACGCGTCCTGGCTGGTGCTGGCCGAGACGGCCATCGGCACCGAAATCGGCCGTCAGCTCGGCGCGGATGCCCGCGTGACGGTACTGCCGCCGTCGGCGCTGACCGAGGAGGGCGATCCCGCCGGGTTGGTGAATGACCTCGCCGGAATGAGCCATGTGCTCTACGCACCAGAGGTGACGTCGAGCGGTCTGGATGCCGAGACCGGCTATCGCCTGTTCCATGCGGCCAAGAAACTGACCACGGCCATGACCGGCATGTTGTTGCCGCCCAGGTTGCTCATGCTGACACGCAACGCCCAGCCTCTTGATGAGGGTGAACCGGCCAATCCCGCGCAGGCCGTACTGTGGGGGCTCGGTCGCACACTGGCGCTGGAGCACCCCGAGATCTGGGGCGCCGTCCTCGACGTCGAGGATTCGGTACCCGCAGAACTCGTCGCGAGATACGTACTGGCAGAGGCCCATAGCGATGACGGGGAAGACCAGATCGTGTATCGCGCGGGGGCGCGCCACGTTCCGCGGCTGCAAAGGGTCGATCCGCCGACCACGCAGGCGCTCGAGCTTTCCGCCGACAGCTGCCATCTGGTCATCGGCGCCACCGGCAACATCGGACCGCAACTGATCCGGCAGCTCGCCGATATGAAGGCGTCGACCATCGTTGCGGTGTCCCGTAATCCGGGCTCCCGCCTCGACGAGCTGGCCCGCAGCCTGTCGGCGCGAGGTTCGACACTGGTCACGGTTGCCGCCGACGCAGCGGACGAAACGGCGATGAGCGAGCTGTTCGAGCGCTTCGGCGGCGATCTTCCTCCGCTCGGGGGTATCTACCTAGCGGCCTTCGGTGGTGGCCCAATCACATTGCGCGACATGACCGAGCAAGATGTCAGCGCCATGTTCCGACCGAAGCTCGACGTGTTGTCGCTGCTGCACAGGCTTTCGCTCGAGCACTCGGTGGACCAGTTCGTGCTGTTCTCGTCGATCTCTGGACTGCTCGGCTCACGCTGGCTGGCACACTACGCCGCGACGACCACCTTCCTGGACACGTTCGCATACGCGCGACGCGCGGCCGGACTTCCGGCCACCACCGTCAACTGGGGATTCTGGAAGTCGTTGGCCGACAACCAGAGCCAAGAAGAGCTCAACGTGACTCTCGAGTCCGGACTCGAGCCCATGGCCGACGAGGTCGCCATTCGAGCCCTGGCGACAGTCGCCGGTCCCGGCTCCTCGGTCCGCTCGACCGTCGTCGCGGCCGACTGGAACCGACTGGCAACCGCTTATCGCACCCGAGCATCACTGCATATCGTCGACGACCTGGTGGCCGGCGACGACACCCCCGCAGGCAGTTCAGGTCTCATCGCGACGATGACGCCAACGACCGATTTCCGTGAGGCGTTGAAATCGTGTGAGCCGACGGGCAGGCGCGCGTTGTTGTCGGACCACGTCGCTGCGCTTGTCGCCGGGGTGATGGGACTGGATTCGCCGCAGTCGCTCGACCCGACGGCGGGCTTCTTCCACTTCGGAATGGACTCGTTGATGAGCGTGACGCTGCAACGCGCCTTGGCCGGGAGCCTAGGCATATCGGTGCCCGCCTCTGTGGTTTTCGACTATCCCACGGTCGACGCACTCGTCGGCTTCCTGGCAGGCAATCTTCCAGAACTTGCCGAGCCAACGGACCAGGTGACAACCGCCGACGCCTACGATGATCTCTCCGAAAACGAACTGCTCCAACAGCTTTCTGAAAGGTTGGGGTGAGCTTCATGACGGACCCGTCACAGGATCGCCGCGCGATCATTACCGAGGCACTCCGAAAGATCGATCATCTGACCGCACGTCTGGAGATCGCCGAAGCGGGCCAGACGGAACCGATCGCCGTCGTCGGAATGGGCTGCAGGCTTCCGGGCGGGGTCCAGAGCCCAAATCAATACTGGAAGTTGTTGAGGGACGGTGTGAGCGGCATCGTGCGTGTTCCCGCGAAGCGGTGGGACGCTGACGCCTATTACTCGGAAGACCATTCTGTGCCGGGGACGATATGCACTCGGGAGGGGGGTTTCTGACATCGTGGCAGCCCGAGGAGTTCGACGCCGAGTTCTTCGGCCTCTCACCTCGCGAGGCCGCCGCGATGGACCCGCAGCAGCGGTTGTTCCTCGAAGTCGCCTGGGAGGCACTGGAAGACGCAGGCATCACACCGAGCGCGATCCGCGGGTCGCAGACCTCGATCTTCGTGGGTATGACGACCAATGACTACTCCTTGACCTTCGCAGGAAAGCTACGTCCCGAGGAGATAGACCCTCACATCCCGTTCGGAAATGCGTCGAACTTCGCCGCTGGACGGCTTGCGTACTTCCTCGGCGTGCACGGCCCTGCGCTTGTCGTCGACACCGCGTGCTCGTCCTCGCTGGTGTCGATCCACCTGGCATGCGAGAGCCTGCGCAGGCGGGAGAGCGACCAAGCGCTGGCGGCAGGCGTCAACCTCATCCTCACGCCGGACAACAGCATCGCCTGTTCCCGATGGGGAATGCTATCGCCGGATGGCCGCTGCAAGACCTTCGACGCCGACGCGAACGGGTACGTGCGCAGCGAGGGCTGCGGTGTCGTTGTGCTCAAGCGACTCAGCGACGCCGTGCGAGACCGGGATCGCGTGCTTGCCGTGGTGCGCGGTTCTGCTGTCAATCAGGACGGCCCGAGCAGTGGTCAGACGGTTCCGAGCGGGCCTGCGCAGCAGGACCTGATGCGACAGGCGCTGGCGGCATCACGTCTCGAGCCCTTCGACATCGACTATGTCGAGGCACACGGCACCGGAACGGCACTTGGCGACCCGATCGAGCTCGAGGCGCTGAGTCAGGTCTTCTCGGACCGCAACAGTTCCGCACCTCTGGTGCTGGGATCGGTTAAGACGAACCTGGGCCACCTGGAGTCCGCGGCTGGCATCGCCGGGTTCATCAAGACGGTCCTCAGCCTGCGCAACGGCTACATACCCAAACACCTCAACTTCGAACGGCTGACGCCACGCGCCAGCGAGGGCGTGGCCCGTTTCACGATTGCGGCGGATGGCATGGAGTGGCCGACGGTCGACCGTGCGCGCCGCGCAGGCGTGTCGTCGTTCGGTGTCAGCGGGACGAACGCACACGTGGTGCTCGAGCAGGCCCCACCGTCCGAACCCGTTGCACCGCAAGCCGAGCCGAAAGTGACCACCATGGTCGTCTCGGGCAAGACGCCGTCGCGGATCGCATCGATGGCGGGGATGTTGGCCGACTGGATGGTGGGCGAAGGCGCGAACGTCGGATTGGCCGACGTGGCCCACACTCTCAACCACCATCGCGCCCGCTACGGCAAGTTCGCCACGGTTACCGCCCGCGTCCGCGAGCAGGCAGAGGCGGGATTGCGCGCGCTGGCCGCGGGGGATCCGGCCCCTGGAGTAACAGGTCCCCATGAAGGGCCGCGCAGACCGGGCACGGTGTTTGTGTATTCAGGTCAGGGATCGCAATGGCCGGGAATGGGTCGGCGACTTCTCGCCGACGAGCCGGCGTTCGCGGCGGCGGTCGCCGAATTGGAGCCGTCTTTTGTTGAGCAGGTCGGATTTTCGCTGCACGAGGTACTCACATCCGATCAGCCATTGGTGGGCATCCACCGGATCCAGCCGGTGTTGGTCGGGATGCAGCTCGCCCTGACGTCGTTGTGGCGCTCGTACGGCGTGGAACCCGACGCGGTCATCGGTCATTCGATGGGCGAGGTGACCGCGGCGGTGGTGGCCGGCGCATTGACGCCGGCCGATGGCCTGCGGGTGATCGCGACAAGGTCGCGGCTGATGTCGCTGTTGGCCGGCCAAGGTGCCATGGCACTGCTCGAACTCGACGCCGACGCGACAACCGCGCTGATTGGCGACTACTCCAATGTCACGCTGGCGGTGTACGCCTCGCCGCGACAGACAGTGATTGCAGGACCCGTGGAGCAGGTGGAAGCGGTGGTTGCAGAGGTGGCAGCCCAGGAGCGGCTGGCCAGACTCATCGATGTCGACGTGGCCTCGCACCACCCAACCGTTGATCCGATTCTGCCGGACTTGCGAGACGCGCTCGCCGACGTGACGCCAAAGGCGCCAGCCATCCCGATTCTCACCACCACTTACGGCGACGACCGAACGGACGCAACCCTTTTCGATGCCGAATACTGGACGGCCAATCTGCGCAATCCGGTGCGTTTCAGCCAGGCCGTCGCTGCGGCGGGTGCGGAACACGGAAGTTTCGTCGAGGTCAGCCCTCATCCGGTGCTGACGTACGCCGTCGCCGACACGTTGGCCGAGGTGAACCACCAAAGCATCGGCACCTTGCAGCGCGACACCGACGACACGCTGACGTTCCACACCCACCTCAACACCATTACACCCCGCTCACCCCGCATCTACCCGAGCCGCATCCGGAGTTGCCGACCACCCCGTGGCACCACACCGAGCATTGGATCACCGCCGAAAGCCACCTCGTGGCAACCGGATCTGCGCCCGCGCCAGGCACTCTGCTGGGTGAGCACATCACCGTAGCCAGCACACCGCCCGCACACGTGTGGCACGCAAGGCTGGCCGCCGAAGCACTGCCTTACCCGGGAAACCATCGAGTCCACGGCATCGAGCTCGTGCCGGCATCTGTGCTCGCTGCAAACACTTTCGGCGGCGGGGGCCGAATGCCAGGCATCTGGCCTTTCGGACATTCGATTCGAGTATCCGATCGTCGTTGACCAGCCACGGGTGATTCAGGTCGTCGCCGACGGTGAATCGGTCACCGTGTCATCGAGTTCGGTGGCCGATGCCGCAGCGCCACGGTGGATCCGGCATGCCAGCGCCCGAATCTCAACGCTGGACGACGAGCCCGACCGCACCTATGTGAGCGACGATGTGCACGAGCGCCGATTACGACGTCTGAATTGGCCGCAGAACTGCAGCGCGCCTGGGGAGTCGAGGGCCCGCCGTTTGCATGGTCGGTCGTTTCCTCATCTTCGGTGCCAACTGGGCTGCGCGCCGATGTCGAGTTGCCGGAAGCGTCCACCGTCGCACTGCTCGACGCCGCCGTACATCTGGCTCGGCTAGCGGATAGTTCCAACCCTCGGCTGATGTTCCCCGCAGCGGTCGGAGGCATCCGCATCGGATCCCCCGTCAGCGATGTTCGAGGCTCGGTCGAGGTACATCGGCGCGCAGCCAGCGACGACCGGCTCGTCGTCGACATCGTCGCCAAGACACGCGACGGTGCGATGTGCCTGGACATCCGCGAACTCCGGTTCGCAGACGCGGATTCGGCCACCGCTGCCGTCCGCAGATCCGCGGACGATGGCGCACGCGATCGACTGGCAACCGTGGAGCGGGCCGGGAGACCAGGAACAGCCCGTCGCATGGTCGACGCACCGTCGCCGTTCTCGGGGACGGCGATGCTTCTCGCGCTCTCACCGAGCGGTTCGCCGAGGTCGGCTACACCGCTTCGGACGTCGACGACGCACGCCATGTCGTTTATGTAGCCGAGCCGGTCGCCGGCACCGATATCGACGGCGCGGCCGATCTGGCGACGGAAGTGGCCGATACTCGTCGGACGGCTTGCCGACCGAGACGACGAGCACCCGGCGAGGCTGTGGATCGTCACCCGCGGTGTCCGTGAAGCGATGTCCGACACGGTCATTACCCCAGAGCGCCCTGTGGGGCCTCGCCGGTGTGATCGGCGCGGAGCAGCCGCAACTATGGGGTGGCCTGGTGGATCTGCCCGCCGCGGATGACGTCGGCGCACACGCATCCGCGCTGTCTTCGGTATTGCCGACTGCGGCCAAGTCGATTCTGGCGCTGCGCGACGGCGTATTCCTCGCCCCGGCGATCGTGCCGATCGACGGTCAGCAGATCCGGGAGCCGTTGCGGTGCCGTCCCGACGTGGCATATCTGGTCACCGGCGGTATGGGAACCCTTGGGTTGCTGATCGCGGCCTGGCTCGCGGACCGGGGAGCGCGCCGTCTGGTGCTTGCCGGCCGCACTCCGTTGCCACCCCGGCACGACTGGGACAGCGACGGCCTGACCGCCGATGAGCGTGACAAGATCGGCGCGATACGCGGCCTCGAGCGCAGAGGCGTCTCCGTCGACGCCGTAGCCCTCGACGTCGGGTCGCGCGAGGCGGTGCGCACGCTGGTCGCCAGGCGTGACGCCGACGGGGCACCGCCGATACGCGGTGTCATACACGCCGCCGGAGTCACCGAAAGCCAACTTCTCACTGAACTGGCGGCGGACCGGGTTCGGCAGCACCATGTGGCCGAAGATCGCCGGTGCGCAGACATTGCATGAGGTCTTCCCACCCGATGACGTGGACTTTCTTTATCTGACCGCCTCGGCCGGTGGCATCTTCGGTGTCCCCGGGCAGGCGGCATACGCCGCGGCGAATGCGTATCTGGACTGCCTGGCCCGAGCCCGTCACCATCGGGGCGGCCAGACCGTCAGCCTGGACTGGGTCGCGTGGCAAGGACTCGGATTCGCCAAGGACGCACAAATCGTCGTGCAAGAGCTTGCACGGGTCGGGTCACGGCCGGTCACCCCCGACGAGGCCTTCGCCGCGTGGGAGCACGTGGCTGCTACGACATCGCCCAAGCGGTGATGGCCCCGCTTCCGTCGTCCGATGGGCCCGCATCTGAGGTCTCCGAGGTCGATCCTTCGGCACCTGAGCCGCGGGCCTGGTCGCGAATGTCCTTCGACGACAGACTCAACGAGCTGGAGACCGACCTGCGGACGATGCTCGCCTGCGAACTTCGAATTCGGGAATCCGAACTCGAACTGGACCGGCCATTCGCTGAGCTGGGCCTCAACTCCGTCATGGCGATGTCGATCCGGCGCCAGGCCGAGCAGCTCGTCGGGATCGAGCTGTCGGCGACGATGCTGTGGAATCACCCGACCATCGCGTCGTTGGCGGCGTACCTCGCCAACAAGCTCGCACCGCAGCAGGATTCGGACGCCGAAGTCGAGCTGCTGCCAGAGACCGATGGCAGCGTTCTCGACGCGCTGTTCGACAGTGTGGAATCGGCGCCGGCAGGCAGTGGAGGTGGCACCCGATGACCACCACCTTCAACAGGGTTTCCGCCATGACCGCCGACCAGAGGGAGGCGCTGACCGATCGGTTCGACACGGCATCCCGGATCGCGGCGGCAGAGCCGGTGGCGGTGGTGGGCATCGGGTGCCGGTTCCCCGGCGGTGCCGTTGGGCCCGAGAGGCTATTGGTCGTTTCTGACGAACGGGGTCGATGCGATCAGCGAAGTGCCTGCGGATCGCTGGGACGCCGACGCCTTCTATGACCCGGATCCTTCGACGCCGGGACGCATGTCATCGAAATGGGGCGCCTTCCTTCCCGATGTCGCCGGAGTTCGACGCGGACTTCTTCGGAATCTCCCCTCGCGAGGCAGAAGCGATGGATCCTCAGCAGCGGGTGCTTCTCGAGGTGGCATGGGAAGCCCTCGAGCATGCGGGCATCGTCACCGGACCAGATCGGCGGAACCCGCGCGGCCGTGATGGTGGGACTCTATTACACCGAGTACCAGACTGTTTCGGCGGCGAATCCGGACACCATCGACGCCTACTCTGCGACGGGTAACGCCCACAGTGTCGCGGTGGGCCGGATCGCGTACCTGCTGGGTCTGCGCGGCCCGGCCGTGGCCGTCGATACGGCGTGCTCCTCGTCGCTGGTATCGGTGCACCTGGCCTGTCAGAGCCTTCGACTGAGGGAGAGCGACGTCGCCCTCGCGGGGGGCGTCAACCTCATCCTGCGCCCGGAAACTCAACTCGCGCTGTCCAAGTGGGGCATGTTGTCTCCCGCGCGGGCGGTGCCACTCCTTCGACGCAGGCGCCGACGGCTTTGTCCGCGGTGAAGGTGCTGGCGTGGTGGTGCTCAAGCGACTGACCGATGCGGTCCGTGACGGTGATCGGGTGTTGGCAGTGGTACGCGGCTCTGCGGTCAATCAGGACGGCCGCTCCAACGGTCTGACCGCACCCAATGCGCTCGCGCAGGAGGACGTGATCACCAGGGCTCTCGGCTCTTCCGACGTGGCCGCGAGTTCGGTCAACTTCGTCGAGACGCACGGCACCGGCACCTCGCTGGGCGACCCGATCGAGTTCGACGCGCTGGCGGCGATGTACGGGCGGGGCGATGGGCCGTGCGCGCTAGGAGCGGTGAAGACCAACTTCGGACACCTGGAGGCCGCCGCGGGAATCGCGGGTTTCATCAAGTCCGTCTTGTCGGTGCAGCGCGGACAGATTCCGCCGAATCTGCACTTCACGCACTGGAATCCGGCTATCGACGCGTCCTCGACGAGGCTGTTCGTACCCACCGGAACAACCGCGTGGCCGGAGTCCTCGGGTCCACGGCGCGCGGCGGTGTCGTCATTCGGTCTGGGCGGGACGAACGCGCACGTGGTGCTGGAGCAGGGTCCAGACCCGGCACCGTTCGGCCCGTCGGAGTCCGATTCCACGATGACGACGCTGGTCGTATCGGGCAAGACGGCCGAGCGGCTTGCGTCGACGGCCGACATGCTGGCGGACTGGATCGGAACGATGGCGACGCGAATGTGCGCGTTGCCCGATGTCGCCCACACACTGAACCATCACCGCGCGCGACACGCCGTTGTCGCGTCCGTGTGCGCGGCTCGACCGCGGCCAGGCCGTCGATGGGCTGCGAGCGCTGGCCGCAGGCCGCTCGGCGCCGGGGCTTTCCGAGCCGCGACAGACCGCTCGCGGCCAGGGCATCGTGTTCGTCTACTCCGGGCAGGGCTCGCAGTGGGCGGGGATGGGCAGGCAGTTGTTGGCCGACGAGCCTGCGTTCGCCGCGGCAGTCGCCGACCTGGAGCCCGCTTTCGTCGAGCAGACCGGGTTTTCGCTGCGCCAGGTGCTGGAAGCGGGCGAGGAGGTGGTCGGCATCGACCGCATCCAGCCGGTGCTGGTCGGGATCCAGCTGGCGCTCACCGAGCTGTGGCGTTCCTACGGGGTGAAACCGGATGCGGTGATCGGCCATTCGATGGGAGAGGTGTCCGCGGCGGTGGTGGCCGGGGCACTGACGCCCGGCAGAGGGATTGACGGTGATCGCCACCAGGTCGCGGTTGATGGCGCGGCTGTCCGGCCAGGGCGCGATGGCGCTGCTGGAGCTGGATGCACGATGCCACAGAGACCGTGATCGCCGACTATCCCGATGTCACTCTCGCGGTGTACGCGTCGCCGCATCAAACCGTGATCGCCGGGCCACCCGACCAAGTTGATGCGGTGATCGCGGCGGTCGAGGCGCCAGAACCGGCTGGCCCGGCGCGTCGAAGTGGATGTGGCCTCGCATCACCCGACGATCGATCCGATCCTGCCCGAGTTGCGCACAGCGCTTGCGGGTTTGGCTCCGGCCGCCCCGAAGATCCCGCTGCTCAGCACCGACGCGCAGCGAGCGATGGCCGGCCGCCGCTGTTCGACGCCGACTACTGGGTGGCCAACGTTCGCAACCCGGTGCAATTCGCGCAGGCAGTCGCCGACGCGACCGCCAGACCACGCCACCTTCGTCGAAGTCAGTCCGCACCCGCTGCTCACACACGCGCTCTCCGACGGGCTCGAGGCCGCGAGGCCCAGAGGTGACTTCCTCGCCACCGGAACTCTCCACCGTGATGACGACGAAACACTCACGTTCCATGCTCAACTCGCCACTGTGCGACCGCCCTGGAATGGCGCGTCGCCGTCCTCCGATAACGGAGGCCCACTCGCCGACATCCCGCCACGCCGTGGCAGCATCGCCAGTACTGGCTCGCAAATCGTTCGATTGACCAGGGACTGACCGGAGCTCACCCGCTGCTTGGACTGCATGTCGAGATGCCGTCGGGCCGCGACCACGTCTGGCAGGCGGACGTCGGAACCGACGTCATCGGATGGCTAGCAGACCACAAGGTGCACGGCCGACCGGTCATGCCTGCTGCTGGTTTCGCCGAAATGGCGTTGGCGGCGAGCAGCGAAGCGCTTGATGTCTCCCGCTCACGCCGTGATGGTGAGGCGGCTCGAAGTGGAGCAGATGCTCCCGCTGGACGACGAAACCCGGGTGACCACCCAGCTCATCAGCGCCGCGGACGACGAGTATTCGGATTGAAATCCATTCCCGCTCTGGGCGCGACAGCTGGAGCAGGCACGCAGTCGCGCAAGTCGCGGTTGCGCCGGAATCAGACCGGGCCATTCGCCGAGCCGGCTCTGCAGAGAGTCGGCAGCGAGGTGTCCGTCGCCGATTTCTACACCGCTTTGCGGCGCACCGGCGCACACCACGGCCAAGCCTTCGCGGCTCTGACGCGCATCGTCCGGATGCCAGGGAACGCCTCGGAAAGCGAGATCGTCCTGCCCGACGAGGCCACCGCACATCGAGGCTTTCGAATCCATCCCGTCATGCTCGACGCCGCGCTGCAAACGCTGGCCGCCGCGATGCCGACCGATTCGCTCACGGACTCGACCGAGGTCACGTACCTACCGGTGTCTTTCGAGACGTTGCGAGTGTTCGGGGACGTCGGGCGGCACGCTCGCTGCCGCGCCGAGTTGACGAGCCTCGACGATGTCGGGGCAGGCAAGCTCGGCCGCATCACCCTGATGGACCAGGCGGGTGCGCCGACTGCCGAAATCACCGGTGTGTATCTGCGGCGCGTCGAGCGCCGCACGGTTCCGTTGTCCTTGGAGCAGAAGATCTTCGACACCACCTGGGTCGAGAGCGGACCTGCAGAAGTCGACGGAGAGCCGTCGGCCACGCCGGCCGGCAGCTGGCTGGTGCTGGCGGACGGATCCGAGACGAAGGCCGTCGTCGACGAATTCGTCACCAGTTTCGGCTCGCCGACGCGTCGAGTGATCACCGAAGCCTTGTCCGACGAATCCGCCATGATCGACGCGTTCGCGAAAACTGCGTCGGACCCGGCATCTCCACCCGACAGGCGTGGTCATCTTCGTCGGGCAGCAGTGCGTTCGACGGCACAGGCGCAGACGACGCGCTGGCCCGCACGCGAGAGGTGATCTGGTCCATCGCCGCGACGCTGCGCGACGACCGTGGGCGGCTGGCACGGAAAGTCCGCCACGGCTGTGGCTTGTCACCCATCGCGGCTTGGTGGTGCAGGGTGACGAGGCGGGGAATCCGGCGGTCGGCGCCCTGGCCGGCCTCATCAGAGTCGTCGCCTACGAGCATCCGGACCTGCATGCCACACTGGTCGATCTCGGCACGACCGACGACGTGGCCACGGCGCTGGTCACCGAGTTGGCGTCACCCGGTAGCGACGATGTGATCGCGCTGGCGGGCTGGGCGTCGGTTCGTCGAACGCCTATCCCGGGCGACTCTCGGTGCGCGCGAACGCAAACAGGCGGTCCGCGCGGACGGCGCGTACATACTGACCGGCGGCCTGGGCGGGTTGGGCATGGTCGTCGCCCGCTGGCTCGTCGACAGGGGCGCGGGACGCATCGTTCTCAACGGCCGCACCGCACCGTCCGACAGGAACAGGCAAACCAGCTTGCCGAACTGGAAGGCCGTGCCGAGATCGCCGTCGTGCTCGGCGACATCGCTTCGCCCGGTATCGCCGAGCGCCTCGTCGCCGTCGCCGAGGAGACCGGGCTGGCGCTGCGCGGTGTGATGCATGCGGCCGCCGTTCTCGACGACGGTCTCGTGACCGCGCTCAGCAAGGAGAGCCTGGACCGCGTGTGGGCGCCGAAGGCCGGCGGGCGCCCTGCGCCTGCATGAGGTCACCGCCGGCCGAGAGCTCGACTGGTGGGTCGGGTTCTCCTCGGTGGCTTCGCTGTTCGGCTCGCCGGGCCAGGCGGCGTACGCGTGCGCAAATGCCTGGCTCGATGCGCTGGTGGCGTGGCGGCGAGCGTCGGGTCTGCCTGCTATCGCGATCAACTGGGGCCAGTGGTCCGACGTCGGTCTCGCCAAGTCGCTGACGTTCGGCGTGCTCGACCCGATCAGCCCCGCCGAGGGTATCGAGGCGCTGGACGTCGCTGGTCGGCAGCGGCCTGAGCCGCGTCGGTGTCGCTCGGCTGCGGCTCGATCGCGCGGCTGCGGCGTTCCCGGAGATCCATCAGCCTCGGCTTCTTCGCCGGGATGGTCGAGGAGTTGAACTGCACTCGATGCCGGCGCGGACTGGCCGGGCCCGAGCGCGCTGCGCGATCTCGACGCCGCCGAGGCCGAGCGCGTGGTGGCAGACCGGTTGCGCGAGCGTATCTCGGCGATCATGGGCTACCCCGACGAGTCGGCGATCGGAGAGGCGCAGGCCACTGATCGAACTCGGGATGGATTCGCTGATGGCGGTGCGAATCAGGAACGCCGCTCGCGGCGACTTCGGCGTCGAACCGTCGGTAGCGCTGCTCCTGCAGGGCGCTTCGCTGCACGACCTGTCGGCTGACCTCGTGCGTCAGCTCGGTTTCACCGCAGACAGACGACCGACGAACAGCCGAATGAATTGCGCGAGCGAGCGCAACAACGTGCCGCGGCGCGCAAGCGAGCCGCAATGCGGCGGAAGGCAGGACAACGGGTTTGACTAGCACTGCGGAGTTCTCATCGGCCTCGACGTCGCTTCCAGCTGATGCGATCGCCATCGTCGGCATGGCGGGCAGGTTCCCTGGCGCAAACTCGCTGTCGGCGTTCTGGCGCAACCTACGCAATGGTGTGGAATCGATCGTCGACGTATGTCGGAGCATGACCTCGCCGCAGCCGGCGTCTCCGACAAGGCCCTTGCAAATCCGGCGTATGTGAGGCGTGCGGCACTGATGGAGGGCATCGACGAATTCGACGCAGACTTCTTCGGTTTCACGCCACAAAGCGCCCGGATGATGGATCCGCAGCACCGGCTGTTCATGCAGTGTGCCTGGCACGCGTTGGAAGACGCGGGCTACGACCCGGCGAACCTGGATGGCTCCGTCGGGGTGTACGGCACGAGCTCGGCGAGTGGATATCTGCTGCACAACCTGATGTCGCACCATGATCCCCACCGGATCATCGGGCAGGGCGCCACGTTCGACATGATCAACCTGTCGATGCAGAACGACAAGGATTATCTGGCCACCCGGGTCTCGCACCAGTTCAACCTGCGCGGACCGGCGCTCTCTGTCCAGACGGCATGTTCTTCCTCGCTGGTCGCGGTTCACCTTGCGTGCCAGAGCCTTTTGAGCGGCGAGTCCGACATGGCTCTTGCCGGTGCCGCGTCGATCCGTGTGCCCCACCGCGTCGGGTACTGGCACGAAGCGGGCTCGATGGTCTCGGCGAGCGGCCATTGCCGGCCGTTCGACGTTCGAGCCGATGGCACGGTCTTCGGCAGCGGAGTCGCGATCGTGGTGCTCAAGCCCCTACAGGCGGCCATCGACGACGGGGACCGCATTCACGCCGTGATCAGGGGTTCGGCGATCAACAACGACGGATCGACGAAGATGAACTACGCGGCACCCAATGCCGCGGGTCAGGCCGACGTCATCGCCGAGGCGCACGCGGTCGCCGAGGTCGACGCGTCAACCATCGGCTACGTCGAGACGCACGGCACGGGCACGCCGCTCGGCGACCCGATCGAGATCGAGGGACTTCGCCAGGCGTTCGACCTGTCCGATGAACCGAGGTCGGGCCCCTGCGTCATCGGTTCGGTGAAGTCCAACATCGGCCACCTCGAGGTGGCATCGGGAATCGCGGGTCTCATCAAGGCCATTCTGTGCCTGGAGCACAAGGCGCTGCCGGCAACATTGCACTACACCAGCCCGAATCCCGAGCTGCACCTCGACCGCGGACCCTTCGTGGTACGCGGCGAGTACGGCCCGTGGGAGTGGGACGGCGTCCGTCGGGCCGGCGTCAGCTCGTTCGGCGTCGGGGGCACCAACGCGCACATCGTGCTCGAAGAGGCCCCGCCGGTGCCGCCGACCGACGTTGCGGCGGGCCCTCAGGTGCTCCTGCTCTCGGCGCGAACAGCCGAGTCGCTGCAACAATCCCGGACGGCGTTGGCCGCCGAACTCTCGCGACCCGGAAGACGAGTTCGACTTGTCCGATGTCGCGTACACCCTTCGCAGCCGCCGCAAGGAGGACATCCGGCATGGCGGCCGTCGTCAGCGACCAGCAGGATGCGGCGGCGGTTCTTGGCACCGCCGAGCACGACAATGTCTTCGTCGGCGAGTCTGCCGGACGGCGATACTCAGAGCTCGACTGCGGTCGCCTTCCTGTTCCCCGGCCAGGGTGCCCAGCACATCGGGATGGCGCGCGGTCTGTATGACAGCGAGCCGGTGTTCGCCAAGCACTTCGACGAGTGCGCCACCGGGTTCGGCGACGAGATGGGCTTCGACCTGCGAGCGGAGATGTTCGACGGCGCCGGGCGCGATCTCGAGCGCACCGACCGCGCCCAGCCCGCGCTGTTCACCGTCGAGTACGCGCTGGCCAAGTTGATCCAGTCCTACGGGGTCGCGCCCGCGGCGTTGGCCGGACACAGCATCGGCGAATACGTCGCGGCCACCCTCGCGGGCGTCTTCGACCTGCCGACCGCGATCAAGGCGGTGTCGATGCGCGCACGCCTGATGCATGCCGCGCCGCGGGGCGTCATGGTGGCGGTGGCGCTGAGCCCGGATGCGATCGCCGAACACCTCTCGCCGGACGTCGATCTCGCGGCCGTCAACGATCCCGGCAGCTGTGTGGTCGCGGGCACCGACGAAGCCATCCGCACCTTCCAGGACCGGCTGGCCCAACAGGGCATCGTCGCCCGCCGGGTCCGGACATCGCACGCATTCCATTCGCGGCTGATGGACTCCGGTGCTGCCGGAGTTCACCGCATTCCTGTCCCGTCTGACGCTCCGCGAACCGCAGATCCCGTTGCTGTCCAACGTCACCGGCACCTGGATGTCGGCCGCCGAGGCGACCGACCCGTCGATGTGGGCGCGCCAGATCCGGTCCACCGTGCGGTTCGCCGACGAACTCGACCGTACTGCTCGCCGATCCATCCCGTGTCCTCGTCGAGGTGGGCCCCGGCGGCACGCTCGACCGCCTCGGCGGCGCGCCACCCGCGGTGGTCCGACCGGGACACCGCGCCGTCCGGCTCATGCGCCACCATGCGCAGAACAGAAGCGACCGCGACACGTTCCTGCTGGCGCTCGGACAGCTTTGGTCAGCGGGCGTCGACGTCGACTGGACTCCGCTCGCGACAGACCGCCAACCGCATCGGGTGTCACTTCCGGGCTATCCGTTTGAGCGACAGCAACATTGGGTCGAGCACAATGCGAACCGTCACGTGGAGCTGGCGGCACCATCGCTGCGACGAACGGAGCGGCGGCGGCCAGCACTGCGGCCGGTACAGGCGCTCATGCCGCCGCAAACGGCACGTCGCAGATGGAGACGACGCTGCAGCGCATCTGGGCGCAGTGCCTCGGCCTTGGCTCGATCGACCGCAACGCCAACTTCTTCGAGCTCGGCGGCGACTCGCTGATCGCGATCAGCGTCGCGATGACCGCGCCAACGAGGGTCTGGACCTCACCCCGCAGGACCTCTACGAGAACCAGACCGTGGCGGCGCTCGCCAAGACTCTGACCGCTCGCTACGCCGCGGGCGGGCTGGCGCGTCTGCCGCGGACGACGTCGTGCATCCGCCTGTGCCGCCCAACATCGCGTACTTCCTCGAGCACGGCCTGCGGGACATCGGGCCGCTGGCGCATACCGCTGGTCCTGCAGCTGCGCCCGACGTCGGCGACGCGAAGACATTCGCGCGGTGCTGACCGCTGTGACCAGCATCACGACGCGCTGCGCGTGCGGATCATGGAGCGGGCCGGAACGTGGGAGCAACACATCGGTGAAGCCGAGGAGTTCACCGAGCTGGCGACGCGATCGCTGCCCGAAGGTGCCGCACCGGGAAGCCCGCGGAGCGGGACGGCGTGTCTGGCCATCCTCGACGAACAGATCCGCGAGCCAGGATCTGTCCGCGCCGCCGTTGACCGCGACGTATATCCGCGGTGTCGGAGGGCGGCCCGTCGCTATCTGGCGATGAGCCTGCACGGCATGGCGGGCGATGACGCGTCGCGTGAAATACTGCTCACCGACCTCTTCACCGCCTTCGGGCAGCGGTTGGCCGGCGAGGACATCGTGCTGCAGCGCGTCGCCACTCCGTGGCGCGAATGGTCGCAGCGGTGCGCCGGCGCTCGCCACCCATCCCGCGGTCCTCGATAGCCGCGACTACTGGCTGGCAGACGCCGCCGGCGCCAACGTGCGAGTGGCCAGACCGGAGGCCGCCGAACCGCCGGGTGCCGATGACCTGGTGAGGCTTTCGTCGGCCGCTGACGAACCGCCGACACCGCGAGGTCGACGACGCCCGGCGGCGGCTGCGGTTGCCGATGGACGAGATCCTGCTCGCTGCGCTCGGTCGCACAATCGCCGCCACGGTCGGTGAAGGCACAGTCGCGGTCGACCTGGAAGGCCAGGGCCGCTCGGTGCTCAAACCAGACGTCGACTTGCACCGGACGGTCGGCTGGTTCACCACCATCTACCCGGTCGCCCTGACCTGCGCGAACCGAGCAGACGGGCGCTCGGCAACTGCTGGACGACTGTGCACGAGACCATCAAGGCCGTGCCGCACTACGGAATCGGTTATGGGTTGCTGCGATACATGTATGCCCCGACCGCACGGCTGCTCGGTGCATCCACCGCCCGCCGACATCCTCTTCTCCTACGTCGGCACGATTCCAGATCTGCCGCACGAGCGACGATGCTCCGGTTCAGTTCGACGCCGACACGGCTATGCCAGTGCGCGAGGCGGTTCCAGGCCTCGGCCACGCGATAGAACTCCGGGTGTATCGCTTGGCGAGTGTGCTTCACGTGGATTGGTGGTACGACAGCCGCCGACTTGTGCCGCACCGACATGGACTCGCTTGCGCGGCATTACCCGGCGGCACTGATGGAACTGATCGAGGCGACGCCATCGCAGAGGATGACATCGAGCCGGACGGACGACGAACTTGCTCTGGTCGATCTGTCGTGACTGCTGACATCGGCTAGTGAGAGCGCAATGCGTAGCGCTGACAAGGCGGTGGTCGTCGACGGGATCAAGTAAGTCCTTCGGTTCCGTCGTCGCGCTGCGCGACATCAGCTTCGAGGTGGGGCGCGGCGAGGTGCTCGGCCTTGCTCGGGTCCCAACGGCGCGGGCAAGACGACGACCGTTGACATCCTGTCGACGCTCACCAGGCCGGACGGCGGCCATGCATCGGTGGCAGGCCACGACGTCGTCTCCGACCCGTCCGGTGTGCGACGGTCGATCATGCTGACCGGCCAGCACGTAGCCCTCGACGACATGCTCACAGGCCGAGAGAACCTGGTGATGTTCGGTCGACTGCAGGGGCTGAAGAGGTCGCATGCCAAGTCGCGGGCCAAGGAGCTTCTCGAACCAGTTCGACCTGGAAGATGCCGCCGATCGGCGTGTCAGCACATACTCCGGCGGAATGCGCAGGCGCATCGACATCGCCTGTGGACTTGTCGTTCGTCCGGAGGTGGTGTTTCTCGACGAGCCGACTACCGGGCTGGACCCTCGTAGCAGGCAGAGCATTTGGGAGTTGGTGTCCGACTTCAAAGCGGCGGGCATCGCCACGCTGCTTGACGACGCAGTATCTGGAGGAGGCCGACGCGCTCAGTGACCGCATCGTCGTCATCGATCACGGCACGATCATCGCGGAGGGAACGGCCGACCAGCTCAAGGAGCGCACGGGAGCGACCTACTGCGAGATCGTCCCGCGTAACCTGAAAGATCTGCCCGCCGTTGCAGCCGCGCTTGGCACGCTGCTACCCGAGAAGAACCGCGCTGCACTGACGACCGCATCGAACCGGATCTCGATGCCCGCTCCGGATGGCCCGAACACGCTCGCACAGGCGCTTCACCAGTTGAATGCGGCAAGCATCGAGTTGACGGATATTGCCTTGCGGCGGCCCTCGCTTGATGAAGTGTTTCTGGCGCTGACCAACCGGGACAACGGGAATGGGTCGTCGAGACATGCCAAAGCGGAAGCGGTCTCTTGACCAGTCCAGCGGCTGTTTCAGTTGTCGGGCCGACCGGCGACGTCCAGCATCGCGCAGTGGTGGGTGCTGACCGTCCGCGTGATCAAACCCACGCTGAGGAACGGTGAGGTTCTCACGCAGGTGGCCACGTCGATCATGTTCACGGCGGGCTACTACATTCCGCTCAAGCAGATCATGGGCGCGTTCGTCGTCGGGATGAGCTACGCGCAGTACCTGATGCCGCTGATCGCGCTGCAGGCCATGGCGTTCGCTGCCGTTTCGGCCGCGTTCCGATCGGCGACCGACTCTGTACACGGCATCAACCGGCGATTCAAGGCGATGCCGATCGCGGGGCTGACACCGCTGGCATCGCGAATGTCGGCGAGCATGTATCGCTGTGTCATCGCGCTGGCGACCGCGCTGGTGTGTGGTCACGTCATCGGGTTCCGTTTCTACGGCGACTGGGTCAGCACCGCGGGCTTCTGCGTGTTGATGTTGCTGATCGGTGCGGCGCTGTCGATGCTCGGAGATCTGATCGGTGCGGCGAATGAGAACCCGGAAGCCACCGTGCCGGTGATGCTGGTGCCGCAGTTGTTCTTCGGCTTGTTGTCTGTGGGGCTGCAACCCGTCGAGCGGTTCCCGGAGTGGATTCAGCCCTTCGTTCGTAACCAACCGGTTTCACAGTTCGTCGATGCGTTGCGAGCGCTTTCGGGGGACAGTCGCTTCAGTACCCGGTGCGGTTTCATGGTCGGCCGTCGGTCCGGCGTTGGCGTGGATCGCGGGCCTGATTTTGGTGACCATTCCGCTGCACGCCCGTGTTGCCGCGAGGCAGCGATGACGGCGGTTGTCTCGCAGAGCGGAAAGGTCGAGCACCGCAACGGCTTTGTCGTAGTACCACCCGACGCATCGGGAAACTCCCGTCAATCCGGTCGGCATCGTCTGCGGCGGCACTGGGAGAATTCACCTCGGCGGCTCATATCGCACACCATGGTGCTCACTGGGCGCGTACTTCGTAAATGGGGGCGCGACACGGGAACAGTGGTGGAGTCGCTAATCATGCCCGTTGTGCTTCTCGTTACGTTGAATATTGTTCTGGGAGACAACGTTACGCAGGTCACCGGGCATAGCGCTTTATACGGCACCGTTCCGCTGATGGCCATGGTGGGCGCGATGACCGGGGCGATGGTGAGCGGGATCGGTTTGATGCGCGAGCGCACTGATGGTGTGTTGTCGCGCTTATGGGTGTTGCCCGTGCATCGGGCGGCGGGTCTGCTGTCGCGGCTGGCGGCCGACGCCGTGCGGATCGTGATTACTACCGCGGTCGTCTTGGGGGTCGGGATCGCGCTCGGATTCCGTTTCCGAGAGGGTATCTTGCCGGCAATCGGGTGGCTGTTGATGCCCGTCGCGCTGGGGCTGGCATTCACCGCGGCGGTCATCACGCTCGCCTTGTATGCGGCGAGTACCGTCGTGGTGGAGCTCAGCGAAGGCATCTGGGCGGTGCTGATGTTCTTCAGCACCGGCTTCGTGCCGCTCGACCAGTATCCGCAGTGGATCCAGCCGGTCGTCAAGCACCAGCCGGTCAGTTGTGCAATCGATGTGATGCGTGGACTGTCGCTTGGTGGGCCGGTTTTGGCACCGCTGGTCGAGATGCTGGTGTGGTCGGTCGGGATCCTCGCGGCATGTGCGATCCCGCTGGCAATCGGATACCGGCGGGCGAGCAAGCGCGGATAGGAGTAACAGACGGTGTTTCCGTCGTCAGTCATTCGCAAGTTGGCGCCGAGCGAGGAATGGTATGCGCAAAGCATGACATTCGGAGCGATCACGCTTGACTTGGGTGGTCAGTTCCATACCACCGCTATGTCGGCTGCCTTCGACGCGCTGCTGGAGTCTCACCCGGTTCTTGCCGGGCATCTCGAGAAAGGTCCCGACGGCAGGCACCAGATCGTTACAGACGACCTTCTCCACCCCGGAATCTCGATGGTGTCGGCGGAGACTCCGGAGATCGATCTCGATCCCGGAGTTTCACTGGTCAACCTGAGGGTGAAACCAGTTGACGGGCGAACCGAAGTAACGCTGTATGTCCACCACAGCCTCGCCGACGGCCACCATGGGGCCGCACTTCTCTTCGAGCTGTTCTCCAGATATACGAACGTGGTCACTACCGGCAGTGCCGGTCCGGTGAGCGCGGAACCGTCGCCCGAATCCTTAGAGTCCGTGCTTGAACGGCGCGGCATACGCAAGAATCAGCGGTCGGGACTCGAGCGGTTCATGCCTGCGATGTTCGCCTACGAACTGCCGCCCGCACCAGTGCGCGAACGGCTCGGCAAGCCCACGAAGCCTGTGCCTGCGCCGACCGCGCGGGGCCGGCTCAGCAAGGACGAGACGACCGCTCTGATGGAGTTCGGCCGGGCGCACCGACTGTTCCTCAACCCGCTGATGTCGGCCGCGATCTTGCTGGCAGAGTGGCGACTTCGGGAAACCCCCGAGATTCCGATTCCCTATGTGTATGTCGTCGATCTTCGGATGCTTCTCGACCCTCCGATAGCCGCTATGGAAGCCACCGACCCGTTGGGAATGGCGACCTACCTCGCTCATATCGACCCGAATACCACGCTGGTGGACCTCGCCCGCGACATTGCGGACAGTCTTGCGACCGACCTGTCCGACGGCGTCGTTCAGACCTCGATGCTTCACTTCAAGCCGCAGTACGACGACGGCCCGCGAGGATTGCCGGACGTTGTCTCATCGACGAACCTGGGGCGCACCCCGCCGTTACCGACGCCCCCTGATCTTCACGTGAATGACTGGCGCACAACGATCTTCCGAGCATCCACCGTCGTCGACATGTACTCGGTCGGAATATTCGGAGAGAACGTGGCCGTTGAGCACCACACGTACGCGCCTGAGCCGCAACGATCCGTCGATTTGGTGCTTTCGATACTGCGAAAATCGGCGCTCCAGCATCAGAGCTGAGCTCTATTCTTCGGCAGGCCCGAACGCGTAACGGTGGTACTGCAGCGTCTTCCGCACGGGTGGTACGACACGAACGAGGCGTCTGGCCACCTGAAAAGCCGTAGATGCCTGGCCGAAAGTGCTTGCGTCGAAGAAGGGTAGCGCAGCCAGTAGCCTGATGCCGTCCACTCGATCCAGTACGTCCTGCGGACTGTTGACCGCCCAGTACAGCGTTGAACCTGACCGTCGCACCAGAGTGTGCGCTCTTCTGGGTCCTGATGCCGAACCAGTTGTAGAAGTCGATCTGGAGTTCCCCGAGTGGGAAATGGTCGACGACGCGCTGAAGCAGAGCCACGCCCTCGCGCTGGGTGAGGTACATGCTGATGCCCTCGGCGAGGAACAGCACCGGGCGGTCAGCGGGGATCTGGTCAAGCCATGACGGGTCTGTCGCCGAGGTCGCGATGAGGTGGTACTGGGCGCGCTGCGGATAGATCTTCTCGCGTAACTCGATGACGGCCGGGTAATCGACGTCGTACCACTCCACGCCCGGACCCGGGTCGAGCCGGAACACGCGGCTGTCCAAGCCGCAACCAAGGTGGACCACGGTCGAATGCGGATGAACGGCAAGGAATTGCGATGCCCAGATGTCGTACTGGGCGGTGCGCACCGTCACCAGAGGCGCCCACCTCTGAGTGATCCCGATCTCGCGTCCAGTCGTAATCGAGCCGGTCGATCGCGTCCTTCGCGAACCGGTCGCCGAGGACGGGCCGGTCGAAGTCGGCGTCCAGCGCCTTGAGATACAGCGTCGTCAGCATCGTCTGCGCTGCGCCACTGAGGTCGACGGAAGCCTTACCGGTCATTCGTCCAAGGCTAGTGGCTAGTCGGCTACCTTCTTCGATACCTGACTGCGCTGTCCGGAATCGTCAGAGGTATGCCGATTTAGCTTGTGCTGCTGAGCTCCAGCGTCGGAATCGCCGCTCACACCGGCGGTCTTTGCGCCGGTGTCCTGGCTGGCGCCAGTCAGCCCGCTGATGCTGCGATTGATGTCTCTGACCGTCTTGTCGACCGCGTCGCGGACAGAGTCGGCCAGTGATGTGCCCGGCCTGCGCTGATCGGCGACACCGGCGTTCGGCTTCACGGCGTTCCCGCTCAACAGGGCAGTGGCTCGATTCGTCACCCGTTGCGCCGTGTCCTTGAGTATCTGACTGGTCCGAGTGCTGGCGTCGGCAACCGCGTCGACAACCTCGCCGGTCGGATCAGGCGGTGCTTGGACCATGTCGGTCAACGATGTCTCCTGCGGTTGCGGCACGGTCGGGCTCGGGTTCTGCGCCGCCTTCGTCAGGGCGGCCGTGTCTGCGACGGTCTGCTCATCGTTCCTGCTGTAGCCGGCATCGACCATCTGCTTGAGCTGAGGCTCCATGGGCGCGAGCCACGGCATCACCTGGACCAGCGGAAGGTGTTCCGCCGGAATGAGGTATCGGGTGGTTACACCGCCGTCGGCGTTTTCTTCGCCGACGGTGATGTTCTCATCGGGCACCGAGGACAGATCGGCGAAATAGGTGGCGCTGTGCAGGACGAGCATGCCTGCGACGGCGTTGGAAACGGCCATGAAGTTCGTCGGTCTGTCCGGGAAGTCGGCCATTCCGTCGTATTCGTACGTCACCACCTTGACGTCGTACTTGGTTTCCGCAGGCGTCCGGTACGTGTAGCCGCTCAACTGCCCGAACAGCGGAGAACCTTCGATGAATGCATCCTGGCGGCTGCCGTCGGCGATGACCACAAAGGTGACGTCGTTTGGATCGGGCGCGAGTTCAGGGTGCTCGTCGTAGTAGCGCAGAGTCTCATCGACCACCAGTGCGCCCGCCGACGACCCGATGATTGTCTTCGGGCCGGCATTCTGTGGGTCGGCGATGGCCGCGATGAGGTTGTTCCTACCCTCGGTCACGGACTGATCCAGCGACATGAACCCGACGTACGGCACCGCCTGGGCCGGCCAGGAGACGCTCTTCCGCACCCAAGGTGTCTTGGAAACGGGGTCGGTGCCGGTGAACTGCCCGTCCAGAGCCTGGCTCATGATGCGGTTCGTACATCATCGGCTCACCGATGCCACCGACGAAAAGCGCGGTGGCTGCCACTGCAGACTTAGTGGCCGTAAATGCCAAGAGAATTGCAGCAACACCGACTGCGACAACGATGGTTGCCATACGAACAACACGTATGGAAACACGCCCGCGCGAACCAGCCTTCTCACAGCGACTACTCATGTGTCATCTCCGTGCTCAATCCGTTCCCCTGAATGGCACTGTCGTTCAAGAACATATACACGAGCCTTGATCGCTGCGCTAGCAAAATCGTAATTTTGCATACTAAACAGTTCGAAAAAGGTGGAGCTAACTCATTCGGTTGGCCGGAGGTAATTCGCCTTGGTGTAACAGAGCGAAGCTTCTTCTCTTAGCGGCCGCCATCCTCGCTGCCGGTTCCTCTACCTGGCCGGCAAGCAACGTATCTTCGCTGCAGAAGAGGGGATTCGCGTCCCGTGGAGAGCAGGCAAGGAGGGTCTTGGATGACAGATAACGCCCGTGACCAAGGCAGTGACAGGAGGCCGCCACAGGTGTTGCTTCTGTACTACACCTACACAGGACAGTCGCTCAAGGTCCTCGAGGCGGCCGCAGAGGTTTTCCGCCAGCGAGGCTGTGACGTGCACAAGGCCCAGGTCGAGTTCACCGATCCGCGGTTTTCCGAGCGCTTCTCGCGGTTCCCGATGCGAAATGTGTGGCGCGACATGTTCTCTGTGCTCCCTGCCCAGAGGCGCAAGCTCACCGGAGAGATCCGGACCCCGGACGAGGTTCGGACCGGCGATTACGACCTCATCTGCATCGGCTCGCCGACGTGGTGGCGGGACGTGAGTATGCCGATGCGCTCTTTCCTCGAGTCCGGCGAAGCGAGAACTCTACTGTCGGGCAAACCCTTTGCGGTGTTTGTCGTTTGCCGCCGGTATTGGCGGGAAAACTTGGAAGCGGTACGCAAACTGGCCGAGACTCGAGGCGGCCGGTATGTCGAGGGAATTCACTTCGAATATCCCGGCGGTCAACTTCGTTCCATGCTCTCGCTAACTAGTTACCTGGGCTCAGGTGAATACCGCGAGCGATATCTTGGCGTGCGCATTCCGACCACCAATATTCAAGTTCAGCAACTTGAAGAGGCCCGGAAATTTGCGGCCGAACTCGCCGATCAGCTATTCGGCGAAGCGTTGGCAAAAAATGCGGGGGACGCGCCACCCCCCTGACGGGCATCCGAGCGGTGGCTGTCGAACACCGTCCGGGCGCGATAGCGTCGCGAGCTATGCCTCGCTCATTCGACGTGTCGTTCGAATCGCCGGCCACCGTCGAACAGGTGCATTCGACGTTCGCCGATGAGGACTACTGGCTTGCGCGCATCGCGGCTTTCGACGCCAGCATCACCCTGGACTCACTGACCGTCGACTCCGACGGCGCGGTAACCGTGATCACCACACAGGATCTCCGGCGCGACGCGCTGCCCGGACTGCTGGCCAAACTCTATCCACGCGATCTCAGCATCCGCAGGAGCGAGATTTGGACGCCGGTCAACCCGCACCGGGTGACAGGCGACATCAGCGTCGCGGCAACCGGAGCGCCGGTGTCGGGTCGTGGCACAGCTCTGCTGACATCGGTGGAAAACGGTTCGCAAATGGAATTCAGTGCAACGGTGGAGTTCAGAGTGCCAGTGGTCGGTGGCACGATCGAGAACTTTCTGGCGGGACAACTGGCCGAAGGGATCGCCGACCTCCAGCAGTTCACCACCAGTTGGATCACCGAACATGCCTGACCTTCACAAGGATCGGCCAACTGCCCCCGAAGCCCTTGCGCGCCTCGATACGCCTCTGATCGACGCGATGATGACTCAGCGCGCGGTCCGACGAGTCCTTCCCGATCCCGTCGATGACGCGGTGGTGTTGAAGTGCATCGAGCTCGCACTGCGCGCACCGACGGGGGCGAACGGCCAGAACTGGGAGTTCATCGTCGTGAAGGACCGCCGCGTCAAAGACAAGCTCGCGAAGCGCTACCGACAAGCGTGGAGGGTCTACTACGGGCTGGTCCTTCGCCGCATCGTTGCCCGCGACGAGGAAATGGCGAAAACCGCCCGCGCAGTGCAGTGGCAGGTCGACCACTTCGAGGAGATCCCGGTCTTCGTGGTGTGTTGTCTACGGCTCCGCGTCCGCGAGGGCGGCGTGCCGTTCGCGTTCATGCCGCATGCATCGCTGTCGGGGTACTGGGGCTCGATCTATCCCAGTGTTCAGAACCTCTTACTTGCCGCGCGCGCCATGGGCCTCGGCGCATCCCTGATCACGCTGCCGCTGTGGAGCAAGACCTCGGCTCGACGGATCCTCGGTCTGCCCCACTCGGTGACCCCGTGCTGCGTCGTGCCACTGGGGTGGCCGCGGGGGCGCTACGGACCGACCACCCGCAAGCCGGTTGATGAGGTGGCGCACCTCGACGCCTACGGCAATCGTCCATGGATTGATGGCTGACGGGCGACTCGGCCGTCGTCGACCGACAGCTTCCCCGCGCCTGCGACGTGCACCTTTAGGTTGACCGGCTAAGCAATAAAGTTTGCTGACTCTGCAGTTGCGGGAGCGTTGGCAGACAGCACGGTGTATAAGAAGTGCACAAGCTTTGCTCAGACAATCACGCGACTGGTCACAGCAAAATTTGCCCGCAGACGAGTTTTGTGGTGTATTTTGAGCCTGACGTTGCGTCACTTCGACCTGGAAGGGGGGCGTTTCGTGGGGGCAGCAAGCGATCGAGGGCGTCACCGCAAATCCCGTGCAACCAAGCGAGGGCGCCACCGCAAGCCCCACGTCACCACCCAAGGGTCCGGCGTTTCAGGCGCTCAATCGCCGAGACGGTCAGCGAGTCCGTTCGTGGCCGCGGGCGCGGTACTCGCGGCGGCCAGCCTGACAGGAGCCGCGTCGGTCACGCCTTCACCACACCCTACGACGGCGTCATCATCTGAGACCGACATCTCCACCGCAGCCGTGCAACTGGCCGCTGCGTCATCGATCTTCAACATCCCGGTGAACGTTTTGATCGACACGGTGAACATTCCCGCCTACGAGGTCGACGCCATGAACTACGAAGCGGCGGCCCTTCTCTTCACCGGGAGTTGGTGGGTCTCGAACGCGACCAACGTTTGGGGCACCGACCCAGCGGACCCGCCGAAGTACATCGGGGGTGCGATGCTGTTGCTGCCGAACCCCTATCTTTCCAAGCCGATCGGCAACATGCTGGCCGCCATGGCGATCGCCGAGCTCCCGGTGAACTCAACGTGCGGCACGACGCTCTGCCCGCCCTTTGTTCCGTTCGACGCCGAAGGCGCCTTCCGCGCGTACCTCGGCCTGGACGCCTTCCCGATCATCAACAACTTCTTCACGGTTCCGCTCAGCGCGCTGTACACCGGATACACGTTCGACCCCGAAGCTCCTGGTCAGCAGAGCTTTGGAGGTTATGTGCCGACAAACCCATTCGGGCCCGACTACGACCTTCCGGGCACTCAGCCAGGCCCGAACGGCACGTACTTGATGCCCTGGGCGGGCGATCACGTGAACCTGACCGACGCCACAGCTGACATGTGGACCAACTATGTTGCCCACTTGATGGCCGATCCCGCCGACAACGCCGTCCGGATTCCGACCGGCCAAGACTTCGGCAGAGCCCTCACCAATCTCTTCGCAGGGGGTGTCGTCGACTTCAATCCGTTCACCCCGGGGATGTCGTACTGCCCGACGTGCGAATGGCCGGAAGCGATTACACCGGAAGGGATCGTTGGAGCGCTATCGGCAGCCGATCCAGGCAACACCCTGCTCTCGGCCTGGCTCAACAACCACGGTTGGCAGGATTCGCAGGGGGCCCCCGGCACCCCTCCGACTCCGTCCACTCCGGAGTCCGTGCAGCCGGATCTGAAAACGCTCGACTTCCAGGCCCCGTCCCTCGACAGCCAGCAGCAGCCGGTTCCTCCCCCTGCGGATGACACGCCGCCGCCGCAGGGGCGGCATGCCAAGCCCGACCCGGGTCCGCTTGCGGCGATCAACGCGGCATTGAAGCCGAAAGCGGCTACGACGCCGACCGGTGAGGACACGCAAGCACCGCCGAAGAAGATCGGCCAGAACGGCTCGGCCCCCGGCGGTGGGGTGGCGGGCGCGCTGCATTCGATGAATGACCGCCTCAGCTCCGCAGTCTCCAAAGTCACCGATGGGTTTAAGGGCGGCGCCAAGCAGGACGGCGACACCGGGAAGTCGAGCGATACCGGGAAGTCTGGCGACACCGGGAAGTCGACCGACAGCGGGAAATCGAGTGACAATGGCAAGCCCGGTCGCCACGCCAGGTCCCACCCCGCCGGCAAGTAACGGAGCAATCTGACGCGCGGTAGGTTGGGATAGTGGATCAGCTCGACGCCGTCATCATCGGGGCGGGCTTCGGCGGCATGGGTGCGGCCATCCAACTCCACCGGCTCGGCTTCGACAACTTCGTGATCCTCGATCGTGAGGATGACCTCGGCGGAACCTGGCACGTCAACCGCTACCCTGGCCTCACCGTTGACGTTCCGTCCACCACGTATTCTTACCGGTTCGAACCGAATCCGTACTGGTCGCGGGTTTTTGCGCCGGGCCGCGAGCTGAAGCGCTATGCCGAGCACGTTGCTGAGAAATACGATCTGCGCCGCCACATGCGATTCAACACCACTGTCGAAGGTGCCCGGTGGGACGACGATGCCCAGCTCTGGCGAGTCGCTCTCACCGGTGGCGAGTCACTGAACGCTCAGTTTCTCATCGCCGCAACGGGATTCCTGTGTCAGCCGCGCACCCCCGACATTCCGGGCATCGATGCATTCGCAGGCCGGGTCATCCACGCCGCGGAATGGGACGACAGCCACGACTTCAAGGGACGGCGGGCGGCGATCATCGGAACCGGGTCCACAGGCGTGCAGCTCATCCCTGAGCTCGCCAAGCATGCACACGAGCTGTCGGTCTATCAACGCACTCCCACCTGGGTGTTGCCGAAGATCGATTTCGGATTCCCGCCAGTGCTACAGCGTCTGTTTGCAACGGTGCCACTTGCCCAGCGCATGGTGCGGTGGTTCACCGACAACGGCATGGACATCATGATGCTGATCGCCATGTGGAAGTTCCGGTACTTCAAGGTGGTCAACTGGAACGCAACCCTGGCTGCGAAGCTGAATCAGTTCATCTGGATTCGTGATAGGGAACTGCGGCGCAAGCTGACACCCGAATATGACTACGGTTGCAAGCGACCAACGGTGTCCAACTCCTACTACCGCACCTTCAGCAAGCCGCATGTGCATCTGGAAACCGTTGGCATCGACAGAATAGATCCCGACGGCATCGTCACCCGCGACGGCAAGAAGCGCGTCATCGACAGCCTCGTCCTTGCGACCGGCTTCGACGTGTGGGAAGCCAACCTGCCGGCGATCGAGGTAGTCGGCCGAAAAGGTCGTAACTTGGGAAAGTGGTGGCGGGAGAACAAGTTCCAGGCATATGAAGGAATGTCGGTGCCAGGGTTCCCGAACTTCTTGACGTCGGCCAGCCCCTACGCGTGGGTTGGTCTGTCATGGTTCAACACCGTGGAATACCAGATGCGGCACATGGAAAGGCTGTTCGGCGAACTACAGCGGCGAAACGCTCGCACCTTCGAGATCACCGAGGACGCCAATGCACGCTTCCTCGATCGGATGACCCGATTGCTCGACGATTCGGTGTTCCACCTGGGCAACTGTGCCGGCTCGCGGTCATACTGGTTCAACCACAGCGGTGAAGCGCCGCTGTTCCGGCCGATGTCGGCACGCAGAACGATGAAGGAACAGGACCGATTCCCGTTAAGCGATTACGCAATAGCCTGACGGCCGCGTGTGGGGCGCGACATGCTTGAAGTAATCGACAAGGGGTCTGTCAGCGAGTCGCATCCAGTCCCGCTGCTCTTCGTTCACGGCGCCTGGCATGCGGCGTGGTGTTGGGACGAACATTTCCTGCGATTCTTCGCCGACAAAGGCTATCGCGCCGTGGCCCTGAGTCTTCGTGGTCACGGAGGCAGCCCGACGCGAAAGCCACTGCGCGCATGCTCGATCGCCGACTACGTCGACGATGTCAGCGCGGTCGCCGCTGATATGCCCGCGCCACCAGTGATCATCGGGCATTCCCTTGGTGGTCTGGTCGTGCAGAAGTACCTGGAGTCGCACGACGCTCCGGCGGGCGTCTTGATGGGTTCCATTCCACCACAGGGATCGTTTGGATCTGCCATGCGTTGGATACGGCGCCACCCATGGCACTTCACCAAGATCGCGATCACCGGCAAGTCGCTGCCTTACGTCGGCACACCCGAGCTCGCGCGCGAGCGATTCTTCTCCGCACACACGGCGGATGGCCAGGTCGCGGATTACGCTGCGCGGCTTCAGGAAGCGAGTGCCAGAGCCGGCTTCGAGTGCCTCATGTTCAATCTTCCCCGGCCTGGGCGCATCAAGACAAAGCTGCTCATCTTGGGGGCTCTCGACGACGGCGCGACGTCACCGAAAGAAGTGCTCGCGACGGCGCGCGCATATCGCACCGATGCGGAATTCTTTCCCGACATGGGCCACAACATGATGCTGGAGCCGGGGTGGTTCACCGTCGCCGAGAGGATCCACACGTGGCTCGGTGCTGAAGGGCTCTAGATGGGTGTCAAGCCGATTGCTTTGGTAACGGGGGCGACTAGTGGCATCGGCGAAGCCACCGCCCTCCGATTGCAAGGCCGGGGTTACGAGGTCTACGCGACTGGCAGGAACCCCGAGGCTCTCGATGCCCTCCGCTTGCAAGGGCTGCACACAAGGCGACTCGATGTCACCGACGAAGGCGCGGTTACCCAACTCGTCGACGACATTGCCAACGAGCACGGGGGAGTGGACGTCCTCGTCAACTCAGCCGGGTTAGGGTTCGCGAGCCCGCTGGAACAGGCGGCGTTGAGAGACGTTCGTCGCATCATCGAGACCAATGTGATTGCGATGCTGCATTTCTCGCAGGCCGTTCTCCCTGGCATGCGCACTCGTCACGCGGGAGCAATTGTCAACATCGGCAGTACCGGTGGACGATTCACCACTCCTGGTGCGGGTGCCTATCACATGAGCAAATACAGTGTCGAAGCTCTCTCGCTGGCACTGCGGGCCGAAGTCAAACCGTTCGGGGTGCGAGTCGTGCTGATCGAGCCAACCGGGGTGCGTACAAAGTTCTCCGAAGCACAGCTGAACGCGACTGAGCCGGATACCGGTCACGATCCGTACGGTGAGTTCAAGCGCCGCTACGCTGAGATGACCAAGGCCCTAGCCCAAAACCGTCTCGTATCGATCGGCCCCGATAGGGTTGCTCGTGCGGTAGTTCGCGCAGTCGAGGCCCGAAATCCCAAGCCGCGCTACATCGTCGGGGCATCCGGAATAGCGTCTGTGGCGGCAAGACGACTGATGACCGACCGGATGTGGGATCGGCTGGTAATGAGGGGATTAGGACCGTAGCTCTGTTCAGTCCTTGGCGAAGCAATAGATACGGTAGGAGATCTTGCGGCGCTCCAGGTCGCGGTAGATTCCCGAGCCCGGCACACCGGCGAAGCGGCGCCCGAAGGGGCGAAGGAACCGCGGCAGAACGCGACCTATGAGGTCCAACGAGCGCTGCTCGTTCTTCGCCATCCCGCGCACGACCTCCGGATTGATTTCTCTCTCCGAGAGCTGTCGCAGCGGCGCGTCGGCCAGGGCGGCCTCCCAGCCGACCAGTTCGTCGCGACCGCGGAAATCGGCGTACAGGAAGTGCCCACCCGGCCGCAGTACACGAGCAACTTCGGCGAGGAAGCGGGAAAGATCGCCGTAGGCGTGTGATGCTTCGACGTTGACGACCGCGTCGACGGATTGATCTGCAAGTGGCAGGTTTTCGGCATCGCCGTGCACGAAATCGAGTTCAGATAGTTGATGGCGCCGTCGACAAAATGCGATGCCATCGGCGTTGAAATCCAGCCCGGTGTACGAGGCCGGGCGAAGCGTGCGCATCAGGTACGAGGCTCCGCCCCCGTGGCCACAGCTGACCTCCAGAATCTGTTTGCCTTCGAGCTTCACCTGCGTCGCAGTGCTGTGGTAGAGCTGGATCCAATACCTGTTGGGCTCGTCAGACGCCGCCAGGGGTATGCCCATCGGCGGGTCCTCCTCATATCCATAATTGAGGAAGACGACGTCGTCCGAATTGAGCTTGCGGGTCAGGAACGGGTACCAGTAGCCGTTCATGAACTTTTTGAACAACGACGTGGTGCCGAGTCGGTTGACGTAGTTGGTTTGAGTGACAGGCATAGCGGTCAACGCCTTCCGAGGAGTCTGTCGGGGTTGCCGGCGAGCGATACCGATTCGCCCTCACTTGAGGGCCTGGTGGGCCTCCGGCGAACCACTGCTCGTCCGCCGCGCCCTGGAACGATTGCCACGCCGCGATTGAGGCGCCGTTCGCCCCGCGCATTACTCGGCTCGAACTTGAATTCGCGGAGCAGTACCCGCAGGACGACGTCCATCTCCGCGGTTGCCAACGCCGCGCCGACACACCGGTGCGAGCCGCCGCCGAATGGGATCCATGCGAAGGGCTTCGGGACGGCGCCGACGAACCGGTCCGGGTTGAACGACGTGGCGTCTATGAAGCTGTCCTCTGCGGCCTGGGCCAATTGGATGCTGACAATGATTCTGGTGTCTTCCGGGATAACCCAGTCCTGCAACCGAATTCGCTTCTTGGTCAATCGCATCGTCGCGTCCAGCGCCGGTCGTGTGCGGAGCACTTCTTGGATCGTCGCCTGCCGCAATTCGGACCCGCCCGCGTCGGCTTCGTCGGCGAGCCGGGACAGAAAGTCCGGATGACGACTCAGCCGCTCGATTGCCCAGGCCAGTTCCGAGCCGGTTGTCTCGTGCCCCGCTGACACCAAGGTGAGCAGTTCGTCGGCGATATCCTGGTCGCCGATCGGCGTGCCATCGTCGTAGCGGGCAGCCAACAGCTTTGCCAACACGTCGGTACGGTCGGCGACGTTCGCGTCCGCCCGTGCGTCGGCGATGAGAGAGTGGACGACATCGTCGATCTCACGACGCAACTGCAGTAATCGCGGACCCGGGCTCCATCGACCGAAATCACGCCGCACAACCTTTGGCAGAAAGTGCAGCCGGCTACCGATCGTGATTGCCGGCGGCACCAGCCTGCGAAGCTGGTCCAGTGCGGGTCCGTCGGCTCCGAATACAGCACGCAGAATCGTGTTGAGCGTGATGCGGTTCATCGGCTCGAGTGTTTCGAACTCCCGTCCCTCAGGCCAGGTCGCAATCTCGCGTAGCACCTCTTCTTCGATGATCCGCTCATAGTTGATGACTCGCTTGCCGTGGAACGGTGGGAGCACCAACTTCCGGCGTTTGAGCTGTTCGTCGCCGGTAAGGCTGAACGTCGATCCGGGACCGAAGACTTCGCCGAGATCAGTAGGGCGTTCCGCCAGATCGCTGCTCGTGCTGAACAGATCCTTCACCAGCGCGGGATCGCTGACGACCACCGTCTGGCCCCAGATCGGCAGGTTGAGGGTGTAAGCGCCGCCGTGGCGCCGACCAAGGCCGGCAATCACTTCACACATCGCGGCCACGAGCGCGACGCCCTGAACGATCTTCGGCAGACGTACCGGCGGAGGAAGCCGCACCGGATCAGCGGTTGCTATGGCCATATCGCCCCACTCAGTCCTTAGTGAAGCAGTACGTGCGGTAGGAAAGCCTGCCGCGTTCCAGTTCGCGGTACATCAGTGAGCCTGGCACGCCGGCGAACAGACGGCCGAAAGGACGGAAGACCGCAGGCAGGTTGCGATCGACCAGGTCCAGGTACCGCGGCGAATTGCCGTCCAGCCCCCGGAGGACCTCCGCATTGATGACTCTCTCCGAAACCTTTCGCAGCGGAGATTTGGCCAGCGCCTCGTCCCACTCGGCGAATTCGTCGTGACCCCGAAAATCCGCATAGAGAAAGTGCCCGCCCGGTCGCAGCACGCGCTCCACTTCGGCAAGGAAACGGGGGAAATCCGGATAACCGTGCGAGGCCTCGACATTGACCACGGCATCGAACGATTCGTTGTCGAACGGCAAGTTCTGGGCATCACCGTGCACGAAATCCAGTCCGGACAGTTCATGACGCTTCCGGCAGAAGTCGATGCCGTCCGGATTGATGTCCAGTCCGGTATACGACGCGGGACCCAAAGTGCGCATGACATAAGAGGATCCGCCGCCGTGACCACAGCTCACCTCCAGCACCTTCTTACCGGCGAGGTCGGCCTGGGTCGCGGTACGGTGATAGAGCTGGATGCTGAACCGGTGGGGCTCGTCCGATGCGTCCAGCGGCAAGCCCATTGGGGGATCTTCTTCGTAGCCATAGTTGATCAAGAGCACGTCCTCGGCATCCCACCTACGGCTTAAGAACGGGTACCAGTACTTGCTCATGACCTTCTTGAACACCGAGGTGGTGCCGAGGGGCTTCAGACGTGGACGGCGAGTGGTGGCGGTCACGCTCGGTGAGTATGCCATGCGAGGCGATTGGCCCGAACGTCGGAAAACTACTGCCCGGCCCCCCCGGCCAGGTGCGGTCGCCACGCCGCGCCAGTGATGCCGTTCGCCGGGCGCCTCCGTTGATGCGAAACGAAATTCGCGTAGCAGGGTGCGCAGAACGACGTCCATCTCCATGTGGGCGAACGAAGCACCGATACATCGATTTATCCCGCCGCCGAACGGGATCCATGCGGCCGGCGCGGCGCCGCCACCCATGAAGCGGTCCGGGTTGAACGACGCGGCCTCCGCGAAGTTCTCGTCGGAATCGTGGGCCAGCCGGATGCTGAAAACGATAGTTATGTTCTCGGGGATCACCCAGTCGCCCAACTGAATTCGTTGTTTGGTTCGTCGCATCGAGCCGTCGAGAACCGGTCGGCTCCGTTGTACTTCTCGAATAGTGGCCTGCCGCAGTTCAGAACCGCCGAGATCGGCTTCCGTAGTCAGCCGCTCCAGAAGCTCAGGATGCCGGCGCAACCGTTCCACGGACCAGGCCAACGACGAAGCGGTCGTCTCGTGGCCGGAGGCCACCAGAGTGAGCAATTCGTCAGCGATGTGCTGGTCTGAGATCGGCTCACCGTTCTCATAGCGGGCCTGCAATAGGAGTGCAAGCACGTCGCCCCGCTCTTCCAATGCCGGGTCGGCCCGCGCTTCGGTGATGAGCGTCTCGACGAGAGTGTCGAAGCGGCGTCGGTAGGAACGAAAGCGTCCGCCGGGACTCCACCGGCCGAGGTCGCGGCGCATCAGTTGCGGGGCCACCACGACGCGGGCGGCTTGCAACACCAGTGGCGGAAGGAGGGTGCGAAGCTCCTCCAGCACAGGGCCTTCAGCGCCGAATACCGCACGCAGAATAGAGCCGAGCGTGATGCGCAACATCGGCTCGAGCGTTTCGAACTCCTGCCCCTCTGGCCAACTTGCGATTTCGCGCATCACCTCGGCCTCGATGATGTGCTCGTAGCTCCTCATCCGCTTGCCGTGGAATGGCGGAACCACCAGCTTGCGGCGCTGGATGAGTGCGTCGCCGGCGAGGCTGAACGTCGATCCGGCGCCAAACGCCTGGCCGAGGGAGCCAGGACCGGATGCCGGCCGCTCGACCAGGTCAGTGCCCATGCTGAACAGGTCTTTGACCAAGGCCGCGTCGCTTATCACCACTGCCCGACCCAGAAACGGCATCTCGATGGTGAATGCGCTGCCGTAGCGTCGGGCCAGAGCGGCAAACATTCCAGAATTTGCTGCAAGGAACCCTATACCCTGTACCACCCTGGGGATCCGCGGCGCGGGCGGTAGCCGCACCGGCTCCATCGTCGCCGTTGCCATGCACGCCCTCCATGTCGTCAGTGACGGCCTCGGTAATACCCCGTCGTTGCCCAAAGTATCGCTAGCAGGTGACTCGCGCAGGATTTCCGTCTTCCATCAACCTACGACACAGCGGCGAAGGCGCTAGTAGCGGTAGCAGAGTATGCGTGCCTTCCTGGCAATGGCCGGTACATATGCGGATATCTGGCCTGCCAGCCGCCAAAACGGCGGAAACAAGGCAATATCGGGCTCATTCATAGCGCTTGCTTCCTCGATGAGCTGAAGGCCCGGATCCCAGCTCTCGGGATGACGTGCGTCCTTGAACCCGTCGAACGCCCAGGCGTCGGCGAGTAGCCGGCCCATTCGTTTGCTCGTTGGAAATAATTTGCCAGCGGTGCGACTAACCCTTGAAACTTTGCCGTAGTCGTAGAACGCCAGCACCCCCGACCCGAAATGCTCGGTGATCCTCCGAACCACCGCCACAATGGTTGGTTCGCTGAGGAAGGCAAAGAGGCCATCGGCGAAAATTATCGCTGGACGATTCGCCGGTATCGCATCGGGCCAATCGAGTTTCGTAACCGAGGCGGCAACTGAGTGCGACCGCTCACGGCGAGGCAGCAGCGCGTCCCGCAGCCCGATGACAGCAGGCAGGTCCACGCTGTACCAGTCCACCGTTGCCGGCGGATCGATCCGAAACACCGCGCTGCTCAGCCCCGCGCCGAGATCCACGACCACGGCGTCGGGATGCGCGGCAATGAAGGTTCGAATCCGCGCATCGAGCATCTTGGCCCGCAGCGCCACGAAGCGCTCGGTGCTGCCCACGACGCCCAACCCGGCGAAGTCATAGGCAATCTTGCCGACCACGGCGTCGGCGAGAACGTCGCCGAGTATCGGACGGGGCCTCCGGCTATCGAGCGCCCGGGCATAGACGGTGAGCAGTGCGGTTTCTTCTACCGTCGTCAGCTCGCCGACTTGCACATAGTCAGCCAAGCACATTGGACTGGGACAACTACGGTGAGCGCATGGACACGTTGAGAGTCGGTGCAGCCTTCCCCGATCCACCGTTCAACGGCATGCCGGACGACGGCGGCCTGGACATCGACCTGATGACCGCGATCGCGAAGGCCCTCAACATGGATGTCGAATTCATCCCGTACGACGGCGAGGACTTCAACGGCATCTTCGACGCGCTCAACGCCGGAGCCTTCGACTGCGTCGCCGCGGGCACCACCGTCACCCCGGAACGCGAGAAGAAAGCCGCTTTCGCTCCGCCGTACCTCATCTCGGGCCAGTCGCTGGCCGTCGACACCAAACGACTGCCCAACGTCGGTTCGATCGACGACCTCGACGGTCTGACCATCGGCGTGCAGCACGGCAACACCAGTTTGCCGATCGCCGAGAAGCTGGTTGCCGAGGGCAAGGCCGCTCGCGTCCGCGTCTATGACTACGGAGACATCCGGACCGCTCTCGATGACCTCACCACCGGCGGCTGCGACGCCTTCATGAAGCTCGCGCCCGTGCTCACCGAGCTCGTCAAGCCGGTCACCGGTGTCGAGGTGGTGCAGCGCGGCATCTCCGTCGAGAACATCGCGATCGCCGTTGGCGCCCACGACCAGGAACTCCTGGCCAGGGTGATGGTCGCTCAGGAAGAGCTGAACCAGGACGGAACGTTGCAACAGTTGCGGCGCAAATGGCTGGGCAACCCGTATACCGACCAGAGCCTGGCGGTCCTCTGACCAGCCCGAGCGTGGCGGGTATCACAGCACTAGGCTGACAGCGAGCATCAAGGCAATTAGAGGGAGACAACAGTGACGATCCGGGTAGGCGTTAACGGCTTCGGCCGCATCGGACGCAACTTCTACCGGGCCCTGGCAGCGCAGAAGGCCGAGGGCAAGAGCACCGACATCGAGGTCATCGCCGTCAACGACCTCACCGACAACGCCAGCCTGGCGCACCTGCTGAAGTTCGACTCGATCCTGGGCCGCTACCCCGAGGACATCAGCCTCGAGGGCGACGACACCATCGTCATCGGCAGCACCAAGATCAAGTCCCTCGAGGTCAAGGAGGGCCCGGCGGCGCTCCCGTGGGGCGACCTCGGCGTCGACGTCGTCGTCGAGTCCACCGGCATCTTCACCAAGGCCGATAAGGCCAAGGGGCACCTGGACGCCGGAGCAAAGAAGGTCATCATCTCGGCGCCCGCCACCGACGAGGACATCACCATCGTGCTTGGCGTGAACGACGACAAGTACGACGGCAGCCAGAACATCATCTCCAACGCGTCATGCACCACGAACTGCCTCGGCCCGCTGGCCAAGGTGCTCAACGACGAGTTCGGCATCGTCAAGGGGTTGATGACGACCATCCACGCGTACACGCAGGACCAGAACCTGCAGGACGGCCCGCACAAGGATCTTCGCCGCGCCCGCGCCGCCGCGCTGAACATCGTGCCGACCTCCACCGGTGCGGCGAAGGCGATCGGCCTCGTGCTGCCCGAACTGAAGGGCAAGCTCGACGGCTACGCACTCCGCGTTCCCATCCCAACGGGTTCCTGCACCGACCTGACTGCCGAGCTGAGAAAGTCCGCTAGCGCCGACGAGATCAACGCCGCGATGAAGGCCGCTGCCGACGGACCCGCTCAAGGGCATCCTCAAGTACTACGACGCTCCGATCGTGTCGAGCGACATCGTCACCGATCCGCACAGCTCGATCTTCGATGCCGGCCTGACCAAGGTGATCGACAACCAGGCCAAGGTGGTGTCCTGGTACGACAACGAATGGGGCTACTCGAACCGGCTGGTCGACCTGGTCGCGCTTGTCGGCAAGTCGCTGTAGTCCGATGGCCGTCAAGACGCTCGACGACCTTCTCGCAGAAGGGGTTTCGGGCCGGGGAGTCTTGGTGCGCTCCGACCTGAACGTCCCGCTCGACGACGACGGCAACATCACCGACCCTGGCCGGATCATCGCGTCGGTGCCAACGCTCAAAGAGCTCTCCGATGCGGGCGCCAAAGTTGTCGTCACCGCGCACCTCGGCAGGCCCAAGGACGGCCCTGACCCGAAGCTCTCGCTCGCACCTGTTGCCGAGGCGTTGAGTGAGCGGCTCGGGCGCCACGTCCAGCTGGCAGGCGATGTGGTGGGGTCCGACGCCCTTGCCCGCGCCGAGGGCCTGACCGACGGCGACATCCTGCTGCTGGAGAACATCCGGTTCGACCCGCGCGAAACCAGCAAGGACGACAACGAGCGGCTTGCGCTCGCCAAGCAGTTGGCCGAACTCGTCGCCGCACCGGACGGAGCGCCTGGCGCTTTCGTTTCCGACGGCTTCGGTGTCGTGCACCGCAAGCAGGCGTCGGTGTACGACGTCGCGACGCTGCTGCCGCACTACGCGGGAAAGCTGGTGGCCGCCGAGATCAAGGTGCTCGAGCAGCTGACCAGCTCGACCGCGAAGCCGTACGCGGTGGTGCTCGGCGGCTCCAAGGTGTCCGACAAGCTCGCCGTCATCGAGTCGCTCGCGGAAAAGGCCGACAGCCTCGTCATCGGCGGCGGCATGTGCTTCACCTTCCTTGCGTCGCAAGGTGTCTCGGTCGGCAACTCGCTGCTGGAGGAGGGCATGATCGACACGTGCCGCAAGCTGCTTGACACCTACGGCGACGTGATCCACGTGCCTGTCGACATTGTGGTGGCCGATGAGTTCGCGGCGGACTCGCCGTCCGAACGCGTGCCCGCGGACCAGATTCCCGAGGGAAAGATCGGCCTCGACATCGGCCCAGGGTCGGTGAAGCGGTTCACGAACCTACTGTCGAACGCCAAGACCATCTTCTGGAACGGGCCGATGGGTGTGTTCGAGTTCCCCGAGTTCGCCGCGGGCACCAAGGGCGTCGCCGAGGCCATCATCGCCGCGACCGAAAAGGGCGCCTTCAGCGTCGTCGGCGGCGGCGACTCGGCGGCCGCGGTGCGCCAGCTCGGCCTGGCCGAGGACGGCTTCTCTCACATTTCCACCGGTGGCGGTGCCTCACTGGAATACCTTGAGGGCAAGACGCTGCCTGGGATCGAAGTCTTGAGCACCTGAAAGGGTTGATATGAGCCGAAAGCCGCTGATCGCCGGCAACTGGAAGATGAACCTCAACCACTTCGAAGCGATCGCGCTGGTGCAGAAGATCGCCTTCTCGCTGCCGGACAAGTACTTCGACAAGGTCGACGTCGCGGTGCTGCCACCGTTCACCGACCTGCGCAGCGTGCAGACCCTGGTCGACGGGGACAAGTTGCGGCTGACTTATGGGGCGCAGGATTTGTCGCCGCACGATTCCGGTGCCTACACCGGCGATATCAGCGGCGCGTTCCTCGCCAAGCTGGGCTGCACGTATGTCACGGTCGGCCACTCCGAGCGGCGGACGTACCACCACGAGGACGACGCGCTGGTGGCGGCAGAAGGCCGCTGCGGCGTTCAAGTACGAGCTGACCCCGATCGTGTGCATCGGCGAGCAACTCGAGGTGCGGGAGGCGGGCAACCACGTCGACCACAACATCGAGATGCTGAAGGGATCGCTGGCCGGGCTGTCCGCCGAACAGCTCGCCACGGTGGTCATCGCTTACGAGCCGGTCTGGGCGATCGGCACGGGCAGGGTTGCCAGCGCCTCCGACGCCCAGGAGGTCTGCAAGGCGATCCGCGACGAACTCGGCAACCTGGCGTCTGCGCAGGCCGCCGCCGGGATCCGGGTACTCTATGGCGGCTCGGTGAACGCCAAGAACATCGGTGAGATCGTGGCCCAGGAGGACGTCGACGGCGCGCTGGTCGGGGGCGCGTCGCTCGACGGCGAGCAGTTCGCCACCCTGTCGGCCATCGCCGCTGGTGGGCCGCTTCCTTGATTGGGCGATCCGGCCTGTAGTCTGGCGGCCATGGAATTCGCCCTGCAGATCGCGCTGATAGTCACCAGCGTCTTGGTGGTTCTGCTCGTGCTGCTGCACCGCGCCAAGGGCGGCGGCCTGTCCACCCTGTTCGGCGGCGGCGTTCAGTCCAGCCTGTCCGGATCGACGGTGGTGGAGAAGAACCTCGACCGGCTGACTCTGTTCGTCACCGGCATCTGGCTGGTCTGCATCGTCGCGGTCGCACTACAGATCAAGTACGCCTAGTCCAAGCCCAGCCTCAACCGATCGGCTGGGGTGTCTTCGACGAGCCTCCACTCCGCACCGCTCGCTTTCCCCGTCTTGTGAAGCAGCGGCGACGGTTTTGTGATTCAGTACTGTATTGCCGCCGATGGCGGCCCGTCACGCGAGAGGCCTTGCATGAACACTCCTCAAGGGCCGCAGCCGTATCGGCACAACCAACCGCCGCCACCGCCCGCAGTACCGGCAACCGCAGGGACCGCCGCCGCAGCACCGGTATCCACCGCCACCGCCTCCGCAGCAATACCGTCCGCAGCCACCACCGCCCCCGCAGCAGTACCAGCCACCTCCGAACTACGCGCGGCCGCCTGCGCCCCAACAGCCGCAGCCGCACGGGCAACCGTATGGACAGCCGGGCGAGGGGATCGCCGTCAACACCCAGTTCTTTCCGCTGGCGTGGTTGTTGTTCTTCTTCAAACCCAAGATCGCGGTCGACGGCCAGGAGATGCCCGTCGCGGGGTGGGGTCGCACAGTGCTGCCTGCCCGGCCAGGTCAGCACCAGGTGCATGTCCACGTGCCGTACTTCCTGCCTTCGCGCATGGGCCCGGCCGACGCGACGGCTGACGTGCGACCGGGTCAGGTGGCCGAGCTCGAATACAAAGCACCGATGTGGGCGTTCAGCGCCGGCTCGCTCGGCGTCGGCCCGCAGAAATACAACGGCGTCGGCATCACCATTGCGCTGGTGGCGATTCCCTTCGTGCTTGTCTTCCTGGTGATATTTCTCTTCTTCGTTCTCGCCGTGATCTGAGCAGCTTCACACTGCACACGGGTAGCGGGTCACCGATACTGGGGTGATGGCCGAAGGTCCCGACACCTCGCTGGCGCCGATCGGCTCCGTTCACCGCACCAAGGTGGGGCGTGAGGCGACAGAGCCGATGCGCGAGGACATCCGGCTCCTCGGCTCGATCCTCGGCGACACCGTGCGGGAACAGAACGGCGACGAGGTGTTCGATCTCGTCGAGCGGGCCCGCGTTGAGTCGTTCCGTGTGCGCCGTTCGGAGATCGACCGCGTCGAGCTGGCCGGCCACGTTCGACGGCATCGACGTGCACAGGGCGATCCCGGTCATCCGCGCCTTCACCCATTTCGCGTTGCTGGCCAACGTCGCCGAGGACATTCACCGTGAACGGCGACGCGACATCCATGTCGAGGCCGGTGAGCCGGCGCAGGACAGCAGCCTTGCGGCCACCTACGACAAGCTCGACTCGGCCGACCTAGACTCAACGACCGTCGCCGAGACGCTCTCGGGTGCGCTGGTGTCGCCGGTGATCACCGCGCACCCCACCGAAACTCGTCGCCGCACGATCTTCGACGCCCAGCACCGCATCACCGAGCTGATGCGGCTGCGCCTGCACGGGCACCCGCACACAGCGGACGGGCGCGATATCGAAACCGAACTCCGCCGCAACATCCTGACGCTGTGGCAGACCGCATTGATCCGGTTGTCCCGGTTGAAGATTCAAGACGAGATCGAAACCGGGTTGCGCTACTACCCGGCCGCTTTCCTCGAGGTCATCCCACAGGTGAACGCGGAAGTGCGCGCAGCGCTGCGGGCCCGCTGGCCCGATGCGAACCTCCTCGAAGAGCCGATCCTGCGGCCCGGGTCCTGGATCGGCGGTGACCGCGACGGCAACCCCAACGTCACCGCCGACGTCGTTCGCCTGGCCACCGCGCGCGCGGCTTACACCGCACTCGCGCACTACTTCGTCGAGCTCACCGCGCTGGAGGAGGAGCTGTCGATGTCAGCGCGTCTGGTCAAGGTGAGCGATGACTTGGCGGCTCTCGCCGACACGTGTGACGAGCCCGCACGCGCCGACGAACCGTACCGTCGCGCACTGCGGGTAATCCATGGACGGCTCACCGCGACCGCCCACCAGGTCCTGGACGACCAGCCCGAACACGAGCTGGACCTCGGCCTGCGAACGCTACGGGACACCGGTCGAGTTGCTCGCCGACCTAGACGTTGTCGACACGTCGCTGCGAGCCAACGGCAGCGCGGTGCTCGCCGACGACCGATTGGCGCGGTTACGGGAAGCCGTGCACACCTTCGGGTTTCACCTGTCGGGTCTTGACATGCGGCAGAACTCCGATGTGCACGAGGAGGTCGTCGCCGAGCTGTTGGCGTGGGCGGGCGTGCACCCCGATTACCGGTCGCTGCCCGAGCCCGACCGGGTTGAACTGCTGGTGGCCGAGCTCGGCACGCGGCGGCCCCTGATCGGCGATGGCGCCGAACTGTCCGAGCTCGCCCGCAAGGAGCTCGACATCGGCGCCGCCGCTGCACGCGCGGTCAGCGTGTTCGGCCCCCAGGCGGTGCCCAACTACATCATCTCGATGTGCCAGTCGGTGTCGGACATGCTCGAGGCGGCGGTGCTGCTTGAAGGAGGCCGGCCTTCTAGACGCGTCGAGTCCCGAACCGTACAGCCCGGTCGGCATCGTGCCGCTGTTCGAGACGATCGACGACCTTCAGCGTGGCTCGTCGATTCTCGAAGCGGCGCTTGATCTTCCGGTGTATCGGTCGATCGTCGCGTCGCGCGGAGACAGCCAGGAGGTCATGCTCGGCTACTCCGACTCCAACAAGGACGGCGGCTATCTGGCCGCCAACTGGGCGCTGTATCGCGCCGAGCTGGACCTTGTCGAGTCCGCCCGCAAGACCGGAATCCGGCTGCGGCTCTTCCACGGTCGCGGCGGCACCGTCGGCCGTGGCGGCGGTCCCAGCTACGACGCCATCCTGGCGCAGCCGCCTGGCGCGGTGAACGGCTCGCTGCGGATCACCGAGCAGGGTGAGGTGATCGCCGCGAAGTACGCCGAGCCGCGGATCGCGCACCGCAACCTCGAGACGCTGCTGGCCGCCACGCTCGAGGCGACGCTGCTCGACGTCGAAGGGCTAGGTGACGCCGCAGGGCCCGCCTACGAGGTGCTCGATGACCTGGCTGCCCGGGCCCACCGCGCCTACGCCGAATTGGTCCATGAGACACCGGGTTTCGTCGACTACTTCAAGGCGTCCACGCCGGTCGGCGAGATCGGTTCGCTCAACATCGGCAGCAGGCCGGCATCGCGCAAGCCGACCACGTCGATCTCCGATCTGCGTGCCATCCCGTGGGTGCTGGCCTGGAGCCAGTCGCGGGTCATGCTGCCTGGCTGGTACGGCACCGGCACCGCCTTCGAAGAGTGGATCGGCGAAGGAGGACGGCACGGCTGGAGGTGCTGCAGGACCTCTACCGACGTTGGCCGTTCTTCCGCACTGTGCTGTCGAACATGGCGCAGGTGCTGGCCAAATCCGACATGGGCCTCGCGGCCCGCTACGCAGAGCTGGTCGACGACGAGGCGCTGCGGCGCAGGGTGTTCGACAAGATCGTCGCCGAGCATGAGCGCACGATCCGGATGCACGGGCTGATCACAGGACACGACGACCTGCTCGCGGACAACCCCGCGTTGGCGCGCTCGGTGTTCAACCGGTTCCCGTATCTGGAGCCGCTGAACCACCTGCAGGTCGAGCTGCTGCGGCGATACCGGTCCGGCGACGACGACGAACTCGTCCAGCGGGGCATCCTGCTGACGATGAGCGGCCTGGCCACCGCGCTGCGCAACAGCGGATAGCACCCGTCTAGGCGGTGTTACCGCCGTGCGTAGTCGACCGGGCACGGCCCGGCTGCACGTGCCACCCCGCCGATCTGTGCGGGAACCGGTCGCGGGTAGGCCGTCCAGCGCGGCGTCATCTCGTAGCTGGCCGAATACATCGGGTCATCGCCGACGTCATCGCCGCCAGCGAGAACGGCTGGGCGGGGCAGGAATGCCTGCCGTGCCCGAACGCCGTCACCATCATCGGCGAAGGCAGCGCGCCCTGGTCGGCGAGCCGGTGGCGGTGCCACCGATCGGGATCCCAGCGCTCGCAGGCCGGGCGCCGCCGAGGTGTTCAGCAGCGGCAGCAGTGTGGCGATCGTCCAGCCCGCAGGCACCGTGTACGTCACGTCGCCGGTGTCGAGGTCGACGGGGACAGCACGGCCCGCGACATGATCGAGCGCTGCGCCATGCGCGTGCTCTCCAGGGCGCAGCGTTGCGCCAGATCGCCGTCGCCGCCGCGCACAGCGTCCAGTTCGGCCGGATGCTCGAGCAGGTCGACCATCGCCCAGCCGAGCGCGGCCATCAGGTTCGACATCGACGCGATGTGGATCAGCGCGACATCCAGCGCGATTCCACGGACCCGGTCTTCGCCCGGCTCCGACGACCAGGCCTCGACGATGCGGCCGAAGAGCCCGGTGTCGCCCACATCGCCGGAATCCAGTCGGTGCACCGCGGTTCGGCGACCACCGCGACGACCTCGTCCAACGCCGCCCGCTCGGCCCGCTTGTCCGACGCGGCAACCGCGGCCATCGCGTCGGGATGCACGAACGCATCCGAGCCGTCCAGGGTGTCGAACGCCGACACCAGCCGGTCGAAGGCGTCGCCCTCAGCCGAACCGGGCCCCGCCCACGACGCCAGCCCCATCCGGTGCCCGAGCCGGCGGGTGAGGTCGAAAAGGTCCACCGAGCCGTCGGAACCCAGTTCGGCCACCGATTGATCCAGCGCCCAGTCGAGGTTGGCCAGATATGAGGCAACGTCGTCACGGCGGAACAGGGCGTTGGGAAGGACGCGCCTGCCGTCGAAGATCTCGTCGGGAAGCTTGCGCCGCAGCATCAAATAGTCGGCCATGCCCTTGCTCGCCTTCTCCTCGGGAAGGGCGTAGAACGACTCGACGCCGGTGGGGGAGAACGTGAACAGGTAATGTTCGTCGCCGCTGTCGACGGCGAAGGTGTCGCCGTGCCGGGCGCGCGCCGCGGCGATCGCGGCGACCGCGTCGTCCGACCGGGAACGTCCCACGGCAGCCCGGTGCCTTCGGCGATCCGGAGGCAGAGGCGTCGGGAAGCTGTCCGGCACTAGAGCCGGGTGGTCCGGCGCACCGTGTTGACCGCGCCGCGCACGGCCTATTCGGTTGCGGCCAGCGGCGCCATCGCCGCTTCGCCGATGCCGACGATGCGTTCGACGCGGGCGACGATGCCCTCCAGGCGGTCGACCACGGCGTTGAGTCGCGGCGCCAACTCGTTGATACGGTTGATGGTGTCGTTGAACCGCTCCAGGGTCGCGTCGAGGTTGCCCGTCGAGTTGTTGAGATCATCAAGAGTCTCGGCGAGCCCTGCCAGGATGGTATCGACCTGATCGACCGTGACATCGGCGTTCAGCGCCGCCTGCGCGAGTTTCTGGATCCGCTCCCGCCCGGTGCGGGCCCGGTCCTGCCGACCTTGTCTGCCATGACGGTCATTTGACCACACGGCGGGAACCGCGGTGGCCGACTTGCCGTCTGACCTGCATGCAGCGCAGACAGTGCCAGAGCCGCCCTCAGTGGGCCACCGATCGTGACACGGAGCGTCGGCTCAGCGACTACACCGCCGGTTTTGCTGACGCGGAGTCTGACTCGGACGCCGCATCGTTGAGTACCGAGTAGACGAGCTGCTCGAGAAGCAGAGTGGTTTCCTTAGCCACGAGCCGCCGTTCTACGTGTGCGGGTCCGACCAGTGGGTGGCCGGCTACATGGAGGGCGCTGTACGCACCGGACGGGCGGCAGCCCGCGAAGCAATGCTGCGGGGCTGACGCGTCAGGACTGAAGCTTGCTCGCCGCGTCCTCGTCGAGCAGCCATACGGTGGCTTCGCGGCCTACCGCGCCCGCGGCAGGCACATCGTCGGCAGGGACGCCTCCGACCGCCGCGGCCACCGCATCGGCTTTCTCGGCGCCGGAAACCACCAGCCAGACCTCACGCGACCGCTGAACAGCGGGCAGTGTCAGCGTGATTCGCCGAGGCGGTGGCTTGGGGGAGTCGGGCACGCCGACCACCAGCCGACTGGTTTCGCGGACCGCAGGGGTGTGCGGGAAGAGCGAGTTGATGTGGCCTTCGCCGCCCATGCCGAGCAGATGGACATCGAAGGCCGGTGCGGGCTCACCGTTGTCGGCATTGGCCGCGAGTACCTGCTCGTACGCCAGCGCCGCCGCATCCAGGTCGTCGCCGAACTCCCCGTCGCTGGCCGACATCGGATGCACGTTGGCCGGCGGGATGTCGATGTGGTCCAGCAGTGCCTCGCGGGCCTGCTTCTCGTTGCGTTCGTCGTCGTCCTCGGGGACGTAGCGCTCGTCGCCCCAGTACACATGCACCTTCGACCAGTCGATCGCACTGCCGTTATCGCCGGACGTGCTCGAGCAGGCCGATGCCGGTGCCGCCACCGGTCAGCACGATCAGCGCCTGCCCTCTCGACGCGACAGCGTCGGTGATCGCCGCGACCAGCCGATCTCCGACGGCGGTGACAAGAGCGCCTTGTCCGGGTACTTCTCGATTAGTGTGCTCACACGTACTGCACCTTGTCGATTCCCTGCGAGTGCCTGCGAATAGATCTCGTCGGCGTCCAGCCGGCGCAGGTCCTCGGCGAGGCATTCCTTGGCTTCCCTGCGCGCCAACGGAATCAGCGCTTCCGGCCTGCCGGTTCGGGTCAGCGTCGCGGTGACGCCCGTCTGCGGGCGGCTCAACGTCATCGTCTCGCTGGACCGCTCCATCTCGACCTTCAGATCACCCACCGCCCGCCGCACCGGAGCGTCGATTCTGCTGGCCAGCCAGCCCGCCATGATGTCGAGCGCGGGCTCGGTCTTCAGGCCGGACACCAGCACGGATTTGATCGGCTCGAACGGCGCCTCGTCGAGTGCCGACGCCAGCAGCGCACGCCAGTACGTGACGCGGCTCCACGCCAGGTCGGTGTCGCCCGCCGTGTAGCCCTTGAGCCTGCCCTTGATCGCCTCCAACGGATCACTGCTGTTGGTGGCATCGGTGATCCGGCGAATCGCCAACTTACCCAATGGATCCTGCGCCGGGACTGCCGGAGCCCCTGCGGGCCACCAGGCCACCACCGGGGTGTCGGGCAGCAGGAACGGCAGTACCACGCTGCTGGCGTGGTCGGCGAGCTCGTCCGGCTAGCCGCAGCACAACGACTTCACCGGCGCCTGCGTCGGCACCCACCCGGATCTCGGCGTCCAACCGCGGTTCGGCGGCGTTGCGGTCGCACGGCACCACCGCGATCACCCGGCACGGATGCTCGCGGCTGGCGAAGTTCGCCGCTTCGACGGAGTCCTCGAGAATGTCCTCGGAGTCGGGCGCGATGACCAGGGTCAGCACCCGGCCCATCGTCACCGCGCCACCTTCCTCCCGAAGGCTGATGATCTTCTTGTTGATCTCGTTGGTGGTGGCCCCAGGCAGATTGACGATCACGGCCGCCTCCATTCCCTGTCCATTCGACGGATCATCTCGAACGCCGAATCGGGTCCCCATGTGCCGGATTCGTATGGGTCGGGCTTGCCGTGTGTCGGCCCAGCTCCTCGAGAACGGGATCGAGTATCTCCCAGGAGTATTCGACTTCTCTGTTGAGCGGGAAAAGTGATGGTTCGCCGAGCAGCATGTCGAGGATCAGCCGCTCGTACGCCTCCGGGGAGTCCTCGGCGAACGCCGCGCCGTAGGAGAAGTCCATGTTGACGTCGCGGACCTCCATCTGGCTGCCGGGCACCTTGGACCCGAAGCGGGTCGTGATGCCCTCGTCCGGCTGGACGCGGATCACCAATGCGTTCTTGCCCAGTTCCTCCGTCATTGTCGTGTCGAACGGCAGGTGCGGAGCCCGCTTGAACACCAGCGCGATCTCGGTCACCCTGCGCCCGAGGCGCTTTCCGGTTCTCAGGAAGAACGGCACGCCCGCCCAGCGCCGGGTGTCGATCTCCAGCGTGATGGCGGCGAATGTCTCGGTCTTGGAGTCCTTGGAAAAGCCCTCCTCCTCGAGAAGGCCGGGCACCTTTTCGCTGCCCTGCCAGCCTGCGGTGTATTGACCTCGGGCAGTGGTCTGGTCCAGCGGCAGCATCGGCCGGGTCGCAGAGAGCACCTTGATCTTCTCGGCCTGCAGTTCATGCGGGCTGAAGTTGACCGGCTCCTCCATCGCGGTGAGCGCCATCAACTGGATCAGGTGATTCTGAATCACGTCACGGGCGGCGCCGACCCCGTCGTAGTAGCCGCCCCGCCCGCCCAGTCCGATGTCCTCGGCCATGGTGATCTGGACGCTGTCGACGAAGTTCGCGTTCCAAATCGGTTCGTACAGCTCGTTTGCGAACCGCAGCGCCAGGATGTTCTGGACGGTCTCCTTGCCCAGGTAGTGGTCGATGCGGAACACCGACTCCTCCGGGAACACGCTGTTGACGACGCCGTTGAGTTCTTGGGCGCTCTGCAGGTCGTGGCCGAACGGCTTCTCGATCACCACCCTGCTCCAGCGACCCTGCTGCGGGCGCGCCAGCCCGGACTTCTGCAGCTGCTCGCAGACCGTCTGAAAGGCCTTCGGCGGGATCGACAGGTAGAACGCGTGATTGCCGCCGGTACCGCGCTCGACATCGAGCTTTTCCAGCTGCTCGGCCAGCCGCTGGAACGCTTTCTCGTCGTCGAATGTGCCCTGCACGAACCGAATTCCCTCGGCCAGCCGGTCCCACACCTCCTGGCGGTACGGCGTGCGAGCGTGTGATCGAACCGCATCGCAGACGAGCTTGGCGAAGTCCTCGTGGTCCCAGTCTCTTCGAGCGAACCCGACCAGCGCGAAGTTGGCGGGAAGCAGCCCACGATTCGCCAGGTCGTAGATGGCGGGCATCAGTTTCTTGGTGGCGAGGTCGCCTGTGACGCCGAAGATGACGACCCCGCACGGTCCCGGAATGCGGGGCATGCGCTTGTCCCGCTTGTCTCGCAGCGGGTTACGCCAACCTGACGGGGCGGCGGCGCTCTCGATCGGCTTGTTCTCCGTGCTCATTTCTTGTCGTTGAGCTGCGTCTGTGTCTCGTCGAGAAGTTCCTGCCAGGCCTTCTCGAACTTCTCGACTCCCTCGTTCTCGAGCGTGAGGAAGACGTCGGGCAGGTCGATGCCCACCGCGGAAAGCTTGTCGAAGATTTCCTGGGCGTCGGCGGAAGTGCCGGTGACCGTGTCGCCCTTGATCACTCCGTGGTCCGCGACCGCGTCGATCGTCTTCTCCGGCATTGTGTTCACCGTGTTGGGCGCAACCAGTTCGGTCACGTACAGCGTGTCCGAGTAGTCAGGGTTCTTGACGCCGGTGGACGCCCAGAGCGGCCGCTGCACGCGCGCGCCGTCTGCCTTGAGCGCTTCGTAGCGGTCGCCGCCGACGAACACCTCCTCGTATGCCGCGTACGCCAGCCGAGCATTCGCGACGCCTGCCTGTCCTCGCAGGTTCAGCGCTTCGTCGCTGCCGATCTTGTCCAGCCGCTTGTCGATCTCGGTGTCCACCCTGGACACGAAGAAGGATGCAACGGAATGGATCTTGGAAAGGTCGTGCCCGGCCTGCTTGGCGGCTTCCAGCCCGGCCAGGTAGGCGTCCATCACCTCGCGGTGCCGCTCTACCGAGAAGATCAGCGTCACGTTCACCGAAATTCCCTCGGCGAGCACGGAAGTGATCGCGGGCAGGCCCTCCATCATCGCGGGAATCTTGATGAAAAGGTTCGGCCGGTCGACGATCTTCCACAGCTCGATCGCCTGCTGGACGGTCTTGTCGGTCTCGTGTGCCAGCCGCGGGTCGACCTCGATTGACACCCGTCCGTCGACGCCGTCGGATGCCTCCCACTGCGGCCGCAATACGTCACAGGCGTCGCGGACGTCGTCGGTGGTGACGGTGCGGATCGTGGCGTCGACGTCGGCGCCGCGCTCGGCCAACTCCTTGACCTGGTCGTCGTAGGCGGTGCCCTTCGAAAGGGCCGCCTGGAAGATGCTGGGGTTGGTGGTCACACCGACCACGCTCTTGGTGTCGATCAGCTCCTGCAGGTTGCCGGTCTGCAACCGTTCACGGGACAGGTCGTCCAGCCATACGGACACACCCAACGCGGACAGGGCGGCAAGGTTTTCGTTCTGAGCCATGATTTGGTCCTCTCTAGTTGTCCAGTGATCGTTCCGCGGCGGCCACGACGGCTTCGGGCGTGAACCCGAACTCGCGGAACAAGGTCTTGTCATCGGCGGACTCGCCGTAGTGCTCGATCGAGACGATCTCGCCGGTGTCGCCGACGAGCTTGTACCAGCTCTGCGCGACGGCGGCTTCGACGGCGACGCGCGCCGACACCGCGGGCGGAAGCACGCTGTCCCGGTATTCGGCCGGCTGGGACTCGAACCACTCGACGCACGGCATCGACACCACGGTGGCCGTGATGTCCTTGTCCGCCAATATCTTCTGCGCCTCGACGGCAAGTTGAAGTTCCGAGCCGGTACCGATCAGCAGCACATCGGGCGTCTCGTCGGGGGTGCCGCCCAACACGTAGCCGCCCTTGGCCACACCCTCCGCGCTGGTGCCCTCCAGCACGGGGATTCCCTGCCTCGTCAGGATGAAGCCGACGGGGCCGCTGCCGTTGCCGCGCGCCAGGATGCTGCGCCAGGCATACGCGGTTTCGTTGGGATCGCCGGGCCGGACCACCGACAGGTTCGGAATCGCCCGCAGCGCAGCGAGATGCTCGATGGGCTGGTGCGTCGGCCCGTCCTCGCCGAGCCCGATGGAGTCGTGGGTCCAGATGTAGATGGTGTCGATGTCCATCAGCGACGCGAGTCGCACTGCGGGCCGCATGTAGTCGGAGAACTGGAGGAAGGTGCCGCCGAACGCGCGCGTCGGCCCGTGCAGCACGATGCCGGACAGGATCGCGCCCATGGCGTGTTCGCGAATGCCGAAGTGCAGCACGCGGCCGTACCAGTCCGCGCTGAAGTCTTCGGTCGAGATGGAAGGCGGCCCGAACGACTTCACGCCCTTGATGGTGGTGTTGTTGCTGCCGGCCAGATCCGCTGAGCCACCCCACAATTCGGGCAAGTTCGGGGCGACGTCGTTGAGCACCTGGCCGAACGCGGCGCGAGTGGCCAGTGGTTTCGAACCCGGCTCCCAATGCGTGATATCGGCGTCCCAGCCCTCCGGCAGTTCCTGCGCCAGCAGCCGGTCGAGCAGCTTCTTGCGCTCTGGTTCCCGTTCTGCCCACGCGTCGAACTGCGGCTGCCATTTCTCATGGGCTTCCTTGCCGCGGGCGACCAGCTTGCGGGTGTGCTCGATCACCTCGTCGCGCACCTCGAACGTCTTGTCCGGGTCGAAGCCGAGGACGCGCTTGGTGGCGGCCACTTCTTCATCGCCGAGGGCAGAGCCGTGCGCACCGCCGGTGTTCATCTTGGTCGGGGCCGGATAGCCGATGATGGTCCGCACCGAGATGAACGACGGCTTGTCGGTGACCTTCTTAGCCTCGGCGATGGCCTGCTCGATACCGACGACGTTCTCGCCGCCCTCGACCTCCTGGACGTGCCATCCGTATGCGCGGTAGCGGGCGGGCACATCCTCGGAAAGGGCGATGTTGGTGTCGTGTTCGATCGAGATCTGGTTGTGGTCGTAAAACACGATCAGGTTGCCGAGCTCCTGAGTGCCCGCCAGTGACGAGGCCTCGCTGGTGATCCCCTCCTCCATGTCACCGTCGGAGGCGATCACATAGATGTAGTGGTCGAACGGACTCTCGCCGGGCGCCGCGTCGGGGTCGAACAGGCCGCGCTCAAAGCGAGAGGCCATTGCCATGCCCACCGCCGAGGCCAGGCCCTGCCCAAGCGGACCGGTCGTGATCTCCACACCCCTGGTGTGACGGAACTCGGGATGGCCCGGAGTCTTGGACTTCCACGTCCGCAATGACTCGATGTCGGTCAGCTCGAGACCGAAGCCGCCCAGGTAGAGCTGGATGTACAGGGTCAGGCTGGAATGGCCGCAGGACAGCACGAACCGGTCCCGCCCCAACCAGTGCACGTCGCTGGGGTCATGGCGCATCTGGCGCTGAAACAGCGAGTAGGCGAGGGGCGCCAGGCTCATCGCCGTTCCGGGGTGACCGTTGCCCACCTTCTGTACCGCATCCGCCGCAAGCACACGGACGGTGTCGACGGCTTCCGAGTCCACGTCGGTCCAATCGTCCGGGTGATTGGGACGAGTAAGAGCCGAGATTTCTTCGACTGTTGTCACCAGTTGACTCCTCAAATCGGCAACCCTGGTCCACCTCATACCCTAGTGCGGCTCTGGCAATCGCCGCAGGCTGCGTAGCGCATCATTAGCTGTTCATTTACCGAATCGACCCAGCTAGGTTCCGCGGCACCCCGCGGTCTACCATCGTCTGTAGTAGACGGCGCGCGTTACGTGCCCTTTCGAGGAGTTATCTGCGTGAGCATTCGCGAAGGCACTGCCCCGAGCAGAACTCGCGCGACGCTTCTCGGTTACGTATCGCTGACCAAGCCACGGGTGATCGAACTCCTGCTGGTCACGACGATCCCCGCGATGCTGCTAGCCGACCGCGGATCTGTGAATCCGCTGCTAATTCTGAACACCCTGGTGGGCGGGCTGCTCGCGGCCGCGGGCGCCAACGCGCTGAACTGCGTCGCGGATGCCGACATCGACAAGATGATGAAGCGCACCGAGCGGCGGCCACTGGCGCGCGACACCGTGCCGCGAAGTCACGCATTGATCTTCGGGCTGGCGCTGGCGGTGGCCTCGTTCTTCTGGCTGTGGTGGACGACCAACATGTTGTCCGCGCATCTGGCCGGGGCCACGATCGCGTTCTACGTGCTCGTGTACACGCTGCTGCTCAAGCGGCGCACATCACAGAACGTGGTGTGGGGCGGGGCGGCAGGCTGCATGCCGGTGATGATCGGCTGGTCGGCCGTCACCGGCACGATCCAATGGCCCGCGCTGGTGATGTTCGCGATCATCTTCTTCTGGACGCCGCCGCACACCTGGGCGCTCGCGATGCGCTACAAGGAGGACTACCGCGCGGCAGGCGTGCCGATGCTGCCCGCGGTCGCCACCGAGCGGCAGGTGACCAAGCAGATCCTCATCTACACCTGGCTGACCGTGGCGGCGACGCTGGCGCTGGCGCTGGCGACCGGCTGGCTGTACGCGTCGGTGGCACTCGTGGCGGGCACCTGGTTCCTCACCATGGCCCACCAGCTGTATGCCGGGGTGCGCCGCGGCGAGCCGGTCAAGCCGCTGCGACTGTTCCTGCAGTCGAACAACTACCTGGCCATCGTGTTCTGCGCGCTGGCCATCGACTCTGCGCTGGACCTGCCGACACTGCTGGGTCGCTAATCAGCGGGTTTCGTCAATTCGTGTCCGCGCTCGAACTACCGTGCTGGCCATGCCCACCGTCTTGGTCAGTCCCGACAACTTCGCCCGTGCCGAGAGCGACCTCTACTTCGGCAACATCGTCAAGGACGACGGATTCGGCAAGTTCTTCCACCTTCGCGAACTGACTCCGATCGACCACCAACTCGTCATCAGGGCGAACCGCGACACCCTCTACTCGGCCGCCGTGTTCGACCTCGACGCCGGGCCGGTCACCGTGACGTTGCCCGATGCCGGTGATCGGTTCATGTCGATGCAACTGATCGACCAGGACCACTACACCCACGAAGTCATCTACACCGCCGGCTCGCACACCATCACCCGGGAGCAGATCGGAACCCGCTACGTCGCCACGCCGGTGCGGATCCTGGTCGACCCCAACGACCCGGCCGATGTGGCCGCGGTGCACAAGCTGCAGGACGGCATCGTCGTCGACCAGGACAAGCCGGGTAAGTTCGACGTTCCGGACTGGGATCCGGTGAGCCAGAAGACTGTTCGCGACGCACTCGTGACGTTGGCAACCACGCTGCCGGACACCAAGCGGACGTTCGGCACCAAGCAGGACACCGATCCGGTGCGGCACTTGATCGGATCGGCCAACGCCTGGGGCGGCAACCCGGAGAAGGATGCTCTCTATCTGACCGTCGTCCCGCCGCAGAACGACGGCACCACCGTGCACCGGCTGACCGTCGGTGAGGTACCTGTCGACGGGTTCTGGTCGGTCACCGTCTACAACAAGGACGGCTACTTCTCAGCCAACGCGCAGAACGCCTACTCGTTCAACAATGTCACCGCCCAGAAGGACTCCGACGGCAACACCACCATCCAGTTCGGCGGCTGCGACGGCACCGTGCCCAACTGCCTGCCGATCACGCCCGGCTGGAACTACACCGTTCGGTTGTACCGACCGCAACAGTCGATCCTCGACGGGTCGTGGACCTTCCCTGTGGCGAAGGCGGCCTAGGGCACCAGCACGACGGAGCCGACGGTCTTGCGACCTTCGAGGTCGCGGTGGGCCTTCTCGGCATCCTCGAGCCGGTAGCGCTCGCTGACCGTCACGTTGATGGTTCCAGACGCGATCGCATCGAGCAGTTCCCCTGCACGCCAAGAGAACTCATCGGCGGTGCGGGTGTAGTGGGCCAGCGTCGGCCTGGTCAGGAACAGTGAGCCGGCCGAGTTCAGCCGTTGCGGATCGACCGGAGAAACCGGCCCGCTGGACGCACCGAACAGGGCGAGGGTTCCCCGCACCGCAAGGCTCGCCATGCTGGCGTCGAAGGTCGACGCGCCGACGCCGTCATACACCGCCGCAACTCCGCCGTCGGTGAGGTCCTTGATCCTGGCCCCGAACTCCTCGGGATCATCTGGATAGTCGAGCACCTCCACCGCGCCGGCCTGACGGGACAGTTCCGCCTTCTCCGGCGTCGACACGGTGGTGATCACCCGGACAGCCAGGCTGGTGGCCCACTGGGTGAGGATGAGGCCGACCCCGCCTGCACCCGCGTGCACCAGCACGTCGTCGCCCTGCTGGACCGGATACACCGACTTGAGCAGATAGTGCGCGGTCATGCCCTTGAGCAGCGAGGCGGCAGCCACGTCCGGGCTCACGCCGTCCGGCACGTACGCGCAGAAATCGGCTTGCGCAGTGCAGTATTCGGCATACGAGCCGCTGGCCTGCGCGGTGACGACTCTGTTGCCTACCCCGAGCGCCGCCACATCGTCGCCGACGGCCTCGACCGTGCCGCACACCTCGAGTCCCACGATGAACGGAAGGTCTCGCTTGTAGAGACCAGAGCGGAAATAGGTGTCGATGAAGTTGATGCCGATGGCCTCGGCCTTGATCAGCACCTGACCTGGGCCGGGGGAGGGCGTGGGCTTTTCGACGTATTGCAGGACTTCAGGTCCACCGGTTTCGGTGATTTCGATGGCGTGCATGGTGACTATCATGCCTACGTCATGAAGCTCGCTCGCCCCGACGTCCGTCATCCCCGGATCGTGCTGGCCGGCTGCCCTGCGCTGCCGGAGGGCGACGGCGATGACGCGGACCTCGTCGCGGCCCTGCGCAAGCGTGGCCTGGCGGCCCGCTGGCTGTCCTGGGACGACCCGGAGACGGTGCGACGCAGACCTGGTCATCCTTCGGGCCACCTGGGACTACATCGAGCGGTTGGACGAATTCCTGGACTGGACCGCCCGCGTCGAGAATCTGTTGAACGCGCCCGCGGTTGTTGCGTGGAACACAGACAAGCGCTATCTCGCCGACCTCGCGGACGCCGGCGTCCCGACAGTGGCGAGCCACTTCTTCGCGCCGGGCGAGCGGGTGCGGGTGCCGAAGGGGGAGGTGGTGGTGAAGCCCGCCATCGGCGCAGGATCCGTTGGTGCGCAGCGCTTCGCCGATGCTCAAGCCGCCCGTGAGCACGCGGCGGCGCTCCACGCCGCAGGGAGTACTGCGCTGATTCAGCCGTACGACTCCAGAGTGGAGGACGGCGAGACGGCCTTGGTGTTCCTCAGTGGCGAGCAGTCGCACGCGTTCACGAAGGGGCCGATGTTGCCGCCGGCCGGGGAGCGGCCGGTGTTCGACCCTTCCGGCACCTATGCAGAGGAGTCCCTGAGTTCCGCCGAGCCCGACTTCGAATTGTGGGATGTCGGCCATGCCGCGCTGGACGCGGCCGCCAGCCATCTGAACATGAAGGCCACCGATCTGCTGTACGCCCGCGTCGACCTGATCGGCGGGCCGGACGACCCACGGCTACTCGAGTTGGAGTTGGTGGAACCGTCACTGGGCTGGCGTCAGCTCGACGCGACAACGCGAGACCTGTCAACAACGCCAGTTCGCGATCGGCGTGGAGTCAGCGCTGGACCGGCTCGGCCTCGGCCCGTTCTCGCATCGAAGCCCATAGCGCCGCGGTGGCCGCCGTGCATGCGGCCGCGCCCGCCACGTGGATGGCCACCAGCGCGGCGGGCACGCCGGTGAAGAACTGCACGGTGCCGACAAGGCCCTGTGCCAACACCAAGACCACGAGCACGCCCAGCCGCGAGCAGCACTGGCCGGGGCGCCCGCACCGCCATCAGCGCGAAGCCGAGCGCGACCAGGAGCGAGAGATAGGCGACCAGCAGCGAGGTGTGCAGGTGCACCAGCGTGGTGATCTCCACCTGCAGTCGCGGCACGACGCGGTCGGCGTTCTTGTCGCCTGCGTGCGGACCCGCGGCGGTGACCAATGTCCCGCTGACAAGCTGTGCCGCCAGCACGATGCCGGTCAGGATCGTCAACTGGCGCAACGGCTTCGGCACGCGCGCCGTCGGAACACCGTCATCGGGCTCGCCGATCTTCACGAACAGCAGCACCGCCAGCCACACCATGGCCATCGACACCAGCAGATGGATGGCCACTGTCCACCACAGCAGACCCGTCAGCACCGTGATACCGCCGATCACCGCCTGCATCACGGTCGACGCCGGCATCAGCCAGGCGTACACGAGCACCTCGCGCCGCCGGCGGGCGCGGGTTACGGCCAGCACCGCCATGGCGGCGGTCAGCACGACCAGGAAAGTGATCATCCGGTTGCCGAACTCGACGGCCTGGTGGATTCCGGCCACTTCGGCATGCGGAACCGGGGTGAAGCTGCCCGGAAAGCACTGCGGCCAGGTCGGGCAGCCCAGGCCCGGATGCGGTGACGCGGACGATCGCGCCCGTGACGGCGATGCCGCCCTGGGTCAGGAGGACCGCGGCCGCAATGAGGCGCTGCGCGCGCAGGCTCGGCAGCGGCAACAGGTCCACCAGACGCAGGAGGATTCGTCCGATAGGCACCGGTTGATCGTAGAGGATCAGAACTACAGGCCGTAGTAGGACGCCCTACGTCGACGGACCTTGCAAAAGATAGGGAAACACCCGATGGCAAAGCCGTGTACGCGTCGTACCGTCCACACGCATGAGGAAGTCAACTCGTGCCCTGCTTGCCGCCGTCATCGGGGCGCCACTTGCGGTGATAGCCGGAATCGGTGCTCCATCCGCACATGCCGCCGACACGTGGGCAGCAATCACATGGTCGCCGCCAGAAGGCGTAGGGGGAACCGGGAGCGGTGTGACCCAAGACGAAGCGATCCGGAGGTCAGTCGCCAACTGCGATGGCACCAAGGGCACCATGTGTATCACCGTGATTTTCCAGCAGAATACTTGTATTGCTGTCGCCGCCAACGGAAATGCGTATGCCGGGGGCACGGGTCCTACGTCGGACGCGGCGAGAACCAACGCCGAGAGCTCACTTCCCGGCAGCACCGCCAAGATCGCGGCGTGCGTCGGCGTTCCGGTCGCTCCTCCAGCTCCGGAGAAGCAGGCACCCGCCCCTGCGGAGCCTGCCAAGTCGGCGGCGGACACCGATGGTGACGGTCTCTCCGACCGGGACGAGATCGGTCGGTTCACCAACATCTTCCTGTGGGACACCGATCTGGATGGCGTCAGCGACGGCGACGAGGTGCAGAACGGCACCAATCCCTTGGTCATCTTCGACAACTGAGACGTAGGGGTATTTCGGGCCAAAGGATAGGGAAACACCCGATGGCAAACCCTTCGCGGCCACATACGTTTTTCGCATGAAGCGAAATACTCATGCCTTACCAGTGTTAGTCGCGGCGACGGCGCTGGGAGCTTTGACAGTTGTGAGCGCTCCGGCCGTCAGCGCCGGCCCGGGGGGAGCCGCGATCGCCTGGGACAAAGACTCAGGAATCACAGGCGCAGGGGCCGGCTCTGGGATCAACGAGGCCGAGGGGGCGGCGTTCACCGCTTGCAGAAACAACGGTGGTGCGGTGTGCGAAGTCAAGATCAGCGAGATCGAATGTGTCGCGGCTGCCCTCGGGCCTGCACCGAGCAACTCAAGCCTCAGCGTTGGTGAAGGACCGACCCTCCAGGCGGCCAAGGACAGCGCGATCTTCAGGGCGCCCCCTGTCGGCCAGTACATCGTCAGGGATGCGATCTGCCCACCTGCTCCTGCCGAGAATGCACCGCCCGCGGCTCCTGCCGCTGCAGGGACGGACACCGACGGCGACGGGCTCGCGGACCGCGACGAGATCGGTCGGCTCACCAACATCTTTATTGCAGACACCGACCTCGATGGGGTGAGTGACGGCGACGAGGTCAAGAACGGCACCAACCCGCTGGTGATCTTCGACAACTGACGATCGGCGACCGGCACCTAGTCGCGCCGATGCCACAGCTCGCCTAGTCAGGTGAACCGGAACCAGCGCAGAGCACACAACGCTGACACCGCACCCCACACGGCGAGAACCGCAAGACCGAACCAGTCCACCGACAACAACATCGCCTGCGTCAGCGCCTCGGTGAGTGCGCCCGACGGGGTGAGCCTGGCCGCCCACCGCACCGCCTCCGGCACGGCCTGCCCCTCGAGAGTGAGCGCGCCGAGGCCGGCGAAGACGAACCACAACAGGTTGGCGACGGCCAACACGATCTCGGCGCGCAACGTGCCCCCGAGCAGCAGGCCCATTGCTGCAAACCCGGCGGTGCCCAGCGCGATGATGACGGCCCCGAGTATCAACCCCGCGATGTGCGGCCGCCACCCCAGCGCAATACCGATGGCGCCCAGAACGATTGACTGCAGGAACACCACGGTTACCACCGCCAGCGACTTGCCTGCGATGATGCCCCACACGGGCAGCGCGGTGGCGCCGAGGCGTTTGAGCGCACCGTAGCGGCGGTCGAACGCGACCGCGATGGCCTGCCCGGTGAACGCCGTCGAGATCACCGCCAGCGCCATGATCGCGGGAACGAACGTCGCCGCCCGGTTCGGGCCGAACGAGCCGAACGGCAGCAACGTCAACCCCACCAAAAGCGTGATCGGGATGAACAGCGTCAGCAGCAACTGTTCCCCGTTGCGCAACAACAACTTCAGTTCAAGTGCGAACTGCGCGGCGAGCATCGTCGGCACGGTTGCCGGTCGCGGGTCCGGCGTAAACGTCCCTGGCGCAAATCGATTCATCCCCGCAACTCCCGCCCCGTCAGATCCAGGAACACATCTTCCAGGCTGCGCTGCTCCACCTGCATGTCGGTGGCCAGCACATTGAGCCGCGCGCACCACGCCGTCACCGTCGCCAGCACCTGCGGGTCGATCCGCCCCTCCACCAGGTACTCGCCCGGCGCGGTCTCGGTGGCTTTGTAGCTTTCCGGCAGCGCCGAGATCAACAGGGACAGGTCCAGCATCCGCGGGGCGCTGAACCGCAGCTGGTTCTCCGCGCCGCTGCGCATCAACTCGGCCGGGGTGCCGCGGGCCACCGCCACCCCGCGGTCGATGATCACCAGCCGGTCGGCCAGCTCCTCGGCCTCGGGCAGCTGGTGGGTGGTCAGCACGACCGTGACGCCGTCGCTGCGCAGCGCATCGATCAATTCCCACACCACGATGCGCGCGTGCGCGTCCATGCCCGCGGTCGGCTCGTCGAGGAACACCAGCTCCGGGCGGCCGACCACCGCGCAGGCCAATGCCAGGCGTTGCTGCTGCCCACCCGAGAGCCGGCGATACGTCGTCTTCGCCGCCTCGGTCAGGCCCAGCGTGTCCATCAGCCACCGTGGATCCAGGGGATTGGCGCTATATGCCGCAACCAGATTGAGCATCTCGCCGGCCTGCGCGGCGGGATATGCCCCGCCACCCTGCAGCATGACCCCGATGCGTTCACGCACTCGTGCGTTGTCGGTGATCGGATTGAGGCCGAGGATTTCGATGCTCCCGGCGTCCGGCCGGATGAAGCCCTCGCACATCTCCACCGTCGTCGTCTTGCCTGCGCCGTTCGGCCCTAGCAGCGCCAGCACCTCGGCAGGTTGCACCTCGAGGTCGAGATCGGACACCGCGGTCGTCGACCCGTACCGTTTGCACACCCCGCGCAGCCGCACGGGGAGGGTCGAGCCGGAGGTCACGGGGATTCAGCGTAGGCGTCGGCCTTCGCTGCCTGCGGCCGCGGTAGCGGAGGTCCGACAGCAACGGGCTCCGGAAGGAACGCGGTGTCGGTCTCTGGGCCGGGGTCGGGCAGCTTCCGCCATGGCAGCCGGTAGTACGTCATCGCCATCAGCACCAGCACGATCACGGTGCTGGCCGCGGTCGCGAGCAGGATTTGGAAGACCGTGAAGCGGTCGCCGTTGGCGGTCGGGCCGAAGACCCCGACGACGAAGGTCACGACGATGGTCGTGGTGCGGAATGAGCGCCTGGTGGCCCACGCCGCCAGCGGGATCACCGCCCAAAGCACGTACCAGGGCTGGACCACGGGGAAGAGCAGGACGGTAATCCCGAGCGCGACGCCGAGGCCGCCGACGGGATGCAGGCGCCCCCGGAGCACCGCCAGCAGCAGCCACGTCACCACGATCGCGATGATGAACACGCCGATACCACGGGTCAGCCCGAGCACCGCGGTGGTGTGGTCACCCAGTCCGAGCAGGATGCCGACCTGCCCCGTTCCCAGCGCCAACAACGTGGGCAATGACATCCAGCTGCGCACCACGTTGGCCGTACCCAGCGTGAACAACCAGCCGAATCCGAGGCCGCTGGCCCATCCGATGACCGCCATCACGGCCACCGACACCGCGGTCAGCGAGCCTCCTGCGATGACGAAGGCTTTGAACGTGCCACCCCAGCGACACGCCAGGGCCATCGCGACGAAACCCACGGCCAACAGTGACGGCAACTTGATCTGCGACGAGAGCGTGATCAGCACCACGCCGAGCACCAGCATCGTCATCGGTCGCCACCGGACCCAATCGTCCCGAGACTGCGGCCACGCCAACGGTTTTGGCAGCAGCGGCCGATCGGCATACACGCCCCGCAACGCGAACTCCGTGCCCGCGAGCATCAGGCCGAGCATCAGTGCCTCGTTGTGGATGCCTGCCACCAGATGCATGATCAGCAGCGGGTTGGCTGCTCCCAGCCACAGAGCGCTGACCTCGGCGACGCCGCACCGGCGAGCCAGACGCGGCGTGGCCCACACGATGAGCCCGACGCCAACCAGCACCAGCAACCGGTGGCACAGCACCGCGAAGACGATATTCTCGCCCGTCACCGCCGAAATGCCCTGACCGATCCACAAGAACAGCGGGCCGTACGGCGCGGGCGTCTCGCGCCACATGGTCGGCACGGACAGCGTGAAGACGTGATCGAGGCCCAGCCCGGTGGCCGGCCCGACCTTGTAGGGGTCGAGGCCATTGATGGCGATCTCGCTTTGCGCGAGATAGGAGTAGACGTCCCTGCTGTACATCGGGGGCGCGATGAGCAGAGGAAGCACCCACACCAGCAGCGTGCGGTCCAGCTGGCTGCGGGTCATCCGTCGCTCGCCCAGCGCGAACCGGCCGAGCATCAGCCATGCAAGCGCCATCATCACCGCTCCGGTGGTGGTCATCGTCAGCGAGACGGTCTGGATACGCGACGGCAGGTTGAGTAACCGCACCCCGAACGTCGGGTCCTGCACGACGGGACGCGCGCCCACACCCAGCGCGCCGATGGCCATCAGCACCGTGCCGGTCGCCCCGAAAAGGCGCGTCCGGCGCAGCGCGATCAGCTCGGCGTCGTTGAGGGGTGACCCGACAGTCCGTTCATCCCCGTGCCAGCCGGCAATCGAGGTGGACAGAGACCATAGGCGGGCGGCCATCCCAGCAGCGTAGCGGTCAGAGCTGGACGATCACCTTGCCGGTGTTGCCGCCGCTGAACAACAGGTTGAGCGCGTCAGGCGCCTTTTCCAGTCCTTTGACGACGTGTTCGGACGACTTGATCTTCCCTTCGGCGATCCACCCCGCAACCTCGAGCTGCGCGGCGGGGAAGCGGTCGAGGTAGTCGATGATGATGAAGCCCTCCATGCGGCCACGACGGACCAGCAGGGTGAGGTAGTTGCTCGGCCCCTGCGGTGGGTCGTCGCTGTTGTAGGTGGAGATCGCGCCGCACAGCACGACCCGGCCGCGCTGTGCGAGGTTCGCGAGGCAGTCGTTGAGGATCGAGCCGCCGACGTTGTCGAAGTAGAGGTCGATGCCGTCCGGGCAGGCTTCGCGCAGCCGCGCGGCGACGTTGTCGTTCTTGTAGTCGATCGCCTCGTCGAATCCGAGCTCGTTGACGATGAACGCGCACTTCTCTGCGCCGCCCGCGATGCCGACGACCTTCTTCGCGCCCTTGATCTTCGCTATCTGGCCCGCTGCGGAGCCGGTCGCGCCCGCGGCGCCGGAAATGACCACGACGTCGCCGTCCTTGACCTGGCCGACGTCGATCACACCGAAATACGCCGTCATGCCGGTGACGCCCAGGATCCCGATGGCGAGGCCAGGGGAGACGCCGTCCGGCAGCACCTGCATCGCCCGATCGCCGGTGTCGGCAATCACATATTCCTGCCAGCCGGTCATGCCGAACAGCAGCTGTCCCGGCGTATAGGCCTCTGACCGGCTCTCGATGACCTCGCCGACCCCGCCGCTGCGGATCACCTCATCGATCTGGATCGGCGGCAGATAGCTGGGAACGTCGTCCATCCACGTGCGAATAGTCGGGTCTATCGACAGGTAGCGGACCTTGACCAGCGCCTCCCCGTCCTGCAGGTCGGGCACCTGATCGGTGTGCAGTCGGGTTGTGCTTTCATTCACCAGGCCAGACGGTCGTTGGGCGAGGACGAGGCGGCGATTCTGCTGGGTCACCGGGTGATCGTAGGCCGATGACCGCCTTAGGGTGGCCTTGGTAGACCGGGTTCCGGAATTCCGTCACAATGGTGTTGTGAAAATACGTCCGGAAGTCGCGGGAGCCGCTATGGCGGCGACATCCGGCGAGCGCCACACGCGTGGCGCGATTGTCCAGCTCTTGCTGGAGGCCGGACCCATCACAGCAAGCGACATCGGCGAGCGCCTCGGCATCTCCGCCGCAGGTGTGCGCAGGCACCTTGACGCCCTGCTCGAGGCAGGCGACGCGCAGTCCAGCGCCGCCGCATCGTGGCAGCACAGCGGGCGCGGCAGGCCGGCCCGGCGCTACCGGCTGACGGCCGCAGGGCGCGCCAAGCTGGGACACACCTACGACGACCTGGCGGTCGCGGCCATGCGTCAGCTGCGGGAAATCGGCGGCGACGACGCCGTCCGCACCTTCGCGCGGCGCCGCATCGACACCATTCTCTCGGGAGTAACCGATGGACCCGATGACGTTGAATCCGCTGTCGATCGAGTCGCCGACGCTCTTACCAAGGCCGGTTACGCCGCAACCACCACCCCGGTGAGCGGTCCGCTACGCGGACTGGAGCTCTGCCAACATCACTGCCCGGTGTCGCACGTCGCCGAGGAGTTCCCCGAACTGTGTGAGACCGAGCGGGAGGCGTTCGCCGAGGTACTGGGTACTCACGTGCAGCGGTTGGCCACGATCGTCAACGGAGACTGCGCCTGCACCACGCACGTGCCGCTCAACCAAGACCAGCAACCAGCACTTCAGCGCACAGTCCGCGCCGAAGCCGCCAAAACCAAGCAAGGAGCGTCGACATGACGACCACGCCCGAGGCCTTGACCCAGGAACAGACCATTGAGTCGCTGGGTCGATACGGCTATGGCTGGGCCGATTCCGACGTCGCGGGCGCCAGCGCACAGCGTGGGCTGTCCGAGGCGGTCGTGCGCGACATCTCGGCGAAGAAGAGCGAGCCCGAGTGGATGCTCGACGTCCGACTCAAGGCGCTGCGCATATTCGACAAGAAGCCGATGCCGAACTGGGGCTCCAACCTCGAGGGCATTCACTTCGACAACATCAAGTACTTCGTGCGCTCCAGCGAGAAGCAGGCTGCGACGTGGGATGACCTTCCCGCCGACATCAAGAACACCTACGACAAGCTCGGCATCCCGGAGGCGGAAAAGCAGCGGCTGGTGTCCGGCGTCGCCGCGCAGTACGAGTCCGAGGTCGTCTACCACTCGATCCGGGAGGACCTGGAGCAGCAGGGCGTTATCTTCCTCGACACCGATACCGCTCTGAAGGAGCATCCGGAGCTGTTCAAGCAGTACTTCGGCACCGTGATCCCGGCCGGCGACAACAAGTTCTCCGCGTTGAACACGGCCGTGTGGTCGGGTGGGTCGTTCATCTACGTGCCAAAGGGTGTGCACGTTGACATCCCGCTGCAGGCCTACTTCCGGATCAACACCGAGAACATGGGCCAATTCGAGCGGACGCTGATCATCGTGGATGAGGGTGCCTACGTGCACTATGTCGAGGGCTGCACCGCGCCGATCTACAAGAGCGACTCGCTGCACTCCGCAGTGGTCGAGATCATCGTGAAGCCCGGTGGCCGTTGCCGTTACACGACCATTCAGAACTGGTCGAACAACGTCTACAACCTGGTCACCAAGCGGGCCCGCGCCGAAGCAGGCGCCACCATGGAGTGGGTCGACGGCAACATCGGATCCAAGGTCACGATGAAGTACCCGGCCGTGTGGATGACCGGCGAGCACGCCAAGGGCGAGGTCCTGTCAGTCGCGTTCGCAGGCGAGGGCCAGCACCAGGACACCGGCGCCAAGATGCTGCACCTGGCGCCCAACACGTCGAGCAACATCGTCTCCAAGTCGGTTGCCCGCGGCGGCGGCCGCGCGTCCTACCGCGGTCTGGTTCAGATCAACAAGGGCGCGCACGGATCGCGCTCGAGCGTGAAATGCGATGCGCTGCTGGTGGATACGATCAGCCGCAGCGACACCTATCCCTACGTCGACATCCGCGAGGACGACGTCACGATGGGCCACGAGGCCACCGTGTCCAAGGTCAGCGCGGACCAGCTGTTTTACCTGATGAGCCGCGGCCTCACCGAGGACGAGGCGATGGCGATGGTGGTGCGCGGCTTCGTCGAGCCGATCGCCAAGGAACTGCCGATGGAGTATGCGCTGGAGCTCAACCGGTTGATCGAGCTGCAGATGGAAGGCGCGGTCGGCTAGTGGCACAGGACCTGACAGCGACTCTGGAGGGCAGGACCAAGGGCGAGATCTTCACGTCATTCGATGTCGACGCCTTCGAGGTGCCGCACGGGCGTGACGAGATTTGGCGGTTCACACCTCTCAGGCGGTTGCGTGGCCTGCACGACGGCTCGGCGGCCGCGACCGGCAGCGCCCTGATCGACGTGACCGAACGCCCCGGCGTGACGGTGGAAACCGTGCGCCGCGGCGACAAGCGGCTCGGCGAGGGCGGTGTGCCCGCCGACCGCGTTGCTGCCCAGGCGTTCTCGTCGTTCAACAGCGCGACGATCGTGACCGTCGGCAAGGACACCCAGGTCGCAGAGCCGGTCGAGGTCGCGATCACCGGCCCCGGCGAGGGCGCGACCGCATACGGGCACCTACAGGTGCGGGTCGGCGAGCTGGCCGAGGCCGTGGTCGTCATCGACCAACGCGGCAGCGGAACGTACGCCGACAACATCGAATTCGTCGTCGCCGACGCCGCCAGGCTGACAGTGGTCTCCATCGCTGATTGGGCCGACGATGCGGTGCACGTCAGCGCCCATCACGCGACGCTTGGCAAGGACGCGGTGCTACGCCATGTGGCGGTCACCCTCGGCGGCGACCTGGTGCGGCTGACCGCGCGGGCCCGATTCGACGCTCCTGGCGGGGATGCTGAGCTGCTCGGCCTGTACTTCGCCGATGACGGCCAGCACTTCGAGTCGCGTCTGCTGATCGACCATGCCCAGCCGAACTGTCGGTCCCACGTCACGTACAAGGGTGCGCTGCAAGGCGATCCGGACTCGGACAAGCCCGACGCGCACACCGTGTGGGTGGGCGACGTGCTGATCCGGGCGGCGGCCACCGGTACCGACACCTTCGAGACGAACCGCAACCTGGTGCTCACCGACGGTGCCCGCGCCGACTCGGTGCCGAACCTCGAGATCGAGACCGGCGAGATCGCCGGCGCCGGACACGCCAGCGCCACTGGACGTTTCGACGACGAGCAGCTGTTCTATCTGCAGGCCCGCGGCATCCCGGAAGACCAGGCCCGCCGCCTCGTCGTCCGTGGCTTCTTCGGCGAGCTGATCAGCAAGATCGCGGTGCCGTCCGTGCGTGAACGCCTCACAGAAGCAATCGAACACGAACTAGAGATAACGGAATCAAGGACAGCCACCTCATGACCACATTGGAAATCAAGGATCTGCACGTCAGCGTCGTCTCCGCTGAAGACGGGACCGACATCCCGATCCTTAAAGGCGTCACCCTCACCGTGAAGTCGGGTGAGACGCACGCTTTGATGGGCCCGAACGGGTCCGGTAAGTCGACACTGTCGTATGCGGTTGCAGGCCATCCGAAGTACACGGTGACATCGGGCTCGATCACGCTGGACGGCCAGAACGTCCTCGAGATGAGCATCGACGAGCGCGCGCGTGCCGGCCTGTTCCTCGCCATGCAGTACCCGATCGAGGTGCCAGGGGTGTCGATGTCGAACTTCCTGCGCACCGCCGCCACCGCCGTGCGCGGTGAGGCACCGAAGCTGCGGCACTGGATCAAAGAGGTCAAAGGCGCGATGGAGGGCCTTGACATCGATCCGTCGTTCTCCGAGCGCAGCGTCAACGAAGGCTTCTCGGGCGGCGAGAAGAAACGCCACGAGATCCTTCAACTCGAATTGCTCAAGCCGAAGATCGCCATCCTCGACGAGACCGACTCCGGCCTCGACGTCGACGCGCTGCGAGTCGTCAGTGAGGGCGTCAACCGTTACGCCGAGGAGGCGCACGGCGGAGTACTGCTGATCACGCACTACACCCGCATCCTGCGCTACATCCAGCCGCAGTTCGTCCACGTCTTCATCGGCGGGCGCATCGTGGAGTCGGGTGGCCCCGAGTTGGCCGACGAGCTCGATGCCAACGGCTACGAGCGATTCTCCCCCGCAAGCGGGAGGGACCCCCAGCAGGCGGTCGGAGCCTGACATGACGGTGTCGGTCCAGAAGCCGGCTCAGACTTTGGATCTCACCAAGATCAGGGCGGACTTCCCGATCCTCAGTCGGGTGATGCGCGGGGGAAGCCAGCTGGCGTACCTCGATTCCGGCGCCACCTCGCAGCGCCCGGTTCAGGTCCTCGACGCCGAACGCGACTTCCTCATCACCTCCAACGGCGCCGTGCACCGCGGTGCACACCAGCTGATGGAGGAATCCACCGACGCGTACGAGCAGGGCCGCGCCGACATCGCCGCGTTCATCGGCGCCGACGCGGGTGAGTTGGTATTCACCAAGAACGCCACCGAGGCCATCAACCTGGTTGCCTACGTGCTGGGCGACAGCCGCTTCGAGCATGCCGTCGGCCCTGGCGACGTCATCGTCACCACCGAATTGGAACACCACGCAAACCTGGTTCCGTGGCAGGAGCTGGCCCGGCGCACCGGCGCGACCCTGAAGTGGTACGCGGTCGGGCCAGAGGGCCGTATCGACATCGACTCGCTGGAGCTGGACCGCAACGTGAAAGTCATTGCGTTCAGCCATCACTCGAATGTCACCGGCGCGGTGGCCCCTGTCGCCGAGCTGGTGGCGCGGGCGCAGGCGGTCGGAGCGCTGACCGTTCTCGACTCCTGCCAGTCGGTGCCGCACCAGCCGGTCGACCTGCACGCCCTCGGCGTCGACTATGCGGCCTTCTCAGGCCATAAGATGCTGGGTCCCAACGGCATTGGCGTACTCTACGGTCGCCAAGAGCTGCTCGACGCGATGCCGCCGTTCATCACGGGCGGCTCGATGATCGAGACCGTCACGATGGAAAAGACCACCTACGCGCCCGCTCCGCAGCGGTTCGAGGCGGGAACGCCGATGACGTCGCAGGTCGTCGGGCTGGCAGCGGCCGCCCGGTATCTCCGTGCGATCGGAATGGACGTCGTCGAACAGCACGAGGCCGAGTTGGTGGCTGCCGCATTGGAAGGACTGGCGGCGGTGCCCGGTGTCCGTATCGTCGGGCCGACCTCGCTCGTGGGTCGCGGTTCTCCGGTCAGCTTCGTCGTCGACGGCATCCACGCCCATGACGTCGGGCAGGTTCTCGACGACGACGGCGTGGCTGTTCGGGTGGGACACCACTGCGCGTGGCCGCTGCACCGCAAGTTCGGTATCGCCGCGACCGCGCGGGCGTCGTTCGCGCGTGTACAACACGCAGGATGAGGTGGACCGGCTGGTTGCCGGCGTCAAGCGCGCCGTCGAATTCTTCGGCAGGGACTGAGGTTTCGCCGTGAGAATGGAGCAGATGTATCAGGAAGTGATCCTCGATCACTACAAGCACCCGCACAATCGGGGGCTGCGGGAGCCGTTCGGCGCCGAGGTACATCACGTCAACCCAACCTGTGGGGACGAGGTCACGCTGCGGGTGGCGTTGAGCGAGGACGGCGAGAAGGTCGCCGACATCTCCTACGACGGCCAGGGTTGCTCGATCAGCCAGGCCGCGACGTCCGTGCTCACCGACCTGGCGATCGGCCAGAGCGTCGGCGATGCGCTGAAGACTGTCGCAGCCTTCAACGAGATGATTTCGTCCCGAGGCAACGTTGAGGGCGATGAAGATGTAATCGGCGATGGCGTTGCCTTCGCCGGGGTGGCCAAATATCCGGCGCGGATCAAGTGTGCGCTGCTGGGCTGGATGGCCTTCAAAGACGCAGTGGCGCAAGCCAGTACTGAATTGAACGCAGAGGAGACGCTAGATGAGCGAAACCGCAGTGCCTAACGAGGAATTTCTCGCCGACCTCGAGGAGGCGATGCGCGATGTCGTCGACCCCGAGCTGGGCATCAACGTCGTGGACCTCGGCCTGGTCTACGGCGTGAACGTCGAAGAGGGTGACGCGGGCAAGGTGGCGCTGATCGACATGACGCTGACGTCGGCGGCCTGCCCACTCACCGACGTGATCGAGGACCAGTCGCGCACCGCGCTCGTCGGCGCCGGGCTGGTGAACGAGATCAAAATCAACTGGGTGTGGAACCCGCCGTGGGGCCCGGACAAGATCACCGAGGACGGCCGCGAGCAACTGCGCGCATTGGGCTTCACGGTCTAGCCGGTTCAAGCCACGTCGGGTTCGGGCCGGGGCCGCTTCGGCGTGCGATGGAACCGGTTGGCTCTCGGTTGTCGGCTGGGGTCGACGGATTTTGGTGGGTACCAGAGCGTTTGGCCGAGTGTCTCCTCGTCGTACTGGCGACGGGCCTGCCATTCCTCGTCGGAGGGACCGGACGATTTGTTTCCGTCCTGGCATGCCAACGTGAGTCGGTCTATGTCGGTGGTGCCTTTGGGTGACCATTCGATGAGGTGGTGAACCTCGCAGTTGTATGCCGATTGGTCGCAGCCGGGAACCGTGCATCCGCCGTCGATGGCGTGTAGAACAATTCGTTGATCCGCAGAAGCGAGCCGCTTGCTGCGGCCGAGAAACAGTGGTCGCCCGCACGTCTCGTCGTAGATGTAAAGGTAATGATGCGCGTGTGCGGCCATCCGGATCGCCACTTCCATGGGTAGCGTCGATCCGCCGCCGGTCAGCGCCAACCCCGAGCTCGCCTCCAGTTCCTGCAGCGTCATTGTCACGATGGCGGTGACCGGCAGGCCGCGGTGCTGACCGAGATCACCGGAAGCGAGCAGCGCTCGCATCGCGGCCTTAGCGGGAAGCGAGATATAGCACACCTAAGACATCGGGTGACTCATGTGATCGCCGTGACGCGGCGAGGTCAGGTTCTCATCGTCGATCCGTCGGGGATCGGGTCGGCGGCGTTGCACATTCCTAGTTCAGAGCGAGTTGACGTTGGTGGAAGTCGAAGTGTTGGCCGGGTAACGATAGACGTCTTCCAGCCTCAGGTAGTCGTTGACAAACGGGTCCCGCCGCGTCGGGTCGTGCATTCCGCGGGCCGTAGGCTTCGATCCGTCGACCGGCAAGGCTGCGTTGCAGTGAGGCATCACGCGATCATCTTCGTCGCCTCATCCGGCGACGGTTGCAAGGTGGCCTCGCGGCGCAAGTGCCTCGCAGTCATTGACTAGGTCAACACCGGCCGGCTCCGGAGTCGAAACGCGGGCGTGGACGCGGCTGACGTTGATCTGGCAATTCGCCACATTACGCGGACGAGTAGGAGCAGGCGTCGCACGACCATGTAGCCGAACACCATATGGAACAGCAACTGTTCGTTGGTCCAGCGCGTAGCCTGTGTCGGCTTGGTCCAAGCGTCGACTCGCTCCGTATCCGCGAGCAGTCGATGGAGTTCGCGACGCGCCCGCCTCTAAGTCGCCGGCTAGCGCAGCGCGAATATCGGTAGCTGGTTCCCAGCAGCCATACCACCACGCTAGTTGCATATTGAGAGTCGCTGGAACCCTGGCTTGCCGGTCTAGACCTATGACGCAGTCAGGCCCCGGAGCGTCCTAGCGATTTGCTAGCCTGCCGATCCAAGCCCGCTCGGCGACTCCGGCGAGCACCTCGTTGCTTCGTCGGCAGGTCCAGGCGGCATGCGTCCCCCCTCGGCGGACCCGCGTCGGGACACATGACGTCGACCCCGCCGTCGACAAGCACACTCGGTGATGGATAACGGCCGATCTGTTCGATGATCGCTTGATTCATGCCGAGGGTTGCCAAGCACTGGCATAGTACTTTTCTAGCGCACTCAGCGTTGGGGCATCCGGGCGCGGTAAGGAGCTCATCTGCGGATAACTCGGTCTTACACTCGCACGGTCTAGATGATCATCGCGCCATTTGACAGTGTTCTGCCCGCTCCGACGCGGGCACGCGCGACGCGCGAACAGGGTCGACCTCTCGGGCACGGAGGCGATGAATGCACCGAGCGCTTGCTTGCCGTACCTTCTCGTTCTCGCGCCAATGTGCACCAGCATCTTCGCGATCGACTTCATACCCAGGAACAGCTTATAGCCCGTCTTCGAGTTCTTCGTCATCAGCGAGCGCCATCCTGAAGGCCCGCTTGGTCAAGCTCGTGCTTGCCGCCGCCGTCGACGCATTGACTGTTGAGGTACGCGAGTGCGTCGCGGGTCGCCTCGAAGGGGCTCGTATGGCTTGTCGTCGTCCACGACACGATTTTCCCACGGCAACGCCGGTGACAGCTAGGCGAGAACGAGCGGCGCGCTGACAGTGCTCAGCGTGTCTACGTGCATAGCAAGGGCCGCCGCCAGATTTAGGGCTCGAACACCACACCGCTCTGGGTGCCGCTGGTTGTGGCCGTGCTCGGCTTCATCGGCACACTCGGCGGTGCGCTCGGCGGCGTAGTCATCACTCAGCGAAGCGCCGACAAACGCTAGCTCGAGTAACCGAGCCGACGAGTTCGATGGGGAGCACCAGCGTTGGGCACTCGAGGACGTACCTCGCGATCTTTCGAGCAGCGCTCGTGACGCGTATATCGCGAGGATTCGCAGGACTTTGTTCGGATCCTTCAGCTCAGTGTTCGTCATCTTGGCTTCGCCCCCTGGTGTGTGCCCGTCACTACACGTCTAACGGGTATACCCATCCGCGTCTACTCGCCGCGGATCTTAAGACTCGCGGACGATAACCAGCACGAACTGCCGGTAGAAGTTTCGGAAAGCCGTCACAATCACCCCATGGTCACGGTGCCTGCGTTGGTATGGCGATATGGACCGATCCTTCGGGGGCTGATTCTCGGGGTGGCGGTCGGGGCATTCCTGGGCGCACTGGCATGGCTGGATTCGGGGTTCCTGGTCATCGGCCTGATCGTGTTCGTGATGCTCAGCCTGTTCTACGGACTGTGGATGTCCCGTCGGATGGCGAAGCACTGGCCCAGCGCCAAGCACCTGACTGGGCTGGACCGCGAGCAGGTGGCCCGTGCGGCCCGGGACGGTCAGCGGATCGATGACCCACGCCTCGCGCCTGCGCTCATTGACTACCGCAACGGGCTTCACGAGGCCGCGGAGAAGGGCCGACTGTTGAGGTGGCTGATTTGGTTCGTCCTCATCGTCGCTGTCGGCATGGCTGTGTGGGACGCCGCGTTCGGGTCGTGGGGCAACGCCGTCGTTTCGGCTGTCTACCTCGTGATGCTGCTGCTCGAAGTGTTCTGGTGGCCCAAGCGGCTGCAGCAGCTGCTGGCCAACGCCGACCGCGCCGCGGAGATGGCCCGCGAGAGGACGGAATAGTCACAGTCGCTTGGCCAGCTCCAACAGATCCGCGACAACCAGGGTCGGCTGAGGTACACCGGACACCGACAGCGGTGCGTTGCCGGGTCGGGTGATCAGGGCGCCGCTGAACCCCACGGCCTGCGCGCCGATGGTGTCCCAGACGTGGGCGGCGACCATCATGCACGCCGACGGCGAGACCCCAAGCTCTGCGGCCACTCTCGTGTACAGCTGTGACGCCGGCTTGTAGGCGCGTGATGTGTCGACGCTGAACTGCTGCTCGAAGTAGCCGGCGAGGCCAGCATGCTCGAGCGGTGTAGGGCCGTTCGGGTTGGGTGGAGAATTCGTCAGCGTGGCAAGGCGGTAACCCTGATCCTCCAGGGCCGCAAGACCGTCCGCCACATCCGGATGCGCGGGCATCGTCCGCATTCCATCGCTCAGCGCACGAACGTCGTCGTCGTCGATACGCACTTGGTGAACATCGGCCGTCATGCGCAGCACGGCTTGTCCGAGCGAGAAGAAGTCGACGTAGTCGCCCGACAAGGTGACGGTCATCGAGTACATGACGAGTTGGTTGAACCACTCGCGAAGCACGCCGCGGTCACCGAACATCTTCTCGAAGTGCGGCCCGAGTGACTCGATGTCGATGAGGGTCTCGTTGACGTCGAACACCAGAACCGACGGGCGGCTAGGCATTCGGATGGCCACGTTCCTGAATGGTCCAGGTGTTGCCGTCGGGATCGGCGAAGTCCGCGAAGCTCGAATAGTCGGCTCTTCGAGGATCGGCGCCGAGGCGGAAACGCCCCTGCCACTGTCCGCCGTCGACGTCCTTGTGCCTGATGGAGCTGACGCCAACGCCTCGATCGACGAGCTGGTCTCGAACCGCCGCGATGTCGGTCACCACGAGATACAGGCCCTGAACCGAACCGGGCGGCGCGTCGGTGAGCCCGACGCCGAACTGTATGGAAGTGCTCGACCCGTCTGGGGTGAGTTGTACGACGCGGAAGTCCTCGGTTGGGGCGTAGTCGACGTCGAGGACGAATCCGAGTCTGTCTCGGTAGAAGTCCAGCGACTTGTCCGGATCGGACACCGGCAGAATGACAACTTCGAGCGTGGCGATCATCGCGCGCTCCCTGCGGTGTACTGAAGTATTTCGTCGGCGTCGAGGCCGCGGTCGATGCCGTGCGCGACGACGGTCTGCCCGGGTTCGAGGTGCAGACGGCGATCATCGAGCCAGACGTCGATCTTGTCGGGCTCGAATGACACCAGGTTGCTCACCCGACCCGCTTCCGGCCATGCGTTGACATATGACCACGCCGCCTTCTTGTGTTCACCGATGGCGTAGTAGTCGGCCAGCCCCTTGTACGGGCAGAACGTCTGCCCTTCAATGGGTTCGAGCGCACTCTCATCGATGTCGTCGCGGTCCACGTACCAGCGCGGCGCGAAGCCGGATTCGTACAACACGACGGGCCGGTGCGTATCGGCGATCACCCGGTCGCCGTCGCGGACGACGAGATGGCGTGACGTGGCCCGGATGTCGACGCGGTGATACGGGTCGGCCGCATGTCCGACGATGCGTTCCTCCTCTTCGTAGAAGGCGTCAACGGCGCGCCAGCCGAATGCCGCCCGTCGTGCCAGATCCGTTGCGTAAGCGGGGAGTGCGGTGTGCTGCCATGCACCGTGGGGCACTTCTCGCCCGTCGGCCACCACGGTGTACCACTGCATGTCGCCCAGGTCGCCGTGCTGGGTCACTCGGTCCTCGGCGACGAGGACGCCGTCGCGGATGTCGTCCAGCGGAAAGTAGGCGACGGGGTAGCGGCCCGGTTCGTGCAACAGGAGCACGTTCTCGCTGTCGGCGATCCACTCCTGGCCTTGCCGCACCCTCATACGACGGCGCAGCGGTTCGACGAACAGCAACCTGTCGGGCAACGGCTGTGCTGTCAGGAAGTGACCTACGGATCCCGCGGCCAAAGGGCCCTGCTGCCATGCCAATCCCATTGTCGTGTCCTTTCTTTCGATGCCTCTCAGGCTGCGCTGATCGTTGCAGGAAGTCGCGGACCAGATCCGCGACCTCTTCGCCCGCCGTTTCCAGCAGGAAGTGACCGCCGTCGAGGAGATGAATCTCGGCGTCCGGTGCGTCCTTGCCGAACGCGCGGGCGCCGTCGGGGCCGAAGATCGGGTCGCCCTGACCCCACACCGCAAGCACAGGCACCTTGCTGGTGCGCAGGTATTCGTGCAGGGCGGGATACATCGGTGCGTTGGTCGCGTAGTCGCGGAACAGCGCCAGCTGGATCTCGTCGTTGCCCTGCCGTGCCACCATGGCGGCGTCATGCGTCCAGGTGTCGGGGCTGACCAATGTCTCGTCGGCGACCCCGGTCAGGTACTGCCACTTGATCGACTCGGCGTCGAGCGCAGTGCGAATGGCGGCTTCGGTGTCCGGGGTCTGATCGCGCTGGTAATCCCACACCGTCTTCCAGAAGCTTTCGACGAAGCCTTCGTCGTAGCCGTTGCCGTTCTGCGTGACGATGGCGGTGATGGACTGCGGGTTCCGCAGTGCGAGTCGCCAACCGATCGGGGCGCCGTAGTCCTGGACGTAGACCGCGTAGCGGGTCAGGCCGAGCTGATCGAGGAGGCCCTCGGTCAGGTCCGTCAGCGCGTCGAAGGAATAGGCGAACTCCGACGCCGACGGCGCGGCCGACAGTCCGAACCCGAGGTGATCGGGTGCGATGACGTGGTAGCGGTCGGCCAGCCGGGGGATCAGGTCGCGGAACATGAACGAGCTGGTGGGGAAGCCGTGCAACAGCACAACCGCCGGAGCATCGGGGTCACCGGCTTCCCGATAGAAGATCCGCTGGCCGTCAACGGTGGCGTAGCGATGGTGAACCCGACCCGTCATGATAACTAACTCCTTTATCGATGTTTGGTGGTTAGCGACAGTCAACTCCTCGTCATGTAACCTGTCAATAGCAATTTGGAGGTTAGGTATGGAACTGGTGGTGGTAGGCCCCGAGGACGAGGAGTTCCTGCTCGACCTGCTCAACACCACGCCGGTGGTGGACGGGGAACCGCGCGACGAACTCGCGCAGTCGAAACCGGCCCGCGCATGGATGCGCAAGCACGGCATCGCGCCGACGAATGCGGAGCTGGCGGCGCTCATCGGCGCGCGGTCGGTTCTGCAGGGCGTTGTGCGCGGTGACCAGGCGCAGGCAGCGCTGCAGCCGTTCCTCGAGCCCGTCACCCTGCGACCGACCGCCACCCGTGGCGGCGTGGACTGGGAGCTGGTAGCCGACGGCCCAAGGGGAGCGGTGCGTGCCGTCCTCGCCTGGGATGCGCTGCGAGTCTCCAGCCCAGGGCGGCTCCGGCCATGCGCCAACTCCGAGTGCCGGTTGTTCCTGATCGATCGCAGTAAGCCCAACACCGCACGCTGGTGTTCGATGGCGATCTGTGGCAACCGCATGAAAGCGCGTCGGCACTACCGCCGTGCCCATACGGCTGACAGTTGACCAAACCGACACGGCCACAACCAAATTCGTCATACTAACCATCAAAATACCCTTGACAGGTTATAAGTTGATGCGCTTGACTTGAGGCTGTCGCTAACCGTAAGCCAGAAGTATGGGAGTCGGCTGTGGGTTCTCTGCAAGGTAAATGTGTAGTAGTTGTCGGACGTGGCGGGGGAATCGCGCGGGCCATCACGCTGCTGGCGCACTCTGAGGGTGCCCGGGTCGTGGTCGCGGGGCGTGACAGCGGGGCACTCGCCACGGAATACGACGGTGACGGCATCACCGCCGAGACCGTAGACGTCACCGATGACACATCGATCTCAGCATTCGCCGATCGTGTCGGCCCGATCGACCACCTCGTCTCGACTGTCTCGGCCCGGGCGCGGGGCAGGCTCGCCGACCTGGACCGTGCGAAACTGCAACTCTCGTTCGACACCAAAGTGATCGGCCCGGCCATGCTGGCCAAATACTTCGCGCCGCAGATGAACGAGGGAGGGTCGATCGTGCTGTTCTCCGGTGTGAACGCCTTCAAGGTGAACGTCGGGTACCTGGGTGTCGCCATCACCAACGGTGCCGTCGACTTCCTCGCTCGGTCGCTGGCCGTTGAGCTCGCGCCCATCCGCGTCAACGCCATCTCCCCGGGTGTCATCGACACCGGTGCGTGGGACTCTCTTGGCGAAGCCGGCAAGCGCGACTACTTCACCCATGTCAGTGGCACAAACCCGACGGGCCGCATCGGCACCGTCGACGATGTCGCCGATGCGGTGCTGTTCGCATTGACCAACACATTCCTGACCGGTGTGACCCTGAAGGTCGACGGTGGCGAACCGCTCATCTGACAGCGGAGCTGCGACGCTGGTCTCTGTCAACGTCGGGATGCCCGCCAACGTGGGATGGCGGGGCAAGACCGTCTACACCGGCATCTACAAGGCCCCGGTCTCGGGATCGGTGATGGTGCGCAGGCTGAACATCGATGGTGACGGCCAGGGTGACCTGGCTGGGCACGGCGGCGAACAGCGCGCCGTGATGGTCTACCAGACTGAGTCCTACGAGTACTGGAGCCGCCATCTCGACCGTGACGACCTGCAACCGGGTCACTTCGGCGAGAACTTCACGATCACCGGGCTCGGGGATGACGAGGTCTGCATCGGGGACCGCTATGCCATCGGCGAGGCGGAGTTCGAGGTGACCCAACCGCGAGTGACGTGCTTCCGGGTCGGTATGCGCCTTGGCGAACCCGATATGCCGAATCTCCTTGTCGCCCATCACCGTCCGGGCTTCTACTTCCGGGTGATCAGTGAAGGCCGTGTGCAGGCCGGAGACACGATCGTCCGGACCCTACGGGGCAGGCACAAGCTCAGCGTTGCCGATATCGATGCGCTGCTGTATCTGCCCGATCGCGACATCGATCTTCTCCGCAAGGCCGTCGATGTGCCCGCGCTGAGCCCCGGTTGGCAGCAGTCCTTCGCCGACCTGTTGGCCGGCCACGGAACCTCCACCGGCGCAGCGGCACCGCCGATCGGCGTCGAGCCGGGCTGGAGCGGGTTCCGCCGACTGCGTGTTGCCTCGACTCGCCGGGAAAGCGGCACCATCATGTCGATCCGATTCGAGGCCGAAGACCATGCGCCGCTGCCGATTCCGCGACCGGGTCAGTATCTGACCCTGCGAGTCGGCGATGCAGGAGATCCCGCACCGCTGCGCAGTTACTCGTTGTCGGGTGACGGTGCGGAATACCGGATCAGCGTCAAGCGGGAAGACCATGGTGTGGTCAGTCGCTGGCTGCACGACAACATCGGCCCCGGATCCGTCATCGATGTCGCGGCGCCGCGTGGTGACTTCTATCTGGGCGAGGAGGGTGCCGGTCCGGTGGTTCTGCTGTCGGCCGGCGTCGGCATAACGCCCGTGCTGGCGATGCTGCACGCGCTGGCCAAGGGTCGCAGGGACCGCGAGATCTGGTGGCTGCACACCACAAGGGACGCGGAAACACAGGCGTTCTCAAGCGAAGTCAGCGACCTCATCGCAGAGTTGCCGCACGCACGGCAGCAGGTGTTCTACACAAGCTCGGTCGGCCGGCTGGACGCCCGGGCCGTCGCGGAATTGGGTCTACCCCGGGACGCCACGGTTTATATGTGCGGGCCCGACCAGTTCATGACCGATATGCGTAGCGCACTGACCGACGCCGGGATCGATCCGGCGCAGATCCACACCGAACTGTTCGCCGCCCTGCCTCCGATCAATCCCGGCATCATCGACACGACCACGGCGCGGCCGCACCCGCCGCCGGGCCTCGCGGGAACGGGGCCGCCGGTGTCGTTCTCCCGCAGCGGACTCACTGTCAACTGGTCGCCGGAGTACGGCAGCATCCTCGACTTCGCCGAGGCGTGTGACGTCCCCACGCGTTTCTCGTGCCGCAGCGGGGTGTGCCATACGTGCGTTACCCCGGTCGTCGCCGGCACGACGTGCTACACCCAATCCCCGCTGGAGCCGCCGCCCGACGGGACCGTTTTGATCTGCGTGGCCGAGCCGGCGGGCGATCTCGTGCTGGATCTTTAACTGTCCGGTCTCTCGAGCGCGAGATCCGAGATTTGTAGAACAAGTGCGACTTGAGTTCAAGGGGTGATTGCAACACTTCGTAGTTGGGAGTGTTCGATGGGTCGTCCGGTCGAGCTGTTGTCGGTGCAGCGTCGGTTCTGGCAGTTGATCGCTGAGGGGGTTTCCTCTGAGGATGCGGCGGTAGCAGTTGGCGTGGTGGGTGTCACGGGGAGTCGATGGTTCTGCAGATTTGGTGGTGTGAATCCACGGTTTGGGGCTCCTGTGGGTGGTCGGCGTCCGCGGCTGACTCATGACGAGCGTGAACAGATCATGATCGGCACGTCAGCCGGTGAGTCGATCCGTTCGATCGCGCGTCGACTTGGGCGGGCGGCGTCGACGATTCAGCGTGAAATCAAAAGGAACGGGGTCAGGCCAGATCGGTCGGGCAGGTATCGAGCCAGGTATCGGTTCGGAGCGACGCAGTGCGGGCGGGACGCCAAAGCGTCGTATTCAGCCCGTCGTGCCCAGCAGCGCAGTGAGGAGCGAGCGCGCCGGCCCAAGACCGGCAAGTTGGGCCGGTGTGAGGTGCTGCGTAGCGAGGTGCAAGCGTTGTTGATCAAGCGGTACAGCCCTGCCCAGATCGCCGGGGTTCTGGCCGCGATTTACCCCGACCGCCCGGAGATGCAGGTGTCCCACGAAACCATCTACAAGGCGCTCTACGTGCAGGGACGCGGAGAACTGGGCCGAGAGTTGGCCAAGTGCCTGCGCACCGGGCGCACGCTGCGCAAGCCGCGTGGACGGGCAGGGGTGCACAAGGGCCGTGGACGCGTTGCAGGCATGGTCAACATCAGCGAGCGCCCAGCCGAAGTCAACGACCGCGCCGTACCGGGGCATTGGGAGGGTGATCTGATCATCGGTAAGGACCAGGCCTCTCAAATCGGCACACTCGTCGAACGTTCGACTGGTTACGTCCGTCTGCTGCATCTACCTCAGACGCGCACCGCCGATGTCGTCGCTGATGCCATGATCGCTGCGATCAAGGAATTACCGCCCATACTGCGCCGCACCGTGACCTGGGATCAGGGCCACGAAATGGCCGAACACGCCCGCATCAGCATCGACGCCGGCATCGACGTCTACTTCTGCGATCCACACTCACCCTGGCAGCGCGGTAGTAACGAGAACACCAACGGCCTGCTACGCCAATACTTTCCGAAGGGCACAGACCTCTCGGTGCACACCGCCGAACACCTGGCCTACGTCGCCGACGAACTCAACGGCCGCCCCCGAAAACGCTTCGGATGGGACAACCCCACTAACCGCCTCAACCAACTACTGTCATCCGCGACAGAAACCACTGTTGCAACCCAACCTTGAATCCACCCGAGTAGCGGCGTACAAAAGTCGGATTTCGCCAACGTGTAACGGTTCGGCCCTCGGCGCACACTCAATCCACGATGATCGCAACCGTGGACGAATCAGAGGTCATCGCCGCGCTTCGCGACGGCGATGAGTCCGCATTCGGGGAGCTCGTCGACCGTCATACGCCGTCGATGCTGCGTGTGGCGCGCGGCTACGTGAAGAGCCGCGAGACCGCAGAAGAAGTCGTGCAGGAAACCTGGATCGCTCTGATCAAGGGACTTGACAAGTTCGAGGGGCGATCGTCGCTGCGCACTTGGCTTTTCACCGTGATGATCAACATCGCGAAGACCCGCGGTGTCAAGGAGCAGCGCGACTCCGACGCGGCAATCGCGGCTTTCACCGGCTGCACCGTCGACCCGGCGCGCTTCCGCGAAGCGGACGACCCCTACCCCGGCCACTGGAAGCCCGCCGAGGTGCCTTCGCCGTTCCCAGACACCCCGGAAGGGTCCGTGCTCGGCAACGAACTGGTCGGCATCGCGCAACGGGAGCTGGACAAGCTTCCCGAACGGCAGCGCACCGTGGTCACACTGCGTGACATGCTGGGTTTCGACTCGGGTGAGGTCTGCGCTCTCCTCGACATCAGCGTGGCCAACCAGCGGGTATTGCTGCACAGAGGCAGGGCGGTGCTACGGGCCACGCTCGAGAACTATTTGGGGGAGGTGTCATGAGCACCGAATCTATGGACTGCAACGAGCTCGTCGAGCTGGTGACGGCGTACCTGGACGGATCGCTCGACCCGGACACGCGTTCCCGCTTCGATCTGCACCTGACGTGGTGCGACGGCTGCGAGAACTACCTGCAACAGTTCCGCCAAACAGTGCGCACGGTCGGCAACATCGGCAACGAGGAACTGGACCCCGCGTTTCGCAAACGCCTGCTCGAAGCGTTCAAAGGGTTCCGCTGACCACATTGTGGGAACACAAAGCTTGACGGCCGCGTTAGGAGAATCGTGACTACCCAAGACCTCACCGCTGAACAGTTCAACGACACCATCACCGACAACGAGATCGTGTTGGTGGATTTCTGGGCGTCGTGGTGCGGGCCGTGTCGCGCCTTCGCCCCGACCTTCGCGGCCTCAGCCGAGAAGCACCCCGACGTGGTGCACGCCAAGGTCGACACTGAGGCCGAGCAACAGCTCGCCGCCGCCGCCGAAATCCGCTCCATCCCGACGCTGATGGCGTTCAAGAAGGGCAAGCTGGTGTTCAACCAGGCCGGGGCGCTGCCACCTGCCGCCCTGGAGGACCTGCTGCAGCAGGTCAAGGCGCTCGATATCGACGCCGCGATCGCTGCGCAGGGCAACGGCGAACAGGGCTGACGATCCGCACGCGATAGCGTGCTTCCGTGACCGAGCAGAACAACTTCGTCCTCGTCGATCGGCCGCGGCCTGGTGTGGCGCTGGTGACACTCAACCGCCCGGAGCGGATGAACTCCATGGCGTTCGACGTCATGGTTCCCCTCAAGGCGGTCCTCGAAGAACTGACGCACGACAACTCCGTTCGGGCCGTCGTGCTCACCGGCGCGGGACGGGGGTTCTCGTCTGGGGCTGACCACAAATCCGCAGGCAGCGTGCCGCACATCGACGGTTTGACCCGGCCGACCTTCGCGCTGCGCTCGATGGAGGTGCTCGACGACGTCATTCTGGCCCTGCGCAAGTTGCATCAGCCGGTGATCGCCGCGGTGAACGGCGCAGCCATCGGCGGGGGACTGTGCCTTGCGCTGGCCGCCGATATCAGGGTCGCGGGCGACGGCGCCTACTTCCGGGCGGCGGGCATCAACAACGGCCTGACCGCAAGCGAACTCGGACTGAGCTATCTGCTGCCAAGGGCGATCGGCACCTCACGGGCATTCGAGCTGATGCTGACCGGCCGTGACGTCCACGCTGAGGAGGCAGAACGCATCGGCCTGGTCTCCCGCACCGTGCCCGGTGATCAGCTGCTCGAGGCCTGCTACGAGATGGCCGAGCGGATCGCCGCGTTCTCCCGGCCCGGAATTGAGTTGACCAAGCGCACACTGTGGACTGGACTTGACGCCGCTAGCCTGGAGGGGCACATGCAGGCCGAGGGCCTGGGACAACTCTTCGTGCGCCTGCTCACCGCCAACTTCGAAGAAGCGGTGGCCGCGCGCGCGGACGAGCGGTCCCCGGTTTTCACCGACGACAAGTAAGCCATTAGGAGCGCAGCGTGATCACCGCAACGGACCTCGAGGTCCGCGCAGGCGCGCGTACGCTGCTGTCCGCAGACGGACCGGCCCTCCGGGTGCAGCCGGGCGACCGCATCGGACTTGTCGGACGAAACGGCGCAGGCAAGACCACGACCATGCGCATCCTGGCAGGCGAAGGCGAGCCCTATGCGGGCACGATCGCGCGATCCGGCGACGTCGGTTACCTCCCGCAGGATCCGAGAGAGGGCAACCTCGACACCCTCGCCCGCGACCGAGTGCTGTCGGCGCGCGGTCTGGACACCCTGCTGGCCGACCTGGAGAAGCAACAGGCGTTGATGGCCGAGGTCGCCGACGACGCCACGCGCGACCGTGCCGTCCGTCGCTACGGCCAGCTCGAGGAGCGGTTCGCCGCGCTCGGCGGCTACGGCGCAGAAAGCGAAGCGGGCCGTATCTGCGCGAGTCTAGGCCTGCCCGAACGTGTTCTGACCCAATCGCTGCGCACGCTGTCCGGTGGTCAGCGCCGCCGCGTCGAACTCGCGCGCATCCTGTTCGCGGCGTCCGACACCGGAGCCGGCTCGTCGACGACACTGCTGCTCGACGAGCCGACGAACCACCTGGACGCCGATTCGCTCGGCTGGCTGCGCGAGTTTCTTCGCGCGCATACCGGCGGATTGGTGGTGATAAGCCACAACGTCGAGCTGTTGTCCGATGTGGTCAATCGGGTGTGGTTCCTCGACGCCGTGCGCGGCGAGGTCGACGTCTACAACATGTCGTGGCAGAAGTACCTCGACGCGCGCGCCACCGACGAGCAGCGGCGGCGCCGCGAACGAGCCAATGCCGAACGCAAGGCCACCGCGCTGCGTACCCAGGCCGCCAAGATGGGCGCCAAGGCGACCAAAGCCGTTGCGGCGCAGAATATGCTGCGGCGCGCCGACCGGATGATGGCAGCCCTCGACGAGGAACGGGTGGCCGACAAGGTGGCCCGCATCAAGTTTCCGAGCCCTGCCCCGTGCGGGCGCACCCCCATGGTGGCCAAGGACCTGACCAAGACATACGGCTCGTTGGAGGTGTTCGCCGGCGTCGATCTGGCGATTGATCGCGGCTCGCGCGTGGTGGTGCTCGGCCTCAATGGTGCGGGCAAGACCACGCTGCTTCGTCTGCTGGCCGGTGTCGAGACGCCGGACACCGGGACCCTCGAGCCGGGACATGGGCTCAAGATCGGCTACTTCGCACAAGAGCACGACACGCTCGACGACCTCGCCACGGTGTGGGAGAACATCCGGCATGCCGCCCCCGATACCGGGGAGCAGGATCTACGAGGTCTGTTGGGCGCGTTCATGTTCAGCGGTGCTCAGCTCGAGCAGCCCGCGGGCACGCTGTCGGGTGGCGAGAAGACCCGCCTTGCGCTGGCGGGCCTCGTCGCGTCCACCGCAAACGTCCTGCTGCTCGACGAACCGACAAACAATCTCGATCCGGCGTCGCGCGAACAGGTGCTCGATGCGCTTCGCAGCTACCGCGGCGCGGTGGTGCTGGTGACGCACGACCCTGGTGCCGCGGAGGCGCTGGACCCGCAACGGGTCGTGCTCCTGCCGGACGGCACCGAGGACTTCTGGTCGGAGGACTACAGCGAACTCATCGAGTTGGCCTGATGTCATATATGTGACGCCTTTGCCGATTCTCGCAGTTGTTTGGTTAAGCCTCTTTTACGCTGGGTATGCGTCGGGGCATCAACAGCGGGGAGATGTCGATGAAGAAACTCAACAAGTCTCGGGAAGAGTTGGTGAACGAGCTTCGGCATGAGTACGAGGGCGGGGCAAGCATCCGCACCCTTGTCGCGAATACCGGCCGCTCATATGGCTCGATCCACAGCATGCTGCGTGAGTCCGGTACGACGATGCGCAGCCGCGGTGGGCCGAACCACCGGACCCGCCGCTAGCTACGGCTGGCGGACCGACGATTCGACGAGGTCGAGTACAGCGCTGAGCTTTTCGGGGTCGTCTCCGGAGGCCAGCCGGGCGACCAATCCGTCGAGTACCAGGTCGAGATAGGTGTGCAGCACCGCGCTTGGCACGTCGTCTCGCAGCCGTCCGGCCTGTTTCTGTCGCCGCAACCGGTCGGTCGTTGCCGCCGACAGTTCGGCCGACCGTTCCGACCACCCCTTGTTGAACACGGGATCGTTGCGTAGCTTGCGCGCGATCTCCAGGCGGGTTGCCAACCAGTCGAACTGCTCCGGCGCCGCCAGCATGTCTCGCATGACCTGGATCAATCCCTCGCGCGACGCGACGTCTGCCATCCGTTCGGCGTCCTCGTGCGCCAATTCGAAGAACAAGGTGTCCTTGTCCCGGAAGTGGTGGAAGATCGCGCCGCGTGACAACCCGATGGTCTGCTCCAGCCTGCGCACTGTAGCCCTGTCGTAGCCGTACTCGGCAAAGCAGCGCCGGGCGCCATCGAGGATCTGACGGCGACGGGCCGCCAGATGGTCGTCGGTTACCCGGGGCAACTGTGTTACTCCTCGCGCAAGCGCTCGTCGGTGTCGCGGCGCTATGACTTCAGCATGTTGCGCAGCACGTATTGCAGGATGCCGCCATTGCGGTAGTAGTCCGCCTCACCGGGGGTGTCGATGCGCACCACTGCGTCGAACTCCACCGCCTTGCCGTCCTGTTTCGTCGCTTTGACGTGCACGGTCTTCGGACTCTTGCCGTCGTTGAGCGCCTCGATGCCGGTGATGTCGAACGTCTCCGTGCCGTCCAGCTTCAGCGATGCAGCCGACTCGCCCTCGGGGAACTGCAGGGGGATGACACCCATGCCGATCAGGTTGGAGCGGTGGATCCGCTCGAACGACTCGGTGATGACGGCGCGCACACCCAGCAGGCTGGTGCCCTTCGCCGCCCAGTCACGCGATGAACCCGAGCCGTACTCCTTGCCACCCAGCACGACCAGTGGGACGTCCTGCTCCGCATAGTTCTGCGCGGCATCGTAAATGAATGCCTGTTCGCCGTCCTTGGTGAAGTCGCGGGTGTAGCCGCCGGACACGTCGTCGAGCAGCTGGTTGCGCAGCCGGATGTTGGCGAACGTGCCGCGGATCATCACCTCGTGGTTGCCGCGCCGCGAGCCGTAGGAGTTGTAGTTCTTCTTGTCGACGCCGTGCTCTTCGAGGTACTGCGCCGCAGGGGTGCCCGGCTTGATGCTGCCTGCGGGGGAGATGTGGTCTGTGGTCACCGAATCGCCCAGTAGCGCCAATACTCTGGCGCCCGTGATATCGCTGACCGGCTCCGGCTCTGCGGGCATACCGTCGAAGTACGGTGGCTTGCGCACGTAGGTCGACTTGCTGTCCCACTCGAAGGTGTTGCCGCTCGGGGTCGGCAGGTTGCGCCACCGATCGTCGCCCTTGAACACGTCCTCGTAGTTCTTGACGAACATCTCCCGGTTGATCGCCGACGCGATGGTGTCGCTGATGTCCTTCTGCGACGGCCAGATGTCTTTCAGGAAGACATCGTTGCCGTCTCGTGTCTGTGCCGAGCGGCTCGGTCTCGAAGTCGAAGTCCATCGTGCCCGCCAACGCGTACGCGATGACCAACGGAGGCGAAGCGAGGTAGTTCATCTTCACGTCCGGGTTGATGCGGCCCTCGAAGTTGCGGTTGCCCGACAGCACCGCGGCAACCGAGAGGTCGCAGTCATTGACCGCCTTGCTGATCTCGTCGGGCAGCGGGCCGCTGTTGCCGATGCACGTCGTGCACCCGTAGCCCACCAGGTAGAAGCCGAGCTTCTCCAGGTACGGCCACAGTCCGGCCTTGTTGTAGTAGTCGGTGACGACCTGGGAGCCGGGAGCCATCGTGGTTTTCACCCACGGTTTGGACGTGAGGCCCTTTTCCACCGCGTTCTTCGCTAGCAGCGCCGCGCCCAACATCACCTCGGGGTTGGACGTGTTGGTGCACGACGTGATGGCCGCGATCACCACCGCGCCGTGGTCGAGGATGAACTCGCCGCGCCCCTCGCAGTCGACGTCCACCGGATTGCTCGGCCGACCGTTCGCATTGACGGCCGCCGAGGGCACCGGGGTATCGCTGTCGTCGAACGACAGCACCGCCGGGTCGCTCGCCGGGAACGACTCCTCGACCGCCTCGTCCAGCTTGGAGTGCTCGACCGGCAGGTTCTCCTCGACGTAGTTGTGAATGTCCTTGCGGAAAGCCGTCTTTGCGTCGTCGAGCGCGATGCGGTCCTGCGGACGCTTGGGTCCGGCGATCGAAGGGACGACGTCGCCCAGGTCCAGCTCGATGTATTCGGAGTACTTCGGCTCCCGCTTCGGGTCGTGCCACATGCCCTGTTCCTTGGCGTACGCCTCGACCAACGCGAGCTGCTCGTCCTCGCGTCCCGTCATCCGCAGGTAGTCGATCGTCACCTCGTCGATCGGGAAAATCGCTGCGGTGGAGCCGAACTCGGGGCTCATGTTGCCCAGCGTGGCGCGGTTGGCCAGTGGCACCTCGGCGACGCCGTCGCCGTAGAACTCGACGAACTTGCCGACCACCCCGTGCTTGCGCAGCATCTCGGTGACGGTGAGGACGACATCGGTGGCGGTGACGCCCGGCCTGCGCTCGCCGGTCAGCTTGAACCCGACGACGCGGGGGATCAGCATCGACACCGGCTGTCCCAGCATGGCCGCCTCGGCCTCGATACCGCCGACGCCCCACCCCAGCACGCCGAGACCGTTCTCCATCGTGGTGTGCGAGTCGGTGCCTACGCAGGTGTCCGGGTAGGCGACGCCATCGCGGGTCATCACCACACTGGCCAGGTACTCGATGTTGACCTGGTGCACGATGCCGGTGCCCGGCGGCACCACCTTGAAGTCGTTGAACCCGCCCTGACCCCAGCGCAGGAACTGGTAGCGCTCGCCGTTGCGCTCGTACTCGATCTCGACGTTGCGCTCGAACGCGTTCGCGGTTCCGAAAAGATCGGCGATCACGGAGTGGTCGATGACCAGGTCGGCCGGCGCGAGCGGATTGACCTTGTCGGGATCGCCGCCGAGGTCGTCGACGGCTTCCCGCATGGTGGCCAGGTCGACGATGCAGGGCACACCGGTGAAGTCCTGCATGATCACGCGCGCAGGGGTGAACTGGATCTCGATACTCGGGTCGGCGTCGGGGTCCCAGTTGGCGATGGCCTCGATGTGGTCCTTGGTGATGTTGCTGCCGTCCTCGGTCCGGAGCAGGTTCTCCGCGAGCACCTTGAGGCTGTAGGGGAGTTTCTCGGTACCGGATACCGCGGCCAAGCGGTAGATCTCGTAGCTCTTGTCCCCGACCTCGAGGGTGGAGCGGGCATCAAACGAATTTTGGGACGAATCCTTGCTGCTCACATCAACTCCCGGCTATCTCTCGCCGCGACGGGCTGTGTCGACGGCGCTTCCAATCTAACAGTACGCTTGTCCTGTAAAGCAAGCCTCGCAGGTTTCAGTGTTGTCCTCGCGGGTGCGTGCTGCCACCCGCTGCGGGCCGTATCGCGTACGGTTCTCGTGTGTCCGGACCGCACGTGATCCCGTTCCTCCCCTCGTATATCCCGCCAGACGTCGATATGAACCAGGTGAAGTCGGATGTGGGCGAGGATGGCGTGAGTGTTGCCCCGGCCTACGCGAAAGACATTCCCGCGCTGCGCCAGGTGGTGTCCGATGCGCGCGAACAGGGCATCGATCTGAAGATCGTGATGATCACGACAAACCCGCCGATCGACACCCCGTTGCGCGACATCGCGACGGAGGTGGGCCAGGCATACCCGGGCTCCACGGTGCTGGCGATGAGCCCGATGTGGGCCGGCAGCTACAGTCCGAATTTCGATCGGGTGACATTGGAGGCCGGCCAGGATCTGGCAAAGAACGGCGATCCTGTTCAGTCGTCCAAGAATTTCGTCAGCGAGTTAACAACGCCGCACTTTCCGTGGACGGCATTCTCGGTCGTGCTTGTTATCGGGGTACTCGCAGCGGCCGTCGCCACCCGATTCCTGCAGGTCCGCAGCAAACGGAAGGCAGCTCCGGATACCGAGCCGGCCGCCCAATAAGCGCAGGGAATCCGCCCGGCGAATTCCAATATCACCATTCGGTCACACTCTCTTTAATTACAGATATGTAATTTGTGACTAGAGTTTCTTTAGCGTCAGTTGTGACGTACGGTGCAGAAGTACCCAGTGTTGTAGTTGTTGTTTATGTGACTTCTGCGAGGAGACTCGAGTCGAATGAGACGCACCCCTCGCGCCTTTGCGTCGCGACTATTCGGTCGAGCGTGCGCGGTTCCAGTGACCGTTGCCGTGGTGCTGGCGGCCGCATTGTCGACGCCGGGAGTCGCCGCCGCGGAGCCTTCTAGCCCGGACTCGATCGGCTCTCTGGTCGCCGCTATTGCGAACGTCAATCAGAAACTGCAGGACCTGGGCGCCGCCGTGCAGGCCCAGCAGGAGGGCGTCAACAAGGCGATCGTCGACGTCGAAACCGCTCGCGACAATGCCACCGCGGCACAGCACGACGTGGACGCCAGCCGACGCGCCGTCGACGACTCCGATGCGGCGATCGAATCCGCGCAACAGCGGTTCGACACCTTCGCGGCGTCGACGTACGTCAACGGCCCCTCGATTTCCTATCTGACGGCCGCCGACCCCTCCGACATTCTCGATACCGCCGCGGCGGGACAGACGCTGGCCGCGAGTGCTCAGCAGGTCGTCGCCAACCTGCAGCGGGCGCGCACCGCGCAGGTCAACAAGGAGTCGGCGGCGCGGCTGGCCAAGCAGAAGGCCGATCAGGCCGCGACCGACGCTCAGGCAAGCCAGGACGCCGCGGTGTCGGCGCTGACTTCGGCGCAGCAGACGTTCCGCGACCAGCAGGGCGAGCTGAACCAGTTGACCGCGGAGCGCAACGCCGCGCAGGCCAAGCTCGCTTCGGCGCGCACATGGTCCGCATCGGCCAAGCGGCCAACCGAAACCCGCTGCGCCCCAGTCGAACCCGTCTGCAAACTGGGATCGCGCGCCTGGAACGCCCGCACCCGCTGCAGGCAATTGGGATCAGAGCCTGTGGGATCCGACGCTGCCTGCGATCCCGAGCGCGTTCGTCAGCGGCGATCCCATCGCGATCATCAACTCGGTACTCGGCATGTCGTCGACCTCGGCGCAGTACACCGCCGACATGGGCCGCAACTTCCTGCGCAAAATGGGAATCCTGCCCACGCCAACCGGTTACACCAACGGCGCCATTCCCCGCGTCTACGGCAGGCAGGCATCCGAGTACGTCATTCAGCGCGCAGGGTCCCAGATAGGCGTGCCGTACTCGTGGGGCGGCGGCAACGCCGCGGGAAAGAGCACCGGCATCGATTCCGGCTCCAACACAGTCGGATTCGACTGCTCCGGGCTGATTCTGTTCGCCTTCGCGGGCGTCGGTATCAAGCTGCCGCACTACTCGGGTTCGCAGTACGACATGGGTCGCAAGATCCCGTCGTCGCAGATGCGCCGCGGTGACGTGATCTTCTACGGACCCGGCGGCAGCCAGCACGTCACGCTGTATCTCGGCAACGGCCAGATGCTCGAGGCCCCCTTCACCGGTTCACACGTCAAGGTTTCGCCTGTGCGAACCAGCGGCATGACCCCTTACGTCGTCCGGTACATCGAATACTGATGCGAGTGATTCTGTGATTTCCAAACGCCACAATGGTTTCCGCTTCGCCAAGATCGCCGTGCCACTCTTGGCGGCACTGGCCCTGGCATTCGGGCTCGCCGTGCCCGCCGCGGCCGAACCCGATGACGGCCAATGGGACCCGACGCTGCCCAAGGTGCTCAGCGCAGGCGCACCCGGTGACCCGGTCGCGATCGCCAACGCGTCGTTTCAAGCCACCCAGATGGCGGTCCAGACCACTCAGAGTCTTGGCCAGAAGTTCCTGCAGAGCATCGGTCTGGGCGGCGCGCAGTCCCAGCACCGGAAGCGTCGGAGTCGGACGGGTTCGCGGGCCACAGGCGATCGAGTACGTGATTCGCCGTGGCGCCTCGCAGATGGGCGTGCCGTATTCATGGGGAGGCGGCACGCCCAGCGGGCCCAGCAGGGGCGTCGACGGCGATGAGGGCATCGTCGGTTACGACTGCTCCGGTTTCACCCGATTCGCGTTCGCAGGCGTCGGTGTGCTGATTCCCAAGTACTCGGGGGACCAGTACAACACCGGCCGCAAGGTGCCGCAGTCCCAGGCCAAACGCGGCGACCTGTTGTTCTGGGGGCCCGGCGGCAGCCAGCACGTCGCGATCTACCTCGGCAACAACCAGATGCTGGAAGCGTCGGGAAGCGCGGAGAAGGTTACGGTGAGCCCGCTACGAAGGGCGGGCCTGCAGCCCTATCTCGCCCGCATGATCGAATCCTGAGCGTGGCCTGAGCTAACACTGAGCAGACCCGGGCAACGTCGACGGATTCCGAAGTGCCTGGAATAGTTGACGTCGGGCATCCTGCCCGCGGCGCACGACCTGCGTCTTTGGACAACAACGTAAGAGGATCGTCGATGACGTCAGCAGGTGGGCCGCAAGGCCCGGCGCAGGGTTATCCCCCGAATACTCACGGTGCTCCGCCGCCGCCGCCCAACTCCGGGTCCCTGCAGTCGGAGGTGCACACGCTGGAGCGCGCGATCTTCGAGGTCAAGCGGATCATCGTGGGACAGGACCTACTGGTCGAGCGGATGCTGGTCGGCCTGCTCGCCAAGGGCCACGTGCTGCTCGAGGGTGTGCCCGGCGTGGCCAAGACCCTGGCCGTCGAGACGTTCGCCAAGGTGGTCGGCGGCACATTCGCGCGCATTCAGTTCACGCCCGACCTGGTGCCTACCGACATCGTCGGCACCCGGATCTACCGCCAGGGCAAGGAGGAGTTCGATATCGAGCTCGGTCCGGTGGTGGTCAACTTCCTGCTCGCCGACGAGATCAACCGCGCCCCCGCCAAGGTGCAGTCCGCGCTGCTGGAGGTCATGGCCGAGCGCAAGATCTCGATCGGTGGCAAGACCTTCCCGCTTCCGGCCCCGTTCCTGGTGATGGCGACGCAGAACCCGATCGAGCAGGAGGGCGTCTACGCACTGCCCGAGGCGCAGCGCGACCGCTTCCTGTTCAAGCTCAACATCGACTACCCGACGCCCGAGGAAGAGCGCGAGATCGTCTACCGGATGGGCGTCAAGCCGCCGGAGCCCAAGCAGGTTCTCGCCCCCGGCGATCTGCTGCGGCTGCAGGACGTCGCCGCCACCACGTTCGTGCACCACGCGCTCGTCGACTACGTGGTCCGCGTCGTCACCGCGACCCGCACGCCCGAGAAGTTCGGCATGCCCGATGCGAAGGCGTGGATCGCCTACGGCGCCTCGCCACGCGCCTCGCTCGGCATCATCGCCGCCGCTCGCGCGCTGGCGCTTGTGCGTGGCCGTGACTACGTGGTCCCGCAGGACGTCGTCGAGGTCATCCCCGACGTGCTGCGGCACCGTCTGGTGCTCACCTACGATGCGCTGGCCGACGAGATCTCCGCGGAAACGGTGATCAACCGGATCCTGCAGACGGTGGCCTTGCCGCAGGTGAATGCCATTCCGCAGCAAGGGCATTCGGTGCCGCCCGTCGTGCCCGCCGCAGCGGCTGCGGCTAGCGGTCGGTGACCAGTTCACGACGCCAGGTCGACCTGCCGTCACTGAAGCGTGGGGAGATCCGTGACCCCGCGCTGACGGCCGCGCTGCGCAAGCTCGAGTTGACGGTGCGTCGCAAGCTCGACGGCGTGCTGCACGGCGACCACCTCGGCCTGTTGCCCGGCCCCGGCTCCGAGCCGGGGGAGTCCCGGCTCTACCAGCCCGGCGACGACGTGCGCCGGATGGATTGGTCGGTGACCGCCCGCACCACGCATCCCCATGTGCGCCAGATGATCGCCGACCGGGAGCTGGAAACCTGGCTGGTGGTGGATATGTCGGCCAGCCTCGACTTCGGGACCACCGGTTGCGAGAAGCGTGACCTCGCAGTGGCTGCGGCCGCGGCGATCACTTTCCTCAACAGCGGCGGCGGCAACCGGATCGGGGCAATCATCGCCAACGGTGACTCGGTGCGGCGGGTGCCTGCCCTTTCGGGTCGCATGCACGAGCAGGAAATGCTGCGCACCATCGCCACCATGCCCAAGGCGCCCACTGGTGTGCGGGGTGACCTTGCCGCCGCGATCGACGCGCTGCGCAGGCCCGAGCGGCGCCGCGGCATGGCCGTGATCATCAGCGATTTCCTCGGCCCGATCAACTGGATGCGTCCACTGCGTGCGATCGCCGGACGCCACGAAGTGCTCGGCATCGAAGTAATCGACCCACGCGACGTCGAACTACCGCCCGTCGGCGATGTCATCTTGCAGGACACCGAATCCGGGGTCACCCGCGAGTTCACCATCGACGAACAACTGCGGTCCGACTTCGAGAAGGCCGCGGGCGCGCATCGGGAAGAGGTGGCGCGAACCCTGCGCCGCTGCGACGCGCCGCTGTTGACCCTGCGCACAGACCGGGACTGGATCGCCGACGTGGTCCGATTCGTCGCCCAACGGCGCCGGGGAGCGCTGGCCGGCCGCGCATAGTCCAACGAAATGACAACTGCCACATGACATTACCGTTGCTCGGACCGATGACGTTGTCGGGCTTCGAACACGCTTGGTTCTTCCTGTTTCTTCTGGTCGTTCTCGGAATTGTGGGGCTGTACGTCGTCGTTCAGTTGGCCCGTCAACGGCGGATGCTGCGCTTTGCGAACATGGAGCTGCTGGAAAGCGTTGCGCCCAAACGGCCTACCCGATGGCGGCACCTGCCCGCGATCCTATTGGTGCTCTCGCTGTTGCTGCTGACCGTCGCGATGGCGGGGCCGACGAACGACGTCCGAATCCCACGCAACCGAGCCGTCGTCATGTTGGTTATCGACGTGTCGCAGTCCATGCGCGCAACTGATGTGTCGCCAAATCGTCTGGCGGCCGCCCAGGACGCCTCCAAGCAGTTCGCCGATGAGCTGACGCCGGGCATCAATCTCGGCCTGATCGCATACGCGGGCACCGCCACCGTGTTGGTGTCACCGACCACCAACCGCGAAGCGACCAAGAACGCGATCGACAAGCTGCAGTTGGCCGACCGCACCGCGACTGGCGAAGGCATCTTCACCGCCCTGCAGGCCATCGCCACCGTCGGCGCTGTGATCGGTGGGGGTGACGAACCGCCGCCTGCGCGCATCGTGTTGTTCTCCGACGGCAAGGAGACGGTCCCGTCGAATCCGGACAACCCGAAAGGCGCATTCACCGCCGCCCGCACCGCGAAGGATCAGGGTGTGCCGATCTCGACCATCTCGTTCGGCACGCCGTACGGCTATGTCGAGATCAACGACCAACGCCAGCCAGTGCCCGTCGACGACGAAATGCTGCGCAAGATAGCCGAACTGTCTGGCGGCGAGGCCTACACGGCGTCCAGCCTGGACCAGCTACGCGAGGTGTACTCGAATCTTCAGGAGCAGATCGGTTACGAGACGATCAAGGGTGACGCCAGCGCCGGCTGGCTACGGCTCGGCGCTTTGATCCTGGCCCTTGCGGCGCTGGCAGCGATGCTGCTCAACCGCCGGCTACCCAACTAGCAACGGAAATGGCAAGCAGCGCATGACGTTACCAGTGCTCGGACCGATGACACTGACGGGCTTCGAACACGTCTGGTACTTCCTGTTCCTCTTTGTCGTGCTAGGACTGGTCGGGCTCTACATCGCCATGCAGGCGGCCCGGCGCAAGCGGTTGCTGCGATTCGCCAACACGGAGTTGCTGGAAAGCGTCGCGCCCAAACGGCCGTCGCGGTGGCGGCACCTAGCGACGATCCTGTTGATGCTGTCGCTGGTGATGCTGACGGTGGCGATGGCCGGGCCCACCCATGACGTCCGTTTTCCACGCAACCGTGCCGTGGTCATGCTGGTTATCGACGTATCGCAGTCGATGCGGGCCACGGACGTGGCACCCAGCCGGCTGGCGGCCACACAGGAAGCCGCCAAGCAGTTCGTCGATCAGATGACGCCGGGGGTCAACCTCGGGCTGATCTCCTACGCGGGGAACGCCACCGTGCTGGTGTCGCCGACCACCAATCGTGACGCGACCAAGAATGCGATCGACAAGCTGCAGGTGGCCGACCGCACCGCGACCGGCGAGGCCGTCTTCACCGCGTTGCAGGCCATCTCCACTGTCGGCGCGGTGATCGGTGGGGGCGATACACCACCGCCTGCCCGCATCGTGCTGATGTCCGACGGCAAGGAGACCGCGCCGCAGAATCCGGACAATCCAAAAGGCGCCTACACCGCAGCCCGCACCGCGAAGGATCAAGGTGTGCCGATTTCGACGGTGTCGTTTGGCACCCCGTACGGCACCGTCGACATGAACGGCCAGCGGACACCCGTGCCCGTCGACGACGAGATGCTGAAGAAGATCGCCCAGTTGTCCGGTGGACAGAGCTACACCGCATCGAACGTCGAGGAACTCAAGGAGGTTTTCACCAACCTGCAGGAGCAGATCGGCTACGAGATGCAGAAGGGCGACGCCAGCACCGGCTGGTTGCGCCTCGGCGCGTTGGTGCTGGCGCTGGCTGCGGTGTCCGCATTGTTGATCAACCGGCGACTACCCAACTAAGGCGATTTCTTAGGCATGGTCGACACACGTTAAGTTGGCCGCATGACTGACACGACTGAAGGCGAGACTGCCGGTCAAACGACTGGCGGCCGTCCGCCTTTCGTTTCCCGGTCGGTGCTGGTCACCGGCGGAAACCGTGGCATCGGCCTCGCCATCGCCCAGCGGCTCGCTGCGGACGGTCACAAGGTGGCCGCCACGCATCGTGGGTCCGGGGTACCCGACGGGTTGTTCGGCGTCGAGTGCGATATCACCGACAATGACGCCGTCGACCGTGCCTTTACTGAGATCGAGGAACACCAGGGTGCGGTCGAGGTGCTGGTGGCAAACGCCGGCGTCGCCGCGGACGCGTTCCTCATGCGGATGACCGTGGAGAAATTCGAAAAGGTCATCGACGCGAACCTCACCGGGGCGTTCCGGGTGGCACAGCGCGCATCGCGCAGCATGCAGCGAAACCGGTTCGGCCGGATGATCTTCGTGGGTTCGGTCTCCGGCACATGGGGCGTCGGCAACCAGGCCAATTACGCGGCCTCCAAGGCCGGCCTGATCGGCATGGCCCGCTCGATCGCCAGGGAGCTGACAAAGGCCGGGGTCACCGCCAACGTCGTCGCACCGGGCTACATCGACACCGACATGACTCGCGCGCTGGACGAGCGGATCCAGGAGGGGGCTTTGGGGTTCGTCCCGGCCAAGCGGGTCGGCACCGCCGCCGAAGTCGCCGGAGTGGTCAGTTTTCTGGCCTCCGAAGATGCCACCTACATCTCCGGTGCCGTGATTCCGGTCGACGGCGGCATGGGCATGGGCCACTGATTCTCTTCGATAGTTCGATAGAGAGAAGGACTTTTCACATGGCAGGACTGCTTGAAGGCAAACGTGTTCTCGTCACGGGGATCATCACCGACTCGTCGATCGCGTTCCACATCGCCAGGGTCGCGCAGGAAGCCGGCGCCGAGCTGGTGCTCACCGGATTCGACCGGATGAAGCTGATCCAGCGCATCGCCGACCGGTTGCCCGAGAAGGCGCCGCTGCTGGAGCTTGACGTGCAGAACGAAGAACACCTGAACACGTTGGCCGACCGCGTCACCGAAGTGATCGGCGAGGGCAACAAGCTCGACGGTGTCGTGCACTCCATCGGCTACATGCCGCAAACCGGAATGGGCATCAATCCGTTCTTCGATGCGCCCTATGAAGATGTCGCCAAGGGCATCCACATCTCGGCGTTCTCGTACGCGTCGCTGGCCAAGGCGCTGCTGCCGATCATGAATCCCGGCGGCGGCATCGTCGGCATGGACTTCGACCCGACCCGTGCGATGCCTGCCTACAACTGGATGACCGTCGCCAAGAGCGCACTGGAGTCTGTCAACCGATTCGTGGCGCGCGAGGCCGGTCAGTACGGTGTGCGATCGAATCTAGTTGCGGCAGGCCCGATCCGGACCCTGGCGATGAGCGCGATCGTCGGCGGTGCGCTCGGCGAGGAAGCGGGCGGTCAGATACAGCTGCTCGAGGAGGGCTGGGACCAGCGATCGCCACTCGGCTGGAACATGAAAGACCCGACACCCGTCGCGCGCACCGTCTGCGCGCTGGTCTCCGACTGGTTGCCCGCCACCACTGGAACGGTCGTCTACGCCGACGGCGGCGCAAGCACGCAGTTGCTGTAGATGGACTTCGATGCGCTTCTGCTGCTGTCCTTCGGCGGCCCGGAGGCGCCCGAGCAACGTAATGCCGTTCCTGGAGAACGTCACTCGCGGTCGCGGCATCCCAAGAGAACGGCTGGCGGCGGTCGCGGAGCACTATCTGCATTTCGGCGGCGTCTCGCCGATCAACGGCATCAATCGCGCGCTGATCGAGCAGCTGCGGAACGAGATCGACCTGCCGGTGTACTTCGGCAACCGCAACTGGGAGCCGTACGTCGAGGATGCCGTTGTGGCCATGCGTGACAACGGTGTTCGCCGGGCTGCGGTGTTCACTACGTCGGCATGGGGTGGCTACTCCAGCTGTACCCAGTACGTGGAGGACATCGCCCGCGGTCGCAACGCGGCCGGTGACCGCGCACCCGAACTGGTCAAGCTGCGCCAGTACTTCGACCATCCGCTGTTCGTCGAAATGTTCACCGACGCCATCAGTGCGGCCGCACAGACGGTGCCCGACGGCGCGCGGCTGGTGTTCACCGCTCATTCGATTCCGGTCGCGGCCCGATCACGCTGCGGCGCCGACCTTTACGCGCGCCAGGTCGCATACGCGTCCCGGCTTGTCGCGACCGAGGCGGGCTACGCCGACTACGACCAGGTGTGGCAGTCACGCTCGGGTCCGCCGCAGGTGCCGTGGTTGGAACCCGATGTCGCCGACCACCTGACGTCGCTTGCCGAAGCCGGCACCGAGGCGGTGATCGTCTGCCCGATCGGTTTCGTCGCCGATCACATCGAGGTGGTGTGGGATCTGGATACCGAGCTACGCCGGCAGGCGCAGGAGCTGGGCATCGCATTCGCGCGGGCGGCGACGCCGAACGCCGATCCGCGGTTCGCGCGGCTGGCCGTCGATCTGATCGACGAACTGCGTCATGGCCGCGAACCGGCCAGGGTAGGAGGCCCGGATGCCCCTCCGATTCAGGGCCTCTCGACCAATGGGGTCCCTTGCACACCCGCGTGCGAGAAGTCCTAGCGCCAGGCGGAGTGCAAAATCGCGTTGATCGCGGCCAGCCGGGCGGAGCGCACGACGGTGGCCAGGGGTCGCAACGCTTCGTTGGCGATCTGGGCCTCCGACGAACTCTGCAGGCCGATCGGCATCAATCCCGAACTGACGGTGACGATTGCGTCGATATGCGCGGCGTTCTCCAGCACGCGCAAAGCCCGCGACGGGGCGTGGTCGGGCGCCCGGTGCCTGCTCGATGACGCCAGCACCTGCTCCACGAGCTTGCGGGGATCGGCGACGTCAACGCCGCCGGCCTCGGCGCGGATGGCGCCGAGCGCATCCGCCGCCGACCTGACCGCGGAGCGCAGCGCGTACTCGGCGTCGCCGAGTTCGAGGTGTTCGGCGACGGGTGCACCTGGCAATGAGTACGCCGTCCAGCTCAGGCCGGACAACTCGGTCTCGCCGGATTCGTCGAACGCATCGTCGTCGTCGTACTCGAAGTCGGGGACGAGGCCGACCGCGGGTGACGACGGGTCACCGGTGAGGACGAGGGCCTCCCCGGCGGTCACCGCGTCGCGTTCGAACTGAGTACCGGCTGGGAGGCCGCGGACGTCGCCGGGCACCGGCAGGACGACGGAGATCGCGGGTGCGCCGGCCGGGACACCGGCCGCCGTGCGCAGCGTCTGCAGCAGTGACATCGTCCCTGAGTGATTCATGTCCGGCCAGGGCAGGCCGGTACTACCTGCCGCGACCGCGTCGTATGCGGTCACCGAATGCCTTGGCGCCCACTGTGATAACGCATCGAGGACGTCATCGGGCGCGGCGGCGCCGGCGAGCCAGGCATTGGCCCACACCGACAGCGAAACACTAGGGCACCACATGATGCTCGCAGTGTAGTTGTTCGCCGCTCACGGGGCCGACCACGCGCTAGGCTCTCGGCATGCCCGTTGCGCTGATCTGGCTAATCGCCGCGTTGGCCCTCGCCGGGGCCGAAGCGCTGACAGGCGATCTGTTTCTGCTGATGCTCGGCGGCGGGGCGCTGGCGGCCGCCGGATCGAGCCTTGTCTTCGACGATCTGTGGGTTCACGGGGCGGTTTTCGCGGTTGTGTCGGTGCTGCTGCTGGTGTTGGTCCGCCCGGCGCTGCGCCGCCACTTCATGTCGGGCGCGGGCCTGCCGGAGCCGGCCAAGGCGCTGGAGGGGAAGAGTGCGCTGGTGCTCGACCGGGTGGGCCGCCATGAGGGTCAGGTGAAACTCGACGGCGAAATCTGGACGGCGCGGCCCGCGAACGACGACGATGTCTATGAACCGGGCGACCACGTGACCGTCGTGAAGATCGACGGCGCGACCGCGGTCGTCCAAAAAGTCGTCTAGAGAAGCCTGGACAACTAGGGAAGGAACCCGACAATGGACGGTGCCGTCGCCGGCCTGATCCTCGTCGGCGTGCTGGTCGTGTTCGCGGCCATCATCGTCGCCAAGTCGATCGCGATCATCCCGCAGGCCGAGGCCGCGGTGATCGAACGACTGGGCCGCTACACCAAGACCGTTTCGGGGCAGCTGACGCTGCTCGTGCCGTTCATCGACAAGATCCGTGCGCGCGTCGACCTGCGCGAGCGCGTCGTGTCGTTCCCGCCACAGCCGGTGATCACCGAGGACAACCTGACGGTCAACATCGACACCGTCGTCTACTTCCAGGTCACCAACCCGCAGGCCGCGGTCTACCAGATCAGCAACTACATCGTCGGCGTCGAGCAGCTGACCACCACGACGCTGCGAAACGTCGTCGGCGGCATGACCCTCGAGCAGACGCTGACGTCCCGCGACAAGATCAACGGGCAGCTGCGCGGCGTGCTCGACGAGGCCACCGGTCGGTGGGGACTGCGGGTGGCCCGCGTCGAGCTGCGCAGCATCGACCCGCCGCCGTCGATCCAGGACTCCATGGAGAAGCAGATGAGGGCCGACCGCGAGAAGCGGGCCATGATCCTGACCGCCGAGGGCAGCCGGGAGGCGGCGATCAAGCAGGCCGAGGGCCAGAAGCAGGCCCAGATTCTGTCCGCCGAGGGCGCCAAGCAGGCCGCGATCCTGGCCGCCGAGGCCGACCGGCAATCGCGGATGCTGCGGGCCCAAGGTGAGCGTGCGGCGTCCTACCTGCAGGCACAGGGCCAGGCCAAGGCGATCGAGAAGACGTTCGCCGCGATCAAGGCCGGCCGCCCGACACCGGAGATGCTGGCCTACCAGTACCTGCAGACCCTGCCGCAGATGGCCAAGGGCGAGGCGAACAAGGTCTGGCTGGTGCCGAGCGACTTCGGGTCCGCGCTGGAGGGGTTCACCAGGATGCTGGGTGCGCCGGGCGAGGACGGCGTCTTCCGGTACACACCGTCGCCGGTGGAGGAGAACCTGCCCAAGCCCGAGGACGACTCAGCCGAGGTGGCCGAGTGGTTCAACACCCAGACGGATCCCGCGATCGCTCAGGCCGTTGCCAAGGCCGAGGCGGACGCGCGTTCGTCGTCGGGCATCAGCGCCATTCCGGCCGCACCTGAGGATCCGCTGCCGCCGATGCAGTACCCGCCGCTGTCACAACAGCGGCAGGACGGTCCTCCGCAGTCGCCGGGCCGGCACAGCGGTTAGCCGCGCCCTCGTCGGGGCGGTGGTGTTGCGGGTAGGTGCGGATCTCGTACACCAACCCTGCGACACCGAGACTCGCGGTGAACAGCGACACCAGGATCAACAGCGGGCTGATGTGGTTGGTCAGTGCGTCGCCGAGCACGACAACGGCGGCGGTGCCGGGCAACAGGCCCACCAGCGTCGACCACGTGTAGGGCAGCACCCGCACCGCGGACGCGCCCGCGGCGTAGTTGAGCACTGAGAACGGGACGGCGGGGATCAACCGCATCGACATGACCGTCGGCCAACCTCGCTGGCGCAGGCGGGCGTCGAGGGACTTGATCCGCGGATGCGGCACAAGGTGGTGGAGCCGCCAACCGGCCGCGCGGACAAGTAGCAGCGCGAGTAGCGCACTCACTGTGCTGGCTACGACCGCGATCACGATGCCGAGCACGGGTCCGAACAGCAGGCCGGATGCGAGCGTGAAGGCGGTGCGCGGGAACGGGAAAACGGTGACCACGATGTGTGCGGCCAGGAAGGCCATGGGGAACCACGGCCCTACCGATGTCGCCCAGTCGCGTAGCTGCATCGCGCCCGGCCGCGGCACCAGCAACAAGATTGCGACGAGAATCACAATTGTCAGTGCAATGGCGGCCATTTGGCGGCGGGGGACCTGCTTTGCCGTCGAAATCACCGCGGCACGCAGCGCGGCCAGGGTGCTGACGACGGACTTCACGCCTACCAAGACTACGGGCCTGCCCGTGATAACTCGCCTTGTGCCGATCGCGAGTCGGCTGCCCGGCGCACGCTGGCCCGATGGTGATCATTTAGCCTGAGGACGTGCAGGAATCCGGCTTGCAGGAATCGAGACAGCGCTGGCGCTCGGCCGTCGCGGGCGTGTTGGCGAAATCGACTCGGCGCGATCCGGCCGACCTGCCTGCCGAGCCCGAGCGTCTGCTGGATTCGCCGACCTATGACGGCTTCCCGATCCATGCGCTGTACACCAGCCTGGACGCGCTGCCCGAGCCGCCGTTGCCCGGCGACTGGCCGTTCGTGCGGGGCGGCGATGCACTCCGCGACGTCAAGTCCGGGTGGAAGGTCGCCGAGGCGTTTCCCGTCGCGGGCCAGAAGGCCGTCACCGACGGCAACGGCGCCATCCTGGTCGCCCTGACCGAGGGCGTGAGCGCACTGGTCCTGCGGGTCGGTGCGCCTGACGGCGTCGCACCGGACGAACTGGACCGCCTGCTCGAGGGTGTGTTCCTCGACCTCGTGCCGGTGGTTCTCGATTCCGGCTCCGAGTTCTGCGCCGCCGCCGACGCGGTGCTGCCGCTGGTCACCGACATGGACGACGACCAGCGCGGCCGGCTGTCGATCGATCTGGGCGCCGACCCGCTCACGGCGTCGTTGACTGAGCGCTCGGCGCCGGATATCGCCGATGTCGTCGCGACCGCTGGCAAGGTCACGGGCTATGCAGGCGGCGTGCGTGCGATCACCGTCGACGGGTCCGCATTGCACAACCTCGGCGCCAGCGCGTCGTGGGAGCTGGCCGGAGCCGTGGCCGCGGGCGTCGCCTACCTGCGGCTGCTGGGCGACGGCGGGCTGAGCGTGCCGGACTCGTTGCGGCAGATCAGCTTCCGGCTGGCCGCAGACGACGACCAGTTCATGACCATCGCCAAATTGCGGGTGATCCGCCGGCTTTGGGCAAGGGTGGCCGAGGTGATCGGCGAACCCGACGCCGGTGCTGCGCGGGTGCATGCGGTCACGTCGATGCCGATGATGGCGCAGCGGGATCCGTGGGTGAACATGCTGCGCACCACCGTCGCAGCATTCGGCGCGGGGGTCGGCGGCGCGGACACCGTGCTGGTGCAGCCGTTCGACGCCACGATTCCGGGCGGGTTGCCTGGCACCGCTGCGGGTTTCGCGCGGCGCATTGCCCGTAACACCCAACTGCTTCTGCTTGAGGAGTCGCATCTCGGCCGGGTGCTCGACCCCGCGGCCGGGTCGTGGTTCGTCGAGGACCTCACCGAACAGCTCGCCGAGCAGGCCTGGGAACACTTCCAGCAGATCGAGGCGAAGGGCGGGTTCGCCGATGCCCGCGACTTCGTCGCCGCGCAGATATCGGAGGTTCGCGACCGGCGCACCGACGACATCAACCACCGCAGGACCGCGCTCACCGGTGTAAACGAATACCCGAATCTGGACGAACCGCCGCTGCCGCATCGCGATTCGGCCGGCACGATCCAGCGATACGCCGCATCGTTCGAAGCGTTGCGCGACCGCTCCGACGCGTATCTGGAGAAGACGGGTTCCCGTCCGAAAGTGCTGTTGCTCCCGCTGGGCCCGCTCGCCGAGCACAACATCCGCGCGACGTTCGCCATCAACCTGCTCGCGTCCGGCGGCGTCGAGGCGGTCAATCCGGGCCCGATCGACGCGGCGGGGGTGGCAGATGCGGTCTCGGCCGCGGATGCGCCTGGCGTCGTGGTGATCTGCGGGACCGACGCCCGGTACGGCACCGAGGCGGCGGACGTGGTCGAGGCCGCGCGCAAGGCGGGGGTGTCGCGCGTCCTACTGGCCGGACCGGAGAAGGCGGTGGCCGAGGCAGATCACAAGCCGGACGACTACCTGACCGCGAAGATCGACGCAGTCGAAGCCCTTTCGGACTTACTCACTCGATTGGGGGCATGACGACATGACCGCCAGCACCACGCGAATCGACAGCTTCGCCGACGTTCCGCTGCGCAGTGACCGCGTGCACGGAGCAGCCGCACAGAGGCCGCGGTAGACGCGCACGTCGCCGCCACCGCCGACGCACACGGGTACACGCCGGATCAACTCGACTGGTCGACGCCGGAAGGCATCGACGTCAAGCCGATGTACATCGCCGCCGATCGCGATGCGGTGGTCGAGGCGGGATATCCGCTGGACACCTTCCCGGGTGAGCCCCCGTACCTGCGCGGCCCGTACCCGACGATGTACGTCAACCAGCCGTGGACGATCCGGCAGTACGCCGGGTTCTCGACCGCCGCGGAATCCAACGCCTTCTACAGGCGCAACCTCGCAGGGGGCCAGAAGGGCCTGTCGGTTGCGTTCGACCTGGCCACTCACCGCGGCTACGACTCGGACCACCCGCGGGTTGCGGGCGATGTCGGAATGGCAGGCGTGGCAATCGATTCCATCCTCGACATGCGGCAATTGTTCGACGGCATCGACCTGTCGACGGTGTCGGTCTCCATGACGATGAACGGTGCGGTACTGCCGATCCTCGCCCTGTACGTGGTGGCCGCCGAGGAGCAGGGCGTGCCTCCGGAGAAGCTCGCCGGGACCATTCAGAACGACATCCTCAAAGAGTTCATGGTCCGCAACACCTACATCTACCCGCCCAAGCCGTCGATGCGGATCATCTCCGATATCTTCGGCTACACCAGCGCGCGGATGCCGAAGTTCAATTCGATCTCGATCTCCGGCTATCACATCCAAGAAGCCGGTGCGACAGCCGATTTGGAGCTGGCCTACACGCTGGCCGACGGCGTGGAGTACATCAAGGCAGGCCTGGACGCAGGCCTTTCCATCGACAAGTTCGCGCCGAGGCTGTCGTTCTTCTGGGGCATCGGAATGAACTTCTTCATGGAGGTCGCCAAGCTGCGCGCCGGGCGGCTGCTGTGGAGCGAGCTGGTGGCCCAGTTCGACCCGAAGGACGCGAAATCGCTGTCGCTGCGCACGCATTCGCAGACCTCGGGATGGTCACTGACCGCGCAGGACCCGTTCAACAACGTCGCCCGCACCTGCATCGAGGCGATGGCGGCGACACAAGGGCACACCCAGTCGCTGCACACCAACGCCCTCGACGAAGCACTGGCTCTGCCGACCGACTTCTCCGCAAGGATCGCCCGCAACACGCAGCTGCTGCTGCAGCAGGAGTCCGGCACCACCCGCCCGATCGACCCGTGGGGCGGCTCGTATTACGTGGAGTGGCTGACCTACCAGCTCGCCGAGCGGGTCCGCGCACACATCCACGAGGTGAACGAGCACGGCGGCATGGCGCAGGCCATCGACGACGGAATTCCGAAGCTGCGAATCGAGGAGGCGGCGGCCCGTACCCAGGCCCGCATCGACTCCGGCCAGCAGCCGGTGATCGGCGTCAACAAGTACCAGGTCGACGAGGACCACGAGATCGAGGTGCTCAAGGTCGAGAACAGCCGGGTGCGCGCCGAGCAGATCGCCAAGCTGGAAAAGCTGCGCGCAGAGCGGGATCAGACCGGCGGTCGACGCGGCGCTGGCCGAGCTGCAAGGCCGCGCGGCATGGTCGCCGCCAAAGCGGCTCCGAAGGCGACGGGAACCTGCTGGAGCTGGCCATCAACGCCGCGCGGGCCAAGGCCACCGTCGGCGAGATCTCCGACGCGCTGGAGCGAGTCTGGGGACGCCACAAGGCCGAGATCCGTACCATCGCCGGGGTCTACCGCGACGAAGTCGGAAAGGGCAGCAACATCTCCAGCGCCACCGAGCTAGTCGAGAAGTTCGCCGAGGCGGACGGCCGCAGGCCGCGCATCCTGGTCGCCAAGATGGGCCAGGACGGCCACGACCGCGGCCAGAAGGTCATCGCGACCGCATTCGCCGACATCGGCTTCGACGTCGACGTCGGCTCGCTGTTCTCCACCCCCGAGGAGGTGGCGCGGCAGGCCGCCGACAACGACGTGCACGTGGTGGGCGTGTCCTCGCTGGCGGCGGGCCACCTGACGCTGGTGCCCGCGCTGCGCGACGCGCTGGCCGAGGCCGGGCGGCCCGACATCATGATCGTGGTGGGCGGCGTGATTCCGCCCGGTGACTTCGACGAGCTGTACGCGGCGGGCGCGACCGCGATCTTCCCGCCCGGCACCGTGATCTCCGACGCCGCGATCGGCCTGCTGCAGAAGCTGGCCGAGCGGTCGGGTTACGACCTCGGCTAGATGGCCGACCAGATCGACGACTTGGCGGCCGCGGTCCGCGACGGCGATCGCGCGGCGCTGCCGCGGGCCATCACGCTGGTCGAGTCGACCAGACCCGACCACCGCGAGCAGGCCCAGCAGCTGCTGATGGCGTTGATGCCCGAGGCGGGCACGCGCGATGCATGTCGGTATCACCGGGGTTCCGGGCGTCGGCAAGTCGACGACGATCGAGGCGCTCGGCATGTACCTCATCGAGCAGGGACACCGGGTGGCGGTGCTGGCCGTCGACCCGTCGTCGACGCGCACCGGCGGATCGATCCTGGGTGACAAGACCCGGATGCCGCAGCTGGCGGTGCATCCCGACGCGTACATCCGGCCGTCGCCCACGTCGGGCACGCTTGGCGGCGTCGCCAGGGCCACGCGGGAAACCATCGTGTTGCTGGAGGCCGCCGGCTTCGACGTGATCCTGGTCGAGACGGTGGGAGTCGGGCAGTCCGAGGTGGCGGTCGCCAACATGGTGGACACGTTCGTGTTCCTGACCCTCGCCCGCACCGGCGACCAGCTGCAGGGCATCAAGAAGGGCGTGCTCGAGCTCGCCGACGTCGTCGTGGTTAACAAGGCCGACGGCGATCACGCCGCCGAGGCGAAGGCCGCCGCGCGCGATTTGTCGGGCGCGATCCGGTTGATCTATCCGCGCGAAACACTCTGGCGTCCACCGGTTCTGACGATGAGCGCGTTGGAGGGCGCGGGCCTGACCGAGCTGTGGGAGGCCGTGCTCAAGCACCGTCAGGTGCTTACCGAGGCAGGGGAGTTCGACGCCAGGCGACGGACCCAGCAGGTGGAGTGGACCTGGGCGATGGTGCGCGACACGGTGCTGGACAGGGTGCTCAACGACCCGGCCGTCCGCGGGATCCGTGCGGAGGTCGAGCGCCAGGTCCGCGACGGAGAACTGACCCCGGCGCTTGCCGCACAGCAGATCCTTGATTCGGCAAAAAATAGGGAAACACCCGATATCTAAATCGGCTAGCTGCTCGATAGCGTCGGCGCGTGAATCAACGCCGCTATGTCGAAGCCCTGTTCGCCGGATTGCTGGTCGCCGGTGTGTTGCTGACCCCGACGCCAGCGAGTGCGCTGCCGCCGCTGCCGGGGGACCTGGACGCAAACCAGCTTTCCGGCCAGGACGAGGTGAACGTCTATAAGACCAAGCCCGATGACCGCGACAGCGACAAGGACCTCCTGAACGACGGCAACGAGGTCCTCAACGTCAAGTCGAACCCGAACAAGTAAAGACACCGACGGCGACGGGTTCAGCGACTACGCGGAGTACGTCGACGCGAACGATCGACTCGATCCGCTGCGCTTCGATCCGAAGGAGGCGCCGGTCGAGGCCCCTCCGCCTGATCAGCAGCAGAAACAGCAGCAGGATCCCAACCAGCGTCCAGACACCGACCAGGACGGGCTGTTCGACGACGACGAAACCGACGTCTACAGCACGAATCCGAAGAAGGCGGATACCGACAACGACGGGCGCGACGACGGCCTCGAGGTGTTCGAGAACACCGACCCCAACAATCAGTTCGGGTGACTTCCAGTGCGCCAAGGTTGCTGCTTCATCACCGCGTGACACCGCTGACGTGCGAAGTACTAACGGAACGGTAACGGTGGGTTTATTTGCCGGGGTTGCAGGTAAATTAGATGCATTGTGAAGCTCATTGACAGCGGGGAGCGCAGCGCGGCGCTCCCACACGGTGTTCAGGGCGCGGCGGACCCGCACTTCGCATGCGCGGTACGCGCCTTCGGCAAGATGTTTCCGGGTCCCCGCTTCGGCGGCGGCGCACTGTCGGTCTTCCTGGACGGCGAGCCCGTTGTCGATGTGTGGACGGGGTGGTCGGATCGCCGCGGCAAGACACACTGGACCGCCGACACCGGCGCCATGGTCTTCTCCGCCACCAAGGGCATGGCCTCAACCGTGATCCACCGCCTCGCCGACCGGGCCTGATCGACTACGACGCGCCCGTCGCCGAGTATTGGCCCGAGTTCGGCGCCAACGGCAAGGAGAAGATCACCGTTCGCGAGGTGATGCAGCACCGCGCGGGACTGTCCCAACTCAACGGCGCCAGCACGGCCGACCTGATGAACCACAGGACGATGGAGGAACGGCTGGCGGCGGCGCCCGTGAACCGGGTGCTCTACGGCAAGGGCGCATACCACGCGCTGACCTACGGCTGGCTGATGTCCGGTCTGGCCAGAGCGGTCACCGGTAAGGGCATGCGTGAGCTGATCCGCGAGGAGCTGGCCGAGCCGCTCGACACCGACGGCCTTCACCTGGGCCGGCCGCCTGCCGAGGCGCCGACGAAGGCCGCGCAGATCATCGTGCCGCAGCTCAAATACTCCAACCCGGTGTTCAACCAGGTGGCGCCGAGGCTCGCCGCCCTGCAGTACTCCGGCGGCATTCGGCGCGTTGTACTTCCCCGGCATGAGGCAAGTGGTGATGGGCGATACGCCGTTTCTCGACGGTGAGATTCCCGCCGCCAACGGTGTCGCGACGGCGCGGGGCCTCGCGAAGATGTACGCGGCGATCGCGTGCGGCGGCCGGATCGACGGACAGCAGTTCCTGTCCACCGAGCTCGCCGCAGGAATGCTCGGCCGGCCTGACCTGTCTCCGGACCGAAACATCATCTTTCCCATGGCATTTCACCTCGGGCTACCACTCGATCCCGATCCCGGGCGTGATGCCCGGGTTCGGCCACGCCGGCCTCGGCGGATCGCTCGGCTGGGCCGACCCAGCCACCGGGATGTCCTTTGCCTACGTGCACAACCGCCTGGTCACCCCGTTCGTGGTGGCCGACCAGGCCGGCTTCGTCGCGACGGCAGCCTTGATTCGTCGCGGCGCCGCCGCGGCGCGCAGGCGTGGATACCGGCCGGTGCCGGAGTTCGGCGCGCCGTTTGCCGCCGAGCCGCGGCCCGTCGCCGGCTAGGAGCTACGCCCCTTCCATTCGGAAGCCGACCTTCAGCGTCACCTGGAAGTGTCCGACCGCGCCGTCGGCCAGGTGACCGCGGACGGACGTCACCTCGAACCAATCGAGCCCCCGGATGGTCTCGGACGCACGGGATATCGCGTTGCGGATCGCGTCGTCGATGCTCTCGGGTGAGCTGCCGACGATCTCGATGACGCGATAGGTGTGGTCGCTCATGACGCCCCTCTTTCTCGTTCGAGTTTCTCGGCCTCCGCGACGGCGGCGAGCGGAGATTGTCGAAGCTGTTGTTTCTGTTGGTTCTGCAGCATGTCCATCGCCAACCTGGCGTAGATCATCTGGCTGGTGATCGCCATCTGCCCGCGACTGTGGCCAAGGAACGTGATGAACCAGGTGATGAGCGTGGTGAAGCGGTTCTTGAAACCGACCAAATAGACGAGGTGCAGCACCAGCCACGCGAGCCACGCGATGAAGCCACCGAATTCGAGCTTGCCGACCTGGGCGACGGCGCTGAACCGTGAGATGGTCGCCATGCTGCCCTTGTCGAAGTACTTGAACGGCGCCCGATTGGACGGGTCGTCGCGCCCGGCAAGCGCCGCCTTGATCGCCTTGGTGACGTACTTGGCACCCTGGATCGCGCCCTGCGCCATCCCCGGCACGCCCGGCACGGACATCAGATCGCCGACGACGAAGACGTGCGGATGGCCCTTCACGCTGAGATCCGGCTCCACGATCACCCGGCCCGCGCGGTCGGTCTCGGTCCCGTCGGACTGCTCGGCGATCATCTTGCCCAGCGGGCTGGCCGCCACGCCCGCTGACCACACCTTGCAGGCGCATTCGATACGTCGCTCGACGCCGTCCTTGTCCTTCACCGTGACGCCCTGATAGTCCACGTTCGTCACCATCGCGTTGAGCTGGACCTCGACGCCCATCTTCTCGAGCCGCCGCTGCGCCTTGAGTCCCAACTTCTCGCCCATCGGCGGCAACACCGCCCCCGCTCCCTCGAGCAGAATCACCCGGCATTCGTTCGGCTTGATCGTGCGGAACGCCCCGGCAAGCGTGCGATCGGAGAGCTCGGCGATCTGACCGGCCAGCTCGACACCGGTCGGGCCTGCACCGACCACCACGAATGTCAGCCGCCGCTCACGCTCGGCGTGATCGGTCGTCACCTCCGCGGCCTCGAACGCTCCGAGGATGCGGCCGCGGAGCTCCAGTGCGTCGTCGATGGTCTTCATGCCGGGGGCGTACGTCGCGAACTGGTCGTTGCCGAAGTAGGACTGTTGTGCGCCTGCCGCCACGATGAGGCTGTCGAAGTGCGACACCGTGATCATCGTCATCAGCTTGGAGGTGACGGTTTTCGCCTGCAGGTCAATCGATTCGATCTCCCCGAGGAGCACCTGGACGTTCTTCTGCCTGCGCAGCACCAGGCGGGTGGTCGGCGCGATCTCGCCTTCGGACAGAATGCCCGTCGCCACCTGGTAGAGCAGCGGCTGGAACAGGTGAGTGGTCGTCCTCGAGATCAATGTGACGTCGACGTCGGCCCGTTTCAGAGCCTGCGCTGCGGTCAGGCCTCCGAACCCGGACCCGATGATGACGACGTGATGGCGCTTGGTGGGCGCGCTCATGCGCATTCCTCCCTGTTCGACGGCGAGAGAACGATACGTCAGAACAGGTCTTGCACTATGGCGTCAACGCGAAACTTTGGTAAACCACTTCGTCTTTATCCGCCACGAGTGCGCCGACGCGAGCGCGAACCCTGCGCCGCACATGCAGGCGAACACCCACACCAGGATGCTGCCTGCCGCCGTCTGGAGTGGTGTGACGAATGAGATGGTGATGCGAACGATGCACGCCAGGATGCCGCAGACCGACGCGACCAGGTAGAAGTTGGCGATCCGCCGGGACCGCGGGTCTTTCCGCAGCACGAGTGTGGCGCGTATGCCGTACCCCAGCAGATAGATCAGGGTGCCGCAGAGCAGCAGCCAGTAGACGTTCAGCCAGAAGTCGGTCGGCACCGTGAAGAAGTCCGGCTTGTAGATCTTCGCGCCGTTACCGACCGAGAAGGTCACCAGCAGCAGCGGGATGCACAGCGTGGCGGGCCGCTCGACATATTGCTTGAACGACTTCTGCATGGCGTCGTCGTCGGCGAGCCTGCCCAGCGTGTTGTAGACGATCGCGGACGCCGCGACGATGTACGCGTCGTGAGCTATGTAGTCCTCGAGATTCCACTTGCCGGTGAGGGCATGAAGCCAGTGCCCGACGGTCTCCGAGGCCAGCGGCGACATCAGCAGCACGGCCAATCCCTGCAAAGCGATGTTGAGGGTGGCCGCGACTTCCCACCGGCACGTCCACGTGACGCGCCGAATCCACAGGCTCCATGCGATGCACGCGATCGTGATCGCTACGAGTGTTGCGAGAGCCATCCTTATTGCCTTTGCGCTGAACTAGTTCCAGCAAATTCTATAGCGGCGGAGCGTCTGCGCGAGGCTGCATTTCAGAAAGCTTCGGCGGTCGCACGCGCCGTGTCTCCAGGGTTGCCACGGCAAGGCCGGCAGACTCGAAGTAGCTCTGCACTTCCTGATGGCTCATCAAACCGAACCTGACCTGCAGGTCGGGGTAGCTGAGGCCGAAACGGTCGGCGACCCGGCGCAGCTCCTCGGCGTCGGGATAGCCTTCTTCCTTGATCCGGCGGTAGTACGTGCTGCTAGACACCCCGAGCGCGTCGTAGATGTTCTTGGCGTCGACGTCACCGTCGAGAAGGTAGTCGAGCAGGGCCTTTAGCTGCCGGCCGTTCTCATCTGTACGTGGCACCGCTCAACTCTAAACCAGTCTCCCGCAAATGGGCAGTGCCAATCGAAACGCGGAAACCGTTGCTGTTATTGACGTAGGTGTCACACTTTTGGGAGACGTCTCCCATTTCTGGGACATTGGCGATACTGTTAGCTCCATGTTGATCGCACAATTTGCCAGCAGCCCTCTTCGGATCGTCGACCACGAGACCCTCGATGCTCCGCAGGCAGCGGACCTGGCGAAACTCTCGGCGCCACTGGACAGCACCCTGACCGCGGAGCTGGACGGCGCGCAGTGGTATCTCGGCGTCGCCGCCGAGGAAATTCTTCTCGCGTCCCTCGGCCTCGCGATCGCGCGAGCCATCGGCGAGGGAGTTGTCGCCGTCGACATCGCAGGGCACAGCGGCTCGGTTCCGCTGGCGTGCACGTCTGCGGGGCTTGCGACAGCCACAGAGACCCTGACCGCCGTGCACCGCACGCTTGCCGCAGGCCACTCTGCGCCGAAGCTCGCGGCCCAGCCGCCGTCGGATATCTACTTCTGCTACCTCGACACCGAGCCCGGCCTGCGCCATGCGCTCGAGCTGCGGGCATATCGGGCCGACGACGTGGTGCAGTTGGATTGGTGGTACGACACGCGCAGCTTCGACCGGCACACCGTGGAGGAGCTGGCGGAGCAGCTGCCGCTGACGCTCATCGAGTTGACGTCGGAGGCGGTGCCGCTGGCACACGCCCCGATGGCCGTCGGCCACTGAGCCGCTAGAATCTGACGTATCGGCACTGATCCGGCATCACCGGGGAGCCTTCGGAAGAACCGCTCAGGCCCATCGGTCTGGCTCAGTAGACCCGAACGGGTAGGCCCGTCACAGCCACAAGTTGAGCGGCGCACATATGTGCGCAAGCGGGGTGGTACCGCGGCGTCCGCGCACCGGCGCGTCGTCGTCCCCGTGCCTTGATCGACTTAGGCACAGGAGACAACGCACGACCGTGAACACCTATCCGAAGCCGGCAGGCGGTGCGCCGAACTTTCCGGCGCTCGAATCCGACGTCCTGAAGTACTGGGAGAGCGACAACACCTTCCGAGCCAGTGTCGAGGGCAGGGACGGTGCGCCGGAGTACGTGTTCTACGACGGACCGCCGTTCGCCAACGGCCTGCCGCACTACGGCCACCTGCTGACCGGCTACGTCAAGGACATCGTGCCGCGGTATCGCACGATGCGCGGGTACAAGGTGGAACGCCGCTTCGGCTGGGACACCCACGGGCTGCCCGCCGAGCTCGAAGTCCAACGCCAACTCGGCATCACCGACAAGTCGCAGATCGAAGAGATGGGCATCGAGAAGTTCAACGATGCCTGCCGCGCATCGGTACTGCGGTATACGAACGAGTGGCAGGCTTACGTCACCCGCCAGGCACGATGGGTCGACTTCGAGAACGACTACAAGACTTTGGATCTCGGCTTCATGGAGTCGGTGATCTGGGCGTTCAAGCAGCTGTGGGACAAGGGCCTGGCCTACGAGGGGTACCGGGTGCTCCCGTACTGCTGGAACGACGAGACCCCGTTGTCCAGCCACGAACTGCGGATGGACGACGACGTCTACCAGAGCCGTCAGGACCCCGCCATCACCGTCGGATTCAAGGTGACGAGCGGACCGCTCGACGGTGCGTACCTGCTGGTCTGGACGACGACGCCGTGGACGCTGCCGTCAAACCAGGCGGTGGCGGTGCACCCGGACATCGAGTACGTGCTGGTGCAGGTCGGGGGAATTGCGCTACGTGCTGGCCCGTGCCCGGCTGGCGGCCTACGCCCGTGAGCTCGGGGAAGAGCCCGAGATCCTGGCCACCTACACCGGCCGGGATCTGCTCGGTACGAGTTACCTGCCGCCGCTTCCGTATTTCATGGACTCGCCCAACGCTTTTCAGGTGTTGCCCGGCGACTTCGTCACCACCGAAGACGGCACAGGACTCGTGCACATGTCGCCGGCCTACGGCGAGGACGACATGGCGGTGGCGCAGGCGGCCGACATCGTCGCTGTCACACCCGTCGACTCCAGGGGCCGGTTCGACGACTCGGTGCCCGACTATGTGGGCCAACACGTGTTCGACGCCAACCCGCACATCATCCGCGATTTGAAGAACCAGAGCGGGCCCGCCGCGCAGAACGGCGCGGTGCTGCTGCGCCACGAAACCTACGAGCACTCCTACCCGCACTGCTGGCGCTGCCGCAATCCGCTGATCTACCGGGCGGTTTCGTCGTGGTTCGTCAAGGTCACCGAGTTCCGCGACCGGATGGTCCAGATCAACCAGGACATCACCTGGTATCCCGAACACGTCAAGGACGGCCAGTTCGGTAAGTGGCTGCAGGGGGCCCGGGACTGGTCGATCTCCCGAAATCGCTACTGGGGAACCCCGATTCCGGTGTGGATCTCCGACGATCCGACCTATCCGCGCATCGACGTCTACGGCAGCCTCGACGAACTCGAGCGCGATTTCGGAGTGCGCCCGACGAACCTGCACCGGCCCTACATCGACGAGCTGACCCGGCCCAACCCCGACGACCCGACCGGCGCATCGACGATGCGGCGCATCCAGGACGTGTTCGACGTGTGGTTCGACTCCGGATCGATGCCCTACGCCCAGGTGCACTATCCGTTCGAGAACGTCGACTGGTTCGACAGCGCATTCCCGGGCGACTTCATCGTCGAATACATCGGCCAGACCCGCGGCTGGTTCTACACGCTGCACGTGCTGGCCACCGCACTGTTCGACAGGCCGGCGTTCCGCACCGTGTCGGCGCACGGCATCGTGCTGGGCAACGACGGCCAGAAGATGAGCAAGTCGCTGCGCAACTATCCCGACGTCACCGAGGTTTTCGACCGCGACGGCTCCGATGCCATGCGCTGGTTCCTGATGGCGTCGCCGATCCTGCGGGGCGGCAACCTGATCGTCACCGAGCAGGGCATCCGCGAGGGCGTCCGGCAGGTGCTGCTGCCGTTCTGGAACGCCTACACGTTCCTGGCGCTCTACGCGCCGAAGAAGGGCGACTTGGCGCACCGATTCGCAAGCATGTGCTGGACCGCTACATCCTGGCGAAGTTGGCACAGCTGCGCGACGACCTTACCGAGTCGATGGACGTCTGCGACATCTCCGGCGCTTGCGACGAGCTGCGCCAGTTCACCGAGGCGCTGACGAATTGGTATGTGCGACGGTCCCGTTCGCGGTTCTGGGAGGAGGATCCCGACGCGATCGACACGCTGCACACCGTGCTGGAGGTCACCGCTCGGCTGGCCGCGCCGCTGCTTCCGCTGGTCACCGAGAGTGATCTGGCGGGGCATCACCGGCGAGCGGTCGGTGCATCTGACCGACTGGCCGGAGGCCGGCCGACTGCCGCACGACGCCGACCTCGTCGCCGACCATGGACCAGGTGCGTGATGTGGCGTCGGCGGCGTCGTCGCTGCGCAAGGCCAAGAAGCTGCGGGTGCGGCTGCCGCTGCCCAAACTCACTGTGGCCGTGGAGAACCCGCAGCGACTGGAGCCGTTCGTCGATCTGATCGCCGACGAGCTCAACGTGAAGAGCGTCGAGCTGACCGACGACATCGCGGCCTACGGGCGCTTCGAGCTGACGGTGAACGCCCGCGAAGCCGGTCCGCGCATCGGCAAGGACGTGCAGGCCGCGATCAAGGCTGTCAAGGCGGGTGAGGGCGTCGTCAACCCCGACGGCACGCTGACCGCGGGCCCGGCGGTCCTGCTGCCGGAGGAGTACAGCTCGCGGCTGGTGGCCGCTGACCCCGAGTTCACTGCTGCGCTGCCGGAGGGCTCGGGTCTGGTGGTGCTCGACGGCACCGTGACGCCGGAGCTGGAGGCCGAAGGCTGGGCCAAGGACCGCATCCGCGAGCTGCAGGAGCTGCGCAGGACGACCGGCCTCGACGTGTCCGACCGCATCTCGGTGGTCATCGCGGTGCCCGCCGAGCGAGACGGATGGGCGCGCACCCACGCGCGACCTGATCGCGCGGCGAGATCCTGGCGACCAGCTTCGAGTTCGGCGAGCCGGCCGACGGCACCGAGATCGGCGACGGTGTGCGGGTGGCGATCGCGAAGGCCTAGCGGCGCAGCACGGTCGGCGACGACCTTCGCGAAATCGGCGAGAACGTCGCGGATGAAGCGCGTGCGCCGGTATCCGATGGCGTCGAGCAGCGGACCGTGGTCGAAGGCGACCACGACCGTCGCCCCGATCGCCGTCAGCCACCAAAACCCGAACGCCAGCGCCCGAACCGCGATGCCCGACCCGGCGAACCCGGCGCGCAGCCGGTCCTCCTGGAACCGCACGTGCGGGTGCTCGTCGGCGACGATGCGGGCGGCCACCGCCCGCACCACGCGGTCCGGACCCGTCGCGGCCAGGCCGCCGTAGTAGGACAGCGCGACCACCTCGGCGACGGTCAGCACCATCAACTCGGTCCGCAGGCCCATCAGCCTGCGCAGCCGCACGAAGACCGCGTCCGACCAGTGCCTGCGCATCGGTTGGCCGCCGAGGTAGCCGAGCAGGCGCAGCAGCAGCGCGGCGTGCTGCTGTTCTTCGGCCACGAAAAGCTTTGCAGCGCGGAAGTATTCGGGGTCGCCCGCGCGCTGCGCCTTGCGCAGCAGCTGTTCGCCGTCGCCGCTCTCGCCGAGCTGGAACCGCCGCACCGATTCGACCAAGCGGGCGGCGCACCGGCGTCGGGGATCGTCGCACCGGCCGTCGAATTCGATGGCCGCGTCGGTCCTGGCGTGCACGTGTTCGTTCTGCTCGAAATGGTCGACCCACAGGCCGAACATCGCTCGACGTCACGGGCCTGTTGCGTCATGGACGCCAGGCTAGCGCCCTAGCATCGGCAGGTGTGGTCGCTCGCTGGGTCCTGCACCTCGACATGGACGCGTTCTTCGCGTCGGTCGAGCAGCTGACCCGCCCGACGCTGCGCGGACGGCCGGTCCTGGTCGGCGGCCTCGGCGGGCGCGGCGTGGTCGCGGGCGCCAGCTACGAGTCCCGGGTGTACGGCGCCCGGTCGGCGATGCCGATGCATCAGGCCCGCCGGCTGGTCGGCGCGACGGCGGTGGTGCTGCCGCCGCGCGGCGTGGTCTACGGCGTGGCCAGCCGCCGCGTGTTCGACACGGTCCGCAGCGATCGTGCCCGTGCTCGAACAGCTGTCCTTCGACGAGGCCTTCGGCGAGCCCGCCGAGCTCGTCGGTGCCGCCGCCGAGGACGTCGATGCCTTCTGCGAGGCGCTGCGGGCCAAGATCCGCGACGTGACCGGGCTGGTCGCCTCCGTCGGCGCCGGGTCCGGCAAGCAGATCGCCAAGATCGCCTCAGGGCTGGCCAAACCCGACGGCATCCGGGTGGTGCGCCGCGACGAGGAACGGTCGCTGCTCGACGGCCTGCCGGTGCGCCGGCTGTGGGGGATCGGGCCCGTCGCCGAGGAGAAGCTGCACCGGCTGGGCATCGAGACCATCGGCGCTTTCGCCGCGCTGACGGACGCCGAGGCGGCCAACATCCTGGGCGGCGACCGTCGGGCCTGCGCTGCACCAGCTGGCTCGGGGCATCGACGACCGGCCGGTCGCGGAGAACGCGCCCGGCCAAGCAGATCAGCGCGGAGTCCACGTTTCCCGAGGACCTGACGACTCTCGACCAGCTGCGCGAGGCGGTGGGCACGATCGGCGAGCACGCGCATGCCCGCCTCGAGAAGGACGGCCGCGGCGCGCGCACCGTCACGGTGAAACTGAAGAAGTCCGACATGAGCACGCTGACCCGCTCGGCGACGCTGCCGTACGCCACCACCGACGCCGCGACGTTGATCGCGATGGCGCGCAGGCTGCTGCTCGATCCCCTCGAGATCGGCCCCATTCGCCTTGTCGGCGTTGGCTTTTCGGGTCTGTCGGAGGTTCGGCAGGAGTCGTTGTTCCCCGACCTGGAGCTGATGGCCGAGGAGGTGTCCGACACGGGCCTGCCGCGACGCTCACCGAAGCCACCGCGACGGCTCCGGCCTGGCGTATCGGCGACGACGTCGTGCACACCGAGCACGGCCACGGCTGGATCCAGGGCGCCGGCCACGGCGTGATGACCGTGCGGTTCGAGACCCGCAGCACGCGGGCCGGGGCCGGTGCACACGTTTCCCGACAGCGCGCAGGAGATCGACCGCGCGAACCCGGTCGACAGCCTGGACTGGCCGGACTACGTCAACGCACTTACGGACCGCTCAACCCCAGCGGGCGACGACGTCGTCGACGGCCGAGCCGCTCGCCAGGGCGGCCATCAATCAGCACCCGGGCCTGCGGGGGCCGCAGCCGCGGCACCATCACCGCGCCGGCGTCCACCAGCTCGCGGCCGGGTCCGTAGCCGGCGCTGACCTTCGCGCCGGGCACCCGTGTCGATACCGCCACCGTCACTCCGTCGCGCGCAGTGCCGCCGCACCGCGTCGATCACCGCGCCGCCCGCGTTGCCCGAGCCGAGCGCCTCCAGCACGATGCCCCGCGCGCCCGCGGCGACACATGCGTCCATCGCGGCGGCGTCAGCCTCCCGGGTACACCGCGAGGATGTCGACTCTCGGCGCGTCGACCGCCGACAGCGCGCCGAGGAACGGCCGGTCCTTCGGCGCGGTGGGGCTGAACCGGCCGTCGGCGACGGATCCGACCGCCACGCCCGCGAAGCCGCTGAGATCGGCCGTCGCCACCTTCTGCAGTCCCAGCGGCTGCTTGACCGATCCCCGCCAAGGTCACCAGCACGCCGAGGTCCCGCGCCGCCGCGCTGCCTGCCACCGTCAGTGCGTCGCGCAGATTGCCTGGCCCGTCGGCGTCGGGTGCGTCGGCGCTGCGAAGCGCACCGGTGATCACCACGGGCGTCGCGCCGTCGTAGGTCAGCTCCAGCCACAGCGCCGTTTCCTCCATGGTGTCGGTGCCGTGCGTGACCACAACACCGTCGGCGTCCGAGGCCGATCTGACCGCCGCGCCGATCCGGTCCCAGTCGGCGGGAGTGAGTTGCGAGCTGTCCACCGCCATCAGGTCGACGACTTCGACGTCGAGCCCGGAGGTCAGGTCGGCTCCGCTGGCGGTGGGCCGCCTGACCCCGTCCTCGCCTGCGCTGCTCGCGATGGTTCCACCGGTGGTGACGACGACGAGGCGGCTCACGCCCTAATCATTCCAAAATCAAGCCCTGGAATGATGGGGGAGTGACTGATGAATCGGCTCGTGCGCGGAGGAGGACAAGAGGAACCCCGCCAAAACGAGCCGGTGACCGCCGCGGACGCCACCGACGCCGAAGCCGCGGCGCCGGATCGCGGCTGCTGGTGGCGGTGGCAGCCGTCATCCTCGCGCTCGACATCGTCACCAAGGTGCTCGCGGTCAAGCTGCTCACGCCAGGCCAGCCGGTGTCGATCATCGGCGACACCGTGACGTGGACGCTGGTGCGCAACTCCGGCGCCGCGTTCTCGATGGCAACCGGATACACCTGGGTGCTGACGCTGATCGCCAGTGGCGTGGTTGTCGGCATCATCTGGATGGGCAGACGGCTGGTCTCACCGTGGTGGGCGATCGGACTCGGCATGATCCTCGGCGGCGCGATTGGGCAACCTGGTCGACCGCTTCTTCCGGTCACCGGGACCGCTGCGCGGGCATGTCGTCGACTTCCTATCCATCGGCTGGTGGCCGGTGTTCAACGTCGCCGACCCGTCGGTGGTGGGCGGTGCGATCCTGCTGGTCGTGTTGTCGCTGTTCGGGTTCGACTTCGACACCGTCGGCGGCGCAGGCCGGACGGCGAATCGGACACCGTCGGCCGTCGGTCCGAGCGCACCTGATGGACACGCGGTCGATGCCAGTGCCGGAGGGGCTGGCGGGCATGCGCGTCGACGCCGGGCTGGCCCGGCTGCTCGGCCTGTCCCGCACCGCGGCCGCCGCGCTGGCCGAGGACGGCGGCGTCGACCTCGACGGGACACCGGTTGGCAAGTCCGACCGCCTGACGCCGGTGCGTGGCTCGAGGTGCGGCTGCCCGAAGCGCCTGCGCCGCTGGAGAATACGCCGGTCGACATCGAGGGCATGACGATTCTGTACTCCGACGACGACATCGTCGCGGTCGACAAACCGGCGGGGGTGGCCGCGCACGCCACCGTCGGCTGGCACGGGCCGACGGTGCTGGGCGGGCTGGCGGCCGCCGGTTTCCGGATCTCCACTTCGGGCATCCACGAGCGGCAGGGCATCGTGCACCGGCTCGACGTCGGCACCTCGGGCGTGATGGTGGTGGCCCTCTCCGAACGCGCCTACACCGTGCTCAAGCGGGCGTTCAAGCAGCGCACCGTGGAGAAGCGCTATCACGCACTGGTGCAAGGACATCCGGATCCGTCCAGCGGAACCATCGACGCGCCGATCGGCAGGCACCGCGGTCACGACTGGAAGTTCGCCGTCACCCAGAGACGGTCGGCAAAGCGTCACGCACTACGACACGGTGGAGGCGCACCAGGCCGCGAGTCTGCTCGACGTCGAGCTGGAAACCGGTCGTACACATCAGATTCGGGTGCATTTCGCCGCGCTGCACCACCCGTGCGCGGGTGACCTGACCTACGGCGCCGATCCCGTGCTCGCGAAGAAGCTTGGCCTGGAACGGCAATGGCTGCATGCCCGGTCGCTGGCATTCGGCCATCCCGCCGACGGCCGCCGGGTCGAGATCACCAGCCCGTACCCGTCCGACCTGCAGCACGCGCTCGACGTGCTGCGCAACCACGAACTGTGAGCGACGCGCAGCGAAGCTCCGGGCTGCTGTTCGGTGCGGGCGCCTACGTGTGGTGGGGGCTGTGTCCCGGTTTCTTCCTGTTGCTGCTGCCCGCGGGCGCGCCGGAGATACTGGCGCACCGGTTCGTGTGGAGCGCGGTCTTACTCCTGGTGCTGCTCGCGGTGGTGCGCAGGCTCGGTGACCTGCGCCGGCTCAGCGCCCGCACCTGGCTGCTACTGCTGGCCGCATCGGCGCTGATCGCGGCCAACTGGGGCACCTACATCTGGGCCGTCACACACGGCCATGTCGTCGACGCGGCGCTCGGCTACTTCATCAATCCGCTGGTCAGCGTGGCGCTCGGGGTGGTGATCTTTCGCGAGCGGCTGAACAGGTGGCAGCTCTGTCGCTTGACGCTCGCCGTCGTCGCGGTCGTGATACTGACCGCGGAAGTCGGTGAGGTGCCCTACATCGCGCTGGCGCTCGCCGCCACGTTCGCCCTGTACGGCGCTGGTCAAGAAGGTGGTGGACGCCGACCCGCGGGTCAGCGTGATGGTCGAGACGCTGTGGGCGCTGCCGGTGGCGGTCGGGTTCATGATCTGGCTGCAGGTCGTGCACCAGGCCCACTTCGTCAACCACGGCCCGGGCCACGCGGTGCTGATGATGCTGGCCGGGCCGATGACGGCCATTCCCCTGCTGCTCTTCGCGGCGGCCGCGCAGCGCCTGCCGCTCGTGACGCTGGGGCTGCTGTTCTACCTCAACCCCGGCCTGCAGATGGCGTGGGGCGTGTTGGTCGGCCATGAGCCGATGCCCATGGGCCGCTGGCTCGGCTTCGCGCTGATCTGGGTGGCGCTGCTGGTGTTCACCGTCGACGCGCTGTGGCGGGCCAGGCGTACCTCACAGACGGATTCGGAGACTTTTGAAAAAAGTGTGCGATCGCCAGGTGGTCATCGCTCCTAGTCGGTGAGCGCCGCCCACCCGCGGGCGGCGACCACCACCAAGGAGAACACCATGTATCGCAATCTCACTCACCCGAAGTCCGTGCGCCGCGGAGTCGGCGTGGCCGTCCTCACGGGCGCCGCCGCCGGCCTCATCGGTCTCGCAGGTCCGGGCTCGGCCTCGGCCAGCCCGGACGTGGCCTATGTGCCGAGTCTTCCGTCCAACGTCTTGGACGCGGTTGCGCTCAACCCGCAGCCGTTGCCGCCGCGCCTCGACCTGTCTCGCGTTGCGCTGAACCCCCAGCCGTTGCCGCCAGGCCCCGACCTGTCTCCCGTTGCGCTGAACCCTCAGCCATTGCCGCCCGCCCCCGACTTGACACGGGTGTTGCTGCCACGGCTGGGATTCTGATGAGTGCTCGCGTCGTGTTGCGCGGGCCGGTCGGTCGCCACATGTCGATTCGGCGCGCAACCGAGTCGTCATGACGGTGTCAAGGTCACAATCGACGTCGAGGAGGACACCATGCGGTACTGCCTGCTGATGCACTACCAGGAAGCCAGCGAGATCGGACTGACCGAGGAGGACATGGCTCCGGCGATGGCCGCCTTCCAGGCCTACGCCGACGACCTGTGGGCGGCCGGGGTGCTCATCGACACCGAGGTGCTCGAACCGGTCGTGGCCACCACGACGGTGACCGCCCGCAACGGCACGCCCGAGGTTCAGGACGGCCCGTTCGCCGACACGAAGGAACGCCTCGGCGGCATCTTCGTCATCGAGGTGGCCAATCTGGACGAGGCGCTGAAGTGGGCGCAAGCGCAACCCCGCCAACGGCTGGGGTTCCATCGAGATCCGCCCGGTGGCGCGGACATACGCCGCCGACCGCGGGTGGTACAACCCGTAAGGCACGTCGCGCGAAGCAGCGGCGGGTAGCCGACCTTGTTCATGACTCCTACGGTCGGCTGCTCGCCGTGCTCGCGGCGCCCAACCGGGATATCGCGGCCGCCGAGGACGCGCTTGCCGACGCGCTGGAGCGCGCGCTCGACCGGTGGCCCGACGACGGGATCCCTGCCAACCCCGAGGCTGGCTGCTCACCGTCGCCCGCAACAGGCTGCGCGACATGTGGAAGTCACACGCCTACCGGATGACCGAACCGCTCGGCGAAACCCACGAGAGCGCTATCGAATTCGATGACATGCCCGACATTCCCGACAGACGGCTCGAGCTGATGCTCGTGTGCGCCCACCCCGCGATCGCGCCAACATCCGCACGCCGCTGATGCTGCAGATCGTGCTCGGCGTCGAGGCCGCCGCCATCGCCGAGGCGTTCGCGGTGCCCCAGGCCGCGATGGCCCAGCGGTTGGTGCGGGCCAAGAAGCGCATCCGCGACGCGGGCATCCCGTTCGTGCTGCCCGGCCGCGCCGACCTCGACAGAGCGGCTGCCCGCGGTGCTGGAGGCGGTCTACGGCGCGTATGCGATCGACTGGCAGCTCGGCGGCCGCGGGCGCACCCATCGAAACGCTGTCGGCCGAGGCGCTGCACTTGGCGCTGGTGCTGGCCGACCTGCTGCCCGACGAGCCGGAGGTGCTCGGGTTGGCGGCGCTGGTGTGCCTGTCGGAGGCGCGTCGGCCGGCGCGGCGCGACCCGGCGGGCGAGTTCGTCCCGCTCGACGAGCAGGACATCACGCGTTGGGATGCGACGCTGATCGCCCGGGGCGAGGGCCTGTTGCGACGCGCCCACGGCTTCGGGCGGCCTGGCCGCTTCCAGTACGAGGCGGCGATCCAGTCGGCCCATTGCGTGCGACCAGTCGATCTGACCGCAGTGCGAACGCTGTACCGGGCGCTGGCTGCAGGTGGCCCCGTCGCTGGGCGCTGCGGTGGCCATGGCCGCCGTCGACGGTGAGCTCGACGGGCCGGACGCGGGGTTGCGCGCGTTGGACGCCATCGACGACCCGGCCGCCGAACGCTTCCAACCAGCGTGGACCACCAGGGCGCACCTGCTCGCCAGGGCGGGCCGGACCGAGCCCGCCGCGGCCGCGTACCGCACCGCCATCGAGCTGACCACCGACCCCGGTGTCGCTGAGTACCTGCGTGAACAGCTAACTTCGCTAACGCGATAAGACACGCACCCCGACACGCCCGTGCTCGTCGGTGGGCGGTCATAGACTGGCGTCCCTATGAACTCCTCGAGCTTCGTGCACCTGCACAACCACACCGAGTACTCGATGCTGGATGGTGCCGCGAAGATCGCTCCGATGCTGGCCGAGGCCCAGCGGCTGGAGATGCCCGCGATCGGCATGACCGACCACGGAAACATGTTCGGCGCCAGCGAGTTCTACAACGCGGCCACCGAGGCGGGCATCAAGCCGATCATCGGCGTGGAGGCCTACATCGCGCCCGGGTCCCGGTTCGACACCAAGCGCATCCTGTGGGGCGATCCGAGCCAGAAGTCCGACGACGTCTCGGGCAGCGGCTCCTACACCCACATGACGATGGTCGCCGAGAACGCGACGGGCCTGCGCAACCTGTTCAAGCTGTCGTCGCTGGCGTCGTTCGAGGGCCAGCTCGGCAAGTGGTCGCGGATGGACGCCGAGATCATCGCCGAGCACGCCGCGGGCATCATCGCCACCACCGGCTGCCCGTCCGGTGAGGTGCAGACCCGGCTGCGGCTCGGGCCACGACCGCGAGGCGCTCGAGTCGGCCGCGAAGTGGCGGGAGATCTTCGGCCCGGACAACTACTTCCTCGAGCTGATGGACCACGGCCTGGACATCGAGCGCCGGGTCCGCGAGGGGCTGCTGGAGATCGGCCGCAAGCTCGACATCCCGCCGCTGGCCACCAACGACTGCCACTACGTCACCCGCGACGCCGCGCACAACCACGAGGCGCTGCTGTGCGTGCAGACCGGCAAGACGCTGTCGGATCCCAACCGGTTCAAGTTCGACGGTGACGGCTACTACCTCAAGTCCGCCGCCGAGATGCGCGCGCTGTGGGACGACGAGATTGCCCGGCGCGTGCGACTCCACGCTGCTGATCGCCGAGCGGGTGCAGTCCTACGACGACGTGTGGGCGACCGCGCGACCGGATGCCGATCTTCCCGGTGCCCGAGGGGCACGACCAGGCGTCGTGGCTGCGGCACGAGGTCGACGCCGGGCTGGCGCGCCGGTTCCCGGCACGGCGTGCCGCCCGAGTACGTCGACCGCGCCGACTACGAGATCGAGGTCATCTGCGGCAAGGGCTATCCGTCGTACTTCCTGATCGTCGCCGACCTGGTCAACTACGCGCGGTCGGTGGACATCCGGGTCGGCCCCGGTCGTGGTTCGGCGGCCGGCTCGCTGGTCGCCTACGCGCTGCGCATCACCGACATCGACCCGATCGAGCACGGGCTGCTGTTCGAGCGGTTCCTCAACCCCGAGCGCGCGTCGATGCCCGATATCGACATCGACTTCGACGACCGCCGCCGCGGCGAGATGGTGCGCTACGCCGCCGACAAGTGGGGCAACGACCGGGTCGCCCAGGTCATCACCTTCGGCACCATCAAAACCAAGGCGGCGCTGAAGGATTCGGCCCGGATCCACTACGGCCAGCCCGGTTTCGCGATCGCCGACCGGATCACCAAGGCGCTGCCGCCGCCGATCATGGCCAAGGACATCCCGCTGTCGGGCATCACCGACCCCAACCACGAGCGGTACAAGGAAGCCGCCGAGGTCCGCGGGCTGATCGACACCGACCCCGACGTCCGCACCATCTACGAGACCGCCCGCGGCCTCGAGGGCCTGATCCGCAACGCCGGCGTGCACGCCTGCGCGGTGATCATGAGCTCCGAGCCGCTGACCGAGGCGATCCCGCTGTGGAAGCGGCCGCAGGACGGCGCCATCATCACCGGCTGGGACTACCCGTCGTGCGAGGCCATCGGCCTGCTGAAGATGGACTTCCTCGGCCTGCGCAACCTGACGATCATCGGCGACGCGATCGAGAACATCAAGGCCAACCGGGGAATCGAGCTCGACCTGGAGTCGCTGCCGCTCGACGACGGCCGCCACCTACGAGCTGCTCGGCCGCGGTGACACGCTCGGCGTGTTCCAGCTCGACGGCGGCCCGATGCGCGACCTGCTGCGCCGCATGCAGCCCACCGGGTTCGAGGACGTCGTCGCCGTCATCGCGCTGTACCGGCCCGGCCCGATGGGCATGAACGCCCACAACGACTACGCCGACCGCAAGAACGGCCGCCAGGCCATCAAGCCGATCCACCCGGAGCTGGCCGAGCCGCTCGAGGAGATCCTCGCCGAGACCTACGGCCTGATCGTCTACCAAGAGCAGATCATGCGCATCGCGCAGAAGGTCGCCGGCTACTCGCTCGCCCGAGCAGACATTCTGCGCAAGGCGATGGGCAAGAAGAAGCGCGAGGTGCTCGACAAGGAGTACGAGGGCTTCTCGGAAGGCATGAAGGCCAACGGGTTCTCGGCCAAGGCCATCAAGGCGCTGTGGGACACCGTGCTGCCGTTCGCCGACTACGCGTTCAACAAGTCGCACGCCGCCGGCTACGGCCTGGTGTCGTACTGGACGGCCTACCTGAAGGCGAACTACCCGGCCGAGTACATGGCCGGCCTGCTCACGTCGGTCGGCGACGACAAGGACAAGGCCGCGGTCTACCTGGCCGACTGCCGCAAGCTCGGCATCACCGTGCTGCCGCCCGACGTCAACGAGTCCGGCCTCAACTTCGCCTCGGTCGGCGAGGACATCCGCTACGGGCTCGGCGCGGTGCGCAATGTCGGCGCGAATGTCGTTGCGTCGCTGATCGGTTCGCGCACCGACAAGGGCAAGTTCATCGACTTCTCCGACTACCTCAACAAGATCGACATCGGCCCGTGCAACAAGAAGGTCACCGAGTCGCTGATCAAGGCGGGCGCGTTCGACTCGCTGGGCCATCCGCGCAAGGGGCTGTTCCTGGTGCACACCGACGCGGTCGATTCGGTGCTGGGCACCAAGAAGGCCGAGGCGATGGGCCAGTTCGACCTGTTCGGCGGCGCCGACACCGCCACCGACGCGGTGTTCACCATCAAGGTGCCCGACGAGGAGTGGGACGACAAGCACAAGCTGGCGCTCGAGCGCGAGATGCTGGGCCTGTACGTGTCCGGCCATCCGCTCAACGGCGTCGCGCACCTGCTGGTCGGTCAGGTCGACACGCAGATCCCGTCGATCCTGGACGGCGACGTCCCCAACGACGCGCAGGTGCGGGTCGGCGGCATCCTGGCCGCGGTGAACCGGCGGGTCAACAAGAACGGGTTGCCCTGGGCATCGGCGCAATTGGAGGATCTGACCGGCGGCATCGAGGTGATGTTCTTCCCGCAGACGTACTCGAGTGTCGGTGCGGAGATCGTCGACGACGCGGTCGTGCTGGTCAGCGCGAAGGTCAGAATTCAGGACGACCGGCTCTCCCTGATCGCCAACGACCTTGTGGTGCCTGACTTTTCGAATGCGGCTGCCGACCGGCCGGTTGCCGTCAGCCTGCCGACGCGGCAGTGCACCATCGACAAGGTCAACGCGCTCAAGCAGGTGCTGGCGCGTCATCCCGGCACGTCGCAGGTGCACCTGCGGCTGATCAGCGGCGAGCGCATCACCACGCTGGAACTTGACCAGTCACTGCGGGTCACGCCGTCGTCGGCCCTGATGGGTGATCTGAAGGCGCTGCTTGGCCCCGGCTGCCTGGGCTGATGACCGCAGCCGACGCTTGCGCTCGGTTCCGCAGGCTTCACGAAAGCGGCTGCTTTGTGATTCCCAATCCTTGGGATCGCGGCACCGCGATTGCCCTTGCCGCTTGCGGGTTTTCGGCGGTGGCCACCACGAGTGCCGGGTTCGCATTCTCGCAGGGCCTGCCGGACTCGCCGACGGCGCTGACGGCCGAGACCGCCGTCGGCCACATCGCCGAGATCGTCGACGCGGTCGATCTGCCGGTCAACGCCGACTTTCAGGCCGGATACGCCGACGACCTGACTGAGTTGGCCGAGAACGTCACTCGTTGCGTCGCGACCGGAGTCGCGGGTCTGTCGATCGAAGACGCATGGGGCGACAGCGACGATCCCGTGCTGCCGATGGAGCAGGCGGTCGAGCGGATCCGCGTGGCCCGGTCGGCGATCGATGAGTCGGGCGGCGATGTTCTGCTGACGGCGCGAGCCGAGTGCTTCCTCTACGGGCACTCCGATCCGCTCGCCGAGGCGATTACGCGATTGCAGGCCTATGCGGAGGCGGGCGCCGACGTATTGTTCGCGCCCGGTATCGCGAGCCGGGACGACATCGCGGCGCTCGTCGATGCGGTCCGGCCGTATCCGGTCAACGTGTTGAAGTCATCGGCCGCCGGCCTGTCCATGCCGGAGCTGGCCGACCTCGGGGTAAGGCGGATCAGCGTCGGATCGGCACTGTCGCGGGTCGCCTGGGGCGCTTTCCTGTCCGCCGCACGCAGCATCGCTGAGGGCGGCTTTGACGAACTGGCGCAGGCGGCCAGCTTCGGCGAGTTGAACGGCCTGTTCGAGCGGGGTCGCTCGGGGTCGAGCTCATAGATCTGAGCGGGGCCGGCGTGGGAGATCGCGTCGATGTCGGCGAGTCGGAACCAGCCGCCGCCAAAGCCCCGACCGTCAGTGCCGCGGTGATCATCGTTTTGCAGGTGCGTGCGCCATTGCCAACCTCTTTCGACGACAGGCACATCGTTCCATCACAAGGAAGGCGCAGGTGGCTTTCGCCGTTGAGACTCAGAACGCGTAGCGCAGGATTCGCCCATGGCGGGCGGTCGCCTTCGACATCCCTGACAACCGGGTGGCGATCCGCAGCCAGGTCGGGAACAGATCGACCTCTGGTGCGTGCGTCAGGCTGGTCTCCTCCACCAGCTGCATGCGCGGATTCCAGGTTTCCGGGTGGTGGGCGTCCTTGAATCCGTGGTAACCCCATTGGCTTCCGACGTCCTTGAACATCTTCTGCGGGTAGAGCTTGATCGCCAGACGGCTCACCCAGCCGATGCCGCCGTAGTCGTTGAACGCCAGCTCGCCGGAACCGAAATGGTCGGTGATGCGGCGGAAAATTGCCGACGATCACCGGCTCGGTCAGGAAGGCGAACAGCCCGTCGGCGATCAGCATGGTCGGGCGGTCCGCCGGGATGGCGTCGGGCCAGTGCTCGTCGGCCAACGAGACCGGCACCGAATGTGATTGCGTCGCGGCGGGCAGCACCTCGTCGCGCAGCGCGGTGATGCCTGGCAGGTCGACGCTGTACCAGTCCACCGACGGCGGCGGATTCACGCGGTAGAAGCCGCTGTCCAGCCCGGCGCCGAGGTCGACGACGACGGCGTTGGGATGCTCGGTCGATGAACGCGCGCACCCGGTCGTCGAGCATCTTGGCGCGCAGCGCGGTCTGGCACACCACGCTGGTCTGCATGCCGAGGCCGGCGAAGTCGTAGTCGATCTTGCCGACGACCTCGTGCGCCAGCGGTCACCAAGGATCGGTCGTGGCCGATCGGCTGTCCAGCGCCCTGGCGTACTCGGTGAGAAATGCGGTCTGTTCGACAGGAGTCAGTTCGGTGGTCGCAATCCCCATGAACGCGAACGTACTCCTGTTTCCTGGCTGAACATTCAGCCCAAAACGTTCACCGCCCTTGCGATTACGAGCGCCAGCGGTGGACAGCGCGACCATCGCCTGCACGGTCATCATCGCCTTGGCCCAGCGTGCCAGCGGCATGGTGTCGGTCGGGGAGAAGGCCATCACGTTGGTGACGCTGACGTACAGGTAGTCGACGAACGTCGGGCGCCAATCCGGGTTTGGCCAGTTGGGCGTCGTCATCTGCGGGAACATGAAGTCGGGATAGGGCTGCTCGCCTCGCGTGTCGGGCGAACGGCCCGCCGCGGTCGAGCTCCCAGTACCAGATGCCGAACACGATGATGTTGGTGACGAAGATCGCCCCACCGCTCCCGAGCAATACCGCTGCGTCGTTGCTGACCTCGCCGGAGATGATGCGGACGTCCAAGAGAGCGGCGGACAACGTGTTGTCAATGGTGATGGCCGCCAGCAGCACCCAGGTGGCGTATCTGCCCAATCGCGTTCGGCGCGACATCCGAGCGGGTTGATGACAAGCAGGACGATCAGCAGCAGCGCCTCCAGCACCAGCAGCGGCCAACGAGGCACCAGCGTGTAGCTCTTCGGGATGGCCACCTGCAGCGCGATGGCCGCCAGCACCGAGAGCAGTACCGGCAATCGAGCTCTCCGGGTCGCCGGCCCGCAGCCACGACGGTAGCCGTTTTCGGCATCCACGGCAAGCTCCTCGGCGCGGCGAATAATGCGCTCGCGCTGGTGTTCAGATTCAGGTGAACCGTCCATCTGCACAGTGTGAGTGCCTAAGTTGGAAATCATGAGCACATCCGATCGGCCGGCCACTCTTTGTGAGGCCTTCCAGCGCACCGCCGCTATCGATCCCGACGCCATTGCGATTCGCACGGTGGGCGGCACACAGACCCTGACCTGGCGCGAATACGCCGCACAGGTGCGGCAGGTCGCCGCGGGCCTCGCCGCGCTCGGGGTGCGGCCGGGCGACACGGTGTCGTTGATGATGGGCAACCGGATCGAGTTTTATCCCATCGACGTGGGTGCGCAGCACCTCGGCGCAGTCTCGTTCTCGGTGTACAACACGTTGGCCGCCGAGCAGCTGGTCTACGTGTTCGACAACGCGGATACCAAGGTCGTCTTCTGCGAGGAGCAGTACGTCGATCGGATCAGGGACAGCGGTGCGGACATCGACCACATCGTGTGCATCGACGGCTCGCCGGACGGGACGACGCCGTACGAGGATTTTCTTGCAGGCGGCGCCGACGACTTCGACTTCGAGGCCACATGGCGGGCCGTGAAGCCCGACGACGTGGCCACGCTGATCTACACCTCGGGTACCACAGGCAATCCCAAGGGTGTGGAGATGACGCATACCAGCCTGCTCTTCGAGACGTTTGCGGTCGCTGAGGTGCTCGGTGTCGAGTTCGGTGATCGCATCACGTCGTTTCTTCCGTCGGCGCACATTGCCGACCGGTGGGGTTGCCTGTACAGCCAGGAAGCGTTCGGCAGCCAGGTCACGGTCGTTCCCGATCCCCGTGCCATCGCGGCGGCTTTGCCCGACGTGCGGCCGACGATCTGGGGTGCGGTCCCCCGGGTATGGGAGAAGCTCAAAGCCGCAATCGAATTCGCGGCCGAGAACGAGCCCGACGACACGAAGCGCATGGGGCTTGCAGTGGGGGCTGGCGGTCGCCGCGAAGAAAGCAGGCGCTCTGGCCGCAGGCGAACCGATACCCGACGACGTCGCCGCCGAATGGGCCCAAGCCGACGAGTTGGTGCTGTCGAAGCTGCGGGAGAAGCTCGGGCTCGACCAGGTCCGCTGGACCGTTTCGGGTGCGGCGCCGATCCCGAAGGAGACTTGGCGTTCTTCCTCAGCCTGGGAATTCCCATTTGCGAGGTCTGGGGTATGTCTGAGTTGAGTTGCGTTGCGACGGTGAGCCATCCACGCGATGCCCGCATCGGTACCGTGGGCAAGCTGCTGCCGGGGATGGAGGGCCGCATCGCTGAGGACGGGGAATTCCTTGTGCGCGGACCGCTGGTGATGAAGGCCTACCGCAAGGAGCCGAAGAAAACGGCCGAGGCCGTCGACGATGACGGCTGGCTGTATACCGGCGACATCCTCGAGGCCGACGAGGACGGCTATCTGAAGATCGTCGACCGCAAGAAGGAACTGATCATCAACGCGGCGGGAAAGAACATGTCGCCCGCCAACATCGAGAACACGATCAAGGCCGCGTCTCCGCTCATCGGAGTGATGCTCGTCGTCGGCGATGCCCGCCCGTACAACACCGCGCTGATCGTCCTCGACGCCGAGTCGGCCGCGCCCGTATGCCGCGCAGCGGGGGCTGGCCGACGATTCGCCTGAAACGTTGGCCGCAGACCCAGGTGTGATCGCCGATATCGCGGCTGGCGTGGCCGGCGGCAACGCAAAGTTGTCGAAGGTGGAACAGATCAAGCGCTTTCGGGTGCTGCCGACATTCTGGGAACCCGGCGGTGACGAGATCACGCTGACGATGAAGCTCAAGCGCAAACCGATCCACGAGAAATACGGCGCCGAGATCGAGGAACTGTACTCGTCCGACGTCGCCGACGGCGTGCACGAGCCGAAGGCGGCAGCGAGCGTGACGCAATGACGTCCCGACATGTCAGCGTGTGGATCGACGTCGCGCCCGACGTCGTGTACGCCATCGCCGCCGACCCCGAGCAGATGCCGCGGTGGGCGTCCGGGCTGGCGGCGGGCGCGTTGCGTCAGACGGCCGACGGCTGGGTGGCGGATTCGCCGATGGGGCAGGTGACCGTCGAGTTCGCGCCGGCCAACGACTACGGGGTGCTCGACCACGTGGTGCGGTTGCCGTCAGGCGAGGCGGTGTACAACCCGCTGCGGGTGATTCCCGCCGGTGAAGGTCAGCGCGCTGTGAGGTGGTGTTCACCGTGCGACAGCGGCCAGACATGACCGATGAGGAGTTCGAAAGCGATGTGGCAACGGTGACCGCCGACCTGGGCCGGCTGAGACGGCTGGCGGAGAGCTAGCGGCGCGAGGATGCGACACGCAGGCCGAGCCACACGGCAGTGGCCGCGGCGGCCCCGGTCAGCACGGCGGGCGCAGCGCTGGAGGTCATCACGCCGACGGCGATCAGCGCGACGATGCCGGCCAGGAGCGCGACCAGCTTGTAGCACCGGCCAGGGCACCCCGGCGATCAATACTTCGTCGCGCATGGTCATGAGTTTGACGATAGCTCGTAAGAAAGATTTCGGCCAACCGAAACACCGATCTGGGCGGGTCGATTTCGCTAGCCGTCTAAGCTGGTTACATGCCTACTTTCCGGAGATTATGAACCCAGCACGTCGGATTGGGCCCGCGAGAACGCCGAGGAATACATGGAGTCCGGCGGCACCGAGGGCACCGAGCTCAAGGGCAGGCCCGTCATCCTGCTGACCACGTCGGCGCCAAGACCGGCAAGATCCGCAAGACGCCGCTGATGCGGGTCGAGCACGACGGCGAGTACGCCGTCGTCGCGTCGCTCGGCGGCGCGCCCGAAGAACCCGGTCTGGTACTACAACGTCAAGGCCGAACCCGCGGGTCGAGCTGCAGGACGGCACCGCCACCGGCGACTACGACGCCCGCGAGGTGTTCGGCGACGAGAAGGCCGCGTGGTGGGAGCGCGCGGTCGAGGCCTGGCCCGACTACGCCGATACCAGAAGAAGACCGACCGGCAGATCCCGGTCTTCGTGCTGACCCCGGTCAGCTGAACCACGTTTTTGCTGCGGTGGGGTGCGGTGGCACCATTGTCGGTGTCCGCTGAGCTGAGCCAGAGCCCTCGACACGTCGCCGCCGGTTGATCCGCGGCCGACATCGACGAGGCCGCTCAGCGAATTTCCGGCGTGGTCGCGCGCACGCCGCTGCAGTTCAGCGATCGGCTGTCGGCGGTCACCGGTGCGCAGGTCTACCTCAAGCGCGAGGACCTGCAGGCGGTGCGCTCGTACAAGCTGCGCGGCGCCTACAACCTGCTGATGCAGCTGTCCGACGCACGAGATGGCCGCCGGGGTGGTGTGCTCGTCGGCGGGCAACCACGCGCAGGGCTTCGCGTTGGCGTGCCGGTCGATGGGCATCCACGGCCGGGTCTACGTCCCGGCCAAGACGCCCAAGCAGAAGCGCGACCGGATCCGCTACCACGGCGGCGAGTTCATCGAGCTGATCGTCGGTCGGCAAGACCTACGACGACGGCCGCCGCGGCCGCGCTCGACGACGTCGCGCGCACCGGCGCCACGCTGGTGCCGCCGTACGACGACCCGCGCACGATGGCGGGGCAGGGCACCATCGCCGTCGAGATCCTCGACCAGCTCGACGCCGAGCCGGACCTGGTGATCGTCCCGGTCGGCGGCGGCGGCTGCATCGCGGGCATCACCACCTACCTGGCCGAGCGGACGACGCAGCACCTCGGTGCTCGGCGTCGAGCCGGCGGGCGCCGCGGCGATGATGGCCGCGCTGGCCGCGGGCGAGCCGGTCACGCTCGAGCACGTCGACCAGTTCGTCGACGGCGCCGCGGTCGCACCGGGCGGGCACGCTGCCGTACGCGGCGCTGGCCGCCGCGGGGGACATGGTGTCGATCACCACCGGTCGACGAGGGCGCGGTGTGCACCGCGATGCTCGACCTGTACCAGAACGAGGGCATCATCGCCGAGCCTGCGGGTGCGCTGTCGGTGGCCGCGCTGCTGGAGGCCGACATCGAGCCGGGATCGACGGTGGTGTGCCTGATCTCCGGCGGCAACAACGACGTCTCCCGCTACGGCGAGATCCTCGAGCGCTCGCTGGTGCACCTCGGGCTCAAGCACTACTTCCTGGTCGACTTCCCGCAGGAGCCGGGCGCGCTGCGCCGGTTCCTCGACGACGTGCTCGGGCCCGAACGACGACATCACCCTGTTCGAGTACGTCAAGCGCAACAACCGGGAGACCGGCGAGGCGCTGGTCGGCATCGAGCTCGGCTCGGCCGCCGACCTGGAGGGTCTGCTCGAGCGGATGCAGGCCTCCGACATCCACGTCGAGCGGCTCGAGCCGGGCTCGCCGGCCTACCGCTACCTGACCTGAGCAGGGGCTTGACGACAACGTGATCCCCGCAGCGGCGGCGCCTCGGTCAGGCGGGCTGTCATAGGTGACGATGGAGCGCAGGTCCGGCGCGGTCGAGCGCAGCCGAAAGATGAATCGCATCAAGGGTTCTCGGGTCAGCGCGGCGGTGAATTCGCGGCGCTTGTCGAGCAAGTCTGTTGGTCAACGGCACGAGATCCAGCCCGCCGAGGACGCGCCGCGCGTGCTGGCAACGATATCCATCGACCCGTTGTCTGGTCACGGCGCGCGACTAGCTCGGTGCGCGCAAGCGCTCTGGTAAATCTTGTATCGTCCGGTGAATTCGCCCAAATAGTGCCGCGAGCAGCGACGGATTCAGGCTCCGATGCAACCAGTTTCACCAGCGACTGAGGTGTCCAGGTACAGCTGCATCAGCGTTCGTCGCCGCGCAGCTTCTGCAGTTCAGCTGAGGCGTTGAAACCGGTAGTCAACCGGGAGTTCCATGGCAAGTGCCTCCGCGGATGAGGCCGGGTTAACCTCGCCGAAGGATCAAATCCATCCCAAGTGTCTTCACCGGCCGGCACGATACGAGCCACTCAAACGACCCCGCTGAGTCACCTCGACGGTTTCGCCCTTTGCCACATGCGCGATGTACCGGCTTGCGTGCGGCCGCAGCTCGCGCAGGCCGATGCGCTCCATGTAGCACATGGTAGCACTTAGGCTGCTGCTTTCGAGTCGGACCGACGACGACTCGTCGTTGGCGCGAAATATCGGCTCGAGTGGCACCTCGATGCTCGGCGGCGACCTGCGTCAGGAGCGTCGTCCATTCCGGTCCAGGTCCGAAACTCCTCCTCGCCGGGCCGGGTCAGCAGGAGCGCCGCGGTGGTGCCGGGTTCGAGTTCGTAGCAGGAGCCAGTGCAAGCGCCGACCAGGACATTCTCGACGTAATCGCGTCGCGGCCAGGGCGGCAGAGGGATCTGACGTCACTGAGGTCTTGAACGATGCGCCGATCGCGTCCGACGAAACCTAACCACAGCAGTCGTTCGCCGAACCCTAGCGGGCCCATCAGTGCGCGCCATCGTTGTCGTAGATCGGCGGCGTGAATGCACAGGGTCCGTTGCGGTTTCGATGGGCGGAATCGGAAGCAGTTCGTTATGACTCATTCATGGATCATCAGCGGTGTCGCGGCGAACCGATACTCAGTTATCCACAGGTCCCGCCCGCTGTGCATCACGTGTTGACAATGCGCAGAATCGCGAAAGAATGCCCGTCCAGCCGAACGGATTCGGCGCCGATCGGCGGGCTCACCCCAGGCCAGCACCACCTCGCCGGTGACCGGGACGGTGACTGCTTCGGCGTCGAGGTTGCAGGCGATCGGCCAGTGAGCCGCGGTGCATGACGATCCACCGCTGGTCCTCGTCGAAGTCGATCCGCAGATGGTCCAGCCATGGGTCGGCCATGTCGGGTTCGGTCCGCCGCAGTGCGATCAGTGCGCGGTAGATCCGCGCAGCCGGCCGTGATCGCCGTCGTCGATCTCGTCCCAGTTCAGCTTCGACCGCTGGAACGTCTCGGGATCCTGCGGGTCGGGAATCTCGTCGGCATCCCAGCCGTGTTCGGCGAACTCCCGCTTGCGGCCCTCGGCGGTGGCCCTGGCCAGTTCCGGCTCCGGATGCGAGCTGAAGAACTGAAACGGTGACGACGACCCCCATTCCTCACCCATGAAAAGCATTGCCGTGTAGGGAGATCCGAGCGCGAGCGCCGCCTTGACGGCCAGCTGGCCCGATGTCAGGTTCTGCGACGGTCGGTCGCCGCACGCCCGGTTGCCGACCTGGTCGTGCGTCAGCGTGTACGCCAGCAGCCGGGTCGCCGGGATACGTCGCCGTGTCCAGCGGGCGGCCGTGGCGCCGGTGCCGGAACGACGAATAGGTGCCTGCGTGGTAAGTAGCCGTGTCTCAGCGTCTGCGCCAGCGTCTCGCAGCGATCCGAAATCGCCGTAGTAACCCTGCCGTTCACCGGACACCGCGGCGTGGATCGCGTGGTGGATGTCGTCGTCCCACTGCGCGGTCATGCCGAGCCGCCGCGGTCCCGCGGGGTGATCAGCCGCGGATCGTTCTTGTCGCTCTCGGCGATCAGCGACAGCGGTCGGCCCAATTCCTCTGCCAGAGCGTCGGTTTCGGTGGAGAGCTCCTCGAGGATGTGAATGGCGGTGGTGTCGACCAGCGCGTGCACGGCGTCCAATCGCAGGCCGTCGGCGTGGAAGTCGCGCATCCATCGCAACGCACAGTCCAGGATGTAGCGGCGCACCTCGTCGGCGTCCGCGTCGGCGATGTTGATCGACTCGCCCCACGGATTGCTGCCCGACGACAGGTACGGCCCGAACTTCGGCAGGTAATTTCCGGACGGGCCGAGGTGGTTGAACACCGCGTCGATCAGCACGCCGAGGCCACGGGCGTGGCAGGCGTCGATGAACCGCACCAGCCCGTCCGGGCCGCCGTACGGTTCGTGCACGGCGTACCACAGCACGCCGTCATAACCCCAGCCGTGCGTGCCGCCGAATGCGTTGACCGGCATCACCTCGACGAAGTCGACGCCGAGATCGACCAGATAGTCCAGCTTCTCGATCGCGGAGTCGAATGTGCCCTCCGGGTGTGAATGTGCCGATGTGGAGTTCGTAGATCACGCGGCCCTCGATCGAGCGGCCCTGCCAGTCGCCGTCGGTCCAGGCGTCGGGAGCAGGCTCCCACAGCTGCGACCGCTCGTGCACACCGTCGGGCTGGCGCGGCGATCGAGGGTCGGGCAGCACCTTCGGGTCGTCGTCGAGCACGAACCCGTATCGCGCGTCCGGCCCGGCGTCGACGTCGGCGCGCCACCAGCTCGTCATCGGCGCGGGTCATCGGGTGCAGCGTGCCGTCGACGTCGAGGCGGACTCGCTCGGGCCGCGGCGCCCACACGGCGAACTCAGTCATCGACCCGCTCCAGCAGGGCGACCGGAAGACTCCGCGAACAAGCTCGACGGCGGACACCCGGCCGCTGAACCGGCCGGAGCCGATCCGGTCCTCCCAAGTTCCGTCGGGAAGTGTCAGAAAGGTGTCCCCCCAGCCTGTTTCGGCGAGTCGGACAGAATGCCGAGTCACCGCCGTCACGACATCCGAGCCGCGGACGAATGCCACGAGGTGCCCGGCGGCCGGCCCCTCGGCCAGCAGCGGCGCGTAGGCGCCATTGGTGAAGACGTGCGGCCTCTCGCGGCGTAACCGCAGCGCGGCCGTCACCACCCGAATCTTGGCATCGCTCAACGTCGCCAGCGCCTCGCGTCGCGCACCGAAGTCCACCGGACGCCGGTTGTCCGGGTCGACGAGGCTGTCGTCGGCCAAGTTCGGTGCCCTGGTAGACGTCGGGCACGCCGGGTGCGTCAGCTGAAGCAGCTTCTGGCCGAGGCTGTCGGTGCGAGCGTGCTCGTCGAGGCGAGCCACAAGGGATGTCAGCTCGCTGGCGATCGGCCCGTCGATGCACCGCGTCGATCCATTCATGGATCTTCGACTCGAACCCGGCGTCCGGGTCGTTCCACGTGGTGTGCACCGCGGCTTCTCGGATGGCTTTCTCCGCATAGGCGTGCAGACGGCCGCGCAGCTCATCGGTGACGGTGCCGTCGACCGGCCATACGCCGAAGATGTTCTGCCACAGGAACAGCCCGGTCATCGAGTCGGGTGACGGGGTGCGTCGCTCCCACGCGCTGACGAACTCCGCCCACAGCGACGGGACCTGTGACAGCACCCCGATCCGGGCCCGAACGTCTTCGCCGCGTTTGGTGTCGTGCGTGCTCAACGCCGTCATCGCCTGCGGCCACAACCGGGCGCGCGACTCGGCCCGCTGGTGGAACTCGGCCGCGCTGACCCCGAACCACTCGGGTTCGCCGCCGACTTCGTTGAGCGACACCAGGCGCGGGTCGCGGTAGAACAGACAGTCCTCCATCGACTTCGCCGTTGCCGCGCCACACAGCTGCTGCAGACGTACAGACGCCTCGCCGCCGGCGCCGACCGCCGCGGAGACGACCGCGAGTGGCTCCGCCAGTTCCGGCCGGTCCGTGACGGTTTCGGCCAAGGCGGTGGGCAGCACCGACGACAGGTTCAGGTAGTCCGACCGGTATACGCCGATGTGGCTCAACAGTGCCGCGACCGCACCGGGTACGCGTGGATGATCGAATCCGGTTGCCGCGGCAATCGTGCGGCACAGCCGACGCAGCTCACTGCCCAGGGTCTCTGTGACGGCATCGGACCTTGAGTTCGCGCGCCAGCCGGGGCATCGCGTGGTAGTCGGTGCCGGTCGACTCGACAAGTTCGGTGAGCGGGCCGTGCGCCCGCGGGATCGATGAACAGGCCACCGATTTCGCGGAGCGCGTCATAGCCGGTGGTGCCGGCAACGGGCAGGCCGGGATCCAGCGGTTCGTCGACGGCAAGGATCTTCTCGATGACGATCCACGCCTGTGGCCCGGTGATTTCGCGCAACCACGTCAGATAGCCCGCAGGGTCGGACAAGCCGTCGGGGTGGTCGATGCGCACGCCGTCGACAAGTCCCTCGTCGAACCAGCGCTTGACCTCGACGTGGGTGGCGTCGAACACGGCGCGGTCTTCTTGCCGCAGACCGGCCAGCGAGGTGATCGAGAAGAACCGCCGGTAGCCGCATACGCCGTTGCGCCAGCCGACCAGGCGGTAGTGCTGGCGATCGTGCACCTCGGCCCCGGTGCCGGAACCGGTCCCTGGCGCGACGGGATAGGCCAGGTCGCCGAGCCGCAGCACATCCGAGTCGACCACCAGGTCGGCGACGTCGTCGTCGGAACCCAGTACCGGCAGCACGATTCGGCCGTCGTCCAGCGTCCAGTCGATGTCGAAGTACGACGCGTATGCCGAGTCCCGCCCGTGCCGCAGCACGTCCCACCACCACTTGTTCTGCTCGGGGTTGTCGACGCCGACGTGGTTGGGGACGATGTCGACGATCAGGCCCATGCCGCGCGACCGCGCCGCGGCCGATAACCGCGCCAGCCCTTCGGCGCCGCCGAGTTCCGGTGAAACCGTGGTGGGGTCGATGACGTCGTAGCCGTGGGTCGAGCCGGGCGCCGCTGTCAGGATCGGCGACAGGTACAGGTGCGACACCCCGAGATCGTCAAGATAGGGCAGCAGGTCCTCGGCGTCGGCGAACGTGAAGCAGTCACCGCGAAGCTGCAGTCGATACGTCGACAGAACAGGAAAGGCCATGTGTCAGGCGGTCTTACGCAGCACCAGCAGTGACCGTGGTTGCAGTGAGATCTTTTCGCCCGCGGCAACCACCAAGTCGGTGTCACCTTGCGGGTCGGCCGTGTCGAGTTCGGCGGTCCACTGGTGGGCGTAGGCCAGTTTCGGGGCGATGAAGTCCTGCTCCTGGTCGTGGGCGTTGAAGCACAGCAGGAACGAGTCGTCCACCACCCGCTCGCCGCGTTCGTTCGGCGTCGGGATGGCCTCGCCGTTGAGGAACACCGCCACGCACTTGCCGAGGCCGGTACCCCAATCCTCGGGCGTCATCTCCTTGCCTGCGGGGGTGAGCCATGCGATGTCGCGGATCTGGTCGCCGGTGCGGATCGGCTTGCCCTCGAAGAAGCGGCGGCGGCGGAACACCGGATGGTTCTTCCGCAACGCGATCACCTTGCGCGTGAACGCCAACTGGTCGGCGTTGGTGTCGCACAGCGACCAGTCCATCCAGGAGATCTCGGAGTCCTGGCAGTAGACGTTGTTGTTGCCCTTCTGGGTGCGGCCGATCTCGTCGCCGTGCGACAGCATCGGGGTGCCCTGCGAAAGCGTCAGCGTGCCCATGATGTTGCGCATCTGCTTGGCCGCGCAGCGCCAGAATGTCCGGATCGTCCGTCGGCCCCTCGACCCCGCAGTTCCACGACCGGTTATGGCTTTCGCCGTCTCGGTTCTCCTCGCCGTTGGCCTCGTTGTGCTTCTCGTTATAGGACACAAGGTCATTGAGCGTGAAACCGTCGTGACAGGTGACGAAGTTGATGCTCGCGCTCGGCCGCCGCCCGGTGGCCTCGTAGAGGTCCGACGACCCGGTCAGCCGCGAACCGAATTCGCCAAGGGTCGCGGGCTCACCCCGCCAGTAGTCACGCACAGTGTCGCGATACTTCCCGTTCCACTCCGTCCACAAACCTGGGAAATTGCCTACCTGATAGCCGCCCTCGCCGATATCCCACGGTTCTGCGATCAGCTTCACCTGGCTGACGACCGGGTCCTGCTGAACCAGATCGAAGAACGCGCTCAGCCGGTCGACGTCGTAGAACTCGCGGGCAAGCGTGGCGGCCAGGTCGAACCGGAAACCGTCCACGTGCATCTCGAGCACCCAGTAGCGCAGCGAGTCCATGATCAACTGCAGGGTGTGCGGATGCCGGGCGTTGAGGCTGTTGCCGGTGCCCGTGAAGTCCTTGTAGAACTTCAGGTCACCGTCGAGAAGCCGGTAGTAGGCGGCGTTGTCGATGCCGCGGAAGTTGAGCGTCGGCCCGAGGTGGTTGCCTTCTGCCGTGTGGTTGTAGACCACGTCGAGGATCACCTCGATGCCGGCTTCGTGGAACGTCCGGACCATGGTTTTGAACTCGGCGACGGCGCCGCCGGCGTGCGGGGTTGAGGAGTACTGGTAATGCGGGGCGAAGAAGCCGAAGGTGTTGTAACCCCAATAGTTTCGTAGTCCGAGGTCCATCAGCCGATGGTCGTGCAGGAACTGGTGCACCGGCATCAGCTCGATGGCGGTGACATTCAGCGACTTCAGGTGGTCGATGATCGCAGGATGCGCCAGCCCGGCGTAGGTGCCGCGCAGCTCCTCGGGGATGGCGGGGTGCGTCTGCGTCATGCCCTTGACGTGTGCCTCGTAGATCACGGTCTCGTGGTACGGGGTGCGCGGAGGGCGGTCGGACGCCCAACCGGAAGTACGGGTTGATGACCACGCTGGTCATGGTGTGGCCGAGCGAATCGACTCCAGGCGGGTGCCGCCGGTGTCGGCGGGGTCGGCCTTCGCGGCCTCCAGATCGTAGGAGTACAGCGCCTGGGTGAACTCGAAGTCACCGTGGAAGGACTTCCCGTACGGGTCCAGCAGCAGCTTGCTCGGATCGCATCGGTGCCCGGCCGCGGGATCCCACGGCCCATGGACCCGGAAGCCGTACCGCTGGCCCGGTGTCACGGTCGGCAGATAGGCATGCCAGACGTATCCGTCGACCTCGTCGAGGTTGATGCGCTGCTCGGAGCCGTCCTTGGCGATCAGGCACAGCTCGACCTTCTCGGCGACCTCGGAAAACAGCGAGAAGTTGGTGCCCGCGCCGTCGTAGGTGGCGCCCAGCGGATACGCGGTACCGGGCCACACAGTCGTCGGCGACATCATTCGACCCTATCGGCGCCCGGGCGACGCGTCGGTTGTCACCACCAATGGGTGGCAGCCGCGATCTGGCGTCCGAGTTCGTCGGCCATCGTGCGCATATAGGTCTTGGATATGTGGTGAGAGTCGTGGTAGATCAGGACGTTTCCCTCGACGGCGCGGCACACATCTTTGCGGCACACCGCATCGCTCATGTCCAGCGGTTTCAGCGACGGGAACGTGAAGTCCACACCAGCGTGGGGTTGGTCGAGGACAGTACATCCGAGCGTCTGATCCCGCACGAGATGCCGTTGCCGCCGTCGGCAAGGCAGTCGGCGGGGAAGAACGGCAGAGCCTTGCGCACCAACCACGGCGTGTCCCGCATGGCCAGAATAGGAATGTTGTTGTCCGACAGGGTTGCCCAGACGCCCACGTAAGTGCCCGGCATGACGTCGCCCGGCTTGATGTTCCACGGCCGGGTGGCGGTGGTGAACACGTAGTCGGGACGGTCGGTGATGAGTTTCTTCATCACCCGCTCATTCCAGGTGTGGCACTTCGGGTAGGGCCGGTTGTCGCCCATCACCAGCGGCACTTGCTCAGTGGTCAGCGGGCAGCCCATCTTCAAGTAGGTGACCACCTTGAAGTGGTGCAGTTTTCCCAGCGGATCGAGGGCAGTGATCCAGTGCTCGGCGTGAGACCCGCCTGCCAGGGCGATGGTGCGTGTCGCGGACTGGTCGCCGTAGCTGCAGTTGATCACGCCGACGTTGTCGAAGTCGCTGATGCAGCCGTCCTCGGTGGTCTCAGGGAGATCGTTCTTGGCCTCCAACACCGTGGGCCGCATCGGCACGTCGGGGGGTACCTGCGCGTGGTCGAGCAACGCATGGGCGCCGGGATAGTCGTGCAGATCGAGTCCGGTCAACGTCTCGGCGTTCGCACTCTGCATGAGCACGTGCTCACGCCAGGTGAACGACGTTGCGGTCAGCGCCACCCCGAGCAGGGCCACCACCGAGCCGAGGGCGATCGTGGGCCTGCGAAGCCGGGTGCGCAGCGGAATCTTCACCGTGTGCCCCAGGTCAGGGGTGGCCGCGCGGTAGCGCAACGGGTTCTCGACGTACTTGGTCGTCAGGTAGGCCAGCACTCCGGAGACCAGCAGCACCCCCGCGCCGTCGAGGAAGCCGACACGCTGGCTGTCGCTGTAGACAAGCCAGAAGATCAGCAGCGGCCAGTGCCAGAGGTACAGGGAGTAGGCGATGGATCCGAGCCACACGAAGGGCTTGGTGGCCAACAGACGGTTGGGGGCGGGCAGCTTGCCGCCTGTGTGCAGGTCGGCCAGCCGGTTGGCGCCGGTGAGGATGAACAGCATGGTGGCCCCGACGGGCACCAGTGCCCATGGCCCTGGGAACTCGTTGACACCGTTGATCAGCGCGCCGCAGGACAGGATCGCGGCCAATGCGACCACCGCGACCGACGTGCGCAACCACATCGGCCAGCGAATGTGTCCGACCAGCGCACCCACGAGCGCGCCGAGCAACAGTTCCCAACCCCGCGCGAAACTGTTGTAGTACGCCGTCGTCTGATCGGCGTTGTGAGCAAATATCGCGAAGACGAACGACGCAATGGTCAACGAGCTCAGCAGCACCACGAGTGAAACTCGCATGTACTTGCCGAGGAACCGACGGAACAGCATCGCGAACAGAAAGATCAGCGCGAGAAACGTTATATAGAACTGTCCTTGCACCGACATCGACCAGATGTGTTGCAGCGGACTTACCGCTTCACCGGCGCGAAGATAGTCCGAAGCAGTGTTCGCCAACTCCCAGTTCTGGAAATAACCGAGGCTGGCCAGACTTTGGTCAGCAAATGTCTCCCACCTCGTTTCCGGCTGCACCAGAATGGTCAGCACTGCCGATGCGGCGAGCACGACGACAAGCGCGGGCAACAACCGGCGGACCAATCGGGTGACCTCGGGCATCGGCCACAAAGACGCGCCCGGCGTCAGCGCCGTCCGCAGCAGACGCCCGCCGAAGAAAAACCCGGATAGCGCGAGAAACACGTCGACGCCGCCCGAGACGCGACCGAACCAGACGTGAAACACCGCGACGAGTGCGATTGCGATGCCGCGCAGGCCGTCGAGATCGTGGCGGTAAAAGCCGGACTTACGGTCAGCCTTCGATGAGGCCGACACCGGTCCCCCCGTGGTAACCGGCGCCGGACGGGCAGGGGCGAGGGTCATCATGGTCGTCGGTAAATGTACCGAAGATCGCTGTGTACCTCATGTCCTGGTGGGGAAGGTTCCTTTCGATGGCAAAGCACTAAGCTCGTGCTCCATGCCTGGGCTGACCCCCGCTGAGATCAGCGCGATCGACGCGGCCCACGTTTGGCATCCCTACAGCACGGTCGGTGCAGAGGCGCTCCCGCCGGTTGTCGCCGTCGGGGCCCGTGGCGCGTGGCTGACGCTCATCGACGAAGGCAAGCCGGTTGAGGTGCTGGACGCGATGAGCTCGTGGTGGACCGCTATCCACGGCCACGGCCACCCTGCGCTCGACGAGGCCATCGGTGCCCAGCTGGCCACGATGAACCACGTCATGTTCGGGGGGCTCACTCACGAACCGGCCGCCCGGCTGGCCCAGCTGCTGGTGGAGATCACCCCTGTCGGTCTGGACACCGTGTTCTTCAGCGACTCCGGCTCGGTCTCGGTGGAGGTCGCGGTGAAGATGGCCCTGCAGTACTGGCGCAGCATCGGCCGTGTCGACAAATACCGGCTGATGACATGGCGTGGCGGCTACCACGGAGACACCTTCACGCCGATGAGCGTGTGCGACCCCGACGGCGGCATGCACTCGCTGTGGACGGACATATTGGCGCGACAAGTTTTCGCACCGCAGGTGCCCGCTGATTACGATCCCGCCTACAGTGCCGCCTTCGAGAAGCAGTTGATCGAGCACGCCGACGAGCTGGCCGCCGTCATCGTGGAGCCCGTCGTGCAGGGCGCAGGCGGCATGCGGTTCCATGACCCGCGGTACCTGACCGACCTGCGGGACATGTGCACCCGCCACAGACGTGCTGCTGATCTTCGACGAGATCGCCACCGGCTTCGGCCGCACCGGAGAGCTGTTCGCCGCCGACCACGCCAGGGTGAGCCCTGACATCATGTGCGTCGGCAAGGCGCTGACCGGTGGTTACATCACCCTTGCGGCGACCTTGTGCACGACACACATTGCGCACGCGATCAGTGGGCACGAGCCGGGAGCGTTGATGCACGGGCCGACGTTCATGGCCAACGCGCTGGCGTGCTCGGTGGCCGTGGCCACGGTCGAGCTGCTGCTCGGAGGGGATTGGCGGGCGCGGGTTCGCGAGATCGAGGCCGGCCTTCGCGATGGCCTCGAGCCGGCCCGGTCACTGCCCGGCGTGGCCGACGTCCGGGTGCTCGGCGCTATCGGCGTCATCGAAATGGCCAAGCCGGTCGACATGCCGGTGGCCACCGCGGCCGCCCTTGCGCACGGCATCTGGCTGCGCCCGTTCCGCAACCTGGTGTATGCCATGCCGCCCTACATCTGCACGCCGGACGAGATCGCGCAGATCACCTCGGCGATGGTGGCTGTGGCGCGTGCACTAACCTGAACGGTGTTCAAGTCAGCCGAGATGGTGAGGGAGCACACGTGACGCGTGTCAGCGTTTCCCCGCTGGCCTGGCTCAACGAAGTTGAGCGCCAGCGCCGCGACGCTGGGCTGCGCCGATCTCTGCGCCCACGGCCGCCGGTAGGGGCCGAGCTCGATCTGGCGTCCAACGACTACCTCGGCCTCTCGCAGCATCCCGATGTGATCGATGGCGGTGTCGCCGCGCTGCGCACCTGGGGCGCGGGCTCGTCGGGGTCCCGGCTCGTCACCGGGAACACCGAACTTCATGAGGGCTTCGAGGCCGCACTTGCCGACTTCGTCGGCGCCGAGTCGGCACTGGTTTTCTCGTCGGGCTACACCGCCAATCTCGGTGCGGTCGTTGCGCTGTCCGGACCGGGCTCGCTCCTGGTGTCGGATGCGCTGACCCATGCGTCGTTGGTGGACGCCTGCCGACTGTCGCGGGCCCGTGTGGCGGTGACTCCGCATCGCGACGTGGCCGCGGTGGAACAGGCTTTGGAGCGCCGCGACGAGGAGCGAGCGGTGGTCGTCACCGATTCGGTGTTCAGCGCCGACGGTGTTCTCGCGCCGCTGCGACGGCTGCACGACGTGTGCCGGCGACACGGCGCGCTGCTGATCGTCGACGAAGCGCACGGGCTCGGGGTGAGGGGAACCGGTGGGCGTGGCCTGCTGGAGGAAGTCGGGCTCGCCGGTGCACCCGATGTCGTGATGACAGTGACGATGTCCAAGGCGCTCGGCAGCCAGGGCGGCGCGGTGCTCGGGCCGGTCGCCGTGCGCGATCACCTGATCGATGCGGCGCGGCCGTTCATCTTCGACACCGGACTTGCGCCTGCCGCGGTGGGCGCGGCGTGGGCGGCGCTGCGGGTGCTGATGGCCGAGCCGTGGCGGGCAGACGCCGTTCTGCGGTATAGCGCCGAACTGGCCGAGATCTGTGACGTCCCCGACCGACCGGAATCGGCTGTGGTCTCGGTGATTCTGGGCGCACCCGAGGTGGCACTAGCGGCAGCGACCGCATGCCTTGACCGGGGTGTACGGGTGGGTTGCTTCCGTCCGCCGACGGTGCCTGCGGGCACCTCGCGGCTGCGGCTCACGGCGCGCGCGTCGCTGTCCGAGGACGAGCTGGCGTTGGCACGGGTTGTGCTCACGGAAGTGTTGAGCGCGGCACGCGAGTGAGCGTCCTCGTCGTCACTGGCACCGACACCGGCGTCGGCAAGACGGTGGCGACCGCGGCGCTGGCGTGTCATGCGCGGTTGATTGGGCTCGACGTTGCGGTGTGCAAACCGGTTCAGACCGGCAGCGCGGACGGCGACGACGACCTCGCCGACGTCGGACGGCTGGCCTGCGTCACCGAATTACATGGTCTCGCAAGGCTTCCCGAGCGGCTGGGCCCTGTAGCGGCGGCAGAGAGGGCAAGGGTCCCGCTGCCCACGCGCGGCGAACTGAACTCTCTGGTTGCTGGGGTGGACCGGCAGGCGCGGTTGACATTGGTTGAGGGCGCGGGTGGTCTGCTGGTGGAGATCGGCGCGGACGGTGTCACGCTACGCGATCTCGCGGTCGATCTTGGCGCGTCGGTTCTCATGGTTGTCAGAGCCGGGACTCGGCACGTTGAACCACACTGCGCTGACGCTGGAAGCGCTAGCCTCGCATAATGTTTGGTGCGCTGGACTGGTGATTGGTGCATGGTCAAGCGAGCCGGGAATCGTCGACGTCGGCAACCGCGAGGCACTCTCGGCGATGGCGCCGCTGCGGGCCGTGCTGCCCGCCGGGGCGGGCCACATGACCGCCGATGAATTTCAGTCCATGAGCGAGTCGGCGTTTGATCCGCAGTGGATTGAGACCCTGGTCGACTGACATGGTCCACTCCGTCGAACTGCTCTTCGACCCGGACACCGAGGCCGCGGTCCGCCGCATCTGGGACGACCTGACCGAGGCGGGCATGCGAAGCCTGGCCGGCTCGAAGTCGCCGAGCAACCGGCCGCACGTGACGCTGGCGGTTGCCGAGCACATGGACGACGCCGTCGACGAGGCGCTCTCGGCCGTTGCTGCGCCTGCTGCCGATTCCCTGCACCATCGGCGCCCCGATGGTGTTCGGGCGGGGCCCGTTCACCCTGGTGCGGCTGGTGGTGCCGTCGACCGAGCTGCTCGCCCTTCAGGCCGACGTACACGCGGCCTGTCTGCCCCACATGTCGCCCGGCCCGTTGCCGCACGCGGATCCGGGCCAGTGGACGCCGCATGTGACGCTGGCGCGCCGTGTGCGGCAGGACAAGCTGGCTGATGCGCTGTCGCTGCGCCGCATGTCGCGGGACCGGAAAGGTAGGGCGGTGGGTATCCGCCACTGGGACGGCAACAACCGTGTGGAGTACGCGATCTCTCCGTAGTTTCCCTGATGATTCCGGGTCCTGGCTATCACAGGCTGGCTAGCATGAGCGGACCTGATCCACGCGCGGAGACGTTGAACTGGAGCGACCTGGGCGTGAGCGAACTGCCGACCGGCACGGTGACGCTTCTACTCGCCGACGTCGAGGGATCTACTCGGTTGTGGGAGACCCAGCCCGAGGAGATGTCCGATGCCGTCGCGCGCTTGGACCGCTGCCTGACGGATTCGGTTTCTTCCCACAGCGGTGTGCGGCCGGTCGAACAAGGTGAGGGCGACAGCTTCGTGGTGGCGTTCGCGCGCGCCAGCGACGCGGTGGCGTGCGCGTTGCAGCTGCAGCAGGCGCCGCTGGCTCCGATCCGGCTCCGCATCGGTGTGCACACGGGCGAGGTACGGCTACGCGACGAAGGAAATTACATCGGCCCCACCATCAATCGGACTGCGCGGCTCCGCGATCTCGCCCACGGAGGCCAGACGGTGTTGTCCGGCGTCGACCGAGGAATTGGTGTTCGATCAGCTCCCGGTCGATGCATGGCTCACCGATCTCGGCACACACCGGCTGCGCGACGTGGCGCGCCCGGAACGCGTGACGCAGCTGTGTCATCCCGACCTTCGCAACGAATTCCCGCCCCTGAGAGTCGCCAAATGCCACTGCGCTCGCAGCGATCTGCCCGCACAGTTCACGAGCTTCGTCGGTCGTGACGCTCAAATAGCAGAGCTGCGTCAGCTTCTCATCGAGCACCGCCTGATCACCCTGACCGGCGCTGGCGGTGCAGGTAAGACCCGCCTCGCGATTCAGATGCCGGCAAGTTCGCACGACGAGTTCGACGGCGGCGTGTGGTACGTCGACCTGGCTCCGATCACCCATCCCGATCTCGTGCCCGTGACAGTGGCGCGAGCGTTCGGATCTGCCCGAACAGCCAGGACCCTCAGCGCATCGACTCCGTCATTGCAGTTCATCGGCGATCGCCCGATGCTGCGTCCTGTTCGACAACTGCGAGCATCTCCCCGATGCGTGCGCCAATCTGGTCGTCCGCAATCCTGAGCGCGTGTCCGGCGATAGACGTTCCTGGCGACGAGCCGAGAACCGATCCGGGCTGTCGGTGAGATCATCTGGCCGGTGCCGTCGTTGACCCTCGAAGATGAGGCCATCACGCACGTATACACAAATCTCAGCCTGTCCTCGAGGGTGCAGCTCGCGCAAGAAGCGGCCCGCCGCGCCGCAGCCGACTAGTCGATAGTTGCCGCAACGCTTTTCGGCACACACATCCGCCATGCCTCGATCACGATCTCCCGGAGCTCGACGAGATCGATCGCGTCGAGCCGCACGTGGACCCAGTTGTATCTCATGTCCGACGCTCCCGGCAGCGTGAACTTGTCGGGCTCGGAGGCGACCAGGCCGTCGCGCTCCTCCTTGGGGAACGCGAAACCCATCACCGTCTCGTCGCGGGAGAACGCCAGGTAGACGATCTGCCCGATCCGGAACTTGATCCGGTCGCGGACCACGACCTCGTAGGACCGAGGCAGGGGCGCGACGATCCGACGCACGTCGTCGACAGTGACCACGCTCAGGACGCTAGTCGGTCCGTCCGACAACGATGTCGCCATGCGCGGCGACACCGTCGACAAGCAGGGCGAGGCCGAAGCCGAACCGCTGACTCGCGTCGTCGGTGAGCACGGACTGCCCGTCTGGCAGCTCGGCGCCCGCGGCGTCCCACTGCAGCCGGGACTGTTCGTCGGCGGTGAAGCCGAGCACGTAGTAGAGGACGGTGCGGGCGGCGAGCTCGGCGTGCTTGGGCGCGACGCCCGCATCGCTCGCGGCCGTCGGCGAGCCTGGCCAGGATCTGTGCCATCGCCCCCGATTGCCCGGCGGCGAAGCTGGCCGACACCAGCTCGGCGCCGTCGGTGTGCGAGAGCAGCGCGTCTCGAAGGCGCAGGCAGATACCCGCGATGCGGTCGCGCCAGTCGCCTGGCGCATCGCTGACGGGCTCGAGGATTCGGTCGGCGATTGCACCGAGAAGCTGCTGCTTGTTGGCGAAATGCCAGTACAGGGCACCAGGGGAGACGTTGAGCTCGCGGCCAAGCCTGCGCATGGTCAGGTCGGCGATCCCGTAATTGTCGAGGATCGCCGTCGCCGCCTCGACCACGTCGCGTTTGTGCAGCTGCACGCCGCTACCCTAACCTGAACGCTGTTCAATTCGAGAGGAGCACCGTGAGCGACATCCTGACCGAAGCCCGCGAGCAGGTACTGGACCGCGGCGAGGGCCTGAGCAGGGATCAGGTGCTGGCGGTGCTTCAATTGCCCGACGACCGGCTCGACGACCTGCTGGCGCTGGCCCACGATGTGCGGATGCGCTGGTGCGGCCCCGAGGTCGAGGTCGAGGGAATCATCAGCCTCAAGACCGGCGGCTGCCCCGAGGACTGCCACTTCTGTTCGCAGTCAGGGCTTTTCGCCTCGCCGGTGCGCAGCGCGTGGCTCGACGTTCCGAGCTTGGTGGAAGCCGCCAAGCAGACCGCGAAATCCGGCGCGACCGAGTTCTGCATCGTGGCCGCCGTGCGCGGACCCGACGAGCGGCTGCTGGCGCAGGTCGCCGCGGGCATCGAGGCGATCCGCAATGAGGTCGACATCCAGATTGCCTGCTCGCTGGGCATGCTGACGCACGAGCAGGTCGAGCGGCTGTCCGCGATGGGCGTGCACCGTTACAACCACAATCTGGAGACCGCCAGGTCGTTCTTCCCGGAGGTGGTGACCACCCACACCTGGGAGGAGCGCTGGGACACGCTGTCCATGGTTCGCGAAGCGGGTATGGAGGTGTGCTGCGGCGGGATCCTGGGCATGGGCGAGACCCTCGAGCAGCGCGCCGAGTTCGCGGCCAACCTGGCCGAGCTCGACCCACACGAAGTTCCGTTGAACTTCCTGAACCCTCGCCCCGGCACACCGTTCGGCGATCTGGACGTGCTACCTGCATCCGAGGCGCTCAAGGCCGTCGCCGCATTCCGGCTGGCGCTGCCGCGCACCATGCTGCGGTTCGCGGGTGGCCGCGAGATCACGCTCGGCGACCTCGGCGCCAAACAGGGCATCCTCGGCGGCATCAACGCCGTCATCGTGGGCAACTACTTGACGACGTTGGGACGTCCAGCCGAGGCCGACCTCGAACTCCTCGACGATCTGCAGATGCCGATCAAGGCGCTCAACGCGACGATCTAGCTGTGGTTTGTCTGATGGGGCCGGCCAAGTTCAATGTCTACACTGGCGAGCCCGCGGGTGGCGCCACGCCGACCGCCGCACAATTGGGTTTGGAACCACCACGGTTCTGTGCGGAGTGCGGCCGTCGGATGGTGGTGCAGGTGCGCCCGGACGGGTGGTCGGCCAAGTGCTCGCGCCATGGTGTGCTGGACTCGAAGGATCTTGAGGACAAACGATGAATGAGCTTGCACCACCGCGGATCTCGCGCGGTCGGGCCGCTGCAACGGTCATCGTCGGCCTGACCGTTGCCGGCGCTCTCATTGGTGCGTTGTGGGCGTGGATCGCACCGCCCATAAACGCCGTCATTGTGTTGATCAAGGGTCAGCGAGTACACGCGTACTCGTTGAGCACGGGTCAGCGAGTACACACCCCTCTGGGCAACGAGGCCGACAACTACTTCATCGCTGCGTTTCTGCTCGTTGGCCTCGTCGTGGCCGTGGCGGCGGTGTCCGCCGTATTGGTGTGGCACTGGCGGCCGCATCGCGGACCGGTTCTGGTCGCCGCGTTGGCGATCGGGTCGGCGGCGGCGGTGGGTGTGGCCGCGGGCGTTGGTGCGCTGCTGGTGCGGTCGCGCTACGGCGTCATCGACATCGCCGGCGCTCCGATCTCGCCCAAGGATCGGGTGCACTACGTGACCGAGGCCCCGCCGGTGTTCTTCGCGCACTCGCCGTTGTTGATCGCGGCATCGATCCTGTTTCCCGCCGCAGTGGCGGCGCTGGCGTACGCGCTCATCGCGGTGTCGACGTCACGCGACGATCTGGGCGGCTGGCCACCGATGGAACCGGTCGGGCCGCCGCCGATCACAATGGACGACGCTCTACAGTCCGCCCCGTAACCACCTTCGCGGCGATACCCACCAGCCTGGCCATGCCTGCATAGGTCATCGGATTCAGCAGCGTCGGCCACTTGGTCCGGACCAGGTTCTCGCTCAACGGCTTTCCTGCGAACCGGTCGGTCAGCCAGCGCAACGCCATCGGTGCCGAAAGTGGATGCAGCAACATGTGCTCGCTGAACATGTCCCGGTGGTAGGTCACCGAGGCTCCGCCCGACTCATAGGTGTCGGCCAGTTCGTCGATGTCGTCGACCGAGACGATCCGGTCATGCACCGCTTGGACGAGCAGCACCGGCGGCGTCGGCACCGCGGTGCCCAGCTTGATGTCGGCGAAGACCTTCTGAAGCTCGGGCATGTCGAGGATCTCATTGAGCGGGCGGTCGATCAGCTTGGCCATGTCCATGCCGATCAGCCGCAGCACGGCATGGATGGTGGTCATGTTCTCCACCCGCAGCAGCATCGCCTTGCCGGTATCGGTGGCATGTTCGGAGATGATCCGGTCGAGGTCGGGATAGGCGTGAGACAGCGCGGCCACCACCATCGCAGGCAGCGCTGAGTAGAAGGTGCCGTTGAGTCTGCGGAACGTGTTACCGAGGTCGCCGACGGGCGAGCCGAGGACCGCGCCGACGATGTTCAGCTCGGGCGCGTACGTGCCGCTCACCTCGGCCGACCACGCCGTGGCCAGCCCACCGCCTGAGTATCCCCACAGCCCGATCGGTGCCGTCGCCGATAGGCCGAGCTTTTCGGAGCTCAACGCGGCTCGTAGTCCATCAAGGATTCGGTAGCCGGGCTCGTACGGTGTGCCCCAAGCGCCTTTGGCGCCCTCATGGTCGGGGATCGACACCGCCCAGCCCTCGGCCAGCGCCGCAGAGATGAGGAAGAATTCGAGCTGGGCGAGCGCGCCAGGCGCCAGCGCCCATCGGCGCAACGCGTAGGACGGGAAGCACCGCGATGTCACCGCGTCGATCGCGCACTGATACGACACCACAGGGCAGGCCCGCCCGGGGGCGCGTTCGGCGGGAACGATCACCGTGGTGACAGTGGCCTCGGGCTCCCCGTTCATATCGGTGGTCCGGTACAGCAGCTGGGTCGCCGTGAACTTCTGCGGGATCAGGCCAAGGAACGCCACCTCGACGTCGCGGCTGCGCAGGATGGTGCCGGGTGCAGCGTGCTGAAAGCCCTGAGGAGGGTCGTAGAACGGGTCATCTTTGGGCAGCACCGGACGGACGGCCCGATTTATCGCCTCATGCGGTACGGAACCGATCCACTCGGCACCGGTGGCCGGTGCGGCGCTGCCCAAATCCATCCGGCCAGTATTGCTTAAGAAAGCTTTAAGAAGCCAGCCGACTCACCCGGGCGGCCGCAAAGCGGCGAACTCGTCGGTGACCCGGTAGGCGGACTCGGTGAAGCGGTAAAGAGCCGCAGGCCGGCCGCCGCTGCGGCCCGACCGCGCGGTCGTGCCGGTCGGCGTGATGACGCCGCGACGGCCGAGTACCCGCTGCAGATTCGTCGCGTCCACCTGATAGCCGAGTGCGGCACCGTAGATATCACGCAGCGTCGAGAGGGCGAATTCTCTTGGTGCCAGGGCAAATCCGATGTTGGTGTAAGACATCTTCGCGACGAGGCGGGTGCGTGCGTGTTCGACCATGGTGCCGTGGTCGAACGCCATCGGCGGCAGCGCATTCACCGGATGCCAGCGGGTGTCGGGCGGCAGTTCCGGGGTTGCGGGGGAGGGCACCAGGCCCAGAAACGTGGACGCGATGGTGCGTACGCCGGGAACCCGGTGTGGGTCGGAGAACACAGCCAACTGCTCGAGGTGAGCCAATTCACGCAGGTCGACTTTCTCGGCGAGTTGTCGCCGAACTGAACTGATCATGTCCTCGTCGTGACGCAGCGTGCCGCCGGGCAGCGACCATGCACCACGCTGCGGTTCCTTGGCGCGCTGCCACAGCAGCACGCTGAGCTGCGGGTTCCTGGTGCTCAGCTGTCGAACCTGGAAGACGACGGCGAGCACTTCGTGTGCAGTGCTACCATTAGGCATGTTTTCGATTGTAAGTCGAAAACCTCAGGATCGCGAGGAGGCGGCCATGACGGTGTTGGACGAGCGGATCGTCAACGGTCCGAGCGGCTATTCCGGCGTCGACGGCGACGAGGAATGGGCCGCCGAGGTGCGACGTCTTGCCGACGTGCGCGGTGCGACGCTGCTGGCTCACAATTACCAGCTGCCGGCCATCCAGGACGTCGCCGACCACGTCGGCGACTCGCTGGCGCTGTCGCGGATCGCCGCGGCGGCTCCCGAGGAAACGATCGTCTTCTGCGGTGTGCACTTCATGGCCGAGACCGCCAAGATCCTGTCACCGGACAAGACAGTGCTGATTCCCGACCAGCGCGCCGGCTGCTCGCTGGCCGACTCGATCACCGCAGACGATCTGCGCGCGTGGAAGGCCGAGTATCCCGACGCCGTCGTGGTGTCCTACGTCAACACCACTGCCGCGGTGAAGGCGGAGACCGACATCTGCTGCACGTCGTCGAACGCCGTCGAGGTGGTGGCCTCCATTCCGGAGGACCGAGACGTGCTGTTCTGCCCTGACCAATTCCTTGGCGCCCATGTCCGGCGGGTCACCGGCCGCAAGAACCTGCACATCTGGGCTGGCGAGTGCCACGTGCATGCCGGCATCAACGGCGACGAGCTGGCCGACAAGGCGCTCGCACACCCCGACGCCGAGCTGTACGTGCATCCCGAATGCGGTTGTGCGACTTCGGCCTTGTATCTGGCCGGCGAGGGGGCGTTCCCCGAGGATCGGGTGAAGATCCTGTCCACCGGTGGCATGCTCGACGCCGCCCGCGAGACTCACGCCCGTCAGGTGCTGGTCGCCACCGAGGTCGGCATGCTGCACCAATTGCGGAAGGCGGCACCGGAAGTCGACTTCCGCGCCGTCAACGACCGGGCGTCGTGCAAGTACATGAAGATGATCACCCCCGCCGCGCTGCTGCGCTGCCTGATCGAGGGCGCCGACGTGGTCGACGTTGATCCCGAGACCGCCAGGCGGGCGCGGGCCAGCGTGCAGCGGATGATCGAGATCGGCACACCGGGCGGCGGCGAATGATGTGGCATCAGCGGGCCGATGTCGTGGTCGTGGGCACCGGGGTCGCGGGCCTCGTTGCCGCCCTGGCCGCACATCGACGCGGCCGCAGGGTGATCGTGCTGAGCAAGGCCGCCGACACCGCAACGTTCTACGCGCAGGGCGGCATCGCGGTAGTGCTGCCGGACACCGACGATTCGATCGACGCCCATGTCGCGGACACCATCGCCGCCGGTGCCGGGCTGTGTGACCCGGACGCGGTGCGCTCGATCGTGTCCGACGGCTACCGCGCGGTCGCCGAATTGGTCGATGACGGAGCACGTTTCGACGAGGCCGAGCCCGGCCGGTGGTCACTGACCCGGGAGGGCGGCCATTCACGGCGCCGCATCATCCATTCCGGCGGCGACGCCACCGGCGCCGAAGTGCAACGGGCGCTGGACCACGCCGCGGCCACCCTCGATATCCGTCGCAACCACGTCGCACTGCAGATCCTGCAGACCGACGGCGCGGCGACGGGTGTGCTAGTGCTCAACGACGACGGGCTCGGCATCGTGCACGCGCCGTCGGTGGTCCTTGCCACGGGCGGCCTGGGGCACCTGTTTTCGGCGACCACCAACCCTGAAGGGTCGACCGGTGACGGTGTCGCCCTTGCGCTGTGGGCGGGTGTGCCGGTCAGCGATATCGAGTTCATCCAGTTCCACCCGACCATGCTCTTCGATGGCCACGCGGGCGGGCGCCGTCCGTTGATCACCGAGGCCGTCCGTGGCGAGGGCGGGATTCTGGTTGACCGGCAGGGGAATTCGATCACGGCAGGTGTTCATCCGATGGGTGACCTGGCCCCGCGCGATGTCGTCGCGGCGGCCATCGACGCCAGGCTGCGGGAGACCGGGGATCCTTGCGCGTACCTGGACGCTCGTGGCATTACTGACTTCGCTCGCCGGTTCCCGACAGTCACCGCGGCTTGTCGAGCAGCAGGCATTGACCCGTCGCGCGAACCGATTCCGGTGGTGCCCGGGGCGCACTACAGCTGCGGTGGTGTGGTGGCCGACGTGCACGGCCGCACCGACCTCACCGGCTTGTTCGCCGCGGGTGAGGTGGCGCGCACCGGCATGCACGGCGCGAACCGATTGGCGTCCAACAGCCTGCTGGAGGGCTTGGTGGTCGGTGGCAGGGCCGGCAAGGCGGCGGCGCGGCACGCCGTCGACGCCGGAGCCACGCGCGCCGAGCTCGGCGAGCGCGAGACTCGGGTCGCGCTGCCCCGCAAGAAGTTACAGCGGGCTATGTCGCGGTACGCATCGGTCGTCCGAAACGCCGACGGCATGCAGCGGCTGACGCAGGAACTCGAGGCAGCCGATCCGCGTGACCTCGATTGCCGATCCAGTTTCGAGGACGTCGCGCTGACGACGACCGCCCGCGCCGTAGCCGCCGCTGCGTTGGCCCGCACCGAAACTCGCGGCTGTCATCACCGCTCCGACTTCCCCGACGCCGACCCGTCCTTGGCGCACAGCCTGGCGTTCGAGGCGGCCTGCTGCTGATGGAACTCAGCGCCGACGAGCTGACCGAGGCTCGAAGGGTGATCGCCCGCGCGCTGGAGGAGGACCTGCGCTACGGGCCAGACGTGACGACCCTTGCGACAGTGCCCGCCGATGCCAGCACGACAGCGTCGATGGCGACCCGCGAACCGGGCGTGATCGCCGGGGTCGACGTGGCGTTGCTGGTTCTCGACGAGGTGCTCGGCCCCGACGGCTACCGGTTGAAGCACCGCGTCGATGACGGTGCGCGGCTCGAGCCAGGCGGCGCGGTGCTGATAGTCGAGGCGCCCACGCAAGGATTGCTGACCGCCGAGCGCACGATGCTGAACCTCGTCTGCCACCTCTCCGGCATCGCCACGACCACCGCGGCGTGGGTCGAGGCGGTCGAGGGCACGAACGCGAAGATCCGCGACACCCGCAAAACGCTGCCCGGGCTGCGGGCGCTGCAGAAGTATGCGGTGCGTGTCGGCGGCGGTGTCAACCACCGGATGGGCCTGGGCGATGCCGCATTGATCAAGGACAACCACGTTGCGGCCGCTGGCTCAGTGGTGGCGGCGTTGCGTGCCGTGCGCGAGGTCGCGCCGGATCTGCCGTGTGAGGTGGAGGTCGATTCGCTGGAGCAGCTTGACGACGTGCTTGCCGAAAATGTGGAACTCGTTCTGCTGGACAATTTCCCGGTGTGGCAGACACAGATCGCGGCGCAGAGGCGCGACGCACGCGCTCCGGAAACGAAACTCGAGTCATCCGGCGGGCTTTCGCTTGACACCGCTGCCGAATATGCGGGCACGGGCGTCGACTACTTAGCCGTTGGCGCCCTCACCCACTCTGTGCGGGTGCTGGATATCGGGTTGGATCTTTAGCGCGCGAGCAGGGTGCGTGCGGCCACCTTCGCCGAATTCAACGCGGCCGCGTCACCTGCGATCCGGGACAGAATCAGCGCTCCCTCGATCAAGGCGATGACCGCGAGCGCGGTCCGATCGGCCTCGTGATCCGGCCAGCCGTCGGCGCGAAGACGCTCTGCGACCGCGCCGCTCCACCCGGCGAACGCACGGGCCGACGCCTCGCGCACCTGCGGGCTGGCGTTGACCGACTCGGTGGCGATCGGTTCGATCGGGCAGCCGTCGCGCTGGTCGGAGGCCAGCTGCACGGTGAGCAGGTCGATCCAGCCGTCGACGATGTCGGCCACCGATGCCTCACTGTCGAGGAAGCGGCGCAGTAGCCGCTCGATCTCTCCACCGGCCGAGTCGACCACCGCGGCGGCGAGCTCCTGCTTCCCGTTCGGAAAGTGGTGGTACAGCGACCCGGCCTTGACGTCGGCGGTGTCCAGGATCTGGTTCACGCCGGTGGCGGCATAGCCCTGCCGGCGAAACAGCAGGGCCGCGGTGTCGATCAGCGCCGTGCGGCTTCGATCGGGGCGGGGCACGCCTTGACAATACTAGAAAGGTCGCTCAAGAATACTTGAACGACCACTAAAGAAGGGCCGAGGGATGCAGCAGCTGGTGTTTGAAGAGGCCGGACGATACGCGTGGCGTGAGGCCGACGAGCCGGAGATCGCCGATTCTCGGCAGGCGCTAGTGCGGCCGCTGACGGTGGCCTGCTGCGACCTGGACGTCGGTGTGGCCAAGGGCGTGTTGCCGATGCCGCCCGGACACGCCGTCGGCCACGAAGGGCTGGCGGAGGTCGTCGCCGTCGGTGACGAGGTGACGACGGTGCGGGTCGGTGACCGCGTCGTCGTGCCGTTCCAGATCAACTGCGGACAGTGCCGCGCATGCCGGCGCGGCGTGACCGGTTCCTGCGTGTCGCTGCCGCTGATGGCGATGTACGGGATGGCACCGCTGGCCGGTTTGGACGGCGGCGGGTTCATGTCCGACCTGGTGCGGGTGCCGTTCGCGGACGCGATGCTGCTGGCCGTTCCCGACGGTGTCGACCCGGTGGCGATCGCCTCGCTGTCGGACAACATCCCCGACGGCTGGCGGGGAGTCGGCCCATATCAAGCGGAATTGGCGGAGCTCGACGAGGTCGATCGTCGCGTCCTCGTGGTCGGGCAGCTGTCGATCGGCTTGTACGCAGCGGCATTTGGGGTGGCGTACGGCGCACAGGTCGATTACGTCGACACCGACGCACAGCGGCTCGCGATGGCCGAGAAGCTCGGAGCTCGGGTCCACGACCGGCCGAAGCCGGACAAGGCATGGGAGCCCTATCCGGTCACGGTGCATACGTCCATGAACCCGTCGGTGCTGTCGGCCACGCTGCGCGCGACATGGCCGGACGGCGTGTGCACCGACACCGGCGTCTATTACCAGGGCAAGGTGGAGATGCCGCTGCTGCCGATGTACACGCGAGGCGTGCGGTTCGTGACGGGGCGCGTCAACGCGCGGGCCGTCATCCCGGAGATCCTGGAATTGCTCACCGCGACTTGCGATTTAGCGCCTGCGGTCGATCGTGTTGTTCCGTGGGAGGATGCGCCGTCTGTCTGGCCGACGATGACCGGGAAGACGGTGTTTACGCGGTAGCCGCGCCGCGCCGCACCAACGACAGAACCACGGCGGCGGTGGCGAACAGCCCCGAGAACACGCGGTTGAGGACGGTCTGCCGCCGCGGCGTGTGCAGCCACTTGAGCAGATGCACCGAGAGGCCGGTGTAGAGGCCCATCACCACGAGATCGACGGCGACCATGGTCGCGCCGATCGCAAGGTACTGCGGCAGCAGCGGCGCGGTGGGCACGACGAATTGCGGCAACACCGCGATGAAGAAGACCAATCCCTTGGGGTTGGTGGCGTTGACCAGAAATCCACGCACAAGCAGCGACAGTCTGCCGCCGTCCATCGCCTTCCCGACCTGTTCGCGCAGATCGACTGTGGCGGTACGCCATTGCCGCACGGCCAGGTAGATCAAGTAGGCCACGCCGAGCCACTTGATGATATTGAACGCCAGGATCGAGTTTGCGACGGCCGCGCCAAGGCCGACCGCGACCAGCGCGAGTTGGAGCATGAGGCCGATTTCGAGGCCGAGGATGCTCCAATATCCGCGCCGCACACCGTGGGTGAGCCCGGTGGCCATCGATTGGATGGCGCCTGCGCCGGGGGAGACCGCGATCGCGATGGCTGCGCCGAGGAACGTCAGCCAGACTTCCCATGCCATCGCGACAGTGTGTCACGCGATGTCGGCGACAAGCACTCCCATTTTTCGCGCCTGCACGCGGATCATGAACGGGAGCGCCTCGGCGTCGCCGCCTGCGGGGACGATCCGCGGGTTGACGATGTGCACCGTCTTCTGGCCGAAGAGCACATCCGCCTCGCCCGCCGCGAGCACGTTCTTCACCCAGTTGGTCTTGCCGTGTCCCAGCGCGATGGCGAGGACGTTGCCCTTGCGGTACGGCGTGACGACGGTCTCGTAGGTCTTACCGGACTTGCGCCCTTGATGCTTGATCTTGGCCAGGCCAGGCATGAACCGCGAGATCCTCTTGACCAGCGGATTCATGTACTTGATCTGCAGCCGCTCGAACGTCGGCGGGTAGACCATCGGCACGCCGGGGGCGTTGTTGGGGTGATCCTTCGCGGACATGTTTTGGACAATACGCGACGATGCCCGCCCCCGAAGGGGACGGGCATCGCCATTCCTAGCTGCTGCAGCTTTAACAGCTACGACTACGCGTCGTCGTTGCCATCGGGGCTGCCGCCACTGCCGCCCGGGTCGCCGCCGTTGCCGCCGTGGCCGCGGGTTGCCGCCAGGGCCGCCGCTGCCGCCGTTGCCGCCGTTGCCGCCGGCGCTGGTGTCGCCATCGGCGTCGCCGCCGTTGCCGCCGTTGCCGCCGTTGGACAGCACGCCGCCGTTGCCGGCGTTGCCGCCGTTACCGGCATCGGCACCTCCGGCGTCCGAGTTCGCGTTGCCGCCGTTGCCGGCATTACCGCCAGCGCCGGCGATGCCGCCGTTGCCGCCGCCGCCACCGGTGCCGCCATTGGCGTTACCGGCATTGGCATTCGCCGTGCCGCCGCCGCCGCCGGTGCCGCCAGCGCCGACTCCGGTCGCGTTGCCGCCGTTGCCGCCGTCACCTGCGACAGCGGCGTCCTCTCGTCGTCGCCATCGGTGGTGGCGTCGCCGCCGGTGCCGCCGGCGCCGCCGCCCATGCCGCCTGCGCCGCCGCCGCCGCCGTCACCGCCGTTGGCGGTTCCGTCATCGCTGGTGGCGTCGCCGCCATTGCCGCCGCCGCCGCCGGTGCCGAGGGATCCGCCGAGGCCGCCTTGCCGCCATCGCCTGCGGCAGCGTCGCCGTCGAGGTTGGCCTCGCCGCCGTTACCGCCACCCCCGCCGTTGCCGACAGGGCGCCGCCGCTGCCGCCGTCGCCGCCGTTGCCGCCGTCGAAGTCGCCGAGGAGGCCTTCGCTGGCCGGTCCGCCGCCGCCGCCGTTGCCGCCGTTGCCGAAGAATCCGGCGTTGCCGCCGCCGCCGCCGTCGCCGCCCAAGATGCCGCCGTTGCCGCCGTTACCGCCGTTGCCGAAGGCGCCGGCGTTGCCGCCGTTGCCGCCGTCACCGAGGAAGCCGTTGCCGCCGTTGCCGCCGTTGCCGCCGAACATGCCGCCGTTGCCGCCGGTTCCCGCCGATTGACACCGGCAAGTTCTTCGACGGCCGACGGCTGTAGCCGTTCCCGCCACTACCGAAAAGGAGGCCACCGTTCTGGCCGTTCGGACTCAGCGGCGTGCCGTCGGCGCCATTGCCGATCATCCCGAACGTGAAGGCCAGTGTGGCATCGGGTTATCGAGGATCGGGTCGAACAGGGCGAGGCTCCAGCGCCGCGCCCAGACCGCCGCCGATCAATCCGAGGCCCGCCGCCGCCGCCGATCAGAACCGGCGCCCGGTATGCATGCACAGACCGACTGACCCGGCAGACAGATGTCTGCGTTCGCTGTGCCGATGGCGCCGAAGCCGACAAATGCTGCGGTCATGGCGCCGCCCACCATGGCACCGCCCACCGCCCGCCGAACGGCGGTACCTCGCGATGTCGTCGCCGCGCGGTGTTTACCGACGGCAGTTGAACTGGTCATACTTCTCCCCTTCATCGATCTGGATTTAGTAATCCAGTTATCCCGACCCTCGCCGCCTACTGTTCGCGGATGCCGATGGCCCGAGTCCCTCCCCTCGATGTCCGCTCTCGTAGTCAGCTAATCGGCAGGCGCCGACCACGGACATATTGACACGTCTCAGATGCATTTCATAGCTATTTCTCAGATTCGAGGCAAAGAAATTTTTTCAGCCTGCAAAGACGCTGACCTATTCGTCAATTGCCGTGTCAATACTTGCTATCCGGCCGGGCGTCGCTACGATGCCGCCGCCGCTTGGCTAACCCATGATTCACCGCCCTTGCGGCCAAACTTGACGCTGATAAGAGGTCTTAACTGGTAGAACACTGACCGTACGTTGTTCAGGATGGGCGCCCTCGTGCGTCCATCGCAAACTGGTCCGCAAATCCTTCGGAACGACAAGAGATAGGCGCATCCTTGTCTTTTCCACGCGCCCATGCTGTTGCGGTAAACACGCCTTTCGTTATTTGGATATTGCTATCCAGCTAACGAATCATGATCAAGTGTTTGCATACGCAATAATTTTCTTAGCAAAGCAAAACAATGAGGTTTCTGCGTACCATAGTTTGATTGGGTTTAAACGCGAATCGATTTGCTATAACTTGGTCTATACCGTTATTTGACCTGGAAAAGACAAATGGCACATGGCCAGCCGGAGTTGCAGTTACAAAGGTTAGCTAATCGGCGGCGGCCCTCGGCGGCGACTCGCAGACCTCCGGTCGCCGGTTAGTGGATGTTCCGCAGCTACTATCACCCGCATGGCTGAATCTTCGGGGTCCTCACGCGGTTTCATCGTTTCCGTTTTGGCGCTGGTCGTAGCGCTCGTCGCAGTCGGCCTCGCCGTCTGGGCCTTAACAAAGGAGCCATCGCCATCGCAATCGCAATCGGCGCAGGTATTCACGGGGACGTCGACCGACGATCCCAAGGGCAGCATCTGCGAGGCGTTCGGCGTCGTCCGCAACGGCGTCCAGATCAACACCAACCTGCAGCCTCCCGGCGGACCGGAGGACGTCACCGGTTCCATTGCGGTAGCGGCCAATGCACGCCTGGCGCTGTATGACGGCGGGCAGTACCTACTGGCGCGGCTGCAGCCCAACACGCCCCCCGAGCTGGCAGACGCCGTTCGCAAGTTCGCCAACAACCTGATGGACATCGGGGCGCGATCCACCTCGGGCATACCGAACTCCGAACCGGCACAAGCCGAACGCTTGAAGGAAGCGGACGCGGCCAACAAAACGATCACCGATCTGTGCAAGTAAGCGCGCACCTCACCTGACCACCGCTGCTGCGGCGTTAACGATTTGGCCTGATCTGGGACAATAGGTGCGTGAACGCATCGTCACCGCTCATGGCCCGCATCGACCTGCGCGCCGCCGACCTGTCGGCTGCCCGCCTGCGATCGGCGCTGCCCCGCGGTGGCGTGGACGTCGAAGCGGTGCTGCCGACGGTCCGTCCGATCGTCGATGCGGTCGCTGCGCGCGGCGCTGAGGCCGCGCTGGAGTACGGCGAGTCGTTCGACGGCGTGCGCCCGACGCAGATTCGGGTGCAGGCCGCTGAACTACAGAACGCACTGGATGGGCTGCCAGCCGATGTTCGCACCGCACTCGAGGTAGCGATCGAGCGTGCCCGCGCCGTGCACGCCGATCAGCGGCGTACGGACACCACCACGACGCTCGCGCCCGGCGCAACGGTGTCCGAGCGCTGGGTGCCGGTCGAGAGGGTCGGGCTCTACGTGCCGGGCGGCAACGCCGTCTACCCGTCCAGCGTGGTGATGAACGTCGTGCCCGCCCAGACCGCTGGGGTGGACTCCCTGGTCATCGCGAGCCCGCCGCAGGCGCAGTTCGATGGCCTGCCGCACCCGACGATCCTGGCCGCCGCACGCCTTCTCGGCGTCGACGAGGTGTGGGCCGTCGGCGGCGCCCAGGCCGTCGCGCTGTTGGCGTACGGCGGTACCGACACCGACGGAGCGGAACTGGCGCCCGTCGACATGGTCACCGGGCCGGGCAACATCTACGTCACTGCCGCCAAGCGGATCTGTCGCTCCCAGATCGGCATCGATGCCGAGGCCGGCCCCACCGAGATCGCGATCCTCGCCGACCACACCGCCGATCCCGTGCATGTCGCCGCCGACCTCATCAGCCAGGCCGAGCACGACGTGATGGCCGCCAGCGTGCTGGTCACCCCGAGCACCGACCTCGCCGACGCAACCGACCGTGAACTGGCCATCCAACTGGAGACCACCGTGCACCGTGAGCGGGTGACCGCCGCGCTGACGGGTACGCAGTCGGCCATCGTCCTGGTCGACGACCTCGACGCAGGCATCAAAACGGTCAACGCCTACGCCGCCGAGCATCTCGAGATCCAGACCGCGAACGCAGGAGATATCGCGGGCCGAATCCGTTCTGCCGGCGCAATTTTCGTCGGTCCGTACTCGCCGGTCAGCCTCGGCGACTACTGCGCAGGCTCAAATCACGTGCTGCCGACCGCCGGCTGTGCCCGACACTCCAGCGGGCTGAGTGTTCAGACATTCCTCAAGGGTATTCACATCGTCGAATACGACGAGGCGGCACTGAAAGACGTCTCCGGCCACGTCGTCACGCTGTCGAAGGCCGAGAACCTGCCTGCGCACGGCGAGGCGGTGCGGCGGAGGTTCGAAACGTGACCCCCGGTGAAAAAGTGACGCTGGAGGACCTGCCGTTGCGTGAGGATCTGCGCGGCAAGTCGCCTTACGGTGCACCGCAACTCGCGGTGCCGGTGCGACTCAACACCAACGAGAACCCGCACCCGCCGACGCAAGCCCTTGTCGACGACGTCACGAGCTCGGTCCGCGCCGTCGCAGGCGATCTGCACCGGTATCCGGATCGTGATGCGGTCGCGCTTCGCAGCGACCTCGCCGGCGTATTTGAGCGCCCAAACCGGCGTCGACGTCAGCGTGGAGAACCTCTGGGCCGCCAACGGTTCCAACGAGATACTGCAGCAGTTGCTGCAGGCGTTCGGTGGGCCCGGCCGCAAAGCAATCGGCTTCGTGCCGTCGTACTCGATGCACCCGATCATTTCTGACGGCACCCAGACCGAGTGGCTGGCCGCCAACCGCGCCGACGACTTCAGCATCGACGTCGAGGTGGCGGTGCACGCCATCAAGGAACAGAACCCGGACATCGTCTTCGTCGCCAGCCCGAACAACCCGTCGGGCCAGAGCGTTTCACTGGACGAACTGCGCCGGCTGCTCGAGGCGATGACCACCGGAATCCTGATTCTCGACGAGGCCTACGGCGAATTCTCCTCGCAACTCAGCGCGGTGAACCTGATCGGCGAGTATCCCACCAAGCTTGTCGTGACCCGCACCATGAGCAAGGCGTTCGCATTCGCGGGCGGCCGGCTCGGATATCTCATCGCCGCGCCTGCGGTGGTCGATGCCCTGCTGCTGGTGCGGCTCCCGTACCACCTCTCGTCGGTCACCCAGGCAGCGGCACGCGCCGCGCTGCGGCACGCCGACGACACTCTCGGAAGCGTCGCGACCCTGATCGCCGAGCGCAACCGCGTGACAGATGCCTTGACCGGCATGGGCTTCCGGGTCATCCCCAGCGACGCGAATTTCGTGTTGTTCGGCGAGTTCGCCGACGCCTCCGCCACCTGGCAGCGCTATTTGGATGCGGGCATCCTGATCCGCGACGTCGGTATCCCCGGATATCTGCGCGCCACCATCGGCCTGGCCGACGAGAACGACGCGCTGCTCGAAGCCAGCGCACGAATAGGAGCACAGTGACCACCAACCGTCGCGCCCGCGTCGAACGCAAGACCAAGGAATCCGACATCGTCGTCGAGCTCGACCTCGACGGCAGCGGAGTCGTCGACGTCTCTACCGGTGTCCCGTTCTACGACCACATGCTCACCTCGCTGGGCAGCCACGCCAGCTTCGACCTGACGATCCGCGCAAAGGGCGACGTCGAGATCGAGGGACACCACACCATCGAAGACACCGCGATCGTGCTCGGCCAGGCGCTGGGCGAAGCACTGGGCGACAAGAAGGGCATCCGGCGCTTCGGCGACGCCTTCATCCCGATGGACGAGACGCTCGCGCACGCCGCCGTCGACGTGTCAGGGCGGCCGTACTGCGTGCACACCGGCGAGCCGGAACACATGCTGCACACCACGATTGCGGGCTCCGAGGTGCCCTACCACACCGTGATCAACCATCACGTGTTCGAGACCCTCGCGATGAATGCGCGTATCGCTCTGCATGTGCGCACGCTGTACGGCCGCGACCCGCACCACATCACCGAGGCGCAGTACAAGGCCGTTGCGCGCGCGCTGCGTCAAGCGGTCGAGTTCGATCCAAGGGTGACGGGCGTGCCGTCCACCAAAGGCACACTGTGACGACGAAGTCCGTCGTCGTTCTTGACTACGGGTCCGGCAATCTGCGGTCGGCCCAGCGCGCTCTGCAGCGGGTCGGTGCCGACGTCGAGGTGACCGCCGACGCGGGTGCGGCCGCGTCCGCCGACGGGCTGGTGGTGCCCGGGGTCGGCGCATTCGAGGCGTGCATGACCGGATTGCGGGGGATCGGCGGTGACAAGATCATCGCCGAGCGGGTCGCGGCCGGACGCCCGGTGCTCGGGGTGTGCGTCGGCATGCAGATCCTGTTCGCCCGCGGCGTGGAGTTCGGCGTCGAGTCGCAGGGCTGCGGTCAGTGGCCGGGCGCCGTGGTCAGGCTGGACGCTCCGGTGATCCCGCACATGGGCTGGAACGTCGTCGACGCCGCCGCGGGCAGCGCGTTGTTCAAGGGTATGGACCCCTCGACCCGGTTCTACTTCGTGCACTCGTATGCCGCGCAAACCTGGGAGGGAGCCCCAGAAGCCCTGCTGACCTGGGCGACCCATCACGTCCCGTTCCTGGCCGCCGTCGAGGACGGCGCGCTTGCCGCGACCCAGTTCCACCCGGAGAAGAGCGGCGATGCGGGCGCGACGCTGTTGGCTAACTGGGTTGATGGGCTCTGATCTAGGGTTGAGCGCCGTGCCTGCAGAAAAGCGACTGATCCTCCTGCCTGCCGTCGATGTCGTTGACGGCAAGGCGGTGCGGCTTGTGCAGGGACAGGCGGGAAGCGAGACGGAGTACGGATCCGCACTGGACGCCGCCATGACGTGGCAGCGCGACGGCGCCGAATGGATCCACCTGGTCGACCTGGACGCCGCGTTCGGTCGCGGGACGAACCGCGAACTGCTCGCCGAGGTGGTCGGCAAGCTCGATGTCGCCGTGGAAATGTCCGGCGGAATCCGCGACGACGAGTCGCTGGAAGCCGCGCTGGCGACCGGCTGCGCGCAGGGTCAATCTGGGCACTGCGGCGCTGGAGAATCCCGAATGGTGTGCCCGCGTCGTCGCCGAGCACGGCGACAAGGTGGCCGTGGGGCTGGACGTGAAGATCGTCGACGGCGAGCACCGGCTGCGCGGACGCGGCTGGGAGACCGACGGCGGCGACCTGTGGCCGGTGCTGGAACGCCTTGACGAGCAGGGATGCTCGCGGTTCGTCGTCACCGACGTCACCAAGGACGGCACGCTGGCCGGGCCCAACCTCGAGCTGCTCGTCCAGCGTCGCCGAACGCACCGACGCTCCAGTGATCGCATCCGGCGGTGTGTCCAGCCTCGACGACCTGCGCGCCATCGCCACGCTCACCGGCAGTGGCGTCGAGGGCGCGATCATCGGAAAAGCGCTGTACGCCGGGCGGTTCACGCTGCCGCAGGCGCTGGCCGCGGTAGGGGAGTAACCGGCGATGGCGCTCGACGAGACCGACCTCGATGCCTTGGTCTCCCAGGCCGCCGCGATCCTCGATGAGGCGGCAAAGCCGTTCGTTTCCGGCCACGGCGCAGACTCCGCTGTGCAGAAGAAGGGCAACGACTTCGCCACCGAGGTCGACCTGGCGATCGAACGCCAGGTGGTCGATGCGCTGGTGTCGACCACCGGCATCGAGGTGCACGGCGAGGAGTTCGGAGGCGCCGACATCGAGTCGCCGCTGGTGTGGGTGCTCGACCCGATCGACGGCACGTTCAACTACGCGGCGGGGCTTCCGACGGCGGCGATCCTGCTGGCCCTGGTGCGTGACGGCGAGCCAGTGGCGGGCTTGACCTGGCTGCCGTTCACGGATCAGCGGTTCACCGCGGTCGTCGGAAAGCCGCTGTACGCCAACGGCGTTGCCCAGCCGCCGCTTGAACCGGCCGAGCTGGCGGACAGTGTTGGTCGGCGTCGGCACCTTCGACGTCGACTCGCGCGGACGCTTTCCGGGCCGCTACCGGCTTGCGATTCTCGAGCGGCTGAGCCGGAAGTGCTCGCGGATGCGGATGCACGGCGCGATCGGCATCGACCTCGCCTACACCGCCGCCGGAATCCTCGGCGGCGCCATCAGCTTCGGCGGTCACGTCTGGGATCACGCGGCAGGTGTGGCACTGGTGCGGGCTGCGGGAGGCGTCGTCACCGATCTCGACGGGCGACGACTGGACGGTCGAATCCGCGGTCGGCGCTGGCCGGATTGCCCGGCGTGCACGGCGCAGCTCCTCGACATCGTGCAGTCCGTCGGCGATCCGGACGACTACCGATGAATCCGAAAGACCTCGCGGTCCGCATCATCCCGTGCCTCGACGTCGACGACGGCCGGGTGGTCAAGGGCGTCAACTTCGAGAACCTGCGCGACGCAGGCGATCCCGTCGAGCTCGCTGCCGCCTATGACGCCGAGGGCGCCGACGAGCTGACCTTCCTGGACGTGACGGCGTCCTCGTCGGGCCGCGCCACCATGCTCGAGGTCGTCAAGCGCACCGCCGAGCAGGTGTTCATCCCGCTGACCGTCGGCGGCGGCGTTCGGTCGGTGGCCGACGTCGACGTGCTGCTGCGGGCCGGCGCCGACAAGGTCGCCGTCAACACCGCGGCCATCGCGCGCCCCGAACTGCTGGCCGAACTGTCCCGCCAGTTCGGGTCGCAATGCATCGTGCTGTCCGTCGACGCCCGCACCGTGCCGCAGGGTTCGGAGCCGACGCCGTCGGGCTGGGAGGTCACCACCCACGGCGGACGGCGCGGCACGGGCATCGACGCGATCGAATGGGCGGCCCGCGGCGCCGAACTCGGCGTCGGCGAAATCCTGCTCAATTCGATGGACTTCGACGGCACCAAGGCCGGATTCGACCTGCAAGATGCTGCGGGCGGTGCGCGGCGCGGTGACGGTGCCGGTGATCGCCAGCGGCGGGGCGGGCGCCGTGGAACATTTCGCGCCCGCGGTTGTTGCAGGTGCCGACGCCGTACTGGCGGCCAGTGTCTTCCACTTCCGGGAGCTGACCATCGGCCGAGGTGAAGGCGGCGATGGCGGCAGAAGGGATCGTGGTGCGATGAGCGCTTGCGCGAAGAGCGGAGGGCAGCGATGACACTCGATGCGGGATCGCGTCGCGGCTCAAGCGCGACGCCAACGGGCTGTTCACCGCCGTCGCGCAGGAGCGCGGCACCGGCCAGGTGCTGATGGTCGCGTGGATGGACGACGATCGCGCTGGCCCGCACGCTGGAAACCCGTGAGGCGACCTACTATTCGCGCTCCCGCGGCGAGCACTGGGTCAAGGGCGAGACGTCCGGACACACCCAGCACGTGCACTCGGTGCGGCTGGACTGCGACGGCGACACCGTGCTGCTGGAGGTCGACCAGGTCGGCGGCGCCTGCCACACCGGCGACCACACCTGCTTCGACGCCGACCTGCTGCTCGGCGCCGGAGGGCTGACGTGAGGAAGGTCGCCGCACTCGCCGCTGTGGGGGTCGCCGCGTTCGCGAGCCGTCGATGCGTCGGCGCTTGCGGAAATCGCTGTCGGCCGTGGCCCCCGAGTTGCGTAGCCCGCGATGCTCGCCGCTGCTATCCCGTTCAACAGGCCGACGCTGCCTCTCGTCCGGATGGGCTATCGGCTTCAGCTCGCAGTCCGGGACCCGGGGTCACGGAGACCGACTCACCACATCGAGTGACGGCGTCGCGTGTCCTGGTGCTCACGCCGTGCACGCAATCGGCGCCGCGACCGGCTGTGCTGTGGATCCACGGCGGCGGGATGGTCGTCGGCACACCGCAGTTCGAGGCGGTGCTCGCCGGCACGCATGGCGCGAGAGCATCGCTGCGGTCGTGGTGTCGCCGGACTACCGGCTGGCGCCCGAGCACCCTTTTCCCGCCGCGCTGGACGACTGCATGGCCACCCTCGGTGGATGCGCGAGCACGCTGACGAATTAGGCATCGACCCCGATCGGATCGCGGTGTCGCGGAGCGAGTGCGGGCGGCGGTCTGGCGGCGGCGGTCGCGCAGCGCAGCCTCGACGAGGGAATACCCGCTGCGGGCGCAGGCACTCGTCTATCCGATGCTCGACGACCGGACCGACGCTGCGCGATGACCATGCGGTCGCGGGCAGTTCGCGTGGACGCCGTCGTCCAACCGGTTCGGCGTGGACCGCGTACCTGGGGCGCGCAGCCGCGCTTGTCGGACGCACCCGAGTACGCCGCGCCCGCGCGGCGCACGGATCTGTCCGGACTGCCGCCGGCGTGGATCGGAGTCGGTGAACTGGACCTGTTCTACGACGAGAACGTCGCCTACGCCGAGAGGCTCAAGGCCGCCGGTGTGCCGTGCGAACTCGTCACCGTCCCCGGGATGTACCACGGCGCGGATGGCGTCGCTCCGAAAGCGTTGTCGATGAGGAACTTTCACGCCAGCATGGAAGAGCATCTGCGTATCTATCTGGACGCGCCGCCGAGTTCTGCTCAGGGCTGCAATTGCGCTGACAACGACCCTGGTGCAGAAGTCGACGCCAGCCTACGGCTCGATGATGCGGGTGGCCTTGGCGCGCGCGGTCCAGCGGCCCTCGTCGTAGCCGACCACCACGGGGTGGGCGAACGCGGCGCTGACGTTGTCGGTGTTCACGGTCGCGCGTGCTTCGACCGGTCGCCACCGTTCGCCCCTCGGCGATCAGCAAGCGCGTGCGTCGTCGTGGTCGGCAGCTCCTCGAGGTGGTGGGTGACCAGGATCGAGGCGACTTCGGGATGGGTTTCGTCGAGCGAGTCGATGGTCTCCAACAGCTGCTCCCGTGCGGCGACGTCGAGCCCGGTGGTCGGCTCGTCGAGCAGCAGCAGCCGCGGCTCGGAGATCAGCGCCCGCGCAATGAGAGTGCGGCCGCGTTCACCCTGCGACAGCGTCGGCCAGACGTCGTCGGCCCTGTGCGTCAGGCCGACCGCGGCGATCATCGCGTCGGCGCGGTCGCGCTCGCTCGGCGCTCGGCGTCCAGCGCATCGGCGTGTCGATGGTGGCGGTGATGCCGGTCAGCACCACCTCGCGGACGTTCAGCGAATACTGCAGCCGGTGACGGGGATTCACGTGACCGATGAACCGGCGCAGCCGCGGCCAGGTCGACGCGGCCCATCTGCTCGCCGAGGATGTGCACGGTCCCCGAGGTGGGGAACGTCACCGCGGCGCAGAACCCCAGCAGCGTGCTCTTGCCCGCGCCGTTGGGGCCGAGCAACGCCCAGTGCTCGCCGGCGTTCACGGTGAGCGAGATGCCGTCGATGATCTGCTTGCCGTCGCGGCGGAACGTCACATCGTCGAGGACGAGAACCGGTGTCACGCCGACTGCCGCTGCCGCAGCACCTCCAGCGCCTTGTCGGCGTGGGTGTCCATGCTGAACTCGCTGGAGATCACGTCGAGCACGGTGCGGTCGGTGTCGATCACGAACGTGGTCCGCTTGACCGGCATGAGCTTGCCGAGCAGCCCACGCTTGACGCCGAACTGCGTGGCGACGGTGCCGTCGGCGTCGGACAGCAGCGGATAGTCGAAGCTCTGCGTGTCGGCGAACTTGGCCTGCTTGTCGACGGCATCGGTGCTGATGCCGACCCGGCTGGCGCCGACGGCGGCGAACTCCGACGCCAGGTCGCGGAAGTGGCAGGCCTCCTTGGTGCAGCCCGGCGTCATCGCCGCGGGATAGAAGAACAGCACGATCGGGCCGTCGGCGAGCAGACGTGTGAGGCTTCGCACAGCGCCCGTCTGGTCCGGTAGTTCGAACTCGGCAACCCGGTCACCACGTTTCATGCACGTGTCACGCTACGCCTGACTGACTGCCGGTCCTGCTAGACCGGTCTGGGAGGATTACCACGTGCAATCGACCGCCAACCTCGCAATCACCACCTCGCGCGAGGACTTCCGGGCGCTGGCCGCCGAGCACCGGGTCGTGCCGGTGACGCGCAAGGTGCTCGCCGACAGTGAGACCCCGCTGTCGGCGTACCGCAAGCTGGCCGCCAACCGGCCCGGCACGTTCTTGCTGGAGTCGGCGGAGAACGGCCGGTCGTGGTCGCGGTGGTCGTTCATCGGCGCGGGCGCCCCGTCGGCGTTGACGGTGCGCGACGGCGAGGCGGTATGGCTGGGTGTCACCCCGCAGGACGCGCCGAGCGGCGGCGATCCGCTGCAGGCGCTGCGCGAGACGCTGGAGCTGCTGCAGACCGAGCCGCGTGGCCGGGCCTGCCGCCGCTGTCCGGCGGCCTGGTCGGCTTCTTCGCCTATGACCTGGTGCGCAGGCTGGAGCGGCTGCCCGAACTGGCCGTCGACGACCTCGAGCTGCCCGACATGCTGCTGCTGCTGGCCACCGACATCGCCGCCGTCGACCACCACGAGGGCACCATCACGCTGATCGCCAACGCGGTGAACTGGAACGGCACCGACGAGCGCGTCGACTGGGCCTACGACGACGCGGTCGCGCGGCTGGACGTGATGACCGAAGCGCTGGGCAAGCACCTGCCGTCGACGGTGGCGACGTTCAGCAGGCCCGAGCCGCTGCACCGATCGCAGCGCACGCGTCGAGGAATACGGCGCGATCGTCGAGCAGGCTGGTCGGCGACATCGAAGCGGGCGAGGCGTTCCAGGTGGTGCCGTCGCAACGGTTCGAGATGGACACCGACGCCGACCCGCTCGATGTGTACCGGATGCTGCGGGTGTCCAACCCCAGCCCGTACATGTATCTGCTGAATGTGCCCGATAGCGCTGGCGGACTGGACTTTTCGATCGTCGGGTCGAGTCCCGAGGCGCTGGTCACGGTCAAGGACGGTCGGGCGACGACCCACCCGATCGCGGGCACGCGGTGGCGCGGCGCCACCGAGGAAGAGGACATGCTCCTCGAGAAGGAACTTGCCGACGACGAGAAGGAGCGCGCCGAGCATCTGATGCTCGTCGACCTCGGCCGCAACGACCTGGGCCGGGTCTGCGTGCCCGGGACGGTGCGGGTCGAGGACTACAGCCACATCGAGCGCTACAGCCACGTCATGCACCTGGTGTCGACGGTGACCGGGCAGCTGGCCGACGGCAAGACCGCGCTGGACGCCGTCACGGCCTGCTTCCCCGCGGGCACGCTGACGGGCGCGCCGAAGGTGCGGGCGATGGAGCTCATCGAGGAGGTCGAGAAGACCCGGCGCGGCCTGTACGGCGGCGTGCTGGGCTACCTGGACTTCGCAGGCAACGCCGACTTCGCGATCGCCATCCGCACCGCGCTGATGCGCAAGGGCACGGCATATGTGCAGGCCGGCGGGGGAGTCGTGGCGGACTCGAACGGGCCCTACGAGTACAACGAGGCCGCGAACAAGGCCAAGGCGGTGCTGAACGCCATCGCCGCGGCGGAGACGCTGAGCGAGCCATGACCCGGATCGGACAGCTGTGCTGCTGCTTGCGGCGGGCGCACTGTGGCTGGCGTCGCGGATGACGTGGGTCGACGGTGCAGCTCGTTCGACGGGCTGGGCCAGCCGAAGACCGCGACGCTGACGGGCGGCATCGTGGTCGACGGCGCTGGTGCCGCTGGCGCTGCTGCTGCTGGCAGCCGTGCTCAAGTCGACCGTGGGTCCGAGGCTGGCAGCAGCGGTTGCTGGCGGTGGTGCGTCGGCGCGATGAGCGCCGTGATGGCCTATCTGGCGATCAGCCTGTGGGTGGTGCCCGACGTCGCGGTTCGGGCGGCTCAGCTCGCCGAGGTGCCCGTGGCGGATCTGTTGGGCACGCAGCGGCAGTACGGCGGAGCGATCCTCACCTTGCTTGCCGCCGTGCTGACGCTTGCCGGTGCGGTGCTGTTCATCCGTGCGCCCGCTCGGAGAGCCATCGGACGACGACAAGTACGAGGCCCCGGCGCGGCGGCGCGAGACGGCGCGGCGGCAGGCCGCCGGCACTGACATGTCCGAGCGGATGATCTGGGACGCGCTCGATGAGGGCCGCGACCCCACCAAACCGGACACCGAGGGTCGGTGATCGATCGATGTGCTCGGTACGGCTACCCTTCGAAGAACATGATGCGGCAGTAATCCGGAACGCGCACGAAGGGAGTCAACGGGTTATGAGTTCGGCGACCGTGCTCGACTCCATCATCGAAGGAGTCCGCGCCGACGTCGCCGCACGCGAGGCCGTTGTCAGCCTCGATGACCTCAAGGCAGCTGCGAAGGCCGCCGCGCCGCCACTCAACGTGATGGCCGCGCTGCGTGAACCGGGCATCGGCGTCATCGCCGAAGTCAAGCGTGCCAGTCCATCACGAGGCGCTTTGGCGACGATCTCCGATCCGGCGAAACTCGCACGTGCCTACCAGGACGGCGGAGCGCGCATCGTCAGCGTGCTGACCGAACAACGGCGGTTCAACGGATCGCTCGACGACCTGGACGCAGTGCGTGCCGCGGTGTCAATTCCGGTGCTGCGCAAGGACTTCATCGTCCGGCCTTATCAGATTCATGAGGCCCGTGCGCATGGCGCCGACATGCTGCTGCTGATCGTCGCGGCACTCGAGCAGTCCGCGCTGGTGTCGATGCTGGATCGCACCGAGTCGCTGGGGATGACGGCGTTGGTCGAGGTGCACACCGAAGAGGAGGCCGACCGCGCGTTGCAGGCCGGCGCCAAGGTGATCGGTGTCAATGCGCGCGATCTCAAGACGCTCGACGTCGACCGGGATTGCTTCGCGCGCATCGCACCGGGGCTGCCGAGCGACATCATCCGCATCGCCGAGTCGGGTGTCCGCGGTACGGCCGATCTGTTGGCGTACGCCGGTGCGGGCGCTGACGCCGTTCTCGTCGGCGAGGGTCTGGTCACCAGCGGTGATCCCCGCAGCGCCGTCGCCGATTTGGTTACCGCAGGCACGCACCCGTCCTGCCCGAAACCCTCACGCTGAACAGTGGCCGATATCGCCGGCCCGGAATTGCCGCGTTCCAGCGCGGCCGTTGCAGAACCGACCGTCCACGATCCCGACGCCAAGGGCCATTTCGGTGTCTACGGAGGGCGTTTCGTCCCCGAGGCGTTGATGGCGGTCATCGAGGAAGTCACCGCCGCCTACGAGAAGGCCCGTGGCGACCAAGAATTCCTCGACGAACTGGACTACCTGCAGCGGCACTACAGTGGTCGGCCCTCACCGCTGTACGAAGCCGCCCGGCTGAGCGAGCATGCTGGCGGAGCACGGCTCTTCCTCAAGCGAGAAGACCTGAATCACACCGGATCTCACAAGATCAACAATGTGCTTGGTCAGGCGCTGCTGGCCCGGCAGATGGGCAAGACCCGCGTCATCGCAGAAACCGGCGCCGGTCAGCACGGGGTGGCGACCGCGACAGCATGCGCACTGCTCGGCCTGGAGTGCGTGATCTACATGGGCGCCGTCGACACCGCGCGGCAGGCATTGAACGTCGCGCGAATGCGACTGCTCGGAGCCGAGGTCGTATCGGTGGAGTCGGGGTCGAAGACACTCAAGGACGCCATCAACGAGGCATTCCGCGACTGGGTGACCAACGCCGACAACACGTATTACTGCTTCGGCACCGCGGCGGGACCGCATCCGTTCCCGACGATGGTCCGTGACTTTCAACGGGTCATCGGGCTCGAGGCGCGTGTGCAGATCCAGGACCAGGCGGGCCGGTTGCCGGATGCGGTGACGGCATGCGTCGGCGGCGGGTCCAATGCCATCGGCATCTTTCACGTGTTCATCGATGATCCCGGCGTCCGGCTGGTCGGGTTCGAGGCCGCGGGCGACGGAGTCGAAACCGGTCGTCACGCAGCGACGTTCACCGGCGGCTCGCCGGGTGCGTTTCAGGGATCGTTCTCCTACCTACTGCAGGACGATGACGGGCAGACCATCGAATCGCATTCGATCTCCGCGGGTTTGGACTACCCGGGCGTCGGCCCAGAACATGCGTTTCTCAAGGACACCGGGCGTGCCGAGTACCGGCCGATCACCGACGCCGAGGCGATGGACGCGTTCGGGCTCCTGTGCCGTACCGAAGGCATCATTCCGGCCATCGAGTCCGCCCACGCGGTGGCCGGTGCGTTGAAGCTGGGTAGCGAGCTCGGGCCTGGATCGGTCATCCTCGTGAACATGTCGGGCCGCGGCGACAAGGACGTGGAGACGGCGGCCAAGTGGTTCGGTTTGCTCGACGGCAAGGGGTCCGCGCAGCCATGACTAGTCGACTTTCCGGGCTGTTCGACACGTGCCGGCAGGAGGGTCGGTCGGCGCTCATCGGCTATCTGCCGACCGGCTATCCAGACGTGCCCGCCTCGATTTCGGCGATGACCGCGCTTGTCGAATCCGGTTGCGACATCGTCGAAGTCGGGATGCCGTACTCCGATCCCGGAATGGACGGACCCACCATCGCGGCGGCCACCGAGGCTGCGCTACGCGGCGGCGTCCGAGTTCGCGACTCGCTTTCGGCGGTCGAGGCGATCAGCAAGGCCGGCGGTCGCGCCGTTGTGATGACCTACTGGAATCTGGTGTTGCGCTACGGGGTGGACGCTTTCGCGCGTGATCTGGCGGCCGCAGGAGGGCTCGGAATGATCACGCCCGACCTGATACCCGACGAGGCGGCCGAATGGCTGGCGGTATCCGACGCGCACAACCTGGACCGCATATTTCTGGTGGCGCCGTCATCGACGCCTGAACGCCTGGCCGACACGGTCAACGCGTCTCGTGGATTCGTTTATGCGGCATCGACGATGGGTGTGACGGGCGCCCGGGATGCGGTGTCGGTCGCCGCACCGAAGTTGGTCAGTCGGGTCAAGGCGCTGTCGGATATCCCCGTCGGTGTGGGACTTGGGGTGAGGTCGCGTGAGCAGGCCGCCCAGATCGGCGCGTACGCCGACGGTGTAATTGTTGGTTCGGCCCTGGTGTCGGCGTTGAGTGAGGGCCAGCAGGCCGTCCGTGCGCTGACCAAAGAACTGGCCGACGGTGTGCGACAAAGGATTTCTGCGTGACGACGACCATACTGGCCTCCTTCCCCAGCCCCTCGCAGGGCGTTTGGCATCTCTGGTTCATCCCGATCCGGGCGTATGCGCTGCTCATCCTCACCGGCGTCATCGTCGCGTTGTTCATCGGTGACCGGCGTTGGGTGCAGCGTGGCGGCGAGCGCGGAGTCGTCTTCGACATCGCGCTGTGGGCCATCATCCCCGGGCTGATCGGCGGGCGCCTTTACCACGTCCTCACCGACTGGAGCACGTACTTCGGCCCGAGCGGCGCGGGTTTCTTGGCGGCGTTCAAGATCCAAGAAGGCGGTCTCGGCATCTGGGGTGCGGTCGCACTCGGCGGCATCGGGACATGGATAGCCTGCCGACGGCGAGGCATCCCACTGCCTGCGTTCGGCGACGCGATCGCCCCGGGAATCATTCTGGCCCAAGCGATCGGCCGAATCGGGAACTATTTCAACCAAGAGCTGTACGGCAGGGCGACCAGCCTGCCATGGGGATTGGAGATCTTCGAGCGCCGTAACGCGAGCGGAGTGCCCGATCAGCTCAACGGGGTTTCGACAGGCCAGCTGCTCGAGCCTATGCCGGTGCACCCCACGTTCCTGTACGAGTTGCTGTGGAACCTCCTGGTTTTCGTCCTGCTGATCTGGGTGGACCGCCGTTTCCGTATTGGCCATGGCCGTCTCTTCGCGTTATATGTGGCCGCCTACTGCTTCGGTCGGTTCTGGATCGAGCTGATGCGCAGCGACACGGCGACGCACATCGCGGGTATTCGGATCAACTCGTTCGTGTCGGTGTTCGTATTCATCGGTGCGGTCGTCTACATCATGGTGGCGCCAAAGGGTCGTGAGGATCCTTCCGAGCTCCGCGGTGACGCCGACGTCGCCGTCAAGACGGCCCCAGACGTTGAAGAGACGCCGGTCGAAGAGCTTGCTAAGGAGTTGGCCGCCGTTGCGGCCACCACGGGTGTCGTTGCGGCGGCGAAGGCTGCCGGTGAGAAGGAAGACGAAGACGCGCAGGCTGAAGAGAAAGCAGGCGCCGAGGACGCGGAGGAGCCCGAGGTCGAGGCGGTCACCGAAGCGGAGCAGCTAACCGCGGACGTCGCCGAAGCACCCGCCGAGGACATCGCTGAGGCCGAGGCGTTCGCGGAGGCGGGAGAACAAGCAGACGCGGCCGACGAAATCGGCGGCGTGGGTGCCATCGAAGGCGACGAGGCGATCGAGGCCGAGGATGCCGCGCCGGAGGTTCACGAGGCCGCAGTTGAGGGTGCCGAGGAAGCCGCCGCAGTCGCTGAAGAGGTCGCCGAAGAAGATGCCGACGAACCAGATGAGTCGGCGCCCGAGGGCTCCGGCGAAGCAGCCGATGATGCCGACGGTGACGTGTCGGAGGAGCCGGCCGGCGAGGACCAAAGCGACGCCGTCGGCGGTGTGGGCGCGGTCGAGGGCGAAGAGGTAGCCGATGCGGAGGACGCGGCGTCGGAGGTTCACGCGGCCGCGGTGGAGGGTGCCGAGGAAGCCGCTGCGGTCGCTGACGAGGTAGCCGAAGACGAGTCGGACGAACCCGAGGAATCAGAATCTGACGCCTCAGACGAGGTCAGCGAGCAACCAGCCGAAGACGACGCCGACGAACCCGATGAGTCCGCTCCCGAAAGCGCAGACGAAGTGGCCGTTGAACCCGCCGAGGAAGCCGAAGAATCCGACCGCTGACTGTCTTAGGCGATGTGGAAGTCGCGATCGTCCGGTCGGGTAAGCATCGCGGTCATGGCCTTGCGGTCATACGGCCACAGGTCGATGTTGCCTTCGTCGGTCAGATACCAGGAGTTGCAGCCGGTGTTCCACACCGTCGGACCCAATGCGGTGGCAACGTCGTCGTTGAACTTCGTCGTTGCCTGTTCGGTGACCTCGACAGTGTCAAACTCGCCATCGCGAAATCGCTGCAGCCACTGGGCGATGTAACGCGCGATCAGTTCGGACGAGTACTGCAGCGATACCGAGCCGGTCGGCGAGTTCGGCCCCAGCACAGTGAAGAAGTTCGGGAAGCCCGGAATGGCCGTCATGCGGTATGCCCGTGGGCCTTTGGCCCAGGCATCGCCGATGTCCAATCCGTCGCGACCGCGTAGGTGCATCGGGCGCATGTAGTTGTGGGCACGGAATCCGGTGGCGAGTATCAGTAGGTCGGCATCGTATTCGCGCCCGTCTGCGGTTCGGATGCCGCGTGGGGTGATCTCCTCGATCGCCGCAGTGACGACGTCGGCGTTGCGGGACCGGATCGCCCGGTAGTACGAGGCCGACATGACTTGCCGCTTACAGAAGGGCTGGTAATCCGGAGTGATGCGGTCGCGTAGTTCGCGATCGCGGACCTGAACGCGCAGACACCAACGCGCGTAGCTCTGGGCCAGCCGGCGCTGCCAACTCGGCCTCGTGGCGATGTCGGTCAAGATGCGCGAGCCCCCGAGCAGTCCGTCGTAGAGCCGACGGTTCATCGCCGGCAGCCTCCGCAGAACCTTGGCGACGAGCGTCGGCTGCGGCAGTCCCATCGGCGCCCATACGACCCATTGCGGGGTGCGCACGAAGTGCGCGATGTGAGCGGCGTCGCGCTGGAGGGCGGAGACGATCTGCACGCCTGTCGAGCCGTTTCCGATGACGGCGATTTTGCGTCCGCTGGTCACGATGTCGTCGTCCCACCGCGCGGTGTGCACGACGTCGCCCTCGAATGTCTCGAGCCCCTGGATTTCCGGTGTGAAGGGGTGATGCAGCACGCCGGTCGCGGCGATGACGAAGTCGGCTTCGGTCTCTATACCGTCAGCGGTGACGACCTGCCACGTGGTCCCGTTGAAGACGGTCGAGACGACCTCGGCATTCAACCGCAGGCGGTCGTGGAGACCGAACTGCTGGACGACCTCGCGGAGGTATCGCTGGATCTCGTCGCCAGGGGCGAATATGCCGGTCCAGTCCGGTTTGGGCGCGAACGAGAACTGGTAGAGCTGCGACGGCACATCGCAGGTAAGGCCGGGGTAGCGATTCCAGTGCCAGACCCCGCCGACGTCGACGCCCTTCTCCAGAATGGTGAAGTCATTGAAACCCTTGCGCTGCAATGTCACCGCGGTTGCGATGCCTGCGACGCCCGCCCCGATGATGACGATCCTCGGCTCACGGCTCATCGTCGACCCCGAGCCTGCGCCTCGATCGCCTGGTCGTAGGCGTCGCGCTCGTCATGTTCCAGCGATGTCAGCGCACGACGGTCGCTAATTATCTTGCGGCCCAGCCTCATCAAAGCAGCTGGTGTGACAGCGTCGAGCAGATCCCAGCCGCCGAGATAGCGGGGCACAGTGACTTCGGCGCGCCGGCTGGCGACACTGCCGACGATCGCACGCGCAACGGCTTCGGGTTCCACGGTAGGCAGACCCCGACCGAGAGGCACGCCCGACGCAAGCCGCGTGCGCACGGCGCTCGGCAGCACGGCCGTAACGCTGACACCGCAGTCGCGGTACTCCTCACGAACCGCCGCCGACAGCCCCACAGCGGCGAACTTACTGGCGTTGTAGACCGCCATGCCCGGAATGACCAACTTCCCCGCCATGGAGGCGACATTCACGATGTGGCCGCTACCGCGTTCGATCATGTGAGGCAACACAAGTCGCATTCCGAGGATCGGCCCCCAGACGTTGACGTCGAGCGTTGTGCGGCTGGTCGCGTCATCCTCCGACAGGAAGTCACCCAGCGGCATCACACCGGCGTTGTTGACCAGAACGTCGAGGCGACCGTGCCGGCCGATGACTTCGTCGATGAATCCGGCGAACGAATCCCGGGAAGTCACGTCGACGGTGCAGCCACGCACGCGAGGAGCAGGAGAGCGTTCAGCGCGATCGAGGTCGCCGACACAGACCGTCGCGCCCTTGGCCGCAAACAGGTCCGCGGTGGACTTGCCGATTCCACGCGCACCGCCGGTGACCGCCACGATGGCGCCATCGACATCGATCTTGGGGTAGGTCACGTCGCCCCTCTCATTTCAAAAACTGACGGTATCTAGAGACTAGTGGTATGTCAACGGGCTAGAATGCTCACATGGCCCGAATGACCCGATCTGAAAGCCAGGCGCAGACCAGGTCGCAGCTGGTAGGAACCGCACGGCAGATGTTCTTCACCGACGGTTACCACCCGACCTCGCTGGAGAAGGTCGCCGACGCCGCCGGCTACTCGAAGGGCGCGGTGTATTCGAACTTCCGCAACAAGGACGAACTGTGTGTCGCGGTGCTCGACGAAATACGAGCCGAACGGTTCGCCGAGGTGCTCGATGCGGTCAGGCAACCGGACAGGTTCGAGGCGCTGCGCGAATTGGGCGGAACGCGTCATCGGCGACCCGGGGTGGACGCCGCTGGAGGCCGAGTTCGCATTGCACGCCCGCCCCAATGAGCAATTGCGCTCCGACCTTGCGGGCCGCCTGGACGGCATCATCGAAATGCTTGCCGATGGCGTGGAATCCGCCGGCGATCTCGACCTCAAGATGCCCAGCCGCGACGCGGCCACCGTCATGCTCGCCCTCGGAGTCGGGCTCGGCTTGATGCGATCGATCGATCCGTCCATACCTGTGAACGGACTCGTCGACACGCTCCGGCTGGTAGCTGGACAAACCTTCTAGCAATCGCCCGGTTCTGGCATGCTTGGTGCCATGACTGAGCCCCAGTTCGGCGGCACGGAGGGAAACCCGCCTCCTCCTCACCAACCGCAATACCGGCCGCCACCTGCGGGTTATGCGCAGCAGCCGCCCGGATATCCGCCACCGCAGGGCCAATACCCGCCCGCGTACATGGATCCGGCGGCTCCGTACGGCCGGCATCCGCTCACCGGCGAGCCGCTGTCCGACAAGTCCAAGATCGTCGCCGGACTGCTGCAACTGATCGGGTTGTTCGGTCTCGTCGGCATCGGGCGCATCTACCTCGGCTACACCGGCCTTGGCATCGCACAACTGGTTGTCGGCCTCGTCACGTGTGGGATCGGGGCGGTCGTATGGGGCATCATCGACGCCGTCCTCATCTTCACCGACAAGGTTCGCGATCCGGAGGGACGCCCCCTTCGTGAGGGAACCTAGCGCGGCGATCAGCAGCCGGGCTCGGCTGTACGGCGCACTCGGCACGGGCGCGCTGCTCGGTGGCGGGCTTGCCTACGTGGGTCTCGCGGATCCGCACCGTCCCGAATTCGTCTTTCCGCCATGCCCGTTCAAACTCCTGACGGGATGGAACTGCCCCGCTTGCGGCGGGCTGAGAATGACCCACGACCTGCTTCACGGTGACATCGGCGCCGCCATCGTCGACAACGCGTTCCTGCTCATCGGCCTGCCCATGCTGTTGGCGTGGATCCTGGTGCGGTGGCGCGCCGGCCGTCCGATCATGACGATGCCCGCGATCGCAGTCATCGCTGTCCTCGTCATCAGCTGGACGGTGGTGCGGAACATGCCCGGGTTCCCGCTAATTCCCACGCTCGTCGACGGGTAGTTCTGCCCGGGCGCCGCCACCGGCCGCCGGGTGATACACACCGATCGGGACTATGCTGATTCGTCGTGACTAGACGCGGAAAGATCGTCTGCACTCTCGGCCCGGCGACCAGTGAAGACCACGTTGTCCGGGCACTGGTTGAGGCTGGAATGGACGTCGCCCGGCTCAATTTCAGCCACGGCGAGTACGCGGACCACGAGGCCCACTACAAGCGGGTGCGCGCAGCATCCGATGTGACCGGGCGTGCGGTCGGCATCCTCGCCGATCTGCAGGGCCCCAAGATCCGCCTCGGGCGCTTCGCCGCTGGACCCACCTATTGGGCCAACGGCGAAACCGTCCGCGTCACAGTCGACGACTGCGAGGGCACCCACGACCGGGTGTCGACCACCTACAAGCAACTCGCCAAGGACGCCTCTCCCGGAGACCGGCTTCTGGTCGATGACGGCAACGTCGGATTGGTCGTCGAGCACATCGACGGGAACGACGTGGTCTGCACGGTGACCGAGGGCGGACCGATCAGCAACAACAAGGGGCTCTCGCTGCCGGGCATGAACGTGTCGGTGCCCGCGATGTCGGACAAGGACGTCGAGGACCTCGAGTTCGCGCTCCGTCTCGGTGTCGACCTCGTCGCGCTGTCGTTCGTGCGGTCGCCCGCCGACGTCGAGCTGGTGCATGCGGTGATGGACCGGGTCGGCCGCCGGGTGCCGGTGATTGCCAAGCTGGAGAAGCCGGAGGCGGTCGACAACCTCGAAGCCATCGTGCTCGCATTCGACGCGGTCATGGTTGCTCGCGGCGACCTCGGCGTCGAGCTGCCTCTTGAAGAGGTGCCGCTGGTCCAGAAGCGAACCATCCAAATGGCAAGAGAGAACGCGAAACCCGTCATCGTCGCCACCCAGATGCTGGAGTCGATGATCGAGCACTCCCGGCCGACGCGTGCTGAGGCGTCCGACGTTGCCAACGCCGTGCTCGACGGCGCGGACGCGGTGATGCTGTCGGGCGAGACCTCGGTCGGGAAGTATCCGCTCGAGACGGTCAGGACGATGGCCCGCATCATCTCGGCGGTCGAGCTGAACTCGGTGGTGGTGCCGCCGCTGACGCATGTGCCGCGGACCAAGCGCGGTGTCATCTCCTACGCCGCGCGCGACATCGGAGAGCGGTTGGACGCGAAGGCGCTGGTCGCCTACACCCAATCGGGCGACACCGTGCGCAGGTTGGCGCGGCTTCACACCCCGCTGCCGCTGCTGGCATTCACCTCGCTGCCCGAGGTCCGCAGCCAGCTGGCGCTGAGTTGGGGCACCGAGACGTTCATCGTGCCGCACATCCAAACCACCGACGGAATGATCCGCCAGGTCGACAAATCGCTGCTCGAGCTCGGTCGATACAAGCGCGGCGACCTGGTGGTCATCATCGCTGGCGCACCACCGGGCACAGTAGGCTCGACCAACTTGATCCACGTGCACCGGATCGGCGAGGACGACGTCTAGGGAGGACCCCATGTGCCGCTTGGCGAAACACTTCCAGGAGCTGCTTGCGGTACTGAACCTCAACCGCACTGACGACGACACGTTCGTCGGATCGCACCCGAGCAAAAACCCGCCACGCACATTCGGCGGCCAGATGATTGCGCAGGCCTTCGTCGCGGCCAGCCGGACTCTGAACCGCGACCTCCCGCCGGGGGCGATCTCCGCGCACTTCATCGCGGGCGGTGACCCGGCGAAGGATCTGCAGTTCCAGGTCGTCCGGCTGCGCGATGAGCGCCGCTTCGCCAACCGCCGCGTCGATGTCGTGCAGGATGGTGAACTGCTGACCACGGCGATGGTGTCCTTCGTCGACGGCGGCCGTGGACTCGAGCATGGAATCGAACCGCCCCAGGTACCAGACCCGTTGTCCTTGCCCAAGATTGACGATCTACTTGTCGGCTATGAAGAGACGGTGCCGCAGTTCGTCGAAGCGCTGAGGCCGATCGAATGGCGGTACACCAACGACCCGGCCTGGGTGATGAGGAGCAAGGGCGACCGGCTCGCCCACAATCGGGTGTGGCTCAAGGCCGACGGGCCGATGCCGGACGATCCGGTGCTGCACGCCGCCGCATTGGTGTACGCCTCGGACACCACCGTGCTCGACTCCATCATCACCACGCACGGCTTGTCGTGGGGTTATGACCGCATCTTCGCGGCGACGGTCAACCACTCGGTGTGGTTTCACCGGCCGATCCGGTTCGACGAGTGGGTGCTTTACTCCACGTCGTCACCGGTGGCGGCCGACTCGCGCGGCCTGGGAACCGGGCATTTCTTCGACCAATCCGGGCAAATGGTGGCTACCGTGGTGCAGGAAGGAATCATCAAGTACTTCCCGGGTGCAAAGTGATGAAGGTAGCAACGGGGCTTCGAGCCCGCCAGCGTGTCGTCGTCCACGTCGACTCGCCCGCCGCTCGCTGGATCAGCGCGCTTGCGGTACTGAGCCTGTCCGGCTGGCTGTTCGTCGAGCACAAGGATCTCGCCTGGTCAGCCACCATTCTGACGGCAGTCGTGCTGATCGCCCGCGGCATCTTCCTCGGCCGGCCCGTCACCGCGGGGCATGCCAGTGCGGCGATGGTCATCCTCATCGCGGGTCTCGCCGCGGTGTTCCTGGCTTTCGATTTGCTCGGCAACCTGCTGATGGTGGCCGCCGCGGTGGTGCTGATGTGGCCGACATCGGCGCGTCCCAACCCGGCCGATCTGCCGCGGATCTTCGCATTGGTGAACGCCACCACGGGTGACCCGCTTGCGCCGTTCGCGATGCAAACCACGAAGTGCTACCACTTCAACGCCGACGGCACCGCGGCCATCGCCTACCGCACCCGGTTGGGTTTCGCGGTGGTCAGTGGCGATCCGATCGGAGACGACGCCCGATTCACTGCGCTGGTCACCGATTTCGCCGCGATGTGCCACACCCACGGCTGGCGCATCGTCGTGCTCGGCTGCAGCGAGCGGCGACTCAATCTATGGGCAGGCGCGACGATGGTCGGTCAAAAGCTGCGCTCGGTGCCCATCGGACGCGACGTGGTCATCGACGTGGCGACGTTCGACATGGTCGGGCGCAGGTACCGCAATCTCCGACAGGCCGTGCAGCGCACCCACAACTTCGGTGTCACCACCGAAGTCGTTGACGAGCAAGGCCTCCACGACGTTCTGCTCGCCGAACTGGCCGAGGTGGTGCTTGCATCGCCCAGCGGATCCCGCACCGAGCGTGGGTTTTCGATGTCCCTCGACGGCACGCTGGAGGGCCGCTATCCGGGTGTCGCGCTGATCATCGCGCGCGACAAGGACGGCCGGGTACAGGGATTCCACCGCTACGCCAGCGCGGGCCACGGCACCGAAGTGACGCTCGACGTGCCGTGGCGGCGCCGCGGCGCTCCGAACGGCATCGACGAGCGGTTGTCCGTCGACATGATCACCGTGGCAAGAGAGCAAGGGGCCCAACGACTCTCGCTCGCCTTCGCGGCCTTCCCGGAGATCTTCACCGACAAGGACCGCACCCTGCCCCGCAACCTCGTCTTCACGGCGGTCCATCTCGGCGACCCGCTGATCGCGCTCGAGTCGTTGTACCGCTACCTGCGCAAGTTTCACGCGCTCGGCGATCGGCGGTACGTGATGGCGACGCTCACCCAGGTGGTGCCGCTGCTGATCGTGCTGCTGTCGCTCGAGTTCATGCCGCGGCGACGGCACCTCACTAAGGCGTCGCTGGCGCAGGCGTCGTGAGCGTGACGCTGAACTTGTCCTCGACGCGTTTCTGGAACTGCTCCGCGCACCGTTGGACGTATTCCTGGTCAGAACCGGCCTTCGACAGGCAGTCGACGTAGTCGGTGCCGCCGACCTCTTCGAACATCCCGTACCAGATCGGAATGAAGACCAGTCCCAGCACGACCGCCAGGATTCCGAGGACGATGCCTGCGATGGCGACCCCACCGTTGGAGGCTTCACCACGCTTGACGCGGGCCCGTGCCACGAAGCCGATGATCGCCGCGACCAATCCGAGGATGATGCCGCCGAAAACTGTCCAGCAGAACACCAGCGCGATGATCGCGATGATCAATGCGGCGATGCCGAGCCCGTTCTTGGGGCCGACCGGCGGCGGGGTGAACCCCGCGTATGGCTGCGGTGGCGGAGGCGGATAGCCGCCGGGATAGCCGCCTGGATAGGCGCCGCCGGGAGGCGGTTGGGGGGCGTATGGCTGGTAAGGCTGTTGCGGGTCGGTCATGCCGACGGCTCGGCCGGCGCGGCCGGCGCGGCCGGTGCTGCCGGCTTGGACAGTGCCGTGGCGCCCTTGCGGATACCGAAGGCCGACACGACCTCGAAAACTCCGATGACGATCAACCAGACACCGACCACGAGGGCCAGGGTGAGGATCGATTCGAATGGAGAGGCGATCACCACGACACCGGCGATGAGGCTGATCACGCCGATGAAGATCTGCCAGCCGCGACCGGGCAGGGTGGGGTCGCTGACGGCGGCAACCGTCGTGGCGACACCGCGGAAAACGAAGCCGACACCGATCCAGATGGCGAGCAGCAAAACCGCATAGCCCTCGCCGAAATGGCGGAACGCGAGCACCGCGAGGATCAGCGCGGCGGCGCCGCTGATGAACAGCAGGATCCGTCCGCCCGCGGTCACGTGCAGGCTGAATGCCATGACGACCTGGCTGATGCCGGTCACCAGCAGATACGCACCGAACACGATGGCCGCGACGAGGATCGAGATCCCCGGCCACGCAACGACGATGATGCCAAGGATCACCGCCAACAGCCCGGACACCAGCGCTGACTTCCAGAGGTGTGGCAACAGACTTGGGGGAGCTTGGGTAGTCATGATCAAAGTGTTTCACAGCGCTAACCGCGCAGATAAGAGTTTGCAAGCAACCTGTGAGGAAATTGAGGCGGACAGCACAATAAGCGGAAGCGCGGCGCAACGCCGCCTTCGTCGTTAGTGTTCCTTCCGTTAACCGCCCAACGCAGAAAGTAGAGGCAACCGTGTTAGGTGGATGGGAAATCCGTCGGGGGAACATGTGGCGCATCGCAGCGGTATTTGCTGCGACAGCCACCCTCGCCGTTTCGGGCTGTTCGGCTGGAAGCGATTCCGGATCGAGCGAGTCGACGAGCGCGACCTCGGGCGGCGGCCGCCGAGAAGGTCGATGAGATCGCGAACACCGTGCCCGAGGACATCAAATCGTCCGGGAAGCTGATCGTCGGCGTCAACATTCCGTACACGCCCAACGAGTTCAAGGACCCCAGCGGCAAGATCGTCGGCTTCGACGTCGATCTGATGAACGCGGTCGCCGCGACGCTCGGCCTGACGGCGGAATACCGCGAGGCGGACTTCGCGAAGATCATTCCGTCCATTCAGGGCGGCACCTTCAATGTCGGGATGTCGTCGTTCACCGACACCAAGGAGCGCGAGCAGACGGTCGATTTCGTCACCTACGGCTCGGCGGGAATTCTGTGGGCGCAGCGTCCTGACAACCCCGTCGACCCGAACAACGCCTGCGGCAAGAAGGTCGCTGTGCAGGCGACCACGACCGAGGAGACCGACGAGCTGCCCGCCAAGAGCAAGGCGTGCACCGACGCGGGCAAGCCTGCGATTCAAATCGTTTCGTTCGACGGTCAGGACGCGGCCACCAACGCCGTGGTGCTCGGTCAGGCCGATGCGATGTCGGCGGATTCCCCGGTGACCGCTGTACGCGATCAAGCAGAGCAACGGAAAGCTGGCACAGGCCGGTGAGATCACTGATGCCGCGCCGTATGGCTGGCCGGTGAAGAAGGGCTCGCCACTGGCCCAGTCGCTGAAGCAGGCGCTGGAGCACCTGATCGAGAACGGCAAATACAAGGAGATCGCGTCCAACTGGGGCGTCGAAAAAGTGATGATCGACAAGCCGGTCGATCAACGGCGCGATCAGCTAAGTTCGGGATTCCACAATGACTGATGTCGACACGCCGCCAGCCACCACCCCAGCTGCGATCGATGCTGTTCCACTGCGTCATCCGTGGCGGTGGGTGGCGGCGGTCGTCATCGTCATCCTGGTCGCGCTGTTCGTCTACGGCGCTGCCACCAATGAGGCCTACAGATGGCACATCTTCGCGAAGTACGTCTTCAACGAGCGGGTGCTGCAGCGTCGGATTGGTCAACACCCTGCAGCTCACCCTCTACTCGATGGTGCTGGCGATCGCGCTCGGCGTGCTCCTGGCGGTGATGCGGTTGTCACCGAACCCGGTCTTCAAGTCGGTGTCGTGGGTGTACCTGTGGATCTTCCGCGGCACCCCGATATACGTACAGCTGGTGTTCTGGGGGCTGATCCCGACGATCTACGCGAACATCCAGCTCGGTGTGCCGTTCGGGCCTACGTTCTTCCAGCTCAATCTGCAGTCGCTATCAATACCGTTTCTGTTGGCGATCCTCGGACTGGCGCTCAACGAGGCCGCCTACATGGCCGAAATCATCCGCGCGGGAATCAGTTCCGTGCCGGAGGGCCAGCTCGAGGCGTCGACGGCACTGGGCATGTCGTGGGGGATGGCGATGCGCCGCACCGTGCTCCCGCAGGCGATGCGGGTGATCATCCCGCCGACCGGCAACGAAGTCATCAGCATGCTGAAGACCACATCGCTGGTCACCGCAGTGCCGTTCACCCTTGACCTGTACGGCATCACCTCCCGCGAGATCGCCGCCCGCGAGTTCGAGCCGGTTCCTCTCCTGCTGGTGGCGGCGTTCTGGTACCTGGTGGTCACCAGCATCCTGATGGTCGGCCAGTACTACCTGGAGCGGTACTACTCCCGTGGCGCATCGCGCAAGCTGACCAACAGGCAACTCGAGGCGCTGGCCAAGGCGCAGGGAACCGGAGCGCCCGGAGGAGGAGGTGAGGGCGCATGACCCCGATGGTGAAGGCCGAAGAAGTCTGCAAGAGCTTCGGCGCACTGCACGTGCTTAAGGGCATCACGCTCGAGGTCGGCAGGGGCGAGGTGATGTGCATGGTCGGCCCGTCCGGCTCGGGCAAGTCGACGTTCCTGCGCTGCATCAACCATCTGGAGGTGGTCAACGCGGGCCGCCTGCATGTCGACGGCGACTTGATCGGCTACCGCGATGCCGGTGCCAAGCTCTACGAGATTTCACCCCGCGTCGCCGCCAAACAGCGCCGCGAAATCGGCATGGTGTTTCAGCACTTCAACCTCTTCCCGCATCGCACGGCATTGGGGAATGTCGTCGAGGCACCTATCCACGTCAAGGGCGTCAAGAAGGCCGAAGCGGTGGCGCGGGGAAAGGATCTGCTGGACCAGGTCGGGCTGGCGGAGAAGGCGCACGCCTATCCGGCGCAGCTGTCCGGCGGCCAGCAGCAGCGCGTCGCGATCGCCCGGGCGCTGGCGATGAGCCCCAAGCTGATGCTGTTCGACGAGCCCACGTCTGCGCTCGATCCCGAGCTCGTCGGCGAGGTGCTCGCGGTGATGAAAAAGCTTGCTGCCGAAGGCATGACGATGGTGGTGGTCACCCACGAGATGGGATTTGCCCGCGAGGTGGCCAATCAACTCGTGTTCATGGATGCCGGCGTGGTCGTGGAAAGCGGACCTCCACGCGATGTGCTCGCCAACCCGCAGCACGAACGGACGAAGGCGTTTCTGTCCAAGGTGCTCTAACTCTCATGCCGGCAAGCGCACCGGATCCGGTCACCCCGCTGTGGCGGGCGGCGCAGGTATTCCGGTTGCTCAGTTGCCTTTACGCGCTCGGCTTTCAGATCGCGATCAACGGCGACCTCGAGCGGCCCGCCGTCGCGTGGCTGCTGTTCGCGGTGCTGATCGGATGGAGTGCCGCCTGTGCGGTCGCCTATCTCGAAGGGTTTCGGCCGAAGGCCCGCATGGGTGCTGGCCGAACTCGTCGTGGTGGTCGCGTTGGTGCTCTCCACGTTCGTTCGTCGCCTCCGAGCAGTGGGCGCTGAACAACCAGTCGCTGGCCGACCACGCTGTGGGCCACCAACGCGACGATTTCCGCGGCGATCTTGCTCGGCCCGATCTACGGAATGCTCAGTGGCGTGGTGGTTGTCGCGGCCAGCACCGTGGCAAAGGGCGTGCTGAACTACGACCTCGGCCGCAATGCGACGGTGGTGATCGAGCTCGCAGTCGGGCTGGGTGTCGGCATGGCGGCCCTGACGGCGCGGAGCGCGCACGCCGAGCTTGGAGCGGGCCGCGCGGCTGACGGCGACGACCGAGGAGCGCGAGCGGTTGTCCCGCCAGGTCCACGACGGTGCGATCCAAGTTCTTGCGCTGGTGTCCCGGCGCGGTCGCGAGATCGGCGGTGAGACAGCGGAACTGGCTGAACTGGCGGGCGAGCAGGAACGCGCGTTGCGCCGCCTGGTCAGCTCGTCCGATGCCGAGCCGCGCATGGGGGAGCTGACCGATATCGGTGCCCTGCTACGCCGGCGGGCTTCGGATCGGGTGTCGGTGAGCGTCCCTGCGGACCCGGTGTTGATGGACGTCAACGTCGCCGAAGAGCTGGCGGCCGCGGCGGGCAATGCGCTCGACAATTCGGCCGCCCACGCAGGGCCCGACGCCCGGGCGTACGTTCTGCTGGAGGATCTCGGTGACTCGGTCACGGTGAGCATTCGCGACGACGGCGTCGGGATCCCGGACGGCCGGCTGGAAGAAGCAGTCAGCGAAGGCCGGTTCGGGATTGCCAAATCGATTGTGGGGCGGATGGATTGGCTCGGGGGCAGCGCGAAGCTGAATACCGGGCCGGGATGCGGGACGGAATGGGAACTGACGATACCCCGACGGTGATGGTGGTCGACGACCACCCGATCTGGCGTGACGCGGTAGCGCGCGATCTCGCCGAGGACGGTTTCAACGTGGTGGCCACCGCCGACGGTGTTGCGTCGGCGCGCAGACGGGCCGCGGTCGTGCAGCCGAACGTCGTGGTGATGGACATGCGGCTGCCCGACGGCGACGGCGCACAGGCCACCGCCGAGGTGCTCACGGTGTCGCCGTCGTCGAAGATCCTGGTGCTGTCCGCCTCTGACGAACGTGACGATGTGCTGGAGGCCGTCAAGGCCGGCGCCACCGGGTATCTCGTCAAGAGCGCATCCAAAACCGGACTCGGTAACGCCGTGCGCGCCACCGCAGAGGGCCGCGCGGTGTTCACTCCGGGCCTGGCCGGACTGGTGCTGGGCGAGTACCGGCGGATCGCGCAGGGACCCGGACTCGAGTTCGGCGCCCAGCCTGACCGAGCGGGAGACCGAGATCCTTCGCCACGTCGCCAAGGGCCTGACCGCCAAACAGATCGCCGCCCGATTGTCGCTGAGCCACCGCACTGTCGAGAACCACGTGCAGGCCACGTTCCGCAAGCTACAGGTGGCCAACCGGGTCGAGTTGGCGCGCTACGCCATCGAACACGGCCTGGATGAATAGGCAGATAACTAGCGGAATTGGGTAGTCCTACTCATCCGCAGGCACGCGAGCGTTGCGACGATACCGGCATGACCGCACCGCATAACGCCGTCGTCACCCGCCTCTCCGCGGAGTTCGCCGCGATGTCCCAGCAGTTCGCCCGGGTGTCCGCCGACCTCGCCGAACTGGACCGCCTGCTCGCCGAACGGCCGGTCTCGCAGGCCGCACCGCAACCGGTGCCGCCCCCGACGCCGTCTCCACAGCCCTATATGCCGCCTGCTGCGCACTACCCACCGCAATATGCGCCGCCCGCAACCATGCGCCGCCGCCTGCCCCCCGCCACGGCCCCGCCGCCGCGACAGACCCAGCCGCCAGCCGCCCCTCGGCCGCCGCGCCCCCGCGTGACGCGAACTGGATCGGCAAGGTCCTCGCCGTCGCAGGCGTCGCGGTCACGCTCATCGGTGTCGTGCTGCTCCTCGTGCTCGCCGCCCAGGCCGGCATCCTTCGCCCCGAGATCCGCGTCGCGCGCAGGCGCAGTGCTGGCGGGCGCGCTGGTCGGTGTCGCGGCTCGGCTGAACGCCCGCCCCGGCGGTCGGGTCGGCGCGATCGCACTGGCCGCGACCGGCATCGCCGCGGCCTACATGGACGTCATCGCTGTCACCGCGATTTACGACTGGGTGTCCGCGCCCGTCGGCTTGGTGATCGCGGCCGTGATCGGCGGCGGCGGCCTCACCTTGGCCCGGCGCTGGGACTCGCAGCACCTGGGACTGCTGGTGCTGGTGCCGCTGATCGTGCTCGCGCCGATCGTGACCGACGGCATCACGCTGGTCCTGATCGCGTTCATGCTCGCGATCTCGGCCGCATCGCTGCTCGTCCAGCTCGGCAAGGACTGGATCCTGTTGCACGCCGCCAGAATCACCGCATCGACCTTCCCGCTTCTCGTCGCACTCGCCGCGGCTGCCTTTGGTGATGGCAACGAAGCCTGGCTTGCCGGTGCCTGCGGTATCGCCGCCGTCCTGGCCATCGCCGGTGCGCTGATCCTGCTGCCGTCCACAGGCAACAAGGTGGTGATGGCGCTGCTGACCACGGCCGGCGTGCTTCCGGTGCTGTGCGCATCGGCGGCGCTTCCGCCGACGGTCGCTGCATTGATGGCCGCCGGTCTGGCTGCGGCGCTTCTTGCCGTCGTGCTTGTCGGCGACCGGCTTCCCGGAGTCGCCAAGACCGTCCGGCAGATCTGGTCGGCGGCCTCGGCCGTGTCCGCAGTGATCGCGGTGACGGTCGCCTTCGACGGCGAGGTCGCGGCGCCCCTGCTGCTGGCGATGGCTGCGGTCATCGCCGTCGCAGGCCGCCGCGACGATGTCGCACGGTTCGTCGCCATCGGCTTCGGCCTCATCGGCGGCGGCCTCTACCTCGCCTATGCGCCGCCGACCTCACTGGTCCGCGCCACCCTGCTGTCGACGCCCGATGCGGTCTCCGTGTTGGTCGTCGAGCATCCTGTTGGTCGCCGCCGTCGGCGCAATCGTCTGGTCGTGGATCGGCCGTGGCGTGCTCGACAGCGAAGCCGTCCGTGTCCTGTTGGCCGTCCTGTCGGTGGTCGTCGTCTACGCCGTGACCACCTTCACCGTCACCGCCGGGGTACTGGTCGGCGGCGAGGGTGGCGGCTTCTTCGCCGGCCACATGGCGGCGACCATCTGCTGGATCGCCATGGCCGCGGCCCTCTTCGTCTACGCGGCCAGGCGGCCCCGCGACGACCGGTCGCTGCCGATCGCCGGCGGCCTCGCGCTGGTCGCCGGCTCGATGGCCAAGCTGTTCCTGTTCGACCTCGGCACGCTCGACGGGATGTTCCGGGTCGCCGTGTTCATCGTCGTTGGCCTGATCCTGCTCGGCATGGGGGCCGGCTATGCCCGCCAGCTCGCCCAGCAGGACCAGAAGGTGTGACGGCACTCACACGGTAATCTGGAGTCATTCCAATTTAGGAGAGGTTGAACTGGTCATGAGCACACCGACTATTTCCAGAATCGTCGCACCGAAGCCGAGATCCAGAACTTTCAGGCGTCCACGCAGCTGAGCGACAATCTGCAGCGCGTCCTCGTCGACCTCGTCGAACTCCACCTGCAGGGCAAGCAGGCGCACTGGAACGTTGTCGGAACCAACTTCCGCGACCTGCACCTGCAGCTCGACGAACTCGTCGACTTCGCCCGGGAGGCCAGCGACACCATCGCCGAGCGGATGCGCGCACTCGACGTGATTCCCGACGGCCGCTCCGACACCGTCGCCTCGGCCACATCCCTTCCGCAGTTCCCGGCCTACGAGCACAGCACGCAGGAGGTCGTCGACCTGGTCACCGCACGGGTGTACGCGACCGTCGACACCATGCGCACCGTGCATGACGAGGTCGACGCGGAGGATCCCAGCACCGCCGACATCCTGCATCAGCTCATCGATGGGCTGGAGAAGCTGGCCTGGCTGATCAAGTCGGAGAACCGAAAGGTCTAGGCGCACACCGACGCGTCGAGCCCCGGCGAAACGGGTACATCAGCCCGTGTGACTGTGACACGAGATATCCGCGCGTCTCGCCAGCAGGTGTGGGACGTGATGGCCGATGGATGGACCTATTCGCAATGGGTCGTAGGCAACAGCCGGATGCGGGCGGTGGATCCGAACTGGCCCGCGCAGGGCTCGACCATCCGCCACTCGATCGGTGTCTGGCCGCTCGTGATCAACGACGAGACGGTGGTCGAGAAAAGCGTGCCGCTGGAGGAGCTTGTACTGCACGCGAAGGGCCGACCGTTCGGTGGCGCCCGGGTCGTGTTGCGGCTCAGCGACATTCCCGACGGGTGCCGGGTCGTGATGGAGGAGTTTCCGGTCAGCGGGCCGGCCGCCATGCTGCCCGACCGGTTGTCCGACATCGCCGCGTGGCCGCGCAACCGAGAGACGCTTTGGCGGCTCGACGCACTCGCTCAACGCCTCAAACCGACTGAGCTCTCGGACCGCTGACCGACTGCAATTCGGCGTCCTGCGGAGGTTTGGCCGTTGCGCCTGCCGACCAGATACCAGGTGTGCATCAGACCCTTGCCCTTGACGTCGATCTCGCCGCGCTCCTCGAGTACGTAGCCGTCCTTGAGCCGCTCATACACCGTCTGCGGCACCTGAATTCGGCCCTCGACGTCGGTGGACTCCATGCGCGAAGCGACGTTCACCGCGTCGCCCCAGACGTCGTAGAAGAACTTGCGCGAACCGACCACGCCTGCCACCACGGGACCGGCAGCCAGCCCGATGCGCAGGGGCACCTCCCGGCCCTGCGGATCCTTGAGGTCCGCAACGGCATCGGCCATGTCGAGAGCGAGGCAGGCGAGCGCCTCGAGATGGTCGGACCGGGGTTGCGGCACCCCGCTGACCACCATGTACGAGTCGCCGCTGGTCTTGATCTTCTCCAGGCCATGCCGATCGACGAGCGCGTCGAGTTCGGTGTAAAGCGTGTCAAGGAATCTGACCAACTCGGTGGGTGTGGTGTCGCTGGCCCGTTTGGTGTACCCGGCGATGTCGGCGAACAGAATCGAGGCGTCGTCGTACTTGTCGGCGATGATGTTGCGCGTCGGGTCCTTCAGCCGGCTGCGATGGACGCGGGCAGGATATTGGCGAGCAGCGACTCGGATCGCTGGTACTCGGCCTCCATTGCCTTTTCGGCGCGGTCGATTTCGCGCATCGCGTACCAGACCGTCGCCACCACCATGATCGGCCGAGAAGATCGCCGAGCTGATGAAGCCGACGGTGAGCGTCCACCGATGCGGCCCGAGGCCTCTGTCGTTAGGAACGAAGAGCTCGAGGGCGATCGTTCCGGCCACGCCGAATGCCACGATCGTTGAGGCCAGCACGATGCGCTCTATCCCGAACACAAGAACCACAAGCGTTGCCGAGACCAGGAAATAGAACTGCAGACCCGACCCTGTGCCGATGGTGTAGCAGATGAACCCAACAGACAGGTACGCGAACAAGAAGAACGTCATCGGCGCGATCAGCTCACCGAATCGGTACAGCAGCGGAATCGCCAGGAAGACAATCCCGAACACGAGGTTGAGGATGCCGATCCACCAGACCGGTCCGCCGACCGTCAGCTGGAAGATCCCGAACGACATAGAGATTGCGGCACCGATCCACGCCGCGATCTTGAGGACCCGGAAGCGACTTGCGACGCTCTCGGCGTAGTGCTGCGTCCGCGCGGGCACCGGATTCCTCAGTGCCAGCTCGGGCATGCAGACCGATCGCGCCTTGCGCGCCATGTCAAGAGCCTACTTTGCCGGGTCCGCCGACAACCTGGCGATATCGCGGGCTCGCAGGGCCAGCCACAGCTCATGGCGGTCCTGTGCCGAATCCATTCGCCTCCCGGTGAGCCGCTCGACCGTCTCGATTCGATTCCGCATGGTGTGCCGATGCACCCGCAGCGCGTTCGCGGCCGCGGCCCAGTGTCCGTTGTGCTCGAGGAACGCGGTGAGCCCCCGGATCAGCTCCGTCGCGCGTCCGGTGGCGTCCAGCGGACCGAGCACTGCATCGGTGTAGGCCTGCAGCGATTCGGCGCCAACGGCATTCAGCAGCATTCGGCTGCTGGCGATCTCCTCGGCGCGCAGATGCCTGCCCTGTACCCGGCTGGCGGGCAGCGCCGAGCGAGCCTGCCGCAGCGATACCGCCACGGCACCCGGCCGCACCGCAATGCCGATGCCTGCGGCCCTGTCCGGGACGAGCGTGGCCAGCACGCCTGGCAGGTCGGTGGCCACCGGGACCGTGACCTCGACGACGTTGCCGACCACACGGACCAATGCGTCCCGCAGCGTGGTCAGCAGGTCGGCTGCGAGATCGTCTGCGTCGTCGGGAGCCGCGATGGCGGCAGCCTGCCGGTCGGCGTCCTTCAGGCCGAGCGACGCCAGCCAGCGAGCCGCAACGGCGTCGTCGACCGTCCCCCTTGCCAGCCGGTCGAGCACCTGCGCCCGTTCGCGTCGCTGTGCGCTATCGAGTCCGTGCCTGCGCTCCAACTCCAGCGATAACAGCGAGACCAAGTCGCCGGTGATCTGTTCGGCCGCAGGCAAATCCGCGGGCCCGTCGATGAGCAGCCATGCCCGCAATCGCTGGGCCCCCAGCCCGTGCAGCTCGCGCCTGCGGCCATCGCTGATGTCGGCAGCCGCGGCGGCCAGTCCATGGTCGCGGACGGAATCCAGCAGGCCAGACATCCGTTCGAGGAGGCGGTCACCGTCGGGGTCGGTTTGCGCGAGCACCCTGCCGAGCTGGTCGATGATGACGCCGGACCGGCCGGTCGCATCGCGGTGCGCCCGCAGGATGCCAAGCAGGCCGCCCGGGCTGACCGCGGCGGCGGTGAGCGCCCGCTGGGTCCGCAGCGTCCGCTCCAGTGCCTCCCGCTCGGCACGGGCACGGAATGCGAACACCGCCTTGGTGACGGCGATGAACGGCACCCCGTCCGGCACCGTGAGCAGCGGCATCCCGAGATCATCGGCCGCGGTGACGAGCCGGGCAGGCGCCCGTTGATGCGGCAGTTCGGCGCCGAGACCCAACCCGACGGCCCGAACTCCGGCCTCGTTCAACTCACGCATGTACGACCGGCAGCCGTCGACGCTGTCCGGCAGCAGCAGGCCGATCGTCAGCAGCAGCTCACCGCCCTGCAACCAGGGCCCGGGATGGGCGAGCTCGGAGACCGCCGCCGCATCGATCTCGCGGTCGACCGCCCCGCGACCGCCGACCAGCTCCAGCCCGAGCGATGCGTCGTCGCGCAGTTCCGCGATCGTGAGCATGGACATATCGTCCAATCCCGCTTCATAGATTTCTACATTTTGTCGATATCGGTGTGATGGGATCTCAGGAAGCCTGTTGATCATGACCTCGTCACAACAGCCGATTGGTCCCGTCGATGCCACCAAGGTGCCGCGCTATGCGGGGCCGCCCACGTTCGCGCGCCTGCCCCGTACGGACCAGGTGACCCACACCGACGTCGCCCTGGTCGGCATCCCGTTCGACTCCGGAGTCTCTTACCGGCCAGGGGCCCGCTTCGGCCCTCAACACATCCGCGCCGCATCCAAGCTGCTGCGGACGTACCACCCGCGCCTCGACGTCGAGCCGTTCGCGGTGCATCAGGTCGCCGACGCCGGTGACGTCGCGGTGAACCCGTTCGACATCGCCGAGGCCATCACCACGATCGAGCGCGCATCCGACGAGTTGCGCGAGGGCGGCACCAAGCTCATCACCCTCGGCGGCGACCACACCATCGCGCTGCCGTTGCTCCGATCGCTGCACCGAGACCACGGTCCGATCTCGGTGCTGCACTTCGATGCCCACCTGGACACCTGGGATACCTACTTCGGTGCGCCGTTCACCCACGGCACCCCGTTCCGCCGGGCCAGCGAGGAAGGACTGCTCGATCCCGAACACTGCCTGCACGTCGGCATTCGGGGACCGCTCTACGCACCGACAGACCTCACCGATGACAAGGTGCTCGGTTTCCAGGTGATCGGCTCCGACGACTTCCAGATCGACGGGCTCACCACCGTGATCGAGCGGATGCGGGCCCGACTCGGGGACGGCCCGGTCTATGTCTCGATCGATATCGATGTGCTCGACCCGGCGCACGCCCCCGGCACCGGGACCCCGGAAGCGGGCGGCATGACCAGCCGGGAGTTGTTGCACTGCTTGCGAAGTCTGGTCGGCACCAATGTGGTCGGTGCTGACATCGTGGAGGTCGCGCCGGCCTACGACCATGCGGAGATCACGGGCATCGCTGCGGCGCACGTGGCATATGAGCTTCTTTCGGTGTTGGCGGTCGAGCTCATGACCGAATACCGCAACGGAGGCGCCGCCGTCGTCGAAACCCTTGCCGCACATGGTGTCGACACCATCTTCGGCATTCCCGGCACGCACAACCTCGAGCTCTACCGGCACTTCGGCGAGAACGGCGTCCGCGCCGTCACGCCCCGCCACGAGCAGGGCGCAGGCTACGCGGCCGAGGCGTACGCCCGCGTCAGCGGACGGCCGGGCGTCGTGGTCACAACAAGCGGGCCCGGGCCTGACCAACGCGATGACCGCGGCCGCCACCGCATACGCGGAGTCGCAGCCAGTGCTGCTGCTGTCGTCCGGCATGCCCACCGGCACCGAAGGCCGCGACATGGGCCAGCTGCACGAGGCCAAGAACGTCAGCGGCGCAATGGATCAGCTGGTGTCGTGGAGCCGACGGGTAGGCAGCGCCGACGAGGCGGCATCGGCGGTCACCGAGGCGTTCAGCGGGTTCAGCGGGCGGCGCCCCCGACCCGTCCACATCGAGATTCCGGTCGACGTACTGGAGCAAGCCTGGACCGGCGAACCCCTGATCGGCACGCAGGCAGCCGCACCCGCGCCGGACCGCGCCGCCGTTCGTCGCGTTGCGGAACTGCTCGCCGCTGCAGAGCGGCCGCTGATCATCGCCGGAGGCGGCGCCGTCGACGCGCAAGCGGAGCTGACCATGCTCGCCGGGGCAATCGGCGCACCGGTCGCGACCACCGTCAACGGCAAGGGCACCGTCGACGAGGCGCACCCACTGTCGGTCGGCGCGTCGGTACGGTTACGGGCCCTTCAGAAGGCCGCCGCCGACAGCGATGCGCTGCTGATCATTGGCACCGAACTCGGCGACTCCGACCTGTGGGAGGGGCAGATCCGTGGCCGGGTCGTCATCCGTTGCGACATCGACGCCGCCCAGCTGGACAAGAACTGCCCGGCCGACCATGCGCTGCTGGGAGATGCCGCCATCACGCTCTCCGCGCTGCTGGACGCCTTGCCCACGAAACCCGCTGGGGGAGAGGCGCGTTCCGAGGCCCTGCGAACGGCATGCCGGGACGAGGCGGCCGCCGACGCCGGCATCTACGCCGAAATCAACGCCGCGGTCCGCACCGCGCTGCCCGCCGACGGGGTACTGACCGGTGACAGCTCGCAGGTCACCTACTTCGGGTCCGTGCACTTCTTCGACATGCCCGCGCCACGCCGGTTCTGTTATTCGCCCGGCTTCGCCACCCTCGGCTATGGGCTGCCTGCCGGGATAGGTGCGGCGATCGGGCGACCAGGTGCACCGGTAGCGGTCCTGCTCGGCGACGGGGCATTGATGTTCTCGGTTCAGGAGCTGACCACCCTTGTGGAACAACGGCTTTCGGTACCGGTGATCGTCGTCGACAGCGGCGGCTACCGGGAGATCCAGGACCAGGAGGCGGCACGCGGCATCCCGCCCATCGGTGTCAAGCTGCGCACCCCGGACCTGGCGGCGCTCGCCATCGCGATGGGCGCCCGTGGCGTCCGCACCACCGCGACCACCGACCTACCCGACCTCGTCAGTGCCGCACTCGGCGCCGACGGCCCGACCCTCATCCATTTCGACATCCGCTGAAAGGACTTCCCACCATGGACATCGCCGTCGTCGTCATCTATCTGGTCGGCATGATCGCGTTTGGCTTCTGGGGTAAACGCAGAGCCACCACCCAATCCGACTTCCTTGTCGCCGGCCGAAGACTCGGCCCGATGCTCTACTCCGGCACCATGGCCGCCATCGTGCTGGGTGGCGCGTCCACCATCGGCGGCGTCGGGCTCGGCTACGAGTACGGCATCTCCGGCATGTGGCTGGTGTTCGCGATCGGCACCGGCATCCTCCTGCTGAGCCTGCTGTTCGCAGGCCGGATCCAGCGGCTGCGCGTCTACACCGTCAGCCAGATGCTCGAACTTCGTTACGGCCCAGGCTCTTCCGTGCTGTCCGGTGTGGTCATGTTCGGCTACACGCTGATGCTGTCGGTCACCTCGACCATCGCGTACGCGACGATCTTCAGTGCGCTGTTCGACATCGGCAGGGTGCTCGCCATCATTCTCGGCGGCAGCGTGGTGGTCATCTACTCGGTGCTCGGCGGAATGTGGTCGATCACGCTGACCGACTTCGTGCAGTTCCTGATCAAGACCATCGGCATCTTCTTCATTCTGCTGCCGATCGCGCTGTACAAAACCGGCGGTATCAGCGGGCTGGCCGACAAGCTGCCCGCCGACGCGACGTCGTTCACCGCGATCGGCGGCCAGACCATCCTGACGTACTTCGTCGTCTACACCTTCGGACTTCTCATCGGCCAGGACATCTGGCAGCGGGTATTCACGGCACGCAGCCCTGGGGTGGCCCGCTGGGCGGGCGCCGCGTCGGGCCTGTACTGCCTGCTGTACGCCGTGGCCGGTGCGGTGATCGGGATGGCGGCCAAGGTGCTGCTGCCCGCGCTGGAGGCGCGCGACGACGCGTTTGCGGAGTTCGTCGAGATGCAGTTGCCGCCGATTCTTGCGGGCTTGGTGCTGGCGGCCGCTCTGGCCGCGGTGATGTCCACCTCGAGCGGAGCGCTGATCGCCACCGCGACCGTGTTCAGTCAGGACATCGTCGCCCGGCTGCGCAAGCGCGACATCGAAGCGGGCAGTGAACACGACCACGTGCGCAACAACCGGATCTATGTGGCCGCCTTCGGGATCGTGATGATCGTGATCGCGTGCCTGCTGCAGGACGTCGTCGCGGCGCTGACCGTGGCCTACGACATCCTTGTCGGCGGGCTGCTGGTTCCCATCCTCGGCGGCCTGATTTGGCGGCGCGGCACCAACGTCGGCGCTGTGGCGGCGATGGCGGTCGGCGCCGTGGTCACGCTGGTGACGATGGTCCTCACCGATATCTTCTCCAACTGGCCGGTCTATTTCGGATTGGCGTCCGGGCTGGTGGTGTTCGTGGTCGGCAGCTTGCTCAGCAAGCCGACCGCACCCGAGGTCATGGCGGAGTGGGACCGGCGTAGCCGCGCCGAGAAAGCCTCGGCCCAACAAGTAACGGATGCGACAATTTAGCCTGTCGTTGTAAAGTTAGCCTCTTCCGATCGCCGATCGTGGGGGAAGAGGCGTGGACCGGGACTGGATCCGTAGTGCGGCCGTGAGTTGTGTGTTTGCCTCATGCGCAATGGTCGTCGGGCCTGGCGTTGTCGGCACCGCGGTCGCGCACGCCGGGCTCCTCGGTATCGGGCCAGATATCCACGACCTGTTCGACCTGTTCGGCGACGACGAAAACAACAGGAAGAAATCCGACAGGCATCATCCCCGGCCCGGCGCCGAGGGCGGTGGGCAGGCGGCCCGAACAACGGCCGACATAGCGGTCGCGGAGGCCGGACCGCCGACGGCGAAGATCGGCAGCGTCCCAGAAGGATGTGCGCCTTTCCGAGGCGGCAGGCCTTGCGGCAAGCACGGGCCGCGGCGGAGGTGGCGGGTGTGCCCCGCACCAACGTCGTCGGTCAGGGCGGGGAACTTGCCGCCCGTGCCGTCCGCGCCGATCACCCGCAGCATCGTGATCCGAGGGGCGCCTCGCACATCCGGCGGCGCAGGGGCGCCCGTGCCGGAGTTCGGGCCGCGGGTACCCGTAAGTCGTTCCTCTGGCCGCGCCGCCGCCCAGCCCGGAGATGCCGGAAGGCCGTCCAGCACCGGCCGGACCACCTGCGCCTTCGCCGCAGGCGCCGCACGTGAAAAATCCAATCGCGAACAATCTTCCAGGCGCTGGACGTATCCCGGATTCCTTCCGGGTTGGCTATGCGGAGTACCTGCGGTCCGCGACGACGAGTGACCTTCTCGTCGCGGCGTTGCCGGGGGTCGCGGGTATCGCGGGATTCACCCTCATCGGCGCATACGCCGGGTACCGCCAGGCGCGGGCCGTGCAGGCGGCCCTGCTGCCGGCGGTGCCCACGCAAATTGTGCTGTAAAGCATCGTGTGAATCCGCCGATCAGCGGGTATCCGAGGGAGGCATGATTGGGCCGATGATGATGCGAAGCGCGGTCGGGTGCGCGATCGCCTGTGGTGCGATCGTCGTCGGTTCGTCGACCGTCGGTACGCCGGCCGCGAAGGCAGACCTTCTCGGTATCGGTGGCGGAGGCGTCGACGTGCTCGGCATCAACGTCCTTGGCGGCGGCGACGACAAGAGATCCAACTCAGGGCCTGCCGCCGTCCGGGGTTCGACGCTGCCCGCAGTCTCCACCGCGCCGTCAACGCGCCCGGTAGTCGTCCGGTCGAAGTTCGTAGCGGCGCAACCGGATCCGACGACGGTGTCACGCAGCTTCCTTCGTTCCAATGACCGATGTACCTGCGGCCGCGATGGGAGGCCCGATGGTCGAGGCGGTCCCCGCCGCGCCTCTACCCGCCGCGCCGCCCCGCCGCCGCGCCGCTGGCCGTGCTACCGCCTGCCTGAGGCACCGCAGCTCCCCTCGGCTCTTCCGATCCCGGCGACCATCGAGCCGGAGCCCGGTCGTCAATTTGCGCCTGCCGATTCGTTTCCACTTCCAACATCGATCCCGGATTCCTTCCGGGTCGGCTATGCGGAGTACCTGCGAGCAGCGACGACGAGTGACCTTCTGGTGGCGACGTTGCCCGGAGTAGCTGGGCTCGCCGGCTTCACCCTGATCGGCGCATATGCCGGATATCGCCAGGCGCGGGCCGTGCAGGCCGCCCTGCTGCCAGCGGCGCCAACGAGCGTTCTGCTGTAACAGCAGCGGTGCCCTCGGTGGGATTCGAACCCACACTGTCTGGGTTTTGAGTCCAGTTCCTCTGCCAGTTGGGATACGAGGGCGCATCTTGCGGCTTCCCACCATAGAGGATCCCCCGAGGTCGCTGACTGGGCCGGCGACGGCAAGAATGGCAGCCATGACCGGGTCAACGACAGACGATGCCAAGCCGCACCGCGTTCTCATCGCCGAGGACGAACCACTCATCCGGCTCGATCTGGCCGAGATGCTGCGTGAGGAAGGCTACGAGGTCGTCGGCGAGGCCGGCGACGGGCAGGAAGCCGTCGACCTGGCGGAAAGCCTCAACCCCGATCTTGTGATCATGGATGTGAAGATGCCGCGCCGCGACGGCATCGACGCTGCATCCGAGATCGCCAGTAAGCGCATCGCCCCCATCGTCGTGCTCACCGCCTTCAGCCAGCGCGAGCTGGTCGAGCGGGCCCGCGATGCAGGCGCCATGGCATACCTCGTCAAGCCGTTCTCGATCACGGACCTGGTTCCCGCCATCGAGGTGGCGGTGAGCCGGTTCAGCGAGATTGCCGCCCTTGAAGAGGAAGTCGCCACGCTGTCGGACCGGCTGGAGACCCGCAAGCTCGTTGAACGCGCGAAGGGTTTGCTCCAGAGCAAGCATCAGATGACCGAACCCGAGGCATTCAAGTGGATTCAGCGTGCTGCGATGGATCGCCGGACGACCATGAGGCGGGTTGCCGAGGTTGTGCTGGAGACCCTCGATGCGCCCGAAGACGCTGCGCCGTCTGGCTAGCAAGACGGCGCGAAGCGGGCTAGCAATACACCGAAAACGCGCACTACGGTCATGCGTTGGCTATGTTCTACGAAGCGTCAGCGCCCCGGCCTTCTCAGCCGGACCGCCGATGCAAGATCAAAACACTGACCCGGAGGTGAAACGTGCGCGGTCGCGTGGCACGCAGTGCACTTGCTCTCGGTATCGCTGGATTGGTGGTGCTCGGCATCGCCGGCTGCCAGCAGTCCAAGCCCGAGGAAGAGTCATCGCAGACAGACCTGAAGATCGTCGAGCAGGTCCAGATCGACGAGAAAGGCGCAGAAGTCAAAGCAGCCGAAGGCGCTGCGCCCGCTGATCCCGCCGGTGACGGCAAGGCCAACTGCCCGCCGGTGTCAATCGCCATGGCAGGCGCGCTCAACGGCCCCGACGCCGCACTCGGCATCAACATCAAGAACGGTGTGCAGCTGGCCATCGACAAGCACAATTCGGCCAATCCCGGCTGCCAGGTGCAGTTGAAGCCGTTCGACACCGAGGGCGATCCGCAGAAGGCGACCGCGATCGCACCGCAGATCGTCGACGACCAGTACACGATCGGCCTCGTCGGCCCGGCGTTCTCGGGCGAGACCAAGGCCACAGGCGGTGTCTTCAACCAGGCGGGCCTCGTGGCCGTCACGGCGTCGGCCACCAATCCCACGCTCAGCGAAAACGGCTGGAAGACGTTCTTCCGTGGCCTCGCCAACGACGCCGTGCAGGGACCGTCGGTCGCGAACTACATGAAAGACGGGCTGAGCTGGAAGAAGATCTGCGTCATCGACGACAGCACTGACTACGGCCTCGGCCTGGCCCAGGCGGTCCGCGACACGCTCGGCCCGGTAGCCGACTCGTCCTGCAACATCTCGGTCAAGAAGGGTGACAAGGACTTCTCCGCCGCGGTGACCCAGGTCAAGGGAGCCAGCCCGGATGCCGTGTTCTACGGCGGCTACTACTCCGAGGCGGCACCGCTCGTCCAGCAGCTGAAGGACGGCGGCTTCGAAGGCACCTTCGTAAGCGCCGACGGCACGAAGGACCCGCAGTTCGTCGCCCAGGCAGGCGAAGCGTCCAAGGATGCGCTCCTGTCCTGCCCGTGCGGCCCGGCCACCGGGGCGTTCGCCGACGAGTACAAGAAGAAGTTCAACGCCGATGCGGGCACCTACAGTGCCGAGGGCTATGACCTGGGCACCATCCTGGTCAAGGGCATCGACTCGGGCGCCATCACCCGGCCCGCGCTGCTCGACTTCGTGAAGAACTACAACGGTCAGGGTGTGGCGCGCAAATACCAGTGGACGCCCACCGGTGAGCTCACCACCAATCTGATCTGGATTTTCAAGGTTCAGTAACCCTGCGGCGAGGCGCGTCCGAGGCTCGAAGGCTCGGACGCGTTTCGCTTCAGACCCCTGTGCGAGGAGCCCGCCGCCGGCATGAGCTTGATCCCCCCTGAGTGCGTCGACCAGTACGCCTGCCTAGCTGCAAACGTCAACTTCAATCTCGAAAACCTGCGAACCGGCTTCTGGCAGTTGACGATCGACGGACTCTCGTGGGGGGCCATCTACGCCCTGGTTGCCGTTGGCTACACCCTGGTGTTCGGTGTGCTGCGGCTGATCAACTTCGCCCATTCCGAGATCTTCATGCTCGGCATGTTCGGCGCCTACTTCGCGCTCGACATCATCATGGGCTTCTCGCCGAGCGGCAACGCGTACAACAAGGGCTTCGCGCTGACCCTGCTCTACCTGGCCATTGCGATGTTGTTCGCGATGCTGGTGTCGGGTTCGGCTGCGGTAGGACTCGAGTTCGTCGCCTACCGACCGTTGCGAAGACGCAACGCGCGATCCCTGACGTTCCTGATCACCGCGATCGGTATGTCGTTCGTATTGCAGGAATTCGTGCACTTCGTCCTGCCGAAGCTGCTCAAGGGTTACGGCGGCAGCAACGCGCAACAACCGATCATTCTGGTGCAGCCGAAAACGCAGTTCACCATCTTCGGCGCCTCGGTCTCCAACGTCACCATCGTGATCATCGTCTCGGCGCTGATCTTCGCGGTGCTGACCGACTTCGCAATCAACCGGACGAAGTTCGGGCGCGGCATCCGCGCTGTCGCACAGGACCCGACGACTGCGACGCTGATGGGCGTCTCCCGCGAACGCATCATCATGACCACGTTCTTGATCGGTGGCCTGCTGGCAGGCGCCGCCGCCCTGTTGTACACGCTCAAGGTGCCGCAGGGAATCATCTATTCCGGCGGATTCCTGTTGGGCATCAAGGCTTTCTCGGCCGCGGTGCTCGGCGGCATCGGCAATCTTCGCGGCGCACTGCTCGGCGGCCTGCTGCTTGGCATCATGGAGAATTACGGCCAGGCGGTCTTCGGCACCCAGTGGCGCGACGTCATCGCGTTCGTGCTGTTGGTTCTCGTACTGCTGATCCGACCGACCGGGATACTCGGCGAGAGCCTCGGGAAGGCACGCGCATGACGTCAAGCGAGAAGCAGACGGATCGCGTATCGAAGCGCACGCGAAACCTACTCGCGCCGGGCGACGGCCTGCGGCAGTGGTGGGACGGGCTGTCCCGGGCGCAGAAGTGGCTCTTCGGCATCCTTCTGTTCGGAGCGCTCGCGCTGCTGCCGCTGTACACCCCGCCGTTCCTGAACACCCCGGGGATCAGCTTCGGCGGCACCATGGCGCAGTTCGCCATGGTGGCGATCATCGCGATCGGCCTCAATGTCGTGGTGGGCCAGGCCGGCCTGTTGGACCTGGGCTATGTCGGCTTCTACGCCGTCGGCGCCTACACGGTCGCGCTGCTCACCAGTCCGGACAGCCCGTGGAACAAGGTCGGCGCGACGGGATTCTTCAGCGCGCCGTGGGCGTGGTTGTCCTGTGTGCCTTTGGCGATGGCCTTCACCGCGCTTGCGGGCCTGATCCTCGGTACGCCGACGCTTCGCCTGCGCGGGGATTACCTGGCGATCGTCACGCTGGGGTTCGGCGAGATCATCCGGCTGATGGCCGACAACCTTTCCGACATCACCAACGGGCCCCGCGGGCTCAACGAGGTTGCGTATCCGAGGGTCGGGGAGAGCGAGAAGCTCCCCGAAGGGGTGTTCTCCAACGGGAATTCGTCGGGTCACGCGAACTACGGCACCTGGTGGTTCTGGCTCGGCCTGATCCTCATCGTCTGCATCCTGCTGCTCGTCGGCAACCTGGAACGCAGCCGGGTCGGCCGCGCCTGGATCGCCGTCCGCGAAGACGAAGACGCCGCAGAAGTGATGGGCGTCAACACCTTCCGGTTCAAATTGTGGGCCTTCGTGATCGGCGCGGCGATCGGCGGACTGTCCGGAGCGCTCTACGCAGGGCAGGTGCAGTATGTCGCGCCGCCGACGTTCAACATCATCAACTCGATGCTGTTCCTGTGCGCGGTGGTGCTCGGCGGGCAGGGCAACAAGCTCGGCGTGATCTTCGGCGCGTTCATCATCGTCTACCTGCCCAACCGGCTGCTAGGTGTCGAGTTCCTCGGCATCAACATGGGCGACTTGAAGTACCTGTTCTTCGGGCTCGCGCTGGTGGTGCTGATGATCTTCCGGCCCGAGGGTCTGTTCCCGGCCCGCCAGCAGCTGTTGGCCTACGGGAGAGCCGCCAGGGAGATGCTGCGAACCGGGCCTCGCGAGACGGAGCCGGCCGCATGAGTTCGCCGACGCCAGAGGCCGAAGAGGCCATCATCGAGGAACTGGCCGGAGTTCATCGCGAGATCCATGCCGCCGAGGGCGAAACCCTGCTCCAGACAAAGGAGTTGACCGTCAAATTCGGCGGACTGACCGCGTTGGACTCGGTCACGTTCGACATCCGCCGCGGCGAAATCCTCGGCATGATCGGGCCGAACGGCGCAGGCAAGACCACCTGCTTCAACGCGATCACCGGTGTCTACCGGCCCACTTCCGGCTCGGTGATTTTCGACGGCGCTCCGCTCGGCCGCATCAAGCGCCACCAGATCACCCGCAAGGGCATCGCCCGCACCTTCCAGAACATCCGGCTGTTCGGCGAGATGACCGCGCTGGAGAACGTGATGGTCGGCACCGATGCCCGGCACCACACGTCTGTGCCGGGGGCGCTCGTGCGCACCCCTCGGCACCGCCGGGAGGAGAAATCGGCGATCGAGCGCTCCGCGGCGCTGCTGCACTTCGTCGGCATCGCGCACCGCGGCGAGGAGAAGGCCAAGAACCTGCCCTATGGCGACCAGCGGCGCCTCGAGATCGCCCGTGCGCTGGCCACCGAGCCGAAACTGTTGTGCCTCGACGAACCGGCGGCGGGCTTCAACCCCAGCGAGAAGGCGGCGTTGATCGACCTGATCCGCAAGATCCGCGACGACGGCTACACCGTGCTGCTGATCGAGCACGACATGAGGCTGGTGATGGGTGTGACCGACCGCATCGTCGTGCTGGAGTTCGGCCGCAAGATCGCCGACGGCCTACCCGCCGAGATCCGCGAAGACCCGAAGGTCATTGCAGCCTATTTGGGAGTGCCCGATGACGAACTCTCCTGACGCAGACGACCGGCCCATCCTGCTGGAGGCCCGTGACATCGTCGTGCACTACGGCCGGATCCAGGCCCTGCACGGGGTTTCGCTGGTGGTGCGCGAAGGCGAACTGGTGACGCTGCTGGGTTCCAACGGGGCGGGCAAGACCACCATCATGCGGGCGATCTCTGGCCTGCGGCCGCTGACGTCGGGGTCGGTGTGGTTCGAGGGCAAAGACATGAGCCGGGTCAAGGCGCATCGGCGCGTGACCGATGGCTTGATCCAGGCGCCGGAGGGCCGCGGCGTGTTCCCGGGCATGACCGTCACCGAGAACCTGGAAATGGGTTGCTACGGGCGCAAATTCGCGTCGAAGGCCGAACACAAAGAGCGCCTCGACTGGGTGCTGGAGACATTTCCGCGGCTCGCCGAGCGCAAGAACCAGGTGGGCGGCACACTGTCCGGCGGTGAACAGCAGATGCTGGCGATCGGCCGCGCCCTGATGGCCCGCCCGAAGGTGCTGCTGCTCGATGAGCCGTCGATGGGGTTGGCGCCCATGGTGATATCTCAGATATTCAAGATCATCGCCGACATCAACTCGCAGGGCACGACGGTTCTGCTCGTCGAGCAGAACGCCCAGCAGGCTCTGACGCGGTCAGATCGGGCGTACATCCTGGAAACGGGCGAGATCACCCGTGAGGGCAAGGCGCGAGAGCTGTTGGAAGACGACAGCATTCGCGCCGCCTACCTCGGCGTCGCCTAACTCCCGCGAGCGTGCGTGTCTGCAGGCGACACGCCGCAACAAAACACGACTTTGCGCACGCTCGCGGCGGTTCAGCGGACGATGCGGCCTTCGAGCGCGTCGAGTATCGCCACGCGAGACTGCGGGACCCCGATGTGCATCAGCACCTCGTCGCCCGCTGGTTCGAAGTCGAACGCGAAAAATGAGCAGCATTGGCTCTCACGATCGGCGAGGTCACGCGCCGTGGCCTCGGCATCACGGCCCAGCACCAGGTCCAGGCGCGTCGGCTGCGAGCGGTCGAACCTCACGACCGCGGTGAACAATTCGTCGAACTCGGCCACCCTCAGCGGCCGCTCAGCGGTCGGAAGGATGCATCCGTCGGGCGCCCAGCCATCGGAGATCGTCATCACCCGAGGCTAGCGCGAGACGATCGCCGATGAGAATGAGTTGTGGCCAACCGGATCTAGGGCGATCCCGCACCCGGTACGTCTACGCGTGCCTGCATGATCCGGCCTGTCGACTCCCGCTTCAGGAACCCGTCGATGTTGGTGTCGTCGACGATCATGAACAGCGTGCGCCCATCGGTGCCGCCGAGGGCGGGTGCGATGGCCCAGCCGCGGTCGATCGCAACGCGGTGGGTGACGGCGCCGCCCGCCACGACACGAAGGAACTCACCGCTGTCGAAACAGCCGACCCACACCCCGCCCTCGACGTCGACGCACGAGACCGTCTGGATGCCGATCCGCGCCCAGATCGGCGAAGACGGTCGGGGCACCGAGGCTGCCGTCGAGTTCGGCTGGGAAGGCGAAGATACGCGACCCCTCAGAGTCGCCGACGACGAGGGTCGAGCCATCGGGTAGCAGCGCGAGACAGTTGGGGCGGGCGAGTCCGGTGGCGACGACCCTGATGGCACCGTCGGTGCTGACGAGTCCGATCGCGCCTTCGGTTCCGTAGAGGTCCACGTAGGTACGGCCGTCGGGTGCCACCAACAAGTCGTTGGTGGACCAGGCGATGTCGGTGTAATCAAAAGTGGCCGTGACGTTCCCGGACGCGTCGAGGTGGTGGATCTTCGCGTCCATCAGGGTGGACACCACGAGTGTCCCGTCTGGCAGCCAGCCCAGGCCGGACGCCTTTGCGACCTCGGCCTCCACGATGAGGTCGCCGGATTCGCCCGCCGAATACACCCTGTCCGCGAACCCGTCGGTGAACCACAGCCGACCGTCGTGCCACCGGGGACCTTCGCCGTAGACGATGCCGTCGACGAAGGGGAGCGGTTCGACGGCTTCGATCGCGGTCATCAGAGCGACACTAACGCGCGACGATCACCGAGGAGCCGTGTCCGAAGAGGCCCTGATTGGCCGTGACGCCGACCCTGGCGCCCTCGACCTGGCGGCCGGTCGCCTGGCCCTTCAGCTGCCAGGTCAGCTCACATACCTGCGCGATGGCCTGAGCCGGGATCGCCTCGCCGAAGCACGCCAGGCCGCCCGAAGGGTTCACCGGGATCTTCCCGCCGATGGTGGTGGCGCCACTGCGGAGCAGCGACTCGGCCTCACCCCTGTCGCACAGCCCAAGGTGCTCGTACCAGTCGAGTTCCAGCGCGGTCGAGAGGTCGTACACCTCGGCCACGCTGAGATCGTCGGGACCGATGCCCGCCTCGGTGTAGGCCGCGTCGAGGATCTGGTCCTTGAACACCCGCTCCGGCGCGGCCACCGCCGCGGTGGAATCCGTTGCGATGTCCGGCAATTCGGGCAGATGCTGGGGGTATTGCGGCGTCTGAAGGCTGATGGCCCGCACCGACGGTACGCCCTCGACGGAGCCCAAATGCTTCTCGGCGAACGACTTGCTCGCCACGATCAGCGCTGCCGCGCCGTCGGAGGTCGCGCAAATGTCCAGCAGCCGAAGCGGATCCGACACGACGGGGCTCGCCAGCACATCCTCGACGGTGCTTTCCTTGCGGTAGCGGGCATTCGGGTTGTCCAGCCCGTGCTTGGCGTTCTTCACCTTTACCTGGGCGAAGTCCTCCAGCGTCGCGCCGTAGAGGTCCATCCGCCTGCGCGCAAGCAGCGCGAAGTACACCGTGTTCGTCGCGCCGATCAGGTGGAACCGCTGCCAGTCGGGGTCGTTCTTCCGCTCGCCGCCGACAGGGGCGAAGAACCCCTTCGGCGTGGTGTCGGCACCGATCACCAGCGCGACGTCGCAGAATCCGGCGAGGATCTGCGCCCGCGCGCTCTGCAGCGCCTGCGAGCCGCTCGCGCATGCCGCGTAGCTCGAGGTGACGGGAACGCCGTTCCAGCCCAGCTTCTGGGCGAACGTCGCACCGGCCACGAACCCGGGGTATCCGTTGCGGATGGTGTCGGCGCCCGCCACCAGCTGGATCTGCCGCCAGTCAAGGCCGGCCTCTGCCAGAGCGGCACGGGCGGCGACGACGCCGTACTCGGTGAAGTCACGACCCCACTTGCCCCACGGGTGCATGCCCGCGCCGAGGATGTAGACGGGTTCGGGACTCATGCGATCCTCCAGGCGTAGACGACGCGCTCGACCCCGTCGTCGTCGGTGAACAGCGGCATGGTCGTCAACTCCATCTCCATGCCGACCTTCAGGTCCGCGGCCAGCGTGCCCTCGACGACCTTGCCCAAAACGATCAGCCCCTCATCGGCGAGCTGCACCGCGGCAACCGCGAACGGCTCGAAGGGATCCGGCGCCGGGTACGGCGGCGGCGGGGCGTACCGGTTCTCGGTGTAGCTCCACAGCGTGCCCCGGCGCGACAGCGGCACCTGAGCGAGGTCGTCGCCGTCACAGGCCGGGTTGGGGCAGTTGTTCGCGCGCGGCGGGAACACATAGGTGCCGCACTGATGGCATTTGCCGCCGACCAGGTACGGAGCGCCGGAGCCGTCGGTGGCGAACCAGCCGTCGATCGCGGGTTGGGTAGAAGCTGACACGCGGTCAGCGTACCGAGTCGAGCGCTGAAACTGAAACGTGTTCCAGTTTCACTTCCTGAGCCAAGTTGGGATCGGTAGCGAACAGGCCCGTGTGCACTTGTGCGGGAGTAGCGTCCCCGGCATCAGCGCTCCGGGGCCCGGAAGAACGGAGACCGTCGATGGGATTCTTGAAGAAGGCGAAAGAAGCTGCCCAGCAGGCACAGCAGGCATTCGCCCAACCGCAGCAGGGCGACGGCATGGTGCACGTCCGCGGCGCCGGTCCGATCGACCCGGCCATCGATGGGCGGGCCGTCGACCCGGTCGGTCGCAGGGGATGACCCGATCTGGCAGCCCATCAACGGCATCTCGCTGCAGGACTACGCCGAACTCGCCCGCGAGGCACAGTCCCGCGGCATCAACGACGAGGCGGGCATGATCACCCTCGCCCAGGAGCGGGGCTGGAACCCGGCGGACACCAAGGCGGCGCTCGACGGCTGGGTGCAGCGGATGGGCCAGTCGATGGCCGTCGGGCAGCAGTTCCGCAAATTCCTCGGCTACTGACCGGGACCTGATCGACATGCCCAACCCGTTCAAGGACTGGGCGCGGATGTACGGCGCCAACAAGCAGTACCTGGAGTCGCAGGGACGCCCGTCGTCGTTCTTCGGCCAGATCGGCGACATCCCGAACCGGATCCACGAGGCGGCCGACGCCGGCGAGATCGGCATGAAGATGATGCGGCACTCGGCGCTGGCCAACGGCGCAGGCGTGCGCGCCACCGTCACTGTCGAGGGCATCTGGCAAGTCGGGTCGTACATGAACATGTCGCCCGTGCTGCGGATCCAGGGGCGGGTTGTGCGCGAGGACGGCACCGCGCCCTACGGGGCCGTCTTCGATGACGTTGTGGCCCAGACGAACACGGGCGCGGATGCAGCCGGGTGCGACGCTCGCGGTGTTCGTCGATCCGCAGAACCCCGTTGACATGACGATCGACTGGATCCGCACCGGTCAACTGGGGCCGCCGCCACCCGGCTCCACTCCTGGACCGGGAGAGCCGGGGGCGCGCCAGATCTAGTGCCGCGCGACGTCCAGCAGGATGCGCAGCAGGTCGTCCGGGTTGTCCCGCATCAGGTTGTGCGCGCCGTCGAGTTCGTGGACGTTCCAGTTCGGGTCGTCCTTGACCCGTTCGTATGACGGCCGCAGCGGCGAATCGCCCGGCCATTTCAGCGCATAGACGAAGTCGCGACGCCGGAACCTGTTCAGATCGCCGGTCAGCCTGATCCGCTGCAGAAACGAGGCGAGGGGATGCGCCGTTGCGCGCGGGTCGAAGAACGGCATCGGCGGCACGCCGTAGCCGGTGTCGTCGACGTCGAGGTACCACTGCCGTTCCTCGTCGTTGACGAGATGCCAACACGATTCACCGTCGTGGGGGACGAGCGCGTCGAGATACACCAGCGCGTCGACCCTTTCGGGGACACGGTCGGCGACGCCGGTGATGACCATGCCGCCGTAGCTGTGCCCGACCAGGACGGCGTCGCTCACGTCGTGCGCGGCCAATTCGGCGACCACGTCGACGATGTGGGTCTCCAGATTCACGCCGCCATGCAGCAGGTGCGCGCGTTCGGCGATGCCCGTCAGCGTGAGCGCGAGCACCCGGTGGCCGTGCGACCGCAGCGCGTCGGCGAGATCGTCGAAGCACCACGCGCCGTGGCAGGCGCCGGGGATCAGAACGTATGTCGTCATCGCTGACCCTGTCTGCGTCCGTGTCCTGGCGGTACTTGCCGGTCACGCGGGCCAGGTCCTCCGGCCGCCTGCGTGGCGCCGGTGCGCGTGCATCTCGCGGTTGGCCGCGACGACGTCCGCAGTCTCTGCGCGACGGATGTCCTCGTATGCCCGCAACCCGTCGTCGAAGTCGCGCGCCAGCTCGTCGGCCAGCACTCGCGGCGTCGACGATGGCCTGCGAACCGCCGTTGGCGCCAACGGGATACATCGGATGGGCGGCATCGCCGAGCAGCGTCACCCGTCCGCGGCCCCACCACGGCAGCACGTCGCGGTCGACCATCGGATACTCCAGCACTGGCTCGGTGCTGCGCACCAGATCGGCGGCGTCCAGCCAGCCGAGATTCCAGCGTCTCGAGATGCTCGCAGCACCTCGGCGCGGTCGCCGGGCTGGTTCCACTTGGCGTCGCCGGGCAGCGGACCTGGATCCGACTCGGGCAGCATCACCACCCAGTTGATCTGGCCGCCGCCGATCGGATACATGACGAGGTCGACGCCGTCGCCGCCCTTGACGATCGCCATCGTGCGGCCGTCGAGGAACGGCTCCCGCTCGACCGCGCCGCGGAACATCCGCACGCCGGACCACAGCAGCGGGTCCGGTTCTGGGTGAAGCTGCGCCCGGACCGCCGAGTGGATGCCGTCGGCGCCGATCAACGCGTCGGCGGCGAAGTCACCTGCCGATGTCTGAACCCGCACGCGGCCACGCGACTCCGTCGAAGCCCGTCAGCTCGGCGTTGGCGTGAACTGCATTGGGGACCGAGGCGATCTCGCAGTCGCCGACAGCAGCAGCATCTGCAGCTGACCTCGGTGCACCGAATACTGCGGGTAGCCGTAGCCACCGTCGATGCCGCGCGGCTCGCGGAACAGAAGCTTGCCGTCGGTGTCGAAGTAGGAGATCGCGGCGGGCGCGACCGCGACCCGCGACAACTCGTCGCCGAGCCCCAGTTCGTAGAGCTCGCGCACGGCATGCGGCAGCAGATTGATGCCGACGCCCAGCGGGCGCAGCTCGGTGCGCGTTCAATGACAGTCGAGTCGATGCCGCGGGCGTGCAGCGTCAACGCGGCGGTCAGGCCGCCGATGCCGGCCCCGGCAATGAGAACGTTTTCAGTCATGACTCCAGCGTCGGCCGGCGCTGAATCATAAGTCCAATATCGCATTAGTCCCGAAACTATAATCAATGCTTATGGAACTTCGGCAGTTGGAATACCTCGTCGCCGTCGCCGAGGAGGCCAACTTCACCAGGGCGGCCGAACGGATCCACGTGGCGCAACCGGCGGTCAGCGCGCAGATCCAGCGCCTGGAACGAGAACTGGGCCAACCGCTGCTCGACCGGTCGCGACGGGTGGTGCGGCTGACCGCGGCGGGCGAGGCGGTGCTGCCGTACGCGAGGGCCGCGCTGGGCGCCGTCGACGACATGCACGTCGCCGTCGACGAAATCACTGAGCTGGTGCGCGGCACCGTCACCATCGGCACGGTGACCTCACACAGCGTCGACATCCCGCGACTGCTGGCCGACTTTCACGCAGACCATCCGAACGTCGAAATCACCCTCGGCACAGACAGTTCCGACAACCTCATCGAGAATGTCCGGACCGGCGCGCTCGACGTGGCGATCGTGTCGGTCGGCCCCGACGAGCAGCCCGAGGGCCTCGAGGTCGAGGTCGTCACCGACGAGGCCGATCGAAGCCGCGGTATGCCCGACCGACCCGCTGGCCAAGCGGACCAAGATCCGGCTGACCGACCTGCGCGACAGGCCACTCATCGCGCTGCCCGTCGGTGCCGGGCATCCGCCATCAGTTCGACATCGCCTGCGCGAGGGCCGGCGTCACACCGCGGATCGCGTTCGAGGCAAGTACGCCGCTGGCGCTGGCCGACCTGGCGGAGCGCGGTTTGGGTGTCGCGATCGTGCCCGCGTCGGTGCCGCGGGGTCGCGACGGGTTGCACGCGCTGGCGATCGTTCCGGAGATCCGCGGGCGGCTGGTGCTGGCGTGGCGGTCCACGGGCCCGATCAGTCCCGCCGCGCGCGTGCTTGTCGATCGGGCACGGCGGCTACTGCGTGTCAGCGCCCGTGCATAGAGTAGGGCCGTGACCGCAAGCGCAACGGCCGAGAAGGCGAATCGAAAAGCCGACATTGATGCTGTTGGACGGCAATTCGCTGGCGTTCCGGGCGTTCTATGCACTGCCGGCCGAGAACTTCAAGACCCAGGGCGGGCTGACCACAAACGCGGTGTACGGGTTCACCGCGATGCTGATCAACCTGCTGCGCGACGAACAGCCCAGCCACATCGCGGCGGCGTTCGATGTGTCGCGCCAGACCTTCCGGTTGGAGAAGTACCCCGAGTACAAGGCGGGCCGGTCGGCCACGCCCGACGAGTTCCGCGGGCAGATCGACATCACCAAGGAGGTGCTCGGCGCGCTGGGCATCACGGTGCTGGCCGAGCCCGGCTTCGAGGCCGACGACGTCATCGCCACGTTGGCGACGCAGGCCGAGGACGCCGGCTATCGGGTGCTGGTGGTCAGCGGTGACCGCGACTCGCTGCAGTTGGTCAGCGACGACGTCACGGTGCTCTACCCGCGCAAGGGCGTCAGCGAGCTGACGAGATTCACGCCGGAGGCCGTCGTCGAGAAGTACGGGCTCACCCCGCAGCAGTATCCGGACTTCGCGGCACTGCGCGGCGACCCGAGCGACAACCTTCCCGGCATCCCGGGTGTGGGGGAGAAGACGGCGACGAAGTGGATCGCCGAGTACGGCTCGCTGCAGGCACTCGTCGACCAGGTCGACACGGTGAAGGGCAAGGTCGGCGACGCGCTGCGTGCCAACCTGTCGCATGTCGTGCTCAACCGCGAACTGACCGATCTGGTGAAGGATGTGCCGCTGGCGCAGACTCCCGACACGCTGCGCATGCAGCCGTGGGACCGCGACCAGATCCACCGGCTGTTCGACGACCTGGAGTTCCGGGTGCTGCGGGAGCGGCTGTTCGAGACGCTGGCGTCGACGGACCCCGAGGTCGACCAGGGCTTCGATGTCCGTGGCGGCGCGCTGGAGCCCGGTGAGCTGGCCGCATGGCTGTCCGAGCACAGCTGAGGGCAAGCGGTCCGGGCTGGCGGTGATCGGAACGCACCTCGCGTTCGATGCCGACGCCACCGCGCTCGCGGTCGTGGCCGGCGACGGTGACGGTCGCTACATCGACACCACCGACTCTCCATCCCGACGACGAGACCGCTCTCGCGTCCTGGCTCTCCGACGCCGATGCGCCCAAGGCGCTGCACGAGGCAAAGCTGGCGATGCACGATCTGGAAGGCCGCGGGTGGCCGCTGCGTGGTGTCACGTCGGACACCGCGCTGGCCGCCTACCTGGTCCGGCCGGGGCAGCGCAGCTTCGCGCTCGATGATCTGTCATTGCGGTATCTGAAGCGTGAGCTGCGCGCGGATAACCCTGAGCAGCAACAGCTTTCGCTGCTCGATGATAGCGACGGCGTCGATGATCAGGCGGTTCAGACGTCGATCCTGCGGGCCAGCGCGGTGATGGATCTCGCCGACGCGCTCGACGAGGAACTGGCCCGCATCGAGTCCTCCGCCCTGCTCGGCGACATGGAGCTGCCGGTGCAGCGGGTGCTGGCCGAGATGGAGACCGCGGGCATCGCGGTGGACCTCGGCCAGCTGTCCGAGTTGCAGAGCGAGTTCGCCAACCTGATCCGCGACGCCGCCGAGGCCGCGTACGCGGTGATCGGTAAGCAGATCAATCTCGGCTCGCCCAAGCAGCTGCAGGTGGTGCTGTTCGACGAGCTGGAGATGCCGAAGACCAAGCGCACCAAGACCGGCTACACCACCGACGCCGACGCGCTGCAGTCGCTGTTCGACAAGACCGGCCATCCGTTCCTGCAGCATCTGCTGGCGCACCGCGATGCCACCCGGCTCAAGGTGACGGTGGACGGGCTGCTGAATTCGGTGGCCTCCGACGGCCGGATCCACACCACGTTCAACCAGACCATCGCCGCGACGGGCCGGCTGTCCTCGACCGAGCCGAACCTGCAGAACATCCCGATCCGCACCGACGCGGGCCGCCGGATCCGCGACGCGTTCGTCGTCGGCAAGGGCTTCGACGGAGCTGATGACCGCCGACTACAGCCAGATCGAGATGCGAATCATGGCGCATCTGTCGCGAGACGAGGGCCTCATCGAGGCTTTCAAGACCGGCGAGGACCTGCACTCGTTCGTCGCGTCGCGGGCGTTCTCCGTCCCGATCGACGAGGTCACCGCCGAGCTGCGGCGGCGGGTCAAGGCGATGTCCTACGGACTGGCGTACGGGTTGAGCGCGTACGGCCTTGCCGCGCAGCTGAAAATCTCCACCGAGGAAGCCAAGGTGCAGATGGAGCAGTACTTCAACCGGTTCGGCGGGGTGCGCGACTATCTGCACGAGGTCGTCGACCAGGCCCGTAAGGACGGCTACACGTCGACGGTGTTCGGCAGGCGGCGCTACCTGCCGGAGCTGGACAGCAGCAACCGCAACGTCCGCGAGGCGGCCGAGCGCGCCGCGCTGAACGCCCCGATCCAGGGCAGCGCCGCCGACATCATCAAGATGGCGATGATCGAGGTGGACAAGGCGCTGAAGGACGCCGAGCTCAAGTCGCGGATGCTGCTGCAGGTGCACGACGAACTGCTCTTCGAGGTTGCGCCGGGCGAGCGCGATCAGGTCGAGAAGCTGGTCCGCGACAAGATGGGCGGCGCCTACCCGCTGGACGTGCCGCTCGAGGTGTCGGTCGGCTACGGCCGCAGCTGGGACTCAGCAGCGCACTAGTCGAGTTTTGCAGTTCGTCCGCACACAGCGAGTTCACAGGGATACCTTTCGCCAGATGTACCCAGGCGAATACGCCCGAACCCGGGCTGACCAGCCGGCGTTCATCATGGCGGCCACCGGCGAGGCGGTCACCTATGCCGAGTTGGAAGACCGGTCAAACCGCTTGGCTCACTTTCTGCGCAGCGTCGGTCTGAACCGCCTTGACCATTACTCGATTTTCATGGAGAACAACGCGCGCTATGTCGAATGTTGCGCGGCGGGCGAGCGTTCCGGCCTGTACTACACCTGCATCAACTCGTACCTGACGCCGGACGAACTCGCCTACATCGTCAACAACAGTGAGTCGAGGGTGCTGATCTTCTCGGAGGAGAAGCGCGCAGTTGCGACCGAGGCGTTGAAGCAGTGTCCCAATGTAGAGGTCGCAGTGATCGTCGATGGCCCAGGCGACGGCGGGGCAATCCTCAATCTCGGCGAGGCGACGAAAGACCTTCCCGTTACGCCGATTCCGGATGAATCGCTCGGCACCTCGATGCTGTATTCCTCGGGAACAACGGGACGGCCCAAGGGCATTCTGCGGCAGCTGCCAGAGCAACCACCTGCCGAGAACTTGCCGGTCATCGACTTCATCATCAAGCTGTGGCGTTACCGCGAAGGCATGACCTACCTCTCGCCCGCGCCCCTGTACCACTCCGCTCCAATCGCCGCAGTGGGCTCCACAATCCGGATGGGGGGCACCGCCATCATCATGGAGCGCTTCGACCCGGAGCAGTATCTGGAGCTGGTCGAGCGGTACCGGCCAACCCACAGCCAGCTGGTGCCGACGATGTTCTGGCGCATGCTCAAGCTCCCGGAGGCGGTGCGCAAGAAATATGACGTGTCCTCGCTCGAGGTCGCGATCCATGCCGCGGCGCCGTGCCCGGTGCAGGTGAAGGAGCAGATGATCGACTGGTGGGGGCCGGTGCTGCTCGAGTACTACTCCGCTACGGAACTACTCGGGTTCGCAGTGTGCGACAGCGAGCAATGGCTCAGCCATCGGGGAACCGTCGGTGAGGTTATTTCGGGTGAGGTGCATGTGCTTGACGACGACATGCAGCCGATGCCCAAAGGTGAGCCAGGGACGCTGTGGTTCAAGACCATGAGCGAATTCACGTATTTCAACGATCCGGCAAAAACCGAAGAGTCCCGATCGCCCGACGGAACCATGACCACGGTCGGTGATGTCGGCTACGTCGACGACGATAACTACCTGTACCTGACCGATCGCGTCGACGTTCATGATCATCTCCGGCGGGGTGAACATCTATCCGCAGGAGTGCGAGAACCTCCTCATCACGCATCCGAAGGTGGCCGATGCCGCTGTGTTCGGCGTGCCGAACGAGGACCTCGGTGAAGAGGTGAAGGCGGTCGTACAGCCCATGCCTGGCGTGGCCGGTGGAGATGAACTCGCTGACGAGCTGTTGGCGTTCTGCGGCGAGCACCTGTCGAGGCAGAAGGTGCCGCGCTCAATCGATTTCGCGGCCGAGCTGCCGCGGCTGCCGACCGGCAAGCTCTACAAGCGCCTTCTACGCGACCGCTATTGGGGCGAGCACACCACCCGCATCGTGTGACTGCGAACTAGGGCGCGCGGTATCCGGCCAGCCCTTGGAGTGCGGGCGCCGCGGCCCGCGCTCCATAGACCGCATAGGTCTCCTCGGTCAGCAGACCGTTGACCCGCTGGTCGCCGAAGCCCCGATCGATGCGGTCCCGGACGAAAGCGAGCTCCACCACTTGCGCGGCAAAGCTTTTCACCGACTTGCCTGCGGGGCGACCGCCGGTCCGGGTGGCCTGGCCGATCGCCGCCTTGCGGTGGCGGATCGACCCCAGCCAGGTTGCCTCGTTCGCGGACACCAGGCCCGCCGCCACCATGCCGGGCAGCTTCTCCGCGACGACGCGCTGCTCCCGTCGGCGACTGGCCACGCCGAGCCAGATCGCCAGGCCGAAGATCGGCACCATCCACAGCACGTACACGAGGAAGTACGCCTCCACCCCGAGCAACGATGAGCCGTTCCACAGACCATGCATGATCACCGCGCCGACGTAGCCCAGCAGAATGAAGCCGACCTTCGCGAGCGTGTTTCGCTGCTGCAGTGCGAAATACACGCCGATGCCGAACATCGTGGTGAAAAGCGAGTGCGCGAACGGGGCCATGATCAGCCGCATCGCCGCGGTCAGCAGCGAGTCGCCGAGCGTCTCGCCGCCCCCGATGTAGAGAATGTCCTCCAGCCAGGCGAAGCCCGCACCGACCAGGCCCGCATACACCAGACAGTCCGTCAGTGAGTTGAGCTCGTTGCGACGGCGACCGGTCATCATGAGCAGCAGAAACAGGCCCTTTGCGGCCTCTTCCGTCAGCGGCGCGCCCAACGCGATGGTGACGGGGCTGACGGATTCCGTCTCCCCGGGGTTGATCGCGGCTTCGGTGACGAGCTGCAGTATCGACGCGATGATGACGGCGACCGACGCACCCCACAGGAAAGCCAGCATCAGTAGCCGCGGCGGTTCCGGTTCCCACCGGTCCAGCCACAGGTAGGCCAGCACGACGACTGTCATGGCCACGCTGGACAGCACAAACCCGACGGCGGTGCCGACGGGGTTGAACGCGGTCAGCGCGATGATGATCAGCCCGGCGATGGTGCCGAGCGTGATGAGCACGCCCAGCGGGGCCCCAACCTGGCGGATCCGTCTTTGCAGTGGTGGGTACGGAGGACCCCATTGAAGTGGCTGCTGCGGCGGACCGGCATACGACACCAGAGCAGAGTAGCCATGGAAGTCGGTCGAACGGCGGACCCGGATTGGGCGGCGCTTTGCGAACGGATGGGCAATAATTTGCCACCGCGCGAAGTGCCACATTTCCAGGAGGTAGGGCCGCCGGATGACTTACCAGTCGAATCAACCGCCGTACGGGGGATGGCCTTCGCAACCGCCTGCGCCAGCACCTCCGCCACGCCGGCATCTTGCGACGGTGGCCTTGATCGTGGTGCCGATCCTGGTGTTTGCCGCTGTGTTCGCCGGGGTCTTCTTGTTCTGGGACCGCGACGATGCAAGTAAAGACGCCGGCAGTCCGGTCGAGGGCCAGCTGCGGGGTACGTATCCGACGATGCCGGCCGCCGGCTGGCGTCTCGCCGCCGACAAGGTGTTCGACGGTGCGGTCTTCGTCCGACCGGACCCGACCTCGACCCAGTACTCCCGGCCGGGGTTCATCGATCTGGGGAACACGCTGATCACGCAGGCGGTGCTGCCGCAGACGGACCGTGGCTACGATCTCGTCGCCATCGACGCGAAATCGGGACGAATCCGTTGGCAGACGACGATCGACTCCGGCGCGCAGTCGATGTCGGGCCTCGACGTCAGCCCGGCGGCCTGTGCCTCGAAGGTGGTCGACGGCCTGCTGCCATGTGTGGTCGAAGGAGACCGTGCAATTCTTCAGCATGGCGGACGGCTCGGTCGTGCGCCGACTCGCGGCGCCGGAAAGAGCGTCGATCGTCGAGGTGCACGGCTCGGGCGTGTACACCCTCGGCTACCAGATGATGGCCAGAGGCTCGACGACCGATCTGACCGCGTCCTGGAACCAGACCTACTCCAGTAATGAGCCGGGCTGTGCGGGCTCCGGCGACTCGCACTATTTCGGGGTCACCGACCAAGTTGTGTGGTTCGGCAGTGACGGCGGTGTGGTGGTGGCCTCGGTCGACGACGGCCATCGGCTGACCGACGGGGATCCGCAGAATTTCCGACAGCACGGCGATCGTGGCTTCACCGGCAACCTGTGCGCGGACGGCGTCCCTGCCGCAGACGCTTGTCGCCGACGGCCAGGGTCGGGTCCTGCGCAGAGTCGACGCAGTGTCCGGTGCCAACGGGCCGATGCTGGTGTCACCGGGCGCCGACGTTCCGTACCTGCTCGGTGACGGCGCGTACGACTTCACCACCGGTGAACGCAGGTGGACCGTTTCAGGTGGGCCGCCTGACGTGTCGCTGGAGGCCATCATCGGCGACGTCGTCCTGGGGAACGCCCCCGGCAGCAACGGGTATGGCGACGGCCCCCTTGCTGCTTACGACCTCGCCTCCGGCCAGCTCCTGTGGACCAACGACGGTGGCGGGACGATCGGCATGTCGGACGGTGCCCGCGTCCTCGTCGGCCGTGAGCAGGGCACCGTGGCGATCAACCTGACCACCGGCCAGGAAGATTGGCTTCTCGCCGGGCAGGAGATCCTCGATCTGGCGCAAGCGGGCGACGGTTTCGCATCTGTCTCCAAGCAAGAGTTCGTCTACTACCCGCCGACCGGCGGACCCTCGGTCGCCCCCGGCCGCGGCGAGCGGCCCGGCAGCGTCGACGCAGGCGGCGAGGGAGGCCTCATCACCAAATGCGGCCGCGTCCCGGAGATGCGTCCCGTCGAGTACCGCGCCGAGAGTGGCGCACTGGTCGTCAAGATGGAGGTCAAGGCAACCTGTCCGGGCGGCGATGTCATCACGACCAACAAGATGCGGATCACCGTCAGGGACGGCCGCGGCACCATCTGTTCCGGCGTGTTCGACTTCTCCTCGAACCCATTGACCCTCGGGGGAGAAGGCTCCGAGGCGACGATCGTCGAGCTGCGGTTCGACGCCGGCTCCATCCTCCGGCACCCCAATACCCTCGGCGACCGGTCGGGATCTGACCCCGGCGCCACGACGGCGAACGCCAAGGGCGACGAACTCGTCGACTGCGAGGACCAAGGCACCAGCGCCGGGCCGCCCGGCGGCAACCCGCCCAAATCCACCGGAACGAAGGTCTTCGCCGACGAAGCCGGCGCGGTAGGCGACTGCGGCTCCGACGCCGAAGCCCTTCAGGCCCTGCGGGTACAGGTTGACGGCGACCGCCCCGTCGTCCAGTCAGATCTCGCGGACCGCTGGGTCGCCCAGCTGTCGTCGAAGCAGCCCGGCCTGGTGGCGCCTGACACCGACGGCGTGCGCATGGTCACCTGGACGTCGTGCGAAATCCTGCGCGCAACACCTGCGGCTTAGGCTCAAGTACCCCGAGGTGCGGTTGGTCTGGAGTGATGAATGGCGAACCTTCGACCTGCGGGGCTGGTGGGTCACCATCGCCGGCCTGACGTTCGGCGACTCGGCGGCGGCCAACCGCTGGTGCGACGATCGCGCCATTCCGGTCGACGAGTGCTACGCCAAGATCATCAGCAACAACCGCGACTCCAGCGGTTCCACCGACTATCGCCGCTGATGGCGATATAGCAGCTAGCGGGGACCGGGTTTGTCCAGCGTGTACACAGTCGAGTAACCTCGATAGGTACCCGTGTGTGGTTTTACGTGCTCTGCCGCGGGTCACATCAATAACTCGAGTCCCTTAGTCCCTACGACCCAACCTGTCCGGAGCAACCCACCACATGCCAAGTCCCTCCGTCACCTCGCCGCAAGTAGCCGTCAACGACATCGGCTCGGCCGAGGACTTTCTCGCCGCCATCGACAAAACCATCAAATACTTCAACGATGGCGACATCGTCGAAGGGACGATCGTCAAGGTTGACCGCGACGAGGTCCTGCTCGACATCGGTTACAAGACCGAAGGCGTCATTCCTTCCCGTGAGCTCTCCATCAAGCACGACGTCGACCCCAACGAGGTCGTGTCCGTCGGCGATGAGGTCGAAGCCCTGGTCCTCACCAAGGAGGACAAGGAAGGCCGCCTGATCCTGTCCAAGAAGCGTGCTCAGTACGAGCGCGCCTGGGGCACCATCGAAGAGCTCAAAGAGAAGGACGAGGCCGTCAAGGGCACCGTCATCGAGGTCGTCAAGGGCGGCCTGATCCTCGACATCGGCCTGCGCGGGTTCCTGCCCGCGTCGCTGGTGGAGATGCGCCGCGTCCGCGATCTGCAGCCGTACATCGGCAAGGAGATCGAGGCCAAGATCATCGAGCTGGACAAGAACCGCAACAACGTGGTGCTGTCCCGACGCGCCTGGCTGGAGCAGACCCAGTCCGAGGTGCGCAGCGAGTTCCTCAACCAGCTGCAGAAGGGCGCCATCCGCAAGGGTGTGGTCAGCTCGATCGTCAACTTCGGCGCGTTCGTCGATCTCGGCGGTGTCGACGGCCTGGTGCACGTCTCCGAGCTGTCCTGGAAGCACATCGACCATCCGTCCGAGGTCGTCCAGGTGGGCGACGAGGTCACCGTCGAGGTGCTCGACGTCGACATGGACCGCGAGCGGGTGTCATTGTCGCTCAAGGCAACCCAGGAAGATCCGTGGCGGCACTTCGCCCGCACCCACGCGATCGGCCAGATCGTTCCCGGCAAGGTCACCAAGCTGGTGCCGTTCGGCGCCTTCGTCCGCGTCGAGGAGGGCATCGAGGGTCTGGTGCACATCTCCGAGCTGGCCGAGCGCCACGTCGAGGTGCCGGACCAGGTGGTCGCGGTCGGCGACGACGCGATGGTCAAGGTCATCGACATCGACCTGGAGCGTCGCCGCATCTCGCTGAGCCTCAAGCAGGCCAACGAGGACTACACCGAGGAGTTCGACCCCAGCAAGTACGGCATGGCCGACAGCTACGACGAGCAGGGCAATTACATTTTCCCGGAAGGCTTCGACTCCGAGACCAACGAATGGCTCGAGGGCTTCGAGAAGCAGCGCGACGAGTGGGAAGCCCGCTACGCCGAGGCCGAGCGCAGGCACAAGATGCACACCACGCAGATGGAGAAGTTCGCGGCGGCCGAGGCAGCAGACGCCGCCGCGTCCGCTTCGAAGGCCAACGGCGCACCGCGGGACGAGGAGCAGTCGGCAGGCGGGTCGCTGGCCAGCGACGCCCAGCTGGCGGCGCTCCGGGAGAAGCTCGCCGGCAGCGCATAACGGCCTGACCGGATGCTGCGCATCGGTCTGACCGGCGGAATCGGCGCCGGCAAGTCGACGGTGTCCGCCGCGTTCAACGAGTGCGGCGGCATCATCGTCGACGGTGACGTGATCGCAAGGGAAGTCGTCGAACCGGGCACCGAAGGGCTGGCTGCACTGGTCGACGCGTTCGGCGAGGACATCCTGTTGCCCGACGGCGCGTTGAACCGCCCCGCGCTGGCCGCCAAGGCGTTCGTCGACGACGCGCAGCGCGCCAAGCTGAATGGAATCGTGCATCCGCTGGTGGGCCGGCGGCGCGAGGAGATCATCGCCGCCGTCTCCGATGATGCGGTGGTGGTCGAGGACATCCCACTGCTCGTCGAGACCGGCATGGCGCCCATGTTCCCGCTCGTGGTGGTCGTGCACGCGGACGAGGAGACCCGCATCAAGCGGTTGATCAAGCGTGGGATGGACGAAGCCGATGCCCGCGCACGGATCAAGGCCCAGGCGCCAGAGGAACAGCGCCGCGCGATTGCCGATGTGCTGCTGGACAACTCAGGCTCGGAGGGCCAACTCGTCGAGCGGGCGCGTGACATCTGGTATCAGCGGGTATTGCCGCTTGCGCACAACATCCGCACCCGTGAGATCGTGCGCATCCCCCCGAAGCTGGTGCCGTACGACCCGGCGTGGCCAGACGATGCGCGGCGCATCATCAACAGACTGAAGATGGCGTGCGGCCCGAAGGCGTTGCGGGTGGACCACATCGGCTCCACAGCCGTCCCGGGTATGGACGCCAAGGACGTCATCGATGTCCAAGTGACCGTCGAATCTCTCGATGTTGCCGACGAACTCGCCGACACTCTGGCGGCTGCGGGCTATCCCCGCATTGAGGGAATTACCAGCGACGTGCCGCACGACAGCGATACGGGGTTGTGGCGCAAGCGTATTCACGGAGCGGCCGATCCCGGGCGCCCGGCGAATGTTCACCTGCGAGTCGACGGCTGGCCCAACCAGCAGTTCGCATTGTTATTCGTCGACTGGTTGACGGCCAACCCCGGTGTGCGCGACGACTACCTGGCGGCCAAGCGAAAGGCGCTGGGCGCAACGGATTACGTCGACGCCAAAGAGCCGTGGTTCCTTGACGCGTACGGGCGGGCGAGGGCGTGGGCCGACGCGACCGGTTGGCGAGCTGGGGGAGCCGGCTAGGCCGCAGGCGGCGGAACGGCGCTGTCTGCCGGAGCGGGATCACCGGGCGCGGCCGGCTCAGCGGGCGGGGCACCTTCGGGCGGAACCACGTTCGGTATGCCGCTCACCGGTGCTTCGCACGTCAACGCACCATAATCGGGGTCATCCTTCACCGGCACGACCCGCGGCGCGATGAAATCCTCGGCCTTCGCAACGGGGGCGTCGTCCACGAGGATCTCGCAGGTGCAGATTCGCTGAGTACGGCCATTCGATCGACAACCGCATGGTCGCCTGCTTCGAGGCCGGCAGCACGGTGTTGGCTTCGAATATGCGGCCGGGGATCATCGTGGGATTGGCCGTCTGAGTCTGATCGCCCTCTGCCGCGTAGGTAACCGTTGCTCCACGCGACACGCCGTCGACCCGGGCGCGGTACACGATGTTGTGCAGTACTTCCTGGTCGCCCTGGGCGGCGGGGTCCGGCTGCGGCGGGCCCTCAGGATCGGCCAGTGCGGTCGCGGGAGTTAGCTGTGAGCCGACCATGAGGGTGGCCAGTGCAGCGGCGGCGATCCATCCGCGCTTGGTGGAGCTCATGGCAGCGAGATTACGCCACGGCGCATGCCTGAGGTCCAAGCCGTTGCCAGGAACGGGCAGCTCAGGCATGGATCTTGGCCAGTCGTTGAGCGGGGCGGGTCAGTGAGCGGCCGCGCCTCGTGAGGTCTGACCATGGGTCGCCGCGCTCGGCCACCCGCTTCGGTACATCCCTGATGGTGAAGAGGTCGGCCCGCAGCCCGCGGCGACCGAGCTCGTCCCACTCCAGCGGTGTCGCCACCGGCGCCCCGCTGCGGGCCCGTACGGCGTAGGGCGCCACCGCCGTCTGCGCGTAGGCGTTCCGCATCACGTCGAGGTAGATCCGGTCGCCTCGTTTCGCCTTGCGCATTTCGACGGTGCGATGCGCGGGGTCGTCGGCCGCGACCACATCGGCGACGTCACGGGCGAACTGCCGCACCGTGTCGAAATCGGTGTCGCCCTTGATCGGCGTCACGACGTGGAGGCCACGCGAACCGGTGGTCTGCACAAACGGCACGAGCCCGAGATCGTCCAGCACGTCGGCGACGGTGCGGGCCGTCGCCTTCACCACTGCGAAGTCGCTCCCGGACGGGTCGAGGTCGAAAACGATGCGGTCCGGGGTGTGTAGCCGGTCGCGGCGGGACAACCATGCGTGCACGGTGACGCAGTTCTGGTTGGCGAGCCACCGCAAGGCGTCGCGGCGGTCGGCCGTCGGGTGCACAACGGTGCCGTCCTCCTTGGCGACTTTCACCCGGCCCATCCAATCCGGCAACGAGTCGGCGAAGTCCTGCTGGACGAAGCCCTTCTGGTCGATGCCGCGGGGATAGCGCCACAGCGTGAGGGGACGGTTTTTGAGATGCGGGACCATCACCGCTGCGATTTCCGAGTAGTACTGCACCAGGTCGCCCTTGGTGATGCCATCGGCGGGGAACATCACCCGATCGGCATGCGTGATCTCGACTTTGGCGGCCATCAGCGGCTCTCCCTGATCACTTCGCCGGGGCTCTTGTCGGTGCGCAGGCCGAGATACCGCGGGTGACGTAGCTTGCCGTCACGGGTCCACTCACTGAACGCCACCTGCGCTACCGACTCGGGACGCACCCAGTGCGCACCCGGCTCCTTGACCCGTCCGCGGCTGACCGGTGAACTGTCTTGTTCGATGCGCGACAACCGCTTGTGCAGGCTGCGCAGTGTCGCCGTGTCGAACCCGGTACCCACCTTGCCCGCGTAGACCAACTCGCCACCGTCCTGGTAGCCGAGCAGGAGCGCGCCGAGCCCCACCCGGCTGCCCTTTGGGGCGGTGTAGCCGACGATGACGAACTCCTGGTCGCGACTGCACTTGAACTTCAGCCAGTTCGCGGATCGCCGTCCCTCGTACGGCGCATCGGCCAGCTTGGCGATGACACCTTCGTCACCGCGTCGGCACGCGGCCGTGTACGCCGCCTCACCGTTCTTGACCCTGTGCGTGGTGTAGCGCAGCGGATCGTCGAATTGAAATTCTCTGCGCAACAGACGTTTACGCCACGTGAGTGCAAGGTCGGTGGTGCCGTTGCCCTCGAGATGGATGATGTCGAACAGGTAATAGAACACCGGAATGCCGGATGCGACGGCGTCGTCGGGATCGGTGAGCCCAAGCCTGCCCTGCAGGCGCGCGAAACTCGTACGGCGGCCCTCGAATGCGACGATCTCGCCATCCACGACGAATCTGGTGCACTTCTGTGCGGCCAGCGCATCGACCACCTCGGGATAGGTTCCGTTGAGCGACTGGCGATTACGCGACAGCAGCCGCACCTGACGACCGTCACGAAACGCCAGGCACCGTACCCCGTCCAGCTTGCGCTCGAAGATCCAGTCCGGGTCGGAGAATCGTTCGTCGGTCAGCGTCGCAAGAGTGGGTGAGCGCCACGTCGGTACCGCCTCGGCGTGCAGTTGCCCGCGCACCGACTCGGGAAGGCCGTCGATCACGACAACTCGTCGAGCGTGCGTCCCGACAGCACTGATTCCGGCTGGCTGCGTACCGGTTTACGGCGGCCGTCGGCATCCTCGTCGGACTTCTTCACCAGCAGCCAAGCCTCGTCCTTGCCGGTGCGGAAACGGGTCAGCGCGAAGCCACCACGTAATTTCTCGCCGTCCAGCCGGAACGACAAATGCCCACGGTCAAGGGCATCGGCCATGTCGTGGTCGGCCTCGTTCGTGTACGTGCCGCGATCCCAGACGATGACGCGACCGGCTCCATACTCACCGTCGGGGATGACGCCCTCGAAATCCTCGTAGTCCATCGGGTGATCCTCTGTCCGGCGCGCCATCCGCTTGTCCTTCGGATTGATGGACGGACCCTTGGGGACCGCCCAGGAGGCGAGCACGCCGTCGATCTCGAGCCGGAAGTCGTAGTGGTCGGTGCTTGCCGCGTGGTGCTGGACTACGAAGTGCGGGGCGGAGCCGCGCCGCCGTTTTCGTGGCCGTCCGCGCGGCTCTGGGCTGCGGCCTGCGGGCCTCTTCTCGCGGTACTTGCCGAGCGACATGCACATGGCATACCCGCAGCATGCTGCGTCTACGCGTCGCGCCAGGTCAAGGTCACGCCGCTGCGGGCAAGCCAGCGGTCTAGGTCGTAGTCGTGGCTGGACAGCCCGTCGATCGCGGCCACGGCCGTTTGCACCGCCTGTTCGCCCTCTTCGGGAGTGAGCAGACCGTGCCGGACGGCGGTGAGCAGCTCATCGACGTCGGAGAGATCGACGCCCTGTCCTGTGCGCACCACGAGGTCCAGATAGTGATCCTCGGAATGCCACGCCGACTCGCCGGGCGTGTAGCGACCGACGTCGAGGTAATAGTCCTGATCGAGCTCGTAGCCCGGATTGAAGTGAAAGATCGTCGCGCGCAATCCCAGCGACGGCAACAGCCACGACTCCATGTAGTGGAACTGCGCACGGCCCGGAGTCGAACGGGCCATATACAGCCCCCACGGCTTCTCTGTGTACTCATCCACCGCCCGCACGATCCCCTTCGGATCGGTATTGGTGCGCGCGACCAGGTCGAATTTCTCGTGCTTCGGAGCGTGGATATGCCAAGCATAGGCTGGGGAACAGCACGTGTCGGTGCGTGGTTCTACCCTGGTGACCATGGCCTTCGCTACCGAACACCCCGTACTGGCGCACTCTGAGTACCGCCCTGTCGAGGCGATGGTGCGCGCAGGCGGGCGGTTCGAGGTCGTCAGTCCGTACTCGGCTGCCGGTGACCAGCCGGCCGCCATCGAGGACCTGGAGCGCCGGATCCAGTCGGGGGAGCGCGACGTGGTGCTGCTCGGTGCCACCGGCACGGGCAAGTCGGCGACCACCGCGTGGCTCATCGAGCGGCTGCAGCGGCCAACTTTGGTGATGGCGCCGAACAAGACGCTGGCCGCGCAGCTGGCCAACGAGTTGCGGGAGATGTTGCCGCACAACGCCGTTGAGTACTTCGTCTCGTACTACGACTATTACCAGCCCGAGGCGTACATCGCCCAGACCGACACCTACATCGAGAAGGACAGCTCGATCAACGACGATGTGGAGCGGCTTCGGCACTCCGCGACGTCGAGCCTGCTCTCGCGGCGCGACGTGGTGGTGGTCGCCTCCGTGTCCTGCATCTACGGCCTGGGCACCCCGCAGTCCTACATGGACCGCTCCGTCGAGGTGAAGGTCGGGGACGAGATACCCCGCGACGCGCTGCTGCGGCTGCTGGTCGACGTGCAGTACACCCGCAACGACATGGCGTTCACCCGGGGCTCGTTCCGGGTCCGCGGCGACACCGTCGAGATCATCCCGTCGTACGAGGAGCTGGCGGTACGCATCGAGTTCTTCGGCGACGAGATCGAGGCGCTGTACTACCTGCATCCGCTGACCGGCGACGTGGTCCGAAAGGTCGACTCACTGCGGATCTTCCCGGCCACGCACTACGTCGCCGGGCCGGAGCGGATGGCGCACGCCATCTCCACGATCGAGCAGGAGCTGGAGGAGAGGCTCGCCGAGCTGGAGAAACAGGGCAAGCTGCTGGAGGCGCAGCGGCTGCGGATGCGAACCAACTACGACGTCGAGATGATGCGCCAGGTCGGCTTCTGCTCGGGCATCGAGAACTACTCGCGGCACATCGACGCCCGGCCGGCCGGCTCGGCGCCCGCCACACTGCTGGATTACTTCCCCGAAGACTTCCTGCTCGTCATCGACGAGTCGCATGTGACGGTGCCGCAGATCGGCGGCATGTACGAAGGCGACATCTCCCGCAAGCGAAACCTGGTCGAATACGGGTTCCGGCTGCCGTCCGCGATCGACAACCGTCCGCTGACCTGGGAGGAGTTCGCCGACCGGATCGGGCAGACGGTGTACCTGTCGGCCACGCCGGGTCCGTACGAGCTCGGGCAGACCGGCGGCGAGTTCGTCGAGCAGGTCATCCGGCCGACCGGTCTCGTGGATCCGCAGGTCGTGGTCAAGCCGACGAAGGGGCAGATCGACGACCTGATCGGCGAGATCCGCAAGCGCGCCGAGGCCGACGAGCGGGTGCTCGTCACGACGCTCACCAAGAAGATGGCCGAGGACCTCACCGACTACCTGCTTGGAGATGGGCATCCGGACCCGCTATCTGCACTCCGAGGTCGACACGCTGCGCCGGGTCGAGCTGCTGAGGCAGTTGCGGCTCGGCGAGTACGACGTGCTGGTCGGCATCAACCTGCTGCGTGAGGGTCTCGACCTGCCCGAGGTGTCGCTGGTCGCGATCCTGGACGCCGACAAGGAGGGCTTCCTGCGGTCGCCGCGAAGCCTGATCCAGACCATCGGCCGCGCGGCCCGCAACGTTTCGGGTGAGGTGCATATGTACGCCGACACCATGACCGACTCGATGAAGCAGGCCATCGACGAGACCGATCGCAGGCGGGCCAAGCAGATCGCGTACAACAAGGAACACGGCATCGACCCGCAACCGCTGCGGAAGAAGATCGCCGACATCCTCGATCAGGTCTATCGCGAGGCCGACGACACCGAGGCCGTCGAGGTGGGCGGGTCTGGTCGCAATGCGTCGCGTGGCCGTCGCGCGCAGGGCGAACCGGGTCGCGCGGTCAGTGCGGGCATCATCGAAGGACGCGACACCACGAACATGCCGCGGGCCGAGCTCGCCGACCTCATCAAGGATCTGACCGCACAGATGATGGCGGCGGCGCGCGATCTGCAGTTCGAATTGGCAGCCCGGATCCGCGACGAGATCGCCGATCTGAAGCGCGAGCTTCGCGGCATGGATGCCGCCGGCCTGAAATAAGTTTGATCTCAACCGTGGTTCAGGTCATACGGTGGCCGATATGACCGAGACCGCGACGATCAAGCCGGGCAGATGGAGAGATCTGCTGGGCCGGGAGCGGCTCGGCACCGCGACCCTGTTGGCGGGCGGGGTCGGCCTGTATGCGACCAATGAGTTTCTCACCATCAGCCTGTTGCCCAGCACTGTCGCCGACATCGGTGGCCAACGGTTCTACGCATGGGTCATCGCGGTGTACCTCGTCGGCTCCGTCGTCGCGGCGGCCGCGGTCAACCCGCTTCTCGTCAGGTTCGGGCCGCGGGCGTCATATCTACTGACGCTGGCCATCTTCGGTGTCGGCACCTTGGGCTGTGCCCTCGCCCCGAACATGGAGCTGCTCCTGGTCGGCCGCACCGTCCAGGGCGCGGCCGGGGGAATGCTCGCGGGCCTTGGGTACGCGGTGATCAATGCCGCGCTGCCGAGCTGGTTGTGGACAAGGGCGTCGGCCTTGGTATCGGCCATGTGGGGCGTGAGCGTGATCATCGGCCCCGCGATGGGCGGCATCTTCGCCCAATTCGGCATCTGGCGTTGGGCTTTCGGTTCGTTGGTGCTCATGACGGCCGCCATGGCGGCGCTTGTACCGGGCGCACTGCCTGCCCGGCAACGGAACGGTCAGGAGTCCTCGGCGATACCGCGGATTCCGGTCTGGTCGCTGCTGTTGCTCGGCGCCGCGGCGCTGGCGATCAGCGTTGCCGGCGTGCAAAGAGCGGCCCCAGCCACATTCGGCCTTCTCGCCGTCGGCGCGGCAGTGGTCGGGCTGTTCCTGGTCGTTGATCGTCGCGCCCAGGCGACCGTGTTGCCGCGGGCGGCATTCGCGCCCGGCCCGCTGAAGTGGATGTACGTCACGATCGGCCTGCTGATGGCGGCGACGATGGTCGACATGTACGTGCCGCTGTTCGCCCAGCACCTGGCAGGCATGGTGCCCGCGGCGGCCGGGTTCTTCGGCGCGGTGCTGGCGGTCGGCTGGACGCTGTCGGAGATCGCGAGCGCATCCGTCAGCCGGACTCGCACGATCGCCCGTCTCGTCGCCGTCGCTCCGGTGGTCATGGCGATCGGCCTGGCACTCGGCGCGCTGGTCGCTCGGCGACGACGTTGACGTGGCCGCTGATGTCGGTGTGGGCCGTCGGGCTGTTCATCGCCGGGTCCGGTGTCGGCATCGCGTGGCCCCACCTGTCGGCCTGGGTCATGGGCGCGGTCGAGGACCCGGTGGAAGCCGGCACCGCAGCGGCCGCGATCAACACCGTGCAGCTGATCTCCGGCGCGTTCGGTGCGGGACTGGCCGGTGTCGTCGTCAACCTGACCCAGGGCGGCGAAGGGGCCGCAGCGCGTTGGCTGTTCGGCGTGTTCGCGGTGCATGGCCGCCGCAGGTTTGGCGGCGTCGTACCGCGCATCGCGCGGCCGCTAGTGTCGGGTCAATGGACTCCTTCTCTGCCGGGCAGCTGAGCCGCGCCCTCGACAGGCTGCACTCGACGATCTACTTCGCTCCCGAGGCGAACGAGAGATTCAGCGAGCTCGGACTGACCAATCAGCGCATGCAGTACTTCGCCAGCCGGTCCGCACCGATGGGACCCGTCACCGCGAAAGTCGTTGCGGCGACGTTCTATAACTTCAATCCTCGGCCCATCGCCGAAGTGATCCCGGCTGCGTGGGAGATCGCGCCGCCTGCCACCGTCACGCGCGTGCGATACGAGATTGTCGACGCCGTGATCCCGAAAATACTGGGGGAGAGCGGATACGGTCACCGGAGTTCGCGCATTCCGTCGCACTCGTGCGCCGCACCGCCGAGGCGATCCCGAACGCCGATGGCCGCCCGCTGTATGCCGGTCACGCCGAACTGGGTTGGCCGGACGAACCGCACGCGCAGCTCTGGCATGCGGTCACCCTGCTGCGGGAGTACCGCGGCGATGGTCACGTCGCCGCCCTGGTCGCCCATGGGCTGAGTGGCATCGAGGCGCTGATCACCCACACCGCGACGGGAATCGGCTTCGATCCCGAATTCGGTCGGCGTCTGCGCGGCTGGAGCCGCGAGGAATGGGCCGAGGCGTCGACAACTTGCGCTCGCGGGGTCTGCTCGACGACACCGACCAGCTCACGGCTGACGGCAATGAATTGCGCACGGAGGTCGAAGATCTCACCGACCGGTTGGCCTATGCACCGTGGCGGACGGTGCCAGACGACGAAGTGCAGGAGCTGGTTGCGCTAGGGCAAATGATCAGGGATTCCGTGCGAGCTGCCGGTGTGTTCCCGACCGCCGGGTTCGGCCCCCGGTACGGGCAGCATCGCTAGTCCGGGTCCTCGTCCAGCTGACGGATCGCCGTCACACCATCGATGCTGCCAAGCACGGTCGGCGCGCTCAGGATTCCTGCACCCGCCAAGGTCAGCATGACGCCCGACTGGCCGGGAGCGGCGCCGAGGGGTTCGCCCTGCGGATCGGCGGTCAGCTCGGTCAGCTGCCACTGTCGCCGGTCACAAGCTTGCAGCAGTCGACTCATCACGCCTTTTCCCTCGGTGTAGGTGACGTGCAGCCGGATCGCGCCGCTGAGGCGGGCGCTGAGGCGACGGGCCAGGGGCATGAAGCCCACCACCACGAGGAAGTGCATCGCGGTCACCGTGAATGCCAGCAGGAGTAGGCCCGCGCCAGCCGCCATCCCGATCGCCGCGGACTCCCAGATGGACGCCGCGGTCGTCAACCCGTGCACCGATCCGCGACGGAAGATGATGATGCCTGCGCCGAGAAAGCCGATGCCGGAGACGATTTGGGCAGCGACGCGCGACGGGTCCACCTCGACGGTGCCTGCAACGAGGACGTCGCTGAACCCGTACTTGCTGACCAGCAGAATCAAGGCCGCCGCGGTGCCGACGATGGTCTGCGTGCGGATGCCTGCGCTCTTGCCCTGTAACTCCCGCTCAAGCCCGATGAGCGCGGTCAACCCGAACGCGACGAACAGCTCGACGATCTGACGGACGCCCTGCCCGGGCCCGCCGAAGAACGGCGGGTCGGCCGCAAGCCAGAGATCCATGCGAACAAGCTAATGCCGGTTGATACCCGATGAGTTCTGCCGCGCCGTGCGATTGCCATCATTGCGATCCGAATGGTGGCCGGTGTGGGCGCTGCTTGGCAGGGTCGTTGCCATGCGGGTGTGGCCGAGCGGATAGGCACCGGCCTGCAAAGCCGTTTACGCGGGTTCGAATCCCGCCAGCCCGCACCATGTGATGTCGCAAGACATCGGAATAGCCCCGAACCTACTTTAGGTTCGGGGCTTTTTCCGTTTGGGCGGCCTTTGGGGGCGCCGGTGGGTTGGTAGTCCCTGGTGGGGTCGAGGGTGAAGTCGCGGAGGACTTCTCCGGTGGCGGCGTTGATGACGGTGATGTTGAGGTCTTGGACGAGGATCAGGACGCGGGTTCGGTAGTGGATGGCGGCCGATGCCGATGTGGTGCAGGCGGCCGTTGACGCGCAGGGTGATGGCTCCGGCTTGGTCGACGCGGTCGGTGCGGACGCGGTTGTGGGTGTCGAGTGCGCGTTGCTGGGTCGGCTTTGGGTCGGGCGTTGTAGATGGTGGCCGGGGTGGCGCGGTGGGGCAGTGAGCGGTGGGGGCGGCGGTGGTTGTATTCGTCGATGAAGGCGTCGAGTTGGGTTTGTAGTTCGGCGATGGTGGCGGCGCGGGGTTGGCTGGTGAGCCATTTTTTGAGTGTTTGGTGGAAGCGTTCAACTTTCCCGCAGGTGGTGGGGTGGTTGGGGGTGGAGTTGATTTGGGTGACGCCCAGGCGGTGCAGTTCGGCTTCGAAGCCGTTGCGGCCGCCTTTGCCGCCGGCGAGTCGGGTGGTGAAGACCATGCCGTTGTCGGTCAGTGTGGAGTACGGAATGCCATGGGTGGCAAGGGCTTTGCGTGAATTCGGTGACGACGATGGCGCCGGTGACGCGGTGGTGGGCGGTGACCGAGATCGCGTAGCGGGAGTGGTCGTCGAGCCAGCAGAGGATTTCGACGTGGGTGCCGTCGGCGAGCCGCCAGTGGGTGAAGTCGGCTTGCCAGCGTTCGTTGGGTTGTTCGGCGGCGAAGCGGATGTAGGACGATTTGGGCCGTTTCTGTGGTGCTGGGTTCGACCAGGCCGGCCGCGGCGCAGGTGGCGGCTGATCGAGGCGGCGCGACACCTGCAGTTGGTGGTGGTGTTCCAGGTGCCAGGCGATGGTGTGCGGGTCCGGCGTCGAGGCCTTTGCCGGCCAGTGCGTGGCGCAGGTCGATGATCAGATCGATGGTGGTCTGTGGCAGCCGGGTGGGGCTGCTGTGCGGGCGTCGTGAGCGTGGGTTCGAAGGCGGCTTCGCCTTCTAGCCGTGTAGCGCTTGACCAGCCGCGAGATCCAGCTCTGGGAGACCCCGTAATCGCGGGCGACCTGCGACTGAGAGCGGCCCTCGACGAGCACGGCGGTGATGACCAGACGAGCCTTCGACACCCGCTGAAACTGGCCGAACAGCTATTCCGATGTCTTGAGACACCCTATTCGCGATGTCCTAAGTTCGCATCCAGGCGCGCAGTCAGTTGCCGCATTCGTCGCTGTATCAAAACGTGACGGAGACTTGACCGAATTGCTAATGCGCAGCAGCACATCGAATCGTCACGGCACTCCTAGGATCTAATTGACAAGCTTGTAATTCCGATGGAATGGAAAGCCATGCGCGGGGTTGTTCGGTGTGTGCTTGCTGCGACCGTGATCGCGGCCAGTGTGGTTTCGGGGCCGGCCGGAGTAAGCCAGGCGGCGGCGAATCAGTCGTATAGGTCTGCCATCGCATCGGTTCTACCGACGGGGGGCGACGTGGTGGGTGTGGCGCACCCCGTCGTGGTGACGTTCAGCGCGCCCGTCGCCGACCGGCGCACGGCCGAGCACGCCATTGAAATCAGATCGGCGCCCGCGATGACCGGCAAGTTCGAATGGCTCGACGACAACGTTGTGCAGTGGGTTCCCGATCGATTCTGGCCGGCCCACAGCACGGTGGCGCTCTCGGTGGGTGGCCTGTCGACGAACTTCCAGACGGGTCCTGCCGTCGTCGGTGTTGCCGATATCTCGGATCACACGTTCACAGTGAGCATCGACGGCGTCGAAGCGGGACCGCCGTCTGCACTGCCTGCGCCACACCATCGACCCTATTGGGGACAACAGGGCGTGTTTCCGGCCACGATGGGACGGCCCGAATACGCGACGCCTGTCGACACCTACACCGTCTTGGCCAAGGAACGCTCGGTGCTGATGGATTCGAGCAGCGTCGGCATCCCCGTCACCGACCCCGACGGCTATTACCTCACCGTGGATTACGCGGTCCGTATCACCAGCCGCGGCCTCTTCGTGCATTCAGCTCCGTGGGCTGTTAATTCTCTCGGGTACGACAATGTCAGCCACGGTTGCGTCGGCCTCAGTCCCGAGGATGCGGAGTGGTACTTCAACACCGTCAACATCGGCGACCCGGTGATTGTGCAGGACTGACAGCGGCGACCGCCGCGTGTTCGAGATGTGTTGTCTTGGAACGTCGTTGGTGGATCTTGCTGCCGGTTCAGCGCGTCCCTGCTGCCGGAGGACCGGGCGCAACGGGCTGACCGGGAATTGGCGCTCCATCCGGCGCCGCACCGGTCGGCTGTTCCTTGCCCCGAGGGGGAATAGGAGGGATGGCAGGCAGCGGAGCGCCTGGCGCGGGCGCGCCGACCGGTGCCGGAGCACCGAGAGGGACGGGCGGGGCAACCGGGATGGGCGGGGCCATCGGCACTGGTGGGATTACCGGCACCGGCGGAGCCGCAGGCACCGGCCCGGGCAGAGCCATCGGAACCCCGGCCATATCAGAAAGTGGAGCGCTAGGCGGGCCGCACTCTTCGCCCTTTCCCTGCAAGCATTCGTCGCCGCGCATCAGTGGGGCGGCTGCCGCGTCCGAACTCAACGCTATGGCGATTCCGCACAAGGCGGCCCCTGCCGCAAAGACTCTGATGCTGATTCGGTCAATGACCGCCATCGACGTCGACTCCTTCATTCGTGCACAGACGTTCGCGATCGGACGGTGCGGCAGAACCGCTCCCGTACCGAAGTCGTGGTGGACGACCGCGTCAATTGTCAACGGAGATCGGGACCACGCACACCCGCCGGACCGTGTCGTGTCCAAATGGTGACGTTCGACGACCGTCACACCAGGTTTGCGGCGACTCGCAGGTCGGCGACCAGGGCGTCGAACGCCTTTTCGCGGTCTTCCGATGGCCCACGAAGCACCGACGAGGGATGCACGGTCGCCACCACCTCCGGGTCCACGCCAAGATCCGCGGTTGCGTCGTTGTCAGGCAGTCGAAGCGCTTCGCCGCGGTGTGCGGTCAGCCGAAAGCCGCTGCCCATCAGTGACTTTGCCGCTGTCGCCCCGAGTAGCACGACGACGTCCGGTTTGATGGCCGTGATTTCGCCAAGCAACCACGGACGGCACGCGACGACTTCGGTTCGGTTCGGGGTCTTGTGTATTCGGCGCTTGCCGCGCTGCTCGAACTTGAAGTGCTTCACCGCATTGGTTACGTAGACGCCTTCGCGGTCGATCTCTGCAGCAACGAGCGCCTTGTCCAGCAGCTGGCCCGCCGGACCGACGAACGCCTTACCGGCTTTGTCCTCCTGGTCGCCCGGCTGCTCGCCGACGAGCATCAGCCTGGCCTTGGAGGGGCCGGCGCCGAACACCGTCTGGGTCGCGTCGCGGTACAAATCGCAGCGCGTACAGCCTCGAGCCTCTTTCGCCAGCTTGGTCAGACCCGACATGAAGGGTGGTTACCCGCATTTTGGCGCGTCAAAGGTGTTGCCGCGGTGACCGTTAGTTGGCGGTCAGCGGGTAACTGTCATCGGGATCACGTACGGCGTGCCGGGGTGACCTTGCTAGCGTTTCCGGCACGAAGTACCAGGAAAATGCTGCTCACGCTGGTGAATAACTCCCATGTTCGCCGGGCAACGGGTTAGGGTCGTTCGTTGGCGGTGCCAAATGACTCCGGGAGGGTATGGATGAGCGGCTATCGGACCGTATTGGTCGGTACGGACGGGTCGGATTCGTCGTTGCGTGCGGTGGACAAGGCCGGTCAGATTGCCGCTGGATCCGGCGCGAAAGTGGTCGTGGCGACCGCGTACTTCCCTCAGGGCGAGGATCAGCGGGCGGCCGATGTGCTGAAGGACGAAGGCTACAAGATGGCCGGCAATGCTCCGATTTACGCGATCCTGCGGGAAGCCAAGGACCGCGCTACGGCTGCTGGCGCGAAGGAGGTCGAGGAGAAGGCGATCGTCGGTGCGCCTGTCGACGCCCTCGTCGACCTCGCCGAGGAAGTCAACGCCGATCTATTGGTGGTCGGCAACGTCGGATTGAGCACGATCGCCGGACGCCTGCTCGGCTCGGTACCGGCCAACGTCGCTCGTCGGTCCAAGACCGACGTGCTGATCGTGCACACCACGACCTAAGTCTCAGCCGGCCGAGGCCTTCGCGATCTCGGCGATCGCGGCATCCAGCGTCGAGTTGAATTCGTCGTCGCTCTGCTGCGCGGTCAATCCCTCGGTCAGGGCACGGGAGAAGCTGGCGATGACGCCGCTGTTGCGGGACAGCTTCTCGCACGCCTCATCGCGGCTGTAGCCACCGGACAGCGCCACCACGCGGACCACCCTCGGATGGTCGATGAGCTCGCGGTACAGGTTCTCGGTGTCGGGCAGCGTCAGCTTCAGCATGACGTTCTGGTCGTCGCCGAGCCGGTTCAAGCCGTCCAGTATTGCTGCCTTGAGCTGGTCCTCAGCCTCGGCCTTCTTCGGACTGTGGATGTCGACTTCCGGTTCGATGATCGGCACCAGTCCCTTCGCGATGACCTGATGAGCCACCTCGAACTGCTGAGCAACCACCGCGTCCAGGCCGGCACCCGGCAGCTTGATGACGGACCTTTCCTTGGTGCCGAAGATGCCGTTGGCCACCGCGCGGTCGAGCAGGTCGTCCAGGCCGGGCATCGGCTTCATGGTCTGGGCGCCGTCCTGCTCGTCAGCCAGTCCCTTGTCGATCTTCAGGAACGGCACGACCCGCTTGACGTTCCACAGGTAGTCGGCGGTCGGGCGCCCCTCGATCTGACGGTCCATCGTCTGTTCGAACAGGATTGCGCCCATGATGCGGTCGCCGTCGAAGGCCGGGCTGGTGATGATCCGGGTCCGCATCTCGTGGACGAGGTCGAACATCTCCTCGTCGGTTGAGTAGGAGTCCTCGGGGATGCCGTAGAGCTTGAGCGCCTTGGGGGTGCTGCCGCCGCTCTGGTCCAGCGCTGCGATGAAGCCTGCGCCGCTGCGCGCCTTCTTGAACTGGTCGTTGTTCATGTGCACCCCTCGTCGTCGTACATCACACGCAATTTACGCGGTCGGTTCGGCCCGCCGCCCAACCGGGATGGCGGGCCGATTATCGCCTACGGACTATCCAGCCGGGACCTGCTTCTTGCCGTACACCCGCTCCATCATGGCGGTATCGGTGAAGACCTGGGCCCGCACCGTCTTTCCGTCGCGGACCGTGTACACGTCGGCGTCCTTCGCTTGTTCACCCCCAACGGCTATGTCGGTGAATGCAACGACCACGTCGCCGTCTGCAATGAGGTGGGTGACCTTGACCGTCGGCGATTTCTCGGCCAGCCGCATCAGGAATTCGCCGAGTTCACCCTTGCCGTGATACGTACCGCTGATCGCGCTCTCACCCGGTTGAATCCACTCGATGTTGTCGTCGAACACGTTCATCACACCTTCGACGTCGCCGGCGGAGAAGGCTTCGTACCCCTTCTTGACGAGTTCGATGTTGTCCTGTTCCGACATCTCGTTCTCCTTCGCTGAGCATCCGATATTTCGGTCGCGACGGGCTGATCCCATCGACGTGTCGAACGTATGACCGCGTAGGACTGGATATCGAGAATTGTTGTGAGCCGCAGAAATTGGGGTAGTGGACTACTCACCTCAGGATTCGGGCGAACTGCCTGACCGGGTGAATTCCATGGAGGTCGCGGTATGACGGTGGCTGGCGGCCTCCGTCATCGCTGATGCCGTATTCGGATGCGAGTTCCGCGCCGATCAGCGTCTGGCCGCTCTTCTCCATGAGCGCGGGGTCCTTGAACAGCGACCAGATGAGATGCCCAGTCAGTTCGGGAGTCTCGGCGATTTCCAGCATGTGGCCGAACTTCTCGGTGTTGCCGGCGACGATGTTCTTGAGACGTTCGGTCAGCAGGATGCCCATCCAGATGGAGACGGACGCGATGTCGAACTCCTTGAAGTCCACCGCCATATCGGCGGCCATCTTGTCCATTCCCGCCTTGTGCACGCCATACGACGGACCGAAGACGTAGTGGGCCGCCCCGGGGGCGGATGTGAAAACGACGAGGCCGCGCCGCTGCGGAATCATCAACGGTGCGGCGTACACCGTCGCGACATAACCGCTGCGCAGGCCGACATCGAGCGTGTCGATGACGTTGATGGGCTCCTCCCAGAACCGGGTCCGTCCCATCATCTCGTCGCGGATGATCGCGGCGTTGTTCACCAGAATGTCGAGCTTGCCCTGCTCGTTTCGCACCCGGTCGAACAGCGCCTTCGTCTGCTGGTCGTCGGCGTGGTCGACATGCACGGCAATTCCCTCACCACCGGCGGCGGTCACCAGCTCGGCCGTCTCATGGATCGTGCCGCCCAGAGGGGACTCGCCTGCCTTCTCGGTCCGCCCGGTGACATAGACGGTGCAGCCATGACTGCCGAGCGCATGGGCAATGCCGAGTCCGGCGCCGCGGCTGGCCCCTGTCACGACCGCGACCGTCTTGTCGGCGGTCATCACCAACCGCGCTCTTTCCACTCGCTCAGGTGTGGGCGCTCTGTCCCGAGTGTCGTGTCGTCGCCGTGCCCCGGGTAAACCACCGTCGAATCGTCGTAGACGGTGAACACCCGATTGGTCACCTGGTCGAGCAGCTGCTCGAAGTCGCCCTCTTTCCACGTCTTGCCGACGCCACCGGGGAAGAGGCAATCGCCGGTGAACAGGTGGGTGGCGTCGTCGGCCCCGTCGAGCGCCAAGGCCACGGATCCCGGGGTGTGGCCCTGGAGATGGATCACGTCGAAGGACAGCTCGCCGATCTCGATCGTGTCGCCGTTGGCCAGGATCCGCTCCGGTTGCACCGGAAGCGGCTCGGCGTCCAGCTGGTGCGCGGCGGTCGGAACGCCGGTGGCCTTCGCTACCTCGGATAGCGCCAGCCAGTGGTCCTGGTGCTGGTGGCTGGTGACGATGAGCGAGAGCTTCGGCGCGAAGCGCTCGATCAGCTCGAGCAGAATCTGGGCATCGTTGGCGGCGTCGATGAGTAGCGTCTCGCCGGTTTGGGAACATGTGATGAGGTAGGCGTTGTTGTCCATCGGGCCCACCGAAACCTTGACGATCGACGCGCCAGGAAGGTTGCGCCGAGCAGCGGTCTGGGGCTCCACATGGCCGGTGTAGTTATCGTCGACGACAGTCATGGTGCTCACGGTATCGGCCTTGTCGGTGGCGGCACATAGCATGGTCATGAACTATGTCTGCGGGAGGAATACTGGGTGGCTGAGCGCCTGATCATCAAGGGTGCGCGGGAGCACAACCTGCGAAGCATCGACCTCGACCTGCCCCGCGATGCGCTGATCGTCTTCACCGGGCTGTCCGGATCGGGCAAGTCGTCTCTCGCGTTCGACACGATCTTCGCCGAGGGCCAACGGCGCTACGTCGAGTCGCTGTCGGCCTACGCCCGGCAATTCCTCGGTCAGATGGACAAGCCCGACGTCGACTTCATCGAGGGCCTGTCGCCCGCGGTGTCCATCGACCAGAAATCCACCAACCGCAACCCCCGGTCGACGGTCGGCACCATCACCGAGGTCTACGACTATCTGAGGCTGCTGTACGCACGCGCAGGCACGCCGCACTGCCCGGTGTGTGGTGAGCGCATCGCCCGGCAGACCCCGCAGCAGATCGTCGACCAGGTGCTGGCGATGGACGAGGGCCTGCGGTTCCAGGTGCTGGCACCGGTGGTGCGGACCCGCAAGGGTGAGTTCGTCGACCTGTTCGACAAGCTGAACTCGCAGGGCTACAGCCGCGTCCGGGTGGACGGGGTGGTGTATCCCCTCACCGATCCACCGACGCTGAAAAAGCAGGAGAAACACGACATCGAGGTGGTCGTCGACCGGCTGACCGTCAAGGCCTCCGCCAAGCAGCGGCTTACCGACTCGGTGGAGACCGCGCTGAACCTGGCCGACGGCATCCTCGTGCTGGAGTTCGTCGACCGCGATGACGACCACCCGCATCGGGAGCAGCGGTTCTCCGAGAAGCTGGCCTGCCCGAACGGGCACCCGCTGGCCGTCGACGACCTCGAACCGCGGTCGTTCTCCTTCAACTCGCCGTACGGCGCCTGCCCGGAATGCTCAGGCCTCGGCATCCGCAAAGAGGTCGACCCCGACCTGGTCGTGCCGGATCCGGACCTCACCCTGGCCGAAGGCGCCATAGCGCCGTGGTCGATGGGCCAGACCGCCGAGTACTTCACCCGCATGATGGCCGGCCTCGGCGATCAACTCGGCTTCGACGTGGACACCCCGTGGAAGAAGCTGCCCGCCAAGGCCCGCAAGGCGCTTCTCGAGGGCTGCGACGAGCAGGTTCATGTGCGGTACAAGAACCGCTACGGCCGAACCCGTTCGTACTACGCCGATTTCGAGGGCGTGATGGCGTTCCTTCAGCGGCGCATGGAGCAGACCGACTCCGAGCAGATGAAGGAACGCTACGAGGGCTTCATGCGCGACGTGCCCTGCCCGGAGTGCGACGGCACCCGGCTGAAGCCGGAGATCCTGGCCGTAACGCTGTCGGCGGGCAAGCACGGCAAGAAGTCGATCGCGCAGGTGGCGGAACTCTCGATCGCCGATGCTTCGGATTTCCTCAACTCGTTGACGCTGGGATCGCGCGAACAGGCGATCGCCGGGCAGGTGCTCAAGGAGATCCAGTCGCGGCTGGGCTTCCTGCTGGACGTCGGGCTGGAGTACCTCTCACTGTCGCGCGCGGCCGCGACGCTGTCCGGCGGTGAGGCGCAACGCATTCGGCTCGCCACCCAGATCGGCTCCGGTCTGGTCGGGGTTCTCTATGTGCTCGACGAGCCGTCCATCGGCCTGCATCAACGCGACAACCGCCGGTTGATCGAAACCCTGCTGCGGCTCAAAGATCTGGGCAACACGCTCATCGTCGTCGAGCATGACCTTGACACCATCGCGCACGCCGACTGGGTGGTGGACATCGGGCCGATGGCGGGGGAGCACGGCGGCCGGATCGTTCACAGCGGCCCGTACGACGAGCTGCTGCGAAACCGCGAATCTCTCACCGGCGCTTATCTTTCCGGCCGGGAGAGCATCGAGGTGCCCGCCATCCGACGGCCCATCGACCGCAAACGGCAGCTGACGGTGGTGGGCGCGCGGGAACACAATCTGCACGAGATCGACGTGTCGTTCCCGCTGGGCGTGCTGACGTCCGTCACGGGGGTGTCCGGCTCGGGGAAGTCGACGCTGGTCAACGACATCCTGGCCGCCGTGCTGGCGAACAAGCTCAACGGCGCGAGGCAGGTTCCCGGCAGGCACACCAGGGTGAACGGCCTCGACCACGTGGACAAGCTGGTCCGGGTGGACCAGTCGCCGATCGGCCGCACGCCGCGGTCGAATCCGGCGACCTACACCGGGGTGTTCGACAAGATCCGTTCGCTGTTCGCGGCCACCACCGAGGCGAAGGTCCGCGGCTATCAGCCGGGACGATTCTCGTTCAACGTCAAGGGAGGGCGCTGCGAGGCGTGCTCGGGCGACGGCACCATCAAGATCGAGATGAACTTTCTGCCCGACGTGTATGTGCCGTGCGAGGTCTGCCACGGCGCCCGATACAACCGGGAAACCCTCGAGGTGCACTACAAGGGGAAAACCGTCTCCGAGGTGCTCGACATGTCGATCGAGGACGCGGCCGAGTTCTTCAAACCGATCAGCTCGATTCACCGGTATCTGCAGACGCTTGTCGACGTCGGGCTCGGCTACGTGCGGCTCGGGCAGCCCGCGCCGACGCTATCCGGTGGAGAGGCGCAGCGGGTCAAGCTGGCATCCGAACTGCAGAAGCGGTCGACCGGCCGCACGGTCTACATCCTCGACGAGCCGACCACCGGTCTGCATTTCGAGGACATCCGCAAGCTGCTGACGGTGCTCAACGGCCTTGTCGACAAGGGCAATACGGTCATCGTCATCGAGCACAACCTCGACGTGATCAAGACCTCCGACTGGATCATCGACCTCGGTCCGGAGGGCGGCTCCGCGGGCGGCACGGTGATCGCGCAGGGTTCGCCGGAGGACGTCGCGGCGGTGCCGGAGAGCTATACCGGCAAGTTCCTCGGCGAAGCGCTCGAGGTCCAGCCCGCCAAGCCGACACGGAAGCGTCGCAAGGTCAGCGCCTGAGTCCGCGGGAGTCTCAAGGCTCCTGCGTTGCCTCGCCGGGCGGCGGACCAACCGGGCCGGCCGGTGGAGGCATGAACAGAGTTGGGTCGACGTCCGGCAGTATCACAGCCGGCGGTGCGGGTTGCCTCTCGGCGGCCTCGGCCTGCTCGAAGGGCGGCGCCAAGCAGTCCTCCCCGTTCCAGTCTCCGTCGGCGACTTTGCAGCAGAACGCCACGTTGGCGTGATATTCGTTGAAAGTGCTTTTGCCGGTCTGATAGTCCGCCAGCGCAATTGCCACACAGCTGTCGTAATAGCCGACGTCCAATTCTCTGGGTTCCGCGTACGCGGCTGCGGGGTCGACGGCGCTGCTGACGAGTGCGGCCGTCGCCGCGACAATGACGGCGAGCACCACCCGAAGCGTTGCTGCCAGGAAGGGGGAGGACCGGTGGGATGTCATGCTCGCTCCTTTAGATAGCAATAGCATCCTCTCTATTGCAGGTCAGATGCAGATATCCGGACAACGGTCGGAACGGCTGCTTGACGATTCAACGAAATGCGCCAGCTGCCGCGTGTGCCCGCCAGGCCAGCGTGTGAGGTATGTTCTCCTGGATTGAGAATGCCATTACCGGTATGGATCGGCGAGGAGACTATGTCGAAAACCGTGGTGATCGGCGCATCGAGCGGGCTCGGGCGCTGCATTGGGTTAGGGCTGGCACAGCGCGGCGATCAGGTGGCTCTGCTCGCCCGGCGCCGTGACCGTATCGAGAATGCGGCCAAGGAGGCCGGACCCGACGCGGTCGCCATCGAATGCGATGTAACCGACGAGGCGTCGGTGCGATCGGCCATCAGCGCCGCGGCGGATGCCCTCGGCGGCATCGACAACCTCGTCTACACGCCGGCGATCGGCTCCGTCGGACGGCTGGCCGACACCGACGGCGAAACGTGGGGGAAGGTGTTCGCCACCAACGTCATCGGCGCCGCGCTGGCGACGGCAGCGGCCATTCCGCACGTGACCGAATCGGCGGGCAAGGTGGTGTACCTGTCGTCGGATGCAGGCACATTCGGTCCGCCCTGGCCGGGGCTCGGCCCCTACGGCGTCAGCAAGGCCGCGCTGGAAAGGCTCATCGAGGCATGGCGCGCCGAACACCCGGACGTCGGCTTCACGAACCTCATCGTCGGCGAATGCGCAGGCGGCGAGGGTGACTCGGCTACCGGCTTCAGCACCGGCTGGGACCGCGATCTCGCGACGGAGTTCTACCCGCAGTGGATTTCGCGCGGGTGCATGCCCGGCCAGCTGATGCCGGTGGAGGACCTCGTCGATGTGGTGCACACGATCCTGCGAACGAACACGGCGACGTCGATGCCTGTCGTGGTCGCACGGGGTGCGCCGGCGCGGCCTGCGGGATGAGTGGCTGGGTCAGCTCTAGTAACCGACCGAGGGCAGCCAAGACCCACGCGGGTCGTTGTACAAGCCGATCGTCATCAGCGTCGACTGTTGTACCAGCTGAAGTCCGGAGTCCAGGCACCACGCCATCAACCTGTTATTGCGCGACGGCACCAGGACGCCAAGGCCGACAATTGATTCGGCATCGGCCAGCAGCGCGATGACGTCCTCGTCGGTGTCGCCGACCGCGTGGGAGAAGTAGCCGCAACCCGTCGAATACCCGGCGATCTGCGCCGCCGCGCTCGACTACTCGTGCAGTGCCGGCGTCGATCCAGTTGCACAGTTCGCCATGGCGGTCGTGGCCGTGCACCCGCTGACATAGCTCGTCGCACATCTGGATGTCGTTGCGTGTCGCGACGCGGACGTTGCCGCCGGACTGGACCGCCGGGGTGGTGCCCGCAAAGACCGACAGCGGCTCACGAACTACGAAGCCGAGCTTGGCGTACAGCGAGAGCGAACGGTAGTTGTAAGCGGTCTGAACCAGGCGCACGCCGGCGACGGCGCGTTCGGCGTAGCGGTGCAGGAGGGACTCCATCAGTGTGCGGCCGACGCCGCCCTGGACGTCGGGAGCGACCGAGACGGGGCCGATCCCGACGATCTGGCCGCGTTCATCGGCGAAGGCGCTGCCGACGACATCGCCGTCCTGCTCGGCGACGAAGCCGTAGATGCCGTCGGTCGCAAGCATCGAATCCATCTGCACGCGCGTGAACTCCGGCGTTCCCGGCTCGATCGGGAATGTGTGCCGCGTAGCGAGCGATTCAAAGGCGTTGAACATGATTTCCGCGCAGGCTCCGGCATCGGCGGGCATCGCAGGGCGAATCATGACTGCGGCCATTACTTCATCTTCACCTTGGACAACGGCGAAGGGAACCGCGGGCTGATCCGCACCCCGTCGAGCCACTCGGTCAGCTCCTTCGCCTTGCGGGTCAGCACCCTGGTGCCTGCACGGCCAACGTCCTCGAGCAGGCGCAACTCGACCTGACCGTCGGCGTCCTGGGCCCAGCCACCGACCACCTGGCCGTTCCACCACGCCGTCGGGCCGGCGTTGCCGTTGGTGTCGAACACCTGACCGCGGTGCCCGCCGAGATACCAGTCGCGGTCGTACCAGCCCATCGTGGTGACGTCCAGGCCCGGCAACAGCGCGGCCCAAGGGTCGGGCTCGGCCTCCTCGTCGAGGTCGTCGGGCAGGGCGAAGGCCGGCACCCCGTCCACGTCGACCTCGACCGCGTCGACGTCGCGCAGCGCATGCCGAGCCCAGGTCAACGTGTTGCCGAACCACCACTTGATGTCGGTGACGGTGGCCGGTCCGAACGTCCGCAGCCAGGTGCGGACCAGCTCCGCGCGAGCCGCTTCCAGCGACGTGGTGCCGCGCGACTGGGTGAGCCATTCTGTCGCGGCCGCCCACCGCGGTCGCGACGTGGTCCATCTGCCATCGTTCGGGCCGCGCACGATGTCGCCGCGCACCGACAGCACGGTGAGCACCCGGGGGGACAGCGGAGTGTCTCCGCCCCAACGCTTTCCGGGCGCGGGATCGTAGCTGCCCGCCAGTTCGGGCAGGGCCCCGCGCAGTTGCGTGGCGCTGGTCGGGCCGTTCTCGGCGAGATGGGCCAGCACAGCGTCACAGGCGCGGTCGAGCCATCGGTCACCGTCGGCGGCCACCCCGGCCTTCTGCACATCGGCGATCAGCTTTCGCCGCTCGTTGTCGGCCACCCGGTCACTGGCCGCAGCCTGGACGAGCGCCAGGTCATCGACGCCGACCACCCATAGTGTGCGGCGCATCGCGAGATGTTTGACGAGCGAGCGCCGCTGGTAAAGCGCGGCGTCGAGGCCGGCCACAGTGAATCCCGGCAGACGGGCCCACAACGACAAATAGGGCGTCGCGGGATCGGTTGCGTGCAAGCCGACGAGATCTGCGACAGCGTCGTCGATCGAACCGGCCGGCTCGCTCAAGAAGTGCCGTCGCGCCAGCCGGGCCCGCCGTTCGGCGCAAGTGAAAGACCGCATCGCCGGTGAACCGTACCTGCGATAGACGACAAAGTTTGGGATCGGTAGCACCTGGCGCCGTTTTGACTTCTCTTCGACGCCGCCACCGTGGCGACGCGCGAACGAAGGGACACGACAATGAATCGAGTTGTCGCGGGTGCGATTGGATTGCTCGCGGGCGCTGCCTTCCTGGTGGGCTGTTCGGACGACAAGGGTGCGGAGCCGACCGCTGCGGCCGGCGAAACGCAGGCCAGCACGGGCGGTGGCACAGCGGTGAAGGTCGACGGCAGTGACCTTGCCGGCCTCGACCTGAACTCGGTGACCTGCGTCAAGCAGGGCGGCAAGATCAACGTCGCCAGCGGGGTCGTCGGGGGCCAGCAGGGGCTCGGCATCGTGATGACCGACGCCGCCACCCCGACCGTGGACTCGCTGGCCATGGTCGTCGACGGCAACGCACTGGCCGTCAGCAACATGGGCGGAATGAAGTCCGGGTCTGCCGAGGTGAAGGTCGATGGCAGCAAATACACCATCACCGGTGAAGCCACCGGCGCCGACATCAAGAACCCGATGGCAGGCATGATCACCAAGCCGTTCACCGTGACGGTCACCTGCAACTGATTCCTCCCACCCGAGCGGCGGGCGTACCTCCTGCGCCCGCCGCTTCCTAAGATTGCGTCATGAGCATCCCCGGCGACCTCGACCGAGCGCGTCAGCTCACCTTCGCCGCCAAAGAAGAGGCGGCGAAGGACCTCCTGCTGTCACTGGGACCGCAGATCGAAGAGGCCGACCGCGACGACTTGATGATGGAAGTTCTCGCGCAGCTGGGCGAGATCTACCTGGTCCGCACGGCGTACGACGGTGTGCAGGAGGCAATCCGCCGCATCGACGATTGCCTGGCCATCTATCGGTCGATACGGGCAGGCACGAACCCCGACGCCGCAGCGCAGGCGACGATCCCGGACGCCGAGATCGATCACATGCTGTGCCGGTACACGCGGCGGGCTCAGTTTCTTCGAGCCGGATTGGCGGCCGCCGCGCACGGAGATCATGAGGGAGCCGAGCTGGCGCTGCTGATCCTGTGCAACGACGATTCCGGCGCGACCTTTCCCGATCTGGCGAACGAGCACCAGTTCCTGATCACCTATGCGCAGATCTTCTGTGCGACGGCGCTCTGCGATGACGACCTTTACGTGCAGTCGGTGCCATTGTGGGAGAAGGTGATCGAAGCCATCGATCGGCCCGGAGATGGCAGTGAGTCCGATGATCATCTGCTGGTCGTCGGTGCGACGGGGTACGGCAGGTTCTGCGTCGAGACGGGCCGACTGTCTGAGGCGGAACCATGGCTGCGACGTGCCGGCGCGCGTGCCGAGGCCCGCGGATGGGAGTTGGCCAAGGCAAGAACGCAACTCGAACGCGGCACGGCTGCCTGGGCGGTCGGCGATCGTGCGCTGACCCAGGACCTTGTGCACGAGGCCTATCCGGCGATCGCTGAGGGCTACCGGGCACACGACGTGTCACGCAGTTGGCTGTATCTCGGACTGATCAGCCTCTCGATCGAGAAGCTCGACGACGCCGACGAGCGTTTCGGCTATGCGGAGCGGCATTGGCGCGAGGTGGAAAAGCCGCTGCACATCCATCGGATTCTCCTGCAACGCAGCTGGGTCGACATTCTGCGCGGGCAGTTCGACGCAGCGGCCGAGAAAGTCGGCCAGGCAAGGGAACTCCTCGATTCGTGGCCACGCCGCAGCTGGTTGCAGTATGCGCGGCTCGACGACCACATGGGCAGCATCCTGCGTGCCGAGGCGCTCGCGGATCCGCGCAACGCCGCAGCCAAGCTCGAACGGGCAGCCGACCTCAAGGTGCCTGCCGCCCTGGCGGTCGACTCGGTACGGCATGCGATCGTCGACGCAGACGCGCGGATGCGGTGGGCGAAGTTTGTTTCGGCGCGGATCTTGGCAGGCGCATTCGCCGTCGCCTGGGAGTGGGGAAACACTGAGCTGCTCAGCCAGCTCGTCGAATATCACTGTGCGCGTGGCGCGTTCAGCACCGAACCCATGGACAGCGACGCCGACGAATGGATGGGCACCGCTACGGCGGCGGTTCCCGATGAGACAGTCGAAGAGTATGCGCTCGTCGCCGCAGGAGGCGCATCTGCGGCAGGCGTTGGCGGACTGACCCGGTTGGGCCCGCTGCCACCCCTGCAGATGGACCCGCATACTCCACCGCTGTTGAGTCGTTACCGCGAAATGGCATTCGATCGGTACAGGCGTGACATCACCGCCGACGAGGCCGCCTGGTCGACGTGGCCGTGAGCGATCAGCAGCGGGAGACCCTGGTACTGCGGTTCGCCGACGTCGGCGTCGCCACCTATGCCAGCCTGCGGGTCATCGGAGATCCGAAGCGAACCGTCACCTGGGTGGTGGAGGAGCCCACTCTGGTTGCGGCACTTGATCAGCTCGCTGCGGCGCTGCCCGACCCGCACGGATCCGAGACCCAGCGCGACGCCGTTGATCGGGCGATCTCCACCGGTCCGTTCGCGTCGCAGTCCGCCGAGTTGGCCATCGCCAGGGACCTGGGGTCACAACTGCTCGCCGCCCCGGCGTGGCAGCTACTGACTGACTGCGTGGCGTCGCCAAGGGCGACGTTGTTCATCTCGCCAAGTGCACGCCTGGCCCGGATTCCGTGGGCAGCGCTGGCGATGCCCGGCGACGACGGCTTTCGGCTCGTCGAATTGGTCGATGTGCTGATGGCTGCGCCCCCGAACATCGTCAACGCACCGCGCGCGTCCGTGGGATGGGACACCAAGAGGGACAGACCTCCGCTGCTGATTCTCGACCCGCGGGTGCCGGGACAGCGACCGGACTCGCCACTCGGCTCCGTCCTCGGCAGGCCGGCGGCCGACACTCGGTTGGCGCGCCACTTCGATGAGCTGATGCATGGCCGGGCGGTGCTTCCCAGCGTTGCCACTGCGGTCGAGCTGTTCCGACGCGCCGACGCCGGGCGCGGTTGGCTGGCAGGCTTGCTCGCTCAGGCGCCGAGCAGGCTGCTGTATGTCGGCCACGCGACGGCCGCCGACGGCGATGTCGGCCACGCGGACCGCGCGGCCCTGCACCTGGCGGAGGACCGCCCTGTGGCCGCGTCGGACCTGATGTCGGCGAAGCTGCAGTTTCCACCCCGCGTCGCGTTGTTGGCGTGCGCATCCGGCGGTGACTACCAGTTCGACGAGGCGACCGGGCTGGTGGCCGCGATGATTCTCTGCGGAGCGCAACTGGTCACAGCCACGCTGTGGTCGCTGCCGACCGCGGCCGGCTATCGACAGTTCGCCCCCACTTCCGTTGAAATGACGGTTGATCCGATGGCTGACGTCATCATCGCCGTCGATCGCGCCCACGAGGAATCCGATGCGGGCAGCGCGGTAAACCGCTGGCAGCGTGAGCAGATGCGGCGGTGGCGCGACGGCGACGTGACAGCCAGCCCGCTGTACTGGGCCGCACTGGTCACCTTCGCCGTCGACGGGGCGCGCTGAAGCTCAGCTGGGCCGTACCGCGACCGCGACGGAAGACTCGTCGCCCGGCCGGAAGTACGCATCGACGACGCTGCCGGGCGATACCTTTGACATGGAAGATGCCGGAATCAGCGTGGTTTCGTGCGCGGGGAACTGTCCGCCGCCGGGCCTGCGGACCATCACGTCGAGTTCGACCTCGCGGTGGTCCTCGCGCGTTTCGCCAGTCGTCCGCATCGCCGTCACGATGCCGTGTGACCGGGTGCCGTGCCGAATCAGGCCCAGTTGTTGGCCGGTGAGCAGCCCTTTCCTGACGAGCATCTGGTCGAATGCGGCCCGAACGGCGAGCATGTCGTCGGCCAGCGAAAGATACTCGCGCGCAGCAGGATCGAATGCGACCAGTAACAGGGCGCCAGGATGCAGTGCGGCAGCGACCGAGTCATCGTGCAGCCTGCCGGTGAACTTCTGACCCGTCACACTTTCGACCTCGACCGTGACCACCTCGGCGATGTTCTGCACGGTGCCGACGCCGACGTCGGGCGTGGTGTCCGGATGTGCCGACGTTCTGGGGCGGGACAACAGAAGCGTCGCCGCGATACCGATTCCAATAACGGCCAGAAATGTAAGCATCAACGCGTTCGGCATGCCACCAGCCTCGGCCAAGCCATCGGCTACCGAACCCAACTTTTCCGCTAGGAGATGGCCACCGGCGCTCTTATCCTCTAGTGATGACCACGGGCGCCTTTGCGAAACCGGCGATTGCCGTCTCGCGCCCACGTCAAGCGGTGATCGATCAGGCCTGGCGGGCGGTTGGGCCGGGCGTCGAGGTGCTCAGCGGCGACGACGGCGGTCCGTTGAGAAGGACCGTCAAGCGGATCCTCGACCCCCTGGTGCTCCGGCTTCGGTCCAACTCGCAGTTCTCGGCGCCGTTCGTCGACGCCGACATCGCCAAAGCCATGCACGAGCTCATCGTCGGCCATGGGCCCGCTCTGCGGGCCGCTGCGGCGTGGTTCGAGATCCTCAAACGTGAGCGGCGCAGGCTGCGCATCACCACGGGAAACGCACAGGAGTTGTACTTCCCCGTGTGTTTCGAGCTGGCTGTGACGAAAGGAGCGCCGGCTCAGCAGGATTACGACACCGCGGCTTCGGTGCTCACGGAGATCCACGCCGACCGTGACCGGAACGCGATCGAGGTGCTCAACCAATTCGTCGCCGATCAGCAAGTCATCGCAAAGCTTTCCCAGCAGCTCGACCACAGCTGGCGCGATGTCCGCGCAGGCGCCGAGATCACCGGTCCTTTCCTGGCCGGCCTGACAACCGTCCTCGGACCGGCCGAAACCCACAACGCCGCGGTGGCACGTCAGCGGGTCTGGTCGGCCCTGATCGCCGACGCCACGCCGTACAACCTCGGGGCGAAGGCACACCAGAGGCCCACTGACCTGCCGTGGTCCATCGTCGAACTCGGGTTGAGTTCTGTTGAGCCACAACGTCCGCCGACCATCACCGGTGGAACGTCGGGCGATCGTCCGTTGAACCGCGCGGTGGTCGACCGCGTGCGCGCCACGCTGCGCCGTGCGATGGACCGAGACGAGTTGCCCGACGTCCCGCTCCTGTGCGCGGAAGAGGTCGACCGGTCATGCTCGCCGTGGGGGCTGCTCGCCGAGGACAAACAGGCCGCGATGATCGCGGGGATCGAGGTCGCTGTCGACCTCGCGCCGCTGATCGAGACCGCGACGACCCGGTATCAACTGGCAGGCACGATCCAGGCGCGGCTGCGCAAAGAGGCCTATGTGCTGCATGCGCGCCGGTACCTCGCAGCAGGCAGTCCGATCCACCCGCGCCAACAGCAGGTGATCGATGACCTCGCCGCGTTCGCCCGCCCGTACCTGAGTCGGCTGTGGGCGCGGCTGCACGGGCGTGACGTCTGGCAGGAGCCGTGCGACGACGTGGACGAGGTGCGGGCCCTGATCGAGGGAGTGGCGCGGTCGGTGAGCCTCGACCACCGCCAGCGGATCAAGGCGATGCTGCAGGTGGCGGGATGAAACTGGTCGCCGATTCCGGTCTGTGGAGCACGGGCCCGCTGGTTGCGCCGACTCCCTTCGCCGCAGTTCTGGAAGTCAGCGGTGCCGTGTTGTCATGGCCGATCGACGCCGATCGCCAACGCCCCGACGATCACCTTCACCGACCTGGCGCGAGCTGATTGGCTATGGCGCGTACTCGGCGAGTCCGGCCACAGTGCACTGGCCTCGGCGGTGATCGGACGCAGACGCCGACGGATCGCAGACGATCGAAGTGGCAGGCGTCGGACTGCAGCCGGGTTCCGTCGGCCAATTGCGTCGGCTGGCGCTTGGACACTGGTTGCGGCGGTGGTGGCCCGCTAGTCACCGGGACGGGATCGCCGCTCTCGATCCGGCAGTGCTCGATGCGGAGATCGCGCTGCTGACCGCGGCGGCACAGGAGTTCTTCGCCGACGACACCTTCGATTCGGACGTGGAAGGGCTGCTCACACCGCATACGGCGGCGCTTGGCGCTTTCATCCGCGGCGGGGATCCACGCGTGGTCGAGTTGGTTCGGGCGGCGATGGAGCTGACCGATGATGTCGGAATCGCCCTTGCCGAGCCGGCTGCCGCGACGCCGCGTCGTGACGACTACGCGCTCGCGGCCGGCTCGGATGCGCGCCAGGGCGTCGTGGGTGCGGTGGCACGTGGGACAAGCTCAGTCGACTGGGCCGGTGTTCCGCCCGGGGTGTTCGACGCCGCAGAGGACACCGTCGACTGGCGTGTCGAGGCTGCGGATGCTGGAACGAACGCGGTTGTCGGAGTTGAACTGTCGGGCACCGGCTCGCCCGGTGGCATCGCCGTCCAGCTGCGGTCGGGAGTATTCAGCGGTGCGGGCGTACTCGATGACGACGGCCGGGCAAGCTTCCCGCTCATCGACGCCGATCAGGCGGCCGGTCACGGAAACGGCGGCCTGGAACCATGATTGGCGGGCGACCGTGGTGACGGTCGGCGCCGGCCTGAAGGTCGCTGAGGAGACACCGCAAATCCGTGAGCGGATCCGTGAATTCGCGCGAGCACGGTTGGCCGCGCCGGCAGGCGATGCGTTCCTCGCCGAAATCCTCGCGTCGGAAGCCGATTACTGAGAGTCGCCGTCTTTCTGGCGCATCGACTCGCGAATCTGCTCCAGCCGCTCGGCGGCCGCCCGCTGGCGCTCTTCGTACTGCTCCTCGACGGACCGCCCTTCGGGGGTCTCGGCCGCCAGCTCGGTGGCACCGATTGCCGTCCCGTACCGCGTCTCGATCTTCTCCCGCACCGATTCGAACGTCGGCACCCCCTCGGGCGTGTACCCGGTGTCGACGGCCTCGGCGGGCGGCGGTGGCTGCGCCCCAGGTTCCGAGTCGTCATGAGCGGTTCGGGAGTCGGTTCGTCGGACATGGCCTCACAGTACTCCGCGACTACCTCGCGGCGGTCTGTTCAAACGACGGACCCGCGGGGGGAACCGGGAACGGAGTCTGCGGCACGTCCGGGGTGGCGATCTGGCCGGCCAGCCAGGGGAGGGCGGCGGCAAACGCGTGCGACGCGAACGGCCAGTCGTGCTTGCCCGGCTGGCTCACCACCGCGCAGTTGATGCCGTTCGCCGCGCCCAACGCGCACAACGAGTTCGCCGCCGCGGCCTGGTCGTTGCTTGTTGTGCGCCTGGATCGTCGCCGTCGAACCGTTGATGTCGAACCAGCCGGACAGTCCCGCGTAGGGGCCGTGTCGGGTGATGACCGTTGTCGGGTCGAACGCCGCCCAGGCGTTGGCGTTGCCGCCGAACAGCCTCGCGATGGTCTGGTCCTTGGTGCCAGAGTTGGGCCCGATATCCCCGGCGATGTCCTCGAATGCGCCGAACATGTCGGGATGCATCACCGCAAGGTCGACCGCGCATGTGCCGCCCATCGACCAGCCGACGACGCCCCAGTTCGATCGATCGGGGCTGACGCCGAAGTGTGAGACCATGTATGGCACAACATCTTTGGTCAGATGGTCGGCGGAGTTGCCGCGGGTGCCGTTGACGCATTCGGTGTCGTTGTTGAACGCGCCACCAGGGTCGGCGAACACGAACACAGGTGCGTTGCCGTGATGCGCGGCGGCGAAGTCGTCGATGGTCTTGATCGCCTGACCGGTGCGCAGCCAGTCGGCGGGCGTGTTGAACTCGCCGCCGATCATCATCACCGTCGGCATCCGTGGCGGTGGGTTGGTCGCGTACCACGCCGGTGGGAGGTAGACCAGCTCGCCCCGATGCCGGAAACCCGAAGCCCCGTCGCCGGTGTCGATCGACACCACGGTGCCCTTCAGAGGAATCTTGCGCTGCATCTGCATCGCGGCCACGGTGACCTCGTCGGTCTGGTCCGGCAGTGGCCCCGCGGTCAACTGGTTCCACGCGGTTTGCACGGTCGGGAAGTAGCCGACCCACAGGTTCAGCGCGAGTCCGGCGCACAGCAGGGTCAGCGGCAGCGCAGCTACAGAGACGCCGCGCCGCCACCACTGCGCCCTGCGCCAGCCCGCCACCAAGACCGCGGCGGCGAAGCCGGTAAGGCCGATCCAGATCCACAGCGAGTGTGGTGCGGGGCTGTCGGCGAGACCTTGCGAGGCGACATACCAGTACGCCGACGCGGCGAGGGCGCAGCCGACGATCAGGGCCCACGGCAGCCAGCGCACCTGCCAGCGGCCACTGCGCCGGCTGACGGCGGCTATCACCGCCAAGGCAGCGATGACCTGCACGGTTACCGGGAGCCATCCGTGCATCAGGGAAAGGTGGTGGCGCAACGAGTCGGGTAACGTCACGGCAACATGGTGACCCGCCTACCTTGCAGGTAGCTGGGAAAGAGCTGCTAGCGCGGTTTGGCCAACGGGAACGGCAGCGTCTCGCGGATGCTGCGCCCGGTGATCAGCATGACCACCCGGTCCACGCCCATGCCGAGACCACCCGTCGGCGGCATGGCGTACTCCATGGCCTGTAGGAAGTCCTCGTCGAGCTCCATCGCCTCCGGGTCACCGCCGGACGCCAGCAGCGACTGCTCCTGTAACCGCCTGCGCTGTTCGACGGGGTCGGTGAGTTCGCTGTAGGCGGTGCCCAGTTCGACGCCCCATGCCACCAGATCCCAGCGTTCGGCGACCCCGGGGATGCTGCGGTGCGGCCGGGTCAGCGGCGACACCGACGTGGGGAAGTCCTTGTAGAACGTGGGCTCTTCGGTGGCGTCTTCGACCAGTCGCTCGTACAGCTCGAGCACCACCGCACCCGCATCCCAGTGGGTGAGGTAGGGGATGTCGGCGGCGTCGCACAGCCTGCGCAGCGTGGTCAGGTCGGTATCGGGGCCGATCTGTTCGCCGAGCGCTTCGGACACGGCGCCGTGCACGGTCTTGACCGTCCACTGCCCGGATATGTCCACCTTCTCCAGGATGCCGTCGTCGCGGGGACGCAGAAACACGTGCTCGCCGTTGGCGGCAAGGGCCGCATTCTGGATCAGTTCGCGGCAGCCGTCGATCCACACGTTGTAGTCGGCGTGCGCCTGGTAGGCCTCGAGCAGGGTGAACTCGGGGTTGTGGCTGAAGTCCACGCCCTCGTTGCGGAACGCGCGGCCGAGCTCGAAGACCCGCTCCACGCCGCCGACGCACAACCGCTTGAGATACAGCTCGGGCGCGATGCGCAGGTACAGGTCGAGGTCGTAGGCGTTGATGTGGGTGAGGAACGGTCGCGCGTTGGCGCCGCCGTGGATCTGCTGCAGGATCGGGGTCTCGACCTCCAAAAACCCTTTGCCGACCAATGTTTCGCGGATCGCGTGCAGCACACCGCTGCGGGCCCGGATGAGCTCGCGCGCCTCCGTGTTGATTGCCAGGTCGACGTACCGGGCGCGCACCCGAGCTTCCTGGTCGGTCAGGCCCTTCCACTTGTCGGGCAGCGGGCGCAGGCACTTGCCGATCAGCCGCCAGCTGCCGACGATCAGCGAGCGGGTGCCTTTCTCGCTGTATCCCATCGTGCCGGACACCTCGATGAGGTCGCCGAGATCGATGGAGCCGGTGAAGTCGGCTGTGCTGCCGTTTTCCAACCGCGAATTGTCAAGCAGCAGTTGAACTTCACCTGACCAGTCGCGTAGCTGTGCGAACAGCACGCCGCCGTAGTCGCGGACCCGGAGAACTCGGCCTGCGACCGTCACCGCCGAGTCGTCGGAAGCGTCGATCGCCTCTTCGATGGTGTGGCTGGGTGCCTGCCCGACGGGATAGGCGTCAACGCCGTTGTCCTGCAGGTCCTTGAGTTTGGCCATCCGGACACGTACCTGCTCGGGCAGGCGTGGCTCGTCGCCGTTCTCGGGCAGGTCGGCCTGAAGGTCAGAAAGGTCGGGCGCGCTGCCATCGTGGTGCAGCAGTCCTGTCGCCACCAGATTCTTCGGCGCCGCAATATGTTGCCCGGTGTGTTGCTCGTTTCGCCGCGAGAATGGCAGCACCAGAAAGCCTTCGGCGATCACCGACGCGATGCCGACCCGCGGGACCAGTCGCGCGTCCTCGTAGCAGGCGTACCGCGGCACCCACTCGGGTTTGTACTTCATGTTCGAGCGGTACAGCGTCTCCAGCTGCCACCAGCGGGAGAAGAACACCAGCAGCCCGCGCCACAGCCGGGCGATCGGGCCTGCGCCGAGCTGTGCACCCTGTTCGAACGCTGAGCGGAACATCGCGAAGTTCAGCGAAACGCGGCTGACTCCAATGCCTTCCGACTGCTGCAGCAGCTCGGTGACCATGAATTCGATGGTGCCGTTGGGCGATTGCGGTGAGCGGCGCATCAAGTCGAGCGACACCCCGTTGTTGCCCCATGGAACCAGTGACAGCATCGCGACGACTTTGTCCTGGCTGACCGCTTCGACCAGCAGGCAGTCGCCGTCGGCGGGATCGCCCAGCCGGCCAAGCGCCATCGAGAAACCGCGCTCGCTCTCGGTGTCACGCCAGCCGTCGGCCCGCCTGATCGACCTCGGCCATCTCATCGGGGGAGATGTCGCGGTGGCGCCGCATCCGCGCCGTAAGTCCGGCGCGCCGCGCTCGCGTCACCGCCTGACGGACCGCGCGCATGTCGGGACCGGACAACCGGAAGCCGTCGGGATGCAGGATCGCTTCGTCTCCGAGTTGCAGCGCGTTGAGTCCCGCCTCGCGGAAGGCCTCGGCCGCCGCCGAACTGGCGCCCATCACGCCCGGTGCCCAGCCGTACTCCTGACAGAGCCTCAACCACGCCTCGATCGCCTGCGGCCAGGCCTTGGGGTCCCCGACCGGGTCGCCACTGGCCAGGCACACGCCCACCTCGACGCGATAGGTGATCGCGGCGCGACCATTGGGCGCGAACACCGCGGCCTTGTCCCGCCGGGTGGCGAAGTAGCCGAGGGAGTCGTTCTTTCCGTAGAGCTCCAGCAGGCCGCGGATCGCCGATTCGTCCTCGCCGGTCAGCGCGTTCTCGGACCGCTGCGACCGGAACAGCACGATCGCGGCGACCATCAGCGCCAGTGCGCCGAACAGACCGAGCAGGGCGTTGACGAACACATGCGGGTGCTGGCCGTCGAACGCGTTGGCACCGACACCGGCGAAGGCCACGACCCGGTTGGCCGCGTACCCCAGTCGGTAGTCGCGCTCCAGCGTGCCGGGGAAGAGCTCCAGCAGTCCCCAGCCGACCAGGATTCCGACGGCCATCCCGGCGACCAGCGTCACCGCCGCTTTGACCAGCGCGCCACGTCGCACCTTGGCCCAGAACTCCTTGCGGGCCAGCACCAGGAAGACGACCGCGGCGATGTGGAACGCGAGGCCGATCATCTCGCCGGTTTCGCGCATCCACGTCTCGCCGCGGCCAGCGATGTCGACGATGTTCCAGCCGATCGAGGCGGCCATGTAGAGCACGAGAATCAACCAGGCGAGCCGTTTGCGGGCCGCCAGCGCTGCGGCGAGGAGGGCCAGCACGAACGCCCAGGCGAAGCTGGTGTCGGGGAAGTTGAAGATGTAGTCGTTGACGAATTCGCGCGGCTCCTTGATGAGCCACCGGATTCCAGGCGAGACGCTCGCGATCAGCGACAAGGTCGCGATGATTCCGACGGTCCAGCCTGCCGCCGCGGGCACCCAGGAGAAATTGGAGGTGGGCCGAACCCGCGGCGGGCTAGTGAGGGTCATAGGCCGCGAGGATATTCGCTCAGCCCCAGAAATGGTTGTGACCGCTACCAGACCGGGCCGGTGTATTTTTCGCCAGGACCCTGGCCGGGGTCGTCGGGAGCGGCGCTTGATTCGCGGAACGCCAGCTGCAGGCTCTTCAATCCGTCGCGCACCGGCCCCGCGTGCGGGCCGAGGTATTCCGCAGACGCGGTCACCAGGCCGGCGAGCGCGGTGATCAGCCTGCGTGCCTCGTCGAGATCACGATGCGGGCTGTTGTCGGGATCCTCAGCCGACAGACCGAGCTTCTCCGCAGCGGCGCTCATCAGCATCACCGCCGCCCGGGTGATCACCTCCACCGCTGGAATTTCGGCGAGCTCGACGGATGTTAGGAACCTCGGTCATGCCTGTTAGACTGGCATGCGCGACCGTCCCGGCGTACGCCAGGGACAGCAAGTGGAGTCCCGCTCCCACCGTTGGCCACACCGGCTCAGCGGTCCGGTCTCAGCCACCGCGGTGGCTGTCCTGGTCGGCTTCGGGCCCTGCTTTATGCAGGGCCTTTGTGCTGATGGTGTGGGCTCCTCGAAGAGGACAACATAGGAGGCCCCATCAGCACTGAGACCCGCGTCAACGAGCGCATTCGAGTACCTGAAGTCCGCTTGATAGGACCAGGTGGCGAGCAGGTAGGCATTGTGCGCATCGAAGACGCCCTCCGCGTCGCCGCGGATGCCGATCTCGACCTTGTCGAAGTAGCCCCGGACGCCAAGCCGCCGGTATGCAAGATCATGGACTACGGCAAGTTCAAATACGAGACGGCTCAGAAGGCACGCGAGTCTCGCAAGAACCAGCAGCAGACCGTCGTCAAGGAACAGAAGCTGCGACCCAAGATCGACCCTCACGACTACGAGACCAAGAAGGGCCACGTGGTCCGCTTTTTGCAAGCGGGGTCGAAGGTCAAGGTGACGATCATGTTCCGCGGACGCGAACAGTCACGGCCCGAACTGGGCTACCGGCTGTTGCAGCGCCTGGGCGCCGACGTAGCCGACTACGGCTTCGTCGAGACGTCCGCCAAGCAGGACGGCCGCAACATGACGATGGTGCTGGCACCGCACCGCGGCGCGAAGACTCGCGCCAAGGCGGCGCACGACGCAGACGCACCGGCCGGCGCAGCGCGCAAGCGCTCAGCCGGCCGAAGCACCGACCGACACACCACAGAACTGAGGACACACATGCCCAAGGCGAAATCCCACAGCGGCGCCTCCAAGCGGTTCCGGCGCACCGGAACCGGAAAGATCGTGCGCCAGAAGGCCAACCGTCGCCACATGCTCGAGTGGAAGCCAAGCACCAGGACCCGTCGGCTCGAGGGGCGCACCGAGGTGTCGGCAAACGACAAGAAGCGCGTCAAGAAGCTTCTCAACGGCTAGTTTGCCGCCCCACTGACCTTTTGACCCGAACGAGAATAGGAACACCTCATGGCACGCGTGAAGCGCGCAGTCAACGCCCAGAAGAAGCGGCGCACCGTACTCAAGGCCTCGAAGGGCTACCGCGGACAGCGGTCCCGGCTGTATCGCAAAGCCAAAGAGCAGCAGCTGCATTCGCTGAACTATGCGTACCGTGACCGGCGTGCCCGCAAGGGCGAGTTCCGCAAGCTGTGGATCTCCCGGATCAACGCCGCCGCCCGCGCCAACGACATCACCTACAACCGGCTCATCCAGGGCCTGAAGGCCGCAGGTGTCGAGGTGGACCGCAAGAACCTCGCCGAGATCGCGGTCAGCGACCCGGCCGCGTTCACCGCGCTGGTGGAGGTCGCCAAGGGCGCGCTGCCCGAGGACGTCAACGCGCCGTCCGGCGAGGCTGCCTGACGCTCACCGAGCGCTCTGACCGGGTGGCGGCAGCGATCAAGCTGCATCGCCACGTCGGACGGCGCCGTGCCGAACGCTTCCTCGCCGAGGGGCCCAACCTCGTCGAGGCCGCGTTGCGGCGCGGACTCGTGTCCGAGGTATTCGTCACCGAGGCCGCATCGAGCCCGCTTCGGTGCCGATGCTGGGCGATGTGACCGTCCACGTGGTGACCGATCGCGCCGCAAAGGCGTTGTCGGACACCGTGACACCGGTCGGGCTGGTCGCGGTCTGCGAGGTGCCGTCGACGAGCCTGGCCGACGTGCTGGCCGACGGGCCGCGGCTGGTGGCGGTCGCGGCGGAGATCTCCGAGCCCGGCAATGCGGGCACGCTGATCCGGATCGCCGACGCGATGGGCGCCGACGCCGTCGTGCTGGCCGGCCACAGCGTCGACCCCTACAACGGGAAGTGCCTGCGCGCCTCGGCGGGCAGCATCTTCTCCATCCCGGTGGTGTCCGAACCCGATGCCGCCAGCGCTGTTGCCGCGTTGAGCGCCGCGGGCCTGCAGGTGCTGGCCACCACGTCGACGGCGAAACCAGCCTCGACGACGCCGACCTGTCCGGGCCGACGGCGTGGCTGTTCGGGCCCGAATCACACGGCCTGCCTGGCGAATTGGCGGACATGGCGACGCACCGGATCCGCATCCCGATGTCGGGCAACGCCGAGAGCCTCAACGTGGCGTCGGCCGCCGCGATCTGCCTGTACCAAAGCGCGCGGGCCCGCCGGCTGCCGCGCCTCTAGCGCAGGCTACCCGAGTGTCGACCCTGCCATGTCCATCTGCTCGAGGTAACCCACCGCGGTATCTGCTCACCTATCTCTCGTCACGTCCGCGTCTCATCGAACTTGACGCGTTTTTCACCTTCCACGCGAGCCTTCGGTCGTTCCGAGCTCAGCCGTTGATTGCACGCCGCGTGTCGTTCCCGCGTCGTACCGCCGGATCACGCCTCGGCACGAGCATCAGATCTTCCACGCGCAGTCGCGCCCTGCCCGCCGCGTTCGCTAGTGAGCAGCCCCTTGCGACGTGGGTGATCTGCACCTCGTTGCTTCCGGCGTAGATCATCAGCGACTTGGCGTCGCGGGCCAGCTGCTCCACGCGGTACTCGGTCATGTATCCGTTGCCGCCGAACAGCTGCACGGCATCCATCGCCACGTCCGTCGCCGCCTGCGAGCAGTACCACTTGATCGCCGACGCCTCGGGCAGTGAGATCTGACTTGCCGGTCTGCGCCGCCTCGATCACCCGGAACAACATGTTGCGCACGTTCATTCGGGCCACTTCCATGTTCGCCAGCTTGAGCTGGATCAGCTGGAACTGGGCGATCTCCTGGCCCCACAGCTTGCGGGTCTTGGCGTAGTCGACGCACAGCCTCAGGCATTCCTCGATGACGCCCAGCGCCATCGCCGCGACCCCGATGCGCTCGGCGGAGAAGTTCGACCGCGCGCTGTCGCGTCCGTCACCCGCCGCGTTGTCCTCGGTCTCGCCGAGCAGCCGGTCGCGGCCGAGCCGGACATTGTTGAAGAACAGCTCGCCGGTGCGTGAGCTGTGAATGCCCATCTTGCGGAACGGCTTCGACTGAACGAAGCCCTCCATGCCGCGGTCCAGCACGAACGTCAGCACCTTGCGGTCGCGCTTGTCGACGCCGTCGCCCTCGTCGAGCTTGGCGTACACGACGACCACGTCGGCGTCCGGCCCGTTGGTGATGAACGTCTTCTGCCCGTTGAGGATGTAGTCGTCGCCGTCGCGCACCACGTAGGACTTCATGCCGCCGAACGCATCCGAGCCGGAGTCGGGCTCGGTGATCGCCCATGCACCCACCTTCTCGTAGGTGACGAGACCGGGCAGCCAACGCTCCTGCTGCGCGAGCGTGCCGCGGCCTGCGATGGTCGGCACCGTCAAGCCCAGGCTGACGCCCATCCCGGTCACCACACCCATGCACACCCGGCACAGCTCACTGACGACCACGAATCCCATGCCTGCATAGGCGCCGTCGCCGCCGAACATGCCGCCCGACGCGCCATCGGACTTCTCGCGCCATCGCGCATCCTGGCCAGCCGCTTGTCGAGCGAATCCCGGGCGAGCGCGTCGATGCCGAACGTCGCGAACAGCTTGCGGATGATGGGGTAAGGCTCCATCTCGCCGCTTTCCAGCGCGTCGACGTGGGGACGGACCTCTTTGTCGACGAACTCCCGCACGGCGTCGCGCACGGCGATATCGACATCAGACCATTCGAGCATGGCAAGCAGCCTATGCGGCGGTGCTGCGGCCACGCGCCGGGCGTAGGCCTGCGAGCGAGAACGTCGTGTGCACCAGCGATCCTGCGCGGTCCAGCAGGCTCTTGCGCCGCGGCACGTAGTGCATGGGCAGGTCTCTGCGGTCGCGCGGCGGCGCCATGAACGCGGGCGCCTCGACCAGCGGCGCGTCATCGGCGAGACGCCCGGAGCGCGGCGATAGGCGGCCAGCGCACGCGGATGCAGCCGAATCTCGTCGGGCACTACGACGAACGCCATCTCGACCAGCTTGCCGAACAGCCGCAGCAGGACTTCATCACCGGCGGTCCAGCGCATGCCAGCCTTCTCGCGCACAGCCGGGTCGAACAGCCCGGCGGCGATCCAGCGCTGGCCCGCGACCATCGGCCTGAACATTTGGTCCCAGATCGGGTGTGGGCATCAGCACGAACCACGGCTTGGGAATCCGGATCGAGAAGATGTCCAGTGTGGCGCGGTTGATCTCCAGCTCCTCTGTGCACCCCGGTCCCAGTACTCGCAGAACTCCTCCCACGACTTGGGCACCGGCCGCATGCTCATGCCGTACTGCGCGTACCACTGCACGTGCTCCGCGAAGAGCTGGCGCTTCTCGGCGTCGGTCAAGCCGCCGCAGAAGTACTCGGCCACCTTGATCACCAGCATGAAGAAGGTCGCGTGCGCCCAGTAGAAGGTCTCGGGATTCAACGCGTGGTAGCGCCGCCCGGCGCCGTCGACGCCCTTGATCGTGCGGTGGAAGCCCTTGATCTGCTGCCCGGTCTGAGCGGCCCGATCGCCGTCGTAGACAACTCCCATGATCGGATACACCGAGCGTGCAACGCGCTGAAGCGGCTCACGCAGCAAGATGGAGTGCTCCTCGACGCCAGCGCCGAGCTCGGGGTACATGTTCTGCAGCGCACCGATCCACACGCCCATCATCCCTGTGCGAAGGTCGCCGAAGTATTTCCAGGTCAGAGAGTCCGGGCCGAGGGGATCGGCCCGCTTGGTACGCCTCGTCGTCGAGCTGCGCGTCACAGATTCAAGATAATGTTGACAACATGCGTTGTCCATGATTTCGGGGCGCGTCGCGGCGATGTATATCCATCAGGTAGGCCGCTGTGAGCAAACTCAAGCCGTCTGGACCACCAGTGTGATTGCTCGCCGGAAGAAAGGCCATCTAGTCTTGCGCTGTGGATGTCGAATCGTTCGATGGACGATCCGGCCCTATCGACGAAACCGACCAGGCACCGGATCGGTCGGCGGCGCCCGAGCGCTCACCGCGACCGCGTGCCTGGTTGCGGAACACCAATCACAGCCCCGGCGTGGTCGCTTTCATCCGGCGCGCCCGTCGCGCGCTGCCCGGCGACCCCGACTTCGGAGATCCGCTATCCGCGGCCGGTGTTGGTGGACCGAGCGCCGCCGCGCGCGCGGCGGATCGGCTGTTGCAGCGCGACGCCGCATCACGAGAGGTGAGCCTCGCCGGACTGCAGGTGTGGCAGGCGCTTACCGAACGGGTCTCCGGCAAGCCGGCCAATCGTGAGGTGACGCTGGTCTTCACGGACCTGGTCGGGTTCTCCTCCTGGGCGTTGCAGGCGGGCGACGAGGCCACGCTGAAGCTGCTGCGGCGCGTGGCGCAGGTCGTCGAACCGCCTCTGCTGGAGGCGGGCGGTCACATCGTCAAGAGGATGGGCGACGGCACCATGGCGGTGTTCGCCGACCCTGGCACCGCAGTACGCGCGGTGCGCGCCAGTATCGATGCGGTGAAAGACGTTGAGGTGGAGGGCTATACACCCCGCATGCGCGCAGGTGTGCACACGGGCCGGCCGCAGCAGATCGGCTCGGACTGGTTGGGCGTCGACGTCAACATCGCCGCACGGGTGATGGAGCGGGCCACCAGAGGCGGTCTGATCGTGTCGCAGGCGACCATGGACGGGATCTCCGAGGGGGATTTCGAAGCTCTTGGCTTGTCGGCCAAACGGCTACGCAAGCAAGTGTTCTCGCCCAAACAAGACGGCGTGCCTGCGGATCTGGCGATGTACCGGGTGAAAACTCGCAGAGAGTTGCCAGCCGACGACGAGGAGAACGGCGACATCTCCGACGCATAGTGGTCGCCGAGATGCTGTTCGGTTTTCTGCGCGGCCTGGCCCGACTCCGCGTCACCCTCGCGTACGCAGTGATTCTGACCGCGGTGACGACCGGGTTGACGATGCTCGGCCCACGGGTGCAGGGCCGTGTCATCAGTCACGCCAGCACAAACTTGCACAACCTCAGCCACGGACATCTCGGCACCCTTTTCGCCAGCGCTTTCGTCATCGACGCCGGGCCGATCTATGTGTGGCTGCCGGGCCTGACGTGTCTGCTCGCGCTCGCCGAACTGCTTTGGCGCAGCGGTCGTCTGATAGTTGCGTTCGCGATCGGCCACATCGGCGCCACGCTGCTGGTCGCGGTCGGCCTCACCGGTGCGGTAGAGCTCGGCTGGCTGTCGGCGGATGTGAGCCGGGCAACCGACGTCGGGATGAGCTACGGCGCTTCCGCGGTGATCGGATCGCTCAGTGCGGCGATACCGCGGAGGTGGCGGCCCGCGTGGGCCGGTTGGTGGCTGGCCGTCGCGGTGGCGGTGGTGGCCATCGGCAGGGACTTCACCGACACCGGCCATGCGGTGGCACTGGTGCTCGGCATGGTCGCCTCGATGCGGTTCGGCAGGCCGGCATCCTGGACGCCCGGGCGGTGTCTGCTGTTGATCGTCGGTTCGGCTTTTGGATATCTGATGCTGGCCAACACCGGGCTGTCGCTGATCATGGCGACCGGGCTCGGTGTGGTCGGCGCCCTTGGCGCCTCATTTGTCGCATCGCGTGACGCCGCTCTCATCTGCCGATCACCTATGATCTCCGGGTGGCTGATCAGCCGGTAGATCTGTCGGAGGAAACGCTGGCCAAGGTGGTCAGCGCGGCCCGGCATGCCTTCGATCTAGCGGCCGACCTCGACGCTTTGGCGCGTGCCAAGACCGAGCACCTTGGCGACCGCTCACCGCTCGCGCTCGCCCGCCAGGCGCTGGGCTCGCTGGAGAAGGCCGACCGTGCTGACGCGGGCAAGCGGGTGAACGTCGCCCGCGCCGAGGCGCAGCGCCGCTACGACGCGCGGCTCGAGGAGCTGCGGGTCGAGCGCGACGCCGCTGTGCTGGTGGCGGAGCGCATCGATGTGACGCTGCCGTCGACGCGTCAGCCGCTCGGTGCCCGCCATCCGATCACCATCCTGGCCGATCACATCGCCGACACCTTCGTCGCAATGGGGTGGGAGCTGGCCGAGGGGCCCGAGGTCGAGACGGAACAGTTCAACTTCGACGCACTGAACTTCCCGCCGGACCACCCGGCACGCAGCGAGCAGGACACCTTCTACGTCGCGCCGGACGGGTCGCGCCAGGTGCTGCGCACCCACACCTCGCCCGTCCAGATCCGTGCGCTGATCGAGCGCGACCTGCCCGTCTACATAATCTCGATCGGCCGCACCTTCCGCACCGACGAACTGGACGCCACCCACACCCCGGTGTTCCACCAGGTCGAGGGCCTCGCGGTCGACAAGGGGCTGACGATGGCGAACCTGCGCGGAACGTTGGACGCGTTCGCCCGCTCCGAGTTCGGTCCCCACGGCCGCACCCGTTTCCGGCCGCACTTCTTCCCGTTCACCGAGCCGTCGGCCGAGGTCGATGTGTGGTTCGAGAACAAGAAGGGCGGCCCCGGCTTCGTGGAATGGGGCGGCTGCGGAATGGTCAACCCGAATGTGTTGCGCGCCTGCGGTATCGACCCCGAGGTCTACTCCGGATTCGCGTTCGGTATGGGGCTGGAGCGCACGTTGCAATTCCGCAACGGCATCCCCGACATGCGCGACATGGTCGAGGGCGACGTGCGGTTCTCGCTGCCGTTCGGGGTCGGCGCCTGATGCGGCTTCCGTACAGCTGGCTGCGTGAGGTCGTCGCCGCCGGCGCGCCCGGCTGGGACGTCCCCGCCGAGGAGCTGGAACAGACGCTGATCCGGATCGGCCACGAGGTCGAAGAGGTCATCCCTGTCGGCCCGGTCAGCGGTCCGCTCACCGTCGGCCGAGTGCTCGAAATAGAGGAGCTCAGCGACTTCAAGAAGCCGATCCGGGCCGTCAAGGTCGATGTCGGAGAGGCTGAGCCTCGCGATATCGTCTGCGGCGCCACGAACTTCGCGGTCGGAGATCTGGTCGTGGTGGCCCTGCCGGGAACCACGCTGCCCGGCGACTTCACCATCACCGCGCGAAAAACATACGGCCGCACATCCGATGGGATGATCTGCTCGACGGCCGAGCTCAACCTGGGCACCGACCACTCCGGGATCCTCGTGCTGCCGCCTGGCACTGCCGAGCCAGGTGTTCCAGCCGCCGACGTGCTCGGCCTCGACGACACGGTGTTCCACCTCGCCATTACCCCTGACCGCGGCTACTGCCTCTCGGTACGCGGTATGGCGCGCGAGATCGCCAACGCATGCGACCTCGACTACGTCGATCCCGCCGACGTCGCTCCACTACCGGCCGACGGCGACGCGCTGCCGGTGGTGATCGAGCCCGGGACGGGAGTCCTCCGCTTCGGGCTGCGGCCTGTCACCGGAATCGATCCGGCGGCGGTCTCGCCGTGGTGGATGCAACGACGATTGTTGCTGAGCGGCATCCGGGCGATCTCACCTGCCGTCGACGTGACGAACTACGTGATGCTCGAACTCGGCCACCCGATGCATGCCCACGATCGCAGCCTGATCACCGGTGGCTTCCGGGTCCGATTCGCCGAACCGGGGGAGACGGTCGTCACCCTCGACGACATCGAACGCAAGCTGGATCCCGGCGACGTGCTAATCGTCGACGACGTTGCGACCGCGGCGATCGGCGGTGTGATGGGTGCAGGCACGACCGAGGTGCGGGCCAGCACCACCGACGTGCTGCTGGAAGCCGCCGTGTGGGATCCGGCCTCCGTGTCGCGGACCCAGCGGCGGCTGCACCTCAACAGCGAGGCCGGTCGCCGGTACGAACGCAGCGTCGACCCGGCCGTTTCGGTCGCTGCGCTGGATCGGTGCGCGGCGCTGCTTGCCGAGATTGCGCACGGCACAATCGAACCCACGTTGACCGACTGGCGCGGCGATCCACCGCGCGAGGACTGGTCGCTGCCGCCCGTCAGCATGGCTATGGACCTGCCCGACCGCACCGCAGGCGTCGACTACGCGGAGGGCACCACGCGCCGCCGGCTTACCCAGATCGGTGCCGACGTGACCGTCGACGGCGAGCGCGTGACCGCCATCCCGCCGAGCTGGCGGCCCGACCTCAGGCAGCCCGCAGATCTCGTCGAGGAGGTACTGCGGCTGGAGGGCCTCGAGATCATTCCGTCGGTACTGCCCCAGGCGCCGGCCGGACGCGGTCTCACCCCGCTGCAGAAGCGGCGGCGAGCGGTTGGAAAATCGTTGGCGCTCAATGGGTTTGTCGAGGTTCTGCCGACGCCTTTCCTGCCTGCGGAAGTATTCGACCGGTGGGGTCTGCCACCCGACGATTCGCGCCGCACCACCACTCATGTGCTCAACCCGCTGGAAGCCGACCGCCCGGAGCTGGCCACAACACTGCTACCCGGGCTGTTGGAGTCGTTGAGCCGCAACGTATCCCGCGGTGTCGTGGATGCGGCTCTGTTCGCGATCGAACAGGTCGTCGAGCCGACATCGCAAACCCGTGCGGTCGACCGTATTCCGAATGACCGCAGGCCCACCGACGAAGAGATCGCGACGCTGGACGCGTCGTTGCCGCACCAGCCGGAGCACGTGGGCGTGGTGCTAGCGGGCTTGCGTGAGCCCGCAGGCCCGTGGGGTGCCGGGCGCCCTGTGCATGCGAGCGACGCGTTAGAGGCGGTCCGGATCATCGGCCGCGCAGCAGGTGTCGAGCTGACCCTGAGGCCGGCGCAGTACCTGCCGTGGCACCCCGGCCGGTGCGCCGAGGTGCTGGTGGGGGACACCGTCGTCGGGCACGCGGGCCAACTGCATCCTGCGGTGATCGAACGGTCCGGCCTGCCGAAGGGCACCTGCGCCGCTGAGCTGAACCTCGAGGCGATGCCGATCACGGAGGCGCTGCCCGCCCCCGCTGTCTCGCCGTTCCCTGCGGTATTCCAGGACGTCGCCTTGATCGTCGACGAGGGGGTCGCCGCGCAGAGCGTCGTCGACGCGGTTCGCGACGGCGCGGGGGAGCTGCTCGAAGACGTCCGGTTGTTCGACGTGTACACCGGTCCGCAGATCGGCGATGGCCGCAAATCGCTCGCGCTGGCCCTGCGGTTCCGCGCGCCGGACCGGACGCTGACGGAAGGCGAAGCCAGTGCGGCCCGCGACGCCGCGGTGGCGACCGCGGCCGAGCGAGTCGGAGCCGAGCAGCGACGCTGACTTATTGCACCGGATTGGTGAGCGACGCCAGCTCGTCACCGAGTTCGCAGCTGACGACGTCGCCGGGCTCGATGGGCACCGCTCCCGGCGTTCCCGTGGACAGGATGTCCCCGGGGTAGAAGGGCATCACCTGGCTGTGGAAGCTCAGTAGTTCGGCGGGCGAGAACGTCATGCCCGCGACGGTGTCCTTGCGGTGCACCGCGCCGTTGTGGACGGTGGCGACCCGAAGGCCGGACAGCGGTCCGCGCGAGAGCACCTCGTCGAGCGTGATCAGGTCGGGCCCGAACGAGAAGAACGTGGGGTAGTTCTTCACCCGCGTCAGGTACCGCGGGTTCTCCAGCAGAACCGCCTCAGCGGTCTGGTCGAGCACGGGCACCACACCGGCCACGAAGGACATGGCCTCGTCGACACCGACTTGGTAGCACGTGCGCCCGATGACGAGGCCGAGTTCGGCTTCCGCGGTGACGCGACCTATCCCTTGCGGGACGACGATCGGCTCGCCGGGACCGACGATGGTGTGGTCGCCCTTGATGAATGACGCGGGCGACGTGCGGGGGGCCTGCTCGCCGAGATCGCCCGCATGCGCACCGTAGTTGAGGCCGATGCCGAGGATCTTGCGCGGCCGCGTCCACGGGGCGGCGATCGGCGACTGGGCATCCACGCAGGCGGCGTCGTCGACGCCGGCCGCGACCGCCTCGCCGAGCGCATCGAGCAAGCCGGCCTCCAGCAGCGACAGCAGGTCGGTCGGTGCGCCGTCGAGGATGCGGTCGGCGCGGGCCAGCCGCCCGTCCGGCAGTGCGACGCAGGCCGCCTTCTCGCCGTCGAGTTGCACGCTGCGGATGCGCATGGCTGTCCCTTCAGACGACGCTTTGGATGAGCCCGCCGTCGACACGGATGACGGAACCGGTCACGTACGAAGCCCGCTCGCTGCACAGGAACGCCGCCACGTCCGCGTATTCATCTGGGCGGCCATATCGGCCAACCGCCATCGAGGCCGCGCTGGCCGCCATCACATCGTCGGTCGTCCTGCCCTCTCGCTCGGCCCTGCGCTCGTCGAGGAATTGCGTTCTGGCGGTGGCGATTCGGCCGGGCACGATGATGTTCGTTGTCACGCCGTCGCGGCCGATCTCGCCTGCGAGAGTCTTCGACCAGCTGTGCAGGCTCGCGCGCAGCGTGTTCGACAATGCGAGGTTGGGGATCGGACTGAGCGCGCCCGACGACGTGGATGTGAGGATGCGGCCCCAGCCCCGTTCCCGCATTCCGGGTAGCACCCGGTCGCTGATCATGATCACGGCCAGGATCATCTGCTCGAAGCTCGCGCGCCAGGTGGCTGCGTCCTGTCCTGCGGCGGGGGTTGGTGGTGGCCCGCCGGTGTTGTTCACCAGGATGTCGATCGGGCCAAGGGAGTTCTCCACCTCGGTCACGCGCGCCTCTATCTGATCGAGGTCCCCCAGGTCCCAGTCGAGCGGCAACGCCTTGACGCCTGCGGCCTCGATCCGCTTCACCGTGTCGGCAAGCTTGTCGGCGGACCTCCCTGCGGCCGCAATGTTGGCGCCTTCTTCGGCGAGGCGCAGTGCGATAGCGCTGCCGAGGCCGCCGCTGGCGCCCAGCACGAGCGCGGTACGTCCGGTGATGCCGAGATCCATGGTGGGCTCCTTCAGTGCGTCGCGGTGGCGGGCAGGGTCGCGAGGTGCTTCTCCAACAGCGGAATCAGCGTGTCCGGCAGCGGCATCGCAGGTGGTCGCACCCGACCCGACGCGATGACCCCGCGTCGCCGCAGCAGCTCTTTGCGGATCGCCAGGCCCACCCGGAGTTGTCCCTCGAAGTTGGCCAGCGGAAGCCAGGGCGCCCATGCGTCGCGGGCGGCCTCGAAGCCGCCGTCGCGGTGAGCGCGCAGCACGGCGGCCAGCACGGCCGGATGGCTGAATCCGGTCATCGCACCCGCCGATCCCGCGGCGAGCTCATCGAGCAGGCCGACACCGCCGAGGCCGCCGAACACCGGCACGTCGAGCCGCGGCACCAGGTGCGCCACCGCGACGGACGTCGGCGGCGTCTCCGACTTCACCCCGACCGCGAACGGGCAGGCCGACGCGATCGCCACGACCTGGTCGTCGGTGACGCTGACACCCGAAATGACCGGATAGTCCTGGATGAGGATGCCGACTCCCGTGGCCTCGTGCAGACGGTGCAGCGCGGCGGTGGCGACCGCCGGATCCGCGTCGCCGATCTGTGCCATCAGCGCGACCGGCGGCCGCGGTACGGCGTCGAGCAGCCGACGCGCCTGCTCCACGACCGCGTCCGGGTCGCGTTCGGACAGACCCAGTACGAACGGCAGGTCGGTGGCCGAGGCGACGGTGTGCGCCACGCGGTTCGCCTCGTCGGCCTTCAGTGACGCCGCCTCGCCGAACACCCCGAGCGCCACCAGGCCGTCGCAACCGTCAGCGACGAACGCTGCCACCTCGTTGCCCAACGAGGTGAGATCGACATCGAGTCCGTCGTCGAACGGGGTGGCCAAGACTCCCCAAAGGCCCTGCGACAGTGGCTGAATCACCGAATTACCTTCCATCTTCTATGGTCGTGACGATGTGCTCGGCGATGGCGAGCGACGACGTCGCCGCCGGTGACGGCGCGTTGCGAAGTAGGACGACCCGGTCGCGGATGCTGATCCTGAAGTCGTCAACCAGTCCGCCGTCGGCATCGAGCGCCTGGGCGCGGATTCCCGCGGGGCCCGGCACGACGTCATCGTCATCCAGCTCGGGCACATAGGCGCGGGCGGCGGCGACGAAGCGCCGCTTGCTCACCGATCCCGACATTTCGCGAATGCCTGTCCGCCAGTGCCGTCGAGCGAAGCGCCAAAACGCGGGTGTCCGAGCCACTTCGAGAAAGTCGGGCACGGAGATCTTTCCCCAGGTGTAGCCCTCCCTGGCCAGGGCGAGTACGGCGTTGGGGCCGATGAGGACCTCGCCGTCCACGCGCGGAGTGACGTGCACCCCGAGGAACGGGTAGCGGGGATCGGGCACCGGGTAGACGAGCCCGTTGACGAGGTTGCGCCGCTCGGGCTTGAGCGCGTAGTACTCGCCGCGGAAAGGCATGATGACCGGGTCGGGCCCGTCGCCTGCAAGCTCGGCCAGCCGGTCGCTTTGCAGGCCGCCGCATACCACTGCCCTGTCGAATACGAACCGGGCGGAATCTCCTGCGCTGCGGGCAGTTACCGCCACCTCGGTGTCGGATGCGTGCAGGCCGACGACCTCGTGACCGAGCAGCATCTTCGCACCGTCGGCGACCGCGTCGGCGGCAAGCGCCTGGGTCACCTCGGCGAAGTTCGACGATCGAAGTCGAGGGTGAGTGCAGGGCGGCGACGCCACGGACATGCGGTTCCAGCTCGCGCAGTTCGTCGGCGCCGATGATCCGAACGCCGGGCACACCGTTGGCGAGTGCCCGCTCCTTGATGTTGTCCAGCCGTGCGCGCTCGACCTCGTCGAGGGCGACGAGCACCTTTCCGCACGTGACCCGGCGGATGCCGCGTTCCTCGCAGAACTCTTCGAGCAGGCCGACGCCCCTGCGGCAGAGCAGCGCCTTGTTCGAACCCGGCTCGTAATAGAGCCCCGCGTGCACGACGCCGCTGTTGCGTCCGGTCTGGTGCGAAGCGAGCCGGTCCTCCTTCTCGAACAGCGTGACGTCTGTATCGGGTTGACGGCGCAGAATTTCGCGGGCCACGGCAACGCCGAGGATGCCGCCACCGACGACAGCGACTCGGTCGGTCACCGGCCATCCCGCGCGGCGGCGTAGTCGGCGAAGACGTCACCGTGATCGGCGCCGAGCGCGGGTGGGGCGTCCGCGCGCGGTGGTCCGCCTTCCGACAATTGCAGGGGCGAGGCAGGCACGTCGAGGTCTCCCAGAGTGGGGTGGGGCAGTGTCAACACCATATTCTCGCGGACCTGCTCCCAGTCGTAGACCTCGGGGATGGTGCGGATCCGGCCCGCAGGCACGCCGACCGCATCCAGGGCGGCGAGGACCGTCGGTCGCCTGACGGTCGGACAGCAGGGCGTCGATCTCCTTCTGTAGTGCTTCGGCCCTCGCCACCCGGTTTGCATTGGTGGCGATGTCAGAGCGGTCCGGGTCTAGTCCGACTATCGGCGCGAACCTGCGCCACAGCGCCTCGGAGCCGACCCCGATGACGATGTCGGCGTCCGCGCAGCCGAACACTCCGTAGGGGGCGATCGACGGATGCCGGTTTCCGGTCAGCGCGGGTTCGACGCCTGCGGCAAGCCAGCCGACACCGTGGAAAACGTGCACCCCGACGATCGCAGCAAGGAGCGAAGTTTCGACGTGTTGTCCGCGTCCCGTCCGTTCCCGCGATCGCAGCGCGTTCATCACGCCGAATGCGCCGAAGAGGCCGGCGAGGATGTCGGCCATCGGCAGCCCGACGCGCTGCGGAGTACCGCCGGGCTGCCCGGTCAGCGACATCAAGCCGGCCTCGGCCTGCACGATCTGGTCGAAGCCCGGTCGTTTGCCGCTGGGTCCTTCTCGACCAAATCCGGTGATGGACAACGTAATCAGCCGCGGGTTGAGGGCGCGCAGTTCGTCGAGCCCGAGTCCGAGCCGTTCCAGAACCCCTGGGCGGTAGTTCTCGACGAGGACGTCGGCGCGACTGGCGAGCCAGCGCAGCCGATCGGCATCGTCATCGGACTTGAGGTCGAGCACGACGGAGCGCTTGTTGCGGTTGGCGCTCATGTAATACGCAGACTCGCGGTGCCCGTTGCGATCGACGAACGGCAGCCAGCCTCGGCTGTCGTCACCGCCTGGCGGCTCGACCTTCACCACGTCTGCGCCCGCGTCGGCCATCATCATGGTCGCGTACGGGCCTGCCAGCGCCCGGCTCAGGTCTAGGACGCGGATATCGTCCAGTGGTCGATGCGCAGTCACCCGCGTCCTCCCATCAGTCTCAAGCCGACCGACATCAACACGATCACCGAGGTGATCCGCAAGACGTGGATGGTCAGCACGATCGGAACGTTGGCGCCTGCGTCGGCCGAGAACGCGCCCATCTGAGCGATGCCACCCGGCGCAGTGGCCAGCAGCGCGGTCAACGAGTCGATCGAGGTGAACCGCCAGAGCAGCCAGGCCGCCGCCAGCCCGAAGAGCAGAAACGCGACGACGGTGATCACGATCGGCACGAATGCGCTGCGCAATTGTTTCAGCGTTTCCGCGTTGACGCTCATCCCCAGCAGCCAGCCCATGCAGACGTACACGATCCAGCGGCCGGCGGGAGCTATGGCGAATGCCGATGTCGTGGTGAGGTTTACGACGGCTACGCCGACCATCGCCCCGAGCAGGGGGGCGGCGGGCAGGTGCAGAAATGTCGCGATCGCCGCACCCACCACGGCCGCTCCAGCGGTGAGTAGCAGAGCGCCAGCGGTCATCCCACAGGTTCCCGGTGGTTCCCGCTGTCGGCGGGCTCCTCGGCATCGTCGGCAGGCGTGTCCGACGCCTCGGTGCGTCGGCGTGCCGAGATCAGCTGCAAGGCACTCTTACTCGCGCGTGCGACCGGCACCTTGATCAGCGGGAGGCTGAGCAGGAAGACGATGAATACCAAGATGGCCACCGAGGTTCCGCGCTCGATGAACACGTTGAGGTGACCGCCGGAGATGAGCATCGTCTGACGCAGCGACTCCTCGGCAAGAGGCCCAAGCACCAGTGCGATGACAAGTGCCGCGGCGGACAGGCCGTATCGGCGCATGAAGAATCCGAGCACACCGCACGCCAACATGATCTGCACGTCGAGCAGGCTCTTGTTCACCGCGAAGGTGCCCAGTGCGCACAGCAGCACGATGATCGGACCCAGAAGCTTGAACGGCACACGTGCGATGCTGGCGAAGGCGGGGATGCAGAAGATGTTGACCGCCAACAGCATCACGTTGCCGAGGTACATGCTGGCGATGAGGCCCCACGCGAACTCGGGGTTCTGTTCCATCAGCAGCGGGCCGGGCTGCAAGCCCCACATGAGGAACCCGCCGAGCAGAACCGCGGTTGCGCCACCACCGGGAATCCCGAGCGTCAGCAACGGAACCATGGCTCCCGACGATGCGGCGTTGTTCGCCGACTCCGGTCCGACCAGTCCGGCCATCGCGCCCTTGCCGAACTTTTCCGGCGTGCGGGATACCGACTTCTCGACGTTGTAGGCCATCAGCGACGCGACCGTCGCACCTGCGCCGGGGGTCAGCCCGACACCGAAACCGAGGAAGGAGCCACGCAGCGTGGGGCCGACCGATTCCCGGAAGTCCTTGCGGTTCGGCCAGAATCCGCGACTGCGTGCCGACACCCCGAAAAAGTCGAGTTGCTCGAGATGTCCGCCCCGCCACAGGGTGTGTAGCACCTCGCCGACGGCGAACAGCCCAATAGCGACAGGGATGAAGTCGATGCCGTTGATGAGTTCGACGGCGCCGAAGGTGTATCGTCGCTCACCGCCGCCGATGTCGACGCCGACGGTGCCGATGGCAAAGCCGATAAGCGCTGAGAGTGCGCCGAGCAGTTTGTTGCCGCGAAGGATCACGATGACAGTGAGCAGTCCCGCCATGACGATCAGGAAGTACTCGGGAGGCCCGAACGTCTTGGCGAACGCCGCGGTTGCAGGCGCAGCCACACTCAGAAGGACCGCGCCGATGGTGCCAGCGACGAACGAGCCCACAGCCGCCATCACAAGCGCGGGCCCGGCCCGCCCCTGTTTCGCCAGCGGGTACCCGTCAAAAGTACTTGCCACCGTTGCTGATTCACCTGGGGTGTTGATCAACACCGACGTGATGGTCCCGCCGTACATCGCGCCGTAGTACACCGCCGCGAGCATGACGATCGCACCGGTGGGATCGAGCCCGAAGGTGACCGGAAGCAGGATTGCCAACCCGGCGGATGGCCCCACCCCCGGTATGACGCCGACGATCATCCCGATCAGCACCCCGCCGACGAGCAGCAGAATATTCTGCATAGTCAGCAGCGCGGTGAGGCCGGTCATCAGGTCGGACATGATCTCTCCTTTAGCCGAGCGGGAGAATGCCCTGCGGCAGGCCGACATCCAGGCCGGTCTGCAGGGCGAGGTACAGGAGGACAGGAACGGCGATGGCGATGATCACCGCCCGGACGTGGTGTTCGCGGTCGAGGAACCAGAGAGTCACGCCAAGGAACAGCACACCGGCGAGCGCAGCGCCAAACACGCCCAACAACGCGACGAACACCGCAGCCGCCACGATGAACGCGACAAGCGCAACAGGGTGCCGGCCCAGGTCGGGTTCGGCGGCCTCCTCGGCGGCCTCTGCCTCGCTGACGTCTTCGTCGTCGGGCCGCGAGAAGATTTCGCGGACGGCCGCGATCACGATGACCGCGAGCGCCGTCACGCCGAGAATCCGCGGAAAGTAACCGGGGCCGATCCGGCCTGCGGCGGTGCGCCACTCCATCCCCATCGCCATCTGGGTGTAGACGGCGAAGGCGATGAGCAGCACACCCAGGAACGCCAACTTGGGAAAGTTGACGTTCCGTCCGCGCCGGTCCGCTGACACGGTGGGCTGCGATGTGACGGTCACAGCGCTCCTTGTTCCTTCAGGGTTGTCTCGAACTCGTTGGTGGTCTTCTCGAGGTACGCGGTGAAGTCGTCACCCCAGAGCTCGTCCCTGGTCAGGTAGTTCTGATCGAGGTACTCCTGCCACTGTGGCGACTTGGCGACCGTCTGCATCGTCTTGATCCACCAGTCCCGCGCATAGTCGGGCGCCTCCGGCGGGAGGATCAGGCCGCGCGGCATCGACGGCAGATCCGCCATGCCCTTCTCCTGGCCAGTCGGGACGTTGGGCAGCGCAGGGAGACGCTGCTGGCCGGTGAACAGGACCGCCGTCATGTCGCCGGACTTGACCTGGCCCAGAATGGATCCGGGGTTGGACACCATAGCGTCGAGTGCACCGGACAGCAGTGAGGTCTGGACCTGTCCCTCTTCGTTGTAGGGCACGTACTCGATCTCGTAGCCCTCCTTCTTCGCAATCAGCGAGTGGAGGATGAAGTCGACGTTCACCGTGCCGATGCCGCCGACGACGACCTTGCCCTTGTCCTTGGCGAACTTGACCCAGTCCTCGAACGTCTTGATGGGCTTCTTGCCGTCGACGAGAAGGAGCGCGTCGTCGGTGGCCATCAGCCCGACATGGGTGAAGTCTTTGTAGGTCCAGCCCGGGTCTGCCTGCAGTGGTGTGGTCAGGAACGAACCGGACGTGGTCGAGATGTTGTAGGGGTCTCCCGCCTTGGACATCAGGTAACCCCAGCCGGTAGCTCCGCTGCCGCCCTCACGGTTCTCGACGGCGATGTCGGCGGGATAGAGCTTCTGATCCTGGATGATCTGGACGAGCTTGCGGGCCATCAGGTCGTTGCCGCCGCCAGGACCGAACGCGATCGTCCAGTCCAGCTCTTTCGACGGATAGTCCTCGGCGGATCCGCTGTTCCCCCCGCCTGCGCTGCACGCAGGCAGGATGAAGGCGGCGATCGCGGCCACTAAGGCGAGGATCGTCTTTAGTCGCATCATCTTCTCCTCATTGAGTGGTGGATGGTGTTACGTGGCTTCGTTTCGGAACCACGAACCGGTGGCTGAGGCGGCGAGACGTCCACGGTCGTCGAACAGGCGCGACTCCAGGTGGACGATTCGCCTGCCGCCGTGCAGGATTCGGCCGGTGCACACCGCGTCGGTGCGGACGGCCCGCTGAAAATGGATTTCCATGTCGATGGTTGTTCCGGCCGACAGGTATTTCTGGCAGGCGTGGCCCATCGAGATGTCGAGCACGGTGGACAGCACGCCGCCGTGCACGACGCCCGCCGCGTTGCACAGGTGCGGTGAGAAAGGCAGTGTGACCGTGCAGGATTGCTCGTCGTCGGAGTAGGCGATCGACAATCCGAGGAAGTGGATGAGGAAGTAGCGGCCGAATGCCGGTTCCGCCGCGTCGGCGGCGCGGCGTGCCGCCGCGACCGGGTCGGCGGCCATGCGGGGATCGGTGGTGGTCATGACCAGGTGAACCTCGGGTTGCGCTTCTCGAGGAAGGAGCGGACACCTTCTGCGTAGTCCTCGGTGTCGAACGACGAATTGCGGATGTCCGTGGTGATCTCGTCGTCTTCGGTCTGGCCGGCGAGCACCAGATCGACGATCCGTTTAGCCGATCGGACGCTGAACTGCGCGCGGTTGGTGATCAGCCGGGCGAATTCGTAGGTCTGCTTCTCGAGGTCGTCGGCGGGAATCAGTTCGTCGATCAGGCCGAGTCGGAGTGCATCGTCGGCGTAGACGTGCTGGCCGGAGAACAGAATCCACTTCGCCCGCGAGGGCCCGACGACGTCGACGAGACGCTTGGTCGACTCCAGGCTGTAGACCAGGCCGAGCTTGGCCGGCGTGATGCCGAAGCGGGAGCGTTCGTCGGCGAATCGTAGGTCGCACGCCAGGGCGATGCCGCATCCGCCGCCGATGCAGTAGCCGTGAACCATCGCGATGGTCGGCTTGGTGAGTCCTTCCACGGCGTGCTCGGCGGCAGCTACGTGCTCGTTGTACTCCTTTGCGGCCGTGGCGTTTCCGCGTACCTCTTCGAATTCACTGATGTCGGCGCCGGACGCGAAACTCTTTGTACCCGCACCCCGCACGACGACGACCTTCACCTCGCGGTCAGCGTCCAATGCGGCGAGGACCTCGGGAATGCGGCGATACATGCCAAGCGAGATCGCATTGTGGCTGTCGGGCTTGTTGAGCACGACCGTGGCGATGCCGCCGTCGCGCTCGACCAGAATTTCATCGCTCATCGGACTCGCTCCTGCAGCTCTGGGTGGGCGTCGAACAGCGTGCCGTCGGCAACCAGTTCCTCGAGCTCGTCGTGGTCGACTCCCAACTCCGACAGCACCGAGACGGTGTGCTGGCCGAGCCAGGGCGCCGGCGACCGCACACTGAAGTCGACGTCGGAGAACCGGGTGGGTGGTGCGATGGTGCGCATCGGTCCGATCACCGGGTGGTCGAGCTCGACGATCATGCCGCGCGCCTGCACGTGCGGGTCCGCGAGCGCCTCGTCGTAGGTCAGTACCGGTCCACCGGGAACGCCGGCCGCGTCCAGCCGGTCGATCCACGCGCTGGTCGGCAATGTCGTTGTGATCGCTTCGATTTCGCGTTCCAGCTCATCGATGTTCTCCATCCGGGCGGTCAGGTCGACAAAGCGCGGGTCGTCAGCCCAGTCGGGCCGCTTCAGGACGTCGTTGACGAGCCGTAGCCAGAGCCGGTCGGTGTTGGCGCCGATGGTCACGTAGCCGTCTGATGTGCGGTAGGCCTGGTACGGGGTGGACCGGCGGTGCCGGGTTCCCGTTGGTGCAGGCGCCTCACCGCTTCCGAAATACGCTCCGGACTCCCACACCGTCCATGCGAGCCCCGCGTCGACGAGCGAGATGTCCATGTATTGGCCGGCACCGGTCTGCCGCCGCTGTAGTTCGGCGGCCAAGATCGAATAGATCGCGGTGGCTCCTGCCGCGATGTCGTTGATGGCGATGCCGACCTTTGTCGGCTTGCCGTCCGGTTGGCCGGTCATCCGCATGAAACCGCCAAGGCCCTGCGCCATGATGTCGAACCCGGGCCGATCCTTGTATGGGCCTGTCTGGCCGAACCCGCTGATGGAGCAGTACAGGATGTCCTCGCGCACCTTGCGCATCGCGTCGTAATCGATGCCGAGACGCCGGGTGACGCCGGGGCGGAAGTTCTCGATGACCAGATCGGCTGTCTCGCCCAGCTGGAGAAACAGCTCACGGCCACGGTCGGATTTGAGGTCGATGGCCACAGACCGCTTGCTGCGGTTGGGCATCGCGAACGGATAGCTCTCGCCGTTGACCTTGGGCGCCATCCGGCGCGAGTCGTCGCCCGTGCCCGGTTGCTCGACCTTTATCACGTCCGCGCCGAGCTCGCTGAGAACCATCGTGCAGTAGGGCCCGGAGAGGAATCGCGTCAGATCGAGGACACGGAATCCGTCTAGTGGTCGCATTGAACCTTCCCGCATTGTGGGATAACCTTTACGCAATGCAGAAAGCCTATGAAGGTGAGCGTGGTCACGTCAAGGCAAGGCGCCGCCGTGGATCACACTGCAAACCGTCGCGGCGGCGGGGAATGGCGGCATGACGTGGAGGGAGGAAATTTGTGAGTAAATCCGAGCACCCGGGCGAGGAACTGGCCTCCACTACGCAACGACGCGACGGCGTGCAGTCCATCGACCGCGCGGTCGCGATCCTGCGGTGCTTCGACGGACGCACACCCGAACTGGGGATCAGTGAACTGGCTCGCTCGACGGGGTTGTCCACGACCACCGTCCACCGGCTTCTCTCCGCCATGCAGAAAAACCACCTGGTTCGCCAGACCGGCACGAAGCGGTACGGATTGGGCCCATTCCTGCTGCAAATGGCCAATTCGGGTGCCGTCCCGCGCACGTTCCGGGAAGCCGCGCTCCCGTTCATGACAGATCTTCGCGATGAATTCGACGAGACCGTCGGCCTGCACGAGTTCCTCGGGACAGGCCACCGGATCGTGGCCGCGCAGGTCGAGAGCCACCAGGAGCTTCGGCGTACCTATACCGATATCGGGGTGCCGATCAAGCTGGCCCACGGCGGCCCGGGCAAGGCGATTTGGGCCGCGCTACCCGAAGCGGAACGCAGGCGCTACCTCGCCGATCCGATCGAGAAGAAGACGGAGGCCACCACCGTCGATCCGGCCGAAGTGGAACGCGAACTCGAGATGGCTCGCGCCAAGGGCTATGCCGCGTCGAAGGGTCAGCGCACAGTGGGCATCTATGCCGATCGCCGCGCCCGTTTTCGATCACACCCAGAAGGCGATCGGGGCGATCGGCGTCTCGGTTCCCGAGGTCCGGATGACCACGGAACGGGCCGAACTCATGGGCATCAGGGTTCGGGAGATCGCCTGGGAACTGTCGACCACGCTCGGTGCGACCGCAGAGGGCGTGCACGCCGTTGTGCCCGACATCCGGTTGGGCTAGTTCGGGCGCACCAGCAGTCGGGTCGGACTCCGGCCGAGCACCTGGCGCCATGGAATCTCCGCAGGATCCTCGGTCAGATGAAGCTGCGGATCGGCGGCCAGGACGGCGCGCAGGGACTCTTCAACCGCGATCTTCGCCAAGGCCGTGCCGAGGCAGTAGTGCGTTCCGGCGCCGAAGTTCAACAACTTTGCCGTGTCGGCTCTGGTGAAGCGGTCGGGGTCGAACTGATCTGGCTCGCGCCAGGCCGTTTCGTCACGGCAGGCGGCGGCGATGCACAGAAAGACCATGGAACCGGCAGGGATCGTCTTGCCGTGCAGATCAATTGGCGCCACAGCGGTACGGGGGATGATCGGGATGCTTGGCTCCAGTCGCATGGTTTCGGCGGAGGCGCTTACCAAACGCACCTCATCTGCGGATACGCCAGTGAGCTGCTCGTTGTGCTGGAGGGCGACCAGGGCGCTGCACGGTATCTGGCTCCCGGCCGTATCGTGTCCGGCGACAAGCAGATTCGCGATCATGTTGACTGTTTCGGCGTGGGTCAGGCGTTCACCGTCCGCCTCGGCCGCCAGCAGTGCGGTGACGAGATCGCTGCCGGGGTCTTTCGCGCGGCGCGTCGTCAACCCATCGACATAGGTTTGCAGCTCTGCGATCGCCCGTGTGGCGTCCGCGATCTGCTCCGGTGTCATGACGAAGAACACCGGGCTCAACGCATCGGCCCATTGTCTGAATATCTCGACGTCTGCGTCGGGTACTCCGAGCAACCGGCAGATCAGCCGCGTTGCCAACGCTGAAAATGCCTTTACGAGGTCTCCGCCCTGCTCCACCGAAGCGACGGCGGTGGTCGCCATGTCGGCGGCCGTCGCACGCAATGACTGGACTGATCGAGGCGTGAACGCCCGCGACACAAGCGACCGAACGCGATGGTGATAGTCGCCTTCCGTCGTGAACATCAACCCGCCGTACCAGGAGCGAAGTGGTCCGTCGGTGATGCCCATCATGTCGAACAACGCCATCCCGATTCCGAGAAGCCGTTGGTCATGGGCGAGCTTTTCGACATCGTCCTGACGGAGCACCACCGTGGCTCCGGTCATTTCATCCAAGGCCAGAGGGCCTTGACCTGCTGCCTGGTGCAACACTTCGTGCAGATCCGCCGCAAACGAGCCGCTCAGGTTTATGCGCCCCAGCTCGGTGTCGATCTCGCGCATCTCCTCCGGATGCTTCTGCTGTGCAGTCATCTACACATCCTCTCGGACTACCGTGTCCAGCGTTTTTGACGCTAGTCGTCGACCAGACCACCGGTAGCCGCTGCACGCAGTTTTGTGGACGGGCAGCGCACGGCGCTGTCGTTGCGCAGAAATAACTCGCGTATGCCCGGTCGCTGGCGAAGTAGCGGGCCGGCTTCGTAGAATTGATTTGCAACCTTTTGCATAAGCATGCAGAATCGGTGCATGACTTCTGTGGCCGTGGCCGGTGCCAGCGGATATGCCGGCGGTGAGATCCTGCGGCTGCTGCTGGGCCATCCTGCCTACGCCGACGGCCGGCTGACGATCGGGGCGCTGACGGCCGCCGCCAGCGCAGGCACCACACTGGCCGAACACCACCCGCACCTGCTGCCGCTGAGCGGGCGCGTCCTGGACACCACCGGCGCCGAGGTGCTTTCGGGACATGACGTGGTGTTCCTGGCGCTGCCGCACGGCCACTCCGCGACCCTTGCCGAACAGTTGGGTACTGAAACCGTGATCGTCGACTGCGGTGCCGACTTCCGGCTCACCGACCCGTCGGCGTGGGAGCGCTTCTACGGTTCAGCCCACGCCGGGAGTTGGCCGTACGGGCTGCCCGAGTTGCCCGGCGCCCGGGACCGGCTGCGCGGCGCCACTCGGATCGCCGTCCCTGGGTGCTATCCGACCGCGGCCCTACTCGCGCTGCTACCTGCGATCGCCGAGGACATCGTCGAGCCGGCCGTGACGGTCGTCGCCGTCAGTGGGACGTCGGGTGCGGGACGCGCGGCCAAGACCGACCTTCTCGGCTCCGAGGTGATCGGGTCGGCCCGCGCGTACAACATCGGGGGTAAGCATCGGCACACCCCGGAGATCGTCCAGGGGCTGCGCGCGGTCACCGACAAGGAGGTGACGGTTTCGTTCACCCCGGTGCTGATACCGACCTCGCGCGGAATTCTCGCCACATGCACCGCGCGAACACGCGCGCCGCTGTCTCAGCTGCGGGCGGTCTATGAGAAGGCCTACGACGCCGAGCCTTTCGTGCATCTGCTGCCCGAGGGCCAACTGCCCAAGACCGGCGCGGTGATCGGCAGCAACGCCGCGCAGCTCGCGGTCGCCATCGACGACGACGCGGGCATGTTCATCGCGATCGCCGCGATCGACAACCTGGTCAAGGGCACCGGCGGGGCCGCCGTGCAGTCGATGAACCTCGCGCTGGGCTGGCCGGAGATCGAAGGACTTTCGGTTGTGGGGGTGGCGCCGTGACGGACACTTCGACTGGCACGACCCGTCTGGTGCGGACCCAGGGCGTCACGGCGCCTGCTGGATTCCGGGCCACCGGAATCGCTGCGGGCATCAAGGCTTCCGGCGCACTGGATCTGGCACTGGTGTTCAACGAAGGCCCCGATTATGGCGCTGCGGGTGTGTTCACGCGTAACCAGGTCAAGGCCGCGCCGGTGCTGTGGACCCAACAGGTGTTGAGCACGGGCCGGCTTCGCGCGGTGATCCTGAACTCCGGCGGTGCCAACGCCTGCACGGGCCCCGGCGGATTCCAGGACACCCACGCCACCGCCGAGGCGGTCGCCGCGGCGCTCTCGGACTGGGGAAGCGATACCGGCGCCGTCGAAATCGCCGTCTGCTCCACGGGATTGATCGGTGACCGGCTGCCGATGGACAAGGTACTGGCCGGAGTGTCCGAGATCGTGCACGAGATGGCGGGTGGGCTGACCGGCGGGGAGGAGGCCGCCAGGGCCATCATGACCACCGACAAGTTGCCCAAACAGGTTGCGCTGCATCACCCGGGGAACTGGACCGTCGGCGGGATGGCGAAGGGCGCGGGCATGCTTGCGCCGTCGCTTGCCACGATGCTCGGCGTCATCACCACCGACGCGGTCGCCGACGCCGCCGCACTGGATCGTGCGTTGCGCAGAGCAACCGCATTGACTTTCGACCGGCTCGACGTCGATGGCAGCTGCTCGACCAATGACACCATCCTGCTGTTGGCTTCTGGCGCAAGCGAGATCGCACCGAGTCAGGCCGACCTCGACGAAGCGGTGCTGCGGGTGTGCGACGACCTCTGCGCGCAGCTGCAGGCCGACGCCGAAGGCGTCACCAAGCGGGTCGTCGTCACCGTCACCGGCGCGACCAGCGAGGTCGATGCGCTCACGGCCGCCCGCGTTGTCGCCCGCGACAGCCTCGTCAAGACCGCGTTGTTCGGCTCCGACCCCAACTGGGGACGTGTGCTGGCCGCCGTCGGCATGGCCCCTGTGCGCCTCGATCCCGAGCGGATCAGCGTGTCGTTCAACGGGTCTCCGGTCTGCGTCGACGGTGTCGGCGCGCCTGGCGCGCGCGAAGTCGACCTCTCCGGCGTCGACATCGACGTCACGATCGACCTCGGGGTCGGCGGCGAGCGCGCCGCCATCCGGACCACCGATCTGTCGCACGACTACGTCGAAGAGAATTCGGCATACAGCTCATGACGCTCGCCACCCCTTTGAAGGCGCAGGTTCTCGCCGCTGCGCTGCCGTGGCTCAAGCAGCTGCACGACAAGATCGTCGTGGTCAAGTACGGCGGAAACGCGATGACCGACGACACGCTGCGGCAAGCGTTCGCCGCCGACATGGTGTTCCTGCGCAACTGCGGCATCCATCCGGTGGTCGTACACGGCGGCGGACCGCAGATCAGCGCCATGCTGAAACGACTCGGCATCGCAGGCGATTTCAAGGGCGGCTTCCGCGTCACGACCCCGGAGGTGCTCGATGTCGCGCGGATGGTGCTGTTCGGTCAGGTCGGGCCGCGAACTGGTGAACCTGATCAACATGCACGGCCCCTACGCCGTTGGCATCACCGGCGAGGACGCGCACCTGTTCACAGCGGTGCGACGCAGCGTCACAGTCGACGGGGTCCCCACCGACATCGGGCTGGTCGGTGACGTGGGGAAGGTGAACACCGAAGCGGTGCTTGATCTGATCGGCGCAGGGCGCATCCCGGTGGTGTCCACGATCGCGCCCGACATCGACGGGGTGGTGCACAACATCAACGCGGACACCGCTGCGGCAGCGCTGGCCGAAGCGCTGGCCGCCGAGAAACTGCTGATGCTGACCGACGTCGAAGGCCTCTACACGCGCTGGCCCGACCGGGATTCGCTGGTCAGCGAGATCGACGCAGGCGCACTGACCCAACTCATGCCGACGCTGGAGGCAGGCATGGTGCCGAAGATCGAGGCCTGCCTGCGCGCCGTCGCAGGCGGGGTGCCAAGCGCGCACGTCATCGACGGCCGTGTCGAACACTGCGTGTTGGCCGAGTTGTTCACCGATGAGGGGACGGGAACGAAGGTGGTGCACTCATGACGCTCCAGGAGCGCTGGGACGGCGTGATGATGAAGAACTACGGCACCCCGCCGGTGGCGTTGGCCACCGGGGACGGCGCCGTCGTCACGGACGTCGAGGGCAAGTCGTATATCGACCTACTCGGCGGCATTGCGGTGAACGTCCTCGGCCACCGGCACCCGGCCGTCATCGACGCCGTGACCACCCAGATGAACACGCTCGGCCACACGTCGAACCTCTACGTGACCGAGCCCGGCGTCGCGTTGGCGGAGGCATTGGTAGGCCTGCTGGGCGCCGACGTTGGGGCGCGGGTCTTCTTCTGCAACTCGGGCACCGAAGCCAACGAGCTCGCCTTCAAGATCACCCGGCTCACCGGCCGCACCAAAATCGTTGCCGCGCAAGGCGCTTTCCATGGGCGCACTATGGGGTCGCTGGCGTTGACCGGGCAGCCCTCCAAGCAGGAGCCGTTCGCGCCGCTGCCCGGCGACGTGGTGCATGTGCCGTACGGCGATGTGGCCGCGCTGGCCGAGGTCGATCGACGACACGACCGCTGCGGTTTTCCTCGAGCCGATCATGGGGGAGGGCGGGGTCGTCGTCCCTCCCGCGGGCTATCTGGTCGCCGCTCGCGAGCTCACGACGACGCGCGGCGCCCTCCTGGTGCTCGACGAGGTGCAGACCGGTATGGGGCGCACCGGAACGTTCTTCGCCCATCAGCACGACGGCGTCACTCCCGACATCGTCACCCTGGCCAAGGGACTCGGCGGCGGGTTGCCGATCGGCGCCTGCATCGCCGTAGGACCGGTCGGCGAGCTGCTGACACCGGGCCTGCACGGCAGCACATTCGGTGGCAACCCGGTCTGCGCCGCCGCGGCGTTGGCGGTGTTGCGCGTGCTCGCCGACGACGACCTGATCACGCGCGCCGACGTACTCGGAAAGACGCTCCACCAAGGCATCGAGGCGCTGCGTCATCCACTCGTCGACCACGTGCGCGGCCGAGGACTGTTGCTTGGAATCGTGCTGAGCGCACCAGAATCAAAACCCGTCGAGGCCGCCGCCCGCGACGCCGGCTTCCTGGTGAACGCCCCCGCGCCGGACGTGGTCCGGCTGGCCCCGCCGCTGGTCATCACGGAAGGCCAGATCGCCGAGTTCCTCACCGCACTGCCTGGTGTGCTGGACGCGGTGTCATGACCGTCCGCCATTTCCTGCGTGACGACGACCTGTCACCCGGCGAGCAGGCCGAGGTGCTGGCGCTGGCCGCGGAGCTGAAGGAGGATCCGTTCTCCCACCGGCCGCTGGAGGGGCCCCGCGGCGTCGCGGTGATCTTCGACAAGAACTCCACCCGCACCCGGTTCTCATTCGAGGTCGGCATAGCGCAACTCGGCGGACACGCCGTCGTCGTCGATGGTCGCAGCACGCAGCTCGGGCGCGATGAGACGCTCGAGGACACCGGGAAGGTGTTGTCCCGCTTTGTCGAAGCGATTGTGTGGCGAACCTTCGGCCAGGACCGGCTCAGTTCGATGGCATCCGGCGCGAGCGTGCCGATCGTCAACGCACTGTCCGACGACTTCCATCCCTGTCAGGTGCTGGCGGATCTGCAGACGCTCGCCGAGCGCAAGGGCGAACTGAAGGGCCTGCGACTTTCCTATTTCGGCGACGGGGCAAACAACATGGCCCACTCGCTGATGCTGGGGGGAGTGACGGCAGGCATCGACGTCACGATCGCCGCTCCGCTCGGCTTCGAACCGAACCCGGAATTCACCGCCGCCGCCGAGAAGCGGGCCGTGCTGACCGGCGCTGCGGTGACGGTCACCGCCGATCCGGCGAAAGCCGCCGCAGGGGCCGATGTGCTCGTCACCGATACCTGGACGTCGATGGGGCAGGAGGATGACGGACTGGACCGGGTGGCGCCGTTCAAGCCGTTCCAGGTCAACTCGGAGCTCTTGAGCATCGCTGATCCGGACGCGGTTGTGCTGCACTGCCTTCCAGCGCACCGGGGTCACGAAATCACAGACGACGTCATCGACGGGCCGCACAGTGCGGTGTGGGACGAGGCCGAAAACCGGTTGCACGCGCAGAAGGCGCTGCTGGTCTGGCTGTTGGAGCGATCATGACGGCCGAGTGAGCGCAGCGAAGCGAGGCAGAGGGGAGTCAGAATGATGCGACCACCCGTGCCGGACGCCAGGCCCGCATCGTGACCATCCTGTCGTCGACATCGGTGCGCAGCCAAAGCGAACTGGCCACGATGCTGGCCGATGAAGGCATCGAGGTCACTCAGGCGACGCTGTCTCGCGACCTCGAGGAACTGGGCGCGGTCAAACTGCGCGGCGCCGACGGAGGCGTCGGTGTGTATGTGGTGCCCGAGGACGGCAGCCCGGTGCGCGGCGTTTCCGGTGGCACCGAACGGATGTCGCGGCTCTTGAGCGACTTGCTGACCTCCTCCGACGCCAGCGGCAACCTCGCGGTGCTGCGTACCCCACCGGGCGCTGCGCAATATCTGGCCAGCGCGATCGACCGCGCGGCCCTGCCGTTCGTCGTCGGCACCATTGCCGGCGACGACACCATCTTCGTCGTGGCCCGCGAGCCGATGACCGGCGCCGAACTGGCCACCACCATAGAGAACCTGCAATAGGCCGTTACGACAAGGAGATTGATTACATGCCCGAGCGCGTCATCTTGGCGTATTCCGGCGGTCTGGACACGTCCGTCGCGATCAGCTGGATCGGCAAGGAGACCGGCCGTGAGGTCGTGGCGGTAGCGATCGACCTCGGCCAGGGCGGCGAGGACATGGAGGTCGTGCGGCAGCGAGCGCTGGACTGCGGTGCCGTCGAAGCCGTCGTGATCGATGCGCGGGACGAGTTCGCCGACGGATATTGCCTGCCTGCGATCCAGTCCAACGCCCTGTACATGGACCGCTACCCCCTGGTGTCGGCGCTGAGCCGGCCGCTGATCGTCAAACATCTGGTGACAGCGGCACGCGAGCATGGCGGCGATGTCGTCGCGCACGGTTGCACAGGCAAGGGCAACGATCAGGTCCGGTTCGAAGTGGGGTTCGGTTCGCTGGCACCGGATTTACAGGTGCTTGCACCGGTACGCGACTACGCATGGACGCGGGAGAAGGCCATCGCGTTCGCCGAAGAGAACGCGATCCCGATCAATGTCACGAAGCGATCCCCGTTCTCGATCGACCAGAACGTGTGGGGCCGCGCAGTGGAGACCGGGTTCCTCGAACACCTGTGGAACGCGCCGACCAAGGATGTGTACGACTACACGGAGGACCCGACCCTCAACTGGAGCAGCCCGGACGAGGTGATCGTCGGATTCGACCGGGGCGTACCGGTTTCGATCGACGGCAGGCGGGTGACCGTGCTGCAGGCGATCGAGGAGCTCAACCGCCGTGGCGGCGAGCAGGGTGTGGGCCGGCTCGACGTGGTGGAGGACCGGTTGGTCGGCATCAAGAGTCGGGAGATCTACGAGGCACCCGGCGCGATGGTGTTGATCACCGCGCACACCGAGCTGGAACACGTCACGCTGGAACGCGAGCTGGGCCGGTTCAAGCGCCAGACCGACCAGCGCTGGGGTGAGCTCGTGTACGACGGCCTGTGGTACTCGCCGCTGAAGAGGGCGCTTGAGGCCTTTGTCGCGGACACGCAGCAGCACGTGTCGGGCGAGATCCGGATGGTGTTGCACGGCGGGCACATCGCCGTCAACGGACGCCGCAGCGCGGAATCGCTCTACGACTTCAACCTCGCCACCTACGACGAGGGCGACACCTTCGACCAGTCCGCGGCGAAGGGTTTCGTGCACGTGCACGGCTTGTCCTCCAAGATCGCCGCGCGAAGGGACCTGGGTGAGCACTAACGAGGGATCCCTCTGGGGCGGCCGGTTTACCGACGGTCCGTCCGATGCCCTCGCGGCGCTGAGCAAGTCCACCCACTTCGACTGGGTGCTTGCGCCGTACGACGTCACCGCGTCCAAGGCGCACGCCAAGGTGCTTTTCCGGGCAGGGCTGCTGACCGAGGATCAGCGCGACGGCCTGCTGGCAGGTCTGGACAGCCTCGGTGAGGACGTCGCCGACGGCAGTTTCCTGCCAGTGGTCACCGACGAGGACGTCCACGGGGCGTTGGAACGCGGCTTGATCGACCGCGTCGGTGACGAACTGGGCGGTCGGCTGAGGGCAGGCCGGTCGCGAAACGACCAGGTAGCCACGCTGTTTCGACTCTGGCTACGCGACGCGATCCGGCGGGTCGCCGATGGCGCGCTCGACGTCGTCTCCGCACTGGCCACGCAGGCGGCGGCGCATCCGACGGCGATCATGCCCGGCAAGACACATCTGCAGTCGGCCCAGCCGATCCTGCTGGCTCACCATCTGCTGGCCCACGCGCACCCATTGCTGCGCGATGTGGACCGGTTGGTCGATTTCGACAAGCGGGCCGCGGTGTCGCCGTATGGCGCCGGGGCGCTGGCAGGGTCGTCGCTGAGCCTCGACCCCGACGCCATCGCCGAGGAACTCGGATTCGCCACCGCCGCAGACAATTCGATTGATGCCACCGCCGCCCGCGATTTCGCGGCGGAGGCCGCGTTCGTGTTCACCATGATCGCGGTTGACCTGTCGCGCCTCGCTGAGGACATCATCCTCTGGAGCACAACCGAATTCGGCTATGTGACGTTGCACGACTCGTGGTCGACGGGCAGCTCGATCATGCCACAGAAGAAGAACCCGGATATCGCGGAGCTGGCGCGCGGAAAGTCGGGCCGGTTGATCGGCAACCTGACCGGGCTGTTGGCGACGTTGAAGGCGCAGCCGCTGGCCTACAACCGCGACCTGCAGGAGGACAAGGAACCGGTGTTCGACTCGGTGGCACAGCTGGAGCTGTTGTTGCCTGCGATGGCCGGACTGGTCGGGACCCTGCGCTTCGACGTCGACCGGATGGCCGAGCTGGCGCCGCTCGGCTACACCCTGGCCACCGACATCGCCGAGTGGTTGGTGCGCCGTGGCGTGCCGTTCCGGGTGGCACATGAAGCCGCGGGAGCGGCCGTACGCGCCGCGGAGGCCAGGGGAGTCGGACTCGACGACCTCGAGGACGCGGAGCTGGCGGACATACACCCGCAGCTGTCGCCGGAGGTGCGCGAGGTGCTCACGGTGGACGGCTCGGTGAACTCACGCGACGCCCGAGGTGGCACCGCCCCGATCCAGGTGGCTAAGCAGCTGGACGATGTTCTCGAGACCGCCGACGCGCTGCGGGCACGGCTATAGGCCGCGATGGCCGAGCCACCCAACGATTCGCTCGGCGACCGCCTGCCATCCGGGTTCCAGCATCATGTTGTGGCCCATGTCTGAAAAGATGTGCGCGTCGGTGTCGTACGCACGGGCCGTCGCGCGCACCTCGTCCTGCGTGACCGCGCGGTCGGCGTCTGCGCCAACGACCAACATCGGCGTGCTCACCAGCTGCGGTTCGGGCAGACCTCGAAACAGCATCTCGCGCATGGCCTGACCGCTCTCGGGTTGTAGGCGCGCAATGCAGTCGGTGACGATGTTTTCGGGTGTGTACGCGCAGAACAGGTATTCGCGGGCCAGCTTCGGCGTCCTGACCACGTCGAGGGTGCTGCCGACGGTATTCGCCTTGACCACCATCAACGGGTGACGACCGAGCATCCGCAGCGACGTGCGCAACGCGCCTTGAGGCGGCAACGACGCCAGCAGGACTCCCGCAGGCGAATGGGTGGTCTCCAGGAACTTCTGCACGACAAAGCCGCCCATGGAGTGCCCGACGATGACCGGCTGGACACCGAGTTGGTCGGCGGCGATTTTTACGTCAGTCGACATAATCGGCGATCGAGCAGGTTCGAAGCCGCTGAGAGGTGACGCTTCCCCCATGTGCACGCAAGCTGACTGCGGCAGCCCGAAATCCGTTCTCGGCGAAGAAGTCCAGAAAGTGATCGTCCCAGCACCACGCGGCGTGCCAGCCGCCGTGAACGAACAGCAGCGGCACCGGATGAGGTGCGGTGCACTGGCCCTTCTCGATGACCTCGAGCATTGAGGCAGACGGTAATGCATGGCCGCCGCGCCCGTAGCCGATAACATCCAGCAATATGGGCCAACCCCCCGTCACCCCGCGACGAGCCGACCGGGTGAAGCACTGGTTCGCTGGTTTAGCCCAGATGCGACGCTTGATCCTTCTGGTCGTTCTTGTCGCCACCGCGGCATTCGGAGGCTTCGATACCGTCGACAAGAGGGCCACCCTGTTCAAGCCGGGGGAGCAGTTCAATGACGGCGAGTCCACGGTCACCATCGAGCGGGCACGGCTGGTCGATGTGCTGAAAGGCGGTGGCCATACCCTCGGCCCCGCCAAGCCCGGCATGCGTTACCTCGGCGTGGTCGCCACCGTGCAAAATAACGGCACAGTACCCGGACGACTCCGCGACGAGTTGGATCTTCAGGGCCAGCCGGATCAGGAGTTCTTCGGCGTGTACCGGAATCGGGACGGGTCACCGATCCAGACCCTCGGCCCCGGCCTCACCGAGAGCTTGGCCTTCATGTGGGTCCTGCCGGAGACCGCCTTGCAGGCGGGCGCAGTCGGTGACCCTGCGGGTGTGGAAGAAGGAGTACAAGCAGCTGCTGGTCACCTACGGCGGCAAGGAGTGGATCGAAGACGTGTTCCACTACGGGTCGACGACATTGCCGGTGGCCCGATGAGGCTCCGTCGGACGGAATGTGAAGGCGGTCTTGCCTGCGCTGAGCGTCATCGTCGTCGTCGCTGCGGCCGCCGTCGTGTGGCAGCACCTGCCGACGCAGACGGATGTCATGGGCCCTTTCGATGTGCACGGCGACGCCGGCGCACCCGTGACGGGCCGGGCCGTCTCCGCGACGGTGACCGGTGTTCGCATCGCTCCGGAGGCGAATTCCATAAAGGCGGCCGGGCTTTGGGTGGTCGTCGACACCACGTTGGAGGGCACCCGCAGCACCGAACTGCCGCACAGCGAGCTGATCGTCGGGCCCAATACATATACGCCGACGGATCAATTCATCGGTGACACCCTGATGGCCGGGATCAGCCCGGGAATCGCCCAGCGACGGCGCGTGGGTGTTCGACGTCGCGTCCGCACTCGTCGCGCCGGACTCGTCCGAACCGTTGACGCTGCGAGTCTGGGTGGGTGACGGGCGGTTGGATTCCCGCCTGGTCATCCGGATTGCCGCCGACGACTCCCGCGTCAGCAGGACCGATGCCGTCACGTTCGATGCGCCGGAAGTGAGCGCCTCGTGAGAGAGCGGCTGTCGGCGCTTTGGGTGCGCAACGTTATCGGAGCGGTTGTCACGGCAGTCGCCATCGGTGTGCTCTTCGTGATCGGCGGCATGGGCGAGTCGTGGTCCACCTATCGCCGCACTGTCGTTCCGGAAGCTGTTGTGCCCTCAGGCCATAGCGGCGTGGCCGACGGGCGCTCCTGGAAATTGGATGCGATACGGCATCTGAATCGCGCGGGGGACTACGGCCCACGGCTGCCTGCGGGCACCGTGCTGACCGTCATCACCGTCGACCGCACCGGATCTCCACCGGACGAAATCTGCACCGGTGTCATCACCGACGGCCGACGTAGTTGGAAGTCAGAGAGTATCGGCGGATTCAGTGCGCCGCAGCCCGACGGGGTGACCAGCCTGTGCAACAAACCGGGTCTGCTTCAGTTCACGTTCCTGCTGCCGCAGGACGTGGTGCCGACGGCGATGGACGTCACCACGCTCGGCGGCCAGATCATGGTGCGGTTGCTGTTGTAGGTTCGCGCGACTGCACGTGCTCGAGACAGTACGCCACCGTCGATGCGATCAAGCAGACCCGCAGGGGTTCGATGATGAGGCGCGAGATCGTCGCGATGATGTCGACCACTCCGCTCCAGAACGACAGAGGGTGCGGCCCGAAAACCCATGCCACCCCGCGGAACAGATACCCACCGTCCACCTCGGCGTGGTAGAACGCCCCCGTCTGGTCCAGCCACGCCAATCCCAGATAGGCCAGCACGTACAACGACAACGCCAGCATGCCTGCGTGCAGGATGAGCCGCGCCGAATCGGTGATGTGGTGGAAACTTCCGAGTTGCGAAAGCGCCCACTTGCTCAATTTGTCGCGCACGGTGCCGGGAACCCGCGACCAGCGTTCACGGAGTCGCTTCTCGGTGGGAGCGGCCCGCTCGAAGATGCTGTCGACGCGGTCACCGGCGACTCTGCGCGCGGCCCCCCGCCAGTCCGGCATCGACACGCCGTAGATGATCCCTGCGACGGCGAGCCACAGCAGCGGTATCGTTGCGCCGCCGAACACCGCGCGCACGAGCCACATGATCGCGTCCCACACCGTCTCGGCCAGCTGGAAGTGTGAGAACAGCTCGGCACGAGTGTCGTTGAACCAGACCACGATCCGACGGTGAGACAGCCACCCGGTCGGGTTGACGAGCCACTCAGCGCCGTTCTTGATCGCCACACTTGCGGCCAGAAACACCCACAACGCGTCGACGTAGACGCGGACCGCCGAGCATCCAGCCCGGCAGGCGGTCCTTGGCGATTGTGAGCACGTAGCGGACGACCAGTGCGGACACGATCAACACCCACGTGATGGTGCTGACCGGCACCGTATTCGGGTCGAAATCAGAAGACTCGCCGGTCGTCAACGCCGTCGTCACCGTCTCTTCGATCCGGTAGTCGAGTGCGCGCTGAGAGAATGCGAGCCAATCCTCCTTGAACAGTTGCCAAGCGAGATAGATGGCGAAGAACGGCACGACGACGTTGGTGAATACGTCGACGCTTCGCAGCGGACGACGGGGCAGCGCTGCGAGTGCCGGAAGGGCCGACCGCAGCACCATGAACATCCCGACGTACGTTGCCAGGCGAACCAGCCCCGCCAAGGGCATGATCAGCGAGGCCCATCCGTCGTCGTCCCAGCCGACCCATGCGGCGAGTTCGACGACGCCGCGTCGCGCAAGGACCCCCAGCAGATATATGGCGGCGAGCTGCGGCCAGTAGCGCCACCACAGAGCTAGTGGCCGCAGCAGGTAGTGCACCGGCACATCGTAAACAGTGGACTACTCCTCGGCTGCGATGAGCCACGCCTCTTCGAGGGATTCCTTGCGCGTCAATAACTCATTGAGTTCGGCATTGAGCTCGCCGAGCCGAACGTGGTCGGCCGCTGCCTCGGCCATCGACATCGTGCATTGCGGCGATCTGCTCATCGAGCTTGGACAGCTGGCCTTCGATGCGGGCCATCTCTTTAGCGGTGCGGCGGTCCCGTGCCGACGCCGACTCGCCCCGTTGCGGTTCAGTACGTACCGGCGAAGATTCAGTCACTGCGCGGTCGCCCAGATACTGGTCGATGCCGCCGGGCAACAGATCGCAGCGCCCGTCTCCGATGAGGGCATAGGTGACGTCGGTGACGCGTTCGAGGAAATACCGGTCGTGCGTGACGACGATCAACGTGCCCGGCCAGTCGTCCAGGTAGTCCTCGATCACCGTGAGTGTGTCGATGTCGAGGTCGTTCGTCGGCTCGTCGAGCAGCAGCACATTCGGCTCGTCGAGCAGGATGCGGAGGAACTGCAACCGCCGCCGTTCACCGCCGGACAGGTCGGCAATCCGTGCGGTCAGCTTGTCTCCGATGAACCCGAAGTCCTTCAACAACGTGTCGGCGGTGATCTCGCGCCCACCCGCCAATTGGCTGACGCGACGGCGGTTTTCGACGGCGTCGATCACCCGTTCACCCGACAGCTCGGTCAGCGCCTGGCTGAGATAGCCGATCTGCAGCGTGGTGCCGCGCTTGATCGTGCCCGCGGCGGGCTGCAATTCGCCCGCCAGCAGCCGCAGCACCGACGTCTTTCCGGTGCCGTTGACTCCGACCAGTCCGATTCGCGCGCCAGGGCCGATGGACCAGTCGATTCGATCCAGGATGGTCCGGTCGCCGACCTCGAGCCGCAGCCGGTGTAGATCGAAGACGTCCTTGCCCAGCCGAGTGGTCGCGAACCGCTGCAGCACAAGCGAATCGCGCGGTGGCGGCTCGTTGGCGATCAGCTCGTTGGCCGCCTGGATCCGAAACTTCGGTTTCGATGTGCGGGCGGGCGGACCGCGTCGCAGCCACGCCAGTTCCTTGCGCATCAGGTTCCTGCGCCGTGCTTCTGTGCCGGCGGCCAACCGCATCCGCTCCGCGCGGGCCAGCACGTATGCGGCGTAACCACCGTCGTAGGCATCGATGGTGCCGTTGTGTACTTCCCAAGTTCTGGTGGTGACCGCGTCGAGGAACCAGCGATCGTGGCTCACCACCACGATCGCTTTGGACCGCAACCCCGACAGGTGGCCGGCCAGCCATCCGATCACCTCGACGTCGAGATGGTTGGTGGGCTCGTCGAGCACCAGCACGTCGTGACCGGCGAGCAGCACCGCGGCCAGCGCCACCCGGCGCCGCTCACCGCCGCTGAGATCGGCGACATCGGTATCGAGGCCCACCTCGGCCAGCAGATGCTCGACGACGGTCCGGGTGTCGGGCTCGGCCGCCCAGATGTGGTCGGGCCTGCCCCCGACGATGACCTCGCGGACGGTCGCGCCTGCGGCGAAGTCGTCGGCCTGGCGCAGATAGCCGACCGACAAGCCCGACGTGTGGGTGACCCGACCGGAATCGGGTTCGCGAGTACCGGTCAACACCTGCAAGAGGGTCGATTTGCCGTCTCCGTTGCGCCCGACGACGCCGATCGCGTCGCCTTCGTCGACGCCCAGGCTGACGGCATCCAGCAGCGTGCGGGTGCCGTAGCCGACCGTTGCACGCTCGACGTTGATCAAGTTCGCCATCAGCCGCCGATGATAGGTGGGCGCTGTGCCATGATGACGTCGGCAATCGGGGGACAGTTGTGACAAAAGGGGAACCGCCGGTGGTGGACCTTTCGGCAATAACCCGGCCAGTGGGCCGGCTGGTGGCCACCGCGCAAAACGGCCTGGAAGTGCTGCGATACGGCGGGCTGGAGACCGGCACCGTTCCTTCGCCGTTCCAGATCGTGGAATCCGTGCCGATGTATCGGCTGCGGCGCTATTTCCCACCCGACACCCGACCAGGCGGAACGCCGCCCGGACCGCCGGTGCTCATGGTGCACCCGATGATGATGTCGGCCGACATGTGGGACGTCACCCGCGACGAGGGCGCGGTCGGGATCCTGCACAGCTCGGGCATCGACCCGTGGGTGATCGACTTCGGCGAACCCGACAAGGTCGAGGGCGGCATGGAACGCAACCTGGCCGACCACGTCGTCGCGCTGAGCGAGGCGATCGACACCGTCAAGGAGACCACCGGACGCGACGTTCACCTCGCCGGCTACTCGCAGGGCGGCATGTTCTGCTACCAGACCGCGGCGTTCCGCCGCTCGAAGGACCTCGCCAGCATCGTCGCCTTCGGCTCACCGGTCGACACGCTGGCCGCACTGCCGATGAACCTGCCCGCCGGCGTCGCCGCCGGTGCCGCGGACTTCATGGCCGACCACGTTTTCAGCCGCATCGACATCCCGAGCTGGCTCGCGCGCACCGGGTTCCAGATGCTCGACCCCATCAAGACCGCGCAGTCGCGCCTGGACTTCCTGCGGCAATTGCATGACCGCGAGGCGCTGCTGCCGCGCGAGCAGCAGCGGCGGTTCCTCGCTTCCGAGGGCTGGATCGCCTGGTCGGGTCCGGCGATCGCGGAACTGCTCAAGCAGTTCATCGCGCACAACCGGATGATGACCGGCGGCTTCGCGATTCACGGCGACCTGGTGACGCTCAGCGACATCAGCTGCCCGGTGCTGGCGGTCGTCGGTGAAGTCGACGACATCGGCCAGCCCGCATCGGTGCGTGGCATCAAGCGGGCCGCCCCGCAGGCCGATGTGTACGAATACCTGATCCGCGCAGGCCATTTCGGCTTGGTTGTCGGATCGAAGGCGGCAACGCAGACGTGGCCGACGGTCGCCCAATGGATCAAGTCGATCGACGGTGACGCCGACCTGCCCGACGGTGTCGTGCCGATGGCGCTGCAGCCGGCAGAACACAGCGAAAGCGGCGTGCCGTTCGCGTCCCGGCTGGCGCACGGCGCCACCGCGGCAGGTGAGATGGCCTTCACCCTGGCCCGGACGGCCGCCGACGCGGTGGTCGCGGCCAACAAATCGGCGCGGGCACTTGCCATCGAGACGGTCCGCACGCTGCCAAGGCTGGCCCGACTGGGCCAGATCAATGACCACACCCGGATTTCGCTCGGCAGGATCATGTCCGAGCAGGCCCGCGGCGCGCCCACCGGCGAATGCCTGCTGTTCGACGGCCGCGTCCACACCTACGAGGCGGTCGATCGGCGCATCAACAACGTGGTCCGCGGCCTGATCGAGGTCGGCGTGCGCCAGGGCGCCCATGTCGGTGTGCTGATGGAGACGCGGCCAAGCGCGCTGGTGGCGATCGCCGCGCTGTCCCGGCTCGGCGCGGTGGCCGTCCTGGTGCCGCCCGACGCCGACCTCGCGACCGTGGTGCGGCTCGGCGGGGTATCGGAGATCATCGCCGACCCCAGCCACCTGGAGGCGGCCCGCGGGCTGGCGATGCGGGTGCTGGTGCTCGGCGGTGGCGAGTCGCGCGACCTGCATCTGCCCGGCGACGCCGACGAGGTCGTCGACATGGAAAAGATCGACCCCGACGAGGTGGATCTGCCCGGCTGGTACCGGCCCAACCCCGGACTGGCCCGCGACCTGGCGTTCATCGCGTTCAGCACGGTCGGCGGCCAGCTGCATGCGCGCCAGATCACCAACTTCCGGTGGGCGCTGTCCGCATTCGGTACCGCGTCGGCGGCCAACCTCGGCCGTAACGACACCGTGTACTGCCTCACCCCGCTGCACCACCAGTCCGGGCTGTTGGTCAGCCTGGGCGGCGCGGTTGTCGGCGGGGCCCGAATCGCACTCTCGCGTGGCCTGCGGCCCGATCGGTTCGTGCAGGAGATCCGCCAGTACGGCGTGACGGTGGTCTCCTACACCTGGGCGATGCTGCGTGAGGTGATCGACGATCCGTCCTTTGTGCTGACCGGGAACCACCCGGTGCGGCTATTCATCGGCTCCGGCATGCCGACGGGCTTGTGGAAACGCCTGGTCGATGTCTTCGCGCCCGCCCATGTCGTCGAGTTCTTCGCCACCACAGACGGCCAGGCCGTGCTGGCCAACGTGTCCGGCGCCAAGATCGGCAGCAAGGGCAGGCCGCTGCCCGGCGGTGGGGATGTCGAACTCGCGGCCTATGACGCCGAGGACGACCTGATCCTGGAGGACGACCAGGGCTTCGTGCGGAAAGCCGACACGAATGAGGTCGGCGTCATGCTCGCCCATCCGCGAGGTCCGATCGACCCGACGGCGTCGGTCAAGCGGGGCGTGTTCGCCCCGGCCGACACCTGGGTGTCCACGGAGTACCTCTTCCGCCGCGACCAGGACGGCGACTACTGGCAGGTGGACAACCGTGGCGCGGTCATCCGCACCGACCGTGGCGCGGTTTACGCCATGCCCGTCACCGATGCCGTCGGCGGGATCGGCGCGGTGGACTTGTCGGTGACCTACGCGATCGAAACAGGGGGACAGCGGATCGCGGTGACCGCGCTGGCATTGCGGCCGGGCGGCAGTGTCGCGGCGGGGGACCTGTCGGAGGCGCTGGCGGATCTGCCGGTCGGAGTGGCGCCGGACATCGTGCATGTGGTGCCGGATATGAAGCTCAGCGCGTCCTATCGGCCTCTCGTCAGCCCGTTGCGCGCCGATGGGATTCCGAAGGCTTCGCGTAACGCCTGGTACCTGGATACGGATACCAATAAGTACAAACGACTTACGGCTGCAGTACGTACGGAGATCGCGGGTGTGGGGCACTGAGGCCGTGCCGGGCATCCGACACACTGTTAGGCTCGCACCGCGCAGCGAGAGCACGATTAGCCCAAGCCATCGCACTGGAGGATCGATGACATCGCAGAACGGTTGGCGTCGCCCAGTAGGCGCCGTGGCGGGCAGCATGATCGCCGCCGCCCTCATCGCGGGTTTCGGCGCGCCGACGGCAGCGTCCGAACCCTCGAGCTCGTCAACGACCGAGGCCGAGGCGCCACCGGCGCCGGCGATGACCGGTGAGCAGGCGCTCGCCATCATTCAGCAGGATTACGACTTGGGTGCAGGCGGCGGTCAGCTCTCGAATTTCGTCCACGAGGTGCTGGTGCTGCGCAACCTCGGGTTCAGGCCGTCAAAGGCGAATCAAAATGCCATCGCGGAGGCCCTGGAGCACCGGCCGAACCAGGCCCCCTTGATCGCGGCCCTGAAAGAGACCGTCACCTACCAGCGCAAGATTCAGGCGCAGGCGGCGGCACAGCAGCAACAGGCTGGCGCGTCCCAACCCGGGATGTCCATCGGCGGGGCGCCGTCGCCCTTCGACCAGGGCGGCGTGATCATGGGCGGTCCCGGTGGCTCGTCGATCAACCTGCCTGCCGGCTAGCCACGCGTCGTGCTCGACGAAAAACTGCTGAAGATCCTGGTCTGTCCCGATGACCGCGGACCGCTCCTGTTGATCGGCGATGACGAGCTGCTCTACAACCCGAGGCTGCGCCGTGCCTACCGCATCGAGGACGGCGTTCCGGTGCTGCTCGTCGACGAAGCCGTCGCCGTGACGGATGACGCCGAGCATCAACGGCTGCTGGATCGCGCGGGATCGGCAGACAGCGGTGGGGCGGGTCCTTGACGGCTTCCCGCCGGAACGCATGGGGTTGGGCACTCCGACCTTAACTCGGCAAAGAGCGATTGCTGAAAATGAATAATCTTGCAGATTTACTGTAAGAACGGCATTGCTGCGGGCCGTGCAATGAGACGATGATACCGATGCTCGACCGGCTCTGATGGCGCAGGAAGATCTAGGGTATGACGCGTTGGCGCTCCGCATTTGGTGTATGCATGCTGTCTGCCGCCCTCCTCGTCGGCAGCGCCGGGGTAGCGACCGCCGACCATCCGGATTCCGGCGGCTCGACTGCTGCCGACAGCCAGGCTGCTGGCGGCTCGAGCCAAGACGACAGTTCGACGGCCGAGCCGGCTGCAAGCACGACCGAGACAGGCACCTCTGATTCACCCAGTAGTCCCCACCAGGCGGAATCAGCGGGCTCGCCGGGCCCGATGACCTTGGGAGCCGCGACGACCACCGAGGAGACGGTCGTGACGGATGCGCAGGAGGATGCAGCCGCGGACATGAACAACAATGACGTCTCCGCCTCCACCTCTGCGGCGCCCAGCGAGGACCAGGGGGGTCCAGATGTAGTCGCAGGGCAATCGAAAATGGTCGCGCCTCCAACGGACGTGGTCACATTGGATACGCAGGTGATCGCGCCGGCCAACCCTCCAGTCGCGGTCGTATCTAAAGTGATCGCGCCGGTTACGAATGCGATCGCAAACGCAGCGCGGGCAGTCATGTCGTTTCCGGCTGTGATCGCGTGGCTTCCCAGCTCCCCTACACCGGTCACCGATGTCATTACTGCGGTTCAGAACATGCTCACCTCGGCTGGCGCATTGGGCGCATCGCTCGCACGGATGCCGTCTGAATTTGCCTCGTTGCTCGGGTTCCCGGGAATGGCTCCTGGCGGGATCGGAGAAAGCCTCGGCGGTGTCGTCCAGTCAACGGCTGAATACCCCTTCACTGCTTCATTCGCTAGCAGCGCAATCGCAGCACAGCATGGTCACTACGGGTAATTGGGGCGGTCCATCATCCGGCAACGTCGGCGAGGATCCGACACCCGGAGTCTCAACGGTCACCGGCTTAAGTCGAGAATGTCGGTGTCCGGCGCGGCACCGATCGTGCCGAACAGCGCGGCCCCGGAGGGCCCGTTGTCGTTTCTCAAGCACACTGTCAGCCCAGTTTTCGTAGCTGCGTCCCTGACGGCGCTGGCCGCCGTTGCTTTGCCGGGCGTTCTCGGGCTCCTGATGATTGGCGCGACCGGGATCACCGTCGGATACCGCCAGGCCAAAGCGGCCGCGACGTTACGAGCAGTGGGTATCGCTCGCTTTGCGCGCCTAGGACCGTTGGGTGTCGTCCGATCAGGTTCCCTGATTGCCGTGGCGCCCCGCGCATCGCGCGCCGCCCGTCGACAGCCATCACGTGATGTAAGTCTTCTCGAGCCGGTCGCCTAGGCAATTCGAGTACGGCTCGCAGCGCAATCCGCCCGATCGCGCTCGGATAAGAGGGCGCTCGCCAGAGCCAATAGCTACTTAACCTAACCGAGACCGGGCAGGTCACCGGTCAGGTAACGCTGCAGGTTCGGGGCGATCGTCTCGGCGATCTGCTCGACAGGCAGCGACCTGAACGGGTCCAACTCCAGGATGTAGCGCGCCATCACCACGCCTACCAACTGCGAAGCCACGAACTGCACGCGGATCCGCCCGCTGCCCGGCGGATTGTCGACCCGCGAACCGACCTCTGCGGCGATGACTTCCTGCAAAAACGACCGGACCAGCGAGACATCGTTGCCGGCCAGGATCGATCGCAGCGTCGCGATGAATCCCTTTCCCAATTCGGAATCCCACAGCGGCAACAGGATCGACGGCAGGACGTAGCCGATCCGGTCGACGGGTACTTCCCGCAGCGGACCGATCACCGCCATCGGATCGATCGGGATGTGGATCGCCGCGGCGAACAATTGGGTCTTGGTGCCGAAATAATGGTGCACCAGCGCGGGGTCCACGCCCGCGTCGGCTGCGATGGCCCGGATCGATGTTTTGTCGATCCCGTTGCGGGCAAATAACTCTCGTGCGCAGGCGAGGATCCGGTCGCGGGTGTCGGACGTCCCAGGCGGTCGCCCGGGACGCTTGCGCTCGGTGTTGGCCGTCAAAGCTAGGGTGTCCTTCGTCGTAGCGTCGCAGCGGCTAGGCAGAGGGCGATTATGGCAAAGCCGATCACCACCATGATGTCCCGCAACGCGATGGCCGTCAGGTCGGAGTACGCGCCGACCTGCTGCAGCGCCTCCAGAGCGTAACTGGCGGGCAGCACGTTGCTGATCCATTGCAGCCAGTCGGGCAGCACATCGCGGGGCACGATGATGCCGCACAGCAGCAGTTGGGGCGCGATGACCACAGGCATGAACTGAACGGCCTGGAATTCGGTACGGGCGAAGGCGCTGCACAGCAGGCCCAGCCCGACACCGAGGATTGCGTTGATGATCGCGATGATGAACACCAGGATCGGGCTGCCCTTGGTGTCGAGGCCCAGGAACCAGAACGACACGACGCACGCGAACGTAGCCTGCGCGGCCGCCGCGATCGAGAACGCGGTGCCATAGGCGGCCAGCAGGTCGAGCCGACGCAGGGGCGTGGTCAGGATCCGCTCCAACGTTCCCGAAACACGTTCCCGCTGCATGGTTATCGAGGTGATCAGGAACATGATGATCAAGGGAAACACGCCGAGCATGATGAGGCAGGCGTTGTTGAACGGGGCGGGACCGCCCGGCCGATTCGGGGCGTTCTGGAACATGAAGTACATCAGCGTGATGATCAGGCTCGGCACCACGAGGATCATCGCCACGCTGCGATGATCGGCCGCGAGCTGACGCAGGATCCGACCGGTCGTGGCGAAGTATGCCTGGGGGCTCAGCCGGCTGCGGCTGCGGTGCTGTGCCGGATGACGGACAGAAACGCTTCCTCCAGTGACTGACATCCCGTGTCCTCTCGTAACTTTGCGGGTGTGGTGTGTGCGAGTAGATGACCGTCACGCATCAGGAGCAGGTCGCCGCAGTGATCCGCTTCGTCCATGACATGACTCGAGACCAGCAATGTCGTTCCGCGCCGGGCGAGTTGGTGAAATTGCTGCCACAGGTCGACGCGCAGCACAGGGTCCAGGCCCACCGTAGGCTCGTCGAGCACCAACAGATCCGGAGCCGACACCAGCGCACACGCCAGGGACACGCGCGTGCGTTGCCCGCCGGACAGGTTGCCGCACAACGCTGTTCGGTGGTCGTCGAGGCCCACGGCGGTAACCGCATCGTCGGCCGCGATGGCATCCATGCCGTACAAGGAGCCGAAATAGCGAACGTTGTCGACGATGCGCAGGTCGTCATAGATGGTCGCGGCTTGCGGCATGTAGCCGACGCGCCTGCGCAGGGGAGCCGAGCCGGCGGGCTGCCCAAGCACCGTCACACTTCCCGCGGTGATGATCTGGGTTCCAACGATGCTGCGCATCAGCGTGGTCTTGCCGCAGCCCGATGGCCCGAGCAGCCCGGTGATCGTGCCGCGGGCGATCTGGACCGAGAGGTCGTGGATCGCGGGCCGCTTGCCCCGCACGACCCGCAGGTGGTCGATGACGACGACCGGCTCAACGCCGCGCCTCAACAATTCATCACTCGATGAAGTCATCATGCGATGAATAATGCTCCCCGGCATTGGGTGTGTCAAGACTCAGGGCAGAATCGCCTCGGTGACCCCGAAGCTGCTAGCCGTCGATCCGCTTGCCGCGGCGCGTCGGCTCCTGGGGGCAGCACTGACCGGCCGCGGGGTGAGCGCGATGGTCGTCGAGGTCGAGGCCTACGGTGGCCCACCCGACGGGCCGTGGCCCGATGCCGCGTCCCATTCCTTCCGCGGTCGCGGTGGGCGTAACACCGTCATGTTCGGACCGGCGGGCCGGCTCTACACCTATCGCAGTCACGGCATTCACGTATGCGCAAACGTCGTATGCGCCACGGATGACGTTGCGGGTGCCGTTCTGCTCCGGGCGGCCGCCGTCGAGGCGGGCCATGACCTGGCACAAGAACGGCGGGGCGATTCGGTTCGCCCGGCAGCAATGGCCCGCGGCCCCGGCAATCTGTGCTCGGCGCTGGGAATCACCATGGACGACAACGGGATTGATCTGTTCGATGTGCACAGCCCGGTTCGGCTGATGCTGTCAGAAGAACACCCCGCCGCCGACGGACCGCGGGTTGGCGTCAGTCAAGCGGCCGACCGGCCGTGGCGATTCTGGCTAGCGGGACGCCCGGAAGTTTCGCTGTACCGTCGCAGTCCGCGGGCACCCGCGCCCGGCCAGAGCGACTAATACGGGAAGATCGAGTCCATGGGAACGCCCAACATCCTCGACGAGTTGGAGTGGCGTGGACTTATCGCGCAGTCCACTGACCGTGCCCAGCTGGGAGAGCAGCTGGCCGCCGGACCCATCACTGTCTATTCGGGTTTCGACCCCACCGCACCGAGCCTGCACGCCGGGCACCTGATTCCGCTGCTGACACTGCGCCGGTTTCAGCAGGCGGGACACCGACCGATCGTGCTGGCGGGGGGAGCAACAGGCCAGATCGGCGACCCGCGCGACGCAGGTGAACGCAACTTGAATAGCGCTGACACTGTGGCGGACTGGACCACCCGCATCCAAAGGCAGCTCGAATACTTCGTCGAATTTGATCGATCACCAACCGGGGCGATCGTTGAGAACAACCTCGAATGGACGTCCGAACTGTCGACCATCGACTTCTTGCGCGACGTTGGTAAGCATTTCTCGGTGAACGTAATGCTGGAGCGCGACACTGTGCGGCGCAGGCTCGAGGGGGAAGGCATCTCCTACACCGAGTTCAGTTACATGCTGTTGCAGGCAAACGACTACGTCGAGCTTCATCGGCGCCACCGGTGCTCGCTGCAGATCGGTGGTTCGGATCAATGGGGCAACATCGTGGCCGGCGTTCGTCTGGTGCGACAGGTAGCTGGTGCCACCGTGCACGCTCTGACCACTCCACTGGTCACCGACTCCCAAGGACAGAAGTTCGGCAAATCGACCGGTGGTGGCAATCTGTGGCTAGACCCGGAGCTGACCAGCCCCTATGCCTGGTATCAATACTTCTTCAACACCGCCGACGCAGACGTCGTGCGGTATCTGCGGTGGTTCACTGCGCTAACCGCCGACGATATTGCCGATCTCGAGACGGCGACGGCCGAACGTCCGCACGAACGCGCAGCGCAGCGTCGCCTTGCACAAGAACTCACCACCTTGGTGCATGGACGGTCAGCTACCGATGCTGTTGAGGAGGCCAGTCGCGCGCTGTTCGGTCGCGGTGAGCTCGCTTGGCTCAGCGACGCGACCATGGCAGCCGCGCTGGCTGAAACTCCGGTGGTGAGACTGACCCCTGGCGCTCCCAACGGAATCTGCGACCTCCTCGTTGCCAGCGGACTGTCGGCGAGCAAGGGTGCCGCGCGACGCACCGTCAATGAGGGTGGGGCGTACGTCAACAACGTCCGCATCGACAGTGAGGACTGGGCGCCGCAGCCATCGGACTTCCTCCACGGGCGGTGGCTGGTACTGCGTCGCGGCAAGAGGAATATCGCCGGGGTCGAGCGCGTTGGATGACGTGTCGGGGTCGACGCACGTGGAGTGCGCGCGACGGGTGAAATGCCGAAACGCACCACCCATCAGCCCATTTGACTCCGACTTTTCCCTCACGTAACTTGTTGAAGTCGTCGCGACGCGGTTCGCCGCAGAGCGCGACGGCGTCCCAGAGGGAAGCCCCACTTCGGTGGGTTCCTGACCGTCCGCACTACTAGTACGCGGCAGTGCCGCGCGCTGGTTGCGCGGTCGGGACGGGTGTGTTGTTTGAGAACTCAATAGTGTGTTTGGTGGTTTTTAAGTTTGTTGTTTTGTTTTTTGTCGTGCCTCTTTTTCCCGTTTAGGGGTGTGACTGTTTTTGCCAGTTTGTAACTGGTTGCTTTGATCGGATTGTTCTGAACATTGCTTTTTGGTTTTTGTTTGGAGAGTTTGATCCTGGCTCAGGACGAACGCTGGCGGCGTGCTTAACACATGCAAGTCGAACGGAAAGTGCCCAGCTTGCTGGGTGACTCGAGTGGCGAACGGGTGAGTAACACGTGGGTGATCTGCCCTGCACTTTGGGATAAGCCTGGGAAACTGGGTCTAATACCGAATATTCCTTGCTGGTCGCATGGCCTGGTGGGGGAAAGCTTTTGCGGTGTGGGATGGGCCCGCGGCCTATCAGCTTGTTGGTGGGGTGATGGCCTACCAAGGCGACGACGGGTAGCCGGCCTGAGAGGGTGTCCGGCCACACTGGGACTGAGATACGGCCCAGACTCCTACGGGAGGCAGCAGTGGGGAATATTGCACAATGGGCGCAAGCCTGATGCAGCGACGCCGCGTGAGGGATGACGGCCTTCGGGTTGTAAACCTCTTTCAATAGGGACGAAGCGCAAGTGACGGTACCTATAGAAGAAGCACCGGCCAACTACGTGCCAGCAGCCGCGGTAATACGTAGGGTGCGAGCGTTGTCCGGAATTACTGGGCGTAAAGAGCTCGTAGGTGGTTTGTCGCGTTGTTCGTGAAAACCGGGGGCTTAACTCTCGGCGTGCGGGCGATACGGGCAGACTGGAGTACTGCAGGGGAGACTGGAATTCCTGGTGTAGCGGTGGAATGCGCAGATATCAGGAGGAACACCGGTGGCGAAGGCGGGTCTCTGGGCAGTAACTGACGCTGAGGAGCGAAAGCGTGGGGAGCGAACAGGATTAGATACCCTGGTAGTCCACGCCGTAAACGGTGGGTACTAGGTGTGGGTTTCCTTCCTTGGGATCCGTGCCGTAGCTAACGCATTAAGTACCCCGCCTGGGGAGTACGGCCGCAAGGCTAAAACTCAAAGGAATTGACGGGGGCCCGCACAAGCGGCGGAGCATGTGGATTAATTCGATGCAACGCGAAGAACCTTACCTGGGTTTGACATGCACAGGACGCCGGCAGAGATGTCGGTTCCCTTGTGGCCTGTGTGCAGGTGGTGCATGGCTGTCGTCAGCTCGTGTCGTGAGATGTTGGGTTAAGTCCCGCAACGAGCGCAACCCTTGTCTCATGTTGCCAGCACGTAATGGTGGGGACTCGTGAGAGACTGCCGGGGTCAACTCGGAGGAAGGTGGGGATGACGTCAAGTCATCATGCCCCTTATGTCCAGGGCTTCACACATGCTACAATGGCCGGTACAAAGGGCTGCGATGCCGTGAGGTGGAGCGAATCCTTGGTAAAGCCGGTCTCAGTTCGGATCGGGGTCTGCAACTCGACCCCGTGAAGTCGGAGTCGCTAGTAATCGCAGATCAGCAACGCTGCGGTGAATACGTTCCCGGGCCTTGTACACACCGCCCGTCACGTCATGAAAGTCGGTAACACCCGAAGCCGGTGGCCTAACCCCTTGGGGAGGGAGCCGTCGAAGGTGGGATCGGCGATTGGGACGAAGTCGTAACAAGGTAGCCGTACCGGAAGGTGCGGCTGGATCACCTCCTTTCTAAGGAGCACCAAATTCATTCCCCCGTGCCCGCGTCTGCGGGATCGACACGGTTGGGAGATCAGTTTCAGCATCTGTAGTGGGTGTTGGACGGTGCAACAACAAGCGTCGCCGGGTATGGGATCGAGTGATCGAGTCCGGCGAGGAAATCATCAACACACTATTGGGCTTTGAGGCAACAAGCCCGCTATCTCTTTGTCCTGCAGTGTGGGAAACCGGGGATAGGACTGTTGTCGCTCCATCTTTGGTGGTGGGGTGTGGTGTTTGATTTGTGGATAGTGGTTGCGAGCATCTAAGCAGCAAGTGGGCATGCTCTGGTGGGACCCTTTTTTGGGGGTTTGGCTGGGGTGTGTTTTGTTGTTTGATGTGCAATTTCAGAGTTTTTTAACTCATATGATTTTTGGTTTTTTGTGTTGTAAGTGTGTAAGGGCGCATGGTGGATGCCTTGGCACTGAGAGCCGATGAAGGACGTGGGAGGCTGCGTTATGCCTCGGGGAGCTGTCAACCGAGCGTGGATCCGAGGATGTCCGAATGGGGAAACCCGGCGCGAGTGATGTCGTGTCACCTGCTGGTGAATCTATAGCCAGTGGGGGGTAACGCGGGGAAGTGAAACATCTCAGTACCCGTAGGAAGAGAAAACAATTGTGATTCCGTGAGTAGTGGCGAGCGAAAGCGGAGGATGGCTAAACCGTTTGCATGTGATACCCGGCGGGGGTTGTGTGGGCGGTGTTGTGGGGTCTGTGTTCTCCTTTCCGCCGAGAGGGGCAGCAGTCAGAAAATGTGGTGTTAGTTGAAGTGGCCTGGGATGGTCTGTCCGTAGAGGGTGAGAGCCCCGTAGACGAAAACATCGCATCTGTTGTCGCAGTGTCCCCGAGTAGCAGCGGGCCCGTGGAATCTGCTGTGAATCTGCCGGGACCACCCGGTAAGCCTGAATACTTCTCAGTGACCGATAGCGGATTAGTACCGTGAGGGAATGGTGAAAAGTACCCCGGGAGGGGAGTGAAAGAGTACCTGAAACCGTGTGCCTACAAGCCGTCAGAGCCTTCGCTTTGCGTGGGGTGATGGCGTGCCTTTTGAAGAATGAGCCTGCGAGTCAGGGACATGTCGCGAGGTTAACCCGTGTGGGGTAGCCGCAGCGAAAGCGAGTCTGAATAGGGCGTATCCACGCCGTAGGGTGTGGTGTAGTGGTGTGTTCTGGACCCGAAGCGGAGTGATCTACCCATGGCCAGGGTGAAGCAGCAGTAAGATGTTGTGGAGGCCCGAACCCACTTAGGTTGAAGACTGAGGGGATGAGTTGTGGGTAGGGGTGAAAGGCCAATCAAACTCCGTGATAGCTGGTTCTCCCCGAAATGCATTTAGGTGCAGCGTTACATTTTTCTTGCCGGAGGTAGAGCTACTGGATGGCCAATGGGCCCTACTAGGTTACTGACGTCAGCCAAACTCCGAATGCCGGTAAGTCAATAGTGTGGCAGTGAGACGGCGGGGGATAAGCTCCGTGCGTCGAGAGGGAAACAGCCCAGATCGCCGGCTAAGGCCCCTAAGCGTGTGCTAAGTGGAAAAGGATGTGCAGTCGCGAAGACAACCAGGAGGTTGGCTTAGAAGCAGCCACCCTTGAAAGAGTGCGTAATAGCTCACTGGTCAAGTGATTGTGCGCCGATAATGTAGCGGGGCTCAAGCACACCGCCGAAGCCGCGGCAGCCGTAAGGCTGGGTAGGGGAGCGTCCTGCATCCGGTGAAGCCACCGAGTGATCGTGTGGTGGAGGGTGTGGGAGTGAGAATGCAGGCATGAGTAGCGATAAGGCAAGTGAGAACCTTGCCCGCCGAAAGACCAGGGTTCCTGGGCCAGGCCAGTCCGCCCAGGGTGAGTCGGGACCTAAGGCGAGGCCGACAGGCGTAGTCGATGGACAACGGGTTGATATTCCCGTACCCGTGTGTGCGCGCCCGTGATGAAT
>CAVTHR010000004.1:0-23246 GCA_963734385.1 uncultured Actinomycetota bacterium | reverse complement strand
AAAAGCGATTCCGTGAGTTGGCCGAGAACCATCTCGAGGTCGTCGCGGGCGATATCGGCGAGCCCAACCTCGGCCTCGACAGGGTGACCTGGGATCGGTTGGCCCACAATGTCGATCAGATCGTGCATCCCGCCGCACTGGTCAACCACGTGCTGCCTTACAGCGAGGAGTTCGGCCCGAATGTGGTCGGTACCGCCGAGCTGATCCGGCTGGCGATCACCGCCCAGATCAAGCCCTTCACGTACCTCTCGACGGTTGCGGTCGCGATGTCGGTCGCCGCAGGCGATTTCCTCGAGGATGGCGACATCCGCGAGGTCAGCCAGGAGCGACCCGTCGACAGCTCGTATGCCAACGGCTATGCGAATAGCAAGTGGGCAGGCGAAGTGCTGCTACGGGAGGCACACGACCTCTGCGGCCTGCCGGTCGCGGTGTTCCGGTCCGACATGATCCTCGCCCACACGCGATTCGAGGGTCAGCTGAACGTTCCGGACGCGTTCACCCGGTTGATTCTTAGCCTTCTTGCAACCGGTATCGCGCCCCGTTCGTTCTATGAGACCGACCCCGACGGCAGGCCGCAGAGGGCCCACTACGACGGGCTGCCGGTCGACTTCGTCGCGGAGTCCATCGTCGCGCTGGCGGCGAAATCGACAGACGGGTACCGGTCGTTCGACGTGATGAACCCCTACGACGACGGCATCTCGCTGGACACTTTCGTCGACTGGCTCGTCGACGCCGGCCACAAGATCGCGCGGATCGGCGACTACGAGGAGTGGCTCGGCAGGTTCGAGACCGCACTGACCGGCCTTCCGGAGCGGCAGCGGCGGCATAGCGCGCTCCCTCTGCTCGACGCGTACCGCAAGCCCGAGCGGCCGGTGCGTGGCGCCATCGCTCCGACCGAGGTATTCCATAGCGCGGTTCGCGCAGCCAAGGTCGGTGCAGAGGGGGACATCCCGCATATCTCGGCGTCGCTGATCGACAAGTACGGTGCCGACCTGCAGCGCCTCAACCTGGTCTGACCGGCAGGTGCTCTAGGCTGCCAGGCATGCCAGCGAGAGCGAAACTTGCGACCCGATTGATCGTCATCGCCGCGGCGGGGGTGGTCGTCGCCGGCCTGTCCGGCTGCGACGCGACGTCGAAGTCCGGGCCGTCGATCATTCCGACAGCCGACCCGGACACCCGTCAGGTCACCGTGGTCGGATCGGGCGAGGTGCAGGGCAGGCCGGACACGTTGACGGCGAACGTCTCGATCGAGTTCACCGCACCGGATGTCACCGCCGCGATGAACCAGACCAGTGATCGTCAGAAGGCCGTGATCGACGCGCTGGTGGGCTCCGGTGTCGACAAGGCGGACATCGCCACCACCAACGTGAGCCTGCAGCCGCAGTTCGGCGCGGGCACCAACAATCCGACCATCATCGGATACCAGGCGAGCAATTCGATCTCCGTCAAGATCCGCAAGCTGGACACCGCTTCGCAGACGCTGGCACTCATCGGCACCACCGGCGGGGACGCGACCCGCATCAACTCCGTTAGCTTCACGATCGAGGACGACTCGCAGCTGGTGAAGGACGCGCGCACCCGTGCGTTCGACGACGCCAAGGATCGCGCCGAGCAGTACGCGCAGTTGTCGGGGCTGACTCTGGGCAACGTCATTTCGATCTCCGAGTCGGCGGGCGCGACTCCGATCCCGCCGCCGACGCCAATGCCGCGGGCGGCCATGGAGGCCGTGCCACTGGAACCCGGGCAGCAGAGCGTCAGCTTCTCGGTGACGGTGATCTGGGAACTGACCTAGTCAGCGGGGGCGATATCAACCGGGATGCCGTTGAGCACGGCGGTGCCCGACAACGGATCTAGCCGGCTGCCGTCGTTGAGCTGATTGACGTTCACGCCGGGCTGGCCCGCCGCGACGCCCTGCCGCGTACCGCCGCGGTCGTGACCCCATCCATGCGGCAGCGACACGACGCCGCGCCGCATCCCCGGCATCGGTTCGATCGGCGCCAGTAATTCCCCGCCGGGGCCCTTGATCTTGGCCGTGTCGGCCAGTCCGAGCTCGGCGACGTCATCCGGATGGATCTGCAGCGTGCATCGGTTCGTCCCGCCCGCCAGAGCCGGAACGTTGTGCATCCAGCTGTTGTTGGAGCGCAGGTGGCGCCTGCCGATCAGGACAAACCCGTCGGCGCCCCTTCCGACCGCTTCGCGAAGCCGTGCCGCGTCGGTGATCAGCGGCTCTGGCGCGAGTTCGATTCGCCCGCTTGGCGTTCGGAGCACTTCGGGCAGCCGAGACTGCAGCGGGCCCAAATCGATACCGTGCGGCGCGGCCTTGAGGCGATCGAGGGTGAGACCGTCCGGCCTAGTGCCGAATGCGTCGCCGTAGGCGCCGAGCCGCAGCATCATGTCGAGGCGACGTTCATAGCCGGGGCCTGCGGCCAGCATCGCGGTCAACTCCTCCACCGGACGCCCCGCCACCGGTGAGGTCGGGTCGGCGGACTCCTTGGCCAGGGTCGTCGCAATGACCTGCTCGTCGACGAGCGCCGGATCACCGTCCACGCCAAGGCCGTACAGGATCAGCGCGATGCGGGACAGGATCTCCGCCTCGTCGGGCCGCCCGTCGAGCGGCAACGCCGGCGGCGAGTAACGGGCGTTGTTTCTCACCGCGAGGTTGTTCAGCGCGAAGTCGAAATGGGGGCTCTGCGACGGCGGCGGAGGCGGAAGGATGACGTCGGCATGGCGTGTGGTCTCGTTGAGGTACGGGTCGACACTGAGCATGAAGCCGACGGCGTCGAGCGCCCGGTCGAGCCGGTCACCGTCAGGAGCCGACAGCACGGGATTTCCGGCGATCGTGATCATCGCCTTGATCTGACCATCGCCGGGGGTGTCGATCTCCTCGGCAATTGCGGCAGCAGGCAATTCGGACAGCGCCTCCGGGTAGCCCGAAACGCGACTGTGCCAGCGGCCGGTCTTGAAGCCACGGCCCGCCTTGGGTGGGCGCGGCGCAGGCATCGCCGCACCGAGCGGAAACATCGCGCCGCCGGGGCGATCGAGGTTGCCCGTCAGGACGTTGATGACGTCAACCAGCCAGCTGCCGAGCGTGCCGAATTCCACTGTCGAGGTACCGATTCGGCCGTACACCGCCGCCGTCGGCGCCGCGGCCAACTCGCGGGCCAACGCTCGAATCTCGTCGGCGGGTACACCGCAATATGCGGAGACGTCCTCCGGCGCGAAATCGGCGGCAAGGCTGCGGACATCGTCGACACCGGTGACGTGTTCGGCGATACCGCCGAGATCCGGTGCGACAAGGCCGTCTTCGAAGAGCACATGCACGACGGCGAGCAGCAGCGCGGGATCGGTGCCCGGCCGGGGAGCGATGTGACGGTCGGCCAGTTCAGCTGTGCGCGTGCGGGCCGGATCGATCACGACCAGCCGCCCGCCGCGTTTACGCAGTGCCCGCAGCTTGCCTGGGAAATCGGCAGCGGTGGCCAAACTACCGTTGGACACAAGGGGATTGGCGCCGATGATCACCAAGTAGTCGGTGCGGTCGATGTCGGGCACCGTGAACGCGACGGGGCTGCCGAACATGAAGCCCAATGCGACGTGTTTGGGCATCTGGTCCAACGTGCTGGCGGAGAACACCTGATGGGTGCCGAGCCCGCGGATGAGCAACGGCGGGTACAGGCTGCCTGCGACGGTGTGCGCGTTGGGGTTGCCCAGATACATCCCGACCGACGCCCCGCCGTGCTCGCCGATGACTGCACCGAGCCGGTCCGCGACGACGGCGAACGCCTCGTCCCATGTCGCTTCGGTCAGCACGCCGTCACGGCGGACCATCGGTTGCGCCAGCCGGTCTGGATCGTTGTCCAGCTGGGCGAAGCTCGCACCCTTCGGACAGATGAAGCCGGCGCTGAACACATCGTCACGGTCACCGCGTGTCCCGGTCACCTTGCCGTCGGAGATCGTGAGCGTCAGGCCGCAGGTGGCCTCGCACAACGGGCAGATCCGCAGGGCGGTCGGGGTCATGTCGCTACAACTCCTCGTACACCTTGGGGTCGAGCGTGCCGATGTATGGCAGGTCGCGGTAGCGCTCGACGTAGTCCAGCCCGTAGCCGACGACGAACTCGTTGGGGATGTCGAAACCCACGTAGGCGATGTCGACGTCGTCGCGCACGGCGTCGGGCTTGCGCATCAGCGTGCACACCCGCAGCGACCGCGGGTGCCGTGTCGCGAGGTTGCGCAGCAGCCAGGACAGGGTCAGCCCAGAGTCGACGATGTCCTCGACGATCAGCACGTCGCGATCGTTGATGTCGCGGTCGAGGTCCTTGAGGATGCGCACCACACCCGACGACGACGTCGACGACCCGTAAGAGCTGACCGCCATGAACTCCAGCTGGGTCGGCACAGGAATCGCGCGGGCCAGGTCGGTGACGAAAAAGACCGCGCCCTTGAGCACGGTCACCAGCAGCAGGTCCTGGTCGTTTGCCTCGATGGTTTCCCGGTAGTCCGCGCCCACCTGAGCACCCAGCTCGGCGACCCGCGTCTGGATCTGATCCTCGGAGAGCAGCACCGACTTGATGTCGCCCGGGTACAGCTCCTCAGATGGCACGTCCACAGCGTGCCATGTGTGACCATCCTCGACCAACGTGAGTTCGCCCTAACTCCTCAGACCGGTTCCCGATGCAGGGTCAACATGCCGCCCATGCGCCCCGCGATTAGCCGCTGTCTGCGCAGCGGGGAGCCGACCGCCACCCCGCCCTGGCCACGCCACGCGGTGACCAACGTGTCGACGCCGCGGATCTGTTTGTCGGTCAGATCGCTGGCACCTCCGGCCAGCAGCCAACTGCGGATCACCCTGCGCCGGACCGCCTCCGGTAATACCGTCAACCGGCCGGTGTCGAGCCCCTCGCCGGTGGATGCCGCCTCCAGCGCCCACTGCGCCAGCTCGTCGAGTGTCTCGGTGTCCTCGCGCAGAGCGGTCGCGGTGCGGGCGAGCGCCTCGGCCACACCGCCGCCGAGGACATCCTCGAGCAGCGGTAGTACCTCGGTGCGCAGCCGGCTGCGGGTGTACCGGCGATCGGTGTTGTGCGGGTCGTGCCACGGCTCGATGCGCAGCTCGGAGCACGCTTCGTGGGTGACCGCGCGCCGAATGTCCAGCAACGGGCGATACCACGGCGGGTCGTAGGCCCGCATGCCTGCGATCGACCGGGCGCCCGATCCGCGACCGAGACCAAGCAGCACGGTCTCGGCCTGGTCGTCGAGTGTGTGGCCGAGCAGCACCGGGGCATCGCCCCTGGCCTCGTCGAGTGCGTGGTAGCGGGCGGTGCGTGCGGCGGCCTCTGGACCCCCCGCTGTGCCGACGTCGACGCAAACAATCTGTGCGTCAACACATCCCAATGCCAAGGCCTGTTGCTGAGCGGTCGTCGCGACACTGTGCGAATCCTGCTGCAGTTGGTGGTCGACGATCAGCGCGGTGGTCGGCTTCAGTGCTCCGGCGACGGCCGTGAGCGCCAATGAGTCCGGGCCGCCCGACAAGGCGACGCACCAGCGGTCATCCGCGATGGCATGGCGGCGGCCGAAAGCGGCGACCGCGGTCTGCAACGCGGCTAGAGCACCCTGTCGATCCATCGCTGCGGCTCTTCGATTTCGGTTGGCAGCGGCAAGGTTTCGGGCCCTGTCCAGATCGCATTGAACCGGGCCATGCCCACTCTCTCGACGATGTGGTCGACGAACGCTTTGCCGCGGGTGTACTGGCTCATCTTCGCGTCGATGCCGAGCAGCGCCCGAAGCACCCGCTGCACAGGCGGCTGCTTGCGCTGACGGCGATCGTCGAACCGCCGCCGAATTGTGGCCACCGACGGCACCACGGCGGGCCCGACCGCGTCCATCACGTGGTCGGCATGGCCTTCCAACAGGGTGCCCAGCACCAGCAACTGGTCCAGCGCGCGCTGCTGTGGCTCCGACTGCACGGCCCGCAGCACACCCAGGACTCCGGTCGAGTTCGGTTCGGGCGCAACGCCATCGCGGCGATCGCGGACGAAGCTGGCCAGCCTGCCGATCACCTCGGTGATGTCGTCGCTGGTCTCCTGCGTCAGCACACCGAGCGCGTTCGACATGTGGTCGGCCAGCCATGGGTTGGCGCGGAACTGCACTCGATGGGTCACCTCGTGCAGGCACACCCACAGCCGAAAGTCTGCAGGCAGCACCCGAAGGTGCCGCTCCACCGCAATAACGTTGGGATACACCAGAAGCAGCTCGCCGCCGTTCGCGCCGAACGGGTCGTACTGTCCGAGAATGCCCGACGAGATGAACGCCAGCACAGCGCCCGTCTGCGCGCCGGTAACGCGGCCCGTGATGAAGTTCGGTTTGTCCCCGTTCTCTGCGCCCCCGGTCATCACCCGCATGGATTGGGTGGCGGCGCGGATCCACTGAGTCCGGTCGACGATGCGGGCGTCGGCCACGTCGGCGCCTTCGTTCAGCCCGGTCACTTCGCGCACCGGCATCTCGGCGCGCTGCGATGCGCTGGACAGCTGGTCGATCACCTGACGGCGGGTGTACTCGGTGGCCGCCGGTCCAGGACGGGCGAGCCTGGCCCCGACCGTCGCTGCGAAGCCCCAGTCGACGGCTCGACCGACATCCAGCTTGGTAGAGCGGCTCATGCCCTGCACCCACACGACCGCAGCGTCGCGGCAAACGCGTCGATCGCAGTGCGACCCGACGGGCCCGCGTTGTTGGAGAGCAGCGCGAAGGTCAGCACGCGGTCGCTGGAATCGGTGACGATGCCGACCAAGGAATTGGTACCGGTCAACGACCCGGTCTTGGCGCGCAGCCAACCGGCCGAAGCGCGGCCGGCGTCGGTGTCGAGGAAGCGGTTGGACAGGGTGCCGCTGCCCCCGGCGATGGGCAACAGGTCGACCAGCGGCCGCAACTTCGGCTGGTCACTGCCCGCGGCGGCATTGACGGTCTCATCGAGGGTCTCCGCGGTCAGTCGATCGTCGACGGACAAGCCGCTGCAGTCCATCAGATGCGAACCACCGGTGTCGATCTTGGCGGAGCCCAACTCGCCGAGCACTGCGCGTACGGCACCGTCGAAGCTCTGCGGCTTCTGTTGTGCGGCAGCCACTTCCCGCCCAATCGCCTCCGCCATCACGTTGTCGGAGTTGTTCATCATCTCGCGAAGCCGCTCGATCAGCGGCGGCGACTGCACCGACGCGATCTCCTTGCCTCCGTCAAACCCCGCGGGCAGCACCCCAACGGCGGCGGGATCGACGCGGAGCGCAACCGCAAGCGCACGGCCGGCGTCGAGCGCGGGTGTCCTCGACCGGTTCGAGTCGACGCTGACCGGCTGGGTGCGACCACCGTCGAGCATCACCGCTTCCATCGGCGCGATGTCGCCGCCGTCGATGTCGAGCGGATCCCAGCCCGGCGCCATCGTCGGGCCGCTGTAGGCACTGATATCCACCTGCACCGCAGTCACCTTGGTGCCGCTGCGTCGGACCTGATCGGCGAGGTCGCTGATCCGCGCCGCGTCTCGGTACCAGGTCGTCCTGACCGGCAGGCACGGCCGACAGCGTCGGGTCACCACCACCCTTGAGCACCACCAACCCCGGCCGCTGGTCGGACACCAACACCTTCGTCGTGAGCCGGGCATCGCGGTCCAACCCGAGCAGCGCAGCGGACGTCGTCAACACCTTGGTCACCGACGCAGGCTGCATCGGCACGTCGGCGCCCTGCGCCCATAGCTGCTCGCCGGTGACGGCATCGGTGATCCTGCCGGTGAAGGCCCCGAGGTTCGGATCGGCAAGGGTCAGCGCCAACGTCGCCGCCAGCCTGTCCGGCGTCGGCTTCTCCGCCGAGTCGGCCACCGGCTTGATTCCCGGGTTGGCGGTCGCCAGCGCCGGTGCCGGTGGGAGCGCCTGGGCGTCGTCTGGACTTTCCACCCGTGAGCAGTGCCGCGGCGGCCACGACCGCAGCAACCACCAGCAGAACGGCCAACCCGATCACAACGTGGGTGGACCGTCGCCACTGGGTGGGACGCATGATTCTCCTGACTCCCTGCCTGCCTCAGCAGGGTATCCGTTGCCGGAAAGTGTCAGGTCAGGCCGGTGGAAGCAATGGCAACGCAGTCCTCTATTAGGGTTGACGTCCGTCCCCACGACAGAGCACAGGGCAAGGAGCGGCGCGGTGCAGTTCGACGTAGTCATCGAGATCCCGAAGGGCTCGCGCAACAAGTACGAAGTCGACCACGACTCCGGCCGGGTGAAGCTCGACCGCTACCTCTACACGGCGATGGGCTACCCGGCCGACTACGGCTTCATCGAGAACACCCTCGGCGAAGACGGCGACCCGCTCGACGCGCTGGTACTACTGCCGGAGTCGGTGTTCCCTGGCTGCATCGTCGAAGCGCGCCCGGTCGCCATGTTCCAGATGACCGACGAGGCAGGCGGCGACGACAAGGTGCTGTGCGTGCCCGCGGGCGACGGGCGGTGGGACCACATCAAGGACGTGTCCGACGTCCCGCCGTCCGAACTCGAGGCGATCAAACACTTCTTCGTCCACTACAAGGACCTCGAGCCCGGCAAGTATGTGAAGGCCGCGGACTGGACGGGCCGGCAGGACGCCGAGGCCGAGGTCGATCGGTCGATCGAGCGGTATAAGTCCGAGGGCCACTGACGCGGAGTTTTCCTCGCTGTAACACGGCGTAACGCCGGCGTGCTCTGCTGCTCGCATGATGACGGTGTGTTGATGCATCAGGGCATGGGGTTGGACGTGTTCAACGAGATGCCGATGCGCCGCGCCGTGCACGCGCTCTACGAATGCTGCTACAGCGTGCCGCTGGCCGCGGACCTGGCCCGCGGGCGCCCGTATGGGGACCACGACGCGCTGTTTCGGCGGGCCGACCAATTGCTGTTCGGACTCGCCGAGAACTCCGTCGACTCGATCCTGCAGGCGTACCCCGACGTCGGCCGACGACCGGGCAGTGAGAAATCCGCGGCCGAGCAGTGCGCAATCTCAGACGAACGCGCCCGAGGTGATGGAGCAGTTGGCCTTGGCGTCGAAGAAGTACCTCGACCATTTCGGCTTCGGGTTCGTCATGTTCGTCAACGGCTACGGCGCGCAGGACGTGCTCGCAGCGGTCACCGACCGCCTGATGAACGACGTCGAGACCGAGCGGAAAGTGGTCCGCAACGAATTGGCCCGGATCAACCGGACTCGGCTCGAGCGGATGTTGGGGCCCGAAGGCGGATACGACAACTGGGGATAGTCGCCTCTGCGCATACAGCTCGCCACAGATTGTGAATCTGACGACGGGAATCGCCCAGATGCGTCGTTAGATTCACAAATCGCGCGGCGTAAGTTCCATCGCATGACTTCCGCCGTGCAGGGCCATATCGATCCCCGTTTCGACAAGGTCGCCGAGGCGCTGGCCGAAGAGCTCGGCAGCGGTGCCGAGGTGGGCGCCGCGATCGCAATCGACATCGACGGTGAATCCGTGCTCGATATCTGGGGCGGCTACGCCGACGCGGCGAAGACGATTCCGTGGGGCGAGGACACGATCATCAACGTCTGGTCGAGCACCAAGACCGTGACGAGCCTGGCCGGGCTGATGCTCGCCGATCGTGGACTGATGGACCTCGATGCGCCGGTCGCAACGTACTGGCCGGAGTTCGCCGCCAACGGCAAGCAGGACGTCATGGTGCGTCACCTGCTCTCGCACACCTCCGGGGTCGCCGGCTGGCAGGAACCGATGGCCATCGACGACCTCTTCGACTGGGAAAAGGCCACCTCGCTACTGGCGGCCCAGGCGCCGTGGTGGGAGCCGGGCACGGCGTCGGGATATCAGGCGCTCAACTTCGGCTTCCTGATCGGCGAGCTGATCAGCCGGACCACAGGGAAGTCGCTGAAGGACTTCGTCCGCGACGAGATCGCCGGTCCGCTCGACGCCGACTTCCAGATCGGTGCGCGGCCCGAAGATGGCGGGCGGATCGCCCAACTCATTCCTCCCCCGCCGTTCGACATCCCATTCGACGCGCTGCCCGAAGACAGCCCGATGCGCAAGGCGCTCACCAACCCTGCTCCAGAGGCAGACATCGCCCACACCGCCGCGTGGCGCGACGCCGACCTGGGCGCCGTCAACGGACACGGCAATGCGCGTTCGCTGGCACGGATGTTGTCCCCGGTTTCGCTGGGCGGCACCGCCAATGGTGTCCAGCTGCTGACCGATAAGACGATCGACCGGATCTTCGACGTCCAAGCTCAAGGCCCCGATCTGGTTTTGGGCGTGCCCATGAAGTTCGGCATCGGCTACGGGCTGCCCACCTCCGAGGCGGTGCCGTTCCTGCCGCCGGGCGAGACGGGTCTGCTTCTGGGGCGGATGGGGTGGCTCGATGGTGCTCATCAACCCCGACCGCCGCACCACCGCCGCATACGTCATGAACAAGATGGGACAAGGGACGCTCGGCAACGAGCGCACCGCGAGGTATGCGCGGCTGATCTACGAGGCAATTTCCTGACGGTGGCATGCTGGCCTTGTGGAACCTCTGCTCCATTTCGCGGGGAACTTCTGGTGGCTGATCTTCCCGCTCGGCGCCATGGTCGGCGGCGGCGTGAGGGCGGTTGCCGCTGCTAACGACCGTCGCGCCGAACGGCGGCTCGAGCGCTATCGGATCAAGCAGCAGACCAAGATCGCTGTCGCCGAGGCCGCAGGCCGTTCGCGCACTAACGAAGTCAAGAACCGGCGCGAACTGAAGAAGGATCCTCGAACAGCACGGCCACACTGATGCGCGCTGGCTGGACTACGAGATCGACGTTGCCAAACTTCTCGACTTCCCGCTGATGACCGACATGCGCAACCCGCTGACGATGGAATTCCACAAGGCGAGGCGGCGCGCGGACCTGCTGCGGCCGGAGGATGCCGACGATCTCGACGGCGACCGCGAGGCGCAGCTGGAGTACCGCGACGCCGTGCACGGACTACGTGACGGCGTTCGACGTCGCAGAAGCCGAAGCGATCCGGCTGCGTCGCAGCACGTTCTCCGACGAGGACCAGCAGCGCATCGCGCGGGCCCAGAACCTGCTCAGGCTGGCCGAGGACGACGCCGCGACGCCCCAGGAGCGCCAGAACGCCTATGCCCGCGCCAAGGCCGAGCTCGACGGGATCCTCGTGCTGCCCGCCGCCACCCGGGCCAGCATCGAGCGCAAGATCGCCGGAGAGCTCGAGGCGTAGCGTTCCCGGTCAGGCGGCGCCGGCCAGCGGCAGCCGCTGTGCGATACGGTCCAGCGCCGCGGCGGCCAGTGTCCGCATGTCCTGCTGGGGCGACGCCGGAATGAAGGTCACGCCGTCGGCCACATCGGCCATGAAGATGTCGGCGACCAGTCCGGCCAGCCCGTCGATCGTTCCGGCGTAATGCAGCGTGTCGCTGTCCAAGCCGGCCACCGCGTTTCGCGCGGAGCGAAAGTCTCTGCCGACCGCCACGGTGATGTCGAGGATCACCGCGACGTCGTCGGCCAACCGGCCACGCGCGCGTCGCGCCTGCTGCAGATCGGGCGCCGCAAGTCGCACCGTCGTGGCGCTGCCCGCCGTGAGTTCGCGCCAGTTGTCGCCCGACGCGTCGGCCACAAAGAGCCGCAGCCCCCGCTGATTACTTCGCCCAGTCGTCACGCCGACACGCTAGAAGGGCGATCGCGGCGCGACAACGGTTGCGCTCAGCGAGAATCCAAGACATGGCCGACACCCAACTGCCCGGTGTCTTCGGGGACTTGCAGCCGCTGCTCGAGCACTACGGCTACCTGGGCCGTCGGCGGCTTCGTCCTTCTCGAGGACTTCGGCGTGCCGGTGCCGGGCGAGGCACTGCTCATCGCCGCGGCCGTCTTCGCGGGCTCGGGCCACATGAACATCGCGGTCGTGATCCTCGTGGCGGTGCTCGGCGCCATCATCGGCGACAACATCGGCTTTGCCGTCGGCCACTTCGGTGGCCGCCCGCTTGTCGAACGATTCGGCCGTTACGTCTTCCTGACCCCGCAGCGACTGGATCACGCAGAGGAGTTCTTCAACAACCACGGCGGCAAGGTCGTCACGATCGCCCGGTTCATCGAGGGGCTGCGACAGCTCAACGGCCTGCTCGCCGGAATCGTGGGAATGCACTGGGCGAAATTCCTGGGCTTCAACGCCTTGGGCGCTGTGCTGTGGGTGGGCACGTGGGCCGGTGTCGGGTACCTCGCCGGCGAGAACATCGTCGAGATCTACGCCGCGTTCGAGCGCTACAAGTGGTACGTCATCGCCGCCATCGTCGTCGTTGCCGCAATTCTGATCACACGCCGCGTCGTCAAGCGCAGACGCGCAGGCGCACGCGCTTAGTACGTTGTAGGCGTGGCGATGCCGGAGATACCTGCGCAGTACGTGCAATCGCCGTACGCCCCCGAACCGCGCACGCTGGTCGACATCCTGTACGAAACCGCCGCGCGCTATCCCGACGCGCCCGCGATCGACGACGACGCCGTCCAACTCACCTACAGCGAGCTGATCACCGACGTCGAGGACAGCGTCGCGTGGCTGGCGGCCCGCGGCGTCGGCCGCGGCGACCGGATCGGCATCCGCATGCCGTCGGGCAGTTACGCCCTCTACGTGGCGATCCTGGCGACCCTTGCCACCGGCGCCGCCTATGTGCCCGTGGACGCCGACGACCCCGACGAGCGGGCGGCGCTGGTGTTCGGTGAGGCCAATGTCGTCGGGGTCATCACCGAGAAGGGACTCACCCGCGGGGCCGGCGAATCCCGCGGCTGGCGCGCCGCGTCGCCGTTGGGCCGCGACGACGCATGGATCATCTTCACCTCGGGGTCGACTGGCACCCCGAAGGGCGTGGCGGTCAATCACAGGAGCGCGGCCGCCTTCGTCGACGCCGAGGCGCAAATGTTTCTGCAGGACAACCCGATTGGGCCCGGCGACCGGGTACTCGCCGGTCTGTCCGTCGCATTTGACGCATCCTGCGAGGAGATGTGGCTGGCCTGGCGGCACGGCGCCTGCCTGGTCCCGGCGCCGCGTTCACTGGTGCGCAGCGGCATGGATCTCGGGCCGTGGCTGGTGTCGCGGGACATCACGGTGGTGTCGACGGTGCCGACGCTGGCGGCGCTGTGGCCGGCCGAGGCCCTGGAGGCGGTGCGGCTGCTGATCTTCGGCGGCGAGGCCTGCCCGCCTGACCTCGCGGAGCGGCTGGCCGCCGGACCCGACTCGGCCGGCCGCGAGGTGTGGAACACCTACGGCCCCACCGAGGCCACCGTCGTCGCGTGTGCGGCCAAGCTCGACGGCATGGGACCGGTCAGCATCGGCCTGCCGCTGCCCGGCTGGGACCTGGCCGTCGTCGACAAGGACGGCGTGCCCGTCGGCGTCGGCGAGATCGGCGAGCTGGTGATCGGCGGCGTCGGCCTGGCGCGCTACCTGGACCCGGAGAAGGACGCCGAGAAGTACGCGCCGATGCCCACGCTGGACTGGAACCGCGCGTATCGCAGCGGTGACCTTGTGCGGCTCGAGCCCGACGGTTTGATCTTCTGCGGCCGGGCCGACGATCAGGTCAAGGTCGGAGGACGGCGCATCGAGCTTGGCGAGGTCGACGCCGCGTTGGTGAACCTGCCCGGTGTCAGCGGAGGCGCTGCGGCGGTGCGGCAAACCGCCAGCGGCACTCCGCTGCTCGTCGGCTACATCGCCAGCGCGGACCCGTCATTCGACATCGCCGCGGCGCGCACTTCGCTGGCGGAGGCGCTGCCTGCCGCGCTGGTGCCGCGGCTGGTCCTCGTCGACGAATTGCCCACCCGCACATCGGGCAAGGTGGACCGGGAGGCGCTGCCGTGGCCGCCGCCCGGCGAAACCGAGGAAGAGGCGCCCGATCTCGGCGGCACGATGGGCTGGCTTGCCGGGCTGTGGCGCGATGTGCTGGCCGCTCCGATCGACGGCCCGGAGGCCGACTTCCACGCGCTCGGCGGAGGCTCGCTGTCGGCGGCGCAACTGGTGGCGGCGCTGCGCCAGCGCTACCCGCAGGTGACGGTCGCCGACCTGTACGACCATCCGCGGCTGGGCTCGCTCGCCGGTTTCCTGGACGAGCTGGACCCGCCCCCGCAGGTCGAGACGCGCATCGTGCGGCCGACGCCGCTGCTCGCGCAGTCTTTCCAGACGGCGATGTCGCTGCCGCTCGCCACGTTGACGGGCGTGCAGTGGGTGGTGTGGCTGGCGCTGATCAACAACGTCGTCGCCATGTACAGCTCGGTGCCGTGGCTGGTGACGGTCGACTGGTGGTGGATCCTCGGCGGGTTCATCATCTTCGTCACGCCTGCCGGACGGATGGGCATCGCGGTGCTCTCCGCGCGAATGCTGGTCGGCTTTCTGAAGCCGGGCACCTATCGCCGCGGCGGCGCCGTCCACATGAGGGTCTGGCTGGCCGAGCGGCTCGCCGATGCCAGCGGCGCCGAGAATCTGGCCGGCGCACCGTGGATGGTGTACTACGCGCGGGCGCTCGGCAACAAGGTCGGCAAGGGCGTCGACCTGCACTCGGCTCCGCCGGTGACCGGCATGCTCACGCTGGGCCACCGCAGTTCGATCGAGCCGGAGGTGGACCTGTCCGGCCATTGGGTCGACGGCGACCACTTCCACGTCGGCGCCATCACGATCGGCAACGATGCGACGATCGGCGCGCGCACGACGCTGCTGCCCGGGGCGACGGTCGGGAAGAACGCCGACGTCGCCGCGGGCTCCGGCGTGGTCGGCAGGGTGAAGAAGGGTCAGTATTGGAAGGGTTCGCCCGCGGTCAAGTCGGGTAAGGCGCGTCATCCGTGGCCCGACGAGCGTCCGGGCCGGGCGCCGCTGTGGGTGCTCATCTACGGGTTGACGTCAATGCTGTTGGGCGCCATTCCTCTTGCGGCGCTGGGCTGCGGTCTGGCCTTGATCGGCTGGGGTGTCCGGGACACCGTCTCGCTGAGTGACGCGATCGTGCCCGCACTGCTGTGGACACCGGTCGCGACACTGGTTGCGCTTGTGGTGTACGCGGCGTTGACGGTGATCGGCGTGCGCGTGCTGTCGCTGTGGTTGCGCGAGGGTTACCACCCGGTCCGCAGCCGCATCGGCTGGCAGATATGGGCGACCGAGCGTCTGATGGACGCAGCCCGCAACTACCTGTTCCCCGTCTACGCAAGCCTTCTCACCCCGACGTGGCTGCGCGTGCTGGGAGCGAAGGTCGGCCGGGGCACAGAGATCTCGACGGCCCTGCTGACGCCGAAGTTCACCGTCATCGGGGACAGCGCCTTTCTTGCCGACGACACCATGGTGGCGTCATACGAGCTCGGCGGCGGATGGATTCACGTCGAGAAGGCGACGATCGGGAACCGGGCGTTTCTGGGCAACTCCGGTATCACGCAGCCCGGGCGCAAGGTGCCCGATGACGGGCTGGTTGCGGTGCTGTCCGCGGCGCCGCGCAAGGCGAAGGCCGGGTCGTCGTGGCTGGGCAGCCCGCCGATCCGGTTGCGCCGCAAGCCGACCGCGGCCGACGCGTTACGGACGTTCCATCCGCCGGCTCGTCTGAAGATCATGCGCGGTTTCGTCGAGACGTGCCGGCTGGTGCCGGTGATGGTGACGTTCGCGATCGGTGTCGGTGTGCTATTTGGCTTGCAGGCCTTGATAGTTGAATTCGGATACTTGTGGGCGGCTCTTGGCAGCGGAGTCGTGCTGCTGGCCGCGGGGGCGGTTGCGGGTGCTATCGCGGTGATCGCGAAATGGATCATGGTGGGCCGCATCCGGGCCGTCGAGCATCCACTCTGGTCGGCGTTCGTGTGGCGCAACGAGGTGTCGGACACCTTCGTGGAGACGGTCGCTGCGCCGTGGTTCGCCCGCGCCGCCAGCGGCACGCCGGTGATGAACATGTGGCTCCGTGCGCTCGGGGCGAAGATCGGCAGGGGCGTCTGGTGTGAGACGTACTGGCTGCCCGAGGCGGACCTGGTCAGGCTGGAAAAGGGCGCCACCGTCAACCGAGGCTGCGTCGTACAGACGCACCTCTTTCATGACCGGGTGATGCGGATGGATACGGTTGTCCTCGAGGAGGGTGCGACGTTGGGTCCGCATTGCGTGGCGCTGCCCGCCGCACGCCTCGGTGCGGCCGCGATCGTCGGCCCGGCGTCGTTGGTGATGCGCGGCGATGAGGTCCCGCCGTCGACCCGATGGCAGGGCAACCCCATCGCACCGTGGAACGTGTTCCGCAAGAAGCGCGGGGACGCGCCACCGGAGAAGGCGTCCGAGGAAACCGCCGCGTGACCCGATCCAAGAAAGCGGCGAAGAAGGCCCCGGTCATCGACCCGTATCTGCCTCACAACGGCAACTTCGGATATCGCGTGTCGCGCTATGAGCTCGATCTGGAGTACAAGGTGGCGATCAACCGGCTCGCGGGGTCGGCGACGATCACCGCGGTCACCTTGGCGGCGTTGCGAACCTTCACGCTCGATCTGTCCGATGCCCTTGCGGTGACGAAGGTGTCGGTGAACGGGCGCAGGCCCGCATCATTCAGTTGCTCGGGCGGCAAGCTGCACATCGCATTGTCGTCGACGCTGCCCGCCGGGGCGGCGATGAAGATCGCTGTCCGCTACGGCGGAACTCCGCGGCCGATCCGATCCTTCTGGGGCGAAGTCGGTTTCGAGGAGCTCACCGAAGGTGTACTGGTCGCGGGACAACCCAACGGCGCCGCCTCCTGGTTCCCCTGCGACGATCACCCGAGCGCCAAGGCCAGTTACCACATCCAGATCAGCACCGAGAACCCGTACCGGGCAATCGCCAACGGCGAGTTGGTCTCTCGCCGCACCCGAGCGGCCATGACGACGTGGACCTACGAGCTGGCCGAGCCGACGTCGACGTACCTGGTCACCCTTCAAATCGGTATGTACGAGACGCAACGGTTGCAGAAGGCGCCGGTGGCGATGCAGGCCGCGCTGCCCCCGCGTCTGAAGCGAAACTTCAACCACGATTTCGAGCGTCAGCCTCAGATGATGAAGCTGTTCGTCAAGCTGTTCGGTCCGTATCCGCTGTCGACCGGCTACACCGTTGTCGTCACCGATGACGATCTGGAGATACCGCTTGAGGCGCAGGGTATTTCGATTTTCGGCGCCAATCATTGCGACGGCCACCGGGGGTCTGAGCGACTGATCGCCCACGAGTTGGCGCATCAATGGTTCGGCAACTCGGTCACCGCGCGACGATGGCGCGACATCTGGCTACACGAGGGTTTCGCGTGTTACGCCGAGTGGCTGTGGTCGGAGGCATCCGGCGGTCAAAGCGCAGACGAGTGGGCACGCCACTTCCATCAACGACTTTCGGATTCGGCGCAGGACCTGCTGCTGTCCGATCCTGGGCCGCGCGACATGTTCGACGATCGGGTGTACAAGCGGGGCGCGCTGACCTTGCACGCGCTACGAAAAGTCATCGGTGACGACAGTTTCTTTGCGCTGCTGCAGGATTGGACCACCCGGCACCGCCATTCCACCGCGGTGACCGACGACTTCACCGGCCTGGCGGCCAATTACGCCGACATCTCACTGCGGCCCTTGTGGGATGCGTGGCTGTACTCCAAGGACGTGCCGGCGCTGTGACCGACGCGGCCACCCCCACCGGGCCGATCACTCGCGGCAGCGTCGCACGCGTCGGCACCGCCACCGTCATTACGGCGCTGTGCGGGTACACGGTGCTGTACCTGGCGGCCCGCGACCTCGAACCGGCGGGCTTCTCGGTGTTCGGCGTGTTCTGGGGAGCATTCGGTTTGGTCACCGGCGCTGCCAACGGCTTGCTGCAGGAGGCCACGCGCGAAGTGCGGTCGGCGAGGTACACCGAGGTGGTGTCGGGTCCACGTACGCATCCGATGCGGGTGGCTGCGATGGTCGGAGTGGTCGCGGCGGTCGTGATCGCGGGCAGTTCACCGTTGTGGTCCGGCCACGTCTTCGTCGAATCGCGTCTGCTCAGCGTCGTGCTGCTCAGCGTGGGGCTGGCGGGCTTCTGCCTACATGCCACTCTGCTCGGCATGCTGGCCGGTGTGGGCCGGTGGACGCAGTACGGCGCGCTCATGGTCACCGACGCAGGTATCCGGGTCGCAGTCGCGGCGACCACGTTCGTACTCAGCTGGGGAATCGTCGGCTATCTGTGGGCAACGGTGGCCGGAGCGGTGGCCTGGCTGATCATGCTGCTCGCCTCGCCCGCGACGCGAGCGGCAGCCGAGCTGCTGACGCCCGGTGGGACGGTGACATTCCTGCGCGGGGCCGCGCACTCGATCGCCGCAGCCGGTGCCAGTGCGATCCTCGTCATGGGGTTTCCGGTGCTGCTGAAGGCGACGTCGGGCGAGCTGGGGGCGACGGGCGGGGTGGTGATCCTGGCGGTGACACTGACGCGCGCACCGCTGCTCGTGCCGTTGACGGCGATGCAAGGCAATCTCATCGCGCACTTCGTCGACCAACGCACGGAACGGTTGCGGGCGTTGGTAACCCCTGCGGCGGTCGTTGCCGGACTGGGCGCGGTGGGTGTACTTGCGGCCGGCGTGTTCGGGCCGTGGCTGCTGCGGGTGGCGTTCGGTGAGGAGTATCGCGCGGGCGGCGGACTGCTTGCCTGGCTGACGACTGCGGCCATCGCGATCGCGCTGCTGACGTTGACGGGGGCGGCGACGGTGGCGGCCGCATTGCACCGGGCATACGCCGCGGGTTGGATCAGCGCGACGGTCGCGTCGATGCTGTTGCTGCTGCTCCCAATCGGCCTGGAGACCCGCACGGTGATCGCCCTGCTGTGCGGGCCGATGGTGGGAATCGCCGTGCACCTGGCCGCGCTTGCCAGGGCGTCAGCGCGTTGAGCGTGTATTTTGGTCGGCATCGACATGCGCTATCAGGATGTTTGGATCGTCGTACCCGCCTTTAACGAGGCGAGCGTCATCGGCGACGTCATCTCCGATATTCGCTCGGTTTTCGATCACGTCGTCCTTGTGGACGATGGCAGCAAGGACGGCACCGGCGATATCGCGCTGGGTGCCGGGGCGCACGTGGTGCCGCATCCGGTCAATTTGGGCCAGGGCGCGGCGATTCAGACCGGGGTCGAGTACGCACGGAGCCAGCCCGGCGCTGCGGTGTTCGCGACGTTCGACGCCGACGGCCAGCACCGGTTGAAAGACGTCGTTCGCATGATCGACCGGTTATCCGCCGACGATGCCGACCTGGTGGTCGGCACGCGATTCGCCGAACCGAGTGTGAGCAAGCCGCCGCTGTTGAAGCGCATTGTTCTGCGCGTCGCGGCGTGGCTGAGCCCGAGTAGTCGTCAATTGGGCCTCACCGACGCACACAACGGGCTTCGGGTCTTCAACAAGAAGGTGGCAGACGAACTCAACCTCACGATGAGCCGGATGAGCCACGCCAGCGAGTTCATCACGCTGGCGGTCGAAAACCAATGGCGGGTAACCGAAGAGCCCGTCGAAATCCTGTACACCGACTACTCGAAGTCGAAGGGCCAGCCGCTGCTCAACGGCGTGAACATCATCTTCGACGGGCTGCTGCGAGGAAGGTTGTCCCGATGAACTGGATTCAGGCGCTGCTGATCCTGTCGATCATCGCACTACTGGTCTATCTACTGCGGTCGCGCACGAGTGCGCGCACGAAGGCGTGGGTCAAGGTGGGCGCCGTGCTGTTCGTGATCGCCGCCGTGTATGCGATTCTGCGACCGGACGACACCACCATTGTCGCGAATTGGCTTGGGGTGGACCGCGGCGCGGACCTGATGGAATACGCGTTGATCATCGCCTTCGTGTTCACCACACTCAGCACGTACATGCGGTTCAAGGACATGGAACTGCGCCAAGCGCGGCTGGCGAGGGCGATCGCGCTGCAGAACGCGCGAGTGCCCGAAGAGACTTAAGAGCTCTGTTCCTCACGGAAAAATGCGACGGTCTTGGCGACGCCGTCTTCGAGCTTGACCTTTGGCGTCCAGCCGAGCACTTTCTCGGCGCGGCTGATGTCGAGGCACGACCGCCGCAGGTCGCCAAGCCGAGGCGGGTGCAACTCGGGCTCGTCGGGCGCACCGGCTGCGGCTGCGATCGCCGAATGTAGTTGCCGGACAGAAGTTTCGACGCCGGTCCCGACGTTGAAGCGTTGACCGCCGCCTTTGTCACCGGCTGCGCGGACGAAGGCGTCGACGACATCGTCGACGAACACGTAGTCGCGGGTATCGGTGCCGTCGCCGAAGATCTTGGTCGGCCTCCCGGAGAGCAGGGCGCGCGAGAATATCGCGACCACACCGGCTTCGCCGTGCGGGTCCTGGCGAGGGCCGTAAACGTTGGCCGGTGCGATGTGTGAGCACTCGAGGCCATAGAGATTGCGGAAGGTGTTGAGATAGACCTCGCCTGCGACCTTGCTGGCCGCGTACGGCGACGCCGGGTCGCTCGGGACGTCCTCGCTCGTCGGGTACGTCGGCGGAGTGCCGTACACCGATCCGCCCGACGAGGTGTGCACGATCTTGCGAACGTCCGCGCGGCGAGCGGCCTCGGCGAGTCGCACCGTGCCGACGACGTTCACCGACGCGTCGAACGGCGGGTCCTCCACGGAGTGGCTTACCGAGATTTGGGCGGCGAGGTGGAAGATCACCTCCGGCTTCACGTCGGCGAGGAGGCCGATGAGGTCGGCGTCGACGATGTCGGCCTTGACGAACTCGAAGTCGGGCCGATTCTGGGCAGGGCCGAGATTGGTGCTGTTGCCCGAGCTGAGGTCATCGATGCCCATGACGGCGTGACCGTCGGCCAGGAGGCGATCGACCAGCGTGGACCCGATGAAACCGGCGGCCCCCGTCACCAGTGTGCGCATCGGCTCACCATACCGATGGCCGCTGTCCGATCAGTTCTCGGTGATACCCGCCTCCGGGACCTGGCTTTGGATCTCGGTGATCTTGCCGGCATTCTCTTCTTCCTGAGCCCGCATGGAAGCGACCGCCCGCGTCGACTCGGTCTTGATGCTCACTACCGCGGGCAATTAGTGCTTTCGAGGACTCTGCGCCCTTCGCCGCGACAGCTTCGGCTACCGCATTGACCGCTGCGTCGATCGGACTGGTCGGCACCGACGGAGGCGGTACCGGGCCAGGCACAGCGACCTCCGCCGTCGCTGCGTAGATGTGGTGCACGTGACCCATGACCTCTTCGGGGTTCAGCTTTATATCCTTGCCCACAGCTGCTCCTCCTTCGCGATCTGCTCAGTGGCATAGACGATATCGGCATAGTCGGGGTTGTCGCCACGCCAAAGCGATAGTGCCTCCACGGCACGGTCCAGGTTGTGGTGTGCTCGGTACAGCACGGTGCTGTTCGGGTCACCGGACGGCTCGACCTCGATGAACCCCGGGCGCATGAACAGCGACTTGCCGTAGAGGCGCGCTTCGGCGAGAGCCGACCACTGTTCGTCCGAGAGGGGCGATCCCATCGCGAGGGCGCCGAGGACTTCGCGGATGACGGGCGCCACTTCGATCCGGAGTGGCTCGGCGTGGGCGAGGGCGGTTGCGACGGCGCCTGCCGTCGCCTCCCAGGCCGCGGAATGGCGCTCAGTCGGCGGCAGATTGGCATCGTTGAGTTGTTCGTACGCCTGTGGGGACATGACGGCGAGGCGGTGCAGCCGGGACTCGTCGAGTTCCGGTGCAGGCGTGGCTGGTTCGATCGGCGAGCGCGTGGAGTCGCAGTCTTGATAGTGGGTCACGCCGGCGCGGCGGGCGGGAAGAACGGATGAGCCGCCGGGGTCGGTGGTCGCGGCCACCGCATGCAGTTCGATGTTGGGATCCAGGACGGCTCGTTCGGCAGCGTAGGCGACCATTGTCGCGGTCGGGTTGACCCAGCCGAACCACTTGGCTTGGAAGCTGGCGTCCAATTCGGGATCGGCGAAAAGCATTCGGGCGGAACGAGGTAGGTAAACGCCGGGCGGGATATATCCCGCGCCGTCGTTGCTGACGATGACGGTCTCGGTCCCGGTTGCGACCGTGAAAATGCCTACGCACCAATGCAAGCCGGGATACATGCGCGAGGCGTGCAGGAGTTCGTAGGCGAGTTGGACGGCGTCGTCGAGGTATTGGTCCTGAGTTTCCGAGCTGACCATCGCGGCGCCGGTGCCGGTGGCCGCGAGGCCGCCTGCGGCAAGGACACTCGGCGGCACACCGGTTGAGGAGACACCCGCCGAAACGGTGCCGGCAGGTAGCGGGGCGCCACCGCCTCCGCCGGCGGCGGAAATCGTGGGCGCTGACGGAGTTGGAGGTGTTGCCCCTCGTGGTAGATCCGAGCCGAATGCGGCGAGGTTCTGTGGGGGCGGCGGGGCGAACATCGGGCTCGGCGTGCCCTGAGACGCCGCCGGAGCGGCGGGCGCTGCGTGGCTGGTGATAGGGGCGCTGGGAGCGGCGGGCGGCGACGCGGAAGCGGCGGTGGACGCGGGCGTGATGTCAGCAGCGGCTGGGGGCGGCGTCGGGGCCTGCGGAGCGGTCGGAACGGACGGCGGCAGCGGGTTGCCCGCACCGGAAGCAAGCCCCTTGGCGAATCCCTGCGACAGGTCGTTGGCCGCGGTGGCGGGCGTCGGTACGCCGGCTGGGGTCGTGGGGGTCGCAGGCATGCTCGGCGTGCTCGGCATGGACGGCATTCCTGCGGCCGGATCGCGCTTCCGCCCGTGCCCGACATTCCAGCGGCGGGGCTGATTGAGGGCATGATGCCGGGGCTGCCGTTTGGCAGCCGAAAGAGGCGGTTGGCCAGGCAGGCCGGTTTTCGGCTGGACATCCTCTGGAAGCAGGCTCCCGCAGATTCGGACGCTCCAGCTTTTGCTTGCCCCACAGCGGGGCCACGTGTTGATCGTCGGAGGCCGTCTTCCAATGCTGGTTTCTTTGGTTCGATCAGCGACGCTGAGCGGCAGGCGGCGACGGATCTTGGACTCGATATCCAGGACAGGCTTCTCCTTGATTTCGCCGGGGGCGGCGCCAAAGGCTTGTCCTCCAAAACCGGCGGACAACCCGAAGATGTTCCGACTTCCGCCTGGCACCATCCCTAATTCGCGTTTCAGTTCGTCTAGAGACGGGCTTCCGACGGAACCGGAACTTAGCCGGGGCGTCAGCGGAAAGGATCTTTACCGCCTGCTGCGCAATTGAGCGGACGGTGTCGGTAACCACGGCTATAGCTTCAGTTGCGAGCGCGAGTTACGACTGCCCAGATAGCTGCGACCAAGGCGAATGTGCCAAACCATCCAGGGTCACGCTT
>CAVTHR010000003.1:0-16779 GCA_963734385.1 uncultured Actinomycetota bacterium | reverse complement strand
CGTTCTGGGGCACCATCCCCGAGCTGATCGGAGGTGATCCAGCCTCGAGCTCAGACCGGCAAAATCAAGATGCTCGTCGAACACTTCGCCCTCGACGATGCGGCGCACGCCTACCACCTGCTCCACGATGGGAAGATCCAAGGCCGCGCCGTCATTACACCGAACAACTAACGGCCCGTGTCGATTAGGTGCCGCAGGTGAACCCCAGCTTGGGCTCGGAACTGACCGAACTCATCCCCCTCGCGCTTGTGGTTGCCATCTCCCCACTTTCGATCATCCCCGCCGTGCTGGTGCTGCACACACCGCGGCCGAAGCCGACCAGCCTTTCCTACTTGGCCGGCTGGATCCTCGGGCTGGCCGCGTTGACGGCGATCTTCGTCGAGGTGTCCAGCCTGCTGGGCGGGCTGAACAAGGCGCCGACGTGGGCCTCATGGCTGCGGATAGCAATCGGTATCGCGCTTATCGTGTTCGGCGTGTTCCGCTGGCTGACGCGCAAGCGATCGGCCCATTCGCCCGCCTGGATGAAGAAGATCACCGGTGCCACCCCTGCCCGAGCGGCGGCCATCGCGGCGGCGTTGGTGGTGGTGAATCCAAAGGTGCTCTTCATCTGTGCGGCAGCCGGTCTGGCGATTGGGTCCGCGGGTCTGGGCCCAGCGGTCTGCTGGATTTACCGTCGTGTTCTATGTCCTCGTCGCCGCGTCGTCGGCCGCGATTCCGGTATTGGCCTACGCCGTGGCTGGTGAGCGGCTCGACGGGCCGCTGACCCGGCTCAAAGACTGGATGGAGCGGCACAACGCCGCGCTGGTGGCGGCAATCCTGATCATCATCGGAGTTTTGGTGCTGTACAAGGGCATTCACGGCCTCTAGCGCGTTGTCGAGGAACTCTGATGAGCATGGCGCTATCTCGATGATGGCCCGCGTTGCTGCGCGACTGGAAGTGGTCGACCCAGGCGGGGAGTTCGCCCTATTTCTCCGTGATACCCCGGATGGTCGCCGGCGGCGACGGCCCGGCTAGATGCCGGCGCACACCGACACGAATGGTATGGGCGCGCAGACACCGACCGAGAAATATGGGGTGATGTCGCCGTTCCACGCTGGAGGTGGCGGAGGTGGAGGCGGTGGCAGCGGTGCTGCGACGCACGTGTTCGACGGCGGATCGAACACGGTTCCCTGCCCGCATTCGACCGCGTTGCTCACCCCTGGGAAACCATTGTCACGAATGCGAGCTGCCCGAACGCGGCGGCACCGATGATTGCGAAGCGATGAATGAAGGCGGTCATCGCACGCCTCTCCAATCTTCCCAGGCCTGCTTAGTCCGGGATGATACGACTGGTCGGCCACCACTTCCACCAAAATTGACGATTACGAAAGTTTTCGCTTTCTTTTTACCGGTACCGCCAAACGCAGACTCAGCCAACCTTGTAGGTGGCGATCGCCTTCGCCACCGATTCGCCGTCGGGGGTGACGACCTCGACGTCGCAGTTGACCAACGTCTTGCCGCGTCGGAACACGCGGCCGACGCCGATGAGGTCGGTGGAACGGGCCGGAGCCAGAAACTGCATCGACATCGACGTGGTGACACCGCGCAGCGAGTCGGGAACCTCGGCGCCCGCCCATGCGGCGGCCATCACCGTCACGTCGGCGAGCGCGGCGATCGCCCCGCCGTGCACCATGTCGCCGAGCGTGACGTTGGTGGGGTCGAACGGCAGCCGCAGCCGCACTTCGTCGCCGTCGAGCACTTCGGCGACGATGCCGAGCTTGGCGACGAACGGCGAAGAGGGGATGAATTGCGCCATGACCTCGGCGCCGGTCTGCGCGCCTGCTGGAAGAGACATGCCTCCAGTATCTGAGCAGATCAATTACCTCCGAGGTAATCGCCTTGTCCGCGAGCTGACGCAGAATGCCCGACACGCCGCGCGACACGCATTTTCGTCTTCTCGCGCGGACGAGCGTTGACAGCGCAGGCCAAGCTGGTTTTATATCAGGTTATGAGATTAATCTGGTCATATCTACCAACTTAACGAGGAAGCGATGACGGCCGCGCCAGCTCAAACAGGCCGGCCGCTACGAGCTCAGCCATCTGAGGGCGCTCGAGGCCGAGGCGATCCACATCATCCGCGAGGTGGCCGCCGAGTTCGAGCGGCCCGTGCTGCTGTTCTCCGGCGGCAAGGACTCGATCGTCATGCTGCATCTGGCGCTCAAGGCGTTCCGGCCGGGCCGGCTGCCGTTCCCGGTCATGCACGTCGACACCGGACACAACTTCGACGAGGTTCTCGAAACCCGCGACGAGCTCGTCGCGGAGTCCGGTGTGCGGCTGATCGTCGCGAAGGTGCAGGACGACATCGACGCCGGCCGCGTCGTCGAGACGATCCCGTCGCGCAACCCCCTGCAGACCGTCACGCTGCTGCGGGCGATCCGCGAGAACAAGTTCGACGCCGCATTCGGCGGCGCCCGCCGCGACGAGGAGAAGGCGCGCGCCAAGGAGCGGGTGTTCAGCTTCCGCGACGAGTTCGGCCAGTGGGACCCGAAGGCGCAGCGGCCCGAGCTGTGGAACCTGTACAACGGCCGCCATCACAAGGGCGAACACATCCGCGTTTTCCCGATATCCAACTGGACCGAGTTCGACATCTGGTCCTACATCGGCGCCGAGAAGATCAAGCTGCCGTCGATCTATTACGCACACCGCCGCAAGGTGTTCGAGCGCGACGGGATGCTGCTCGCCGTGCACAAGTACCTGCAGCCACGCAAGGACGAGGAGATCATCGAGAAGACTGTGCGGTTCCGCACCGTCGGCGACGTCACCTGCACCGGCTGTGTCGAATCTCTCGCAGGCACAGTGTCCGAGGTAATCGCCGAGACCGCGGTGTCCCGGCTCACCGAACGCGGCGCCACCCGCGCCGACGACCGGATCTCCGAGGCAGGCATGGAAGACCGCAAGCGGGAGGGCTACTTCTGATGACCACGCTTCTGCGTCTGGCCACGGCGGGCTCCGTCGACGACGGCAAGTCCACGCTCATCGGCCGCCTGCTGTACGACTCCAAGGCCGTCATGGAGGACCAGTTGGCCTCGGTCGAGCGCACCTCCAAGGAGCGCGGACACGACTACACCGACCTGGCCTTGGTGACCGACGGCCTGCGCGCCGAGCGGGAACAGGGCATCACCATCGATGTCGCGTACCGCTACTTCGCCACGCCCAAGCGGAAATTCATCATCGCCGACACCCCTGGCCATATCCAGTACACCCGCAACATGGTCACCGGCACGTCGACCGCACAGCTGGCGATCGTCCTGGTCGACGCCCGTCACGGGCTGCTCGAACAGTCGCGCCGGCACGCGTTCCTGGCGTCCCTGCTGGGCATCCGGCACATCGTGCTCGCGGTCAACAAAATGGACCTCATCGGTTGGGATCGCGAACAGTTCGAGAAGATCCGCGATGACTTCCATGAATTCGCCGCCCGGCTCGACGTGCACGACGTGACCACGATCCCGCTGTCGGCACTGCTCGGCGACAACGTGGTGACCAAGTCGGAGAACACCCCGTGGTACGACGGACCGTCGCTGCTGTCGCACCTCGAAGAGGTCTACATCGCCGGCGACCGCAACCTGGTCGACGTGCGGTTCCCGGTCCAGTATGTGATCCGGCCGCAGACCCACGACCACGCCGACCACCGCAGCTATGCGGGCACCGTCGCCAGCGGTGTCATGCGTCCCGGCGACGAGATCGTCGTCCTGCCCACCGGGAAGACCAGCCGCATCACTGCGATCGAGGGTCCGACTGGGCCTGTGCAGGAAGCCTTCCCGCCGATGGCGGTGTCGGTCAGCCTCGCCGACGACATCGACATCTCCCGTGGCGACCTGCTCGCGCGGCCGAACAACCAGCCGAGGGTGGCGCAGGACTTCGACGCCACGGTGTGCTGGATGGCCGATGAATCCTCGCTGGAGCCGGGCCGTGACTACATCATCAAACACACGACGCGCACGACGCGGGTCAAGGTGACGGCGCTCGACTACCGGCTCGACGTCAACACCCTTCACCGCGACAAGACCGCCACCGCGCTCAAACTCAATGAGCTGGGCCGCATCTCGTTTCGCACTCAGGTGCCTCTGCTGCTCGACGAGTACAGCCGCAACGCCGCAATGGGTTCGTTCATCCTGATCGACCCGAACACCAACGGCACCGTCGCGGCGGGCATGATCCTGCCCTACGTCACGGCGCGCACGGCGAGCCCCAACACGGTGCGCCACGAATCGCTGTGCACCGCCGACGACCGGCTGTCGAAGGGCCGCACGGTGTGGTTCACCGGCCTTTCGGGATCGGGCAAGTCATCGGTGGCGATGCTCGTCGAACAGAAGCTGCTCGAAAAGGGTGTTCCCGCCTACGTTCTCGACGGCGACAACCTGCGTCACGGGCTCAACGCCGACCTCGGCTTCTCGATGGCCGACCGGGCCGAGAACCAGCGCAGGCTGGCCCATGTCGCTGCCATTCTCGCCGACTCCGGCCAGGTCGTGCTCGTCCCGGCGATAAGCCCGCTGGAGGAACACCGCGCTCTGGCGCGACAGGTGACCACCGAAGCGGGCCTGGACTTCTTTGAGGTGTTCTGCGACACCCCCCTCGAGGACTGCGAACGCCGCGATCCGAAGGGGTTGTACGCCAAGGCGCGAGCCGGTGAGATCACCCACTTCACCGGGATCGACAGTCCCTACCAGCGGCCGAAGAATCCCGACGTGCGGCTGACTCCGGACCGCTCGACCGACGAACTCGCAGAGTTGGTCATCGAGCTGCTGGAAACGCGCCGGTGACCGACGGCAGCGACCACGCGGTCGCCGCTCGGTTGGCGACGCAGGCAGGCGAGCTACTTCTCGGCGTGCGCGACGAGCTCGCCGACGCCAGTGCGGCCGAACGAAAGGCAGCGGGGGACAAACGCTCCCACGACTTCCTGATGGAAGCCCTGGGTCCGAACGGCCCGCTGACGCAGTGCTTTCCGAGGAGGGCGCCGACAACCCCGATCCGCTTGAGCGCACAGCGGGTGTGGATCGTCGATCCGCTCGACGGCACCCGAGAATTCTCTGAACTCGGCCGCGACGACTGGGCTGTCCACGTCGCGCTATGGCAGGCCGGCGAACTCGTCGCCGGTGCGGTCGCCCTTCCGGCGCAAGGCGTTACGCTGGCCACGCCGGACGTCGCCGCGCCACCGCCGGCACCGGCCGAGCCGCGAATCGTGGTCTCAAGGACGCGACCGCCTGCGGTCGCGCTCGACGTCCGTGATGCGCTGAACGGCACGCTCGTCGAAATGGGTTCGGCTGGAGCCAAAGTCGCGTCGGTGGTGCAGGGCCTCTCCGACGTCTACGTGCATGCGGGTGGACAGTACGAGTGGGACTCCGCCGCTCCGGTCGCGGTAGCTCGTGCCGCAGGACTGCACACATCGCGTATCGACGGCTCGCCGCTGCGGTACAACCGGCCCGACCCGCTGCTACCCGATCTGGTGGTGTGCCGACCCGAGTTGGCAGAGGCGGTCCTCTCCGTCACAAGGTGACCCCGGGAGCAGGGCCCGTCCAACTAGCGTCCCGACGCGACGCGGCGAGCCACGTATGCCTTGAGCTCCGCAGATAGTGCATCGGCTGCCAATAGTCGCGGAAGCAGCTCTGGTTCCGACATTCGTGCGCGGAACACCAATCCGATGGTCACGTCGTGATCGGGACGGTGATCGATGGTGATCGGGTCATCGGCGCATACCGTTCCCGGCGAGATCACCCGCAAATAGGCACCGGGTTTGCCTGCTTGTGTGAACGTCTTCATCCAGCGGTCCATTTGTAGGAAGTACGCGAACGTTCTACACGGCGTACGAGGCGAAGTAACTTCGAGCACAAGACCATCGGTGCCGACGCGCCAGCGCTCTCCGATCAGCGCTTGGGTTACGTCGACGCCATCGGTGGTGAGGTTCTCGCCGAATATCCCATTGGTCAGTGAGCGATCGAGTCGACTCTCCCACTCGTCGAGATCTTCTCGCGCGTAGGTATACACGGCTTGGTCGTCGCCGCCGTGGAACTTCTGGTTGCCGATGGTGTCGCCGACCAGCCCGCTGCCGAGGCCACCGCGCATGGGGCCAGGCGCGCGTACCGAGACCGCCTCGCGTGTCCCGACCTTGTCAATGCCCGTCGACTTTGACTGCCGTTTGGGGTCAGGGTTCTCGCGTACACGTGCCAAGTTGACAGACAGCACAGTTGCCACGTTCACAGCGTAGCGGCGCGCGTGTCATCCGAAAAAGCCGCCATCGATGGTGATGACCTGCCCCGTCAGGCTGCGTGATTCGTCGGAGGCGAGGAAGACGGCCGCGTGCGCGATCTCGACCGGCTCGATCAGGCCCATCACCTGCCGTGCCACCGTGGCCCTTGCTTCGCTCGACGCCTCGAGCAGCTTCTCGATCCGTTCGGTGCGCACCCCGGCCGGCGCGATCGCGTTGACGCGGACCCGCTCGGCCGCGAATTCCCGTGCCGTCGAACGGGTCAGGGTGAGGACCGCCCCCTTGGCGCTGCTGTATGCGTCACGCTCCGTTACTATGCCGAACCCCGCCACGGAGGCTATGTTGATGACCGAGCCGCCGCCGTTCGCGACGATTTCCGGGATCGCGAATCGGCTGCAGAGGAACGTCCCTGGTCGATCCGCCGGCGTTGTTCACCAGAATATCCAGTCGGCCGAAGGTTTCCACAGCGGACCGGACCGCGTTCTGGACTGACTCCTCGTGCGACCGATGCCGCCGGTGGCACCTGCGACGAAGGCGACTTTTCCGCTCAGCCGACCCGGGACCGTTCGATCGTTGCTCATCACACTTCTCAACTTGCGACCGGATGAGAGTCATCGCCGAATTGCCTGGGAAGATGCTGCAGACATGCTTTGAGTTACGTTGGAAGATAACGGCATAGCTTGTGGACAGCAGTCGCATAGCCAAATGTGATCCTATGAGCTCGAAACCGTTCACTCGTCGCTTAGTGGCCGTCGTCGGCGGTGGCACCCTGATCGTGATGGCCACACTCACAGCCGGATGCGGCAACAACGGGGGACAGGCGCCGTCCACGACGACTACAACCACGACGACGACCACCAGCGCACCGCCGCCGTCTCCGACGGAGAAGAACATCGATCCCAATGGGCCCAACTTGTTCTCACCTCAAATCAAGGCACCCCCTGCGCCCACCGAACCGCCCGGCGTGCACCGCAACAATTGACACTTCTCCTGCGGTCGCCAGCTCGAATCGGTTGCCGCTCAACATGAATGGGACACTGATTGTGATTACCGGCCGAATCAGCCGTCTTAGGATGGCCGTCGCCAGTGGTTGCGCACTGATTGCGCTGACCGCATTCGCCGCCGGGTGCGGCAATAAAGGTGAGCAGGCTCCTTCGACGACTTCCACGACGACAACGACGACAACGACGTCACCGAGCGCGGCGGCGCCTGCGCCGACGGAGAAGGGCATCAACCCGACCGGGCCCAACCTGTTCACACCGGGAGTGACAGCCAACCCGGCGCCGAATGTCCCACCGGGTCAGCATCCCGGTATCAACGGTGTGCCGTAGGCATAACTGGGTGGTGCCGATTCCACGTCGGGAACGATCGGCGTAGCCACGCGACTCCGGCCACCGTCACGTCGCCGGATGAAAGGACGTCGCGCCACGACCGTTCGCCGCGGTGCCAGTCGACGAATGCCAGCGACCGCGCTTCGACCCATAGATCTGGCTCCCCGCCCGGATCGGTGTAGCAGACCTCTGCGTCGCCATGCTCGACCAAGAGCCAATATCGCCGATTGCCTGGGCGCTCGTCGGGAAACGTGAAGGCGACGACCACGCGACCGCCGGGCAGTGCCGACTTGTCGAGCTGCACCTGGCACCACGCCCACAGCACGAAGCCGGGATCGGACCGGTCGGGCGTGACGTCCACCCAGCGCTCGCCCCACGCCGCAAGGCCGTCGATGACGTCGGCAAGATCGGCACCCGCTTCCGTGAGCCGATAAACGTGACCGCGGCCGTGGGGCTTCGGTCTCGACTCGATCACCCCCGCGTGCTCGAGTTCCTCGAGCCGCTTGAGCAGCATCGACCGCGACATTGACGGCACACCCCTTGCGATGGCCGAGAACGTGTCGGCACCGAACATCAGATTTCGAACGATCAGCGGGTTCCACCGCTCGGCGAGAATCTCCGACGCGCGGGCAACCGGACAGTACTGGTGGTACGTGCCCATGGGTTGATCGTGCCACCTCAGGCGCATGACGGAAGTTCCAAATTCGAACTTCCCCAGCGCGGGTTTTGGCGCGGATCATCGCGGTATGGGAACCAATTCGTCTGCCAACGCCTCGACGGGCCAGGTCTCGACTACCGCCGCGGAGGTGTACGAGGAGTACTTTGTGCCCGCGCTGTTCGAGCAGTGGGTGGCCCCGATGCTGGACGCGGTCGACGCGCACTCGGGTGACCGCGTGCTCGACATCGGCACCGGCACCGGCGTGCTTGCCCGCGCTGCGTTGCGACGAGTGGGTTCAACGGGGTCAGTCGTCGCGGTCGATCCGAACGACGGCATGCTCGCCGTCGCGGCGCGGCTGGCCCCGGAATTGGACGTTCGACGTGGCGCGGCCGAGCGCTTACCGGTCGCCGACAACGAAATGTCCTGTACCGTATGCCAGTTCGCGTTGATGTTCTTCGAAGATCGGGCCCGCGCCATCAGCGAGATGGCTCGTGTCACCAAGCCAGGTGGACGTGTTGCGGTCGCCACGTGGGCAGCCATCGAGGAATCACCGGGTTATGCGGCGATGGTCGATCTGCTCGGCGAAGTGATTGGCGGTTGGGCCGCAGAGGCGTTGCGGGCCCCGTTCTGCATCGGCAAAGCCGACGAGCTCAACGATCTGCTGCAGGCGTCGTTCGGCGACGTGGTCGTATACCACCGGGCGGGCGAGGCGCGCTTTGCTTCGCTTGACGAGTGGTTGCATACCGACATCCGGGGCTGGACGCTCGCTGACGACATCGACGACGAGCAGTTCGAGCAGTTGCGCCGGGCGGCCACCAAGAGGCTGGCGCCTTTCGTCGATGACGGCGGCGTGGTGAGTTTCGCGGCTCCGGCGCTGATCGCCACCGCAACCGCCGCCTGACGGCTTACGCTCGGCGGCGTGTCAGAACCCCAGACCCTGCGCGCATTGGCCGAACTGCCGTTGGCACCGGCGAGCCTGGCCGAGTCGACGCTCATCATGATCGACTGCCAGAACACCTACACCCGCGGCGTGATGGAGCTCGAGGGAGTCGAGGCGGCCCTGGACGAGGCCGCCGCCCTGCTCGACCGGGCCCGGTCCGCGGGCATTCCGATCATCCACATCCAGCACTCCGACGGTCCCGGATCGCTCTACGACATCGAGGGGGAGAGCGGCGCGATCGTCGACCGCGTCGCCCCGCGCGAAGGCGAGCCGGTGGTGGTGAAGAGCTATCCGAATTCGTTCGTACAGACGGATCTCGACGACCGTCTCAAGGCGGCGGCCGCGTCGAACCTCGTGCTCGCCGGCTTCATGACGCACATGTGTGTGAACTCGACCGCCCGCGGCGCGTTCAATCTCGGGTATGCGCCGACGGTGGTGGCCGCGGCGACCGCGACCCGCTCGCTGCCCGGCGTCGATGGCGACGCGGTGCCTGCGGCGCTGATGCAGTCAGCGAGCCTGGCCGCGATGGCCGATCTGTTCGCCGTGGTGGTGCCCGGCGGCTCGGGCATTCCGGACTGAGAGGGAACGACATGACGACACCGTCGACCCAGGTCAGCCGGCTGAGCGAGAAGCAGAGCACGCTGCGCAGTGAACTCGACGATCTGTTGGACAGCACACCGCTTGCCACCGTGGCACTGGTGCGCGACGGGCATCCGGTGATCTTCCCGACCGGGTTCGCCAGGGTCGGCGACGAACTCGTCATCCACGGGTCAACCGGCTCGCCGTGGATGCGCGCGCTCTCCACTGGTGCCGCCGCGGCCGTCGCGGTGACCACGGTCGACGGAGTCATGGTGGCGCGCAGCGGCTTTGAGTCGTCATTCCGCTACCGCAGTGCCGTGCTCTTCGGCGTGTTCGAGCGGGTGCCGGATGCCGACAAGGTCACGTACCTGGACCGCTTGACCGACTCGTTCATCCCCGGCCGGTCTGCCGAATTGCGGCCGAGCACCCGCAAGGAACTCGCCGCGACCCTGCCGCTACGGATGCCGATCGGCGAGGACAACTGGTCGCTGAAGATCGGCGGGGGCTGGCCCGAGGACCCGGACGAGGACGTGGCAGGCGACGCGTGGGCGGGTGTGGTGCCGATGACGGTCCACTACGGTTCGCCGCTGCCCGCGCCCGACCTCAGGGCGGGAATCCCGGTGCCCGAGTCGGTGCGGGCGATGGCGGACGCCCCGCGGTCAGTCCAGTAGCGGGGCGCGGCGGTAGAGGTCGGTGCGGCGGTCACCGTGCACGTCGTTGTGTGCATTGATGCGCTTCACCCGCGACTCGGCGAGGTCGATGTCGGCGGTGATGAGATCGGGCCTGCCGTATTCGGCGATCGCGAGCGGATAGCCGTCGGCGTCGGTGACCACACTGCCGCCGATCCAGTCCTGACCGCGTTCCACCCCGGCGCGGTCGCACACCGCGATCGGCATTCGATTCATCCCGGCGCCCGCCAGCGCCTTCACCATCTCGTTCGGACGCTCACCCTTCGGCCGCGGCAGTAACGGCCAATTCACCGGCGCGCACAGCAGGTCCGCACCGGACAGCGCAACGGCGCGCACCCATTCCGGAAACTCGATGTCGTAGCAGATCATCACGCCGATGCGGCCGTGGTCCGTGTCGACAAGCAGCGGCATATCGTCGCCACGGTCGAACACCGCGTTCTCGCTGTCCCAGAGGTGCGCCTTGCGATAGACGCCGCGCAGCCCGGTCGGGTCGACGACGGCCGCGCTGTTGTAGATCGCCTCGCCTGCCGCCTCAGGGAAGCCGGCGACGACGGTGAGGCCAAACGCCTCCGCGAGATTGGCCCATTCGGTGATGGCGGGGCCGTCACGGGCTTCGGCCAGCGAGGACAGCTCGGCGCGGTCGGCGAAGACATACCCCGACGACGCCAGTTCGGGCAGCACGACGATCTGCGCGCCGTCTCGCGCGGCCGCCTCGATCGCGGCTCGGGCCGTGGTGCGGTTTCCTGTGGTGTCGCCGATCGACAGTGGGATCTGGGCGCACGCGACGCGGGTCATCCCTCGATGGTGAAGCACGCCTGCCCGGTTCGCATACATGTCGATGGCAGAATTCGCAGCATGCGGATGTCGGCCAAGGCGGAGTACGCCGTCAGGGCCATGATTCAGTTGGCCGCCGCCGATGAGGGCTCGGTCGTCAAGACCGACGACCTGGCCAAGGCGCAGGGCATTCCGCCGCAGTTTCTGGTCGACATCCTGTCCGAGTTGCGCACCGACCGGCTGGTCCGCAGCCGACGTGGGCGCGAGGGTGGCTACGAGCTGGCCCGGCAGGCCGCCGACATCAGCATTGCCGACGTAATGCGGTGCATCGATGGTCCGCTGGCCAGCGTGCGCGACATCGGGCTCGGCGACCTGCCGTACTCCGGTCCGACCACCGCGCTGACCGACGTCTGGCGCGCGCTGCGGGCGAGCATGCGGTCGGTGCTGGAGGAGACGAGCCTTGCCGACGTGGCGTCCGGGACGCTGCCGTCACATGTGGCGGAGATGGCCGGGGACTACCGCGAGCAGGAAGAGGACCGCGGGCACTCCTAGCGTCGGCGCCGCCGTCGAGGCCCCCCGCGCAGCGCGATGCCGTCGAGCAGCATGCGCAGGCCGCGGTCGAAGTCCTCTTCCACCGACGTCCGCACGGCGACCTGTGAGAGCGCCTCCACGTGGGGGTAGTCGGTGCCGGCCACCGTCCCGATGCGCGCAGCGACCAGTGGGCCCGCCAGGTCGGCCTGCGCCGCACCTGTGACGAAGCCCAGCAGCGCGTGAAACGCGGCGAGCCGGTCACCGTCGTCAAGGCCTGCGCGGGTCAGCGCGGCGATCAGCCCGTCGGCGGCGGCGAATCCAGTCGCCGAGGACATCCGGCGGGTGAGCACCAGCGGAACGGCTGCCGGGTGTGCGCGCACTCCCAGCCACATCGCGCGGGCGATGGCATACGCGTCCTGCTGCCAGTCGTCGGTCGGGTCGGGCAGCTGGACGTCCGCGACGATCGCGGACACCACGAGCTCCTCGAGTCCCTCTTTGTCGGCGACGTAGTTGTAGAGCGTCATCGGTCCGGTCTTCAAGGCCGCGGCCAGCGACCGCATGCTCAATGCGCCGACGCCCGACTCGTCGACGATGCGCAGTGCCGCGGCGCCGATTTCTTCGGTGGTGAACCGTGCCCGCATTGCGGCCCCCTTGACAAGTACAGCGTACGTGAACCAGTCTAGCTATACGTACATCGTACCTATGAGGAGCTGGCATGCCGACGACCATCCCGACCAATCGGGTCGACTTTCATTCAGGCGGAACCCGGTGTGCGGCCTGGCTCACGCTGCCGACAGGCGCAGGCCCGCATCCGGCCGTCGTGCTGGTGCACGGCTTCGGTGCGACGCACGACATGATGCTTGCGCAGTACGAGCAGCACTTCGCCGCCGCAGGCATCGCAACACTGGCCTTCGACTACCGCAACACCGGAGTATCCGACGGCGAACCCCGGCAACACATCTCGTTGCGCGATCAACGCGAAGATGTCTGCGCGGCGTTGGATTTCGTGGCCGGCGCGCCGGAGATCGACGCGGATCGCGTCGGACTGTGGGGGACCAGCCTTGGCGGAATGAATGTGCTGCGGGTGGCCGCCGCCCGCGACGGTCTCGCGGTTGCGGTCGTTCAGTGCCCGATGGTGCACGGCCCAGGCGCAGCACGCCGCCTTGGATTGGCCTCGGCTCTCCGGCTCACTCCGTTCATCGTCGAAGACACGCTGCGGGCGCTGTTTCGGCGGGGGCGGCGCTATGTGCCGATCGTCGGCCCACCGGGCAGCGTCGCAGTGGTCACCGTCGAAGGTGCGGAAGCGGGCTGGAATTCGACGCTTCCACCTGGCGGGCACTTCGACAACCGGGTCGCTGCAGCCGACGCCATCGGGCTGGTGGTGACGTCTTCGCTCCGGCACGTCCGTGACATCACCGCGCCACTTCTGGTGTGCGTCTGCGACCGGGAGAACCTCATCGACCCCTCCTACGTCGAGCTGGCCGCCCGGCGGGCACCCCGCGGCGAGGCCCGCCACTACGACTCCGACCATTTCGAGATCTACCACCCGCCGCTGGTCGAGCAGGCGCTGGCCGACCAAACCGCCTTCCTGCGGGAGCATCTCGATGTCGGTGCGTGATCTTTTGCGAAAGAACGACGACAGGTTCCGCGCCCTGGCGCGCGGATTCAGCGTCGACGACTGGTCGCGACCAAGCCTGTGTGAGCGCTGGACCAACCACGAGGCGCTCGCTCATCTGGTGGTCGGGCTCAGCGCGTCGCTGCGATCGGTGACCGGCGCGATGCTCCGGCACCGCGGGTCGTTCGACCGCGCGAATGCCCAGATGGCGCAGGCGCTTGCGGCGGCGCGCTCACCGGCCGATCTGCTCCACGAGTACCAGCGGTTGAGCCGTGACCCGCGGGGAATGGGCCGCTACTTCCCGCCGCGGCTGCTTCTCGGCGACCACGTCACGCACGAACTCGATATGGTCTTCGCACTGGACCGGGAACCGGAGATTCCGGTCGACTCCCTGATTGCGGTGCTCAATACCCAAGTAGCCGTGCCGAATCCGTTTGTACCGGCGTTTCGCAACGCCAGGGGCCTCCGGTTGCGGGCGACCGACGCCGCGTGGAGACACGGCGAGAGTGGGCCCTTGGTCGAAGGCGGCGCGGCCGAACTCGTGTCTGTGCTCGGTAACCGGCCGAAGGCGTTGCCGCGACTGTACGGCGACGGCGTCGTTGTGCTCGCCTCGCGGCTCAGCCACCCGACCCGTACGGCCGGGTGAGGATTTCCAGGTAGTGGCCCGACGGGTCCTGGAAGTAGACGCCGCGACCGCCGTCGTTGCGGTTGATCTCGCCCGGCCTGCTGCGCCGCGGATCGGCCCAGTGCTCCATGCCGCGCTCGCTGATCTTGCCGTAGATCGACTCGAACTCGTCCTCGGACACCAGGAACGCGTAGTGCTGCGGAGGGATGTCCTGGCCGTCAGGCACCTCCGCGTAGTCCAGGCTGACGTCGTTGGCGACGGTCACCGTCAGGAAATGGCCGAACGGTTCCGGGCTGGGTAGCCCGAAGAGCTCGGTGAGGAAGGTCGCCGACTCCTTCTTGTCCCTCGCGCCGACGATGGTGTGGTTGAAATTGATGCTCATGTATTTCGAGTCAACCACTCTCATTCGAACGGCGACAACGGTGCAGGATGGGGGCATGGCCGAGGTAGGAGTGCTGACCGGTGAGCGGGTCGTCCTGCGTGCGCCGCGGCTCGACGACGCCGAAGAACTGTTTGCCTCGGTCGCCTCCGATCCCGAAGTCACGCGCTACATGTCGTGGACGCCGCACCCGGACGTCGACGAGACGCGGCGCGTGATCACCGAGTTGTTCAACGTCGGCGGCGAACGATCCTGGCTGATCCAGCTGCGGGACAGCGGAGAGATCATCGGGACATGCGGGTTCCGGCCCGTGCAGGCCCACAGCATGGACTTCGGCTACTGCCTGGGCCGGCGGTGGTGGGGCCATCGGCTCATGCCGGAGGTGGTCAAGCTCCTGATCGCCGAAATGGAAAGCGACCCCAAGGTGTACCGCATATCTGCGATATGCCACGTCGACAACACCCGGTCGGCCCGCGTGCTGGAGGGAGCCGGCCTGTCGTTCGAGGGCAGGCTCGTCCGGCACACGATCTTCCCGAACATCAGCGCAGAGCCGCAGGACGTTCTGCAGTTCGCCAAGGCGGTCAGGTGATGACGCCGCGCACCGCCCACGCACGGGCGGCCAGCGTGAAACCCGCGTCCGATCCCAAGCGGTGATGCAACCGCGCCCGCAACTGCCTGCGGGCGGGCTCGGTCAGCGCGGACACGTACGCGCCTGCCGGTCCCTGACCGCCGAGGAAGGGCTGCCAGAAGTCGTCGAACGACGCGAACGCCATGTCGACGGTCAGCGCCGCGTCCTCGACGTCGCCGAGCCCAGCCTCTCGCCACAACGCAGGCAATTCACCGCGGCGGCTGAGCGGCATATGTCCTTCGTCGCGTGCAGCCGCGGCCGGATCGAGTGCGACGGCCTCGTCCCAGAACGCGCGGAGCATCTGCATGCCATCGCCGTAGTCCCAAACTGCCGCGGCCACAATGCCGTTCGGTCTGGTTACCCGGATCATCTCCCGCAGCGCCGCGGCGGTGTCGGGCACGAAATTCAGCACGAGCATCGACAGCGTCCGGTCGAACGCGGCGTCGGGAAACGGCAGTGCGGCAGCGTCGCCGACCTGGAAGCGCACCCGGCCGTCGCCGTACAGTCCCGCGGCCTGTACGAACTCTCTGGACTGGTCGACGCCGAACGCACGCACGGAAGGCACGGCCGCGGCCGCGAACGCCAGCGCTCCGGTGCCGCAGCCCACGTCGAGCACATCGTCGCCGCGATCCACGCCGGCGAAGTCCACGAACAGGGGCGCCAGCCTGCGGCTCCACCGTCCCATGAACCGTTCGTAGCCATCGCTTTCGGAGAACATGCCGCCCTCAGGCTAACCAGGTTCGCGTGGTACGAATGACCCATTGACGCGATGGGAGGCGATGATGGCGAGCGGCTTTGACCTGCGAGGGCTTTCGGTTCCGGTGATCGTCGCGCCGATGGCAGGCGGACCGTCGACGCCCGAACTCGCTGCCGCGGGTACCAATGCGGGCGGACTGGGGTTCGTTGCGGCCGGCTATCTCACCGCCGACGCGCTTGCCGAGCGCGTGATCGCCGCCCGCAAGCTGACCACCGGCCCGCTTGGCGTCAACCTGTTCGTCCCGCAACCCAGCGCCGCGACACCCGACACCGTCGAGAAGTACGCCGCGGCACTGGCGCCAGATGCGCAGCGCTACGGCGCCAAGCTGGGCGATCCGGTTTTCAACGACGACGCCTGGTCGGCCAAGCTCGACGTGCTGCTCGACCTGCGGCCCGAGGTGGCGTCGTTCACGTTCGGGCTGCCGAGCGCCGAGGAGTGCAATCGCCTCCGCGACGCAGGTATCACCACGGTCGGCACCGTGACTTCGGCGGACGAAGCGGACGCCGCCGTGGATTGCGGCGTCGACGCGATAGCGGTGCAGGGCCCTTCGGCGGGCGGGCATCGCGGCACCTTCGACCCCGTCGCAGAGCCGAATCCGCAACCACTGCCGGAATTGCTCGCCGCTGTAGTAGCCCGGGTGGATGTCCCCGTCATCGCGGCCGGTGGCCTCGTGACGGCCGACGACGTCAACCGCGTCATCGGGCAGGGCGCTGTCGCGGCGCAGCTCGGCACGGCGTTCCTGCTCGCCGACGAAGCGGGCAGCAGCCCCGTACACCGGCGGCGCTGCAGGACCCTCAGTTCACCGAAACCGCTGTGACCAAGTCGTTTTCCGGCCGCTACGCGCGCGGGCTACGCAACCGCTTCATCGGTGAGCACGAGTCGGAGGCACCGTTCGGATACCCCGAGATCCACTACCTGACCGGGCCGCTGCGGGCCGCCTCGGTGCGCGCAGGCGATCCGCACGGCACCAACGTATGGGCGGGCACCGGATTCAAGTCGATCAAGGCGGCACCGGTCGCCGAGATCATGAA
>CAVTHR010000002.1:0-146700 GCA_963734385.1 uncultured Actinomycetota bacterium | reverse complement strand
GCTGAGCGTTCACCAACAGTTCTGCTCAAGACCGACGGTATATATGATCCGGCGCAATGCCAGAAGAACTGACCGCCGAGCAGGCCGCCGCACGGCTAAACACCACCGACACGCTCGGGATACCGCTCGGTCCCGGCCAGCCTCCTGCGTTCCTGCGCGCGCTGGGGGACCGGAAGACTGGACGGATCTGCGCGTGTACGGGGCGCTGCTCGCGGTGCTCACCGAGCTGTTTTCGCACCAAGGCGTGCGGTACACCTCGGGCTTCTTCGGTCCGCTGGAGCGGGAGCTGCGGGACAGCGGCGCCGACATCGAGTTCACACCCGCCGACTTCCGCCGCTTCGGACCACTCCTGGAGGCCCAGTCGCCGCGCGTGATGACGACCGTCGCGACGCCGCCCGACTCCGACGGCTGGTGCTCGTTGTCGCTGCATGCGGGTGGCACGATCGGCGAATTGCAGCGTGCGGGCGCCGATCCCGACCGGGTGCTCATCGTCGAGGTCTCCGAGCCTACCCGCGGACGTTCGGATTCGGTGAGCACATCGCCATGCGCTGCACGTCGACGAGATCGACATCCTCGTGCGCTCGACCGACGAGCCGCTCGCGCTGCCCGGAGGCGACGCGCCGCCGACCGACGTGGACCGGGAGATCGCGCGGCACGCTGTCGACTTCATCCCGTCCGGCGCGACCCTGCAGACGGGGATCGGCTCGATTCCCAACCAGATCGCGACGCTGCTGGCCGAGGGGGACGGCGGCGACTACGGGCTGCACAGCGAGATGTTCACCGACGGCTGCATGCGGCTGCACAGCGCAGGCAAGGTCACCAACGCCCGCAAAGGACAGTACGACGGCGTGAGCGTGACGACGTTCGCGTTCGGCTCGCCGGAACTCTACGCGTGGTTGGACGGCAACGAGGACGTTGCATTCCTGCCGGTCGAGATCGTCAACTCACCCGAGGTGATCGGCGCCAACGACGACATGATCACCATCAACGGCGCACTGGCGATCGACATCCAGGGCCAGGTCGTCGCGGACACGATCTCCGGCGGCCAGTTCAGCGGGATCGGCGGCGCCGAGGACTTCGTGGCCGGCGCCGGGCTCGAGCTGTCGGACCGCTCGCTGATCTGCCTGCCCTCGACGTTGGAGAAGGATGGCAAGCTGCAGTCGCGGATCGTGCCGTGGTTCGGTCCAGGCGCGGTGATCACCACGCCGCGACACCAGGTCGACGTGATCATCACCGAGTACGGCGCCGCGGAGCTGGAGGGCTTGACCGTGCGTGAACGCGGCGAGGCGCTCGCGGCGATCGCGCACCCGCAGTTTCGCGACGAGCTGCAGGCCGCCGCCGAGCGCGCGGCGAAAGGCCGCTCGCCGGGTGTCGATGTGCACAGATCGCGCGAGTCCGACGCGGCTCGAGCGTGAGATCCAGGCTTCGCGCGGCAGCTTCGGCGCGGGGTCGAACCGCGCGAGCATCTCGTCGAGGGTCGTCGCCGCCAGCCGAGCGATCCGGCGATCTGCTCGAGGGCGCTGGGCATGCCGATCTCGGCGAGTGTCACGGCACCGTCGCGCTTGGCCAGCCGCGCGCCGTCCTCGTTGAGGACGAGTGCGACGTGCGCGTACGTCGGCTCCGCGTACCCGAGCAGGTTCGCGAGGTATGCCTGGCGGGGCGAGGACGGCAGCAGGTCGTCGCCGCGCACCACCTGATCGACACCCTGGGCTGCGTCGTCCACGACCACCGCGAGGTTGTAGGCCGCCTCCCGTCGCCGCGGCGGACCACGAAATCGTCGACGATCCCGGTGTACTCGCCGTGCAGCAGATCGTGGACGGTGTACGCGATCGCATCGGTACGCAGCCGAAGTGCCGGCGGCCGGCCGGTCCCTTCCCGTCGCGCCGCGCGCTCGGCCTCGGTCAGGTCACGACATGTCCCGGGATAGGCGCCCTGCGGGGCGTGCGGCGCCCGCGGCGCTTGCTGGATATCCTTTCTGCTGCAATAGCATTCGTACAGCAGTCCACGTTCGGCCAGCACGGCGACCGCGTCGTCGTAGCGCTGCGGATGCGCGGTCTGCCACTCGACCGGCCCGTCCCAGGTGAGCGCCGATCGCAGCGAGATCGTGGAGTTGGCGCTCGGCGATGTCGGTGTGCGTGCGGTCGTCGAGATCGTCGACACGCATCAGGAAGCGCCGCCCGGTGGAACGGGCGAACAGCCACGCCAGCACGGCGGTTCGCAGGTTGCCGATGTGCAGGTCGGCCGACGGGCTTGGCGCGAACCGCCCCGCGCCGGTTGGGTTCACGACGGTGTGCAGGTGGTTGAAGACGACGCGGGCCAGGCGGCGTTTGAGGCAGCGCAGGGCTTCGGGGGTGGAGTCGCCGGCGGCGAGTCGTTTGTCGGTAGTAGGTCTGTCCGAGGCCGTCGAGGCGGATCTGGGTGACCGCGATGCGGTGCAGCGCGGCGTTGAGTTGCGGTTGCCCGAGCGGGTCATCCGGACCCGGCCGCGGTGTTGCCCGACCAGACCGGGATCGGGTGCGACACCGGCGTGCCGCGCGAAGGCGGCCTCGCTTTTGAACCGGGTACCCCGGCGGTCTCTCCGACGATCTTGGCCGCGGTCAGCTCGCCGCAGCCGGGCAGCGCCAGCAGGGCGGGCGCGACGTCGCGGACACGCTCGCCGATCCGCTTGGCCAGCGCGTTGATCGGCTCGGTGAGCCGGTGATGTCGGCGAGCTCGTCGCGGGCCAGCTCGGCGACCAGACCCGGCACGCTCGGCCAGCCAGTCACCTGAGCGAGCTCGCCGGTGCTTGGCCAGATCCAGCGACGCCGGCTTGGCGGGCGCGCTCGGGGTCGAGTTCGTGGAGCCGCCACCGCAACCGGTTGATCGTCGCGGTCCGTTGCGCGACCAGGTCTTCGCGGCGGTCGACCAACAACTTCAGCTCCCGCGACACCTCGTCATGGGAGGCGACCGGCAGGTCCGGCTCACGCAGGACTGCCCGCGCCACCGCCAGCGCATCGATCGGGATCCGACTTGCCCCGGGTGCGCGCCGAGGCCCGCGCTCTGCGGCCATCAGCTTCGGCGGCACCCGCACCACCTTCTGACCGGCAGTCAGCAGGTCGCGCTCCAACCGGGCCGACAGATGCCGGCAGTCCTCGATCGCCCACACCAGCTCGGCACCGAACCGTTCCGCGGGCCCACAGCACCGCCTCGCCATGCCCGGCGGTGGTCGGCCTGACACGATCTTCTCGCCGAGCTTGCGGCCGACCTCGTCGACCGCGACGAACGTGTGCGTGCGCTTGTGTACATCGGCTCCAACAACAACCATGGTGGTTGCCTCCTTCACTGTGAGGTGACGGTTGGGCCGGTCGGCGGACACATCTCAGTGGGGGCGATGCCACGCTCCTATCAAGTCACGCCGGCCGGTCCTTCACACCTGGTGCCGACAAAACGCATGCATGCCAACCCGAGGCGGCAGCGAGCTATGAGCCAGACACCAGATGATCAGGATCCAACCACCGCAACAGCGGCACCTCACCCTGACACTGACCGCAATCTAGCGGATTCAGTCACGCTCCCACGGGGCCGAGTCACCCATCTTCTTGTAGTACTTCGCCAGATGGCTTTTCACCCGGTCGATGTCGTCCTTGGGAAGATCGACACCGCCGCGCGAGCCCTCCATGACGGCGCCCGCCGCCATCACTCCACGCGGCACGGCTTCGAGCTTGCCGCCGATGACGTCAGCGATGAGCAGTTTGTATGCGGTGAAGTTGTCCTTGTTGTCGCCGTCGTACCAGACGTGGGCGTCCCGGTACTTCTGGTTCGGTTCATCTTGGGCGTCGGCCCATTTGCGGACCCGCTTCTCCGCCGCGGTGCCATCCCATTCGCGGTCCCGATCGGCGAGCGGCAGATCCTGGAATGCTGTTACTGACATGACCAGGGGATGCCCTCGTCAGTAGGTGGTCAAACCTGCGGAGAGACCGGCAAGAGCCTGGTCAACGTGCTCCGGCCAGCGGCCTTCATCGATCCGGTGCACGGCGGAGTCGCCTTGAAATGCGCTGGAGATCACCACGTCTGGAGTGAGCGTGCGCAGCAGCCGCAGGCTCGTCGCCAGCGCGTCGGCGTCGCCGATGCCGGGTATGTAGCCGGCCCACCATTCCCCAGACTCGCCGAGGATCAGCGTGTCACCGGTGAAGAGGTACTTGCCCTCTGCGCCGTTGACGAGGTAGCAGGTGCTGCCCGGCGAATGTCCTGGCGTCGGAATGACTTCGATTCCGTTGACGTCGACATGGCGACTGCCGAGCGGCACATCGACATGGGCGTGCTGACCGATCTCGAGCAGTTCGGCGACCGGCGCGTGCAGAGCGGAGTCGAACTCATCGGCGATCTTCGCGAGCATCGGACCGGCCTCGTCGCGGTGCGACAGGTATTGGTCGGCGACCCCGCCGAGATCGTCGAGGTCTGCGAAGTCGGCGTCGCTGGCTATCGAATAGAACAACGCGTTGCGCCTCGTCCACAGGAATGCGTGGGTCGTCAGCCCAGGAAATGGTGAGTCGGTGCGGGTCTGCCACAGGTCACTCAGAACTTTTTGCATACGACGAGCTTGCAACCTCAACCAAACTTGAGGTCAAGCGGTGAGTTCGCGGCCCTTGCGCGGTCTATATCAACGGGAACAGATGAGGAAGGTCAAACCATGACGACAGATTCCATTACGTATCCATTGCCCGAGATCGTCGACCGCGCGGCGTGGCAGGCCGAGCTCGACCGGTTGCTGGAGCGGGAGAAGGCGCATACCCGTGAGGGCGACACGATCGCGGCCGCGCGGCGGTCCCTGCCGATGGTCGAGGTGAACGCTCAGACGCCGCTCGTCGGCGCCGAGGGCGAAGTGCCCCTGGTCGACGTGTTCGAGGGACGCAGGCAGCTGCTGGTGTACTTCCATATGTGGCATGACGGCAAGCCCGCCCCGGAGCAGTGCGAGGGATGCACGTTCTTCACCGGGCATGCGCGCGAGCTGTCCTACCTGCACAGCCGCGACGTCACGTACGCCACGTTCTGCGAGGGCACCTACGACGAGAGCGCGCGCTACCGGGATTTCATGGGATGGGACATGCCGTGGTACTCGGCGCGCGACTCGGGGGAGGAGCTGCTCGCCGGACGTCCGTTCGGTTGGTATGCCTGCTATCTGCGCGACGGTGACCGGGTGTTCGAGACCTACTGGAGCACCAGTCGCGGCACCGAGGCCGGCGCCACCAGCTACCACCTGCTCGACCTCACCGTTTACGGCAGGCAGGAGACGTGGGAGGAATCGCCTGAGGGCTGGCCGCAGCCGTACGCCACCCGCGGCGAGCAGTTCCGCACGGGTAGCCGGCCTACCGCGCAGTGGTCGCGTCTGGAAGCGGGTCGCTCCGATGATCTGACCGCGGGCCGCCCTTAGGCCAGAGCGTCGAGCCGGGCCTGCGGCCTTCCAGGCGGATGACCCACAGCGTGGCCTTGCAGGCCGCCTCCTTGATGAGGGCTGCCGTGCGGCCGCCGAAGTGCCAGTTCAGCGGTGAGTCGTCCTTGTGTGTGAACTGCGCTGCGGCGGAACGCCTTCCCAGGCTGACACTGGCTCCGACATACGCCATGTCGAACCGGGCGGGTTCGGTTCCGGCGATCCGGCTCAACACAGTGTCGGCGGCTGTGACACCGGTGGGCGAGGCGGCAAAGCAGCTCATTCGCAGTGGTTGAGCAGACGTTGCCGCCGCGTCACCGGCAGCGACGATGCGCGCTGTCGTCGACGCTGGTCAGCGTCTCGTCGGTGAGTAGCCGACCGATGGCGTCGGTGCACAGACCGCTGCGGGCAGCAAGCTCCGGCGTGCCGAACCCGGCCGCCCAAATGGTGACCGCGCTGGGACGCACCGCGCCGTCGGCGAAAACAATTGCGTCCGAACGCACCTCGGCGACCACATCGGTTTCGAGCACGGTGACACCGTGCTTGTTAAGCCACTTGGCGATCGACCGCCGGGCCGGCTCGGAGAAGGTGGGTGCCAACCGGCCGCCGCACACCAGCGTGACCCTGCGGCCCTGCTCGGCGAGCTCGGCTGCCGTCTCGATGCCGGTGAGCCCACCGCCGACCACGGTGATCCAGGCGTTCGGGTCCACCTCGTCAATGGCGGTGCGCAACCGTTGTGCGAGCTCCAGTTCCGCTATGGGATAGGCGAATTCGGCGGCTCCGGGTACCGACGAGGGCGTCGTCCCAGTGCTGCCGACGGCGTAGATGACGTAGTCGTAATCCAGCGCGCCACCTGACGCGAGACAGACCTTGCGGGCTGCGGTGTCGATGCGGGTGACGCTGTCGACCACCAGGCGAACGCCATCGCCGAGCAGTGAGCCGTAATCCGCGGTGACGTCGCGCGCGCTGGCCACGAACGTGTGCAGCCGGATTCGCTCGACGAATCTTGGGCGCGGGTTGACCAGCGTGATGTTGACGTCGGCGCGCATCCGCAGATGGTTGGCCGCGATGGTTCCGGCATAACCGCCGCCGATGACGACGTCTGGTCACTGACAGACCCAAGCCGTGTCGACGCTGAAGCGATAGCAGACTTGCGTCGTCCTGCCGGCGCTGGTGTACCACTCCATCGCCTGGTAACCATCGCTGTGAGGCGCGAAGGTGCAGCTGTAGTACCGGTCCCTTGGGATGTACGTGCCAGTTGTTCGCGTCCATGTTCCGTCTGCGTTTGTGCACCGTTCCCTGACCTGAATCTCGTAGCCCCTGGGCGGCATGGCGTCGGCGGCCGGGGCGGCGAAAGGCATCGTGGCCGCGGCTAAGGCCACCGCGGCGGCAAGGGCCTGTATCGACGTCTTCAAGGTCAGTGCGGTTCTCGTTGTTGTCATGGTCATCTCCTCACTCGAGTTGTGCTGTGAGGTGATCGTCTATTCGCCGGCGGCAGCGATCTAGTAACAGATCTGAACTGGGTCTGGTTCAGATTCTGTACTAGTCAGCGAAGCCGTGATGCGGTCTACTTGGTGCTTGCTAGGGGCGAGGAGGGCGGAATGTCGGGATATGGTCAGTTCTGTCCGGTGGCGAAGGCCATGGAGCTGCTCGACGAGCGGTGGACGATGCTGGTGATCCGCGAGTTGGTTTCCGGCAGTACGCGTTTCAACGATCTGCGGCGCGGCGTGCCGAGGATGTCGCCGGCGTTGCTGTCCAAGCGGCTGCAGAGCCTGACACGTGCGGGCGTGGTGCAGCGTAGCGAGGCGGACGGTCGCGCGTCCTACACATTGACGCCGTGCGGGCGCGAACTGGCCGAGGTGGTGCAGGCGGTCGGATCGTGGGGGGTGCGCTGGATCGGCGACCTCGGCGACAAGGACCTCGACCCGCACCTGCTGATGTGGGACATCCGCCGCACCATGCCCGTCGAGCAGTGGCCGCGCGACCGCACCGTCGTGGCGTTTCGCCTGGCGGGTGTCGCCCCGAAGGCTGCCTCGTGGTGGCTGATCGTCGCCGACGGGGCCGTCGACCTGTGCGACTTCGACCCCGGATATGACGTCGCCGCGACGGTGTCTACCAGCCTGCGCACGCTGACCCAGATCTGGCGCGGCGATCTGTCCTGGAAGCGATCCCTGCTAGACGGCTCGGTCACAATCGACGGCTCCGCCAATGTGCGGCGCGCAGTTCCGTCCTGGGTGGGGCAGTCAAACCTGGCAGCCGTACCCAGACCCGCGTAATTGATCGTCATCGATCGAGTCGGAATGCCGAGGCGTTGCACGTCTGCCTCCGTGAAACCAGCGGGGAGATAATGGTTTTCGGCTACTCTAGCTCCTTAGTAGAAGTTGCACGAATACGAGGAGAAAGGCCATGCCTAGAACGCCGAACCAGAAGTAGCCGATAATCAGACCGGCCTTCGCCATGCCGTCGCCGCGCTCGCCGCTCTGCCGAATCTGCTTGAGGGAAATGTGTCCCAACGGCACCGCGATAAGGGCCAGCGGCGGCGCCAGCAGACCAAGTATGAGCGTGACGATGGCAAGCGTGTTGGTCGAATTCCTCATCGGTTGTCCCGTCGCACATGTGGGGTGGTGGTTGGCACTCATTTCGCATACCTCCTTTGTTGATGTGGAGGTGGGGTGCACGATCAGCTCGTCGGCGGCGGGGGCCCCGCCGCGGGCGGTTCGACGGAGTAGTAAAAGCGTTCGGTTTCGAGTGCGCACGAGCTGCGCGGTCCGGATCCGGTGTTGTTTGCGGGCACGAAAACTCTGACGTACTCGACAGTGGGGTCAACATAGATGGTTTGCGGGGTGGGCGCGCTGAATGTGAATCCGCCCGATCCCGCATCGTATCCATAGCCGGGCACCGTGGTGGAATACGAGCCGCCCGCGCATTCTCTTGTCTGGAGAACCGTGTAGTCGCTGTTGGTCGTGTTGGTGCAGTCGGTAGTCAAGAGTTGCTCGTCGCAGGTGAGGCCAGGTAGGACGTCGTCTGCGTGTGCGGGTCCGGTTCCCAGCGAAAGACCGCCACCGACACTGACCGCGAGTGCTGCGAGAAGTGTGAGGCTCGTGGGCCGCATACTTTCAATCCTTTCCAATGCTGAAAATCCGTTGAGGTGATCGTGCGCTCGCTGGGGGCTGCGATCTAGTTACAAATCTGTACTGAGGTACTCGTAAACGAAGCCGTGATGCGCCCGCAACTTGTCACGCATTGCCCGGGGCGAGGTCTGGCACGATGTCTGCGAGGTTGAATGTCACCGGCTGCTCCAGCTGTTCGTAGGTGCACGACCGTGGTTCGCGGTCGGGGCGCCAGCGGTTGAATTGTGCTGTGTGGCGGAAACGTTGGCCTTCCATGTGGTCGTAGCGGACCTCGACCACCCGCTCGGGTCGTAGTGGCACGAATGACAGATCCTTGCCTGCGTTCCAGCGCGAGCCTTCGTTCTTGCGGGGCGCGCGCTCGCCAGTCATGTGGGCGGCCCAGTTCCACGGATGATCGTCGAACGTGGTGACGAGCGGCTGCAGATCGGTCAGCAGTTGCCGCCGCGTGGCCATCGGGAAGGCGCCGATGACGCCGACGGACGCGAGTGTGCCGTCGTCCTTGTACAGGCCGAGCAGCAGCGAGCCGATCGCGTCGGCGCCGGATTTGTGAAGCCGGTAGCCCGCGACGACGCAGTCGGCGGTCCTTTCGTGTTTGATCTTGAACATGATGCGTTTGTCCGGCTGATAGGGGATCGTCAGCGGTTTGGCGACGATCCCGTCGAGGCCCGCTCCCTCGAACTCCTCGAACCATCGCTGCGCGGTGGTCAGATCGGTGGTCGCAGGCGTGACATGGATGGACGGACCTGCGTTCTTCAGCGCGTCGACGAGGGCCGCGCGGCGCTCGCTGAACGGCCGCCGCGTGTAGTCGTCGTCGCCGAGAGCGAGCAGATCGAACACGATGAACGACGCCGGTGTCTGCTCGCTGAGCATGTGGACGCGCGACGCGGCGGGGTGCAGCCTCAGCTGCAGTGCCTCGAAGTCCAAGCCGCCGTCGGCGGCGATGATGATCTCGCCGTCGACCACACACCGGGCGGGTAACTCCGCGACGGCGGCTGCCACGAGTTCGGGAAAGTACCGGGTCATCGGGCGCTCGTTGCGGCTGCCCAACTCGACCTCTTCGCCGTCGCGGAAGCAGATCGACCTGAACCCGTCCCACTTCGGCTCATAGGACGCGCCGGGCGGAATCGTCGTCACCGACTTGGACAGCATCGGCGACACCGGCGGCATGACGGGCAGCTGCATCGGCCCATTCTCGCGTCAACCGATGACATTGCCCGGTCTCATCGAACGGATGCTCTGCCAAGATCCCGCGATCGCGTACAACGACGTCGCATCGTGGAACTACTCCGAGCTTCCACACGCCTTGGGCTGCAACGACTGGTTCACCGCCAAGGTGACCACCGGCGACGAACTCGACGCGGCCATGAAGGTAGCGGCCAGCGGCGAGCAGGCGGCGTACATCGAGGTCGTCACCGACGCCTACGTGTCACCTGCGCTGCCGCTGAAGCTGCACGAGAGCACCAAGACGCTGTACGGCCTGCGGTAACGCGGGCGTTTGAGGTCAGTCAGGGCAGCTTCACCACTGATCGAGTCTTCGGTCCAACAGCTTGGAAAACCGGAACAACCGCAGCCCCGTGCGCTTCACAAAGGAATCGCCAGTTACGGTGCTCATGTCGTGCCCGGCGTCGTAGGCACGTTCGAGCCATTGTTTTGCGGCTTTCTTGTCGTTCAGCTTGTACGCGTAAAGCGCCATCAGCGCGACCATCGCGTTGGTGTTGCCGGTCTCGGCGGCTTGCTCGTACCAGCGACGCGCCGTGTTCAGATCCGGCGGCTGCAACCAATTCTCGTGCAGGTAGCCGAGGGTGTACATCGCGTCCGGGTTCCCGGCGGCGGCGGCACGCTCATACCAATGGCGCGCCGTGTCGAGATCCGGTGGCTTCATGTGTTGCGCGTGTAGCACGCCGAGGTCGTATAAGGCGTCGTTGTTGCCTGCGTCGGCGGCACGCTCATACCAGTGACGCGCCGCGTCGAGATCTGGTGGCTCCATCTGTTCGAGGTATAGAAGGCCGAGGTTGAACATCGCATCGCTGTTGCCCGCGTCGGCGCCGAGTTCATACCAGCGGCGGGCCCCATCCACGTCCGGTGGCTGCGAACCCGCGCAGAGAACCCCGAGGTTAGAGATAGCGTGGCTGTTGCCCGCGGTGGCGGCGCGTTCGAACCAGCGGCGAGCGGCATCGAGATCCGGTTGCTCCGCCCACTGCGAGTACAGGATTCCAAGGCTGTTCATGGCGTCGCTGTCCCCGGCCTCGGCGGCCCGTTGCCACTGGCTGCGCTTCTCCTGGAGGTCAGCCGGCGCTTCGGGGATTCGGATCTTCGTCGGGCTCATGACAGTAAGAGCAGCGTACATTCGCACACCGGACACTTTTTAGAGGATTTCTTCGGAGACGATGACATTGCCGCGTGTCGGCGGTCTACGTGAGTATGGAAAGCGTGGATCTCCCCGTGCAGCCACCGATCGAGCCGATGCTGGCCAAGGCCCAGGCGAAGGTGCCTGACGAGGCGGGGGTGTGGTCATACGAGCCGAAGTGGGACGGTTTCCGGGCGCTGATGTTCCGCGACGGCGACGAGATCGTCTTGCAGTCGCGCAACGGCAAGGACCTCGGCCGGTACTTCCCTGAGCTGATCGACGCCCTGCGCGAGGAGGTCGCGCCGCGCTGCGTGCTCGACGGCGAGGTCGTCGTGCCCCGTGAGATCGGGGGCCGTATCCGGCTCGACTGGGAATCGCTGAGCCAGCGCATCCACCCCGCAGCGAGCCGCATCAAGATGCTGGCCGAGCAGACCCCTGCGCACTTCATCGGCTTCGACGCGCTGGCCACGGGGGACACGTCCCTGCTGAACGAACCGTTTCGGACCCGTCGAGAGGCGCTGTCCGACGCGGTGAACGAGAAGCAGTGGTGTCACGTCACCCGCACCACCGAGGATCCCGAGCTGGGGGTGCAGTGGCTGACCACATTCGAGGGCGCCGGGCTGGACGGCGTGATCGCCAAGCGCCTCGATGGGCCGTATGTGCCGGGCAAGCGGGAGATGGTCAAGGTCAAGCACGCCCGCGACGCCGACTGCGTGGCCATCGGGTACCGCATCCACAAGAGCGGCGAAGGCGTCGGCTCGATCCTGCTGGGTCTCTACCGCGACGACGGCGAACTCCAGATGATCGGCGGCGCAGCATCATTCACCGCGAAGGACCGGTTGAAGCTGCTCGGCGACCTCGAGCCACTGCGTGAGGGCGACGAACCCGTCGACGGCGAGCCGAGCCGGTGGAACTCGGCGGCCGACAAGCGGTGGATTCCGGTGCGGCCGGAGAAGGTGTGCGAGGTGCACTACGACCAGATGGAGGGAAACAGCGAGCACGGCCAACGGTTCCGGCACGCGGTCAAATTCGTGCGCTGGCGGCCCGACCGCGAACCGGAGAGCTGCAGGTTCGACCAGCTCGACGTGCCGCTGAACTACGACCTCTACGACGTGCTGGAGTCCTGAAATGGCAAGCAAGGCAGAAGAGATCGACGTCGACGGCGTGGCCGTCCGGCTGACCAACAGGGACAAGCCGTACTTCCCGAAACTCGGATCGAAGGGGACCAAAGGCGCGCTGTTCGACTACTACCTGTCCGTTGCCGACCGGATGGTGAACCTGCTGCGCGACAGACCGGTTCACCTGCAACGGTTTCCGGACGGGATCGACGGGGAGGAGATCTACCAGAAACGGGTGCCGCAGAAGCACCCCGACTACCTGGAGACCTGTCTGATCACCTTCCCGTCGGGCCGCACGGCCGACGCGCTGAAGGTGACGCATCCGTCGGCGATCGCGTGGGCCGCGCAGATGGGCACCGTGACATTGCATCCGTGGCAGGTGCGCTGCCCGGACACCGAGCACCCCGACGAGCTGCGCATCGACTTCGACCCGCAGCCCGGCACCGGGTTCGCCGAGGCACGGACCATCGCCGTCGACGTGCTCAAGCCGCTGCTCGACGAACTCGGCTTTGTCGGCTATCCGAAGACCTCCGGCGGCCGGGGCGTGCATGTCTTCCTGCGGGTCACCCCCGACTGGGACTTCATCGAGGTCCGCAGGGCGGGCATCGCGCTGGCCCGCGAGATCGAACGGCGCGCGCCGGACGATGTCACCACGTCGTGGTGGAAGGAGGAGCGCGGCAAGCGGGTGTTCATCGACTACAACCAGAACGCGCGCGACCGCACCTTCGCGTCGGCCTACTCGGCGCGCAAGACCCCGATCGCGACCGTGTCGACGCCCCTGTCGTGGGCCGAGCTGGCCGACGCCGACCCCGACGACTTCACCATCGACACCGTGCCCGACTTCCTGGCAGGCCGCGACGACCCGTGGGCCGACATCGACACGAACGCGCAGTCGCTGCAACCGCTGCTCGACATGGTCGCCGCCGACGACGAACGCGGGCTCGCGGACCTGCCGTACCCGCCGAACTACCCGAAGATGCCGGGCGAGCCGCCGCGCGTGCAGCCCAGCAAGAAGGTGGCCGCGAACTGGGACGAGGACGGCAACCCGACCAAGGACAAGTGAGCCGCCGTCAGCGGCTATTCGTCGGGAACCGGAACCGGGCCAGTCCTTGGTCTCGGGCTGTGCCCACCCAGATCTCCCGACCGACCTGCAGGGCGGTGGTCGCCGCGCCGAACGTGTCCGGCCCGTAGTCGATAAGCTGTTCTACGGCAAGCGTTTCCGGGTCTACGCTGATCACTCGCGACGGGATGCCGAGGCGTGGGCTCGTGCTGATGTGGCTCGCAATGAATTCCCGCATGGTGGTGCCGTACGTGCCCGCGGCGAGGAGCCGGCCCGAAGCCGACCACGTGAGGTTGTCGACCATGATGTCGACCTGAACGATTGCAGAGTCGGGGTCGGCGGTCCCAGCACGCCGCACTTTTCTGATGCAGCGCGAGTTCCACCCGCCGATGTAGACCCATTCGCCGTCGGGGGAGACAGCCACACCGTTGGCCGTGTTGATCTGAGTGCCGGCCAGCACCACCCAGCCATGGGAGTGCGACCACTCCAGCACCCCGCCGGTGTCGTCTCCGCTGATCGCCTGCTCTACGCTCACCACGCTGCGACCTTCCGGATCTCCTGTCGTGCTGACGACAAAGCCGTCATCGACCGCTGCGACGTCGTTGCCGACTGCGCCGCCCGGAAGCTGCACGCCGCCAAGCCATCTCAATGTCGGACGAGTCCCGTCGAGGTCGACCTCGAAGACCTCCACCGACTCATTGCCACCGTGGTTCACGACGTACAGCTCAGTGCGGCCATCGGACCGGAGCGCCACGTCGATTCCGTGCGGCCTGAACTCGAGCGGATTGAGATCGGGCTGCTGGACGAACCGTTCGACGCTCAGCGCGGAGGTGGCGCCATACGGGAAGATCTCGCTGCAGGCACCGTCCTCGACGCGCACCGCGTACAGCCGGCCCAACGGCGCCGTGGGGCCGGTCATCCCCGATGTCAGGACCCATTCGCCGCCTGGGGCTACGGCCAGATCCTCAGCATTGACGGGCCCCGCGATGTAGCCCGCCAGCTGCTCGTGCATGGCTGTGACTCAATCGCCGAAAGCGGTGGTGATCGCGACGGCTGTGTTGGCCCGTCGACTCCTGGTGGATGACATGTATTAAACAATGACCCCAGATTTGTCTCGCCGCCTAAGTAATGGACTACTCAATTGACGAACGCGTTCAGGCATCGTGATGCAGTCTGGGCAGATGGAGGGGGTATGAACGCTCGTCGCCTGATCGCCGCGCTGGCCATCTTCGCGGTGGTCGCCACCGGGATCGGCGTGTCCGTCGCAATGTTCTTCGCGAGCAAGCCGCAGAAACCCGCGGCGACGCAGTCTTCGCGGCCGACGGTTCCGCCGACCCCACAAGTGCCGATTCCGGCGGAGTTCCTCCTTGGCGTGGTGGTGACGGATCAGAAGTGCACCGGGCCGACGGGTTGTGCATACAAATACCGCGTCGAGCCGCAGTATCGCGGCATGCACCCGTTGCCGGACAAAGAGATCAAGGTGGTGTACCAGGTGACCGGCGGGCACCAACCGCAGGTCGGCGACTTCACCCTGCGGGGCAACCAGGCCACGATCACGGAAGCTGTCATCGAGGGTCCGCCCGGCGCCCGCCTGCAGGCATTGGTCACACAAATAGTCGGCTGAAGGGCGCGGGCAATGTATGTCGGACTTCAACTGGTGCTGGTCATCGCCGTCTCTGTGCTGCTCGCGGTCGGAAGCATCTGGTTCGCGAATCGCACCGTGTCCCATGAGAGGGGCAGGGATCACAACTCAACGCTGTCACCCTTCGTGACGACCGTCGCGCTCGTGTACGGAGCGCTTCTCGGCTTCACCGTTGTGGTCGGCTGGGAGCAGTTCTCCTCGGCTGAGGCCAACGTCGGCAACGAGGCGTCCACCCTCGCGACGATGTATCGCCAAACCGTGGCCATGCCCGCCCCCGAGCAGCAACAGCTGCGGGACCTGCTGCGGAACTACACGGATGCGGTGAAAGGCCCGGAGTGGCAGAGCCAAAGCAGCGGAGGCGCGAGCGATGTCGCGCGCGGCGCGATCACCGAGATGTACCGGGTGATTGGTCGTCAGGATGCCGACGCCGCAACTGCGATCAGCGGAGAGTTCCTCGGGCAGTTGACGGTGTTGGCCTCGGAGCGAAACACGCGGGTATTGGACGCCGAACCACGGATCCCGTGGTTGCTTTGGTGCGGCTTGATTTTCGGTGGCGTCCTACTGGTCGGGCTGACGGGCTTCATGCGACTGGACAGCATTCGTGCTCACATCATCTTGTCCGGCGCGGTCGCCGTTCTGCTCGGCATGCTGCTGTTCGTGGTTTACCGTCTCGACCATTCGTTCGGTACCCGGGTGGGTATCACCCCGGCCCCGTTTGAACATTCGCTCGAAGTCTTCGACGCGGTCGACCAGGGGAAGTGAGCCAAATCAACGAATCGCCCCTTCTGACAGCGCGCTGACACGCATTGTTAGCTCCATGACGACGTCGTCGCTTCTTCGCGCCGAGGAGGGCCTGCCACGAGGCGTGCAAGGAGCCGCCGACCCTCGATTCGCGAACGTCATCCGCATCTTCGCCGGGCTGTTTCCCGGTCGCCGGTTCGGCGGCGGCGCCCTGTCGGTATTCATCGACGGCAAGCCCGTCGTCGACGTCTGGACGGGATGGTCGGACCGCCGCGGGGAAGTGCCGTGGACCGCGAACACCGGTGCGATGGTGTTCTCCGCGACAAAAGGGGTGGCCGCGACGGTCGTCCACCGGCTCGTCGACCGCGAGCTACTGGCATATGACACCCCAGTTGCCGAGTACTGGCCGGAATTCGGCGCCAACGGCAAAGCCGACATCACCGTCCGCGATGTGCTGCGGCACCGGTCCGGTCTGTCGCACCTGAAGGGTGTGACGAAAGACAACCTGCTCGATCACCATCTGATGGAGGAGCGGTTGGCCGCCGCGCCCGCCGACCACTTGCGCGGACTCCCGGCGTATCACGCGCTGACGTTCGGGTGGCTGGTGTCGGGGCTGTGCCGGGCGGTGACGGGGATGGGCATGCGCGACCTGGTCCGCGAAGAGCTCGCGCGTCCGCTCAACACCGACGGCCTGCACCTCGGCCGGCCGCCGGGCGGGTCGCCGACCAAGGTCGCACAGATCCTCATCCCACAGAACGCGCGGCCCAACCCGGTGTTCAACTTCGTCGCACCCAAGGTGGCCGGTTTGCCGTTCTCCGGTGCGTTCGGCTCGATGTATTTCCCCGGCATCAGATCCTTTGTGCAGGGCGACATTCCGTTCCTCGACGGGGAGGTGCCTGCCGCCAACGGCGTAGTCACCGGCCGCGGCTTGGCCAAAATGTATGCTTCGATCGCCAACGGCGGTGTGATCGACGGCGAGCAGTTCCTGTCAGCGGACCTCGTTGACGGCCTAATCGGCAAGCCACGGGTATGGCCCGACTTGAACTTGGTCGTGCCGATGCCGTTTCATCTCGGCTATCACGAATCCCCAATTCCCGGCTTACTGAAGGGATTCGGCCACATCGGCCTTGGTGGGACACTCGGCTGGGCCGATCCGTCGACGGGCAGCGCGTTCTGCTTCGTGCACAACCGGTTGCTGACCGCCATGGTGTTCGACATGGGGTCGTTCGCGGGCATCGCGAGGCCGCTGCGCAACGCGATCACGGCCGCTCGCAGCAACGGCGCCATGACCGTGCCGCGGTATGGGGCGACGTTTCGTGATGCCGGTGAGCACGGCGACGCACCGAAGAGAAAAGTGTCCGGACGGCGCTAGTCGATAACGCGTTGCGGCGAGCGTTATAGTAATCGCGGAACCGAAAGAACTGGATTATCAAGCTCTTTGGCCGGCGGGGCGTGCCAACGGTATTCGGCGGGTGGAACGACAGCCTGACCTTTCGGCGCCAGCACCACGACAATATTTTGCCGAGGAGTTTGAATGCTAAGTATTAAAGCGATTGCCGGTGGATCGATACTCGCTGGTGGCCTGGCTTTGGCCGCCGTTGGAATCGCGCCCGCAGCAAACGCAGCCCCGTCCACTCCCGTTATCTCCGGACCGCAGTGGCTAGCAGAGAATGGCCCCGGGCGAGGACACGGCCATGACAAACATGACGACTGGCGGTGGCACGACGGTCCAAGGCGCTGGGATCCGATCGACGCGTGTGTCCGCGCCGAGGGCCCGTTCGGCTATGTAGAGGGCAGCCTCTGCATCTAGCCGTCACATGGCGCGTCAGTACGTAGTACCGGTCTTGACGCTCAGCCCGTTGTCGCATGTCACCGTCACCGGCCAGTACCTGTTCTGCGGGAATGCCGGGCTGATGACCACCGGCGCCGGTGCGTCCCCTGACACCGTGAACGGGCGTTCGATGTCGCCTTCAGCCTGGTAGCGGCACGGCACCGCCGGCTTGTTGGCGTTGTTCGTGATCGAGACGGTCGCGGTGATACCGCCTTGCCACGGTTGCCACGACACCTTGATTTCCGAAGGGGGAGCGGGAGGTGCCTCTTCCGGCTTCGGCGCGCCGCCCGGATTTCCGAAGGGCGAATCGGGATCTCCCGGATTGATCACGCGTTCCGGCACCAGCACAGGGTCGTCCGGTGGCGGGGTGAGGCATTGCAGCTGCGTCAGGGCGTCCCAACCGACGTCGGATCCGCGCCCGCCCTGCTTGTTGTAGGTGGTGCCGTGCGCCATCCCGATGTCGTCGACGTAGCCGACGTAGTTTCCGTAAGACTTGTCGTCCCAGAAGATTTGGAAACCGACGTTGCCGCCCTCGATGCCGTCCTTGATGCCCTGGTCGTTGCCGCCCCTGGCATTTCCGTTGACGTTGCCGTTGCGGGCGGGGATCCCTTCGAGTGGGAACTTCTGCCCGTGCAGGGTGAAACTCACCACCGCACCATTCTCCTGCCTCAGGCTGAACGGGCCCTTGAACGCCCAATCGGTGCATTCCCAATCCGCCTGCGCCGGCGCCGGTTCGGCGAGGGGCCAGAGGGTGCTGACACTGATGGCCGACACGGCCGTCAGTGCGGCTCGCAACAGGCGCCGTCGTCGTGTGGTCGTTGACATGGCTCAACGATGGCCCTGCACCTGTCGTTTGGCGTGAGTAGCGGTGTACTCAACTTCGGCGGTGCCGTCGCGACGCTACGCCGTCGGTACGACGCCCCGGGCCTGGGGCAGCGTCAGGTCGTTGTAAGTGGCGATCCCGGGCGCAGCGGCGACCACGGCCGGGATCGCGTGGATCGGCGGCATCGCCGTCATGATGTGACCCATCACGAAGAAGTCCTCGATCGACTTGGCGTTCTCGATCATGTCCGGCGGCGGCAGGAAGCCGACCTGCATGTTGACCGTCGGCCGCCCCTCGATGGTGATCTTCCAGCCGTCGGCGTCGAGTTTCCAGTCCGGCTCCAGCGTCTGGCCCTTGCGCCACCGAACGTTCAGGTCTACCAACGTCTTCCCGCCGACGCGGCCCTGCCAGCTGGCGAAGACGCCCGCCACATGCCCAGCCTTGATCGTCCACGAGGCCATCTCGAGGTCCTCGGTGGTCTGCGCGTACTCGGTCTCACACACCACCTCGTCGAGTTCGACGCCGAGCGACTCGGCGACCATGTGCACCGCCTCCTCGAACACCGCCGTGCCGTGCGCCGCCATCGGGCCGAGATTCGGGTCGTCGATCGGCACGCCGAAGCCCGCCGGTCGCTCGGTGTCAGGCGAGTCATAGAGGGTGGTGTCGGCCGACTCCGCGATGATGACCTTGTCGACCCGGTCGCACGCCGTGGCCGCGACGATGGCAAGGAGGTCGGCGAAGCCCGGGCTCACACCGGAGCCGAACATCGTCGAATTGCCTTGCTTGCACGCCTCCGCGATGCGGTCACGGTCTTCGCCCAGAGTGTGGCCGGTGATGAAGGCCGCTGAGGACACAACGTTCACCCCCGCCGACAGGATGCGGACCAACTCGTCGACGTCTTTCCACATGGGGTTGTAGACGACGCAGTCGGGCTTCAGCGCCAGCAGTGCATCGACGTCGTTGCTGGCCTTGACACCCAGCGGTTCGATTCCGACCAGCTCGCCGACGTCGACACCGTCCTTGTCCTTCGACCAGGCGTAGCACCCGATGAGTTCGTAGGTCGGGTTCTTCGCGAGCGCCTCGACAGAGCTCTTTCCGACATTTCCCGTCGTCCACTGGACGACCCGGTAAGGAGTGGTGTTTGGCACTCGCTCAGCATAGGGCTAGGACCCTGCGGTGAGCGTCGCTTTTCCTGTCCGTTCCTGGCCGCTGCGGTCGATCCAGGCGAGGTCGATGACGTCGCCTGGATAGTGCCTGTCGAGCATGCGGGTCAGCGTGGTCGCCGAATCGAGCGGCGCACCGTCGATGCTGGTGAGGACGTCGCCGTCGACGAGTCCGGCCTGCTCGGCGGCCCCGCCGCGCAACGCCTCGCGGATGATGACGCCCGGAACGTCCGCGTCCTGGTCGCCTGCGGCGACACCCACACCGAGCAGAGTCGGCGGGCCGATGTGCACCGTGTCGGACGGCGCGCGCGCCCGGATCTGGTCGGCGATCGCCAGTGCCTGGTTGATCGGGATTGCGAAACCCTTGCCGCCGGGGGCGAATCGGTAGTTCACCGTCGCCGCCACAGTGATGCCGATGACCTGTCCGGCACCGTTCACCAGCGGGCCACCGGAGTCGCCCGCGCGGACGTTGGCGGCGACCTCGATCAGGCCGGTCAGCTCGTCGGAGCTGCCCGTGAGTGCGTCTTTGGCGTCGATGGTCCGGTCGAGCTCGGTGATGGTGCCCGCTTCGCGGGTGGGCGGGCTGCCGGGGTTGGCATTGCCGATCGCGACGGCCGGTTCACCGATCGCGATTTGACCCGAGTTGCCCAATGGTGCTGTCGGCAGACCGCCGGCGCCGCGCAGCTGGAGAAGCGCGATGTCGTGGGTGCGGTCGTAGCCGATCAGGTCGACCGGAAAGCTCTGACCGGTGCCGACGTTGTGCGCGGTGATGACGTCGGCGCCCTGCACGACGTGGAAGTTGGTTATGACCTCACCGTTGGGGTTGAGCACAAAGCCGGTGCCCGCGCCGATCGCGTGCTGGTAATCGATGGTGGTGTCGATCTGGACGACGGCAGGTTCCACCGCCGCGATCGCGGTATCCAGCGGCGCCGCAGCGGCGATCGCCGGGCGGACCGGTGCCACCAGCGCGACAGCGGTGGCGAGCGCGATCAGCAGGCGATACAGGTGCGAGCGGGGCATATGGTGACTTTCGGCTGGGAACGGATTCTCATTACATCGTGGCTGTGACTTGTTCCCGTGTCGACGTGAGGCTAATCGTCGACGGCGACACCGCCACGTGACCGTTTGCGCCGACGCAGGCTGATCTTCCCTGGTGCTCGCCGGTTTCGGAGCCCGCCGTTTGTCTTTTCCGCCCCGTTGACCTCGTCGGATGTGTCTTCCTCGGGCGTGGTCTCCTCGGCGGGTGTGTCGACCTCGGTTTCCTCGGCCGTGACCTCGGCGGGCTGTTCCTCGGATTCCGCCGGTTCCTCGGTCTCCGCGGGCTCATCGCTCACGTCGGAGGTGGCCTCGTCCTCGGTGGCCTCTGTGGCGGCGTCCTCTGGTCTTCCTCGGCGGCTTCGGCGTCGGCTCGTCTCCTCGGCGGCCTTGCGCGCGCGACGGCCCCTGCGCTTCTTCGCCTTGGGCTTGAGCGGCTTCGGCGGTGGGGGCGGGAGTTCGGCCACGTATGCGAGGTAGAACGCGAAGATGCCGAGCAAGGCAATCGCCGCGGCGGCGCCGTAGACACCGAACAGCCAGCGCCCGGCGACATCCAGGCTGAGCCAGATCTCGCTGATCGCGGTTCCGATGATGAGCACACCGGCCAGCACATGCAGCGAGATCGAGGACGTCCGCAGGTTCAGCGCCAGTTGCGGGGTGCCGAGTTCCGGCCTGCGGCTGCGCAACAGCGTGAACACGACCGGCAGTGCCGCCAGCCCGATCAGCGCGCCGCAGACGATTCGCAGGGCAGTTCCCAACGCGTGGGCGGTCTCGCCCGTCAACTCCGGCCAGCGGGGAAGAACGAAAAAGAAGTACAAGACGCCTGCGGCGATCGAAAACGACGCGTGCCAGGCCACCGCAACTTTGCGGCTCATACTCCTCCTCAGATTCTCTGGGCCAAGGTACGACCAGTTCCTGATTGCTTGCTGGTCGCACCCCGGACCGAGTGCGGAGGATAGGGGATTTGAACCCCTGAGGGCTATTAACCCAACCCGCGTTCCAGGCGAGCGCCATAGGCCACTAGGCGAATCCTCCGCGGGCCATGGTAACCGACCTGTCTTATACGCCCATCAAGTCGCTAGTCGGCCAGGTATTACACTCGCGATGGACCCCGCGCGGCGTCTATCCTGTGAACTCCCCCAGGGCCGGAAGGCAGCAAGGGTCAATGGGCTCTGTCGGGTGCGCGGGGTCCCCCTTTTTTCCGACATTGAGGACGCATTGTGTCGTTTCACTCCCTCGCCCGTCAGGAATTGCAGGCCCAGCACGAGTCGCAGCGGACCAACTACTCCGAGCTGCAGGCCAAGCAGCTCAAGCTCGACCTGACCCGGGGCAAGCCGGCGCCTGCGCAGCTCGACCTGTCCAACGCGCTGCTCAGCCTGCCCGGAGACGACTATCGCGACGGCGATGGCACCGACACCCGCAACTACGGCGGCCTGCATGGCCTGCCCGAGCTGCGCGCGATCTTCGGCGAGCTGCTCGGCATCCCGGTGCAAAACCTGATCGCGGGCAACAACGCGAGCCTCGAGCTGATGCATGACGTGGTGGTGTACTCGATGCTGCACGGCGGGGTGGACTCTCCGCGGCCCTGGCGCGACGAACCTGCCGTCAAGTTCCTGTGCCCGGTGCCCGGCTACGACCGGCACTTCGCGATCACCGAGACCCTTGGCGTCGAGATGATCAACATCCCGATGCGCGAGGACGGTCCCGACGTCGACCTGGTCGAGGAGCTCGTCGCCGCCGACCCTGCGATCAAGGGCATGTGGTGCGTGCCGGTGTTCTCCAACCCGACCGGTGTCACCTTCTCCTGGGAGTCGGTCCGTCGGCTCGTTCAAATGCGCACGGCCGCACCTGATTTCCGGTTGTTCTGGGACAACGCCTACGCGGTGCACACGCTCACCCACGACTCGGTGCGTCAGATCGACGTGCTGGGACTGGCGGCCGCCGCGGGCAACCAGAACCGGCCGCTGGTCTTCGCCTCCACGTCCAAGATCACCTTCGCAGGTGCGGGTGTCAGCTTCTTCGGCGGATCGCTGGCCAACATCGCCTGGTACCTGCAGTACGCCGGTAAGAAGTCGATCGGCCCCGACAAGGTCAACCATCTGCGCCATCTGCGGTTCTTCAAGGATGCCGACGGTGTGCGCCTGCAGATGCAGCGCCACCAGGAGCTGCTGGCCCCGAAGTTCGCGCTGGTTCAGGAGATCCTCGACGACCGGCTCGGCGAGTCGAAGATCGCATCGTGGACGGACCCGAAGGGCGGCTACTTCGTGAACCTCGACGTGTGGCCGGGCACCGCGCGCCGGACCGTGTCGCTTGCGAAGGACGCGGGCATCGCCGTCACCGAGGCGGGTGCGTCGTTCCCATATCGAAAAGATCCGGAGGACAAGAACATTCGGATCGCCCCGACCTTCCCGTCGCTGCCCGACCTCAGGGAGGCCATCGACGGCCTGGCCACCTGCGCGCTGCTGGCCGCCACCGAAGCCCTGCTGAAGGACTGAGGCCGCGATTTGTGAATCTGACGACGGAAAGTGCCGATATACGTCGTCAGACTCACAAACGGAATCCGCGTGAGCACAACGCGCTTTCCACCCGTGCTACATAGGTGGCGCGTCGGTACCGCAACAGGTCTCTGCTCGCTCGGATGATCAGCCAGCCGAGTTCGTTCAGCGCGAACTGCTTGTCGATGTCGCGCTGCCTCACCGCGGGATCGGTCCAGTGTTGCGGGCCGTCGTATTCAATACCGACCAACCCCTCCTCGTAAGCCATGTCGAGACGCGCGACGAATTGCCCGTACTCATCGAAGACCCGAAACTGCGTCCGAGGCGGCGGCAGTCCCGCGTCGATCAGGACCAGCCGAGCGAGCGTCTCCTGCGGAGATTCGGCACCGGAATCCACCAGCGGGAGCACGCTTCGCAGTCGCGGTATGCCGCGGGCCGCGGGGTGAGCGGCGATCAACGCTTCGACATCGACGCGTTTGACGTCGGTGGCGTTGGCAAGAGCGTCGAGGCGTTGCACCGCGGTGGTCCGAGATTCGGTGTGGCGCCCCAAATCGAAAGCGGTGCGGGCAGGGGGCGCCGCGCCGCGCGTAGACGTTGGGATAGACAGGCTCGTAGAGGCGGCGCATCGTCCGCTCGGAGATGAGGCCCGCCGACAACGCTTCGCTTCCGACGAACGGCGACTCGATCATGGACTCAACCGTGCGTGCGGTCACTGACGCCTTATGTCTGCGGTGGGGCCGCTATCCACAAGTGGCGGCCTGCCCGGCTGTCCGCGCGGCTCGGTAGCCTGCTGAGCGTGGCGCTCTACCGCAAGTACCGACCGGCTACGTTCGCCGACGTGATCGGGCAGGAGCACGTCACCGAGCCGCTGTCCACCGCGCTGACGGCCGGGCGCATCAACCACGCGTATCTGTTCTCCGGTCCCCGCGGCTGCGGTAAGACGTCGTCTGCGCGGATCCTGGCCCGCTCGCTGAACTGCGATCAGGGCCCGACGGCGACCCCGTGCGGGGTGTGCGATTCGTGCGTCGCGCTCGCCCCCAACGGGCCGGGCAGCGTCGACGTCGTCGAACTCGACGCGGCCAGCCACGGCGGCGTCGACGACACCCGCGAGCTGCGCGACCGCGCGTTCTACGCCCCGGCTCAGTCGCGATACCGCATTTTCATCGTCGACGAAGCACACATGGTGACCACGGCAGGCTTCAACGCGCTGCTGAAGATCGTCGAGGAGCCGCCGGAACACCTGATCTTCGTGTTCGCGACCACCGAACCGGAGAAGGTGCTGCCGACCATCCGCTCGCGCACCCATCACTACCCCTTCCGGCTGCTGGCCCCGCGCACGATGCGGGCGCTGCTGGAACGGATCTGCGAGCAGGAGGGGGTTGAGGTCGACGAGACGGTCTACCCGCTGGTGATCCGCGCCGGCGGCGGCTCACCCCGCGACACCCTTTCAGTGCTCGACCAGCTGCTGGCCGGCGCGGACGGGAATCGGGTGGCCTACCCGAGGGCGTTGGCGCTGCTCGGGGCCACCGACGTGGCGTTGATCGACGAGGCCGTCGATGCGCTGGCCGCCGGGGACGCCGCGGCCTTGTTCGGCGCGGTCGAAGCGGTCATCGACGCCGGCCACGATCCGCGCCGGTTCGCCACCGACCTGCTCGAACGCTTCCGGGATCTGATCGTGCTGCAGGCGGTCCCCGACGCCGCCGCCCGCGGCGTGGTCGACGCACCGGGCGATGTGCTGGAGCGGATGCGCGATCAGGCCGCGCGCATCGGCGCGGGGACGCTCACTCGCTACGCAGAAGTGGTGCACGCCGGTCTCGGCGAGATGCGTGGGGCCACCGCGCCGCGGCTGCTGCTCGAGGTGGTGTGCGCGCGGCTGCTGCTGCCGTCGGCCAGCGACACCGAGTCGGCTCTCCTACAACGGCTGGAACGCATCGAGACGCGGATGGAGATGTCGATTCCCGCCGACGGCGCCACTGCGTCCGCGCCGCAGGCGGCACAGCCGACGAAGGCGCAGAAGCAGTTCACCCGCAAGACCAAGGCCGCCGCGCCGCCGCCCAAGGAACCTGTGCCCGCGCCTGCGCCGGTTGCCGCGGCCGACCCGGCTGAGCCTCCGACTCCGTCACCGCCTCCTGTGCAATCTCCGGCCGACCCGGTGGTGGAAGCGCCTGCCGCCCCGGTCGGCGGTGAGCCCGACGCGGCCGCGATACGCCGGCAGTGGTCCACCGTGTTGGAGAAGGTGCGCGAACGCAGCCGCTCCTTGGCGGTGATGCTGGCCGGTGCGGTCGTCCGGATCGTCGACGGCGGGACGCTGGTGCTCAATCACGAGTCGGCGCCACTGGCCAAGCGCCTCAACGAGCACCGCAACACGGAGGTCGTCGAGGAAGCGTTGAAGGATGCGCTCGGTGTGGGGTTGAAGGTGCGCTACGAAGTCGGTGCGCCCACCGAAGTGACGTCGACCGTTTCGGCGGAGGCCGATGTCGCGCATGTCGAGCGCGAGGACGAGGACAGCATGTTGGCGGAGGCCGGCAACGATGACTCGGAGAAGCCTCGGCGAGACCCGGAAGAGGCCGCGCTTGAACTGTTGCAGAACGAACTGGGCGCGCGTCCCATCGACGGCGGCTAGGGCTTCGGCGACGTGTCGACGTCTCTTGTCAGTGGCCGAGCATTTCTCGAGGGTCCGCGCTGGCACGACGGCCTGCTGTATGTCTCCGACATGCACGGTGACGCCGTCTTGTTGGTCACCGAAGAGCGGCGACGTTTCCACCGTCGTCGAGGTGGAGCAGCCATCGGGACTGGGCTGGCTGCCCGACGGCTCGCTGCTCATCTCGTCGATGACGCGGCGTTCCGTAATGCGTTACGACGGTTCGGATCTCACGGTGCACGCCGACCTGAGCTCGTTGGCGCCGCACGACATCAACGACATGTGCGTCGATCGCCACGGCCATGCGTTCGTCGGGCAGTTCGGCTATGACATGTGGAGCGGTGCCGCGCCAGTAGCCGCCGCATTGTTGCGGGTCGACCCCGACGGGTCGGCCCACGAGGTCGCAGACGACCTTCGGATGGCGAACGGCATGGTGATCACCGGCGACCACTCGACGCTTCTCGTGGCGGAGAGCTGGGGCAAGTGCATCACCGCCTTCGACCTGGCTGACGACGGGTCGTTGAGTAACAGGCGAATGTGGGCAGACCTGCCCGACTACCCCGACGGCATCGGCATCGACGCGCAGGACGCCGTCTGGGTGGCAAGCCCGGTGTCGGATCGATTCATCCGCGTCGTCGAGGGCGGCGAAGTCACCCGCGCCATCGACGCGGCGGGCAGACACGCGATCGCGTGCGAAGTGGGCGGCACAGACGGCCGCACGTTGTTCATGCTCACCGCCACCACGCACGGCGACCGGGACGAGTCACGGAAGGCGTTGGGCGCCGCCGTCGAAACGCGTCCGCCGTCTAGGGCGTCCACCACGGCCGCAGCGGGAGGCCGCCGTCGTCGCCGTCCTCGTCGACCTTGACCGCGAGCACCTGATGCAGCTGCACGACATTGGTTTCGAAGCCCACCCGTGAACCGGCCATGTACAGGCCCCACACCTTGGCGGTGGGCAGCCCGACCTCTTCGACCGCCTCGTCCCAGCGCTCGACGAGATTGCGGCACCAGTCCCGCAGCGTCAGCGCGTAATGGTGGCGCAGGTTCTCTTCGTGCACCACCTCCAGACCGATGTCCTGGGCCTCGCTGATGATGCGGCCGGAACCGGTCAGCTCCCCGTCGGGGAACACGTACCGGTCGATGAAACCCCCGGCAGCTCGCCCCCGTCCTGTTGTCGTGGCGGGTGATGCAGTGGTTGAGCAGCAGAGCTCCGGTGCGCATCTTCGACTTCAGGAAGCCGAAGTACGCCGGGTAGTTGTGCACGCCGATGTGCTCGGTCAGACCGATCGAGGACACCGCGTCGAAACCGGTCTCAGCCACGTCGCGGTAGTCGCCGTGACGGACCTCGCCGAGATCGGCCAGGCCCTGCTCGACGATCGCCTTCTGCGCCCACTCCGCCTGCTCCTTGGACAGGGTGACGCCGATCGCCTTCACGCCGTGGCGGGCCGCGTAGCGGACCATGCCGCCCCAGCCACAACCCACGTCGAGCAGCCGATCGCCGGGCTTCAGCCGCAGCTTCTCGAACACCAGCCGGTACTTGTTCTCCTGCGCCTCCTCGAGCGAGGCGTCGGGGTGCGGATAGCACGCGCAGGTGTAGGTCATCGACGGGCCGAGCACCCACTCGTAGAACGTGTTGGAGACGTCGTAGTGGTGGTGGATCGCATCAGCGTCGCGGGTCTTACTGTGCCGCAGACCTTCTGCAATGCGCCGCCACCGCGGAAGCGCCTCCTGCGGAGGCGGGGGGATCGGCTTGAGGTGCTCGAAGCCGATTGACCGAACGATGTTGGCCAGCACCCGCGCCGGGGGGCGCTTGAAGTCCATCTTTTCGGCGAGCGCCCTCAGCAGCTCATAGGGATCGCCGGGGTGCACTCCGTGCGGTTCGACGTCACCGGAGACATACGCCCGGGCCAGTCCGAGCTCCCCTGGCGCGGTGGCGAGGTAGGTGGTGCCACGCGGAGTCCGCAGGTCCAGCCCGATGGTGGCGTCTTCGGGTCCGGCCGTACTCCCGTCGTATGCGGTGAACTTCAGGGGCAGTTGACCCGCGGCGAAGATCTCCAGAATCTCGGCCAGCGTCAGCCTCCTGGCAAGCGCATCTGTGTCTTGCTCCTTGTATGTCGTCATCGTCGCTGCACCGCCTTCGCATATAGGTCGAGGAGACGTGAATCGGGATCGTATGTCTTCTTTACGGTTTTATAGGCTTCCCCGCCGTAGAGTTCCTCGAACTCGTCATACGAATAATATGCGTCGGAGTACAGCGATTTGTGCCCGTCCAGCTCGCTGACCTCGCGTTCGATGAGCTTGTTGGTGTGGCCGTCCTCCGGCCCGACAGGGACCGATGACCAGAAGCCGACGTTGACGTAGGTGTGATGCGGCCGGATCGGGTAGAGCGGCCAACCCCCGTCGTCGCGCAGCCGCAGCGGGCACAGCCAGATCGGCTCGATCGGCACGTTCGTCAGGAACCAGTCGAGAAACTCGGCGCACCGCTCGATCGGCACCTCGATGTCCTGGACGACGCGTTCCAGCGGCGGGCGGCCGTTGCGCTTCTCGATCCGGTCGGCGATGTCGAAGCGCTGGTCGAGGCCGATCAGCTTCCAGTAGAAGCTGCTGCGTCGGTAACGCCGCGGCCAGAACCGCCTGAGCTTCGGGTTCTGTGCGCCGAAGGCCCGCGAGCACCAGAACCAGTCGGTGTCCCAGCGCCACAGATAGTCGTGAATGGTGAGCCGGTCGTGCTTCTCTGGGCCGTCATGCTGGATCGACCGGTAGTAGATCCGCTGGCCGGTGTAATCGCTGACCGGTCCCGGCGTCGTCGTTTGTAGGCCGACACACAGGTAGCTCTCATCCGCGCTGAACACCACGCCGTCGAGGTAGTCGACGGGTGTCCCGTCGATGCCACCGGTCTCGATGATCCTGTCCATCGCCGCGACCAGTTCCCGCAGTGAATGGAATCGCAGGTGTTTCAACGCGACGAACGGCTTCACCGGCTCCAGCTCGATCTTCAGCCGAACCGAATAGCCCAACGTGCCATAGGAATTCGCGAACGCACGAAAGAGTTCGGCGTTCTGCTCCCGCGACGCGGTGACCACTTCACCGGTACCGGTCAGGATGTCCATCTCGATGACCGACTCGTGCGGCAGGCCATTGCGGAACGACGTCGACTCGATGCCGAGCCCGGTGACAGCACCGCCGAGCGTGATGGTCTTCAGTTGCGGGACGACCAGCGGCGCCAGCCCGTACGGCAGCGTCGCGGCGACCAGGTCCTCATAGGTGCACATGCCTGCAACGTCGGCGGTTCGCGCGTGGGGATCGACGGCGATCACCCCCGTCAGACCCGATGTGTCCAGCCCCTTGGCATTGCTCTTGGCGCGGGCCCGGAACAGGTTGGACGTCTTTTTGGCCAGGCGGACGGTGGCCGTCGGCGGGATGGCGCGGTAGCTGGCAAGTAGCCGCTGCACGCCTTCGGCGTGGGCAGTACGTGCGTCGGTTGCCGGAACAGACACAGATATACGCTAGTCCGCGGCTGCAGCCGATGCGACCGCACGACGACGAGGGGAGTCTTGCCCTATGGCACATGTCAGCGCGTCCAGCAGCGTCTTGATCGACGCCGAGCCGGAGAAAGTCTTGGCCGCTGTGGCGGATTACACAACGGTCCGCCCGAAAATCCTGTCGGCGCACTACCGCGATTACCAGGTGCTCCAGGGCGGACAGGGTGCGGGCACCGTCGCCAGCTGGAAGTTGCAGGCCACCAAGTCGCGGGTCCGCGACGTCAAGGCCGACGTCGACGTGGCCGGGCACACGGTGATCGAGAAGGACGCCAACTCGTCGATGGTGACCAACTGGACCGTCGCACCCGCAGGGCCCGGCTCGTCCGTCACCGTCAAGACGTCGTGGCAGGGCGCGGGCGGCATCGGAGGCTTCTTCGAGAAGACGTTCGCGCCCTTGGGGCTGAAGAAGATTCAGGCCGAGGTGTTGGAGAACCTGAAGAAGACCGTCGAGGCGGGCTAGAAAATTCAAAATACATTACATCACGCCGAATGAGTGGCTACCGGCTAACGCGCTGGACGCCGAGGAATCCCGCGATCCCCCGCACCACGGCGTCGGCGTACTTCTGCCTGCCCTCCGGGGTGGTGATCAGGCCGGTGTCGGCGGGGTTCTTCATGTTGCCCAGCTCGACGAGGATCGACGGGTATTGCGCCAGGTTCAGCCCGGCGATGTCCGAGCGCGGGTTCAGGCCATCGGTGCCGACGTAGGTCGACGGCACAAGGCCGGACGCCCGTAGCTGGTCGCGCATGGTCTGCGCGAACTGCACGCTCGGGCCTGCCTGCACCTGGTTGAGCGGCGGTGACGAGTAGAGCACGTGAAACCCGCGCCCGGTCGGGGGGCCGCCGTCGGCGTGGATGCTGACGATGGCGTTGGGTTTGAGCGCGTTGGCCATCGCCGCGCGCTCGTCGACGCACGGTCCCAGCCCGGTGTCGTCGCCGCGCGACATCGCGGTCCGCACCCCCAGCGCGTTGAGCGCCTGGCGGATCCGCAGCGTGGTTTCCCAGGTGAAGCTGTGTTCGGGATAGCCGTTCTCGGTCGACGTGCCGCTTTCCTGGCAGTTCTTCGTGCCGCCGCGCCCGGTGGGCACCTGGCGGCTGATCGAGCCGTCGTTGGACCCGTTGTGGCCGGGGTCGAGGAACACGATCATGCCCGCGATGTTGGCTGGGCGCGGCGGACACGGGGCTGGCAAGCGTCGACGCGGCGACGACTAGGCAGGCAGCTGCGGTCGCGCCGACACGCAGGATCGCTGACACGTGCACGGCGTCAAGGTAGCCCCTGGGCGTCTAGGCTTGGAAGGCCAAACCGCCGCATGCGAGCGAGCGAAACCAAGTCGAGACCGATACGCAAGGGGACTGTCATGCAACCCGGAGGCCAGCCCGACATGTCGGCACTCCTCGCGCAGGCTCAGCAGGTGCAGCAGAAACTGATGGAAGCCCAGGAGCAGCTCGCCAATGCAGAGGTGCACGGCCAGGCCGGCGGCGGCCTGGTTCAGGTCACCATGAAAGGCAGTGGCGAGGTGGTTGGCGTGTCGATCGACCCGAAGGTCGTCGACCCGGACGACATCGAAACGCTGCAGGATCTCATCGTCGGCGCGATCACCGACGCCTCGCGACAAGTGACCATCCTCGCCCAGGAACGCCTCGGGCCACTGGCCGGTGGCATGGGCGAGCTGGGGATACCGGGACTCTGACTTGTTCGAAGGGCCCGTCCAGGATCTGATCGACGAGCTGGGCAAGCTGCCCGGTATCGGGCCGAAGAGCGCGCAGCGCATAGCGTTCCACCTGCTGTCCGTCGAGCCGCCTGACATCGACCGGCTGACCGCTGTGCTTGGCAAGGTCCGCGATGGTGTGAAGTTCTGTGCCGTGTGCGGCAACGTGTCCGACGAGGATCGCTGCCGGATCTGCTCGGACCCGCGTCGCGACGCGTCGCTGGTATGCGTCGTCGAGGAGCCCAAGGACGTGCAGGCCGTCGAGCGGACCCGCGAATTCCGCGGCCGCTACCACGTTTTGGGCGGCGCACTGGATCCACTGTCAGGTGTCGGTCCCGAGCAGTTGCGTATTCGTGAGCTGCTCAACAGGATTGGCGAGCGCGTCGACGGCGTGGACGTCGCTGAGGTGATCATCGCGACCGACCCGAACACCGAGGGCGAGGCGACGGCGACGTACCTGGTTCGTATGTTGCGCGACATCCCCGGCTTGGCCGTGACCCGCATTGCCTCGGGCCTGCCGATGGGCGGCGACCTGGAGTTCGCCGACGAGCTCACCCTTGGCCGAGCGCTCTCCGGCCGCCGCGCGCTGACTTAAGCGGCGACACTCGCCCCGCGGCTGATCAACGCCGCATCGACCCTGGCCAGCCACTCCTCGGGACGATCCTCGGCGATGACCCGAACGACGATCCACCCCATCGCTTCCAACATTCGTAACCTGGCTATGTCCTTGACGTACTGTCTGCGATCCTTGCGGTGATGGTCGCCGTCGTATTCGACCGCGACCTTGAAGTCCCGCCAGCCCATGTCGAGGAACGCAACGGGGCGCGAACCCACCAACACAGGTATCTGAGTCTCTGGGCACGGATAACCGGCGTCGTGCAGACATAACCGGATCCGGGTCTCGCGCGGAGATTCTGCCCCGCCGTCGACAAGCGGTAGCAGTTCGCGGCAGTTGGCGTATGCCCCGAGCGCGCGGATACCGCTCACCGAGTGCGAGCACGGCGTCGATCGAGAATTTCTGGTTCCACATCAGCGCGTCCAGCCGCGCCAGTGCCTGCGGTCGGTCCAGATGACGGCCCAGATCGAACGCGGTGCGAACCATGGTTGTGACGGGCAGGCCGGCGATGCGGGTGACCTCGTCGTCGGACACCTTCTCCGTGCGGGGGATCAAACCGTCCTGCGCGACGCACTTCGCACCCACCGTTTCGATGGGCACTGTTGGGTCGACCCACGGGGCGCCATGCAGGGCCGACGCTGCCACGCCGGCCACGACTCCCTTGCGGTGCGTTGCAAGCCAAGCTCCAATTGCCCGGTCCCGCAGGGACACTGCGCAGTCTTTGCGGATATACACGCCCCGATAGAGGTTCGTGTACCACCGACGAAGTTCATGACGCGTAACCTGACCCGCCGCGACGGCCTCGCCGCCCAAGATGACCTCACCCACGCCTACATCGTGCACGCAGGCACTGACAGATATTGAGATCCGACTTTTGTAGAGAAACTACGAGAAGACGTCTACAAAACTCGGATTTCGAGGACGGCTACACGCGGCGGGGTGCGGCGAGCCGTTCGCGGCGTAGAAGCGCCACCTCCTCGAGATCCAGCGGCGCCAGGTCGCCGACGACCCGGCTCAGCAGGTGATCCGCGAGTTCGGGATTGCGGGCCAGGCACGGTCCTGCAGATAGGTGGCGACGACGCTGCCCTGCACCGCACCGTCGATGCCGTCACCGTCGCGGTTGCCCGCACCGGAGATCACCGGGCAAGTGGCTGCGCATCGGAGCCGAGAACCGTACCGCCGCGGTGATTTTCGAAACCCGTGAGCCGTTCTGCGAGACCGGGCACCAGCGGCTGCGACACCACCTCGCCGATGGTCCGCTTCGGCTGCGGCGACGTCGTCAGGTCCAGCAGGCCGACGCCGTCGACCCGCTCGCCCGCGGATGTCTCGTACCAATGCCCGAGCACCTGAATCGCCGCGCAGATCGCCAGCACCGGCGCGCCCTTCGAAGCGGCCTCCTGCAGACCCGGGTATCGCGTCAGGTGCCTCGTCGCGAGCCGCTGGGCGTAGTCCTCGGCGCCGCCGAGCGCATACAGGTCCAGCGTCGACGGCACCGGATCGTCGAGCGTGATCTCGACGATCTCGGCGTCGAAACCCCGCAGCGCAGCCGCTGCCGCAGCACCACCGAGTTGCCACCGTCGCCGTATGTCCCCATCACGTCGGGCAGCACCAGCCCGATCCGCACCGTCGACTCACGCACGGGTCAACGCCCGGTTCAGTTGCAGGAACGCGGTGTAGTTCGCGACCACTTCGACATGTCCCGGGGGGCACGACGTGATGGCCTCAACGGCGTTGTGCACCAGCGTGTGTTCGACACCCGCGTAGCCGAGCCGCACGGCCAGATCGGTTCCGCGCTCACCCGCGGCCACCACCGGATGGTCGACGAAATGCTCGAAGTTGACGTCCCACAACCACGACAGGTCCTCACCGTCGGGCACCTGGCCGTTCACCGAGATCACCACTGATCCCGCGTCGGTGTCGACCATCGACAGCGCTTCCTGCCAGCCTGCAGGATTCTTGGCCAGCAGCATCCGCACGGTGTGCGAGCCGAGCCGCACGGTGCTGTACCGGCCGGCGACCTCGTCGACCCCCGACACCGCTGTCACCGCCGCTGCCGGATCGGCGCCCATCGCGACCGCCGCGGCGACCGCCTGAGTTGCGTTGCCGCGGTTGATCATTCCCGGCAACGCCAGTCGCATCGGCAGCGACAAACCGTCGGGCCCGTAGATGTTGTTGTCGTCGTACCACCACTGCGGTGTGGGTCGTTTGAAGTCCGTTCCCGTCGAGTACCAGTGGGCGCCGTCGCGGACGATGATCTCGCCGCTGCGCGGACAGCTCACCGAGTCGTTCGCCCAGCCGCCGCCCGCGGCCACCCACACCACGTGGGGACTGTCGTATGCCGCAGACGTCATCAGCACGTCGTCGCAGTTGGCGACGACGACTGTGTCGGGGTGACGCGCCAGCCCGGCCGCAGCGTGCGCTCGATGTGATTGATCTCTCCGACGCGGTCGAGCTGATCGCGCGACAGGTTCAGCAGGACGATCACCTGGGGGTCGACCGCATCGGCGACGTGCGGCACATGCATTTCGTCGACTTCCAGCGCCGCCAGCTCCGCGTCGCGGGCGCCAGCAAGCGCGGCCACCAGGCCGGCGTCCATGTTGGCGCCCTCGGCATTGGTCGCGACGGGTCCGATCGTGCCCAGCGCCGCCGCTGTCATCCTGGTGGTCGTCGACTTGCCGTTTGTGCCGGTGACTATGGCCGTACGACGGCTCTGGCCCAGCTGGCGAAGGATCGATTTATCCATCGTCATGGCGACAAGGCCGCCGATCATCGCGCCCGCGCCGCGGCCCGTCACCCGCGACGACCAGCGTGCGGCGGCTCCGGCCGCCAGCGCTATACGTCCACGAGCGGTGACCATTCCCGGCATTTTAGGTGCCCGACACGCGGTATCACCGCCCGAGGCTTGTCGGATTGCCGTGCCATCCTGACGTTTGTGAGCCAAACCTGGGGGCGGCCGGCTGCCGATCCCGGCGCGGGCTGGGCGGTTGTCGACGTCGAAACCACCGGGTTCCGACCAGGCCAGGCCCGCATCGTCAGCGTCGCGGCCCTGGCGGTCGGTGACGACGGCAACGTCGAGCACAGCGTCTCCAGCCTGCTGAATCCCGGAGTCGATCCGGGCCCCACCCACGTGCACGGCCTGACCGCCGAGATGCTCGCAGGCAAGCCGTGCTTCGCCGACGTCGCGCCCGACCTGGTAGAGGTACTGCGCGGCCGGACCCTCGTCGCCCACAATGTGGCCTTCGACTACTCGTTCCTGGCCGCCGAGGCCGAGCTGGCCGGGCTCGAGCTGCCGATCGACAGCGTGATGTGCACCGTAGAGCTGGCGCGCCGGCTCGATCTCGACGTCGACAACATGCGGCTCGAGACGCTGGCGAGGCACTGGGGCATCAGTCAGATGAAGCCGCACGATGCGCTCGACGACGCCCTGGTACTCGCCCAGATCCTCAAGCCGGCGCTGGTCCGGGCCCGGGAGCGCAAGGCCTGGTTACCGTTGCGACCGGTGGAGCGGCGGCGCTGGCCCAGCGGCCTGGTGACTCACGACGAGGTGCGGCCGCTGAAGATGCTCGCGTCCCGGATGCCGTGCCCGTACCTCAACCCGGCCGGTTCGTCCGTGGTCGACCCCTTGTGCAAGGCATGCGCGTTGGGTTGTCGCCAGAAGTGAATCGCACGCACGAGGAACTCATCGAGCGGATCCTGCACGCCGGGTTGGCATACACGGACGCCGTCGACCCCGAAACGTCGCTGGTGATCTGCAACGCGCCCGAGCCCGAGCAGGGCAGGGGGTATCAGGCCCATGAGCTGGGTGTTCCGCTGGTCTCGGATGCAGAGTTCATCGCCTGTCTCGACGGCGTGGTCGGCGGCACGGACATCGAGGACTTCACCGACGACACCCTCACCGGCGGTCAGTTCACCCTGTTCTAGATCACTGGGGGCGGGCTGTGCCCAGTGAAACCCCCGGCGTGAATCTGACGGGCAGTCTGCCGAGGCCGGTCATGGTCGGATTGCCCGCGTATGTATGGACACCAGCGAGATCCACGCGGTAGTCGGGAAGGCGATCGAGCACCGCCTTCACCATCACCTCGAACATGGCGCGGGCCAGCGGCGCGCCGATGCAACGGTGCGGTCCAAGCCCGAATGCCAAGTGGCGGTTAGGAACTCGGTCGAGCACCACCTCGTCGGGTCGGTCGAATTCGTTCTCGTCGTGGTTGGCGCCAATCCAACTGATCAACACCCGGTCGCTGCGCCCGAGCTGCTGCCCACACAGCACGGTGTCGCGGCTGACCGTTCGGCTCAGCTGCTTGTTCACCGAGAGGTAGCGGAGGAACTCGTCCGCCGCGGTGCGGTAGAGCTCGGGACGGTCGACGAGTTGCTGGCGCAGGTCCGGATGAGTTCCGAGGTGCAGAAGGCTCAGCGCGGTCAGCGACGTCGTGGTGTCGACGCCGCCGCCGATCAGATTCCACAGAATGTCGAGGAGCTGATTGTCGTCGAGCCGCTTGCTGTCGAACTCGAACTGCACCAGAAAACTCGTCAAGTCATCGCCTGGATCGGCTCGCCGCCCGGCGACGAAGTTCAGCAACCCGTCGAGCATCGCGGGGACTTGGGCGATCGCCTTGTTGTATTCGTCGCCGCCTGCCGCGGCCATCACGGAGTGGAAGAGGTCGGCGTAGAGGCGCCAGTTGTCGTAGGGCAGACCCATCAGCCGCATGGTGAGGATGGCGGGAACCGGGCTGGCGTAGTCCAGCACGAGGTCCATCTGCCCGTCGGCGATGCGCTGATCGAGGAACCAGTGCACAGACTGCTCCATGAACGGCCGCATCTTCTCGACCGCACCCGTCGAGAAGAACGGGGTGAGCGCCCGCCGCAGCGCCAAGTGGTAGGGGCCGTCGACCTCGCCGATGCCGAGCGGCGGCTGACCTACGGGGCGTGGAATGCCCATCTCGCCTTGATAATTCACGCCGTCTGCGGCGTCCGGTTCGTACTTGTGCGCGAACGTGTCGCCGTCGCGCGCGGCTTGTGCCACCGCCTCGTAACCGCTGACGTACCAGAAACCGCCGTACCTCTCGTTCCATGCGACCGGGCACCGGCTGCTCAGATCGGCGTTGACCTTCATCTCATTGAGGGTGAATTCCTCGGAGTGATGGTCGAAGTCAACGGTGGGGCGGCCCATTAGGCTATCTTTGCATCTTTAGGAGGCGAGCTGTCCAGGGATGTGGGTGTGGGCTCCGCGAACTTCAGCTCTGACGGGAGGCCTGCTGCTGGCGCGCCAATGCTTTCAGGAGCCCGGCCGCCGTGACCGCCACCTCCAGTGTTTTGGCTCTGGTGAGGTCATCGGGCGCCGACGGTGCTTGCCATTGCGCCACCGCCGTAATGTCGCCGTTGAGGAACTGCTGTCGGCACTGGCCTCGCTGAATCTTGCCACTCGAGGTCGTCGGGATTGACAAATGCTCCACCAAGACCACGGAGTGCGGCTGGATTCCATAGTGCTCGGCAATCGCAATCCGGATCGTCTCTATGACGTCGGCGAGTTCGACCGCACCGCCTCGATGGCGGTCCACCTCCTGCACCACAACGAGCTGTTCGAGTGCACCCAGCCCCGGCGTAATCGCAAAGGCCGCACCACGGCCCGACACGAGCACCGGATCGCAGTCCTGCACCGTCAGCTCAATGTCGTTGGGGTAGTAGTTGCCGCCGCGGATGATGATGAGGTCCTTGCAGCGTCCCGTGATGAACAGCTCGCCCGAGCGTAGAAAACCCAGATCACCGGTACGCAGGAACGGGCCGCCCGACGTCTCCGACAGAAACGCCGAGAATGTCTGCTCGGTTTCTTCCGGCCTTTCCCAGTAACCCCGGCCAACGCTGGGCCCCGCGATCCAGATCTCCCCAACCTCGTCCGCCTTGCACGGGCGGCGCGTCACCGGATCGACGATGACCACCTGTTGACTGCCTCGGGGCCGACCGCAACCGACCAACGCCACGGCGGATTGATGCTCCGGCTCGACGTCGACAACGCGGTCCTCGCTTAGGGCGGCCCGATCTATGTGGTGAACCACCGGAAGCGCGGAGTCCGATCCACCGGATACCAGCAGGGTGGCTTCGGCCAGCCCGTAGACCGGGAGATACGCCTCCGGCCGGAAACCAGCCGGAGCGAAGGCGTCGGCAAACCTCTGCAAAGTCGCGGCACGCACCGGCTCCGCACCATTCATGGCGGTGGTCAGGCTCGACAGATCGAGTGCCGCACGCTCCTGCGCGCTGCTGTGTTCGACGCACAGGTCGTAGGCGAAGTTCGGCGCGACGGTAAAGGTTGCGCGATGTCGGGAGATGGCTTCCAGCCATCTCATTGGGCGCTTGATGAAGGCCGTCGGCGACATGAGATGGGTAGTGCTCCCGATGTCAAGCATCGAGAGGATAGCGCCGATGAGACCCATGTCGTGATGAGACGGCAGCCAGAACACACCAGTAGCGGTGTCGTCACCGTGCCAGACCTGACGGATCGACTCCAGGTTATGGAGAAGGTTGCGGTGTGTCAGCACGACGCCCTTTGGCGACGTGGTCGAGCCAGAGGTGTACTGCACCATGGCGGTTGCGTTCGGGTCGACGTCTGGTGCCACCCAGCTCTTGGCGTCGCCCACCTCATCCGTTAGGCCCCACTGCAGGTGGCGTCCCTCGCCCAAAGCGTCTACCGCGGCTTTGATTTTCGCTTGCGTCTCGGCCGTGGCGAGCGCGAAGCGGGCCTGCGCATTGGGGACAACCGACGAGAGGCGCGGAGCCAGCCGCTCGTGCACCGGCACAGCGACAGCGCCCGCGTAGATACAGCCGAAGAAACCGGCGACATGGTCCAGACCCGGGCGACATAGAACCAGGACACGCTCGCCGGCAGCGCCCTGTAGTTGCAGGTTGGACGCAATTGCTCGCGCCTTGACGTCCAGCTCGTGATACGTCAGCTGGGTTCTTTGTTCTTCATCGCCGTTGTACGAGAAGCTAAACGCAACCTTGTCTCGATAACCCTCGGCTCGCTGCCGCAGAAGGTCCAGCAGGGTGGCTGCGGTGGGCGTTGTGTCCAGTGACAATCCGTTACCTAATTCGTCGTGTTCGATCGTTCGGGCTGGCCCCCTCTTCTGGCTGAAGAGGGGGCCGGTTGCTTCAGCGGTTATTTCCTGTGGCGACCGCCGCCGCCTGAGCCCTTGCTGCTCCCGGCGCTCGCGCTGCTCTTGCCAGTGCCGCTGCTGCTCTCGGCGCTCGCGCTGTGCTTGCCAGTGCCGCCGCTGACGGCCTTCGTGATGCCTTCACTGACGTTGGGATCGCGGCCCGGACCGGATTGTTCGCGGCCCGGTGCTTGCCGGATGTGCTGCCGCCATTGACCGGAACGGCAGCGCCGCCGGTTCCGGTTGCAGTGGCGTCTGTCGCCGCTGCGCCGCTGTCCGTCGTGCCGGCCGGAACTGTCCGCGGTGCCGTCACGGGAACATGCAGCTTCGGCAGGCCAACCAGCTTCGGCAGGCCAACCGCGACTTCGTCGAAGCCGACGCATTCTCCGCAGCCGCGGTTTCCGTGACCGGCGAGGTGACCTTGAGCTTGTCCATCAAGGATGCAAGCGGGTTGACCGCAGTGGCGTCTTTGGTCGCAGTGGTGTCCGCGGCCATGTCGCTCAGCGTCGGGAAATGCAGCCCGGACAGCGGGGGAGTCTGTACTGCGCCCTTACCGTCCCAGTGATCGCCGAGCAGCACCCCGGCGGTCTGCGAGATGCTCTCCAAAGCCCCAAGCGGGCCGACCGCGTTGCTTGGAATGGCGAGGGTGAGGGGAACCCCGAGTGCGTCAGTCGTGACGGTAAGGCCAAGGCTGTTCAGGATCGAGCCGCCGGGAGTTTGTTATCGGATCGATATTGCCGTCTTGTGTGTAAGTGCCTTGCGACACGCTGCCGACGGAGAGTAGCCCACCGAAGGCGACGTCGAGCGCATCGATCGTGGTGCCCGCCGGTAAAACACCCGACTTGGGCTATCAGCGGCACCAGCGCATCGAGGTTGAGGTCGGCGCCGTTGAAGAAGGCGTTGACGGCGTTGGCCGGCACGTCCAACAGGTCTGACAACGCCGCCGACGGGTCACTGGCCTGGAGCGCGGCCCCAACGGCAAGAACGCTGTTGAGGAGTGCCACCCCGGGGCTGATGACGGGGCCCACCGCGCCCATGAGGAGGCCGCTCGCTGGCGACGCCAAGACGTTCAGTAGCTGGGTAACCGTGGCAGCATCGACATCGGGCGGTAAGAATCCGGGAAGCAGGCTGAGAAAGGCGCCATGGAGGGCATCGACGCTATGGGCCTGTGCCGCTTTGTTCGTGGCGGCGCTCGCGTTCAGCCCCGTGAGACCAGACGCCACGGTCTGCGCGTTGGTGGCGATCTGCTGTAACACGGTGCCGATGCTCGACGGGTCGTTGAGCACTTCGTTGAGAAAGCCGGCCTGGTTGACGATCGCCTGCTGCAGCCCCACGCCCGGGGCCAGGAAGAAGTTATCGGCGAGCGTCGAGGCGTTGGCGGACGTGGTGTTGAACGCGTTCTGCCATGCTGTGAGGGGATCCCAACCTGCCGTGAGCCGCACCGCGCTGGCCTGCACATCGTGTTGCAGGCGGGGCAGTACCGGGGTGACTCCCGGCGCGACGGCGATTAGGCCGGCGACAGCGACGCCGGCGGTGATCCAGTGTTGGGTGGCTACTTGTTTCGCACAACCAGTGGTGCGGGGCCGAGCGGCGAGCTGCACGACATCTCCTCTTTGCATGTGAAAATGGACTTGCTGAAACTAGCCCTGAGAAAAACCTGAGATAATGAATCAGGACGAACTCACAGCGAGACGTCTACTAATTCGCTGTTGTACCAACGACGTTGGGGAAACTGGAGGAATGACCTCAAATCGAGCGCGCGGTCGACCGCGTAGCGAGGAACGCCGCAACGCCGTCCTGGCCGCCGCAATGGAATTGATGCAGGAGGACGACCTGCGCATGGCGTCGGTCGACCGGATCTCCGCACGCAGCGGGGTCAGCAAGGCAACCATCTACAAATGGTGGCCGAACAGAACCGCGGTTGCTATCGACGCGTTCCTACACCAGATGATGACCGACGCACCCGTGCCCGACACCGGATCGGCGGCCGAAGACTTCCGCCTTACGTTGCGCGGCATGATGAGGTTCTTCACCAGCCCATATGGCGCGATCTACGCCAAACTCATCGGCGAGTCGCAGTTCGACCCAACTGAACGCGAGCGCATACGAACACACCAGGTGAACATCCGCCGAGCAGCCGTGACGAAGATCTGGCACCGCGGAATCGCCCGCGGAGAACTGGATCCCAACGTCGATCCCGAGGTGGCGCTGGATCTCATCTTCGGGCCGGCGGTGTACCGGATGGTGACCGGGCATGGAGGGCTGACCGAGGACGACGCCGACGCCATCGTGGCCACAGCGATGCGGGCACTGGCCAGCTGATCAGTTGTCGGATCCTTTGCGGGAACGGACGAAATTTGACGTTCTCCGCATGACTCAGTTCGTCGAGCCCATCCGTTGCTGCGCACTCCGCAGCTACGACGCGTGTGATCCGGTCCGCGCTACCATCTGATGCCAGGGGTCCAAGCTATCGCCGTTCAGGGTGCCAGAGATCAGGGCATGTCCCTTTGCGCCAGGCGTGACAGTGCCTCTGAGAGAACAGCATCCCGCCCGCTGACCATGGACTAAGCAAGGCAGACCCTCATGGGACACAAGACGGCAACGCTCACGCTGGACCGCTACGGACACCTTTCTCCGACGACCCGGAGGTAGCCAATGAATGGCGGTTTTGAGCGCCTTCGGCCGGAGGCGAAACCATACCGAACGGTTTTCAACCACATCGGATTGTGCGTCGCCGACCGCGAGCGCTCCCGCCGTTTCTACGAAGGCCTGCTCGGATTCCAGTTCTGGTGGGAACTCGAACTGCCCGACGAGGGCACCGAAAAGCTTCTGCAGCTGGCAGGACCGATCGGCGTGCGTGCGACATATCTCGTGCGCGACGGCCTCGTGCTGGAACTGCTCGACTACTCCAAGCGTGAGGTCCATCGCTGGGCCGCGCCGGGTCATGGATGAGCCGGGTCTGACCCATATGTCGCTGTCGGTGTCCGACCTCGGCGGCGTGTTGGCGCAAGGTCGAGAGCTTCGGGGGATCGTGGTGAAGGAGACGGTGCACTGAGCAATTCGCGATGATCCGCGACCCCGACGGCCAGCTGATCGAACTGCTTCCCGACACCTGGTTGGCCGCCCTGCCGCCGCGTCCGTAGCCCTCGCAATCACTACGTCCGTAGGGTAGCTGCGGCCATGACAACCACGACGTAGTACAAGAGGTCCTTCCGGGATTCGCCACCACGGCTACTTCTTCAAAGAGGTTGCGATGCTCACCATCGCGATCGGTTACTTCCTGCACCTGTACCGAGTGATCTTCGGCGACGAGGCCACCCTGCAGTACGTCGTCACGCAGACCACCGATATCCTGCTGATGATCCCGATGACCTACGCCGCGATCACCGGCATCCTCGGCTACCGCCGGATGCGGTTCGCCAACCGGCCGCACAGGGTCGCCATCACCGCGTCGATCGTCTACATCACCGTGAGCGTGCCACTGCATCTGTACGTGACCTTCGTGATGCAAGACGTCAGCTTCTACGTGCACATGGCCGGCTACTGGTTCAGCTACCTGCTGCTGATCGTCGTTTATCCGGTGTTCATCACCATGCTGTGGAAATTGAAGTACGAGGAGTGAACAAGATGACGACAACACAAACCCAAGCGCGCCAGCCCTTTTCGGAGATCTTTCACCGGTGTGGCTACTTCTTCCGCGAAGCGGCGATGCTGACCATCGCGATCGGCTTCTGTCTGCACTTGTACCGGGTGATCTTCGGTGACGAAGCGACGCTGCAGTACGTGCTTACGCAGACCACCGACACCCTCCTGATGATCCCGATGACGTATGCAGCCGTAACCGGCATCCTGAGTTACCACCGGATGGTTTTCGCCAACAGGGTGCACAGGAGGGCGCTCACCGCGGCGATCGGCTACATCACGGTCAGCGTTCCACTGCACATCTACGTCACGTTCGTGACGGGGGACGTCAGCTTTTACGTGCACATGGCCGGCTACTGGTTCAGCTACGTGTTGCTGATCGTCGTCTACCCGGCGTTCCTGACGCTGTTCTGGAAACTGCAATATAAGAACTGATGCCCGCCAATCCTGAACGACGGACCCAGATCCTCGACGCCGCAATCGACATCCTGTGTGACGACGGCGTCGGGGGTCTGACGCATCGGCAGGTCGACAGCCGCGCGGGTGTGCCTGCCGGCACCACGTCGAACTACTTACCGGACCCGCCAGGCGCTGCTCGAGGCGACCGCCGCCAGGACGGTGGATCTGCATTGGCAGCGCGTCGAGGCACTGCAGTCGGCCGTCGGTCCGATGTCCCGAGATGCACTGAAGGCGTTGATGATTCGGATGCTCGAACCCGACGAGCAATTTCGCCGCTGGACGCTGGCGCGGTTCGAGCTGTTCATGGAGAGCACGCGGCGCGAAGAGTTGCGGCCCCTGATGAAAGAACTCCAGGCGGCCGCGGTGAAGTCGGCGACGCTCATATTCGAGGCCGCAGGCTTCACCCCGGCGCCGGAGAGGATGGACGAACTCAGCAGGGTGCTCAACGGCTTTGTGTTCAGCAACCTCACCCTCGCGCCCGAGCAGGGCACGCAGGATGCCGCCGGTCTTGTGGACCGACTGCTCAGCGCCTTCCTCGACTAGGCGAGGGCCTTGGCCTTCAGGGAGTCGAACTCGGCCTGGGTGATCGTGCCCGACTGCAGGAGGCCCTGCGCGTCGGCGATCTCCTGGGCCGGCGAACGTCCCGCCGCCTGCTTTGATGTAGTCATCGGTCTGCTTCTTGGCCGCCTCGGCGGCTGCCCGGGCACGTTCGGTCATGCCCTGCCCGCGGGCGATCAAGTAGATGACCGCCGTGAGCCATGGCACCACGAGAAGGAAGATCACCCAGATCGCCTTGGCCACGCCCGACGTCTTGTGGTCGCGCCAGAACAGGTCGGTGAGGATCTGGAACAAGCACCAGCAGATATGCGATCCACGCGAAGATGATCAGAAAGTGCCAGAGAAAATCCCAGGTAGAACCCCAGTCCATGGTCAGCTCCTTTGTTAACTGATGGTTGGCCGCGCAGAATTTGCGCGCGCGTCAGTTAATCACGGGCTGCGGCGCGGTTCACGGCCGACACCACCGCGCGAAGCGAGGCGGTGGTGATCGACGTCGCGATGCCGACACCCCAGATGGTCTTGCCGTCCACCGAGGCCTCCACATACGCCGCGGCCTTCGCCTGTTCGCCCGACGACATCGCGTGCTCGGAGTAGTCGAGCACATTGACGTGGATTCCGACGCCGGAGAGCGCGTCGACGAACGCGGCGAGCGGGCCGTTGCCCGAGCCACCGATCTCCGTCTCGACGCCGTCGATCTTGACGACCGCCTTGATCGTGTCGGTGCCGCCGTCGACCTCCGACGCATCGACCTGCTGCCGGATGCGTTCCAGCGGCCGCACCGGCGCAAGGTACTCCTCGGCGAAGACGTCCCACATCTCCTTGGACGACACCTCGCCGCCCTCACCGTCGGTGATCTTCTGGATCGCCTGGGAGAACTCGATCTGCAACCGGCGCGGCAGCGCCAGGCCGTGGTCGGCCTTCATGATGTAGGCCACACCGCCCTTGCCGGACTGCGAGTTCACCCGGATGACGGCCTCATACGTGCGACCGACGTCCTTCGGGTCGATCGGCAGATAGGGCACCTGCCAGAGGATGTCGTCGACATCGGCGTCGGCCTCGTCGGCGGATACCTTCATCGCATCCAGGCCCTTGTTGATGGCGTCCTGGTGGCTGCCGGAGAACGCGGTGTAGACCAGATCGCCACCGTATGGGTGGCGCTCGTTGACCGGCAGCTGGTTGCAGTACTCGACCGTGCGGCGGATCTCGTCGATGTTGGAGAAGTCGATCTGCGGGTCGATGCCGCGGCTGAACAGGTTCAGTCCCAGCGTCACGATGCAGACGTTGCCGGTGCGCTCACCGTTGCCGAACAGGCAGCCCTCGATCCGGTCGGCGCCGGCTTGGTAGCCCAATTCCGCTGCGGCGACCGCGGTTCCGCGGTCATTGTGCGGGTGCAGACTCAAGATGATGCTGTCCCGACGGGCCAGGTTGCGGCTCATCCACTCGATCGAGTCGGCGTAGATGTTCGGCGTCGCCATCTCCACCGTTGCGGGCAGGTTGACGATCAGCGGCCACTCCGGGGTCGGCTGGATGACGTCGGCCACGGCATCGCAGACATCCTTGGCGTATTCGAGCTCGGTGCCGGTATAGGACTCCGGCGAGTACTCGAACCGCCACTGGGTGCCGGGATACTTCTTCGCCTCCTCGACGCATTTGCGTGCGCCGTCGGTGGCGATGGCCTTGACGGCCTCCCGATCGGCACGAAAGACGACGCGGCGCTGCAGGATTGACGTCGAGTTGTAGAAGTGCACGATGGCGCGCGGCGCGCCTTCGCATGCCTCGAACGTCCTCGCGATCAGTTCCGGCCTGCACTGCGTCAGCACCTGAATGGTGACGTCGTCGGGAACGGCGCCCTCGGTGATGATTTCGCGGACGAAGTCGAAGTCGGTCTGGCTGGCCGATGGGAAGCCGACCTCGATCTCCTTGTAGCCCATGCGGACGAGCAGGTCGAACATGCGCCGCTTGCGGACCGGGCTCATCGGGTCGATCAGCGCTTGGTTACCGTCGCGCAGATCTACCGCACACCACAATGGCGCGCGGTCGAGCACCCGGTCGGGCCAGGTGCGGTCGAAAGGAATCGGTGCTGTGCCTGATTCCGGGCTCCCGCCCGGGACCTCTTCGGCGAAGCTGCGGTAGCGACTGATCGGCATCGCCGAGCCCCGCTGCGTGTTCCATCCGGGCTGACCCTTGTATCGGGGCGCCCGACGGCGTGGTGATGGTGCGTGCCGACGTATAGGCGTCGACGGAAGGTTCTTGGGAAATCGGGTTGTTCACGGTTTGCTCCGGGAGTGAATAGGGACTCGACCGGCGCATCGCGACCACCCGCGACGGGAAGCCGGTCTTGGTCAGACCCCGTCGCGGCTGCCGAGAAGGAGCACCCGCTGCACGCGACAACTGTAGCAAGCCCGGCTGCGATGCCAAAACCTCGCGTCAAAGACCTGCCAGCTGGGGCAGCGTCAGGTGGGCGATGACGAAGTAGATCATCAGACCGGTGCCGTCCACGATGGTGGCGATCATCGGCGCGGACACCACCGCGGGATCGATGCGGATCTTCTTGAGCACGAGCGGCAGGATCGACGACACCAACGCCGACCACATCACGATGGCGGCGACGGTCAGCGACACGGTCAGCGTGATCTGCGGCCCGACGCCGAGGGTCCATCGCGCGGATCATCGCCGCGAGTGCCATCGCCACCGCGATCAGCGTGCCCGTCGACAGCTCCTTGGCCACGACGGCGGGCAGATCGCGGAGCCGGACCTGGCCTGTGCCCATCGCGCGCACCAACGTCGTGGTGATCTGGGTGCCGGTGTTGCCGCCGGTGCCGATCAGAAGCGGGATGAAGAACGCCAGCGCGACCACGGCCTCCATCTCGTCCTCGAAGGCCCGCAGCACCGTGCCGGTGTAGGCCTCTGCCACGAACAGCACGAGCAGCCAGACGATCCGCTTGCGCCACAGCCGCCATGGCGAGGCGCGCAGGTACGGTACTTCCAGAGGTGTTGAGCCACCCTGCTTCTCGGCGTCCTCGGTGGTCTCATCCTGGATGATGTCGACCGCCTGGTCCTCGGTGAGAATGCCGAGGAGCCGACGGTCCCCGTCCACGACCGCGAGCTCCTCGAGCCGTCGATTCACACACAGGTGCGCGGCTTCCTCGGCCTCGGTCAGCGGGCCGACGGTGACGACGTCGTCCTCCATCAGATCGGTCACGACGCGGTCGGCCTTGGCGAGCACCAGGCTGCGGAACGGCACCGCGCCGAGCAGCTGCCCTTCGGGGTCCGCCACGTACACGCAGTTGCCCGCATGACCTTCGGTTCGCTGCTCGGATATCCGGTCGCGGATCTGCGCCACGGCCTCCTCGGCGGTCGTCGTCGGACCCACCGCAAGCGTCTCGGTGCTCATATGTGCCGCAACAGAATCGGGCCGCCACAGCAGCATGCTGCGCAGGGTCTTGGCCTGTTCGATCGGCATCGCCGTGAGCAGCGAGTCGCGGAGGTCGGGTTGATATCGCCGCAGGATCCTGACGGCATGCTGAGGGTCCAACGCGGTGAGCAGCTCGGCGGCCCGCGCGCTCGCTTGGGCCTTGATGATGCGGGCGGCCAGGTGGACGTCGACGGCGTCGAGCAGTTTGGGGGCTACGTCGGGCGTCAGCATTTCTCCGAGACGATGCCGGTCGGCCGAGGACAGCCGGGACAGCTGGTACGCGCGCTCGGCCGGGTCATCGACCACGTCCAGCCATAGTTCGATGGCCTTCGCGTTCTGCATTTGAATGGCTTGACGCAAGCTGATCGCGGTGTCGCGAGCAACGTCGGTTGAGCTCACTTGGCACTCCTTGGGCCGGCTAGTCAGCTAATCGTCCACTGAACCCGGCCTCCGGTGGAGCGATTTCGAGCTAACGGGGTGAGGCGATACGGCTCGTCGCATGCGCCAGCGACTGTGCCAGCTCGTCGTCGGTGAGATCGGTCAGCCCCGTTGAGGCGCGCAGAAAATCTCCGAACAGCCGCCAGCTCAGCTGAAGGGCGGTGACGTGCGCCGCGGCCAGTCGCGCGCTCCGTTCGGTGGGGTGCCGGCTGCGCAGCCGCTGGACTCGTTGGGCGATGTTCGGGAAGCGGGTCTGCAATTCATTCACCGGATAGCCGTCGAGAGTGGTTCGGGCGACGACCCTCGATTGACGGTCGATCGCCGCGTCGAGTTCAGTCGTGCTTGTGTCTGCGGCCAGCAGGTCGGCGAGGTGCTGCCCGAGGTAGTCGAGCACGGCGCCGACGAGCTGCTCCTTGGACCCGAAATGCCGATGGAGCAGCCCGTGGTTCACTCCCGCGCGTTTCGCCACATCGCGGATCGAGGTCGCGGCGGGACCCTGCGCGGCGAACAAATCGGCTGCTGCCTCCAGCGTTGCCGAGACCACCTCGTCGCGTCCCACGGGTGAATCCGACTGCTTGACCGCGGTCTTTGCCTCGGGTGTAGACATTTGTCTACAGTAGCGAACGTCGATCTGTAGACAAACGTCTACACACGTGGAAGTGAGGACCGCCATGACCATCTCGGTGACCCGCCTCGGCAGCAGGATCGGCGCCGAAATCGACGGCGTCCGCCTCGGCGGCGAGGTCGACGCAAGCTCCGTCGACGCGATAAACGACGCGCTGCTCGCGCACCGGGTGGTCTTCTTCCGCGGGCAGCATCATCTCGACGATGAGCAGCAACAGGACTTCGCCAGCCTGCTCGGCGTTCCCGTCGCCCACCCCTCGATCCGCCATGTCGATTCGGGCAAGCAACTGATCCAGCCGATCGACAGCGAATGGGGCAAGGCAACCCAGTGGCATACCGACGTCACGTTCACGACCGCTTATCCCAAAGCGTCGATCCTGCGGGCCGTGACCCTGCCCGCCTACGGCGGCTCGACGTTATGGGCCTCGACCGTCGCGGCTTACGATGCGCTGCCTGCTTCGATGCGTGTCCTGGCCGACGATCTGTGGGCACTGCACAGCAACCGCTTCGATTACGCCGGTCCCGTCGCGCCGTCCGCTTCGGGATCCACCATGGCCCAAGCCTTCACGGCTTCCGATTTTCGCACCGAGCACCCGGTGGTACGGGTGCATCCCGAGACCGGTGAACGCTCATTGGTTCTCGGTGCATTCGCGCGGCAGCTCGTCGGTCTGGACAGCCATGAGTCGGCGACACTGATCGAACTCTTACAGCGCCGAATCACTCAGCCCGAGAACACGATTCGCTGGAACTGGCAGCTCGGCGATGTCGCCATCTGGGACAACCGCGCCACCCAGCACCGCGCGGTCGACGACTACGACAATCAGCGTCGGTTGATGCACCGCGTGACCTTGGGCGGTGATGTTCCTGTGTCGGTCAACGGTGAGCGCAGCCGCGGACTGGGCGACGCCAACCGCGAGCACGACGCAGCCTAGACGGAATCACCTTTACAGTTGCTGCGATGAAGCTTGCTCGGCGGTGGCTGTTCGCCATCATTGCCGTCGCGTGATCGCTGCCGTCGCTCTTGGGCTGTCACATTTCGGCGTGTTCGGCCCGTCGGCGGAGGAATGCCGTCCGGTCAAGGACCTGCTGCGAGTTCAACCGGTCCCAGGGCGAGCAGATCGCTTCCAAGAGCAGCGACGCCGAGGGAATCCCGACCGTCGCCGAGGAGGGCGCCTACCAGGCCTGGGCCGATGGTCTCGCCGAGCGCGCGCAGAGTGTGCACGAGCCCGACCTCGGCGCGAGATGCCACGCAGCTCGCCAGCCTGGCAACGAGTTCGTCGGAAAGTTCCCTGATCTGCGCGACCGAAGCCCAATCGCGCGCGCCCGGCGCGCCCGCACCGCCTGCGGCGTTCCAGATGGAACTGTTGAACACCCAGATCGCCGACTCGACTCGCGAAGCTGTCCGACGCCTGCCCCGACTGACCGTCACAGCGAGAGTGGCCGACCCCAGCTGCCCGCGAACGCCACCTCGTCCAGCGGCAGCCGTTGGCGCCCCTGGGCATCGCGTTCGATGATCTCCGGCGGTGCGTTGTCGTAGTCGCCGAGTGAGCCGACGGCGACCACCGCGACGGGCCGCACTCCCTGCGGTATGCCGAACACCTCCACTGCACCGTCGGCGTTGAACCCCGCCATCGGGTGGGCGACCAGCCCGCGCGACACCGCCTCGATGGTCAGCTGTGCGATCGCCGCGCCCGCGTCGACCGCCGCGTACCTGGCGGTGCGCTCGTCCTCGCCCTCGTCGATGCACACCATGATCAGCGCCCCCGCGGCGTGGGCGTACCGGTTGCCCCGCTTCAGCAGCTCGGTGATCGTGGTGAAGGTCTGGTCTCCGCGCAGGCCGACGATGAAGCGCACCGGTTGCCGATGCCCCCACGTCGCGGCCCACCGCGCCGGCCTCCAGGACGGCGACCAGCTGTTCGGTGTCCAGCGCCGCCTCGGGGTCGAACATCCGCGGGCTCCATCGTGCGGCGATGTCGGGATGGATCGGCACCCGGGTGTCGGCGGGTTTCTTGACCACATCCTGACGCTACCGGCGGCATAAATGGGGTGCGCGAACCCCTTATCCTTGGTGGGATCTTCCACAACACCTGAGAGGTTCTGACAGTGGCGCTCGTCGTACAGAAGTACGGCGGATCTTCGGTATCTGACGCCGAACGGATCCGCCGCGTCGCCGAGCGCATCGTGGAGACCAAGAAGCAGGGCAACGACGTCGTGGTGGTGGTCTCTGCGATGGGCGACACCACCGATGACCTCCTCGACCTGGCCAGACAGGTCTGCCCGGCGCCGCCTGCACGGGAGATGGACATGCTGCTCACCGCGGGTGAGCGCATCTCCAACGCGCTCGTCGCGATGGCCATCGACTCACTCGGAGCCCAGGCCCGGTCCTTCACCGGGTCACAGGCAGGCGTGATCACCACGGGCACCCACGGCAACGCCAAGATCATCGACGTCACCCCCGGCCGGCTGCAGTCGGCGCTCGACGAGGGGTTGATCGTGCTCGTTGCGGGCTTCCAGGGCGTCAGCCAGGACAGCAAGGACGTCACGACGCTCGGCCGCGGCGGCTCGGACACCACCGCCGTCGCGCTGGCCGCCGCCCTGAAGGCGGACGTTTGCGAGATCTACACCGATGTCGACGGGATCTTTACGGCCGACCCGCGCATCGTGTCGAAAGCCAAGCGGCTCGACACCGTCACCTTCGAGGAGATGCTCGAGCTCGCGGCCTGCGGGGCCAAGGTGCTGATGCTGCGCTGCGTGGAATACGCCCGCCGATATGACGTTCCGATCCATGTTCGGTCGTCGTACTCGGACAAGCCCGGAACATTCGTGACCGGATCGATAGAGGACATACCCATGGAAGACGCCATCCTGACCGGAGTCGCACACGACCGCAGCGAGGCGAAGGTGACCGTCGTCGGTCTGCCCGACGTGCCCGGCTACGCCGCGAAGGTGTTCCGCGCAGTCGCCGACGCCGATGTGAACATCGACATGGTGCTGCAGAACATCTCCAAGATCGAGGACGGCAAGACCGACATCACCTTCACCTGCTCGCGAGACAGCGGGCCGGGCGCGGTGGAGAAGCTGACCGCGCTGCAGGACGAGATCGGGTTCACCAAGGTGCTCTACGACGATCACATCGGCAAGGTGTCGCTGGTCGGTGCGGGCATGCGCAGCCATCCGGGCGTCACCGCGAGGTTCTGCGAGGCCCTCGCCGGGGTCGGGGTGAACATCGACCTGATCTCCACATCGGAGATCAGGATCTCGGTGCTGGTCAAGGACACCGAGCTGGACAAGGCGGTGGTGGCGCTGCACGAGGAGTTCGGTCTCGGCGGCGACGAGGAGGCAGTGGTGTACGCGGGGACGGGACGCTAGATGGTCAACATCGGTGTAGTCGGCGCGACCGGACAGGTCGGCCAGGTGATGCGCACGCTGCTGGAGGAGCGCGACTTCCCGGCCACCTCGGTGCGGTTCTTCGCATCGGCCCGGTCGCAGGGCAAGAAGCTGGAATTCCGCGGCCAGCAGATCGAGGTCGAGGACGCTTCGACGGCGGACCCGTCCGGCCTGGACATCGCGCTGTTCTCTGCGGGCGCGACGATGTCGCGGGTGCAGGCTCCGCGGTTCGCCGCCGCGGGTGCCGTCGTCATCGACAACTCGTCGGCCTTCCGCAAGGACCCGGACGTGCCGTTGGTGGTCAGCGAGGTCAACTTCGAACGGGATGCGCGCAACCGGCCGAAGGGCATCATCGCCAACCCGAACTGCACCACGATGGCCGCGATGCCGGTGCTGAAGGTGCTGCACGACGAGGCGCAGTTGGTGCGCATCATCGCGTCGACATATCAGGCCGTGTCCGGCAGCGGGCTCGCCGGCGTCGCGGAGCTCTTCGAGCAGGCCCGCGCCGTGGTCGACGACAGCGAGCAGTTGGTGCACGACGGCGGCGCGCTGGAGTTCCCGGAGCCGAAGAAGTACGTCGCACCGATCGCGTTCAACATCGTCCCGCTGGCCGGTTCGCTCGTCGACGACGATTCCGGAGAGACCGACGAGGATCAGAAACTGCGCAACGAGAGCCGCAAGATCCTCGGCATCCCCGACCTTCTGGTCAGCGGCACCTGTGTGCGGGTGCCGGTGTACACGGGCCACTCACTGTCCATCAACGCCGAGTTCGCCAGGCCGCTGTCGCCGGCTCGCGCACGCGAGCTGCTCGACGGTGCGCCGGGGGTGAAGCTCGCCGACGTGCCGACGCCGCTGGCCGCCGCCGGTGTCGACGAGTCGTTGGTCGGCCGGATCCGCCAGGATCCCGGTGTGCCCGACGGCCGAGGCCTTGCATTGTTCGTGTCCGGCGACAACCTGCGAAAAGGTGCTGCGCTGAACACAATTCAGATAGCCGAGCTGCTGGCCGCCGAGCTGTGATCCGCGGGTGAGCTTCCACCCGCCGGGGCGCGCTGGGCGCGTTGGTCGTCGCGTGGGCGTTCAGCGCATCGACCGCCCATGCCGATCCGCCGTCGCCGATTCCGGAGCCGATGCTGCCGCCGCTGGCGCCCGGCCAGGTGCTGCGCATCGGGCCGACCGCCGGAACCGGCACGCCGACAAGGGATTACGGTATCGGTGCCACCGACCTGTGCGAGTTCGTGGAGTTCCCGAGCGGCATCCTGCAGGTATGCGGGGACAGCTTCGCCGGCCAGGGCGTCGGCTTCGGCGGCTGGTACTCGCCGATCGCGCTGCACGTCGAGACCGACTCCATCGACGACCCCACCGGCGTGCGGTACGACGGCGTCACCGGCACCGACAAGCCGCTGCTGGCGGAGCACGACGAAGCCGGGAGAGTCGCAGCTGCCCGCGGGCGTCGTGCAGATCAACCGCGAGAACTACATGCTGGTGACCACTGCCAAGGACCTGCGGCCGCAGACCTCGCGGCTGGTGAAAGCCGATCCGGCGCGGGGTAATTGGCCGACGCTGCCGGGGTCGGAGCGCGACGCGGGTTTCGAAGGCGGCAGGCAGAGCCAGATCAGCGGCTACTACGACCCGATCCCGACGGCCGATTCGCCGACCGGCTGGGTGTACATCGTGGCCAACAACTTCGACCGCACCGGCCCGGTGGTGCTTTACCGCGCAAGCGGGAGACCTTCGCCGACCGGTCCAGCTGGCAGGGCTGGTCGTCCGGACGGCGGGTGGAACAAGCCGCCGACACCGCTGTGGCCGGACCGGGTCGGTGAGATGAGCATTCGGCAGATCGACGGCAAGACGGTGCTGTCGTACTTCAATGCCAGTAACGGCAACATGGAGGTGCGGGTCGCCGACAACCCGACCGCGCTGGGCACCGCGCCGGTCACCACCGTCGTATTCGCAAGCGAGTGGCCGGATCCCGCCGAGGATCTTCCCCCGCCCGAGGTCAACCGGCTGGCCCAGCCGTACGGCGGCTACATCTCGCCGGGATCCACGCTCGACGAGCTGCGCGTGTTCATCAGTCAGTGGAACACCCTGCCGCGCGCCCAGGCGCCGTACCGCGTCATCCAATTCGCGGTGAATCCGTTCAAGCCGGGTGAATGACATCGTGCAGTAGCGGTCCGAGGCCTGCGGAACAAATTGCAGTAGCCCTCCACTGAACCCAAGCGGTTAACAGGGCCTCAAGGTTGGCGGCATGCGTACAACAACGAAAACACAGAAGACCTTGCTTGCCGGCTGCACAGCAGCAATGAGCGCGATGGGACTCTTCATCACCGTCCCAGCACCCGCGCACGCTGACGATCAGCCCGTCTGCACCGAATACACGTTCACCGGACGCTTTGATATCCAGATCGAGTACGACAAGGGGAAGAAAGAGGATTACGCTTTCGCCTCCCAAAAAGCGAACTACTTGATGGGGACATCTGGCGAGACGGACTCGACCATGTATCCCTTCGGGGAGGGTTCGTTGCTGGGAGAGATCAACGGAAGGCTCAAGGGGAGAATTGTCGACGGCCGTAACGTCCAGATGCTTTTCAACCCCGGGGACAACTACCGATACGACGGCTGGGTGGGTGACGATCGCCGAGTAGTCGACGGTAAAGGCTGGAACACGTCGACCGGCGACGAGTTCTCGTGGAGGTCAGACACCCAGCTCGCTTGCGCAAGGTACCAGTCCGCGCCGGTCGCCGAGGCCCCAAAAGCCGCTCCACCCCCCGACGGTCCCGCGTCTCCCAAACCCGGCCCAAAGGTCGAATTCCTCTATGACACTCCGTCATTTGGGATGGTGACAGCCAGGGTCCAGGACCTCTCGGGCGAGGATTCCACCTGTACCTATACGGCCACACAGCCACCCGCGACTGCGGCCGTAGCCAGCCGCACGTTCCCTCTGAAAGCAAATGACCACTCGGATCAACAGTTCGGCCCGCTTGCCAAGCTCGGCATATCGTATCGAGCCGTGGTGGACTGCGGAGCAGGCAAAGTCACCACCGAAAACCCGGTCTACTGAGCGCGCATCACGATGCCGACGCAGTAGCGTCTCGAGGTCTGCGACCAAAAGTGCAGTGGCGGCCTACTGACGGTCTGTGCCACCGCGGCGGTCAAAATTGTCACATGCGAACCAGGACAACACATAAGGCGCTCCTTGCCAGGTGTGCAGCAGCGGTGAGCGCGGCGGGAGTCCTCATAGTCGTCCCGGCTCCCGCGCACGCGGACCTCACCTGCAACCAGTGGGGTTTCCCCGGGCACTTCGACTTCCACACGGAATTCCGCAATCCGCAGGGAGGCGACGAGGGGAGCTTCCCGGCAAGCGTTGCGCTGCTTGGCAGAGCGGGCAACAAGTACCTTGAGGTCCATCCCTTCGGTCAGCCATGGTTGGGGACGATTGCGGATCATTTGGATGCCATCATCTTTGGCGACCATATTCACATGACCTTCGACCGCTACGTATACGACGGCTGGGTGGATAACGGGTTTATGAAGTTATTTGGAGTTGGCCGGGTGACGGATTCCGACATAACGTTCAGCTGGACCTCGCCCACCGAATTCCGGTGCGAGGGGTGGGATGCAGGTGTCTCGCTCCCCCCGCGTGAGGAACCTACTGGTCCCTGATGCGGTTCGGATGGCCGAATGCGTCTTCGGCGTCAGTAGCAGTCTGAGCTGCACGGCAGAAATCCCAGTAGTGCTCTACTGGGAGCAAACGGTTGTAGGGCGGTCATCGTTGTCGGCATGCGAACCGCAACAAATGGTGCACCGATTGCCCCTCAAACCAAGTCCACAAATAACGACGCTGCTCGCCGGCTGCGCAGCAGCAATCAGCGCGATGGGACTCTTCATCACCTTCCCAGCTCCCGCGCACGCCGAAGACCGCGACTGCACCCAGTGGGAGTTCAACGGAGACTTCACGTTCCAAACCACGTACGGAAGCGGCATCACCCTGACTCAAAGAACAAAGTTGACGGGAGAGTCGGCGCAGGCGAATGCCACTGCACGCGGGGGCGACGGGCCTCTGTTCGGTGAAATCACGGGCCCGCTCACAGCCAGGATCGACGGCGACCGAATCCACATGACCTGGGAGACCGGACCACTCGTCAGTCTTAGGCGTTATGAATACTACGGATCTGTGGACAAAGAGGGCCGTCCTGGCGCAGGAGTTGGGTCCACGTCCGACGGCGACAATTTCGCATGGACGTCAGAGAACAAACTCAAGTGTGCGGAGTGGGCGGAGCCGGATCCGAGCGCCACAGCCCAGGGTCAGAAAGACCCTGACGATCCAGCGCCTCAACTTCCCAAACCCGGCCCGCAAGTCGACGTCAAGTTCGATGTTCCGTCACCTGGGATGGTGACGGTGACGGTTCACGACCTCTCGGCAGAGGATTCCGAGTGCACCTACACAGCCACTCCACAGCCGCCCGCGCTGCCGGTGCCAACGATCCAGAAATTCCCCTTAAAGGCTGGTGAGTACAGAGATCTAACGTTCGGCCCACTTGCCAAGCTAGGGATTACGTATCACATCGTTGTGGACTGCGAAGGCGGCAAGACCACGACTAAGGATCCGGTGTACTGAGCCGCACCTAACGCCACGACCGCGGGTCGACTCCGATTCGGCCATCCTCTGCCATCGCACCGAACGCCTCTTCGGCCAGGCGGAGCCACTCGCCGTAATCGGCGGTTGGTGAGTTTGTCATTGGAACCATTAGGCAATAGTTGTGATCAATGAGTGGTTGGGTAATAGCCGGGAGGCGATATCCGCGAGTCTGAAGGCAGGGTTTCCCTATCCGTCTGATAAGCAACAAGTGGATAGGAGGCGGGCATGCCGCAAGGTCGGGCGCGGAGGCTGCTGCGTGAAAACGGCTTGCTTCTGGCCTGTTTGGGGCTCTTCGGGGTCTTCTTTCTTGGCATGATCGTGTCGGGTTGGGCGGTTTACAACCAGGAACAGCAGGAGCACGGCTCCCACGAACAGGTCTCGATCGTGCAGTACCTGTCCACCGGTGATTTCGTCGAAGCGACATTCGAGAACTGGGAGTCGGAGTTCCTGCAGATGGGTATGTATGTCGTGCTGACCGCATTCCTGTACCAGAAGGGCTCGTCGGAGTCGAAACCACTGCACGAGCAGGCCCCGCAGGACCACGATCCGCGCGACGCCAGGCCGAATCGGTGGACGCCGTGGCCGGTGCGGAAGGGCGGATGGGCGCTGCGGATCTATGAACACTCATTGGCCATCGCGTTCTTCGCGTTGTTCCTTGCGTCGTTTGCCCTGCACGCCCTTGGGGGTGCGAAGGCCTTCAGCGAAGAACAGATACAACACGGCGAATCCGCCGTCTCGGTATGGCGCTACCTGACGACATCGCAATTCTGGTTCGAGTCGATGCAGAACTGGCAGAGCGAGTTCATCGCCGTCGCCGCGATCGTCGGACTGTCGATCTTCCTGCGGCAGAGAGGTTCCGCAGAATCCAAGCCGGTCGCCGAACCGCACCGTCACACTAGTGCTTGAACTCAGGTGTGCTTGCCCGCCGCCTTGGCCCTGACGCGCTTGTGGACGGTGAGAAGCAGCCGATCGAAGGTCGCGCGGGGCGGCACCGTCTCGCCGTACTCGAGGGCGCGGACATCGGCGATCAGCTGTTCGGCCAAGGCGCGCAGCTTGACGTTCGTCTCCTGGGAACGCCACTTCAGCAAGTCGAACGCGGCGTCGGACGCGATGCGGTAGACGAGCATCAGGACGCCCTTCGCCTGTTCGATCGCGGCGCGATTCTCAGCGATCTCGGCGACCGCTTCTGTGATGATTGCGGCTCGCGTTTCGCCGGTAGGTGTGACATCGATGTAGAAGCCCTGAGTGCCGACCACCCGCCCGGCATTGTCGTGCATGCGTTCGCCGATCACGACGACTTCGCGAGTCGCGCCCTGGACGGTGACGATGCGGTGACGGGTGCTGAAGGGCTTCAGCGTTCGGCGGATGTCCTCGAGATTCGCCGCGACGTGCTCGTAGTCGTCCGGATGCTTGTGTGAAAGCACCAGGCGGGTCGTCGGGGTGACCGTCTCCGGGTCATAGCCGTGTATGCGGGCGACCTCGGGCGACCATTCCCAGCGTTCGTCATCGAAGAAGAAGCGGTACCACCCGAACTGTTGCGGCGCCCCGCCTGCCAGAGCCTGCTCGACGGTCGAGTCCTGGCTCATGTCCCGACCCAAGCGCTGCCCATGATCAATTTTGACACGGCTGTCTCATTCACAGCTAATTCATATGCAAATCAAGACAAGCGCATCAGAAGCGTTTGCATGCTCAGTTCTATGACCGAACCAACGTCTTCCAACGAACCCACAACCAGCCCTGTGGTAACCACAACCCCACCGCAACCGACCTACGTCGAGCGTGATCGCGAGCCGCGCCGCTCGAGGCTCACCGCCGTCGCCGCGTGGGTCGGCATCGTCGCCGGGGTCGTCTTCATCGTCGCCGTCATCTTCTTCAGCGGATTCATCCTCGGTGCGCATGCCGGAGGCCACCGCGGCCACCACGGAGGCGGAGGGGATCGCGACCTGGCGATCATCCACCGCGGTGGACCGCCGATGTTCCCGATGGGACCGCCGCGGTTCGAGCGTCCACCCTTCGGACCTGGCGGGCCCGGCTTCGAACCTCAGGAGCCGCAGCAGCCACCGACGTCCGCACCCGGCCGGCCATAGGTACCGGGACCTTTTCTTGACTCATTCCAGAAAGAGCGGATACTTGGATCTGTGACCTCGGCGCGTGATCTCGACCCATCGGCTCGGCTGCGAGCCGCCGGATTGCGAGTAACCGCGCCGAGGGTCGCGGTTTTGGAAGCCCTTGCGCTCAAACCGCATTCGACCGCTGATGACGTCGCTGCCCGGGTCCGCGAGACGCTGGGTTCAGTGTCCACGCAGGCCATCTACGACGTGCTGCGGGCCTTCGTGCACGCCGAACTGGTGCGCCGAATCGAGCCGGCCGAATCATCAGCTCGCTACGAAACCCGCATCGCCGATAACCACCACCACCTCGTCTGCCGGGTTTGTGGCCGGGTGACCGACGTCGACTGTGTGGTCGGAGATGCACCGTGTCTGCAGCCCTCTGACGCCGCCGGTTTCCACGTCGATGAGGCGGAAGTCGTGTTTTGGGGTACATGCCCAGAGTGTCGCGCTTCTTCGCGCACGCAAGGAGTACAAGAAGCGGAGGCGCCGGCGGCCCAGCCCATGACGGCCGCCTGACAACAGTGAGGAGATGAGTCGATGGCTGACAAGTTCACGACAACGGATGGCGGTGCGCCTGCACCGAGCGTCGAGCATTCGCTGACCGTCGGTCCCGACGGCCCGATTCTGCTGCAGGATCACTACCTCATCGAGCAGATGGCCAACTTCAACCGGGAGCGCATCCCGGAGCGCCAGCCTCACGCCAAGGGTGGCGGTGCGTTCGGCCACTTCGAGGTGACGCAGGACGTCAGCAAGTTCACCCGGGCGGCGGTTTTCCAGCCCGGCACCAAGACCGAGATGGTGGCCAGATTCTCCACCGTGGCGGGCGAGCGCGGCAGCCCAGACACCTGGCGTGATCCCCGCGGCTTCGCGCTGAAGTTCTACACCAGCGAAGGCAACTTCGACATGGTCGGCAACAACACCCCGGTGTTCTTCGTGCGCGACCCGATGAAATTCCAGAACTTCATCCGCAGCCAAAAGCGGATGGCCGCAAACAATTTGCGCGACCACCACATGCAGTGGGATTTCTGGACGCTGTCACCCGAGTCGGCGCACCAGGTCACCTATCTGATGGGCGACCGGGGCATTCCGAAGACCTGGCGGAACATGAACGGCTACTCGAGCCACACCTACAGCTGGCTCAACGCCGACGGGGAATTGTTCTGGGTGAAGTACCACTTCAAGACCGACCAGGGCATCGAATTCCTGACCCAGGAGGATGCGGACCGGATCGCAGGCGAGGACGGCGACTACCACCAGCGCGACCTCTTCACGTCCATCGAGGAAGGCGAATTCCCGAGCTGGACGCTGCACGTGCAGATCATGCCGTTCGAGGATGCCAAGACCTACCGGTTCAACCCGTTCGACCTGAGCAAGGTGTGGCCGCACGGCGACTACCCGCTGCACGAGGTCGGCAAGATGACGCTGAACCGCAACGTCGAGGACTACCACGCGCAGATCGAGCAGGCCGCCTTCGAGCCGAACAACATCGTGCCGGGCACCGGCCTGTCCCCGGACAAGATGCTGCTGGCCCGCGGGTTCTCCTACTCGGATGCCCACCGCGCCCGGCTGGGGGTCAACTACAAACAGATCCCGGTCAACGAACCGCACGTCGAGGTGAATGCGTACTCCAAGGACGGCGCGATGCGCATCCGCAACGCCACCGATCCCGTCTACTCGCCGAACTCGATGGGTGGGCCTGAGGTGGATGCCAAGCGTGCGGCCGAGGTGCACTGGGCCTCGGACGGTGACATGGTCCGCACCGCCTATGCACTGCGTCAGGACGACGACGACTGGGGCCAGGCCGGCACGCTGGTCCGCGAGGTGCTCGATGACGATGCGCGGGACCGGTTGGCTCACAACATCATTGGGCATGTGTCCGACGGTGTGCGCGAGCCGGTGCTGTCGCGGGTGTTCGAGTACTGGCGCAACGTCGACCCAGATCTCGGGAAGAAGGTCGAGGAAGGCGTGCGCGGCCAGTAAATGTCTCAGACGGCATGCGCCCCGGTCTCAGCCCGACCGGGGCGTATTGCTGTCTCGGCCGAGGCTGGCATGATCAAGCCCATGAGCATCGAAGTCGTTTACACCGCAGAATCAACCGCAACCGGGGGTGGCCGCGACGGCCACGTGAAGTCCACCGACGGCAAGGTCGATCTTGATACCCGGCCGCCGAAGGAGATGGGTGGCAGCGGCGAGGGCGTCAACCCCGAACTGCTCTTCTCGGCCGGCTACGCCGCCTGTTTCCTCGGCGCGCTGCGGCTGGTCGCGCGGAACGAGAAGGTCGACCTCGACGACGCCACCGGCATCACCGCCCAGGTCGGCTTCGGAAAGGACTCCGAGGGCGGGTTCGGCATCAACGCAAACCTGATCGGCTATCTGCCCGGTTTGGAGCAGAGCGCGGCCGACGAGCTGATGGAGAAGGCGCACGGCGTCTGCCCGTATTCGAAGGCCACCAGGGGCAACATCGACGTCAAGCTGTCGGCGAAGGTCTAGCCGCATGATGCCCCGGCGGCCGCGCAGCGGCCGGGGGAGAGGCGTGGCCGCCCTCAGCGGCGTCGGTCTGGCCGTCGGCCTGGCCGTGGCCACCCCGGCAGATGCTCGTCCGTCGGATCCTGGCGTGGTGAACTACGCCGTGCTGGGCAAGGGCTCGGTTGGCAACATCGTCGGCGCGACGATGCGTTTCGAGTCGACGTTCACCGAGCCGTTCCAGTCGTATTTCGTCGACCTGCCGGTGTGCAACAACTGGGCCGACATCGGGTTGCCCGAGGTGTACGCCGACCCCGATCTGGCGTCGTTCAACGGCGCGTCAGCCCAGGAGTCGCCGACCGACATGACGCACTTCGTCAAGCAGGCGGTCGGGGTGTTCGCGAACAACGACGCCGCGGGCCGCGCCTTCCACCGGGTCGTAGACCGGACCGTCGGCTGTTCGGGCCAGACCACGGCCATGCATCTGGACAACGGAACCACGGAGGTCTGGTCGTTCACCGGCGGACCTGCGGCGGCGGCCGATGCGGACTGGGTGAAGCAGGAGGCGGACACCGACCGGCGCTGCTTCAACACGACCCGGCTACGCGAGAACGTTCTGCTGCAGGCGAAAGTCTGCCAGGCGGGCAATGGCGGTCCGGCGGTGAACGTGCTGGCAGGCGCCATGCAGAACACACTGGGACAATAAAGCGCGCTGATTCGGGTACCCGTCACCGACTCGGCACACGAAAATCGCGGGACTTTGTCAGTCGTCTCTGGAAGATAGAACCAAGGCCGCGATCGTTCCAGACCCGGAGGGGATGGCTGGTATGACCAACACCATCACGACCGACCTGGACGAAGCGCACCCTTCCAAAGCCGCCGATGCCGAGCTGACCAGCGCGAACAGCGCCGCGGAGCACATCGGCGCGACCTGCCTGACCGACGGTCCTGTCGGCCTCGTCGGCCTGGAGATCGAGGCGCACTGCTTCGATCTCGCTGATCTCAACCGCCGCCCGGAGTGGGACGAGATCACTTCGGTCATCTCGGGGGTTCCCGACCTGCCAGGAGGCAGCCTGATCACCGTCGAACCCGGCGGCGCGGTGGAACTCTCCGGGCCACCGATGGATGGCGTGCTTCCCGCGATCAACGCCATGACCGCCGACCGGGCGGTGCTGAGCGCGGCGTTCACAGAGGCGGGATTGGGTCTGGTGCTGCTCGGCGCCGATCCGCTGCGGCCGGCCAAGCGAGTGAACCCGGGCGACCGCTACCTCGCCATGGAGCAGTTCTTCGCGGCCAGCCAGACCGGCGCAGCAGGCGCGGCGATGATGACGTCGACGGCGTCGGTGCAGGTCAACCTCGAGGCCGGACCGCAGGCCGACTGGGCGGCGCGGGTTCGGCTGGCGCACGCGCTCGGCCCGACGATGGTCGCGATCGCGGCCAGTTCGCCGCTGCTCGGCGGCAAGTTCACCGGGTGGCGCAGCTCGCGCCAGTGGGTGTGGAGCCAGCTCGATTCGGCCCGGTGTGGTCCGATCCTCGGTGCGAACGGCGACGACCCGGCCAGCGACTGGGCGCGATACGCCATGAAGGCACCGGTGATGCTGGTGCACCCGACGCCGGAAATGGACGCGGTGCCGGTGACGAACTGGGTGCCGTTCGCCGACTGGGCCGATGGACGGGTGCTGCTCGGAGACCGTCGACCCACGATGGCCGACCTGGACTACCACCTGACGACGCTCTTTCCGCCTGTACGGCCGCGCCGGTTCCTCGAGATCCGCTACCTCGACAGCGTGCCCGACGCGATGTGGCCCGCCGTAGTGTTCACGCTCGCCACGCTTCTCGATGACCCGGTCGCCGCAGACATCGCCGAGGAGGCGACCGAACCGGTGGCGACGGCATGGGATCGCGCCGCACAGCAGGGCCTCGGTGATCGGCGGCTGCATGAGGCCGCGAACCGGTGTGTGCAGGCGGCAGCTGAACGCGCTCCCGCCGAACTCGAGGAATCGATGCAACAACTCGTGCGTTCGGTCGAACAGGGACGATGCCCGGCAGACGACTTCTCCGACCGGGTGGTGACAAACGGGATCGCAGGCGCGGTCACCGAACTGGCGCAAGGGGAGCTGTGACCGCACGCGAGACGCTGGCGCGCCGGCTGTCGATGGCGCGCGACCGCACACTTCGGCTGGTGGAGTTCGACGACGCCGAGCTGCGCCGTCAGTATGACCCGTTGATGAGCCCACTGCTGTGGGACCTTGCCCACATCGGGTGGCAGGAGGAGCTCTGGCTCCTGCGCGGCAACAACCCGCATCAGCCGGGGATGCTGGCGCCCGAGGTCGAGCGTCTTTACGACGCGTTCGAGAACTCCCGGGCCAGCCGGGTCGACCTGCCGCTGTTGCCTCCAACGGATGCCCGGAACTACTGCGCGACAGTGCGCAACAAGGCGCTGGACACTCTCGACGCGCTGCCCGACGACGACAGCCAAGCGGCGTTCAACTTCGGGCTGGTGATCAGCCATGAGAACCAGCACGACGAAACGATGTTGCAGGCGCTGAACCTGCGGTCGGGTCCGCCGCTGCTGGAGCTCGGGACACCGCTTCCAAACGGCAGGCCCGGCGTTGCGGGCACGTCCGTTCTGGTACCCGGCGGCCCGTTCGTCCTCGGCGTCGACGCGGTGTCCGAGCCGCATTCACTCGACAACGAGCGACCAGCGCACACCGTCGACGTGCCCAGCTTCCGTATCGGCCGCGTCCCTGTCACCAACGGCGAGTGGCGGCAGTTCATCGACGACGGCGGCTACCGGCAGTCGCACTGGTGGTCGGAGCGTGGCTGGTCCCATCGCGAGAAGGCGGGGTTGACCGCACCGCAGTTCTGGAACGGCGCGGATCTCTCTGGCACCCGCACCCGGTTCGGCCACGTCGAGGACGTGCCGGCTGACGAACCCGTCCAGCACGTCACGTACTTCGAAGCCGAGGCGTACGCGGCGTGGGCCGGAGCGCGACTACCCAACGAGATCGAGTGGGAGAAGGCGTGCGCGTGGGACCCCGAAGTCGGCGCTCGCCGCCGATTCCCTTGGGGCACATCGGAACCCACCAGTGCTCTGGCCAACCTCGGAGGCGAAGCATTGCGGCCGGCCCCGGTCGGCGCGTATCCGGCAGGCGCGTCGGCATACGGCGTGGAACAGATGCTCGGGCGACGTGTGGGAGTGGACCACGTCGCCGCTGCGGCCCTGGCCCGGCTTCGCGCCGATGCTCTACGAGCAGTACAGCCAGCCGTTCTTCGACGGCGACTACAAAGTGCTGCGCGGCGGCTCATGGGCGGTCGCCGCCGACATCCTGCGGCCGAGCTTCCGCAACTGGGACCACCCCATTCGGCGGCAGATCTTCAGCGGACTCCGGCTGGCCTGGGACGTCTGATGTGCCGTCACCTCGGTTGGCTGGGTGAGCCGCGTTCGGTGGCGTCGCTGGTGATGGATCCTCCGTCCGGCCTGCTGGTGCAGTCGTACGCCCCGCGGCTGCAGAAGCACGGCCTGATGAACGCCGACGGCTGGGGCGTCGGGTTCTTCGACGACGGCGTGGCCAGGCGGTGGCGCAGCGCCGCACCGCTATGGGGCGACACCTCTTTCGCGTCGGTGGCGCCCGCCCTTCACAGCGGATGCGTGGTCGCCGCGGTGCGGTCGGCGAGCGCCGGAATGCCGATCGAGTCGTCGGCATCGGCGCCGTTCACCGACGGGCACTGGCTGCTGTCGCACAACGGCTTGGTGGACCGCGCGGTGCTGCCGACGTCGTCGACCGCAGAATCGACGAACGACAGCGCGCTGCTGGCCGCACTGATCTTCGAGCGCGGCCTTGAGGCCCTGGGTGACACCATCGCCGAGGTCGCGGCCGCGGACCCCAATGCAAGGCTGAACATACTGGCCGGCAACGGATCTCAATTGCGGGCCACGACATGGGGTGACACGTTATTCGTGCTCCGGCGAGACGCCGGTGTCATTCTTGCAAGCGAACCGTTCGACGACGATCCGGACTGGCAGGAGCTTCCCGACCGTCAGCTCGTCACGGTCGACGAGTCGGGCGTGGAGTTGATCGGGCTGAAAGGACCTGCATGACCCTCTCGCTGTCCAACCATCTTGCCGCGGACTCGGCGGCGCGTGCGTTGCGCCGCGATGTGTACGACGGGCTGACTCAGACGCCGAAGTCGTTGCCACCCAAGTGGTTCTACGACTCGGTCGGCAGCGACCTGTTCGACCAGATCACCCGGCTGCCGGAGTACTACCCGACGCGCGCAGAGGCGGAGATCCTTCGCGATCGTGCGGCGGAGATCGCCGCCGCCTCCGGCGCCGACACGTTGGTGGAGCTCGGTAGCGGCACCTCGGAGAAGACGAGGCTGCTGCTGAGCGCACTGCGGGACAGAGGATCACTGCACCGCTTCGTGCCGTTCGACGTCGACGCCGGAATGCTGCAGGCTGCGAGTACGGCCATCCTCGACGAGTACCCGGGCATCGAGATCGACGCCGTGTGCGGCGATTTCGAGGAACACCTCGGCAAGATCCCTCGCGTCGGCAGGCGGCTTGTGGTGTTTTTGGGCTCGACGATCGGCAACCTGACGACGGCGCCGAGGGCCGAGTTCTTGTCGACGCTTTCCGACACGTTGCAGCCCGGCGACACCTTGCTGCTGGGCACCGACCTGGTCAAGGACACCGGCCGGCTGGTCCGCGCCTATGACGACAGCGCTGGCGTGACCGCGCGGTTCAACCGCAACGTGCTGGCGGTGGTGAACCGCGAACTCGACGCCGATTTCGACCTCGAGATGTTCGACCATGTCGCCCGGTGGAATCCCGCCGAAGAGCGCATCGAGATGTGGCTGCGGGCGGGCGCCGCGCAGCGGGTGCGGATCGAGGCGCTGGATTTGACCGTCGACTTCGCCGCCGGTGAGGAGATGCTCACCGAGGTGTCGTGCAAGTTCCGGCCCGAGGGTGTCGCTGCCGAGCTGGCAGACGCGGGTCTTCGTCGCACCCATTGGTGGACCGACCGGGCGGGCGACTTCGGGCTGTCGCTGTCAACGAAATGACAGACCTCGCCGATCAGTGGCGCGCGGCGCGGCCCGCGGTCGCGGGCCTGCACCTGGACAGCGGGGCGTGCTCGCGTCAGAGCCTCACCGTCATCGATGCCGCCGCTCAGCATGCGCGCCACGAAGCCGAGGTCGGAGGCTATGTCGCCGCGGAGGCTGCCGCACCCGCGCTTGACGCCGGCCGCGCAGCGGTCGCGGCGCTGATGGGGATGACGGCCTCCGATGTCGTCTTCACGACCGGCTCAAACCATTCACTCGACCTACTGTTGAGCAGCTGGACCGGTGTCCGCAGCATTGCCTGCCTTCCCGGCGAGTACGGCCCGAACCTGGCGATTATGGCGGCGAACGGCTTTCAGGTCAGCGCACTTCCGGTCGATGACGACGGACGGTTGGTCGTCGACGAGGCCGCCACCGTCCTTGCGGTGAATCCGCCGGGCTTGGTGCATCTGACCCCGCTCGCCAGCCACCGCGGCATCGTGCAGCCGGCGCGCGAACTCGCCGATGTGTGCCGCGGCCTTGGAGTGCCGATGGTGATTGACGCGGCACAGGCATTCGGTCACATCGATTGTGTCGTCGGCGCGGACGCGATCTACTCGTCGTCACGCAAGTGGATGGCAGGACCGCGCGGTGTCGGCATGCTCGCGATCAAACCCGGTCTGGTGGAACGGCTTCGCCCTCGCTTGCCGCCACCGGAGTGGGATTTGCCGTTCACGGTGATGGAACGGCTAGAGCACGGTGAAACTAATCTTGCTGCGCGCATTGGCCTTTCGGTCGCGCTCGGCGAACACCTCGCCGCAGGCCCGGAGAACATCCGCGCTCGGCTGGCCGCGCTCGGCGGATTGACTCGCAACCGGCTGGCCGACGTAGATGGTTGGCGGGTGGTCGAGCCGGTCGACGAGCCAACGGCGATCACGACGCTGGCGCCGACAGGCGGCACGGACCCGCAGCAGGTGCGGGCCTGGCTCATCGCCGAGCGCGGCATCGTCACCACCTACGCCGAGGTGCAGCGCGCTCCGTTCGAGATGGCCGCGCCGGTGCTTCGGGTGTCGCCGCACGTCGACACCACCGCTGATGAGCTGGACGTTTTCGCCGAGGCTCTGGTAGCTGCGACCGCCGAGGTGTGACGGAGCACACTTCTGGGAAACCCCTGTCAACGACACGAAGGGGCCGACCATGTCCGAGCACATCGACACCGAGCGCGATGAGGCACCGCGGAAGGAAAAGCGGGACCGAACCCACTGGCTCTACATCCTGGTGATCATCGGCGTCGTCGCCGGCATCATCGTCGGCCTGGTCGCCCCGGACCTGGGTAAGTCGCTCGGCGTGCTGGGCGAGCTGTTCGTCAAGCTGATCAAGATGATGATCATCCCGGTCATCTTCTGCACGGTGGTGCTCGGTATCGGGAAGATCAAGGCGGCCGCGGTCGGCAAGGTCGGCGGGCTCGCGATCGTCTACTTCCTGGTGATGTCCACCATCGCGCTGGGCATCGGCCTTGTCGTCGGAAACATCATCAAGCCGGGAACCGGTCTCAACATCCCCTCCGATCCGGGCAAGGGCGCCGAGCTCGCAGGCGAGGCCGCGTCCGAGGGCGGCCCGATGGAGTTCTTTTCCGACATCATCCCCACGACACTGTTCTCCTCGCTGACCGAAGGCAATGTGCTGCAGGCGCTCTTCGTCGCGATACTGGTCGGCTTCGCGATTCAAGCAATGGGCAGCGCGGGCGAACCGCTGCTGCGCGGTATCGAGCTGTTGCAGAAGCTGGTCTTCCGCATCCTGATCGGCGTGCTGTGGGTAGCGCCGATCGGCGCATTCGGTGCCATCGCTGAGGTAGTCGGCGCAACCGGATTCGACGCAGTGATCCAGCTCGCGGTACTGATGCTGGCGTTCTACCTCACCTGCCTCATCTTCGTGTTCGGTGTGCTCGGCGCGCTGTTGTGGATGGTCACCAGGGTGTCGATCTTCAAACTGGTCCGCTATCTCGCCCGCGAATACCTGTTGATCGTCGCGACGTCGTCCTCGGAGTCCGCGCTGCCGCGACTGATCGCTAAGATGGAGCACGCAGGTGTCGAGCCGGCCACGGTGGGAATCGTTGTGCCGACCGGCTATTCGTTCAACCTGGACGGCACCGCGATCTACCTGACGATGGCATCGCTTTTCATCGCCGATGCAATGGGCACCCCGATGTCGATCCCCGAGCAGTTGGGCCTGCTGGCCTTCATGATCATCGCGTCAAAGGGTGCGGCAGGGGTGAGCGGTGCGGGACTGGCGACATTGGCCGCCGGCCTGCAGGCCCACCGCCCCGACCTACTCGACGGCGTCGGCATCATCGTCGGCATTGACAGGTTCATGTCCGAGGCTCGTGCGGTCACCAACTTCTCCGGTAACGCGGTGGCCACCCTGCTGATCGGCACGTGGACGGGTTCGATGAATAGCGACCGGGTGAACAACGTGCTCGACGGCGACATCCCGTTCGACGAACGGACGATGATCGACGACGACGAGGCGTCAACCGCGCAGCGGGAGCCTGCGAAGGCCCGGGCCACTAGCTAAAGGCCTTTGTGCACCAGCATCGTCGCCCGATAGTCCTCGAAGGAGATCGGATCATCGGGCGTCCTTGGGTACGGGTCGAGGGCCTTCAATGAAAGCGTGTAGCCGCCGACGTCGGTAGTCTGCACGTTCTGGCCGGGCGCGGGATTGGTGTTGAATTGCGCTGTCGTGGAAGGGCTCCCGGCTGGCTCAACGAGCACGGCAATGCGCGCCTGGCCGGTCCAGAAGCATTCGACCTCGGTCGGGCAGCGGGAATCCTCGAGCACGTCGGTGAACCGCAGGCGCAGGTTCTCACCGCTGATCACGGCCTCCTGTCCGCCGCTGAGGGTGAACTCCTTGTCCAGTCGTGAATTCGACAGGATCCGCTTCTGCTTTGCGGCTGAATTCGGCAACCCGCCACGACGATCGCCATCAGTGCCACCACGAACAAGAGCCTCACCCGCAGACCTCCCAGGTGTGCACCGGATCGTTGCTGTGCATCCGCTCGCAATACAGCCGCAGCATCTCGGCCAGCGCCTCGGGGCGGGGCATGCCGCGCTCCTGTAGCGCCCGCACCGTCTCCACCTGCCAGGCCGAACCGTTGCGGCCGGTCTTGGCCCGGCCCTCGATGACGCCGAGATAGCGGTCGGACACCTCGTCGGCCACGCCCCAGCTGCGCAGACCGTCGCGGGCCATCGGCAGCAGCAGACGCAGCACAAGTTCGTCGGGTGTCACCTCGCCCAGGCCGGGCCAGTACAACCTGGCGTCCATTCCGTGCTGGGCCGCCTCCAGGAAATTCTGGTGTGCCGCAGCGAAACTCATTTTCGTCCACAACGGGCGGTCCTCCTCGGACAGGGTCCGCAGCATGCCGTAGTAGAACGCCGAGTTGGCCATCATGTCGACGACCGTGGGCCCGGCAGGCAGCACCCGGTTCTCCACCCGCAAATGGGGCATGCCGTCGACGACGTCGTACACCGGTCGGTTCCAGCGGTAGATCGTGCCGTTGTGCAGCCTCAGCTCCGGCAACTTCGGCGTGCGCCCCTCGGCCAGCTCGGCGACCGGGTCCTCGTCCGACAGCTCGGGCAGCAGCGACGGGAAATACCGCACGTTCTCCTCGAACAGATCGAAGATCGATGTGATCCACCGCTCGCCGAACCACACCCGGGGCCGCACGCCCTGCGCCTTGAGCTCGTCGGGGCGGGTATCGGTGGCCTGCGCGAACAGCTCGATGCGGGTCTCCGACCACAGTTGATGCCCGAAGAAGAACGGCGAGTTGGCGCCAAGAGCCAGCTGCGGGCCCGCCAGCACCTGCGCGGCGTTCCAGTTCTTCGCGAAGTCCTCTGGCGAGACCTGCAGGTGCAATTGCATGCTGGTGCAGGCTGATTCGGGGGCGATGGACGCCGTCTGGAGGCTGAGCCGCTCCGGGCCTGCGATGTCGATCTGGATGTCCTCACCCCGGGCGACGAAGATGGAGTCGTTGAGGGCCTGGTAGCGGGTCGACTCGCTCATCCAGTCGCCCGCAAGGTGTTCGGGCATCAAGGTGGGCAGGATGCCGACCATCACGATGTGGGCGCCGTCGCTATTCGCCTTTGCTTCGGCGGCGTTGAGGCTGGCCCGGACGTCGGTCTCCAATTCCAGCGCCGCCCTGCCGGGCAACGGCCGGGGCGGGACGTTGAATTCGATGTTGTAGGCACCCAATTCGGTTTGGTAAGCGGGGTCGGCGATCGACGCCAGCACTTCCTGGTTGCTCATCGCGGGCTGATAGCCGGCGTCGACGAGGTTGCATTCGATTTCCATGCCCGTCAGCGGGCGTTCGAACTCGAAACTGGACCGCGTCAGCATCGTTTCGAACACGTCAAGGCACAGCTGCACCTTGCGCCGGTATTCGCGGCGGTGCGCGCGACTGAACTCAGTCTGCTTCACCTCTTCGCCCACAAAGCCGATGCAACAGGCTTAGTGACGCGCGCGCAAGGAAATCGGCATATAAATCGCCGCATGTTTGCCGGGCAGTCCGGCCGTGACAACCGCAGTACGGTCGGATTGTTGTCGCCATCGAAACGACAAGGAGTTGAATATGACCGAACCCACCGCCCCAACCGAGACGCCACCCGCCCAAGCGCCGCTTCCGGGTCCGCCGCCGCACAACGTGGGCTGGGCAGTCGCCGCGGTGCTGTTCTTCTGGCCGCTGTCGTTCTCGGCCTTCAGCCACTCGTTCAACGTGTATCCGCTGTGGGCGGCCGGCAATTTCGCGGGCGCGCAGTACGCCTCCGACCGGGCCCGGCGGCTGGGTCAGCTGTCGCTCTGGATCGCAGGCGGCCTGCTTCTGCTGTTCCTGATCTTCTACGCCATCTTCCTGATGGTGCTGATCTCCCAGGGCGGCGGCTGGGGGCACCACCACCGCATGATGGACTGAGCCATGAAGCACACGAAACTGGGTGACATCGAGGTATCCCGCCTCGGCCTCGGCACGATGGGCATGTCGGCGTATTACTCCGGCAGCGAACACCGACGATGCGGAGTCGATCCGGACCATTCGCCGCGCCCTCGACCTCGGTATCACGTTTTTCGACACCGCCCAGGCCTACGGGCCGTTCATCAACGAGGAGCTGCTCGGCCGCGCGCTCGGCTCCGACCGCGCCTCAGTCGTGGTCGCGTCGAAGTTCGCGATCGTCAACAGGACCACCGGGCGAGAGCGAACAGGACGGCAGCCCGGAGAACTTGCAGGCGTCGTTCGACGACTCGTTGCGCCGCCTCGGCACCGACTACCTCGATCTGTACTACGAGCACCGCATCGATCCCAAGGTGCCGATCGAGGACACCGTCGGCGCGTTCGCGGAACTCGTGCCGGCTGGCAAGCTTCGCGGCTACGGGCTGTCCGAGGCGTCGGTCGACACGATCCGGCGCGCGCACGCCGTGCACCCGATCACCGCGGTCCAGACCGAATATTCGTTGTGGACCCGTGATCCCGAAGCCGAGCTGCTTTCCGACGCTGCGTGAGCTCGGCATCGGATTTGTTCCGTACTCGCCGCTCGGACGCGGTTTTCTGACGGGCGCCATCCGGTCCACCGACCACATGGACGACGACGACTTCCGCAAGGCCAATCCCGCGCTTTCAGAACCTCGACGCCAACCTACAGATCGTCGAGGAGGTCGAGGCGGTGGCCGCGGCGGTCGATGCGACGCCAGCACAGGTCGCGCTCGCGTGGATCCTGTCGCACGGCGAGGGCATCGCCCCGATTCCGGGCACCAAGCGGGTGGAGCGGCTCGACGAGAACGCCGCCGCCGACACCGTCGAATTGACCGGCGAACAGCTGGACCGGCTGACGCGATCCAGCCGCCGGTGGGCGAGCGCTACCAGGCTGCGTACATGTCCCCGATCGAGCGCTAGCGGCGGCTGGCGACCGCGACCTGCGGGCTGATCAGCCCGCCGCGCAGCTCGATGTCGATCGATGGGTCGGCGTGCGCGGCAAGCGCGCGCAGCGCCGACGGGCTGTAGGTGCGCAGCGAGCTGATCACGCCGTCGTGCAGGAGCGGGATGAACGGTGCGAACGGCAGCATGGTCGCCAGACGCAGGAGGTGCAAAGGCGTCGGCGGGCGCGGTAGATCGATGATCAGCAGCTTGGCGGCGGCCCGGGTGCCCTCGGCGATGACCTCCGATGCCAGCGACGGCGGCAGGTGGTGAAACGACAGCACGAACACCGCCAAATCGAAATGCCGGTCCGCGGTGTCGATGGCCGTGGCGTCCATCTCGCGCACCGTCGCCCGTGGATGCCCGCCGAGCTCACCGGCGGCGATCGCCTGCACCGATGCTGACTCGATGTCGGTGACCGTCAGCTCGGCGGTGGGATGCCACTCGAGCAGTTTGCGCGACAGCCCGCCGTGGCCCGCCCCGAGCTCCAGGATCTTGGGATCCGGCACCTCGGCGACTTCGTCGAGCGCGATTCGCGCGAATCGCTCGGTGTTGCCGAACACGTCACCGGTCCACTCCAGCGCGCGGATCACGCTGCGCTTCAGCCTTGGGGTCGATGTCGTCGCGGTCGAGGTACTCCAGGCGATCGGTCTCCAGTAGCCGGTCGAGGCACGATGCGTCGGGCCCGCCCCGGGGCATGCGGTCAATGTCGACGATCTCGGTTGGCATGTAGTCCATGATGGACGACGTCAGCCGTCAGGAGGGGAGCAGGAGTTGGCAGAGTTCGTCGCGGCGATCGACCAGGGCACCACCAGCACCCGCTGCATGATCTTCGACCACGAAGGCGCCGAGGTCGGCCGCCATCAGCTCGAGCACGAACAGATCCTGCCGAAGGCGGGCTGGGTCGAGCACAATCCGGTCGAGATCTGGGAGCGCACCGCATCGGTGGTGACGTCGGCTCTGAACTCGACGAAGCTGTCCGCAACCGACCTTGCCGCGCTTGGCATCACCAATCAGCGGGAGACGGCGCTGGTCTGGAACAAGAAGACCGGGCGTCCGTATTACAACGCGATCGTCTGGCAGGACACCCGCACCGACCGCATCGCCTCGGCGCTGGACCGCGACGGGCGCGGCGATGTGATCAGGAGCAAGGCCGGTCTGCCGCCTGCGACCTACTTCTCCGGCGGCAAGGTGCAGTGGATCCTGGACAACGTCGACGGCCTCCGCGAAGACGCCGAGAAGGGCGACGCAATCTTCGGCAATCCCGACACTTGGGTGCTGTGGAACCTGACCGGCGGACCGCGCGGCGGCGTGCACGTCACCGACGTCACCAACGCCAGCCGCACCATGCTGATGAATCTCGAGACGCTGGACTGGGACGACGAATTGCTGTCGTTCTTCAACATCCCCCGCGAGATGCTGCCCGAGATCAAGCCGTCGTCATATCCGGAGTCGTACGGCATCACACGCGACGACGGACCGCTCGGGGGACAGGTTCCGTTGACCGGAATCCTCGGTGACCAGCAGGCGGCGATGGTCGGGCAGGTGTGCCTGGACGCAGGAGAGGCCAAGAACACCTACGGCACAGGCAATTTCCTGCTGCTCAACACCGGCGAGAAGATCGTGCGCTCCGAGAACGGGCTGCTGACCACGGTCTGCTACCAGTTCGGTGACGCCAAACCCGTTTACGCACTTGAGGGTTCGATCGCGGTCACCGGATCGGCCGTGCAGTGGCTGCGCGACCAGCTGGGCATCATCAGCGGCGCGGCGCAGAGCGAGTCGCTGGCCCGACAGGTCGACGACAACGGCGGGGTCTACTTCGTGCCCGCCTTCTCCGGGCTGTTCGCGCCCTATTGGCGGTCGGATGCCCGCGGCGCGATCGTCGGACTGTCGCGGTTCAACACCAACGCACATGTGGCGCGGGCGACGCTGGAGGCGATCTGCTACCAGAGCCGAGATGTCGTCGACGCGATGGAGGCCGACTCCGGCGTGCACATGGACGTGCTCAAGGTCGACGGTGGCATCACCGCCAACGACCTCTGCATGCAGATTCAGGCCGACGTGCTCGGCGTCGACGTGGTCAAGCCCGTGGTCGCCGAAACGACCGCACTTGGCGCCGCCTATGCCGCGGGTCTGGCCGTCGGATTCTGGGAGAACCCAAACGATCTGCGGTCCAACTGGCAGGAAGACAAGCGCTGGACTCCGACCTGGAGTGAGGACGAACGCGCCGCAGGCTACGCGGGCTGGCAGAAAGCGGTGCAGCGCACGCTGGACTGGGTCGACGTCGAGTGATTTCGGCGCGCTAATCGACGCTGAGCGTACGTTGGCGCGCCGAAATCGCAATCAGGCGGCGTCGTCGAGCTCCGTGCGAGTGTCGGCGTCGAGTTCGATGTCGGAGACGGCAGTGTTCTCCTCCAGGTGCTTGACCGACGATGTGCCGGGAATCAGGAGCACGTTCGGCGCGATTGACAGCGTCCACGCGAGCGCGATCTGCGCCGGGGTGCGGCCCTGCTCTTCGGCGGCCCTCCGAATGACGGGATTGCCGAGGACGGGATTGTCTGGCGCGAACGCGGACCCGAGCGGGAAGAACGGAACGAACGCGATCTCGTGCTCGATGCACGCGTCAAGCACCGGCTGGGAGGTCCGGTCGGCCAGGTTGTACGCGTTCTGCACGCACGCGATCTCGGTGCGATCCAGTGCGATGGTCAAGTGGTCAATGGTGATGCTGCTCAACCCGATTCCGCCGATGAGCCCTTCGTCGCGAGCCTTGATCATCGTGGCGAGCTGACGGTCGAACAGGTCGCGGTTGACGGGACCCGCGCGCGTTCGGGTCTCCGCTGTCGCTGAACACCCGCAGGTTGGCCGCGGCGAGTTTGTCGGTTCCCAACGACTGCAGGTTCTCCTCCAGGCTCGCGCGGAGCCGGTCGGGTTCCTGAGCGGGGATCCACCCGCCTGCATCGTCTCGCGCGCCGCCAACCTTGGTGACCAGCGCCAGGTCGGCCGGATACGGGTGCAGCGCCTCGCGGATGAGTTCGTTGGAGACGTCGGGTCCGTAGAACTGTGCGGTGTCGATGTGATTGATGCCCAGCTCGATGGCCCGACGCAGCACGGCGAGGGCCTGTTCCCGGTCACGCGGGGGGCCGAACACACCGGGCCCGGGTAGTTGCATGGCGCCGAATCCGACGCGGCCGACATGGAAAGAGCCCAGCGGGAAGGTTTGCATACTGATTGCGTACACCACTCCCGCCGGGCTCAAACAGACCGGCTGCCTGCTACTCGGATTCGCCGAGGATGTTGTACACCTCGCGGCGGGCATTGTTGACGATGTCGACGATGCGCTGCTGCTGCTCTTCGGAAGCAGTGTAGGTGGACTGCGCGACCGCGCCCATCAGCTGGGCGACAGCGGTGTGCAGGTTGACTTGCGCCGGGGTCGACTTCCGCCTTCGGCGATCTCCTCCCACGGCGGAGTCTCAATCTTCTCGGCCGCGGCGCGGCCTTCGTCGGTCAGCTCGAAAAGCCTTTTACTGCCTTCGCTTTCGGTGCCGACGATGAGGCCCTCGTCGACCAGCAGCTGCAGGGTCGGGTAGACCGATCCCGGGCTGGGGCGCCAAAGGCCGGCGCTACGATCGGCGATCTCCTGGATCATCTCGTAGCCGTGCATCGCACGGTCGGACAGCAGAACCAGGATGGCGGCGCGGACGTCGCCGCGCTTGCCTCGCCTGCCTCCGCCGCGACGGCCGCGCGGGCCGCCGGCGAAGCCGAAGCCTCCGCGCGGGTCGAAGCCGAAGCCACCGCGGCCGGGACCGAAGCCGAAGCCGGCCTGGAAGCCGGGGCCGACGGGGCCGTGCCGGTCGGTGCCGTGTTCACGGAGGTGTTCGCGGAAGTCGCGACGGGCCTGCCGCCGGTGCTCGTGGAGCGCGCGGCGCTGTTGCGGGCCGAAGCCGAAGCCGACTCCGAAACCTTCGGGTTGTGGTGTGAATGGGTCGTTCATGGTGAAAGTCCTTCTTATCGATCTGGAAACGCCCCATGCGTTTCCGATAGGTCAACGATATATCGGAAACTATCGTGATGCAACGGAAAAAATGGCGTGGTGGTCGCGACTTGCGTCACAACCACCACGCCTGAGGAGAGGCGGGTGCTCAGTAAATTGGATACTCGTGTTCAGTGGGGTTGCCGTGATCGCATTTCACCGTCACATGCCAGGTGGTGCTCGTCTGGATGCCCGGGAACCACAGTTGGTGGTTTACGTTCTTCTCCATATGGAACGGCACCGCCATACACCGGCAAAGGCTCCCCAGGGTTCCATCCCCCGTTCGGTTCGGCGGAGTAACTGCACCAGCCCCACTGCGTATCCGACAAGATACTGACCGTGACGCCCAATGCGTTACTTTCTGGGGTGACCAAGGTCGCCGCCTGCGCGGTTCCCGTGCCGAGAAACAGCATTGCCGGTGCCACCAGGGCGGCGGCGGCCGCTCCCAGCGCGGCGGTGACGGACTTCCTGCGATTGGTGGTGGTCTTCATGATGTGCTCCTGTTGTGTTTTCGCGGCCCCGGATGAGCCGCTCTACAGGTAGGAGCAGTGGCGCCCGCTTCGCCTTACGGTTTTTTCTTCAGATTTTTTGAACCCGGTAGCGACCGACTGCCGCCACGGCCACGTCGACGGACAGAAACTCGCCGATCGTGTGGGCCGCAGGCCAGTCATCGGCGTTGACCGCTCGCGCAAGGTCTTCCACCAGGGGGCTGTGACACCCAGCTCGGCAAGCCAGGCGGACACGGTGGTGGGGATCTCGCTGCATGGCACGTCCGCCGTGCGTCCGTCGCGCACGCGATGGGTGATGCGGTAGATGAGTTGGGGTCGGGCAAGCTGTCGGTTCATGCCCGGTATTCGGCGGCCACCGGTCTTTGGATGGGTCTAGCGGGTACGGCGCCGGTCGATTTCGTCGATCACCCAGCGGGCCCAGTCGGCCTCCATCGCATAGCGGCGTAACCCGTACTCCAATGCCGCTCGGCCGAAGAACATGCTGTCGCCGTCCGTCCAGTCGATGGAGTCGCGAACTCCTTCGAGTTTCTCGCTCTCGGCGTCGGCTTGCTCAGCCAGTCCCGTCATGAATTGGCGGGCCTGGTCCGGCGACACCTCACCTAGCAGGAAGACGCGCAGGAGCGAAGCTTCGCGAAGCGGCGGATTGGCCTCGGGGTTCATCACCCAGCGCTCCAGGTCGGCGCGTCCGGCCGGCGTGATGCGGTATTCCTTGCGACCTCGGGGCCCGATATCGGTCACCTCGATGAGCCCGGTCTCGGCGAGCTTGTTGAGCTCGCCGTACAGCTGGCTCTGGGTGGCCTGCCAGACGTTGCCCATCGACTTCTCGAAGGACTTCAGCAGGTCATAGCCGCTGCCCGGCCGTTGGGCCAGCAACCCGAGCGCCGCCATCCGCAAGCTCACGGAGGAATCTTAGCTCCCACTCTTGACATGTCACTAATGACATGTCAGATTAGACCTGTCAGGAGATTGGAGATTCAAATGACCGAGACCACTTCGGATGCGTCGGCCCTTTTCGGCACCGGCGACTTCTTTCAGCGCGACAACTATCAACCGGTCGCCGACGAGCTAACCGAGTTCGATCTACCCGTGGACGGCGCCATTCCGGCCGAGCTCGACGGCTGGTATCTGCGCAACGGACCGAACCCGCGGCAGGCGACCGCGCACTGGTTCACCGGCGACGGGATGATCCACGGCGTACGGATCGAAGGCGGCCGTGCCGCGTGGTACCGCAACCGTTGGGTCCGCACCGAGAGCTTCGAGAAGAGCTTCCCGATCTACAACGCCGACGGCAGCCGCAACCTGCACTCGAGCGTCGCCAACACCCACGTGGTCAACCATGCGGGTAAGACGCTCGCCCTGGTCGAGTCCTCGTTGCCATACGAGATCACCAACGACCTGAAAACGTTGGGCGCCTACGACTTCGGCGGCAAGCTCGTCGACTCGATGACGGCACACCCGAAGATCTGCCCGACGACGGGGGAGCTGCACTTCTTCGGCTACGGCAACATCTTCGCGCCGCACGTCACGTACCACCGCGCCGACGCCAACGGCGAACTGACCATCAACCGGCCGCTCGACGTCCCGGCGCTGACGATGATGCACGACTTCGCGCTGACCGCAGAGCACGTCGTCTTCATGGATCTGCCGGTCGTCTTCAACCTGGACATCGCGATGAAGCGCGACGCAGACATGCCGTACCGCTGGGACGACAACTATGGCGCCCGCCTCGGGGTGCTCCGCCGCGACGATCCGTTCGGTGAGGTGCGCTGGTTCGAGATCGATCCTTGCTACGTGTTCCACGTTGCTAATGCTTACGACGATGGCAATTCGCTTGTGCTGCAGGCGGTCCGCTATCCCGAACTCTGGCGAGGCACGAGCGGCTTCGAAACCGACGGCGTGCTGTGGAGTTGGACGATCGACCTGCAGACCGGCAACGTCTCCGAGCGTCAACTGGACGACCGTGCGGTGGAGTTCCCGCGCATCGACGACCGGTTGACCGGATTCAACGCCCGCTACGCTGTCTCGGTTGGCGAGAACGAACTGGTGCGCTATGACCTCAGTTCCGGCAGCGCTGTCGAGCACAGATTCGGGACCGCGGATTCACCGGGCCGCCCCGGAGAAGCCGTTTTCGTGCCGTCGACGACCGGGCCTGCCGGCGAAGGCAACGGCTGGTACATCGGCTACGTCTACGACGCAGCCCGTGACGGCAGCGATCTGGTGATCGTCGACGCGTCCGACTTTGCGGGTGACCCCGTCGCGAGAATCAAGCTGCCGCACCGGGTTCCATTCGGCTTCCACGGAAACTGGATCAGCGCTTAGTCGACTGTCTCTCCAGCCGCGGTCGAGCGAACAGCGGCGAGTACCTCCACGTAGTGCGGGTTGTACATGACACCCAGGATGTTGCCGAACGGGTCGACCACCGAGGCGGTGACGAAACCCTCGCTGCGTTCGATGATCGGCTCGTATTCCTTGGCGCCTTTGGCAATCAGGTCTTTCACGGTCGCCGCCAGGTCGTCGACGTGCCAGTAGACGATTGCACCCCCCGGCGACGCGTCGCGGTGGGGCGCGTACCGGCGGTCGATGATGCCCAGCTCGTCCTGGAAGTCGCCGACACGGAACTCGATATAGGCGGGGTTCTCCGCGTCAGGGTTTTGGAAGTAGGCGTCGACGCCGAACAGTGCGGCATACCAATCGCGGGCGGCGATGAGGTCGTCGGCGAAGAAGTTGACGGTGGCGAATCCTCGCAACATTTAGGGTTCCTCCCTTGCTCTCCTTGATCAACAAAGGCAATCCTCCCGCCCAAAGTGCTCACCAACTGAACACTTTGTTTGGCAGACTCTGATTCATGCGCGCGGATCGATTGGTGGCCACGCTGCTGTTGATGCAGTCGCGTGGCCGGGTGACCGCAGCGGAGCTGGCTGAGGAGCTCGAGGTGTCGGTGGCCACCGCCCGCCGCGACCTCGAGGCGCTGTCCACCGCGGGTATCCCCGTCTACCCGCAGCCTGGCCGGGGTGGCGGGTGGTCGCTGCTCGGTGGCGCGCGCACGGATCTCAGCGGCCTTACCGCCGCCGAAGCGCAGGCACTCTTCCTGCTCGTCGGCCCCGCCGCAGCGGTGGCCCCGAAGGCGAAGGCTGCGCTGCGCAAGCTGGTGCGAGCACTGCCGGACACGTTCCGCGCCGACGCCGAGGCCGCCGCAAGCGCGGTCGTCATCGACCCGGCGCGCTGGGGCGAGCATGGCAAGCAGCGCTCCGAGCTGGTGGCGACCCTTCAAACAGCCGTTGTGCGGCAGCAGAAGGTGCGCATGCACTACACCAAACGACTTGGTCGGCACAGCGAACGGCGGGTCTCACCGTTGGGCCTGGTCGACAAGGACGACGTCTGGTACCTCATCGCCGGAACCGAGAACGGCCAGCGGACCTTCCGGGTCGACCGGATCGCGGGGGCGGAGATCACCGAAGAGCCTGCCGAACGGCCGCCCGACTTCGACCTGTCCGAAGCGTGGCAGCAGGTCGTCGACGAGGTCGAGCAGCGGCGCGGCGGGCTATCCGCCACTGTCCTCATCGAACCTCGGTTCGTGCACGTGCTGCGCACACAGTTTGGCCGGCAATGTGAGGAACTCGGCAAGCAGGACGACGGCCGTGCCCGGGTGCGGGTGAGCGCCCCGACACCGCTGATGATCGCCCAGCACCTGGCTGGCTGGGGGGCGCTCATCGAGGTCGTCGACTCGCCGCTGGTGCGCGCCGAGCTGGCCAGGATCGGTGTCGAGCTCGCCGAGCGTTATAGAGCAGGCTCCAAGGACGCATCAGGATAGGCGGCCGTCGCGCGATGCGTGTTCGGGCTGATCCCATAGGCCCTCTTGAACGCACTGCTCAACGCGAACGGCGTGCTGTAGCCGACCTGCCTCGCCACCGAGGCGATGGTGGCATCGCTTGACCGCAGCAGGTCGGCCGCCTGTGCGAGGCGCCAGCTGGTCAGGAAGGCGATCGGCGGCTCGCCCACCAGTTCGGTGAATCGCCGTGCGAACGCTGCACGCGAAGATCCAACGGCCGCAGCCAGATTCGCCACTGTCCACGGGTGCGCGGTGTTGTTGTATATCAACCGGAGGGCAGGCCCGACCACGGGATCGTGTTCAGCATCCCACCACGCAGGCGCGTTTCCCTCGCGATCGAACCAGGTGCGCAGCGCCGCGATCAGCAGCACGTCGAGCAGCCGGTCGAGGTAGGCCTCCTGGCCTGATCCGTCGCGGCCCGCCTCCTCGGCAAGCAGGTCGATCAATGGCGTGTCCCACTCGTGTGCGCGTAGCACCAGCACAGTCGGCAGCGCATCGAGCAGCCGGGCGCTGACCTCGCTTCGGCCCTCGTATGCGCAGACGATCGATCGCGACGAGCCACTGGCGCTGTTGCCCCAGGTTCGCACCCCGAGCGACAGCTCGAAGTGGAGATCGTCGCCGGAGAGCGTCGTGCAGCGGTTGCCGGGATGGATGACGATCGTGGGCACGGTCGACGGATCGTCGGCGAACAGGTAATGCTCGGTGCCACGGGTGAGCGCGACGTCACCTGCGTCCAGCCACACGGTCCCGCTGCTCTCACCGACAATCGCCGCTCTGCCGTGGGTCTGGCAGATCAGCGTCAGCGGCGCATCATCCTGAATGCTCATCGACCACGGCGGATCGAGCATCATCCGCAACACGAATGCGCCCCGCGCCCGCACCCCGTCGAGCAACCCGACCACGGCGTCCACGCCGGGAGCCTATCGCCAGGGGAAACCTACCGCGGCCGGTATGCGGCGAGGAATACGTCGACGCCGGCCTTGGCGTAGGCATCGACATCGAAGTCGGCCAGCACCTTGGGTGCGCCGTCGAACAACGCCTGATCGATCGGCCTGCCCACGATGAGAAAAGCGAAATGCTCTGCGGCAAGCGAAGGTTCGGGGATGTTCAGCACATCCTGGTCATGCAGCCGGGCGAACGCGTCGGCGAGTGTGTCCAGCGTGCGCAGCGGCGCGTGTTCGTAGTAGAGCCGCGCCAGCTCGGGCAGCCGGTTGGCTTCGCCGATCACCAGCCGCCGCAGCTGGACGACGGGTTCGGCCAAGACCGCGCGCAAGTAGTCGCCTGCGAGTGCGACCAAGTCGGCCTCGAGGTCCGCGCTGTCGGGGAGGGCGGTGATCCGGTCCCGAATCGTGCCCGCCGCGCTGTCGAGGGCATCGGTGACGATCGCGAACAGCAACTCGCGCTTCTCGCCGAAGTGCTTGTACACCGTCTGCTTCGAGACGGCGGCGCCCGCGGCGACCTGGTCCATGCTTGTGCCCTGGTAGCCGTTGCTCAAGAAGAGCTGCTGGCCGGCCGAGAGGATCGTCTGCCGCTTTCGCGCAGATCGCCCAGGCAGTGCCGTCTCGGTCATAGGCGCACCATCCGATCCATAAGTAGTACTGGACAGTCTAGTCTATTTACGATTACAGTACTGTACCGTCTAGTTCCGAACGGGAGAGAAGGTCGCGATGACCACCACTACGACGTGTCCGCCGCTGGCGGACCGCATCACCAAGTCGCTTCTCGGGTACGGGGTGATCGCCGGACCCATCTACGTCGTCGCGGTGGCCGCGCAGGCGGCCACCCGAGATGGCTTCGATCCCACGCGGCACGCCGCAAGCCAGCTCGCCAACGGCGGCCTCGGCTGGATTCAGATCGCGACCTTCCTGGTCACGGGCGCTATGACCATCGCAGCGGCCGTGGGGATCCGTCGCGCCCTTGGGGCCGGGCGGTCGTCGGCGTGGGGTTCGGGGTTGATAGGCGGATTCGGCGCCGGCCTGCTGGCTGCCGGCTTCTTCCGAGCGGATCCGTCCGACGGGTTCCCTCCCGGCACACCGGCGGGAATGGCCGAGCCGACGTGGCACGGGATGGCCCACCTGGCGGTGGCCGGAGTGGGATTCATCTGTCTGGTCGCGGGCTGCCTCGTCCTTGGTGCGCGCTTCTCTCGCAACGGCGAGCCCGGATGGGCGTGGTTCTCGAGGGCTACCGGCGGGCTGTTCGCGGCCAGCTTTATTTTTATGGGATCCGGCGCAGGCGCGGCCGCGATTCTGTTGTTCACCGCCGTTGTGGTACTGGCATGGGCGTGGCTGACGGCGGTTTCGGTCAAGCTGTACAGGTCGGTCGGCGCGACGTAGACGGATGCGTATGCGGCCGGGACGGTCAACGATGGATCGTCGAGGCGGTGGCCGGTTGACTTCTGCTCATGAACATAAGCCCCTTCGTCATCCTGACCTCCGTCGCCGCACTCGCGAGTGCCGCAGCCGCCGGAATGATGTATGTCTTCTCCACCTTCGTGATGCGCGGGCTGGATCGCACCGGCCCGGTCGACGCGATCACCGCGATGCGCGGCATGAACGTGGAGGCGAACTCCAGCGCGCCCTTCCTATTGGCGTACCTCGGCACGGCGGTGCTCGCCGCGGCGGTCGGTGTCGTCGCCGTGATTCAAATCAGGCAGCCGGGCAGCGGATGGATGTTGGTAGGCGCCATTTTCGGGGTGCTGGCCGCAATCATCACGATCGCCTTCAACGTGCCGCTGAACAATCACCTCGACACCATTGATCCTTCGGGCCTTTCGGTCGCCGACGCCGCGCGCGAATGGCAGGCATACTTGTCGACGTGGACGGCGTGGAATCATGTGCGCACCGTGACCGCCATTGTCGCGTCTGCGCTGATGTTGATCGGACTGCGCTACCGCTGACCCAGACCGACGACGCGGCGCGCATGCTTGACTGAAGAGTATGCGTGACCGCGTTTTCGTCAGTCTGATTGTCGGTGCGTTGGTGTGCAGCGCCGCAAGCGGCGGCGTCGCGTATGCCTTTGGTACCTCGGTCGTTCCCGGCCTCGCACTCACGGATCCGACGACGGCCGTCACGGCGATGGGCGGAATCATCACCGAGGCGCGATCGAATCCGGCGTTCGTGCTCCTGCTCGCCGCGGCCGCCGTACTCGCGCTCGTCGTCGGTGTCGTCGCCGCACGCCGGCTGCGACAACCCGGCGGGGGATTTCTATTGGCCGGGGCGGCGTGCACGTTGATCGCCGGGATCGTCACCCTCGCGTTCAACGTGCCGCTTAACAGCCGGATGACTGCACTCGAACCCGCATCGCTGACACCCGCCGACGCCCTACACGATTGGCAGACCTACATCGAGCCGTGGATGACGTGGAACGCGGTGCGCTGTGTCGCCGGTCTGGTCGGGGCTGCGCTCTTCGCCGTCGGTCTGTGGCGGCTAGCTCGGGGGCGCGAAGCCGCCGTCGGGTGACGCAGGCGGTGCGACCGGATGGCCCCGCACCGGCGGAGCGGGCGGAGGCGCCCACAGCGGGCTCCCAACCCACTGCGGTGGCGGCATCTCCGCGGGCCCGGGTCGCAGCCGTCCCAGCTCCCGCCGGTGCCGCTCGGCCAGCACTGCGGCAAGCACGTACTGCGGGGGTACGCCGGGAGGCGGAGGCGGCGAGATGCGCGCGACGACGTCGCCCGCGATGCGATATGCCATCTGATCGCGGATCTGTGGATCCAGTTGTGGTGCCCGAGAGAGAAATTGGCGTGCCAGCTCGGCCTGTTCCGGGCCGAGGCCGGACAGCTGCAGTGACGATGCCCACCATGCCAGCGACGGCGGCATCAGCGGCGGCGGCGACAGCTTCGGCCCGCGCTCACTGATCACCACGGTGCCTGCGAACACATCCCCGATGCGTTTGCCCTTCGACGACAGCAGGCTGCAGATCACCGCGGGTCCGCCGACAAACGTCCAGATCTCCACCACCGAGGCCAGCGCGCGAAACAGGGCCTGGCGGAAGCGTTCCGGGCCGCCGTCGTCGGACACCACGCGCAGCCCGAGCGCCATTTTGCCCAGTGTCCTGCCTCGCGTCGCGCTTTCGAACACCAGCGGATAGCCGACGATCGTCAAGACGGTGAAGATGATCAGCACGGCGCCCGACAACGCGGGATCGAACTGGCTCAAAGTCGCCGCCCACAGCATCACGCCGACGATGTAGCAGACGAAGATCACCAAGACATCGATCAGCGCCGACAGTGCCCGGACGGGAAGCTGCGCGATCTGCACGTCGAGGACGACGGCGTCGCCGGTCACCACCTGTTCCGCCTGCCCGACCATGTTCGCCACGCTACTAGGCTTTGCCAGGTGGATGTCGATGCGTTCGTGCTCGCCCATCGCGAGACCTGGAATCGGCTCGAAGAGCTGGTCAAGCGGCGCCGACGGCTGACCGGTGCCGAGATCGACGAACTGGTCGACCTCTACCAGCGCGTGTCGACACACCTGTCGATGGTGCGGACGGCGTCCGGCGATTCGGTGCTGGTGGGCAGGTTGTCTTCGCTGGTCGCTCGGGCCCGGTCGGCGGTCACCAGCGCGCATGCGCCGCTGTGGAGCGAGTTCATCCGGTTCTGGACGGTGTCGTTCCCGGTCGTCGCCTACCGGTCATGGCGGTGGTGGGCCGCTACGGCCGTGGCCTTCTTCGTCGTCACCGTGGTCATCGCGGTGTGGGTGGCCGGCAACCCCGAGGTGCAGGCAACGATCGGAACACCCAGTGAGATAGACCAATTGGTGAACCACGACTTCGCCGACTATTACCGCGAGCACCCTGCAGGCTCGTTCGCCTTGCAGGTATGGACCAACAACGCCTGGGTTACCGCCCGCTGCATCATGTTTGCGCTTCTGCTCGGCCTGCCGATCCCGTGGCTGCTGTTCCAGAACGCCGCCAACCTCGGCTTGATCGCGGGTCTGATGTTCAACGCCGGAAAAGGCGACATCATGCTCGGTCTGCTCACTCCGCACGGGTTGATCGAGCTGACCGCGGTGTTCCTGGCCGGCGCGGTCGGCATGCGGTTGGGATGGACGGTGATCTCGCCAGGAAATCGGCCCCGCGGGCAAGTTCTCGCCGAGCAGGGCAGGGCAGTGGCGTCCGTCGCGGTCGGGCTGGTCGTAGTGCTGCTGGTCGCCGGACTGATCGAAGCCCTTGTCACGCCGTCGCCGTTACCGACCTTCGTGCGGATCGGAATCGGCGTGCTCGCGGAAGCCGGCTTTCTGGCCTACGTGATTCCACTTCGGCCGCAAGGCCGTCGCTGTGGGTGAGACCGGCGACGTGGATGACGCCCCGGACGTCGTCCCGACGCACTGAGCCTAGAGCCGGCCGCCGGCCTTCATCGCCAGATAGTGGTCGGCCAGCGCCGGGGCCAACTCTTCGGGCGGCGCGTCGACGACGTCGACGCCGCTGTGCCGCAGCCTCGACGCGATCGAGCGCCGGTCATTGCGGGCGCGCTCGGCGGCCGCCGCGTCGTAAACCTGCGCGGCGTCGGCTCGACCCGCGGCCAGCCGGTCGACGCGAGGGTCGGCGACCGCGGCCACCAGCACCTGGTGCTTGGCCGACAGCTGCGGCAGCACCGTCATCAACCCCTCGTCGAGGGCCGAGGCGTTCAGATCGGTCATCAGCACCACCAGCGCGCGCCTGCGGACCCGGCGCTGTATGGCGGCGATGATCGCGGTGGCGTCCGACTCCACCAGCGCGGGTTGCAGCGGGGCCATCGCATTCACCAACTGGGCGAGCAGCTCGGTCCGCGACGCGTTGAACACGCCCGCCTCGGCTCACCCGGTCGTGGGCCAGGAAGTCGACATGGTCTCCCGCCCGCGACGCCAGCGCGGCCAACAGCAGCGCGGCATCCATCGACCAGTCCAGCCGCGGCCAGCCACCCGGGTCGGCGGCGGTCGGGTCGACGCCGACGCGGCCCGCCGACGTGCGGCCGGTATCCAAGACGATGACCACGCGTCGGTCGCGCTCGGGCCGCCACGTCCGCACCACGACGTCGGCACGGCGTGCGGTCGCGCGCCAGTCGATGGACCGGACGTCGTCGCCGATCACATATTCACGCAGAGAGTCGAATTCGGTGCCCTGGCCGCGGATCAGCACAGGGACCATGCCCTTCCAGCTCGCGGAGCTTGGCCAGCCGTGACGGGAGATGCTTACGGGACAGGAACGGCGGCAGGATGCGGATCTGCCACGGCACCCGGTGTGAGGTCTGCCTGCCCGCGAGACCAAGAGGTCCTATCGATCGCGCCGTCACCAATGCCGACCGCTGGTCTCCGCGTCGCACCGGCCGCAGCCAGGTGGTCACCTCAATCCGTTGGCCCGCACGCATGTCGAGCGCGTGTGTGCGCGGCGCGGCCCGTCCACTCGGCGGCCAGGCGTCGCGGACCTGACCGCGAAACCGGCGGCGGCCGGGGTTCTCGATAGTCAGTCGTGCGGCGACGGGTTGGCCGAGCCGCGCCGCGGTGTCTCCGGAGCGAATGAACTGCAGCCGCCGCGTACTGGCGGCCAACGACACGTCCACTACAACCGCGATCGCCAACAGCGCAAGCAGCACGGTGAACGCCGTTGCGGGCCAGGGTGATAGCGCAATCGGCAGGACACAGATCAGCGCCACCAGCCCGGTCCGGCCGGTGAGGACCACTATCGCGGCACCGGAACCGAGGCCAGGATGCCGTCCAGCACACCGTCGGGATCGGCGCCTTCGAGCTCGGCCTCCGGCCGCAGCGCAATCCGGTGCCGCAGCGTCGGACGAGCCATCGCCTTCACGTCGTCGGGAGTGACGTAGGTGCGGCCCGACAGCCACGCCCAGGACCGCGCCGTCGCCAACAACGCCGTCGCCCCCCGCGGTGACACGCCGAGCTGCAGGGACGGGGAATGCCTTGTGGCGCCTGCGATATCGACGATGTAGCCGAGCACTTCGTCGGCCACAAGGACGTCGCGTACGGCGGCCCGACCCGCCTCCAGCTCGGCGGCACCGGCCACCGGTTGCACCGCAGACAGGTCGCGTGGATCGAAGCCGCGGGCATGTCGGTCCAGGATCGCGATCTCCTGATCACGCGGCGGCAGTGGCACGTTCAGCTTCAGCAGGAACCGGTCCAACTGCGCCTCCGGGAGCTGATAGGTGCCCTCGTACTCGATGGGGTTCTGAGTGGCCGCGACGATGAACGGGTCGGGCAGCGGCCGTGGTTCGCCCTCGACGCTGACCTGACGTTCCTCCATCGCCTCCAGCAGTGCCGCCTGCGTCTTCGGCGGTGTCCGGTTGATCTCGTCGGCCAGCATCAGGTTGGTGAACACGGGACCGGCGTGGAACTCGAATTCGGCGGTGCGTGCGTCGTAGACCAGCGAACCGGTGACGTCACCCGGCATCAGATCAGGGGTGAACTGCACCCGCTTGAACTCCAGTTGCAGTGCGGCGGCCAGGGTCCGAACCAGCAGGGTCTTGGCTACGCCGGGCACACCCTCGAGAAGCACGTGGCCGCGACACAGCAGCGCGATGACGAGGCCGCTGACCACAGCGTCCTGACCGACGACCACTTTGGCGATTTCGGCCCGCAGGGCCAACAACGCGTTCCGTGCGTTATCGCGGTCCGTTCTCTGGGCTACTGGCTGAGTCACGACTGTGCGACCTGCCTTTCGATGTTGTCGAGCGCGTGGGCAAGGTTTACCAGGTCGGTGTCGGTTGCAGGCGGCGGGCCGAACAGCACGTGCCGCACGGCCCCCGGATCCTGCCCGGTGCGCTGCATGATGGTCTGGACAATGGCGGCGGGGTCGGCGTTGGGGCCAAGCCCGAGTCGGGGCAGCAGCCGCTGCAGTGTGGCGGTGCGCAGTGCATCGGCGGCGCGGTCGCCTGCGCGCCGGGACCGGTAGAGCCTGCCGCGGCCTTCGACCGTCTCCGAGGCGCGCACCACCACTGGAAGATGCTCGGCGACCAGCGGACCGATTCGTCGTCCCTTCCACAGCGCGAGGAGCAGGACGACAAGGCACAGCTGCCAGACGATCCATATGACGTTCCTGGGAATCAGATCGAAAAGTGATGCCCCGCCTGATGACTCACCCTCGGTCCGTTGCGGCGAGTACCAGACAACACGCGGTTGCGCTCCGGCGAGGTTCATCGCCAAGGCAGCATTACCCTGCTTCAGCAGGCCGGCGTTGGTCATGAAATCCGCTGTGCCGAGGACCGTCACGGTGCGGCCCGCGTCGGTGTAGCGGACCAGCGCGCCTTCGTAGCACCGCGTCACAGCCACGTCCCCAGACGCCTCGAAGGCGTCGCTCGCGCCGAGCTGCACATCCCCGGCTCGGGTGGCTTCCCGCAGATCGCAATCGGGTTGGCCACCGAAGCTGCCTGCCGCGTCACGGCGAATCTCCGGCGCGAGTATCTCCCTGGTCCGCGACACGGGCTCGACGACCAGCCGATCGCCCGGCACCGCCGCGAGTCGCCGCAGAATGTTCTCGTCGACGAGATGGGTCGTCTGCACCGTCAACACCAGTGTGTCCGGACGAGCAGCGCGTTCGACCGCGGCGATGTCGTCGGCGACGATCACCTCGACGCCATGGTCACGCAGCAACGCGACAAGTGCGTGCGCGCCATCGGAAGATGTTGAGGCAGCGTCCATTCGGCCGCCGGGCCGCGGTGCAGTCAGGTATGTGGTGATCGCGGCGACGATCGAGATCACCACCAGTCGCCAGCAGCAACCAGCGCGCCGTCCGCCAGCGCTGACCCAGCGTGGGCGTGACGGGTGTCTCGAGTGTGGGTCATCGAACCGCCGTCCAGGTGTCGGCGACGGGCGCTGCCTGCGCAACAGCCGTCGCCGCACCGCGGGACCGCAGATGATCGTCGAGGTCTGCGATCATCCGGTACTCGGGCTCGCTACCCGGGCGCTCGCCATAGGTGACGTCGTTGAAAGCGTCTGCCGCTCGCAGCCATCTCGCCGGCGAGCCCCTGTACAGCCGCACCGGCGTCCTTGGCCAGCTCGGTCGCCGTCCGACCAGGAATCGGGTCCAGCACACCGTCTTCCTCCAGCTGTCGGGCGACGGCTCTCAGCCGGTGGCGAATGGCGGCGGCCCAATTGCCTGCCGCCGCATATTGTTCGGCGGTGGCGCGGTGCTGCGCGGCGCTGAGTTCATGCTGTGTCGAAGAGGGCATGCTCGCCGCCACGATTCGTGCGCATGGTGCGGCGTGCGATCCTCACCACCATCACAATCGCCACCGCGAGAACGATGAGCAGGACGCTGACGGTGAACCAGCCGCCGGGTATCGAGGAACCTTCCGAGACGATGCGGTAGAGCAGCTCGTCGAGCCAGTCCGACAGCCGCTCGGTCCAAGAAGCCTTGGGGTAGATCGGTTTTGCGAGTTCACGTTGCGCCGCCTCGTGGGCAGCGTCACGGTCGATGTCTATGGCAGGCACTTCACGGCTGCCGGGTGAGCCACAGGTGGTCGGTCGAGTCCGGTGCCGCTTCGGGTGCGGTCGCCGCGCCCGTCTGCAGAACCAGGTCGAACGCTTCGGCCCTGATCCTGCGATCCGTGTACAGCAGCACCACGACGCCGGCGCTGAAAGGGGCGGTGATGATCTGGCCGACTGCGCCACCGATCGCGACGAGCCCGAGCGCGATCAACGTCGTCGTGGTGGATTCCGAGCCGAGCAGCATTATCTGGCCGGTGACGCTGAACGGTATCGACACCGCTCCCGCGACGACGCCGGCGACGATCGTGCCCAGCAGCTTGATTCCCAGGACCCGCCAGAAGTCGTTCTTGATGAGCTTGACCGAGCGCGAGATCGCCGCGAATACGCCGAGTCGCTCCAACACGATCAACGGCGGCGCGAAACTGAGCACCGTCCAGAGATAGACAAGCAGCGCAATGGATCCAAGAACCAACGGAATGCCGAGCGCGAAGGCGGCGGCGCCGTTCACCGCGGTCGCCGCGACGGCGATGATGACCACGACGACCGCGACGAGGACAACAAACCCGAGGAGCCACAACAGGGTGAAGCCGATCAGGGCGAGTAGTCGCCCGCGGACGCGCCGCCATGCCTCCTGGATGGTGATGCTGGTACCGAACACCGCCCGCCCCACGATGACCGTCAGCATTCCGCTGAGCACGATCGACGACATCAGCGTGGTGATCGCGCTGGCGATGCCGGACGCCGACGAGCCAAGGGCGGCAGCCGTCGACGCTTCCTCCCCGCGCAGCACCCCGAGCTCCCCGGTCGCGGCGAGCGGCCCGACTTGCAGAACCAGCGAAAGGATCTGCGCAACCACCACCACGACCGTCGTCAGCCCCAGCGTCGCCTTGGGATTGGCCCGGATGTAGGCGACGGCGCCGTTGAAGATGTCGGTCAGGGTTAGCGGTCGCAGCGGAATGACGCCCGGCTTGAGTGCCGGTGGCAAAGGAGGAGCGGTCACATAACCCGGCGGCGGGTAACCGGGCGGCGGATAGCCGGGCGGCGGGTAGCCCGGCGGCGGATAGCCCTGGTAGCCCGGCGGGGGATACCCCTGATACCCGGGCGGTGGGTAACCGGCATATCCCGGCGGTGGATAGCCGGGCGGCGGATACCCCGGCGGCGGCGGGTAGGCCTGGCCGAACCCGCCGGCGTCGTAGCTCATGGCCACCATCCTGTCGATCACCGCGAAAATTGACAACGTGGCCGTACGGTGGCCGCATGCCGACCGAGATCACCGTGCGAGGCTCCTTCACCGCGTTCCAGGCACCCGAGCGCGGGACGGTACACGCCACCATCGCCTTCGAGGGGCCGACGATGGAACCGGTTTACGACCGGGTGGCACGTGACCTGGAGGCCGTGAAGGCGTCCGTCACGCCACTGAAGACCGGGGACCACGGTCCGGTGACATGGTGGTCGGCAGAGCAGTTGCGCACCTGGTCGGCACGGCCGTGGAACAAGGACGGCATCCAGCTGCCACTCGTGCATCACGCCAGCGTCGACTTCGAGGTGAAGTTCCGCGACTTCTCCGCGCTGTCACGCTGGGTCGGCCAGCATGTCGTGAACACCGACGGGTTTCGGGTTTCCCATGTCGAGTGGGCGCTCACGTCGAAACGACGGACGGAGCTGCAGCGCCAGGTCCGCACCCGGGCCGTCGAGGACGCCGTCATTCGCGCGCAGCAGTATGCCGACGCGCTCGGCCTCGGGAAGATCCGCCCGGTCGCCATCGCCGACGCGGGAATGCTCGGCGCCAGCCTGCATCCGGAGGGCGGTGCGCGGAGCCGGCTACCTGCGCGCCGCCGCCGCGCCCGGCGGTCCCGCGGAGGTCGAACTGGTGCCCGAGCACATCGAGGTATCCGCGGCGGTCGACGCGCGGTTCGTCGGCGAGGACGGCGAAGGCACGGCGTAGGTTTGCCTCATGGCGGAACTCAAAGCCCGGCTGCGTGCAGAACTGACCGCTGCGATGAAGTCGCAGGACCGGCTGCGCACTGCGACGCTGCGGATGCTGTTGTCCGCGATCCAAACCGAAGAGCTGTCGGGCAAGGAGTCGCGTGAACTGTCCGACGCCGACGTGCTCAAGGTATTGGCCAGGGAAGCGAAGAAGCGCGCCGAGTCGGCGGAGATCTACACGCAGAACGGCCGCGGTGAGCTGGCGGCCAATGAGCATGCCGAGGCCCGGATCATCGACGAGTATCTGCCAACGCCGCTGACCGAAGCGGAATTGGCCGACGTGGTCGACACCGCCATCGCGCAGGTGCTCGAGGAGAACGGCGAAGCGCCCGGCATGAAGCAGATGGGCCAGGTGATGAAGGCCGCGACCGCGATCGCCGCGGGCAAGGCCGACGGCTCGCGCCTCTCGGCCGCGGTCAAAGCCCGGCTGTAGCCGTTTCGCTGTCGGGCGCCCGGGTAACCAGGCGTCATGACGCGTTTTGGCTACACCCTGATGACCGAACAGAGCGGACCTAAAGATCTTGTCCGTTATGCCGTTTCGGCGGAGCGCGTGGGCTTCGACTTCGAAGTGTCCAGTGACCACTACTTCCCGTGGCTGTCGTCGCAGGGCCATGCGCCCTACGCGTGGTCTGTGCTCGGCGCGGTCGCCCATGCCACCGAGCAGGTCGAGCTGATGACCTATGTCACCTGCCCGACGCTCCGCTACCACCCCGCGGTCGTCGCGCAGAAGGCGGCGACACTGCAGATCCTCGCCGATGGCCGGTTCACCCTCGGGCTGGGCAGCGGCGAGAACCTCAACGAACACGTGGTCGGCAAGCGCTGGCCGACGGTCGCGCGCACGGCACGAGATGCTCCGGGAAGCGATCCAGATCATGCGCGAGCTGTTCACCGGCGAACTCGTCGACTGGAAGGGCGAATACTTCGAGGTGGACTCGGCCCGGATCTGGGACGTCCCGGAGACCCCTGTTCCGATAGCGGCTGCGGTATCCGGAGATCGCTCCGTCGAGATGTTCGCCCCGCTGGCCGACCACCTGATCGCCGTCGAGCCCAACAAAGACCTGGTCGATTCATGGCACGAGGCGCGACGCGCCACCGGCCTGCCAGGAGGCGTCCGGGTGATCGGTCAGATCCCGATCTGCTGGGACCCCGACCGCGACGCCGCGGTTGCGCGCGCACACGACCAGTTCCGCTGGTTCGCGGGTGGATGGGCGGTCAACTCCGACCTGCCGACCACGGCCGGCTTCGAGGGGGCGACACAGTTCGTCAGGCCGGAGGACGTCGCGGAGTCCATTCCCTGTGGCCCGGACCTGGACACGATCGTCGACGCGATCCGCGAGTACTGGGAGGCCGGCTTCACCGACATCGCGCTTGTGCAGATCGGCGACGAGAGCCAGGAGCTGTTCCTCAAGGAGGCGGCGGGATCGCTGCTCGACAAGCTGCGCTCCGCATCGCAGTGAAAGGAGTTGTGATGACTCGCGGTAAGGGAATCTACGACGACGAAAGCGCCGAGGAGCCCAAGGGCGGTCGCCCTGGACCCAAGGATGAGGGTAAGGAAGGCGGCATGGCGACGCGGGAGAACACGCCCGACGTGGCGGAGAGCGGTGAGGAGCCGACGGCCTGACAATGCCGGTTTAACGCACGGGATTCGGGGCATTAATCACCGCACAGCTGGACAGAACCTCTCCCGAATCTCGAAAGGCCGATGTTGACCACTGCCTACACCGACCTGGATGTACCCGTCGTCGCCGAGGGCGTATATCCGCCGCAGGAAGACTCCCAACTGCTGATCGACGTCATGGACAAGACCGGGCTGGCGCGCGGGCACCGGGTCGCCGACTTGTGCACCGGCAGCGGTGTCGCCGCGATCGCCGCGGCAGAACAGGGCGCTTCCGAGGTCGTCGCCTTCGACATCTGTCAGCGTGCCGTACATTTTGCGCGCCAGCAGGTTTCGGCGGCCGGCGTCGATGTGGCTGTGCATCTCGGCTCCTGGGCCCGTGCCGCGGAGTTCGGTCGGCACGACCTGGTGATCTGCAATCCCCCGTACCTTCCGCACGACCCGGGCAATGAAGATCATGCGCTTCCTTCGTATTTCGGACCGTCCCGCGCGTGGGATGCCGGTTACGACGGGCGGCTTGTCCTGGACCCGCTCTGCGCGTCGGTGCGTGACCTCCTGACAGCAGGCGGCACGATGCTGCTCGTGCAGTCCGAGTTCGCCGAGCCGCGCAAGACGCTTGGCGCGTTGGCAAGCTGCGGACTCGATGCCGAAATACTTGCCTGGCAGTGGATTCCGTTCGGGCCGGTGCTTTCGGCTCGTGCACAGTGGCTGGAAGACACCGGGCGGCTCGACCCCGGCCGTCGTGAAGAAGAACTAGTTGTGATCAGAGCGGATAGAGCATGACCGAACCCGAAGTCCGCACCGTGCGGGTAATGCCGTCGGGGCCCGTGATGGTGCAGGGCCCCGTGCGCATCGAGATGCCCGACGGCAGCATCGTCGAATCGGATCGCTTCATGGTGGCGATCTGCGCGTGCCGTCGGTCGAAGAATTATCCACTGTGCGACACCAGCCACCGCAGGCGTCAGCGAAGCGAAGGCTCGTCAGGTAAGCGGTCGGCGTAGCGACGACCGCCCGGACGTCCAGCAGTCCATCAGGTATGCGGCGAGTCGCTCCTCGACGAAATCCCTTGCCCTGATGCCGAATACGACATCGCGATCCAGCTGCGGCTCATTGGCCACCAAGCTGCCGACGACGTCGGTACGAACCACCTGCTCGTGCACGGCGTCGGCCTCGACGTGCTCCGCGTAGAACCTGATGCACGGCGCGGGCGCACCCATGCGCTGCAGCGCCTCAACGAGTCGCCGCGAGCCCGGTGGTGAGGTGATCTCGATCGAGGCGAAATGTCCGACGGCGGCGCCGCGCAATGCCCGGTGCAGCCCGAACAGCGACATGAGGTTGACCGATGCGAGCGACTCTGCGGGGACGGCGTCGAGGTATCCGAGATAGGACGAATTCAGCCCGGCGGCGTGCATCAGGTCGGCAAAGAGCTGCTGATGCAAAAGGTCGCCGCGGCCGCCGCCGTATTCGTCGAACTCGATGGCGACGAAGGCGGCCTTGGCATGCCCCGTCAGCCGGGGTATCGCGAAGGCGTGCGGGTCGCCCTCCTTGAGGTGATACAGCGAGCGATGCACGAAGTACTCCTGCATCTGCTCCCAGCTGCCCTCGTCCCGCAGGTAATAGGAGGGGCCGGTGCCGTCGGCGGGTTCGACGCACAGCGCGTCCATCTCGTCGGCGGCGCACTCGCCGGGCCCGATTTCGCCGACGTCTCCGCGCACCGCCGAAATGAACCGATCTTCGAGCTGTGCGCGCAGCTGCAAGAGAAGCGGGTTCCACTCCCAGCGCGAATCGACGCCGACGAATCCGCGGTAGTGCAGCTCGTAACACGCGTAAAGGGCCAGATGCAGGTCCAGCCCGTACGGGTCGGCGTCGCCGACGGGCACGTCGACGCGGCTGAACGACCGCTGCGCCGGGCGACTGGCCAAAAGGTCGACAACCGTCGATGACAGAGGCCCGGTGGGCCGGGGCAGCGTCGGTTCAAGCTTGGGCGAGGCTAGCGTCACGCTGCAGTTGATTCCCGGCGTTGCCGCGGGTCAAACCACATCGCGCTGAAGAACTGGTGGGTCAATCGGCACACATGCACGGGCGTTGGCGATCATTCGATTGGTCTCGCGCTCGAGAACGTTGTTGAGCGCGCGGGGTGCGACGACGTCGAGCGCGCGCAGGGCGAGTGCCTTGCGCGGGGCGACGCGGAGCGGTCTGGTGCGAGCGGCGGTGACCATCCACTCGGCGGCTTCATCAGGGGAGAGTGCGGGGATTCCGTCGTATGCGCGGGTGGGCGCGATCATTGGCGTTGCCACCAAGGGGTAGTACACGGTGGTGGAGTGCACTCCTTGTGCACCCCACTCGGTTTCGATGACGCGGCTCACCGCACTCAACGCTGCCTTCGATGCGTTGTAGGCGGCGAACAGCGGTGAGGACTCCGGCAGCACCCGCCACGTCGCGATGTTGATGATGTGTCCGTCACCGCGCTCGATCATTCCCGGTGCGAGCCCGCGGATCAGTCGCAGCGGGGCGTAGTAGTTCAGCTGCATGACGCGTTCGATGTCATGCCAGCGGTCCAACGACTCAGCCAGCGGCCGGCGGATCGACCTGGCGGCGTTGTTGATCAGAACATCTACTGGGCCAACCATTTTGATCAGTTCGTCGATTTCGGTCAGGTCGGCCAGGTTGGCAGACATGGCGATCGCACTTCCGCCCGATGCGGCGATCCGCCCGACCAACTCGGCCAGTAGATGCTCGCGGCGTGCGACGGCGATGACCACTGCGCCTTCGGCGGCGAGCTTCTCCGCGGCAACCGCACCGATCCCCGAAGAAGCACCCGTCAGCAATATTCTCTTTCCCCGCAAGTCCACGAGCGCGCGGGTACGCCACTGTGGCATCGGACGCATTCCAGCCAGCCGTGTCGCCCTCTTGATCTTTGCAATCACCGCGTCGCACCCCTGGTCCTGGCGGGTCCTATTCTGCCGCTCCGCTAACAATGTATGCCACCAGCGACGAGGAAGACAGCAAATTTACGGATTGGTCAATACTGGGGTGACGGGGGTGGGTTTGGCCAGAACGGCTATGAGTCCGCCCCCGATGACGAGCGCCATCCCGAGATACATGAACAGCGTGGGCGCGTGATCCCACACGATCCAGTCGAACAACGCAGTGAACACGATGACGGAGTAAATGAACGGGCCGACCTTCTCCGCCGGTGCGTAGCGGTAGGCGACCACGATCAGGATCTGTGAGAACAGCTGGGCGAAACCCAGGGCGATCAACCAGAACCACGCCCGAGCCGGAAATGGCTGCCAGGTGAAAACGGCGATGGGAAGGGACATCACGGTTGAGATCAGAAAGTAGTAGAAGAGAATCCGCGCTGTGGGCTCCGTGGCGCCGAGCCAGCGGACCGACATCATTGCGACGGCGAGGAACAGCGCACCGGAAAGCGCGAGCAGCTCGCCGACACTGAACATGTGCCCTTGCGGCTGCAGCACGAAAACGATTCCGGCAAAGCCGATTCCGGCGCCTATCCAGGTCGCTTTCGCTACCCGTTGGCGAGAGACCGCCCAGGCGATCAGGGGCATCCACAGCGGGGCGCTGTACGTCAGCAGTGTCGCATTGGCCAGCGGTATCTGTGTAATGGCGACGAACAGGACGTACCAGCACGCCGTGCCGGTCGCCGCGCGCAGGAGGTGGAGGCCGAGCTTGGTCGTTGGTAATGATTGCCATCCGCCGCGCAGCACCATCGGGATGGTGAACACGAAGCAGATGAGATTCTGAACGAGCAGCAACACGCCGGTCGAGGTGTACTGACTCGATACCTTCGCAAGTGCGCCCACGAGGGCGACGCAGAAGAATGCGGCGGTCGTGAGTGCCGCTCCCAGGGCGAGGTTTTCCGGCTTGTGACCGGTTTCGGTCCGGTTCAGAACGCAACGCCCTTCGGCTTGGTAACTCGGAAGACTTCGGTTTCCTCGGCGAACCCCTTGAGTTGATGGGCGCCGAGGCTGTCAAAGCGCAGGCCCGAACCTGCTGACAAATCGCGCACCGTGCGGCTGGCAAGAACCTCGTCTGCTCGTGCCATCCCGCCGATCCGCGCCCCGACGTGAACCGCCGTGCCGCTCCATTCGTCGCCGCGCCGCTCGCATTCGCCGATGTGGACTCCCACCCGGACGTGCATGCCCCTCCCGGCGAGGGCGGGCACGAGTTCGAGGCCGCACCGCGCCGCCTTGGTGGGTCCGTCGAAAAGCGCGAAGACGCCGTCGCCTGTGTGCTTTGCGCGGCGACCGCCGAACTTCGACAGCAACCTGTCCACCAGCCGGTCGTGCACATCAAGCTCGTGGCGCCAATGCGCGTCACCGCGAGCATTGAGCAGTTCCGTCGAACTGACGATATCGGTGAACAACACCGCCGACAACACACGCTCGCTCTTCTGTTCATGTGTTGTGCCGCAGACGAAATCGAGAATCTCTGAAGCCATCGCATCGTCGAAAAGCCCGTGTGGTCCCGGTGGAAGCTCCCGGAATTCCGCATTCGGTATGGAGGCTGCCAGGGACATAGCGGCCTCGAGGGGAGCGACCTCATCGCCGTGCCGTCCGAGCACAAGCGTAGGAGTACGCACCGTCTCCAGCACCGGGCGCACGTCGATCTCGGCAAGTGCCTGCCAGAGCATGAGCGCCATCCGCGGGCTCGCGGAGGCGCGTTGTATACGGCCGTAGAGGTCGCGGAAACCGGGTACGTCTGCGATCGGACCGAAAAATGCTTCGGCGAGCGCTCCCTCACCCCAGTGGGTTATAACGTCGTCCTGATACCTCTTCGACCTTTCCCTGTCGAAACCCCATGGATAGTCGGGCAAGTCAGGGGTGAAGCGCGGCAATGTTCCGTAAAGGACCAGCGACTGAACTCGTTCTGGATAGGTCGCCGCGAACAAGATGCTCATCGGACCACCCTCGGACACCCCGAAGAGCGCTGGGCGATGCGCACCGGCCGCGTCCATCACGGCGCGCAGGTCGTCCATCCGCTCATCCAACGGCGGCACATGTGTGACGGGATCCGACAAACCGGTACCGCGCTTGTCCCAGGCTACGAACCGAGTCTGCTCGGCAAGTTGTTCGAAGAACCCCGTGAATGGCGATTCGGGCTCGTCGATCATGTCGACATTGCTGACCCAACCGGGAATCCACACCAGCGTGGTCTCTCCGTCACCCAAGATGCGATAGGCAAGGCGGAAGTCGCCGTTGGTCGCGTAGTGCACGCCGCCGTCGATCACGCGAACATCGTCGCATTCATTGGGTCGTCGTTAGCTCACTTCTGGTTGGTTGCGGCGGTCGCCCCGGCCGCAATACGCGAGTCGGAGAATTCGGCGCTACGCGCCTTCAACCCCTTTCCTCGCCTCGGACGAACGAGCAAGCTCGCTCGTCTCTCGGCTTGGTCGGGGTGGCGGGATTCGAACCCACGACCTCTTCGTCCCGAACGAAGCGCGCTACCAAGCTGCGCCACACCCCGCGTGAAGCCACGACAGCGTATCGCACCCGCCAGGTGTGCCCGAAATCGATATCGGGCCGCCCGACACCAGTGACCGGCACCAAACAGTCACGTTCTAGCGACGCAGATCACGGCACGCCGAGGGATGCATCTGGAATTGTCGGAGTTGTTATGCACAATGACGGCAAATAGCCGTGTACCGGTTGAAACGAGGCGCGAGATGACTGGGTTGGGAGCTTCCATCTACGTGGGATTCTTCGCCCTGGCCGCATTATGGCTGTTCTTGACCTCCGACGGACCCCTTACCCGGGAACTCCGACGATCAGAGCCAGCGGCCGGACCGCTCGAACTCCACGAGCACTGCGGCCGCAGCTGACGGGTCAAGCCCAGCGTGGTCCACCCACTCGTCACTGAAATAGGTGTCGGTGTAGCGATCGCCGCTGTCGGCGATCAGCGTGACCACCGAGCCACTGCGCCCTGTCGGCGACCATCTCGGCCAGCAGAATGAATGCGCCCCACAGATTCGTACCCGTTGAAGGGCCGACTCGTCGGCCGAGAACCGTGCTGACGTGACGTGAGGCGGCGATAGAGGCGGCGTCCGGCACCGTCAACATGCGGTCCACGACGTCGGGCAGGAAGGACGGCTCGACGCGCGGTCGGCCGATGCCCTCGATCCGTGACGACATCCCGGTGACGACATCATCGCGGCCCTGCGCATACGCCGGAAAGAACGCGGAGTTCTCCGGGTCGACCACGCACAACCGCGTGGCGTGGCGGCGATACCGGATGTAGCGGCCGATCGTTGCGCTCGTCCCTCCGGTGCCCGCGCCCACGACGATCCACTCCGGAACCGGATGAGTTTCCGGCACCCATCTGCGCATAGATCGACTCGGCGATGTTGTTGTTGCCCCGCCAGTCGGTGGCCCGCTCGGCGTTCGTGAACTGGTCCAGATAGTGGCCGCCCGTCTCCTCCGCCAACCGCTCCGCCTCGGCATACACCTGTGAGGACTCGGCCACGAAATGGCAACGGCCACCTTGAGATTCGATGAGTGCAATCTTTGAGGCGCTCGTCGACGACGGCATCACCGCGATGAACGGCAATCCCAGCAGCGCCGCGAAATACGCTTCGGATACTGCCGTCGACCCCGACGACGCTTCGATGACGGTGGTGTTCTCGCCGATCCAGCCGTTGCACAACGCATACAGGAAGAGCGAACGCGCCAGCCGATGTTTCAGGCTGCCGGTGATATGGGTCGACTCGTCCTTGAGGTACAGCGCGACGTCGACGCCGTCACACCAGGCCGACGGCAGCGGGTAGCGCAGTAGATGCGTGTCGGCGCTGCGCCGGGCGTCGGCCTCGATCAGCCGAACCGCATCGTCTGCCCACTGACGTGGTTGGCTGCGAGTCGCTGTCGACGGCCCGTCGCTCACCGCACCGAAGCCGTCGGGTGAGATTGCCCCGCCCGCGTCTCGGCGTCACGACCGCCGGTCGGGGCGGCCACCAACGTCAGCAGCGTCGCCTCGGGCCTGCAGCAGAACCGCAGAGGGGCGAACGGCGAGGTGCCGATGCCGGCGGAGACGTGCAGCGCCGTGTTGGCACCCCACCGTGACGCACCCTTGGCCCGCGTCCGGTCCAGGTCGCAGTTGGTGACGATGGCGCCGTAGAACGGCAGGCAGAGTTGGCCGCCGTGGGTGTGGCCGGCCATCACCAGCTGGTACCCGTCGGTGGCGAACCGATCCAACACCCGTGGCTCGGGTGAATGCGCAAGGCCCAGGCGCAGGTTCGCGGTGGGATCGGCGGCCCCGGCGATGGTCTCGTAGCGGTCGCGCTTCAGGTGCGGGTCGTCCACCCCCGCGGCGGCGATCCGCAGCCCGGCCACGTCGAAGTCGCGGCGGGTGTGTGTCATGTCGAGCCACCCGCGCTCGGTGAACGCGGCCCGCAGGTCCTGCCACGGCAGCGGTTCGCCGAACGAGCGGTGCGACGGATTCGTCAGGTAGTTGGCCGGGTTCTTCAGCCGGGGCCCGAAGTAGTCATTGCTGCCGAACACGAAAACCCCAGGCACCGAGAGCAAATCGCCCAGCGACTGCACCACGGCGGGCACGGCCTTCGGATGGGCCAGGTTATCGCCGGTGTTGACCACCAGGTCTGGCTGGAGAGCGGCCAGCTCACGCAGCCAGGCCTGCTTGCGCCGCTGGTTGGGCCGCATGTGGATATCGCTGATGTGCAGCACCCGCAACGGCGTCGAACCCGGGGTCAGCACGGGCATGGTCACCTCGCGCGTGACGAACGCGTTCCGCTCGATGATCGACGCGTAGCCGATCCCGGCGACGAGCGAGCCGGCGGCCACGGCGGCGGAATTCTTCAGAATCGAAGCGGCGGGCATGCATGGCAGCCTACTGCCAGTGGGCCGGACACACCGTTCCTCACCCGCCGAGCGTTACCTGGGCCACACAGATTACGGAGGTGGCGGCGGCAGGCGGAGGCGGTGGACCAAGCACCGGAACGGTGATCGGCGGCAGACCGGGGATCTCCACCACCGTCGAGCCCATCTCCGGCGGCAGTCCGGGGATGCCGGCAGGCGGTGGCGGCGGTGGCGGCGGGATGCCGTTGCTGATCTGGATGGTGATGATCGAGCCCGGCACGGTCTGCCCCGACGGTGACGTGCCGACCACTGTCCCGTACGACGACGCGCTGTTGACCGGGTTCGCCTGGTCGGCCACCTGGAAGCCGGCCTCCTTCAGTCGCTGCCGCGCCAAATCCTGCGTCATGCCCGAGACGCTGGGCACCTTCGAGCCCGGCGCCCCGTCGACGAAGCGCGGATCGGTCGGGGGCAGCTTGACGTCGCCGAAGTTGTTCGCGATCGGCTTCATCGCGCTGAACCAGGTCCTGGCGGGCTCGTTGCCGCCGAACAGGTCTCCGGACCCGCACTGGCGCAGCGGAAAGGAACAGAGCTCGCCGGGCTCGGTGGAGTCGTCGTAGATGTAGTTAGCCGCCGCGTAGTTGTTGGTGAAGCCCAGAAATGCCGACGAGCGGTGCGCCTCGGTGGTGCCGGTCTTTCCGGACATCGGCAGGTCCCAACCGGCGGAACCGGCCGACCCTGCGGCCGTACCTCCCCCTTGGTCGTCCTTGCTCAGCGCGTTCGCCAGCGTGTTCGCCAGCCCCTCGGGGACCACCTGATCGCAGGTTTCCGTGGTGACCGACACCTCGGTGCCGCGCCGGTCGAAAACCTTGTCGATCGGATTGGGCGGGCACCACACGCCCCCTGACGCCAGAGTGGCCGCCACATTGGAGAACTCCAGCGCATTGACCTCGATCGGGCCGAGCGTGAACGAGCCGAGGTTCTGGCGCTTGACGAAGTCGGCGAGGCTTTCGTTGCTCTGCGGGTCGTAGTCGCGGGCGGTACCGGGCAGCGCGTAGGACCGCAGGCCCAGCTTGACCGCCATGTCCACCGTCCGCTGCACGCCGACCTGCGAGATGAGCTTGGCGAACGCGGTGTTCGGTGACGTGGCGAGGGCATCGGTGACGTTCATCGAGCCGCGATAGTTCCCGGCGTTCTTCACGCACCAGGTTTCCCTCGGGCAGCCGGGGGTGTCGCTGCTGCCGAGGCCCTTTGCCTGGAACTGCCCCGGCACGTCCAGCTGCGCATTGATGCCCATGCCCATCTCCAGCGCAGCGGCGGTCGTGAAGATCTTGAATGTCGACCCAGCACCGTCGCCGACGAGCGAGAACGGTTGCGGCTGCATGGTTTCGCCCGCGTCCAGGTTCAGGCCGTAGGTGCGGTTGCTCGCCATCGCCATCACCGCGTGGTTGTCCTTGCCGGGCTTGATTACGCTCATCACGCTGGCGACGCCGTTGATGTCGGGGGCCGCGATGTTGTCGATCGCCGACTTGACCGGCGCCTGCACGTCCGGGTCGAGCGTGGTCCGGATCAGATAGCCGCCCCTGGACACCTGCTCCTTGCTGATGCCCGCGCGGGCCAGGTAATCCAGCACGTAGTCGCAGAAGAACGCCCGGTCGCCCGCGGCGATGCAGCCGCGGGGCAACTCCTGCGGTTGCGGCAGGATGCCCAGCGGCTGCTCCTTGGCTGCGCGCAGCGCCTCGGTCTCCTGCGGCAGGTTCTCGATCATGGTGTCGAGCACGACGTTCCTGCGGGCAAGGGCGCCATCGGGGTTGGTATAGGGGTTCAACGTGCTGGTCGACTGCACCAGCCCCGCCAGCAGCGCGGCCTGCTGCCAATTGAGCTCGGAGGCATTGATGCCGAAGTAGGTCTGCGCGGCGTCCTGCACACCGAACGCGTTGTTGCCGAACGAGACCAGGTTCAGGTAGCGGGTCAGGATCTCCGGCTTGGGGAACGTCTTGTCGAGCGTCAGCGCCATCCGGATCTCGCGCAGCTTGCGGGCGGGTGTGGTCTCGACGGCGGCCCGCTTCTCCGCATCGGTCTGCGCGATCACCAACAGTTGGTAGTTCTTCACATACTGCTGCTCGATCGTCGAGCCGCCGCGGGTGTCGACATTGCCCGACATGTAGCCCGACAGACCCGTCAGGGTGCCCTTCCAGTCGACGCCGTTGTGCTCGGCAAACCGTTTGTCCTCGATCGAGACGATCGCCAGCTTCATCGTGTTGGCGATCTGGTCGGTCGGCACCTCAAACCGGCGCTGCGAATACAACCACGCGATGACGTTGCCCTTGGCGTCCACCATCGTCGACACCCCGGGCACCTCGCCCTCGACCAGTTGAGCCGACCCGTTAGCAACCACATCGGAGGCCCGGTTCGACACCAGACCGAACCCCCCGACGAGCGGGAACATCAGCCCCGCGGCCACCACACTGGCCAACAGGCAACACCACGCCAGCTTGATGATCGTGACCGTCGCCGGCGGTCGATTCGGGGGGCGCTCCGGCATGCCCTACAGACTAACTAGCTCGCACGTCGAACTCGCCATCGCGGCTAAGTTGCCAGCATGAAGGGGCTTATGGACAGCTTCGCGGACCGTCCGGGCGGCGAGTCGGCACGGTTGTCCCAAAAAAGGGGCAAACAAACTGTTGCGTAAATACCCTGTGACCACCTAGCTTGTACCTACAGTGCGATTCAGGTAACAAAGACCTGCGCAATGTGGCGTAGATCGCATCAGCGTTCTACACCGGAGGACTGAGCCGTCAAGTAACGGCGGCTGGACTTAAGGGGAACGCTGGTGTCGAGCACACGGCCCGTTGCGCGCAGGACAGGAACCGCCTCTTTACCCACGACTCTGGTCCACGGCGCTGAGGCCGAGGCCCGCATCGCCTGGGTTTCCCAGGCTCGCTGCAGGCAGGCCGACCCGGACGAATTGTTCGTCCGCGGGGCCGCCCAGCGCAAAGCCGCCGTGATCTGCCGGCACTGCCCAGTGATCCTGGAGTGCGGCGCCGACGCCCTCGACAATCGCGTCGAGTTCGGCGTCTGGGGCGGGATGACCGAGCGCCAGCGCCGCGCGCTGCTCAAGCAGCACCCCGAGGTGAACTCCTGGGCCGACTTCTTCGCCGCCCAGCGCAAACACCGCAGCGCAGTCTGAGCCTGATTGCCGGACTCTCCCCCTACGCTTCGCGCGGGAGGTACCCCCACAACGCGGCTTGTGCCGCTTGATCGTCGTCCGGCTATGCCGCCTCCGCCTCGCCGGTGATCTGATCGGCGATGGCGCGCAGCGCCTCGAGATCCGACACGTCGAACGGCAATGACGGCACGCCGACGATCGCCACGTGCGGATTGGCGCCGGTGAATCGCGACAACAGCCGGACCTCGCGCTTGGCCGTCCCCGCCCTTGCGGCGTGAATCCGCAGCACCGCACCTGTCAATGACTCTGGATCCGATGCCTGCAACTCGTCGGCGGCCTCGGCGGCCTTGTCGGCGTGCAGCGACGTCAAGGTCGGGTGGGTCCGGTTGAGGATCAGCCCCGCCAGCGGCATGTGCTCTTGAGAAAGCCGGTCGACGAAGAACGACGCCTCGCGCAGCGCATCGGGTTCTGCCGCCGAGACCACGACGAACTGGGTGCCGCGCCGCTTCAACAGTTCATAGGTGCGGTCGGCCTTCTCCCTGAATCCACCGAATGTGGCGTCCAGCGACTGGACGAAGGCCGCCGCGTCGGAGAGCATTTGCGATCCGAGCACCGTGGACAGCGCGCGCATGGCGAGCCCCATTGCGCCCGAGACCAGCTTCCCGATGCCGCGACCGGGACCAAGCAGCAGTTTCCACAGCCGACTGTCCATGAAGCCGCCCAGCCGTTTCGGCGCATCCAGGAAGTCCAGCGCATTGCGAGAAGGCGGTGTGTCGACGACGACCAGGTCCCACCGGTCCTCGGCCAGCAGCTGGCCCAGCTTTTCCATCGCCATGTACTCCTGTGTGCCCGCAAGCGACGTGGCGACGGTCTGATAGAACTGGTTATCCAGAATCGCTTGTGCGCGTTCGGGTCCCGAGTATTGGATAACCATCTCGTCGAACGTGCGGCGCATGTCGAGCATCATCGCGTGCAGTTCGCCGGACACCTCGGGAGCCAGCGGCACCCGCTGTGGCGAGTTGCCCAGGTCCTTGATTCCCAGCGCCTGGGCCAGCCGCTTCGCGGGGTCGATGGTCAACACCACAACCGTGCGTCCGTACTCCGCGGCGCGTAGCGCCATCGCTGCGGCAGTGGTGGTCTTGCCGACACCGCCTGCGCCGCAACACACCACGACGCGGTTGGAGGTGTCGGACAGGATCGCGGCCATGTCAAGAGCGGGAGGCGTGCTGCTCATCGGACGCCCTGGTGTGCAAGCGCTTCGGCCAGCTCGTAGAGGCTGCCGAGGTCGACGCCGTCGGGCAGCGCGGGCAGTTCGAGCCTGGCCACCTTGATCTCGTCGAGCTGCAGTGCGCTTTCGGAGCGCGCCGCGATTCGCGTGGCGTGCTGGATGGATTCGGTCAGCAGTCCGGCGAAGTCGCTGTCGGACAGGGTGATTCCCACTTTCGTCAGGTCGCTGCGCACCGTGTCGGCGTCGATGTCGCCCTCGGCGGCCTTCGCGAGGGCGTCGGGTTCCAGGTACGAGGGGATGTTGCGGTTGACGATCACGCTACCGATCGGCAGGCCAATGCCCTGAAGCTCGTCGATCGCTTCCAGCGTCTCCTGCATGGGCAGCGCCTCGAGCAGCGTCACCAGATGGATAGCGGTCAGATCGGAGTGCAAGAGCTTGACGACGCCCTCGGCCTGTGAGTGCACCGGGCCGCCCTTGGCCAGATCCGAGACCGCCTTGGTGACGTCGAGGAAGCGGGCGATGCGACCGGTCGGTGGCGAGTCCACCACCACGGCGTCGTATGCGGAGCGCTTCTTGTCGGGTTTGTCGTTACGCACCACGATCTCTTTGATCTTGCCGGTGAGCAGCACGTCGCGCAGGCCGGGAGCGATCGTCGTCGCGAACTCGACGGCGCCGATGCGCCGCATCGCCCGGCCGGCCAGCCCGAGGTTGTAGAACATGTCGAGGTATTCCAGGAACGCCGCCTCGATGTCGATGGCCAGGGCGTTGACCGTTCCGCCGCCATCGGCGGTGGCGATCTTGACTTCCTCGTAAGGCAGCGGTGGTACGTCGAAGAGTTGCGCAATCCCTTGGCGCCCTTCGACTTCGATCAGCAGGACCTTTCGCCCTCCGGCGGCCAGCGCCAACGCCAGGGAGGCGGCGATGGTCGACTTGCCGGTGCCGCCTTTGCCCGTGACGAAGTGCAAGCGCGCCTTCGACAGGCGGGACGGCCAGCCGACCGGTTTACGGCCGTTCGCTTCGGTAGCCACCACTGCATGCTAACGAAGGCGTTTTCGGCGCCCGATAAGCTCAGCCCCATGAGCGAACAGACCCGCTGGGAGTACGCCACTGTCCCGTTGCTGACGCACGCAACCAAGCAGATTCTCGACCAGTGGGGTGAAGACGGCTGGGAGTTGGTATCGGTGCTGCCAGGGCCGACCGGCGAGCAGCACGTCGCCTACCTGAAACGGCCGAAATGAGTGCTCAAACCTGGTCGGCCCGGCTGTCCGAACTGGGCATCGAGCTGCCCCAGGTGGTCAAACCCGTCGCGGCCTATGTGCCCGCCGTGCAGACCGGCAACCTCGTCTATACGGCGGGTCAGGTCCCGATGCAGGCGGGTGCCATGGCGCAGTCCGGGCATGTCGGCGGCGACGTCACCGCCGAGGAGGGAAAGTCGCTTGCGCGCATCTGTGCGCTCAACGCGCTGGCGGCCGTCGACGCGCTCGTCGGCATCGACGCCGTTACCCGGGTGGTGAAGGTCGTCGGCTTCGTCGCCTCCGCTCCGGGGTTCAACGGCCAGCCCGGCGTCGTCAACGGCGCGTCGGAACTGCTCGGTGAGGTGTTCGGCGAGGCAGGCGCACACGCGCGGTCCGCGGTCGGGGTGTCCGAGCTGCCGCTGAATGCGCCCGTCGAAGTCGAGCTGATCGTCGAGGTGAAGTGACTTCGGCGCTGCAACATCCGGCCTACGGACTGTTGCGGCCGGTGACCGAGACGGCGTCGGTGCTGCTGTGCAACAACCCCGGCCTGCTGACGCTTGACGGTACGAACACCTGGGTGCTGCGCGGCCAGGGCAGCGACGAGATGGTGATCGTCGACCCCGGGCCCGAGGATGACGAGCACATCGCCAACGATCGCCGAGCTTGGCAAGATCCCATTGGTCTTGATCAGCCACAAGCACGACGACCACACCGGCGGCATCGACAAGATCGTGGAGCTCACCGGCGCCGTCGTCCGCGCGGTCGGCAGCGGGTTCCTGCGCGGTCTCGGTGGCCCGCTGACCGACGGCGAGGTCATCGACGCCGCGGGCCTGCGCATCAAGGTGATGGCCACTCCCGGGCACACCGCCGACTCGCTGTCGTTCCTGGTGGACGACGCCGTGCTGACCGCCGACACCGTGCTCGGTCGGGGGACGACGGTGATCGACTCCGAAGACGGCGCCCTGGCCGACTATCTCGAGTCGTTGAAGCGGCTGCACGGGCTGGGTCGGTTGACGGTGCTTCCGGGGCATGGGCCCGACCTCGAGGACCTCGAGGCCGTCACGGCGATGTACCTTGCGCACCGCGAGGAGCGGCTCGATCAGGTGCGTGATGCGCTGCGGGTGCTCGGTGACGACGCGACCGCCCGCCAGATCGTCGAGCACGTCTACACCGATGTCGACGAAAAGCTGTGGGACGCCGCCGAGTGGAGCGTGCAGGCCCAGCTCGACTATCTGCGGGCCTAGCGCAAATCAGCGGGCGCGGCGCGCCAGCCGCTCCGAGTCGGATATCAACACGCTCTTGCCCTCCAGGCGGATCCAGCCGCGGTGGGCGAAGTCGGCGAGCGCCTTGTTGACCGTCTCGCGTGACGCACCGACCAGCTGTGCGATCTCCTCCTGAGTGAGGTCGTGCGTCACCCGCAGTGCGCCGCCCTCCTGGGTACCGAACCGCTGGGCGAGCTGCAGCAGCTGCTTGGCGACGCGGCCCGGCACGTCGGTGAAGATCAGGTCGGCCAGGTTGTTGTTGGTGCGGCGGAGCCGGCGGGCCAGCACCCGCAGCAGCTGCTCGGCGATCTCGGGTCGATCGGCGATCCAGGCGCGCAGCGCGTCGCGGTCCATCGACACCGCCCGCACCTCGGTGATCGTCGTCGCGCTCGACGTCCTTGGCCCGGGGTCGAAGATCGACAACTCGCCGAACATGTCGGACGGGCCCATGATCGTGAGCAGATTCTCGCGCCCGTCCGGTGACCGGCGGCCGATCTTTACCTTGCCCGAAATGATGATGAAAAGCCGATCGCCAGGTTCTCCCTCGGCGAACACCGTGTGTCCGCGTGGGAAGTCGACGGGCTGCAGTTGTTTCGTCAGCGCGGAAACGGCGCTCGGCTCGACTCCCTGGAAGATTCCGGCCCTGGCCAGGATCTCGTCCACGTTGCCCCTCTTAAGCTGTTGGCTGATATGACATGCTCAAGCCGACCTCAAAACGGTTAGCGAGATCAGTCTAGAGGTAGGCCATTTCGTGACTAGCCACGCTACACAGGATTGGCATGCCGGGACGGCTGAAATTCAGGATTCGCGCGGCCGTTCACATAAAGCCTACTTGGCAAATTCGGCCAGTCATCGACGGTGATATGGGTCTTGGCAACCTCTGGCGCAAAATCGCGTTCGTGTTGTCGGCGATGCATGCCGTCCAGCGCCTGCGGCATGCCGTCTCGGGCCAGCGTACGCACATCGTCGGCCTTCGCCTGCTCCAGAAACTCAGCGACATCGGCGGCCGAGACGGTGTCGCGACCAAGGCCCGTCTCGAGGCGTTCCAGCCCGAAGGTGGCAAGCATCAGCAACCCTGGAATGAAGGCCACGAGCAACCACGACACAAGCAGGTAGTAAACACGCCGAAGGTCTCGCTGGGATCACGAATTGTCACCGGTCCGCAGTACGGCTGTCGGCAGTCTCAGTACGCTGGCAGCCGTGACCGTTGGTGAGTCCTCAGCCGAGAAGCCTGCGCAAGCCAAGCCTGCCAGGCGCCCGTCTGCGCGCAAGTGGGACTCGGAGACCCACCTCGGCCTGGTCCGGCGGGCTCGACGAATGAATCGGGAACTGGCGCAAGCATTTCCGCACGTGTACTGCGAGCTGGACTTCACCAATCCGCTGGAGCTGACGGTAGCCACCATCCTGTCGGCCCAGAGCACCGACAAGGGGGTCAACCTCACCACCCCCGCGTTGTTCAAGAAGTACCGGACCGCGAAGGACTACGCACAGGCAGATCGCACCGAACTCGAAGAAATGGTTCGGCCGACGGGCTTCTACCGCAACAAGGCCAACTCGCTGATGCGGCTCGGCCAGGAGCTGGTCGAGCGGTTCGACGGCGAGGTGCCCGCCACCATGGAAGAGCTCGTCACGCTGCCCGGCGTCGGGCGCAAAACGGCCAACGTCATCCTCGGCAACGCCTTCGGAATTCCCGGGATAACCGTTGACACCCACTTCGGCAGGTTGGTCCGCCGTTGGCGATGGACCGAGCTGGAGGATCCGGTGAAGGTCGAGCATGCGATCGGTGAGTTGATCGAGCGCAGCGAGTGGACCGACCTGAGCCATCGGGTGATCTTCCATGGCCGTCGCGTGTGCCATGCCCGCAAGCCGGCCTGCGGCGTGTGCGTGCTGGCCAAGGACTGCCCGTCCTTCGGCGCAGGCCCGACGGACCCGCTGGTCGCCGCTCCGCTGGTCAAGGGTCCGGAAACCGAACACCTGCTGGCCCTTGCCGGGCTGTAGCCATCTCTGACACTTCATGAGCACGTCAACCCGATGGACCGTCGTAGTGCTCGCTGTGGTCGTCGCGCTCGGCGTGGGACTGTGGCTGCAGCTGGACCGCGAACGGGTCGACGGGCGCGCCTGGCCAGGCCCCTGCCAGGGCACACCGGGACGCCGACACCGCAGAGGCGCTCGCCGGGCCAAGGGCGCGGGCTGATCTGGAACCGTGTCCGGCCGCAGGCCCTGGTGCGGGTCCGCAGAAGCTGCAGGGCATCTCGGTCGAGTGCGCCGGCGACGGCGCTGACGTCGACGTCGCCAAGGCGCTCGCCGGGCGGACGGTGGTGCTCAACCTGTGGGCGTACTGGTGTGCGCCGTGCGCCGAGGAACTGCCCGCGATGGCCGAGTATCAGCGACGGGTCGGTCCGGCCGTGACGGTGGTGACAGTGCATCAGGACGAGAACGAAACCGCCGCTCTGCTGCGGCTGGCCGAACTGGGCGTAAAGCTGCCGACACTGCAGGACGGCAAACGACAGATCGCCGCCGCCTTGCAGGTCCCCAACGTGATGCCCGCGACGGTGGTGCTGCGGTCGGACGGTAGCGTTGCCGAAATCCTGCCGCGATCGTTCGCCAGCGCCGACGACATCGCCGCTGCGGTCGATCCACAGATAGGAGTGCCGGGGTGAGCTCCACGAGCGAACGGAGTCAGCTGACTCCAGACGCCGCTCCGGCCTGGCTCAAACCGCTGGTCGACAACGCTCCCTGCGTCAAGCGGGCCTATCGGCGGCGGGTGCCTGCCGAACTGCTGGCTTTGGTGACCGCAGCGAACGCGAAGGCCGCGATCACCGGCGCGGGCCGCGACGCCGCCGTGCTGGTGCTGTTCTCAGGTCCGCAGGATTCACCTACCGGCGGCCTGCCCGACGACGCCGACCTGCTGGTGACCGTTCGCGCATCGACGCTGCGCCACCACGCCGGCCAGGCTGCGTTTCCCGGCGGAGCGGCCGATCCCGGTGACGACGGTCCGATACACACCGCGCTGCGCGAGGCCAACGAGGAAACCGGCATCGACGTCGGTCGGCTGCAGCCGCTGGCCACCCTCGAGAAGATGTTCATCCCGCCGTCGGGCTTTCACGTCGTGCCGGTGCTTGCCTACTCGCCCGACCCAGGACCGGTCGCCGTCGTCGACGAATCCGAAACCGCCGTCGTGGCGCGGGTACCGGTGCGCGCGTTCATCAATCCGGAGAACCGACTGATGGTGTACCGCAAGGAGAACACCCGTCGCCTGGCCGGGCCGGCGTTTCTGCTGAACGAGATGTTGGTGTGGGGGTTCACCGGTCAGGTGATCTCGGCGATCCTCGACGTGGCCGGTTGGGCGGAGCCCTGGAACACCGACGATGTGCGCGAGTTGGACGACGCGATGGCTCTCGTCGGTCATGATGGCACCGACGGGGAGGCCCAACAATGACATCGTCTCAGTGGCTCGATCTCGCCGTCCTGTCGGTCGCGTTCGTCGCCGCGATCTCGGGATGGCGCTCTGGAGCGCTGGGCTCGCTGCTGTCCTTCATCGGTGTCGTGCTGGGCGCAGTTGCCGGGGTACTGCTGGCACCGCACATCGTCACCCACTTCACCGGCACGCGGACGCAACTTTTCATCACCCTGTTCCTGATCCTGGGGTTGGTGGTGATCGGCGAGATCGCCGGTGTGGTGCTGGGCCGGGCGGTGCGCGGCGCCATCCGAAACCCCGGGCTGCGCATGGTCGATTCGGTGATCGGCGTTGCCGTGATGGTGCTGGCCGTGGCGGTGGTGGCTTATCTGCTGGCGGCCCCGGTGACCAATCAGCCGAACCTCGCCGCCGCGGTCCGCGGGTCCAAGGTGCTGAGCCAGGTGGACCAGGTTGCGCCGCCCTGGCTGAAGGCCGTGCCCAACCGGCTCAAGGCGCTGTTGGATACCTCCGGCCTGCCCGACGTGTTGGGGAATTTCGGCCGCACTCCGATCGCCAACGTCGACGCGCCGGACGCCGCGCTGATCAACGACCCCGTCGTTGGCGCCGTTCGGCCGAGCGTGGCCAAGATCCGCGGTGTCGCGCCAGGCTGCCAAAAGGTGCTGGAGGGAACGGGTTTCGTGGTTGCGCCGAACCGGGTCATTTCCAACGCGCACGTCGTCGCGGGCGCTGAGACCGTCACCGTCGAGACCGATGGCCAGACTTTCGACGCAACGGTGGTCTCGTACGACCCTGACGCCGACATCTCGATCCTTGACGTCCCTGGCCTGACGGCACAGCCGCTGAAGCTCGCTCGAAGAACCCGCGAAACCCGGCACCGACGCGTTGGTGCTCGGCTACCCCGGCGGCGGTGATTTCCAGGCCACCCCGGCACGGGTACGCGAGACCATCGAGCTCAAGGGCCCCGACATCTACAAGTCGAAGACCGTCGACCGCGACGTTTATACAATCAGAGGCACTGTGCGCCAGGGCAATTCGGGTGGCCCGATGATCGACCGACAGGGGCAGGTGCTTGGCGTGGTTTTCGGCGCTGCGGTAGACGACGCCGAGACCGGCTTCGTGTTGACCATGAAAGAGGTCCGTCGTCAGCTGGGCAAGCTCGGCAACACCCAGCCCGTCGGCACCGGCGTCTGCGTTACCTGACCGCAGGGCCGACCTGGTCAAGGAAGCGTGACAACTGGTCATTGACGGCGTCCGGCGCCTCTTCGTGAGCGAAATGCCCTGCGCCGGCGATCGATACGTACCGACCGTGCGGCGCGTACCGCCGCTGTGTGCGATTCACCGGGTCGGCTAGGACGTACGGGTCGTCGTCGCCGCGGATATGCAACATCGGCACAGCGAGCGGACGTTTCATCAGCCGCATGAACCGGCGACCCTCGCTGCGTAGTTGGCTGCGCACGGCCCAGCGCTGATACTCGAGAGCCGAATGCGCCGCGGATGGAATCTGGATGGCCTGGCGCATGTGCCCGATGGTCTCGGAAAAGTCTTCGCAGGCTTGCCATTTCTCGCTGGCACGACTTCGGATCAACCGCTCCAACTCCTCGCCGTTGTGCCGGGTCAGTGTTCGTTCGGGCCACATCGGCACCTGATAGCGCAGCATCGATGGCAGCAGTGCAAGGCCCTGGTCGCGCCGGGTCAAGGCCGACGAACGCAGGGCGGCCGGATGCGGTGAGCTGACCACCGCGATCGCGTCGACCATCCTCGGGTGCAGCACCGACGTTGCCCAGCAGACCAGACCACCGTCGGCGTGGCCGATCAGCGTCGCCGACGAGTGACCGAGCGCGCGGACCAGGCCCGCGGTGTCGCCTGCCAGCGTCCAGCCGTCATAACCTCGAGGCGGTTTGTCGCTGCCGCCGTAGCCGCGCAGATCGACCGCAACGACGCGGGCACCGGTCGAGGCCGCGCAGCTGATGCCGCCACGACCACCAGAACGAGCCGAATCCATGCAGCAGTATGACCAGCGACCGCTCGGTCGCCGACTGGTCGGCCTTGGGTTCGGCCTCCACGACGTGGAACCGAATTCCGTTGGCGTGCACCTCCAGATGACGCCACGGACCGTCGATGCGTACCACCGACGGATCGGGCTGTCCTTCGCGCCGGTGCGCTCCGAGGCATTACCAGCCGGACGGATCCGCGGTCGGGTTGGCCGCCGCCTTACCGTCGGAAGAGCTCAACGCCTTTGCCTTGTCGTGGCCGGGGGTCAGGGCCTCGGGGATCTCCTTGACCGTTTCGATGGTCTTCTGCGGGCCTCGAATACGGCGCACCTTGAGGTAACCGAACAGCGCGAGTATCGCCGTGGCGACAACCATGATGCCGAACACGATCAGGAAGGCGACCCACCGCCACAGCCACGTGTCGAGGAGCTCGGCGAGGAAGAAGAAGAAAAAGAACGTCGAGTAGAACAGCACCACCAGCGCGAGGATGAAGAAGACGCTGCCGGTGAGGCCCTTCTTGACGTCGCGGGTGATCTCCGCGCGGGCCAGCTCGACCTCGGCGCGCACCAGGGTGGACACCTGCGACGTCGCGTCCTTGACCAGGTCACCGATCGACGGATCCGGTTTGGGCGCGTGCGGGTCGACCAGCGGTATCGAGGTCACTGTGGTCGGTACGCCATTCTTGCGGTCGCCACTGCTCACAGTCGGTCCTCCCGGATAGATGTCACTCGCGAGCCATGTTGCCATGTGCCGACGAGGTAAACGATCCGGGCCGAACGATAGACTGACCCACACTGTTGAGTAGGCGGGTCGGGGACGTCGATGGGGGATGGCTGTTTGAGGACCGGGCACCGCTGGCTCGTGCGCTTTTCGGCGGCGATCGTCGCGCTGGCCGGTCTGCTGGCACCGACCGCACCGATGGCTCATGCCGATGAGCCTGTCCCGCTGGGCGGCGGCTCCGGCCTCGTGGTCAACGGCGACACGCTGTGCACGCTGACCGCTATCGGCAACGACAACCGCGGCAATCTGATCGGGTTCACCTCCGCGCACTGCGGCGGCCCGGGAGCGCAGGTGGGCGCCGAAGGGGCGGACGCGAACGGCGTGCTGGGCGAGATGGTGGCGGGTAACGACGCCCTCGACTACGCGGTGATCCAGTTCGACCCGCAGAAGGTCACGCCGTTGAACAATGTCGACAACTTCCAGATCGACGGTCTCGGACCCGACCCGGTCACCGGCGATGTCGCGTGCAAGCTGGGCCGGACCACCGGCTACTCCTGCGGCGTCGTCTGGGGTCCAGGCCAAGAGCCGGGCACCATCGTCAGCCAGGTGTGCGGCCAGCCGGGCGACTCAGGCGCGCCGGTGACGGTCAACAACCGGCTGGTGGGCATGATCCACGGCGCGTTCGCCGAAGACCTGCCGACCTGCGTCGTCAAGTTCATCCCGTTGCACACGCCTGCGGTCGCCATGTCGATCAATACCCAGCTGGCCGACATCGCCGCGAAGAACCGGCCGGGCTCCGGCTTTGTTCCGGTCGGTGCGGCGCCTGCCGCCTAGCTGTTTACTTTCCGGCCGAAATCGCTTCGAACACCGAGGGATCCACCAACGTCGAGGTGTCGCCGAGTTCGCGGCCCTCGGCGACGTCGCGCAACAGCCGCCGCATGATCTTGCCGCTTCGGGTCTTGGGCAGCTCGGGAACGACGTGAATCTCGCGCGGCCGCGCGATCTTTCCGATCTCCTTGGCGACTTGCTCGCGCAGTTCGTCGACCATGTTGTCGTTGTCCTTGGCATGCGACTCGAGGATGACGAACGCGCAGATGCCCTGGCCGGTGGTCTCGTCGGACGCGCCGACGACAGCTGCCTCGGCCACGCCCGAATGGCCGACGAGTGCCGACTCCACCTCGGTCGTCGAGATCCGGTGTCCCGACACGTTCATCACGTCGTCGATGCGGCCGAGCAGCCAGATGTTGCCGTCGGAGTCGACGCGCGCTCCGTCGCCGGCGAAGTACCAGCCCTGCTCGGCATACCGTGACCAGTAGGTCTCCTTGTACCGCTCCGGGTCGCCCCAGATGCCGCGCAGCATCGACGGCCACGGCTGGTCCAACACCAGGTATCCGGTGACGTGTTCGTCGTCGTCGGCGCCGGGCACCAACTCGTTGCCCTCTTCGTCGACGATCTTCGCAGTGATGCCGGGCAGCGGGGTCATCGCGGAGCCCGGCTTGGCCGCCGTGACACCCGGCAGCGGCGAGATCATGATCGATCCGGTCTCGGTCTGCCACCAGGTGTCCACGATCGGGGTTCGGTTGCCGCCGAACGCATCCCGATACCAGCGCCACGCCTCGGGGTTGATCGGTTCGCCGACCGAACCGAGCAGTCGCAGACTGGACAGGTCGTGCGCGTCGGGGATCTCCCGACCCCACTTCATGAACATCCGGATCAGCGTGGGCGCGGTGTAATAGATTGTCACGCCGTACTTCTCGATGATCTCGAAGTGGCGGTGCTCGTTCGGCGACGCGGGAGTGCCCTCGTACACCACCTGGGTGACGCCGTTCGACAGCGGGCCGTACACGATGTAGGTGTGCCCGGTGACCCAGCCGATATCGGCTGTGCACCAATACACGTCGGTCTCCGGTTTGACGTCGAACACGTTGTAGTGCGTGTACGACGACTGGACCAGGTACCCGCCGGAGGTGTGCATGATGCCCTTGGGCTTGCCGGTGGTGCCCGAGGTGTAGAGCAGGAACAGCGGATGCTCGGAGTCGAACGCCTCCGGGGTGTGCTCGGGCGACGCCTTGTCGACGGTGTCGTGCCACCACAGATCGCGGCCCTCGGTCCACGGGGTGTCGATGCCGGTGCGCCGCACGACCAGCACGTGCTCGACGGACTTCTGGCCCTCCACCGCCTCGTCGACGGACTCCTTGAGCGACACCGCTTCGCCGCGGCGGAACTGCCCGTCGGCGGTGATGACCAGCTTGGCCTCGGCGTCCTCGATGCGGGCCTTCAGTGCGGTCGCGGAGAATCCCGCGAAGACGACCGAGTGCAGCACGCCGAGGCGGGCACAGGCCAGCATGGCGACGATGGCCTCGGGCAGCATCGGCATGTAGATGGCGACGCGGTCGCCGGCCTCCAAGCCGAGTTCGGTGAATGCGTTGGCGGCCTTGCACACTTCGGCCTGCAGCTCGGCGTAGGTCAGCGTGCGGCTGTCGTCCTTCGGCTCGCCCTCCCACAGGATCGCGACCCGGTCCCCGTTGCCCGCCTCGACATGGCGGTCGACGCAGTTGTAGGCGACGTTGAGCTTGCCGCCGACGAACCACTTGGCGACCGGAGCTTCCGACCAGTCCAGCACCTCGTCGAACGGGGTGTCCCAGGACAGCCGGTCGGCCTGTTTCGCCCAGAACGCCAACCGATCCTTCTCGGCCTCGCTGGTACAGCTCGGCAGTCGCGTTGGCCTGCGCGGCGAAGTCGTCGGACGGCGGATAAGCGGACGGAGCTTCGGTGTGTCTTTTCGGACATATTTGTGAGCCTAGTCACCTGGTTGCATCGACGTCGTATCGGTCCGCGGATCCCATCCGGGCGGCGCGGCTAGCGTTCTCCGCGTGACGTCTCCACCCGCTTGCGCCGCTGGCCGAGCTGCCCGGCGTCGCGGCGGCAGGCGAGGACGCGCGCGATGCGCTGGGCAAGGCGCACCGCCACCGGACGAATTTGCGGGGGTGGCCCGCGACCGCCGCCGAGGCGGCGCTGCGGGCGGCGAGGGCGTCCTCGGTGCTCGAGGGCGGTGCGCTTCAGTTGCCCGAATCCGGCGAGCCCGATCCGCTGCTTGGCAGGCGCCCTTCGGGTGTCGGAGGCGCTCGAGGGCGGTGCGACGACGCTCGTCGGCGTCTGGCAGAAGGCCCCGATGCAGGCTTTGGCACGGCTGCACATGCTGGCGGCCGCGGACCTCGTCGACGACGACCGGCTCGGGCGACCGCGGGCCGACGCGGATGTCGGGCCGCGTCTCGAGTTGTTGGTCGACGTCGTCACCGGCAAATCTGACGTGCCCGCCACCGTGCTGGCCGCAGTCGCCCACGGCGAGCTGCTGACGCTGGCACCGTTCGGGACTGCCGACGGGCTGGTCGCGCGCGGGGTGTCGCGATTGGTGACGATCGCCAGCGGCCTCGACCCGCACGGACTCGGTGTCCCAGAGGTGTATTGGATGCGCCATTCCGTCGATTACCACGCCGCCGCACGCGGATTCGCTTCCGGCACACCTGACGGTCTGACGACATGGTTGATGCTTAGTTGCCGCGCGCTGCGCGCAGGCGCGAGGGAAGCGTTGGCGATCGCGGATGCCGCGACAAAATAGTGGTCCAGCAAAGTGAAAGCGGGCGGCGCTCCGAACTGATTCGGCTCGCCGCCCGCTAGCACGGACTCCGGTTACCAAGCGTGCTGTTTGGGGTTGCGTGGGTGGCCTCGGCGTCCTTGCGATGCGCTACGGCTGCAACCCCACCCAAGGAGTCGTCGTGGTCGTCCGCTCTTCGCAATTACGCAGGCCCGCAACACTTTTGCCTATTCCGCGGCATGTGCTCCGCGTGGGTGCCGGGATCCGTGCTGGGTAGCCTGGATTTGGGAGATCGTGCCTTCTCTTCTGGCTCGGTCTTGGCCTCTCCAAGCTTCCGTGGTTCCTTTGTACTCCGTGACCGCGGTCACAGCAAGGGCTAATTCGACCGCGAGATTCGATCGTTACCGCGCGCCCGTCAGCTACTACGTCGGGTCGGACCCTACAAAGCGAATCGGCGCAGCAGCGAGTACGTCAGCGCGCCGGCGAACAGGGCGCTCAGACCGACCGCGGCGGTGGTGGCGACGGCGGCGCCCGAGGGCGCCGAGATGCGGTCGCGCAGTGACACCGGCCGCGAGAAGGTCAGCACCGGCCAGTCCGCGCGCGGTGGCCTCTTTGCGCAGCCCGCGATCGGGGTTCACCACGGTGGGGTGGCCGACCGCCTCGAGCATCGGCAGGTCGGTGATCGAGTCGGAGTAGGCGTAACAGTGCTCGAGTGCGTACCCCTCGCGGGCGGCGAGCTCGCGAATGGCCTCCACCTTGCCGTCGCCGTAGCAGTAGTACGCAACCTCGCCGGTGTACTTGCCGTCCTCGACGACCATCCGGGTCGCCATCGCGTGGGTGGCGCCGAGGGCCTTGGCGATCGGCGCGACGATCTCCTCGCCCGACGCGGAGACAACGACGACGTCACGGCCACACAGCTTGTGGTCGGCGATGAGATTGGCGGCTTCGGCGAAGACCAGTGGATCGACGATGTCGTGGAGGGTTTCGCCGACGATCGACTTGACCTGCTCCACGTCCCAGCCCGCACACATCTTGGTGACGTAGTTGCGCATGCGGTCCATCTGGTCGTGGTCAGCGCCCGACATCAGGAACAGGAATTGCGCGTAGGTCGACTTGAGCACGGCGCGTCGATTTATTAGCCCTTGGTCGAAGAAGGGTTTGCTGAAAGCCAACGTGCTGGACTTTGCAATTACCGTCTTGTCGAGATCGAAGAACGCCGCCGTACGAACGGGCTGCCCGCTTTTCGACTTCGTTTCCGGTACCAAACCCCCCGCGGCCGCCGGATCGGTTGCGGTCACAACGCCCAGCATAGGGGCGGTGCGCGGCATCAACCGGCCGAGCGGACAAAATGGCAGTTCACGACAGGTGCCGACGGCTGCACTTCTTCCTGTGTAGCGGGTCCTTTCGGTGGCAAGCACTACTTGCGCGTCTTGGGCTTTTCGTGTGTATAGTGAAAATCACTCGGCTTATGCCGGGTGTGCATCAGCCCGACCCCCCGGGGCTGATACACGACGACCTCCGCCTCCTCCCCCCCTGGCGGGGGTCGTCCCTTTTCTGGGACCTTTTCGCTGTCCGGATAGGTGGGGGAAGTCTGCTGTAGTTGCGGAACAGCGTTTTCGCTGGCGCTCTGATGAGGGCGGCACCCTATAGGAACCTGCCACATTGCAAGGGAAACGCCCGATGCGAGGAGAACCCATGCATCGTTAGCGTCCACAACATGTACCGGATCATCATGGGAAATATCTCGGCTGGCTGGTGAGGGCCGTAGCGATCGTCGCGTTGGTGCTCTCGAGTGTTGCTATCGCCGCCGCCGATGACGAAGACGACGAAGATCAACAAGGCCAACATGAAGAACAGCCAACCGGCCACGAAGGCGAACAGGGCGAAGAGGACGATCCGGACGTTGCGGAGGTGTTCGGTATCCAAGCCACCGGCCACTACGGCAAGTGCTTCAGTGTCGTTTGGAACGCCGACCCGACACGGGTGGTCGGCTACAAGGTGACACGCCCGGCGTATCCGCCGGACACCCCTGCCGCGGAGTGGATAGTCCCGCCCGGCCAGAACAATGTCCGGGCATGCGACATGACGCCGGGCGAGACATACGAGTACGAAGTCTGCGTGCATTACGGCAACGACAAGGGTGACACCGGCTGCGACACGGCGAACCTGACTCTCAACGAGACTGGGAACATGAAGCCCGGTGGCCCTCTGCCGATACCGGTGATCGACACGCCCTTCCAGACGAGCCCCGATAACTTCGGGTGGGCTGGAAGGGGAACTACGACTTCGACTTCTACTACCTCGACGTGCTACCCGACGGCGGCACATGGAATCAGATCAAGCACGACGACGACGGGACCTGGGGTTGGCAACGCGTGGAAGTGAGTGCGGGCGCTCGCTACACCTTCCGGGTACGGGGCTGTGTCACGGGCATATTCGGCGACCCGTGCTCTGGTTGGTCTCCCGAAGCAGGTCGCCATCGATCTGCCGTACGGACAGGACACATGCCAGCCGGGCTTCGTCTGGCGCGACGGGGTTCCGGGTGATCACATCTGTGTCACGCCTGAGAGGCGCCAGAAGGTAGCGCCGACGACTTCGCATACGGCGAGCCGTCGCTGCGCAACCGAGAAGTCAAAACCCGGTCCTCGACCTAAGGCGGAGGAAATTGTCATCCAATGCTGAAGCGCGAAGGTGAGCCAATGTCACCCGAGGGCTGGGACGGCCATGCGGACCAAGTGTTTGAAGACGGGTCTTGTCTAGCAGAGAAATCCCTGGGGAGAACGTGGCCGTGTGCGTCGATCAGGGGAAGCGGACATCATCGCGGCAGGAGAACGCGAATCCCAGGGCGAACATGGCGAAGCCGTAGTAGTCGCTTCATCCCCAATTAGGACCGCATCCACAGAGGGCGAGCGGGCACTGGCACCACGTCGGGGCCCGCCCGCACTGTGGGCGATGAACGCAACCAACGGCGTCCTCGCCATGGTCGCCGAGTCGGCGATGCGCGCCGATGTCGACCGCGTAGCCGCCGCTGCCGGTGTCGGACGGTGGTACATGTTTCGCACCCCCCGAGCCGGCAAGCCTGGACCGGAGCATCGGCAGTGCTGCTCGACGCTGCTGGGGCTCGCGTTGTGTCGGACCCGTTCTGCCCCGCCGCAGCCACATCATCCTGCTCAGCCGCACCGAACCGCAGGCCGCAGACTGGGAAGCAGCGATCGCCATCGGCGCCCAGCACGTCATGACGTTGCCCGCCGCCGAAGCGCGAACTCGTCGCGGCGCTGTCTGAGGCCGCGGAGTCCCGCAGTGATGACGCGCGCGAGGTGCGATCGTCGCCGTGATGGCAGGTCGCGGCGGGGCCGGGTCCTCGCTGTTCGCGACCGCCCTTGCACATGCGGCGCCGAACGCTCTGCTTGTCGATGCCGACCCCTGGAGCGGCGGCATCGATCTGGTGGTTGGCAGCGAAGAGCAGCAAGGACTGCGTTGGCCCGACCTCGCATTGGAGCACGGGAGGATCGACTACGCAGCATTGCGCCAAGCGCTGCCGCAGCGGGATGGGCTCAGCGTGCTGTCAAGCGTGCGGGCAGGCAACGACATCGAGCCCGGACCGTTGGCCGCAATTCTCGAGGCAGGGCGCCGGGGCGGTGCAACCGTAGTGTGCGATTTGCCGCGCCGCCTGACACGCGTAGTCGAAATCGCCACGGACGCAGCCGATTTAGTCGTGTTGGTCACAACGGCCGACGTGCGGGCCTGCGCCGCGTCCACCGCGGTCAAATCGGCGCTGTGTGCGATCAATCCTAATGTCGGCCTGGTGGTACGCGGTCCGTCGCCGGGCGGGTTGCGAGTCGGTGCATGTGGCGCGGATCATCGGTCTGCCCCTCTTGGCGGCGATGAGACCGCAGCCCGGTCTGGCGGGGACCCTAGAGCGCCACGGCCTTCGGATGCGTCACCAGTCGCCACTTGCCAAGGCCGCGCGGCAAGTGCTTGAAGTGTTGGCGCAGCAGCCATCGGCGGACGCCGCATGAGTGAGTCGCTGATCGACCGGGTTCGTGAGCGGCTGGCGGCCGAATCCGCGCCCCTGCGCCCCAGCGTCGTCGCCGCCGCGATCCGAGCCGAGTCGGGCGGAGTGCTGGGCGACACCGAGGTGCTGAGCAATCTGCGAATGTTGCAGACCGAACTCACCGGTGTGGGCATCCTCGAGCCGCTGCTGCGCGCGGAGGGCACGACGGACGTCCTGGTGACAGCGCCGGACGCGGTGTGGGTCGACGACGGAATGGGATTGCGGCGCAGCGAGATCGAGTTTGCCGACGAGGGCGCGGTCCGGCGCCTGGCGCAGCGGCTCGCCTTGAGCGTCGGGCCGCCGCCTCGACGAGGCGCAGCCGTGGGTCGATGGCCAGCTGACCGGTGGGACCGACGGCCAGTTCACGGTCCGGCTGCATGCGGTGCTTGCACCGATTGCATGCGGCGGAACCTGTCTGTCGTTGCGCGTGCTGCGGCCGGCGACACAGGGCCTCGCCACGCTGAGACGGACCGGGGCGATCGCTCCGGAGGCGAGCGGACTGCTCGACGGGATCATCGCCGCCCGGTTGGCGTTTCTGGTCTCCGGCGGCACAGGCGCCGGGAAGACCACCTTGCTGGCAGCGGTCCTCGGCGAGGTTGCACCGGAGGAACGGATCATCTGCGTGGAGGATGCCGCCGAGCTGGAGCCGCGGCATCCCCATCTGGTGAAGCTTGTCGCCCGATGCGCGAATGTCGAAGGGGTAGGGGAGATTACCGTTCGCGACCTGGTCAGGCAGGCGCTACGGATGCGACCGGACCGGATCGTCGTCGGCGAGGTGCGCGGCGCAGAGGTGGTCGACCTGCTGGCCGCGCTCAACACGGGCCACGACGGCGGCGCGGGGACCGTTCATGCGAACAACATCGCCGAGGTGCCTGCCCGGCTCGAGGCGCTGGCGGCGCTTGGCGGCCTCGACCGCCTTGCATTGCACAGCCAACTCGCCGCGGCCGTGCAGGTGCTGTTGCACGTCGGTCGGGACAGAAACGGTCAGCGCAGGCTCGGCGAGATCGGCGTGTTGCGGCGCGACAGCAGCGGCCTCGTCGGAGTGGCAACCGCGTGGAACGCTGACACGGGGTTCGGAAGCGGCGCCGAGGAATTGCAGAGGCTGCTACAGGGTCGGGCACCGCTGTGACCGCTGCTGCGCTGGCTCTGGCCTTAGCGCTCGTCGTGGCTCCGCGGACGACGCGACATCGTGTGGAACCCGCAACAGCGAGTCGGCGCCGATCCCCGGTGAAGGCCGTTGTCGTCGCGCTCGCCGTGGCGTACGGCAATGACGCTGCCTGTCACAGCCACGCTGGCCGTGGCGATACTCGTCGGAACTCTGCTGTTGCGCCGGCGACGGGCGACCGCTCGGCGCGCTCGCGCCGTCGAAGCGGCAGCATTGCAGGGCGCTCTCGACGTACTGGTCGGCGAACTCCGGGTCGGCGCACACCCCGTCGCCGCATTCGATGTCGCTGCGGGCGAGGTTGACGGGCCCGTGGCGGAAAGCCTTCATGCTGTTGCCGCGCGGGCGCGGCTGGGTGCCGACGTGGCCGCGGGGCTGCGCAGCTCCGCCGGGTCATCGCGTCTGCCCGCGCATTGGGAACGGCTGGCCCTGTTCTGGCGGCTGGCTCAGGCACACGGGCTCGCGATCGCGACGCTGATGCGCGCCGCGCATCGCGACATCGTTGAGCGGGAACAATTCTCGGCCCGCATAGATGCCGGAATGGCAGGAGCTCGCGCCACTGCGGCGGTGTTGGCCGGGCTTCCCGTGCTAGGCATCGGTCTCGGCCAACTCATCGGCGCCGACCCGCTGGACTTCCTGCTGTCGCGGCGGAGCAGGCGGGTGGCTGCTGGTGGCTGGTGTGACGCTGGCGTGCTGTGGCCTGTTGTGGTCTGACCGCATCACCGGACGCGCGCTGACATGAGCTTGGGCGGCCTGTGCTGATCGCAGCCGTGGCGCCGCTGCTGGTCGGACGGCGGCCCGGCGCGGGCGCGGACGGCGGCGCTCGTCCGCCGATGCGCGCGACCGACCGGACGCCGGACCGGTGGAGGACATGGATGCGTTAGCCGTCGCGTCCGCGTTCGACGTGTTCGCCGCATGCCTTGCCTCTGGAATGGCGGTGTCGACTGCTGCCGCTGCGGCCGCGCCGTCGGCTCCACGACCACTCGCGAAGGTGCTCAATCATGCCGCCGACCTACTGGCGCTGGGCGCGGACCCTGCCACAGCATGGTCGAATCCGGGCCTGCCGCTTGACGATCACTGCGCGGCCCTTCTGCGGCTGGCCCGGCGGTCAGCGGCATCAGGTATCGCACTCGCGCAGGGCGTCTCCGAACTGGCCGAGGGTTCCCGCCGCGCCGCCGCATCGGCGGCCGACGCCCGCGCCCAACGCGCCTCGGTGCTGATCGCAGGCCCACTCGGGCTGTGCTACTTGCCGGCCTTCGTCTGCTTGGGCATCGTGCCGATTGTCGCAGGGCTGGCGGGTGACGTGCTGCGATCGGGGCTGACATGACTGCGTGCAAACCGTTCGATGAACCGACAGGGAGGAAAAACAATGGTGGCGAGCATGATTCGCGACGCGAAGGCAAGAATTACGGTGTTGCTGGTCGACGACACGGGCATGTCGACGGTGGAATACGCCATAGGCACTATTGCCGCGGCGGCGTTCGGTGCGATTCTCTACACGGTCGTCACCGGCGACTCCATCGTGACCGCATTGACCAACATCATCAACCGCGCGCTCAACACCAACGTCTGACCGGCGATGACGGCGCCACCACCGTCGAGGCAGCCTTCGCCATCGCCGCTCTGGTGGTGGTTCTGGTGCTGTGTGTGGCTGGGCTCACCGCCGTGTCGATGCAGGTCCGGTGCATCGATGCCGCGCGGGAAGCGGCCCGCCTCGCTGCACGTGGCGACGACGGTGGTGCGGCACAAGCCGCCCACAACATCGCCCCGTTTGGCGCACAGCTCGACCTGCATGAAGAAGGCGGGCTGGTGGTTGCGACGGTCACCGCCCATTCGATTCTGTTGCCGGGCATCACCATACAGGCGGAGACGGTGGCGGCGATCGAGCCGTCTGCGGGCTGACCGCGGGTCAGCAACCGTGGTTGCCCTCGCGATGATGGCTGTCCTGTTGGCGATCACCGTCGGCGGGTTCTACATCGGGTCTGCCGTGATCGCCCGGCACCGCGCACAAGCAGCGGCCGATCTCGCGGCATTGGCTGCCGCGGCGTGGTTACCCGCAGGCAACGGCGCGGCCTGCGGTCAGGCAGGGTTGATTGCGAACGCGCATGAGGGTGGGTGTTGCCGACTGCACCGTGCACGAACTCGACGTTGTTGTGACTGTCACCGCCGGGCCTGCGCGCGCAGCCGCACGTGCAGGGCCGGCCAACCGACCCAGTTAGTCGCGCTTGTCCTTCTTGCGCTTGACTTTCTTGTTCTTCTTGTCCTTCTTGGCTTTTCGCGGCGTCTGCGCCGACGCCGACTCTTCTTTCTCGTTTTCGCCGAACTCCATCACCGCCAACTCAGCATCGGTCGCCAGCCGCAGGGCCATCAACGCAGCGAACGTGTCCGGCTCCAGCTCAATGCGATTGATGGTCATGTGTACCGGCGTCCATCCGCCCTCGTTCGTGCGTAACCGCAGCACTCCGCTGGTCGCGCCGTTGGCGAATTCCAGTGTCATTCTTGCCATGTGAACAGCGTCCGCCGGGTTCACGGATGGCTCTCCGGACTCTCTGGCGCGCCAGTCGAAGAACGGCGCCGGTTCGTCGAGCCACTTCAGCAGCGTCCAGTGCACCGGGTCGACCAGTGCGCGGTGCGTGCCGGGACGCGCCAGCCCGTTGAGGATCCGTTGCGCCAGGTGGTCGGGCGGCAGTGACGGGCCGTCGTACACGGCACGCCAGTTCATGGCGCGACAGATGAGCCGCTCGCTGCCGTCGTCGTGAGTTTCCGGGTTGGCACGGGCAACGAAGCCAACGGAGATCGTCTCGCCGTGGTAATCGGTGACATTCCACGTGCTGCACAGCGTCATGCCGGGTTCGCCCTTGATCGCCATCGACAGCACCTTCGCCTCGCTGGCGTTGAGGTCGCGCATGGGCAGGTCCTCGGCGAACGTTCGGCCATGGGTGGCTTCGGTGGCCGGGTCCCTGCCGCTGTTATAGATCGACTCCGGTGTATCGGTGGCGACGCCGGCCGTCAGGTCCCATTTGAGCGGGCCGACGACCATCCGCTCCGGCGGCTCCATATCGAGCGGGCCGATCCACGCATGGACGCCATGCAGCCGCCCATCCGACATCAGCACGGGCTCGGTGCGGATTACGCGATCATTTCTCGGCGTGATGGTGCTCATGGCTCTCGCCAGCGCGAATCGTTTCGGATATCGCGGTTTGAATCGCCATCAGGTCCGGACTTCGTCGCAGAAATACGCTGATCGGAACGAGATTCTTGGTCTGGCGGCCGTCGGCGACCACGACAGGTTCGCTGCCAAGTGTTTCCACGAGCAGCCATTCGTGGCTCATTCCGCAAATCTTATCGGTCGGCGCTTCTGCCTATTGGTAGGCGAGAAGGGCAACGAAATCCGCACCTTCTTGGTATAGACCATGTATTTTGACGGTGCCGAAAAAGCCTGACTCAGGTTGCTTAAAACGCTCCGACGAGGTAATTTACCCCTGCGCCTGATAGCTCGGGACAAAAACGGATTGCGTTGTATTCCGTTTCGTCTCAATCGTCTGGCGCTCGGCGTGCCCGATCCGGCACCGTCGATCGCTGGTCCATGGGGGCGGCCGTCGAGGGGTCGGCCGTCTCTGTGGTTCTCACCCGCCGTGGCGTTCCAATTCGTCTGAGCACCAGACGCAGCACGCGCACGGCACCCACCTTGTCCAACGGGTCGTTGCCGCTACCGCATTTCGGTGACTGGACGCAGGATGGGCACCCGGCCGGACACTCGCAGGCCTCGATCGCTGCCGCCGTGGCGCTCCACCAGGTGGCGAGCTGCTGAAAGCCCCGGTCGGCGAATCCCGCCCCGCCCGGATAGCCGTCATAGACGAAAATCGTCGGCAATCCGGCGACCGGACCCACCGCCGTGGACAAGCCGCCGATGTCGCCGCGGTCGCAGCTGGCCACCAGTGGCAGCAACCCGATCGCCGCGTGTTCAGCGGCGTGCAGTGCGCCAGGTATACGCAATGCTTCGACCCCGTTGTCCTGCAGCGCTTCCGGCGTGATGGTGCACATGACGGCCTTGGTGTCCAGCGTGCGGGTCGGCATCTCCAGTTCGACGAAATCAATCACTTCACCGCGTCAGCTGGCGGCGCAGATAGCCGATCACGGTGTTGCTCACCGACACCGGAACCAGACCAAGAGTGATCGGGCCGAACGTCTTTCGCTCACCGGGCCCTGTCACCGCGATGTCGGTCAACTCCCGCGCGAACGTCGTATAGCCGGGATCCTCGGCGTGCACGAAGGCCACGCCGTCTTCGAAATCGAGTGAGTCGACCACGTACGACTCACCCTGATGCAGGTAGACCGCGCCGGGATGAACCGATGCCGGTGCCCGGCCCACGTCTGCGCTGCCCAGCAGGCGGCCCGGTCTCGGTCTCCAGAATCGCAATCTGTCCGCCCGAGGAGCCGCGGATATCGACCGCGGGATGTGGGTCGACACCGGGGCTGGGGAAATAGCCGCTGGGTCGCCGCCGCAACAGCCCGTCATCGACAAGGGTCTCCGCGACGGCTTCGGCGTTCCAGGCACGCACCTCGGCGTCGGTCAGCGGCAGCTCGGTTGCGGCGCAGAGCAGTTGCGGTCCAAGGACATAGGGGTTTCCCGGGTCGATCACCACACGCTCGATCGGCTTGTCCAACAGTGCTTCCGGGTGGTGTACCAGATAGGTGTCGAGGGGATCGTCACGTGCGATCAGCAGGATGAGCGCGCCCTGTCCGCGCCGGCCGGATCGGCCCGCCTGTTGCCAGAACGACGTGACCGTCCCGGGAAAGCCCGCCAGTACGACGGCATCCAGTCCCGCTATGTCGACGCCGAGCTCGAGCGCGTTGGTGCTGGCCAGACCGCGTAGGTCGCCATCGGCCAGTGCGCGTTCCAGCTTGCGGCGGTCTTCGGCGAGATAGCCCGCGCGGTAGGACGCGACCCGGTCCGCCAGCTCCGGTGCGACGTCTTCCAGGCGTGCACGGGCGCCCAGCGCGGTGAGCTCGGCGCCGCGGCGAGAACGAACAAAGGTCAGTGTGCGCGCCCCTTCGGCGATCAGATCGGCCATCACCCTGGCCGCCTCCGCTCCGGCCGAACGCCGCACCGGCGCCCCGTTTTCGCCGACCAGGTCGGCGCGCAGAGCGGGCTCCCACAGCGCGACGGTGCGCGCGCCCTGCGGCGAGCCGTCCGCGGTCACTTCCAGCACTGTCTGCCCGATCAGCTCCGAGGCGGTGGCCGCGGGTGATGCCGTCGTCGCGCTCGCGAAGATCACCGTCGGAGATGCCGTGTAGCGGGTGCACAGCCTCAACAGGCGACGCAGCACCATCGCGACGTTCGAGCCGAAAACCCCACGGTAGTAATGACATTCGTCAACAACGATATAGCGTAGATTTCGCAGAAACACCGCCCAGCGCGCGTGGTTGCGCAGCAGGGACAGGTGGATCATGTCCGGATTGGAGAAGATCCAGCGAGATCGTTCGCGGGCGAAGCGGCGCACCTCGCCAGGGCTGTCGCCGTCGTAGGCGCTGGGTGCGACGGTGCCGAGCTTGGCAACGGCGTCGGTGAGAGCCTGCGCGGTTCGCAGCTGATCGTGGCCGAGGGCCTTGGTCGGCGACAGATACAGCGCACGCGCACGGGGATCGACGGCGAATGCGGTCAAAATGGGTAACTGATAGGCCAGCGACTTACCCGACGCGGTGCCGGTGCTGAGCACGACGTGGCGGCCGTCGTAGGCGAGGTCGGCAGCTTCGATTTGATGTGACCACGGTGCGGTGACACCGCGATCATTGAACGCGCGCACCACATCCGGGTCGGCCCAGCGCGGCCACGCCTGTTGTCGCGCCTGCCGCGGTGGCAGGTCCGCGACGTGGCGTAGCGGCTTCTCCTCCGGATCGGTGCCCTCGACCGCGCAGGCGAGCAGCTCGCGGCCGAAATCCGACATCGTTTGCCCTCCTGTGGACGAATTGTTCCCTAGTTGCGATGGCAAGACTGTCGCTGGAGCTTCGAACATGATTGACTAAGGACGGTCGCAGCTTCTGTGTTCGTGTATATGCACTCGCAGGATCGACGTTGCGATCGCGGTTCCTGCGAGGGTTGAAGGTCGGGTCAAGTTCCGGCGACTCCACGAAGGTATGGCGGTCGGAACGGGCCCGGTGCACCGGATGTCGGTGGACCGCTCCCGGTAAGAAGAGAAGGAAAGATCGAAAGATGCCACAGGGAACTGTGAAGTGGTTCAACGCGGAGAAGGGATTTGGCTTCATCGCCCCCGAGGACGGCTCCGCCGATGTGTTTGTCCACTACACGGAAATTCAGGGATCCGGCTTCCGGACTCTCGAAGAGAATCAGAAGGTCGAGTTCGAGGTCGGTCAGAGCCCCAAGGGCCCGCAGGCAACCGGCGTTCGGTCCATCTAAGTAATCGAAACTGACGAATCCCCCCGCGCAATCCCTCGAGGATCGCGGGGGTTTTCGTTTTCGGGCGCAAGTGCGGCCCGCCGACAGCGCGGCGGCGCGGCACTGGCCTACTGTCGTCTGCGTGAGCCAGCTGTCGTTCTTCTCGGCAGAGTCGGTGCCGCCTGCGGTCGCCGACCTGACGGGGATTCTTGCCGCGCCCGGCCAGGTGGCCGTGGTCGGGCAGGGCGCACGGCTGTCGGTGGTGGTGGACCGGCCGTGGCGGGCAGTGGCCCTGGCCGAGATGATCGTCGAGGCCGGTCTGGAGCCCGAGATCTCCCGTACCGACGAGAACACCCCGCTCGTCCGCACCGCGGTGGACCCGCGGCTGGTCGGCTATCGCCGCCGAGTGGACCCGTGGAGCGGTCAAGACGGTGCCGCCGCACTGGTTGCCCGGACCGCGTGAACTTCGGGCCTGGACGCTGGCTTCCGGCACCCCTGAGGCGGACCGCTATCTGTTGGGCCTCGATCCGCACGCCCCGGACACCCATTCGCCGCTTGCCTCGGCGATGATGAGGGTAGGGATAGCACCAACTCTTATCGGGACCCGAGGCGCGCATCCGGCGCTCCGGATCAGTGGCCGGCGGAGGCTATCGCGCCTGGTAGAGAACGTGGGGGAACCCCCGGGTGATGTAGAGGCGTTCTCGCTCTGGCCCCGTATTTAAGGGCCGAGAGCCGGAGGGTCAGTTTGCGTCGGCACGTTCGGGGTGCGAAATTGTCAGTTGCCGACGGCACCGAATTGACGCGAACGTATAAATCCGGGGGCCGACGGCAACACAGAAGTAGGAGCGTAAGCGCAATTGGCTGACGGGGACCGCGGCAGCGGCCGCAACGGTCGTGCGGCGACTCGTCATTGTCGAGTCGCCTACTAAAGCACGCAAAATAGCCAGCTACTTGGGCTCCAACTACATCGTCGAGTCGTCCCGCGGACACATCCGGGACTTGCCGCGCAATGCCGCCGACGTGCCCGCCAAGTACAAGTCGGAGCCGTGGGCTCGCCTCGGTGTGAACGTCGAGGACAACTTCGAGCCGCTCTACATCATCAGCCCGGAGAAGAAGAGCACCGTCGCGGAGCTGAAGGACCTGCTCAAGGATGTCGACGAGCTGTATCTCGCCACGGACGGCGACCGCGAGGGCGAGGCCATCGCGTGGCATCTGTTGGAGACGCTGAAGCCCCGGGTGCCGGTCAAGCGGATGGTTTTCCACGAGATCACCGAACCCGCGATCCGTGCGGCCGCCGAGGATCCGCGTGACCTGGACAACGACCTCGTCGACGCTCAGGAGACTCGCCGCATCCTGGACCGGCTGTACGGGTACGAGGTCAGCCCCGTGCTGTGGAAGAAGGTCGCGCCGAAGCTGTCGGCGGGCCGCGTCCAGTCGGTGGCGACCCGCATCATCGTGCAGCGCGAACGCGAACGGATGGCGTTCCGCAGCGCCGGCTATTGGGACGTCACCGCAGAACTGGACGCCAGCGTCTCCGACCCGGAGTCGCAGCCGCCCACCTTCACCGCCAAGCTCAACACCGTCGACGGCAAGCGAGTGGCGACCGGCCGCGATTTCGACTCGCTCGGGCGAGCTAAGAAGCCCGACGAGGTGCTGGTGCTCGACGAGGCCAGCGCCGGGGCGTTGGCGACGGGGCTGCGCGGTGCGCAGCTGTCGGTGTCCTCGGTCGAGCAGAAGCCCTACACCCGTCGGCCGTACGCACCGTTCATGACGTCGACGCTGCAGCAAGAGGCGGGCCGCAAGCTGAGGTTCTCGTCCGAGCGGACGATGAGCATTGCGCAGCGGCTGTACGAGAACGGCTACATCACTTATATGCGAACCGATTCCACGACGCTGTCGGAATCGGCCATCAACGCCGCGCGCAACCAGGCTCGCCAGTTGTACGGCGAGGAGTACGTGCATCCGACGCCGCGGCAGTACACCCGGAAGGTCAAGAACGCCCAGGAGGCGCACGAGGCGATCCGGCCTGCCGGTGATGTGTTCCAGACGCCGGGCCAGCTGCACAGCCAGCTGGACACCGACGAGTTCCGGCTCTACGAGCTGATCTGGCAGCGCACCGTGGCCTCGCAGATGGCCGACGCGCGAGGCACGACGTTGTCGCTGCGCATCTCCGGGCAGTCGAGCGACGGGCAGCAGGTCGTGTTCAACGCGAGCGGCCGCACCATCACCTTCGCCGGCTTCCTGAAGGCCTACGTCGAGAGCCTCGATGACCAGGCCGGCGGCGAGGCCGATGACGCCGAGAGCCGTCTGCCCAACCTGACCGAGGGCCAGCGCGTCGACGCCAAGGAGCTGACCGCCGACGGCCATGTCACCACGCCGCCGGCGCGCTACACCGAGGCGTCGCTGATCAAGGCGCTGGAAGACCTTGGCATCGGCCGGCCGTCGACCTATGCGTCGATCATCAAGACCATCCAGGACCGCGGCTACGTCCACAAGAAGGGCAGTGCCCTGGTGCCGTCGTGGGTGGCGTTCGCCGTCACCGGGCTGCTCGAGCAGCATTTCGGGCGGCTGGTCGACTACGGCTTCACCGCGGCGATGGAGGACGAGCTCGACGAGATCGCATCGGGCAATGAGCAGCGCACGGTGTGGCTCTCCAACTTCTACTTCGGCGGCGATCACGGCGTGCCGGAGTCGATTGCCCGCTCCGGTGGGCTGAAGAGGCTGGTGGGTGTGAACCTCGAAGGCATCGATGCCCGAGAGGTCAACTCCATCAAGCTCTTTGACGATGCGCAGGGAACGCCCAATCTACGTGCGAGTCGGCAGGAACGGGCCCTACCTGGAGCGCACAGTCATCGGCGACGACGGCGAGCCCAAACCGCAGCGGGCCAACCTCAAGGACGAGCTGACTCCGGACGAGCTGACGCTCGAACTTGCCGAAAAAGCTTTCGCCACACCGCAAGAGGGCCGCTCGCTGGGCGTCGATCCCAAGTCGGGTCACGAGGTCGTCGCCAAGGACGGGCGCTACGGCCCGTATGTCACCGAGGTGCTGCCCGAGCTGGACGAGCCCGATGACGGTGCCCCTGCGAAGAAGGGCAAGAAGCCGACCGGCCCCAAGCCGCGAACCGGCTCGCTGCTGCGGTCAATGGACCTGGAGACGGTCACGCTGGAGGACGCGCTGCGGCTGCTGTCGCTGCCGCGCGTCGTCGGCGTCGACCCGAACACCAGCGAGGAGATCACCGCGCAGAACGGGCGTTACGGGCCGTATCTCAAGCGCGGCACCGACTCTCGATCGTTGACGACCGAAGAGCAGATGTTCGACATCACGCTCGACGAGGCGTTGAAGATTTACTCCGAGCCCAAACGTCGCGCGGGTCAGGCGTGCTTCGGCGCCGCCGCTGCGCGAATTGGGCGCCGACCCAGCCACCGGCAGTCCGATGGTCATCAAGGACGGCCGGTTCGGGCCGTACGTGACCGACGGCGAAACCAACGCCAGCCTGCGCAAGGGCGACGACGTGCTGTCGATCACCGATGAGCGCGCCGCCGAGCTACTGGCCGACCGCCGTGCGCGCGGCCCGGTGAAACGGGCGAAGAAGGCGCCGGCCAAGAAGGCCGCGAAAAAGGCGCCTGCCAAGAAGGCCGCCAAGCGCAGCTAGCGGTGTGCCCGCTCCGAGCGACAACGCCGTGAGTTATCCCGAGATGTCGCTGGACATCTCGCTGGCCGCTCTTCGGCCGATTCGTCACTGGACTCAACAAGGTTCAGCGGACGAGCCAGCTGGGTCGGTGCCGTCCGCCCGCGCAGCTCGACGATCTCGCCGACGTCCCAGCACAGCGCCTCGGCGTCCAGCGCGCCGCTGACCGCGATCGCAGAGGCCAGCACATGGCCCTCTTCCAGCTTGGCGAGCTCGGTGAGGCGGGCGGCCTCGTTGACCGGGTCGCCGATGACGGTGTATTCGAAGCGGGCCTGAGCGCCGATGTGTCCGGCGATGGCGCGACCCGCAGACACGCCGATGCCGAACTCCATTTCGGCGCCCATCACAGCGATGAGTTCGTCGTGCAGCTCGCGGGATGCTGCCAGCGCGGCTCCCGACGCGTCCGGATGCTCGATCGGCGCGCCGAAAATGGCCAGCGCCGCGTCGCCCTGGAACTTGTTGACGAAGCCGCCGTGGCGGCCGACGGTGTCGACGACGACGCGGAAGAACTCGTTGAGCAGACTGACGACATCGGCCGCGGGTCGGCTGGAGGCCAGCTGCGTCGAGCCGACCAGGTCGACGAACAGCACCGCGACGTCGCGTTCCTGGCCGCCGAGCTCGGTTCCGCGTTCCAGGGCGCGACGGGCGACGTCCTCGCCGACGTAGCGACCGAAAAGGTCCCGCAGCCTTTGCCGCTCGGCCAGGTCGCGAACCATGTCGTTGAATCCTGCTTGCAGCAAGCCCAATTCGCTTGCGTCGTAGATCTGCATGTGCGCGTTGTAGTTACCTCGCTGCACTTCGCCCAGCGCCCAGCGCAATTGGCGGAGGGGATCGGCGATCGCCATCGCGACCAGCACCGTGCCCGACAAGCCGATCACCAAAGCGGCGAGGGCCAGCATCAGAATCGGGGTGATGAGCCGGTCGGCCGACGCGGTGAGGATCTGAAACTTGCTCGCTACCAACGCCAGCACGATCGCCAGGACGGGCACGCCAGTAGACAAGACCCAGGTCAGCACTTGGCGCAGGATGACGCCGGCGGCTCGATAGTTCTCCGGCACCCCACCACGCAGGGCAGCGACGGCGACTGGGCGCAGCACCCGCTCGGATTGCAGATAGCCGATGATCGCCGTCGCGGTCGCACCCAGCGCGGTGGCCACGGCGACGACCGGTGCCGAATGGCTGGCGACCGGCCAGCTGGCGACGATGAACACGATCGGAGCCCAGGCACCAGTTGGTGACGCTGATGAGGGAGCGGTAGAACGGCATCTTCAGCGCGCGTGTGCGGGCCAGTTCGGTGGCTGCGGGGTCGCTGGGGTGAGCAGGGTGTCGCGACGCTGCCAGCGCATTACAGGGATCAGCAGCCGCAGGCTGACGTAAGCACCGATGGTGAACGACAGAAACAGGTAGCCCAGGAAGACGGCGAGGTTGAAAGGGGGCAGGTCTTGAAGCTGGACGCGGTCCTCGGGCGGCAGGCCGAAACGGAGAAACCCGAGCACGAACAGGGCGCCGATGATGTCGGACTGCAGCATGCCGAGCGTGAACACCGGCCATGGCGTGCGCGCCACCCAGCGGACGAATGCGCTGATTCGCCCGGTCGGTACGGCCTCGGATGTCACCCGTTTACCGTATCGGGCCGGGGAGACCGCAACGGGCGCTCTGGGACGGACGTGTCGGTTCGCAGCACTACTGTTACGTCCGATGGCCGGTGTTTTTGCGCGTCTGGTGGGTCAAGGCGCTGTTGAGGCAGAACTGGTGGCAGCAGCGTGGGCTGCGCGCGGTGACCCCGCTCACAGTGCGCATGCCACCGGCACCATGACACACGCGTGGCTGATAACCGGGCCGCCGGGCTCGGGGCGTTCGGTTGCCGCACTGTGTTTTGCGGCCGCGTTGCAGTGCACGTCGGACGGCGTTCCGGGCTGTGGGGAGTGCCGTGCGTGCACCACGACGATGGCCGGCACCCACGCGGACGTGCGCAGGATCATCCCCGAAGGGCTGTCGATCGGTGTGGGCGAGATGCGCAACATCGTGCAGATCGCGTCGCGGCGGCCAGGGACGGGCCGGTGGCAGATCGTGTTGATCGAGGACGCCGACCGGCTGACCGAAGGCGCGGCGCAACGCCCTGCTCAAGGTGGTCGAGGAGCCGCCGCCGTCGACGGTTTTCCTGCTGTGCGCGCCGTCGGTGGACCCGGAGGACATCGCGATCACGCTGCGGTCGCGCTGCAGGCATGTGGCGTTGGTGACGCCGCCGGTGGACGCGATTGCCCAGGTGTTGGTCGATTCCGACGGATTGCCCGCTGAGGAGGCCCAGTGGGCGGCGTCGGTGAGCGGCGGGCACGTCGGGCGGGCGCGGCGGCTGGCCACCGACGAGGAGGCCAGGAAGCGCCGGCAGCGGGCGCTCGGGCTGGCGCGTGACGCGGCGACGCCGTCGAGGGCTTACGGTGCCGCAGAGGAGTTGGTGGCGGCCGCGGAGGCGGAGGCGTCGGCGCTGACGATCGACCGCAATGAAGCCGAGACCGAGGAATTGCGCACGGCGCTGGGTGCGGGCGGCACAGGAAAGGGCACCGCGGGCACCTTGCGTGGTGCGACGGGTGCGATCAAAGACCTTGAGCGCAGACAGAAGTCGCGTCAGACGCGGGCATCGCGCGATGCGCTGGATCGGGCGTTGATCGACCTCGCAACGTACTTCCGCGATGCGCTGCTGGTGTCGGCGCAGGCGGGCGAGATCCAGCCGAACCATCCCGACATGTCCGATCGGGTTGGGGCGATGGCCGCCGTCGTGCCGCCGGACAGGCTATTGCGGTGCATCGAGGCGGTGCTGGAGTGCCGCGAGGCGCTGGCGGTCAACGTCAAGCCGAAGTTCGCGGTCGACGCGATGGTCGCGACCCTGGGTCTGGCGCTGCGCAACTGACTTGGGTGGTCCCGAGGGCCTGCCGTAGACTCGTCCCGCCCGGATTGCACCGGGCGCGCCACCTTAGCTCAGTCGGTAGAGCGATTCACTCGTAATGAATAGGTCAGGAGTTCGATTCTCCTAGGTGGCTCCGCTTGTTTGTCACTCGCTCAGTGCCTCCTGGGCGATCCGGGATGCAGTGGCGGCGGCGGGGAAGCCCGCGTAGCCGCTGGAGTGGTAGACGACCTCCGCGATCTCGTCGTCGGTCAGCCCGTTGGTGCGAGCGATCTTGATGTGAATGGCGAGTTCGTCGTTGGCCCGCAGCGCGATCAGCATGCCCAGAGTCACAAGGCTGCGATCGCGGCGGCTCAGTCCTTCGCGTCCCCATAGCCGACCGAAGACGTTGTCGAGGCTGAGTTCGAACAGCCCCTCGCTGATGCCGCCGCCAAGGTTGATGTCACCGTCCGGCAGTAGGCCCGGCATCAGCTCGCGGAAGACGTTCAATCCTGTTTCGCGCATATCAGTCATGGATTTACTTTTGCATCACAGCGGCGCGAGGTAGCCCACTGGGCCGGATGCAACACAGACGGACAGCGCAGCGGTGTTTGCCCGGACATTGATGGCGTCCCCGGCGCCGGGCAGTCGCACGAAGACCCTATTGAGTCCGGGGTGGACCGGCACCTTGGTCTCCTTGCCGTCGGTAAGGGACATCGTCATGGAGCCCTCGCTGTTGGCGAGGTAGTTGATCTCTGCAGTCCAGTCCGCCGGCAACAGAGGTCCGTCGAGCGGCATGCGCACCGGGAAGTCTGGTTGGACGAGGTACCCGCACTTCGGGTCGGGTCCCTGCTTGATGGATCGGACCCAGGTCACCTTCGCGTCGACGACGTGACCCCGGTTGTCGAGCATGCGCAGTTGGGTTGTCGTGCTGTCGAATTCGGGCCGATCGTGAAGCAGTGCGAACATGTGGCTGGCGAGATTCTCGGGTGCGGCGACGCGTTGCAGCACGAATGGGTCGACTTCCTGGTCGAGCATCGGCGCATTGGATTCGGCGTCGGCCGCGGCGAGGCCCGCTTCGGCGTTCTGCAGATAGGGCTGGGCGGGATTGTCTTGCCAGATCGTGGTGAATGTCGCGGTGGAGTACAGACTGCTGGCAATGAAAGCGACTGCGGCGGAGACGGTTACGGCCGTGCGTGCGGGTGAGTGGTCGAGCCATCGGGATCGCTCGCGGTTGGGTGCGCAAAACCCGACCGCGGCGAGCAGGGCGAGGACGACGACGAGGTCGGGAAAATAGCGGAGAGTCTGCGCCAATTCCAGAGCGGTGAATCGAGAGGAGCGCAGCAAATAGATCGGTATCTGGCAGGCGATGGCATAGCCGACGGCGGCGAACCACAGCGGGCCGATCCGCTCTTTGCGTAGGAACGACACGACGATCACCGCGGCGAGTGCCAGCCAGCCGAGGACCATGACGGCGACGGGGGGTGTCGCCCAAGGCGAGGCGGGAGCCCAGCGCTGCCAATCCCACGGGCCGCCGACCAGGCCGGGCACTATCCCATGAGTGATGGAGCGGCTCAACAAGTCTCGCGTCATGGGGAGGTCGCGGCTCCAGCGCTCCTGGTCGACGACCACGAGGTAGAGAACGATCCAGGCGGCGGTGAGCGCGAGCGATCCGATCCAGAGTCGTATGCCGCGGCGCCAGACGGTTCGGAGCGCGGATTGGTCTCCGGTGACATGGGCAAGTAGTGCGGTGACCGTGAAGGCGACGAACGGGATGACGGCTGCCTTCTCGAAGAACAGCAGTCCGCCGAAAAAGACCAGCAGCGCGGTGACGGCGTATCGCTGATTGCCGGTGCGCACCAGCAGGATGGCGTCGGCGCACACCCAGGCCATCGCGGCGAGCATCGGCAAGGAGTTCAATGCGGCTGCCCACCAGGCGAACCCAGGAACTGCGAGTGGAGTGAAAAGCGCGAAGGTCAGCGGAATGAGGAGGACGGGCCGCCAGCCGAGGATGACGTGAAGTGCGCGCAACAGTGCCAGTGATGCGAGCAGTTGCAGGACAACGAGGCTGATGGCCGGGCCGATCCAGTTCAGCGGGGCGACATGGGTGATGGCGCCCGCGATGAGAAACGCCCCGGGCATGACGTGACCGTCGTGATCGTCGAAGAGATACCCCGGCGAGAAGAGGCCTTGCGTGCCTGCGCGGCCAACAAGGATGAGGTCGTCCCAGTAGAAGTAGCCCTTGAACGCCAGGACTGCCCGGATCACGAGCTGGACCGCGATCAGGGCGATGGCGGTTGAAGCAACCCAATTGGTGCGGGTCAGCCGGACTGCCATACGTCCTTTCTGCTGGTCGGCGGATCCCCTCGACTGTACGGGTCGACGGGTATGTCCTTGACGAACAGATGCGCCCGGCGGGCTGATCCCAGCGTCAAGCGTTAGGTGATCGTTCTCAACTGGCGCGGAATTCAACGTGGGCTAGCAATTAAGCTGGGGCGATGGACGGAAACGCCCCGTGGGGAGGGCAAGGCGCTCCGATGCCACCGAGTGGTCCGCAGGTGCCCATGCCGATGAATGCCGGCCCGCCGGCTCCGCCGCCATGGCCTCCGCAGCCCGTCGGTAAGCCCCCACGTCGCGGGCTTCTGGTGCCGATTGGGGTCGCTCTCGCCGTTCTGCTTTCTGCAGCGGCTCTCGTCGTCTCTCTTGTGAAGGGCGGGGATGGCTCGCAAGGACCCGTAGATACGCAGACTGCTCAAGCCCGAGCCGACGCAAGTGTTCGTGGATGATGCTGATCGGGAGCTCTGCTAGCAATGGGTCCGCTGATGCGTGAGAGTTCGGACGCGAGGAATGCATTACACGTTCGGGCGCGCCAAACACGCCCGAAAGAAAAGCGGCAATACCCCAATTTGTCACTGACACATATGACTGGGCGCCGAAGGCACAAGACGTTCTCAATCAGCACTCCGATCCACCGCGTTTTTTAGCCCGAAACTTTCAACAATATATCGATCGATGCTTAATGTACGCCGAGGAGCTATCGCCAGACCGCGATTCAAGCATCTACGAGAATCAACTCTATGAGTTTGGCATTATGGATCTTTCCGGGTTGATCGGCAGATGCAGTGAAGTAGATGTGCCATGGTGGAAGTAGAAAACTGCATTCCGCTCCTGCGTTGTGATTGGGCGGCTGCGTGTTAGTCAACGGAGACATGCCGAAGCGCAAGTTTTCAGCTGCAATCTTGAGCGCCCTATGGCCTACCTCGACGGACAACCAATGCTCTGCCGCGGCTAACGAACTTCAGGGATTTTCTCGGCTTTCAGGCATTAATGCTAATGACATAAGCCGCTCAGCGAATAGCGTGCTCGCCCAAAACTCCGGCGACATGATCGACGCGATGCATGTCACGTATACAAAGGACAGCCAGGCAGTACAAACTCAATCAGATTTATATGGCGTTATGGCAGAAGCGGTGCGTGAGTGCGGCAGCCAAGTTGAGGATGCGAAGTCACGTTTGATGCGATCGATCAACGGGCGCATGACGAAATCGAGCAGATACTCATTGGCGGCATCATCATCCGGATTGGCGATCAGGTTATTGACGGAAGCGTGCGCAACAAACTGGAAAAGATGCGCGCCCGGCTCGTGGCCGGCCGGCGGTAGTCTATTGAGACGGCCAGACGGCTAGACGGCTAGACGGCCAGAAGACAAACGGCTGCAAGTACCCTGACACTAGAGGAGCAGACACCATGGCGGTGCGACCCACCGAAATCAGCGACATCATCCGGCAGCAGATCGCGGGCTTCGACGACACCACGTCGTTGACCAACGTCGGCACCGTCGTCAGCTCGGCGACGGTATCGCCAACGTCTACGGCCTCAGCCAGGTCATGGCCAGCGAGCTGGTCGAGTTCCCGAGGACCGGCACGATCGGTCTCGCCTTCAACCTGGAGGAAGACTCCGTCGGCGTCATCGTCCTCGGCGAGTACCGGAACATCGAAGAGGGCGACGAGGTCCGCGCCACCGGGCCAGATCGCCTCGGTCCCGGTCGGCGACGCCCTGATCGGCCGCGTCGTCAACGCCCTCGGCCAGCCGATCGACGGCAAGGGCCCGATCGCGACCGACAAGCCCCGCCCGATCGAGCGCATCGCTCCCGGCGTCATCCAGCGCGCCAACGTCGACCAGCCGCTGCAGACCGGCATCAAGGCGATCGACGCCATGATCCCGATCGGCCGCGGCCAGCGCGAGCTGATCATCGGCGACCGCCAGACCGGCAAGACCGCCATCGCCCTCGACACGATCATCAACCAGAGGGGCAGCGACGTGATCTGCATCTACGTCGCCATCGGCCAGAAGCAGGCCCAGGTCGCGCAGGCCGTGCGCATCCTGGAAGAGCACGGCGCGATGGACCACACCATCGTCGTCGTCGCCTCCGCCGCCGACCCGGCGGCGCTGCAGTACATCGCGCCCTTCGCCGGCACCGCCATGGGCGAAGAGTTCATGGACACCGGCCGGCACGCCCTGATCATCTACGACGACCTCTCCAAGCACGCCTGGGCCTACCGCCAGGTCTCGCTGCTGTTCGCCGCCCGCCGGGCCGCGAGGCGTATCCGGGCGACGTCTTCTACCTGCACTCGCGCCTGCTGGAGCGCGCCGCGCGCCTCAGCGACGAGCTCGGCGGCGGCTCGCTGACCGCGCTGCCGATCATCGAGACGCAGGCGGGCGACGTCTCGGCCTACATCCCGACCAACGTCATCTCGATCACCGACGGCCAGATCTACCTCGAGACCGACCTCTTCTACGCCGGTATCCGGCCGGCGGTGAACGCCGGCATCTCCGTCTCCCGCGTCGGCGGCGCGGCCCAGATCAAGGCGATGCGCCAGGTGGCCGGCCGCCTGCGCCTCGACCTGGCGCAGTACCGCTCGCTGGCGGCCTTCGCCCAGTTCGGCTCCGCGACCTCGACGCAGCCACCCGCAAGCAGATCGAGCGCGGCGTGCGGCTGACCGAGATCCTGAAGCAGGGTCAGTACCAGCCGATGCCGGTCGAGGAGCAGGTCGTCGATCTCTGGTGGCGGGGAACGGCTTCCTCGACGACGTCCCGGTCGAGCAGGTGCAGGAGTTCGAGGACGCAGTATCTCGACTACATGCGCACCGCGCACCCGGAGCTGTTGCAGACGATCGCCAGACGAGCAGGCGCTTACGGACGAGATCATCGAGCAGCTGCGAGCGGCCTCGACGCCTTCAAGGCGAGGCTCGCAGTGGGCCTCGATCGAGCGCAGCGCGGCTGATGCGACGGTAAGGAGCGACACATGGCCAGCACACGCGAGATCCGGCGCCGCATCCGCAGCGTCCGCAACATGCCGCAGATCACCCGGGCGATGGAGATGGTCTCCGCCGCGAAGATGCGCAAGGCGCAGCAGCGGGTGATCGCCAGCCGGCCCTACAGCGAACAGCTGCGCCAGATCATGGCCGACCTGGCCGCCCAGCAACCCGACCCGAGAGCTGGCGCAGTTCCCCCTGCTGGAGCAGCGACGGTGCGGAACGTCGAGCTGATCGTGATCACGCCCGACCGGGGGCTGACCGGCGCGCTGAACACCAACATCCTGCGGCGCGGCAGCCGCTTCATCCTGACGAGGCCGGGGCGCCGGTGCAGGTCATCGCGGCCGGCAAGAAGGGGCGCGACTTCATGGTCCGAACGCGGCAGGATGTCGTCGCCGAGTTCATCGGCATCGGCGACAACGCACCCTCGACGAGGTGCGGCCGATCGCGGAGATCGCGATCGACGACTTCACGTCGGGCAAGGTCGACGCCGTCTACTGGTCTTCGCCCGCTTCGTCAACACGCTGACCCAGCGACCGGAGGTGCTGCAGATCCTGCCGATCGAGCCGCCAGAAGCCCAGGAGGGCTACACCGACTACATCTTCGAGCCGAGCCCGGAGGCCGTGCTCAACGACCTGCTGCCGCGCTACGTCGAGGTCCAGGTCTATCAGGCGATGCTGGAGCGATCGCCTCCGAGCACTCGGCCCGGATGGTCGCCATGCGCAACGCCTCCGACAACGCCAAGGAGATCCAGCAGGACTGACGCTGTCGTACAACAAGGCGCGTCAGGCGCAGATCACGCGCGAGGTTTCCGAGATCGCGGCCGGCGCGAACGCGCTGGCCGGCTAGGACACGAGAGACGGGAGGCACCATGACCGACGTACAGACCCAGGCAGACGCGACGCCGATCGTAGCGGACGTCGTGGCCGCAAATGGGAACAAGGCCGGTGGAGCGACCGGCACGATCGTGCAGATCACCGGCCCGGTGGTCGACGTCCAGTTCCCGCCGGACAACTGCCGGAGATCTACAACGCGCTCGAGGTGACCCGCGACGACGGCAGCATCCTCATCCTCGAGGCGCAGCCGCACCTCGGCAACGACGCGGTGCGCGCCGTCGCCATGAGCACCACCGACGGCCTGCGCCGCGGCGCGACGGTGCAGGACACCGGCGGCCCGATCACCGTCCCGGTCGGCCCGGAGACGCTCGGCCGCATCTTCAACGTGGTCGGCGAGCCGATCGACGAGGCGGGGCCGGTCGACGCGACGACGCGCTACCCGATCCACCGCCCGGCGCCGCGCTTCGAGGAGCAGGCGACCACCGTCGAGGTCTTCGAGACCGGCATCAAGGTCATCGACCTGATCGCCCCCTTCACCAAGGGCGGCAAGACCGGCGTCTTCGGCGGCGCCGGCGTCGGCAAGACGGTCATCATCACCGAGCTGATCCGCAACATCGCCGCCGAGCACGGCGGCTACTCCGTCTTCTGCGGCGTGGGCGAGCGCACCCGCGAGGGCACCGAGCTCTAGGGCGAGATGCAGGAGTCGGGCGTCGCCGACAAGACGGTGCTCGTCTTCGGCCAGATGAACGAGCCGCCCGGCGCCCGCCTGCGGGTCGGCCTCACCGGCGCTGACGATGGCCGAGTACTTCCGCGACGAGGGGCGCGACGTCCTCCTCTTCATCGACAACATCTTCCGCTTCGTCCAGGCCGGCTCCGAGGTCTCGGCGCTCCTCGGCCGCATGCCGAGCGCCGTCGGCTACCAGCCGACGCTGGCGACCGAGATGGGGCAGCTGCAGGAGCGGATCACCTCGACCAAGACGGGCTCGATCACCTCGGTGCAGGCCATCTACGTGCCCGCCGACGACTACACCGACCCGGCCCCGGCGACGACCTTCGCCCACCTCGACGCGACCATCTCGCTGGAGCGCTCGATCGCCGCGCGCGGCATCTACCCGGCGGTCGATCCGCTCGGCTCGACCTCCCGCATCCTCGACCCGCTCATCGTCGGCGAGGAGCACTACAAGTCGCCCGCGAGGTGCAGCGGGTCCTGCAGCGCTACCGCGACCTGCAGGACATCATCGCCATCCTCGGCGTCGAGGAGCTGAGCGACGAGGACAAGCAGACCGTCGCCCGCGCGCGCAGCTCGAGCGGTTCTTGTCGCAGCCGTTCTTCACCGCCGAGGTCTTCACCGGCACGCCCGGGCAGTACGTCTCGCGCGAGGACACGGTGCGCTGCTTCAAGGAGATCCTGGAAGGCAAGCTACGACAACCTGCCGGAGCAGGCGTTCTACATGGTCGGCGACATCGACCAGGTGAGCAGCGCCAGAAGCGGCATCGGCAGATGTCGAGCGGCCAGATCGAGCGGAAGCAGCGTACGGACGCCGAGCCCCGATCATGGCCGGAGGTCCAATGGCCAAGCTGACGTCGAGATCGTCACCGGCGAGCGCGTCGTCTTCAACGAGCACGACGTCGATATGGTCGTCGCGCCCGGGGGTGCCGGCATGCTCGGCATCCTGCCCGAGCACGCGCCGTTGATCACGACCCTCGCCTCGGCGAGCTGCGGGTCAAGAAGGGGAACGACGAGCAGTCGATCCTGGTCTTCGGCGGCTTCATGGAGGTCGGCGACAACAAGGTCATCGTCCTCGCCGACACCGCCGAGCGGGCCGAAGAGATCGACGTCGACCGCGCGGAAGCCGCCCGCCGCCGCGCCGAGGAGTCGATCGCCAGTCGCCAGGGCACGATCGACCTCGAGGAGGCGCAGGCATCGCTCCGCCGCGCCAATCTCCGCCTGCGGATTGGGCAGCGGCGTGGTTCACGGCGACCGCCGGTTCCAAGCGGCGAGGGCTTTCCTGGGTCCGGAGCTAGACTCAGTCACCCCAAGCGCCCCTCATCCCCAACCCCTCTCCCACTCGTGAGCGGGGAGAAGGGGCTTTCTTCGCGAAGCCTCGCAGGACGGCTGAGGGTCTCGCGGTGAGGGCGTTCCGGCGCCATCGTCCTGCACGCCCATCTGAGAGCCTTCCGCCGATCGGGGTATCCTCTTCATTGCGGGCGGTCGTCGCCGGCGACGATTGCAACCCCGCGCCAGGAGGACTCATTGGCGACAGTGATTCAAGCACCGCGGAGCGCGATCGCTCCCGATCCCGCTCCGGCTGAACGCGTGCTGCGCGTCCGCGGCGGCGCGCCGCTGCGCGGCTCCGTCACGATCGGCGGCGCCAAGAACGCCGCGCTGCCCGCGCTGGCGGCCACGCTGCTCACGGCCGACGAGTGCGTCCTCAACAACGTTCCCGATCTCGCCGACATCGGCACGATGATCGCGCTGCTGCGCAGTCTCGGCGCCGAGACCGAGCTCGACCGCGCAGCGCAAACGCGTCCGCGTGCGCGCCGCGAACATCGATCGATACCGACGCCCCGCCCGAGCTCGTCGCCAACATGCGCGCCTCGTTCCTCGTCGCCGGTCCGCTGCTGGCCCGATTCGGCGAGATGTCCGCCTCCACGCCCGGCGGCTGCCAGCTCGGCGCGCGCCCGGTCGACGTCGACGTGCGCGGCTTCCGCCAGATGGGCGCGGCCATCGACTTCGACGACGACGGTCAGCACATCGCCGGACGCGCCACGGGCTGCGCGGCGCGCCATCTACATGGACTACCCGAGCCACACCGGCACCGAGAACCTCCTCATGGCCGCCACGCTGGCCAGCGGGCGCACGACGATCGTCAACGCCGCCTGCGAGCCGGAGATCGTCTCCCTCGGCAACATGCTCAACCGGATGGGCGCCCGCATCACCGGGCTCGGCTCGCCGACGATCATCGTCGACGGCGTCGACCGCCTGCACGGCGTCTCCGAGACGATCCTGCCCGACCGGCTCGAGGCGGGCACCTACGCCATCGGCGCGGTCATCACCGGCGGCGAGGTGACGCTCAACGACGTCCGCGAGCCGGACATGCTGCCGCTGACCGCCAAGCTGCGCGAGGCGGGCGCGGAGGTCTGGATCGACGACGATCGGATGCTGGTCCGCCCCAGCGCCGGGTTGCGCGCGGTCGAGATCCAGACCCTGCCCTTCCCGGGTTTCCCGACCGACCTGCAGGCCGCGTTCGCGGTGCTGATGACCCAGGCCCAGGGCTCTCGAGGATCCACGAGCGGGTATTCGAGGACCGCCTGCGCTACACCGACCAGCTGCGCGCGATGGGCGCCAGCATCCGGGTCGAGCGGTTGCAGCCCATCGACGAGACCGGAAACCCGACCCGGGGCCGATCCGCTACGGCACCAGAGCGGAGATCTTCGGTCCGACCCCACTGACCGGGCGTCCCGTGCGTTGCCTCGACATCCGGGCCGGCGCCGGTGTGGTCCTGGCTGGGCTGATCGCCGCCGGCGAGACCGAGGTCTCCGCTTTGCACCACCTGGACCGCGGCTATGAGGGATTCGTGGACAAGCTGAAGGGTCTCGGAGCCGACGTCGAGGTGACGATGGCAGCGCCCGTGGAGACGTTTGCCACGGTATGAGCGACGACCCTCACCCCCAACCGCCTCATCCCGGCCTCGAAGACAGGAGAGGGGGCTTTTCCGTGCCACTGAGCATGGTGCTGTGAACGGCGAGTCGCTTTTCTATCAGGAAGCCAGGGCGCTGGCCACGATCGCCTCGCGGCTCGACCGAAGGCCGCGCCCGACCCGCGATCCAGCAGTGCAGAAAGCGCGTCTGCTGGAGACGATCCGCGCGCTCGGCTGCGTTCAGCTCGACACGATCAGCGTCGTCTCGCGCTCTCACGAGACGGTGCTCTGGAGCCGGTTGGGCCCCTACGACCCGGCGCTGCTCGGGTCGCTGCACTATCCGGAGGGGCTGCTCACCGAGTACTGGGCGCACGCGGCGGCCATCATCCCGGTCGAGACATTTCCCTACTTCCGGGACGCGATGGATGCCTACCGCGAAAAGTACGAGCGCCATGCCTGGGTCGAAGGCAACCGTGACGTCATCTCGGGTGTGCTCGAGCGGATCCGCGCGGACGGCGCGACAGCTTCGCGCCACTTCGAGCGGCCCGACGGCCCGCGTCCCGAGGCCTGGACCTGGTATGGCGGCAAACCGGCGCGGCAGGCGCTCGATCATCTCTGGTCCTGCGGCGACCTGATGGTCGCGCGCCGGGAGAGCGGCTTTCAGCGCGTCTACGACGTGACCGAGCGCATCATCCCTAGCGATCTCCTGCGGAGCGGCCCTCCGCCGAGGAGCGGCGGCGCTTTTTCTCCGCTGCGCATTGCGCGCCCTCGGAGTGGCGACGGCGCGCTGGGTAGCCGACTACTTCCGGAACTGGGCCCGTCCCTACAGCACCGCCCAGGCGAGCGCCGGCCGGGCTGAAGGAGTTGCAGGAGAGGGCTGGCCGTCACCGTCGACGGTCGAGGGTCTGCGCGAGCCGACCTGGCTCGACGCCGCGCTGCTGCCGCGGCTAGCCGAACTGCGCGCCGGGCGCGGCTAGCCCACGCTGACGACGCTTCTCTCACCCTTCGACAACCTCATCTGGAACCGCGGGCGGATGGCGGACCTGTGGGTTTCACTACCGGATCGAGGTCTACACGCCGGCGCCGAAGCGGGTCTACGGCTACTACACGATGCCGATCCTGCATCGCGGCAAGCTCGTCGGCCGGCTCGACCCCTCCTCGACCGCAAGACCGGCTCCTCACCGTGCGCAAGCTCTTCCTGGAACCGGGCGAGCGGCCCACTGAGTCGCTGGCGGCCGCGATCGCCGGGGCCCTCTGGGATTTCGCGGACGTTCCTCGGCGCCGAGGAAGTGCTCTTGCTCGCCCGACCCGAGCCATTCGGATCGATGCTCGTCGACGCGCTGGCGCGTCCGGGCGCCTAGATCTAGTCATGCGCTGGACGAACGACTCTATGAGATCGACGACGATCGGTCTCGTCTCGATATGGACCGGATTGTGGCCTGGCTGGCCAAGTCCTATTGGGCGGGAACGCAGCCGGAAGCGGTGGTGCGCCGCTCCTGGGACGCGACGGGTGTGACGCTCGGGCTCTATCATGGCAGAGATATGATTGGCTGCGCCCGCGCCATTACTGACTTCACCCGCTTCGGCTACCTGTCAGACGTCTACGTCGAACCGGAGCATCGCGGCCAGGGCCTTGGCCGGTGTTAGTGCAGATCATGCTCGACCACCCGGCTGTCCCGCGCGTACGCTGGGTGCTTCACACTGTTGATGCCCACGGTCTCTACA
>CAVTHR010000001.1:0-23894 GCA_963734385.1 uncultured Actinomycetota bacterium | reverse complement strand
GACGGGCAGCGCCAGCGTGGTCGGCTCGTCGTGCCCGCGCAGTGTCACCGTGTCGCCCGAGTCCAACGTGCCGCGCTCGCCTTCGGTCGCGTTGGACACGGTGTCCGACGATGCCAACAGCCGGCTCTCGGTGTCCTTGGCGAGTTCGCACAGCCGCGCGGCCTCGTTGACTGGTTCGCCGATCACCGTGTATTCGAACCGTTCCCGCGCCCCGACGTTGCCCGCCACCGCCTTGCCCGCCGCGACCCCGATGCCGGCCTCGCACTCGGGCACCTCCTCGCGGATCCGCTGCGCGATCGCGCGGGCCGCCGCCAGCGCCTCGTCCTCGGGGTGTCGAGGTGATTCGGCGCGCCGAACACCGCCAGCGCGGCGTCGCCCTCGAACTTGTTGACGAACCCGTGATGGCGATCGACCTCCTCGACGATCACCGCGAAGAACCGGTTGAGCAGGTCGACCACCTCGGTCGCGGGCCGGCCGGTCACCAATTGCGTCGAGCCGATGATGTCGACGAATATCACTGCGACGTGGCGTTCCTCGCCGCCCAGCTTGGGCCGTTCCTGTTCGGCCGCGCGCGGCCACCTCGCGCCCGACGTGGCGTCCGAACAGATCGCGCACCCGTTCGCGCTCGCGCAGCCCGTGCGACCATCGAGTTGAATCCTCGCTGCAGCTCGCCCAGTTCGGTGCCGTCGAAAACCACCACGTTGGTGTCCAAGTCGCCTTCCTCGACGTGCTTGAGCGCCGCGCGCACCACCCGCACCGGCGTTGCGGTCAGCCACGCCAGGAGCCACATCAGGATGCAGCCGAAGACCAGGGCAACAGCGCCAGGATCATCACGGCGACGGTGAACTGCGTCGGCGTGAGGTTCTGCAGCGACAGCGTGATGACGGCGGCCAGCAAGATGCCGAACACGGGTACACCGGAGCCGAGCGCCCACACGATCATCGTGCGGCCCATGATGCCTCGGCGAAGCGGCGGGGCGGCGGCCCGCCTCCAGCGCCTGCGCGGCGACCGGGCGCAGCGCGAACTCGGTGAACAGGTAGCAGCTGGCGGCGACGACGATGCCGGGAAAGCTGACGCCGAGCAGCAACCTTGGGGATGAAGTCGGTGTCCTGCATCCGTAGAGACGTGTGAGCACCACCGTTCCCACGCCCCACAGGGCCAGCAGCACCCGCGTCAGCCGCCACGGCGCCAAGAAGGTGTTGCGTTGGTCGTCGCGGGTGGGCGGTCGCTCCTCGATCGCCCACCGCACGTTGTTGATGACCCGCCGGGTGGCCCAGAAGACGCCGACGACCAAAGCCGACGCCATGTAGGCCGGCGCCACGACGAACGTGATCCATGCCGGACTCGGTCGAAGACGCTCGGCACGGGGAACGCGACGGTCACCACCGAGCGTCGCGACGCCGATGCCGATGATGTTGGCGACCACGACGAAAGTCGTCAGGATGACCTGGATGCGGATCCGCCGGCGGCGTTGGCTCTCCGAGACCTTGCCCAGGATCCATGACCCGTACTCGGGCGTCGTCGGACACCGGCCGCTCTGGTCGGTCACCGTCTCCAGGACCCGGCCCAGCCGCTGTGCGACGCTCTTGTTCGCGTTCATCGTGGCGTCAGCCTAATTTGCCGGCTGCCGTGGCCCTAAGGTGGACCGGTGCGTCTCGTCATCGCCCAGTGCACCGTCGACTACGTCGGCCGCCTCACCGCCCATCTACCGTCGGCCCGCCGCCTGCTGCTGATCAAGGCCGACGGATCGGTCAGCGTGCACGCCGACGACCGCGCATACAAGCCGCTGAACTGGATGTGCCCGCCCTGCTGGCTGATCGAAGACATCGAGCGGCCCGTTGCCGGTGTGGGTGGTCGAGAACAAGGCCGGCGAGCAGCTGCGGATCACCGTCGAGGAGATCGAGCACGACTCGAGCCATGAGCTCGGCGTCGACCCCGGGCTGGTCAAGGACGGTGTCGAGGCGCACCTGCAGGCGCTGCTGGCCGAGCACGTCGAGCTGCTCGGCGCCGGATACACCTTGGTGCGCCGCGAGTACATGACGCCGATCGGGCCGGTCGACCTGCTGTGCCGCGACGAACAGGGCCGCTCGGTCGCCGTTGAGATCAAGCGGCGCGGCGAGATCGACGGCGTCGAACAGCTCACCCGCTACCTCGACTTGCTGAACCGCGACAGCCGTGCTGGCACCTGTCAGCGGAGTGTTCGCCGCCCAGCAGATCAAACCGCAGGCCCGAACGCTTGCGGTCGATCGCGGGATCCGTTGCGTGACTTTGGACTACGACCAGATGCGCGGAATGGACAGCTCCGAGTTCCGGCTGTTCTGAGCCCTAGACTGCGTCGACATGCCCAGGCGCCGAGCCTCCGGTCGCCGGCAACCGTCGCGTGCGCCGCTGCCGGCGCCTCGTCGTATCGAGACCGGACCCGACGGCTATGAGTACGAAGTGCGGCCGATCGCCGCGGCACGGGCCACCAAGACCTATCGGTGCCCGGGCTGTGATCACGAGATCCGCTCCGGCACAGCGCATCTGGTGGTGTGGCGGACCGATCTCGGCGAGTACGCCGGTCGAAGACCGGCGGCACTGGCACACGCCGTGCTGGCAGCACCGCGCTACGCGCAGCCCGACGCGAAAGTGGTCGTAGCGGTCAGTGATCGGCGGCAGGCTCGACGAGCTCGATCAGCACGCCGCCGGCATCCTTGGGATGGATGAAGTTGATCCGGGAGTCCGCGGTGCCGCGCCGCGGTGCGTCGTAGAGCAGCCGGACGCCCTGCTCGCGCAGCCGTTCGGTGAGCGCGTCGATGTCGCTGACCCGGTAGGCCAGCTGCTGCAGGCCCGGGCCGCGCTTGTCGAGGAACTTCGCGATCGTCGAGGTCTCGTCGAGCGGAGCCATCAGCTGGATCTGGGCGCTGCCCACCGGCGCACCGCGCACCGACAGCATCGCCTCGCGGATGCCCTGATCCTCGTTGACCTCTTCGTGCAGCACGATCATGCCGAGATGGTCGTGATACCACTTGATCGCGGCGTCGAGGTCGGCGACCGCGATGCCGACGTGATCGATTGCTGTCACCAGGGCGCTGGCGAGCACAGGACGGGCATCGACTTGCTCGGCGGTCATAACGTAACGGTAACCTGACGGGAAAGATTGCGCCTCGTCCGATCTCGCCGGATCGGGCCGCTCTTGATCGTTTCTGGAGGTAGGTATGACGACGTCGGTGATCGTTGCTGGAGCACGCACTCCGGTCGGCAAGTTGATGGGTTCGCTGAAGGACTTCTCGGGCAGCGATCTGGGTGCGATCGCCATCTCGGGCGCGCTGGAGAAGGCCGGCGTGCCCGCCTCGGCCGTCGAGTACGTGATCATGGGCCAGGTCCTGACCGCGGGCGCCGGTCAGATGCCGGCCCGCCAGGCCGCGGTGGCCGCCGGCATCGGCTGGGACGTGCCCTCGCTGACGATCAACAAGATGTGCCTGTCCGGCATCGACGCGATCGCGCTGGCCGACCAGCTGATCCGCGCAGGCGAGTTCGACGTCGTCGTCGCGGGCGGGCAGGAGTCGATGACGCAGGCGCCGCACCTGCTGATGAACAGCCGGGCGGGCTACAAGTACGGCGATGTCACGGTGCTCGACCACATGGCTTACGACGGCCTGCACGACGTGTTCACCGACCAGCCGATGGGTGCGCTCACCGAGCAGCGCAACGACAGTGACCAGTTCACCCGCGCCGAGCAGGACGAGTTTGCCGCGCGGTCACACCAAAAGGCCGCCGCGGCATGGAAAGACGGCGTTTACGCCGACGAGGTGGTGCCGGTGCAGATCCCGCAGCGCAAGGGCGACCCGCTGGAGTTCTCCGAGGACGAGGGCATCCGCGCCAACACCACCGCAGACTCGCTGGCCGGGCTGAAGCCGGCGTTCCGCAAGGACGGCACCATCACCGCGGGGTCGGCGTCGCAGATCTCCGACGGCGCCGCGGCGGTCGTCGTGATGAACAAGGACAAGGCCGAAGAGCTCGGGCTGAGCTGGCTGGTCGAGATCGGCGCCCACGGCGTGGTCGCGGGCCCCGACTCCACACTGCAGTCGCAGCCGGCGAACGCGATCAAGAAAGCCATTGCGCGCGAGGGCATCACGGTCGACCAGCTCGACGTCATCGAGATCAACGAGGCGTTCGCGGCGGTCGCGCTGGCCTCGATGAAGGAACTCGGCGTCGACCCCGACATCGTCAACGTCAACGGCGGCGCGATCGCGATCGGGCATCCGATCGGGATGTCGGGCGCGCGCATCGCGCTGCATGTAGCCCTTGAGCTGGCACGACGCGGGTCCGGATACGGCGTCGCGGCGCTGTGCGGGGCAGGCGGCCAGGGCGACGCGCTGATCCTGCGGGCGGGCTGAGCCGTCTACGACGCCTTGTAGTAATAGCCCGCGATTCGGGCACAATGGCGCCATGACAAGCGCCTTCGATCTCCGCACCGCGGCCGGCTGGTTCCGTCTGGTTGCGCTCGCCGAGGCCGTCAGCTGGGTCGGCCTGCTGGTCGGGATGTATTTCAAGTACCTGGGCAGCCCCGCGCACCGAGATCGGCGTCAAGGTCTTCGGCATGGCCCACGGGCTGGTCTTCATCGCCTTCGTGCTGACCGGTCTGCTCGTCGGAATCGCCGTCAAGTGGGCCGCGGGCACGTGGTTGCTGGCGTTGCTGGCGAGCATCGTGCCGCTTTGCAGTGTGATCTTCCTCATATGGGCGGATCGGAGCGGCCGAATGGGCCCCGCGCGCTTCGCCGCCGGGGTCCTGCAACCAGGCCGATCGGTACCGGAAACGACGTGACAGACTTGGGACGTGACACGTCCCCGTCCTGCCGCCGGGCCATCCATCGCCGGCGCGGTTGACCTCTCCGCCCTCAAGCAGCCTGCGCCCACCGAAGGCGGCACGCCTGGGGAAGCCTCCGGCGCGCCCGGTGGTGTGGAGATCACCGAGGCCAACTTCGAAGCCGAGGTGCTGGTCCGGTCCAACCAGGTGCCGGTCGTCGTGGTGCTGTGGTCGCCGCGCAGCGACGCCAGCGTCCAACTGGGCGACGCGCTGGCGAGCCTGGCCGCCAATGACGGCGGCAAGTGGGCGCTGGTCGACCGTGAACGTCGACACGACGCCGCGGGTGGCCCAGATTTTCGGTGTGCAGGCCGTCCCGACGGTCGTGGCTTTGGCTGGCGGGCAACCGCTGTCGAGCTTCCAGGGCATCGCAGCCGCCCGAGCAGCTGCGCGGATGGATTGATTCGCTGCTGGATGCGACCGCCGGGAAGCTCAGCGGCGGAGGTGAACCCGGCGAACCCGACGAGCCCGAGCAAGTGGACCCCGAATTGGCCAAGGCGCGCGACGCATCTGGACGCACGGTGACTTCGACGCGGCGCCTGACGGCGTACCAGGCGATCCTCGACGCCAACCCCAATCACGCGGAGGCGAAGGGCGCCGTGCGCCAGATCGCCTTCCTTTCCCGCGCATCCGCTCGACAACCGGAAGCTGTCGCGGCGGCCGACGCCGCCCCCGACGATATCGAGGCCGCGTTCGCCGCAGCGGATGTCGAGATCCTGCAGCAGAATGTCGCGGCGGCGTTCGACCGGCTGATCGCGCTGGTGCAAGCGCACCGCCGGCGATGAGCGCACGTCGGTCCGCACCCGGCTGATCGAGCTGTTCGACCTCTTCGACCCTGCCGACCCCGAAGTCATCGCCGGCCGGCGCAAGCTCGCCAACGCGCTGTACTGACGCCCCTCGCGTGAGGACCAGGCCGGCTCGAACCACAGCGCGGCCAGCGGCGGCAGCACCATCACCGCCGACGCGGGGCGGCCGTGCCACGGCTCGTCGGTCGCCTCCACCGCGCCGAAGTTGCCGATCCCGGGCCGTTGTAATCGTCGGCGTCGGTGTTCAGCACCTCCCGCCAGGTGCCCGCATGCGGCAGGCCGAGCTGGTAACGGGTGTGCTCGGAGCCGGAGAAGTTGAACACGCACGCCATCACCGAGCCGTCGTCGCCGAAACGCAGGAAGCTCAGCACGTTGTTGGCCGAGTCGTTGGCGTCGATCCACGAGTAGCCCTCGGGGCGGGTGTCCCGCGACCACAGCGCGCGCCGGCTGCGGTAGATGCCGTTCATGTCGCGCATCATCCGCTGAATCCCGCTCGAGAAGCTGTTCTCGTCGAGCTGGTACCAGTCGACACCGCGTTCCTCGGACCACTCCGCGCGCTGGCCGAACTCCTGGCCCATGAACAGCAGCTGCTTGCCCGGATGCGCCCACTGGTAGGCCAGTAGCCCGCGCAGCCCTGCCGCTTTCGTGTGGTCGTTGCCGGGCATCCGGCCCCACAGCGTGCCCTTGCCGTGCACGACCTCGTCGTGGCTGATCGGCAGCACGAAGTTCTCGCTGAACGCGTACAACATCGAGAAGGTGATCTCGTGGTGGTGATAACTGCGGTGGATCGGGTCGCGCTTGATGAACTCCAGCGTGTCGTTCATCCAGCCCATGTTCCACTTCATCGAGAAGCCAAGGCCGCCAAGGTTCGTCGGCCGCGTGACGCCGGGCCACGACGTCGACTCCTCGGCGATCGTGACGATGCCCGGCTCGATCTTGTGCACGGTGGCGTTCATCTCCTGCAGGAACTGCACCGCTTCGAGATTCTCCCGGCCGCCGTAGATGTTCGGTGTCCAGCCGCCCTCGGGGCGCGAGTAGTCCAGGTAGAGCATTGATGCCACGGCGTCGACCCGCAGCCCGTCGATGTGGAACTCCTGCAGCCAGTACAGCGCATTGGCGACCAGGAAGTTGCGCACCTCCGCGCGGCCGAAGTCGAAAACGTAGGTGCCCCAGTCCAGCTGCTCGCCGCGATGCGGATCGGAATGTTCGTAGAGCGGGGTGCCGTCGAACCGGCCCAAGGCCCAGGAGTCCTTGGGGAAGTGGGCGGGCACCCAGTCCATGATCACGCCGATGCCGGCCTGGTGCAGCTTGTCGACCAGGTAGCGGAACTCGTCGGGTGTGCCGAGTCGCGAGGTCGGCGCGTAGTACGACGTGACCTGGTAGCCCCACGACCCGCCGAACGGATGCTCGGCGACGGGCATCAGCTCGACATGGGTGAAGCCCTGCTCGACGACGTATTCGGTGAGCTCGTCGGCCAGTTGGCGGTAGCTGAGGCCGGGCCGCCACGACATCAGGTGCACCTCGTAGGTGCTCATCGGCTCGAACACCGGGTTGACCTGGGCGCGACGGGTCATCCACTCGGCGTCGCTCCACGTGTAGTCGCTCTTCGTCACCCGCGACGCCGTCTGCGGCGGAACCTCGGTGGCGAACGCCATCGGGTCGGCGCGGTCGCTGACCGAGCCGTCGGCGCCGTGCACGCGAAACTTGTAGAGCCCGCCCATCGGGAAGCCGGGCCAGAAGAGCTCCCACACGCCGGTGGACCCGAGCACCCGCAGCGGAGCCTCGTTGCCGTCCCAGTGGTTGAACTCGCCGATCAGGCTCACGCCCTTGGCATTTGGCGCCCACACCGCGAAGGACACGCCGTCGACCATCCCGTCGGCGGTCCTGAAGCTGCGCGGATGCGCGCCGAGGATCTCCCACAGTCGTTCGTGGCGGCCCTCGGAGAACAGGTGCAGATCCAACTCGCCAAGGGTGGGCAGGAAGCGGTACGGCGTCGGCAACGGTGTGCACGTCGGGCGAGTCGCCCGCCGCCCGGATAGCTGACCTGCAGCCGGTAGTCGATGAGGTCGGTGAACGGCACCGCCACCGCGAACAGCCCGGAATCGATGTGAGTGAACACATATCGTTCGTCACCGACCAGCGCGACAACCTCGACGGCGTGCGGTCGGAAGGCCCGGATCACCGTGTGGTCCCCGTACTCGTGCGCGCCGAGAACCGAGTGCGGGTTGTGGTGTTCGCCCGCCAGCAGCCGGCTCAGATCGGCGGGATCCGGCCGCAGGTGCGGGCTCGTGAGTTGATTGGTTCGCGTCATTTAAGCGTCACTTCCTCATTCCCTGCGGAGCAGGTTCGGTCGTTGTTCGGGTGGTATCTGCGGCATGTTCAGCACGTGCGCAACCGCCCTGCCGGGTCGAGCCGGACGTAATTCGACTGTCCCCATTGGTATTCCTCACCGGTGATCTCGTCGCGCACCCAGAATCGGTCGTAGGGCTCCATGCCGAGCGCGCCCATGTCCAGCCACAGCGTCGCCTCCTCGGGCCCGAACGGGTTGAGCGTGACGACCACGAGCACCGTGTCGCCGGTGATCGGATCGAACTTGCTGTACGCCAGGAGTGCGTCGTTGTCGGCGTGGTGAAACTTGAGCGTTCGGAGCTCGCGCAATGCCGGATGCAACCGGCGAATCTCGTTGAGCCGGCTCAAGAACGGCTCGAGCGACTCGCCCTTGGCGAGGGCCGCCTCGAAGTCGCGGGGACGCAGCTCGTACTTCTCCGAGTCCAGATACTCCTCGCTGCCCTCCCGGACCGGGCGGTGCTCGAACAGTTCGTAGCCGGAGTACACCCCCCACGCCGGACTGAATGTCGAAGCCAGCACCGCCCGGATGGCGAACATGCCCGGCCCGCCGTATTGCAGGCTTTCGTGCAGGATGTCGGGCGTGTTGACGAACAGATTCGGGCGGGCGTAGTCGGCGTGCTCGACGATCTGCTCGCCGAACTCGGTCAGCTCCCACTTCGCGGTGCGCCAGGTGAAGTACGTGTAGGACTGGGTGAAGCCCAGCTTGGCCAGGCCGTAGAGCCGCGCCGGCCGGGTGAAGGCCTCGGCTAGGAACAGCACATCGGGATCGGTCGCCTTGACCTCGCCGATCAGCCATGCCCAGAAGTTGGGTGGTTTGGTGTGCGGGTTGTCGACGCGAAAGATCTTGACCCCGTGGCTGATCCAGAATCGCACCACCCGCAGCACCTCGTTGTAGATGCCGACCGGGTCGTTGTCGAAGTTGATCGGGTAGATGTCCTGGTACTTCTTCGGCGGGTTCTCCGCATACGCGATGGTGCCGTCGGGCAGCACCGTGAACCATTCCGGATGCGCCTTGGCCCACGGGTGGTCGGGCGCGGCCTGCAGCGCAAGGTCCAGCGCGACTTCCAGGCCCTGGTCGCGGGCCGCGGTGACGAAATCGTCGAAGTCTTCGATCGTGCCCAGCTTGGGATGCACCGCGTCGTGGCCGCCGCGATCGCTGCCGATCGCCCATGGCGAGCCGACGTCCTTGGGCCCGGCGGTGACATTGTTGTTGCGGCCCTTGCGGTGGACCTTGCCGATCGGGTGGATCGGTGGCAGGTACACCACGTCGAACCCCATCTTGGCGATGCGCGGCAGCGCCTTCGCCGCGGTGGCGAATGTGCCGTGAACCGGTTTGCCTTTCTTGTCCCAGCCGCCGGTGGACCGCGGGAACATCTCGTACCACGCGCAGAAGCGGGCCTCCGGGCGATCCACCCACACGCCGTGCTGCTCGCCGCGGGTGATCACGTCGCGCAGCGGATACTGCTCGAGTAGATCGGTGACCTCCTCGGACAGCGCCGCACCGGCCCGGGTGAACGGGTCGCCCGGCTTGCGCAGCGCCTCCGCCGCCTCGATCAGCGGATCACGTAACTTGCGAGGCATTCCGGTGGCGGCCCGCTCCAGCAGCCGCGCGCCGACCACCAAGTCGTTCGACAGCTCGGTTTCACTCTGCCCGGCGTCGAGCTTGGCGATGACGGCGCGCCGCCAGGTGGCGATCGGGTCGCCCCAACCGTCGACCCGGAAGGTCCAGAGCCCGACGGTGTCGGGGGAGAACTGGCCGTGGAACACGTCGGGTTCCCGGCCCGTCGACATCGGAATGACCTGCGGCTTGATCCTCGGCGCCGGTGTGACCACGTTTTCGATCGGCACCGGCAACGACGTCTCCTGTGTCGGACCCTCGGCGAGGTGCGGATACGCCCTGCCGTGGTAGCGAACGACCAGGTTGGCGGCTACGGCGTCGTGACCTTCGCGCCACACGGTGGCACTCACCGGCACCACCTCGCCGACGACAGCCTTGGCGGGATAGCGTCCACCGGACACCACAGGGGCGACGTCATCGATACCGATACGACCGGCCACCTATCCCACTCCTTCATGGCGCGGCCCGGGTCAGGGCCGCTGTCGTCTGGATTTCGTTTTAAAGCCTCGTCGCGCCCTATACCCACCGTAGTGTCCGGCCCAATCACATGGGCGTGAAGCGTTCACCCCGCCGGGACTGCACGCACGCCGATCACCAGTAAGGTTGAGTCGCGTGAAAGCCCTCCGCCGGTTCACGGTCCGTGCGCATCTGCCCGAGCGACTCGTCGCGCTGGAACGCCTCTCGATCAACCTGCGGTGGTCGTGGGACAAACCGACGCAGGACCTGTTCGCGGCCATCGAGCCGGCGCTGTGGAAGCAGGTCGGCTGCGATCCGGTTGCGCTGCTGGGGCAGGTCAGCCCGAAACGGCTCGACGAGCTCGCCGACGACGACTCCTTCGTCGGGCGGCTCGACGCACTCATCGCCGAACTGGACAACTACCTGGATCGGCCGTTGTGGTACCAGCAGAGGGCCGCAGAAGGCGCCGAGCTACCCAACGGCATCGCGTACTTCTCGATGGAGTTCGGCGTCGCCGAGGTGCTGCCGAACTACTCGGGCGGCCTGGGCATCCTCGCAGGCGACCACCTGAAATCGGCATCGGATCTGGGGCTGCCGCTGGTCGCGGTGGGCCTTTACTACCGGTCGGGCTACTTTGGCCAGTCTCTGACCGCCGATGGCTGGCAGAGAGAGAACTATCCGTCGCTGGACCCGCAGGGCCTGCCACTGCGGCTGCTCACCCACCACGACGGCAGCCCGGTACTGGTCGAGCTGGCCATGCCCGACGCAGCGCAGCTGCGGGCGCGGGTCTGGGTCGCACAGGTCGGTCGAGTCCCGTTGCTGCTGTTGGATTCCGACATTCCGGAGAACGAACACGACCTGCGCGGTGTGACCGACCGGCTGTACGGCGGCGACCAGGAGCACCGGATCAAGCAGGAGATGCTGGCAGGCATCGGCGGGGTGCGCGCGATCCGGGCCTTCACCGAAATCGAGGGCATGCCGACGCCCGAGGTGTTCCACATGAACGAGGGCCACGCCGGATTCCTCGGCGCCGAGCGGATCCGCGAACTGATCGGTTCCGGGCTGGATTTCGACACCGCGCTGACCGTGGTGCGGTCATCCACCGTGTTCACCACGCACACGCCGGTGGCGGCAGGCATCGACCGGTTCCCGGTGGAGATGGTGAAGCGATACTTCGGCAGCGGGGAAGGCGGCCCATCGGGCGCCACGTCACGGCTGCTGCCCGGTGTTCCGCTGGATCGGATCATCGCCTTCGGGGCCGAGGACGACCCGTCGAAATTCAACATGGCCCATATGGGCCTGCGGCTCGCGCAGCGCGCCAACGGGGTGTCGCTCCTTCATGGGCGGGTGAGCCGGGTGATGTTCAACGAGTTGTGGCCGGGCTTCGACTCCAACGAAGTGCCGATCGGCTCGATCACCAACGGTGTGCACGCGCCGACCTGGGCGGCACCCCAGTGGCTTGAGGTGGCCCGGGAGCTGATGGGTGGCGAGTTGCCGAGCGGGCCAGCGGTCTGGGAGCCGGAGGTCTGGGAGCGGCTGCAGGAGGTGGATCCTGGACATCTGTGGTGGATCCGGTCGCAGCTACGGGAACAGCTGGTCAACGACGTGCGGGCGCGGCTGCACCGGTCGTGGTTGGAGCGCGGTGCGTCTGAGGCCGAACTGGGTTGGATCGCAACGGCTTTCGATCCCAGCGTGCTGACGATTGGCTTCGCCCGGCGTGTTCCGACGTACAAGCGCCTGACGCTGATGCTGCGCGACCAGGACCGGCTGGAGAAGCTGCTGCTCGACGAGAAGCGGCCCATCCAACTGATCGTGGCCGGAAAGTCGCATCCCGCCGACGACGGCGGAAAGGCGCTGATTCAACAGGTGGTGCGGTTCGCCGACCGGCCCGAGGTACGGCACCGCATCGCGTTCCTGCCCGACTACGACATGTCGATGGCCCGCCAGCTGTACTGGGGTTGCGACGTCTGGCTGAACAATCCGCTGCGCCCCCTCGAGGCGTGCGGCACGTCGGGGATGAAGAGCGCGCTCAACGGTGGGTTGAACCTGTCCATCCGCGACGGCTGGTGGGACGAGTGGTACGACGGCGAAAACGGCTGGGAGATACCGACCGCCGACGGGCTGGCCGATGAGAGTCGGCGCGACGACCTGGAGGCCGCGGCGCTCTACAGCCTGCTCGAGCGGTCCGTGGCGCCCAAGTTCTACGACCGGGACGACCGGGGTGTACCGATGCGCTGGGTCGAGATGGTCCGCCACACGCTGGAGGTGCTCGGCCCGAAGGTGCTGGCGTCGCGGATGGTGCGCGACTACACCGAGAAGTACTACGCGCCCGCCGCCCAATCACTGCGCCGGACCGTCGAGCCTCGCGAAGAGGGCGGGGTGCCGTTCGGTGCCGCCTGGGATCTGGCCGCCTACCGCGAGCGCGCCCAGGAGGCATGGCCGAAGATCCAGATCACCGACGTCGACAGCACCGGCCTTCCGGACATTCCGCTGCTGGGCTCCGAACTCACGCTCTCGGCGACCGTGCAGCTCGCAGGCCTGAGCCCGGACGAGGTGGTGGTGCAGGCGGTCCTCGGCCGGGTCGACGCTGCCGACGCGTTGCTCGATCCCGTGACGATCCCGATGCCGCACACCGGCACCGCGGAGGGCGGCAACGAGATCTTCTCCACGACGGCACCGCTTCCGGTGGCCGGGCCCGTCGGCTACACGGTGCGGGTGCTGCCGCATCACCCGCTGTTGGCCTCTGACACCGAGCTCGGATTGGTCACGCTCGCCTGAGCTCGGCGCGCACCAATTCATCGGAGTTTGGGTAGGCGAACTGCCTGGCCCATGTAGGTTCCGGTGATGTTCCGATTCCTCGCGCTGTTTGCCACCGCCGCGGTGGCGTGGACACTGATGACCCCGCTGGCGTCGGCCGATCCGGACGACCGAGCCGATCATCGATGCAAGCGAGGCGGCTGCGGTGGCACCCGACGGCAGTCCGCCGCCCGAGGGCCGTTCCCGCGCCGGAGGGTGCGCCGCCGGTGGCGGATGGTCTCGTCGAATCGTCACCACCTGCCACCAAGAAATCTCCCGACGGTTGGACGCTGAACGTGTCGGCGAAAGACGAGACCCAGGTGATCATCGCGCCGCTGACGACCGCGATTTCGACGCGTGAATATGAGGTCGGCGGCTTGTTCAACGCCTCCATGACCGGACCTGAAGAAGACGAGCCGCCCCACGGTGTGCTCGAGGTCGGTTACCAGATCGGCTGCGGCATCGACATGAGCACGTCGAACGGTGTGGTGATGAGCGGCAGTCTCGGCCTGACTCCCGGGCTGGGCGTAGCAGGTCTGGGCACGGGCGGGCTGACGGGTGTACCGACGCTCCTCACGCCCATCAGTGGATCCCTCGCCGTCGCGTTGAAGCCCGGGATCATCAACACCGTCCCGGTGACGAAAAAGGAGTTCAAGGGCGCCGAGCCGTGGGTGCAGGTCAGCGGGTTCCGGATCAAGATCGACGGCTGTGTCGGCGAGTCGTTCATCCGCTCATACGCGTTCTTGACCAGATCGACCGACGTCTCCGACGCGATCGTCGGCTACTACGGCGTGACCAAGAAGGTGTAGCGGCCTACGGGAACCGGTTGAAGCAGCGGTCGGCGTCGCCGAGGACGCCGGTGCGGAAGGCGTCCATCCGCGAGAAGCCGGATGGCACCGTTTCGCCGTTGACGTCGCTGGCCGCCAGCCCGTTGGTGAGTAGACCGGACACCGCCTCGTCGAGGTCGCCCGCGGTCAGTGCCACCGTGTTGCCGTCCGATGTGGTGACCGCCTTGGTCATCTTCGTCGTTGCGACCCCGGCCAGGCACGCGGTGCGCAACGCGGCCTCGGCGTTGTCCAGCGCCAGTCCGCCGCGCTCGTGCTGAATGGCGAGCATGTACCGGGAGACGAGCACCGAGTACGCGGTGTTGTCGCCGGACACCACGCCGCCGTTCTGGTCCTGACCTGACGGCGTACCCAGCACCTCGAGCTCGGGCATGTCGACGGCGATCGTGTTGGTTGCCGGGCAGTACGACACCGGTGGACTGGGCCGGGCATCCGCGCAGTCCTTCGTCGACTCGCGCGTCGAAGCGCAGCTGCGGTGGGTCGGCGGGTGAGAACAACGTGCCGAGCGCGTCGACGACGGCCTTCACCGATTCCTCGCTGACCGCCCATTCGCCGGTCTGGTCTTGTTGCAGCTCGACCGGAAGGTCGCCGCGGCGCTGTGCGACTTCTTTTTCGTCGATTGCAGCGCACGACGCCGCGCCGTCAGTGAATCCGAACTGAAACGCGGTGATCCGTTCGAACGCCGAGCCGTGCTCGGTTCGCGCCGGTGTCGAAGTCCTCTTCGCTTGACAGTGGGTCGCGGAATGAAATCACCGCCGCCAGAAGGCTATTGAGGCCGTCTCCGGTGCTGAGCGTGAAGCGTGACGAGTTGCCCTCGGCCACCCAGCGCATGTACGCGCCCGCGAAACAGTCGGCCTGCTGCTCGCGGACGAGCGATCGGAGTGCTCCTCGTGGCCAGCCTGGCCTGGCGCTGAATCGCATGCCCGTATTCGTGGGCCAGCACATTGGTGATGGCGATGTCGCCGAAATCGTCTCGTAGATCGGGGAGCAGGCTGCCACGGTCCCAACCGATGGTGTTGTCGAGGACGCAGAAGCCGGCGTTCTCCAAGCCGTACGTGTTGTTGCCGCAGAACTCCTGGCTCTCATTTCCGTCGGCATCCCACGAGATCAGCGCCTCGATCGGGGTGAAGTCGTCGTCGAACGTCTCGCCGTAGGCGGTCTCCCAGAAGTCCTCGATGTCGCTGATCGAAGCCGCGCCCAGCTCGTCGATCCCGCCGCCGTCGGTGTTCTCCACGTCTCGTGACGGCTCTTTTGCGTCGGCCCGCAGGCCCGTCGGCCCGTCAACGGCAGGCATGCCCGCCACGCTGAACGGATCGTCGAAGACCGAGACGGCGGTGCCCGTCACGGTGGTCGAGCAGGATGCGACGAGCAGCGTGGCGCACGCAGCGAAAACGGCGCCTGTGAGGTGTCGTCCGCTCATCAGGCGTCAGGATAGTGCGGCGTTCGCGGTGTCGAGTCGTTCCAGCGCCTGCCGGACGCGGACCGCGTCGGTGGTCGCCCAGAACGGTGGCAGCGATGAACGCAGATAGCCGCCGTAGCGCGCGGTGGCCATCCGCGAATCGAGCACGGCCACCACGCCGCGGTCTTCGGATCGCCGCAACAGCCTACCCGCGCCCTGGGCGAGCAGAAGCGCCGCGTGGCTGGCCGCGACGGCCATGAATCCGTTGCCACCGCGCGCGGCGACCGCGCGCTGGCGCGCCGACAGCAGCGGATCGTCGGGGCGCGGGAACGGAATGCGGTCGATCAGCACCAGGGACAGCGACGGGCCGGGGACGTCAACGCCCTGCCACAGCGACAATGTGCCGAACAGCGACGTCGACGGGTCGTCGGAGAACTGCTTCACCAACGCCGACGTGGCGTCGTCGCCCTGGCACAACACCGGCGTGGACAATCTCTCGCGCATGATTTCGGCGCAGGCGCGCGCCGCCCGCATCGACGAGAAGAGTCCCAGTGTGCGGCCGCCCGCGGCATTGATCAGCTCCTCGATCTCCGCAAGCTGCTCGGCGGATCCGGTGCCGTCGCGCCCGGGTGGCGGGAGATGCGCTGCGACGTAAAGGATTCCAGACTTTGCGTGCTCGAACGGGGATCCCACGTCGATGCCGCGCCATGGTGGCTGCTCGTCCCCGAGCGTCAGCCCCCAGGCCGCAGCCATCGCGTCGAAGGTACCGCCGACCGTCAGAGTGGCCGACGTGAGCACCGCTGTGGATTGCTCAAACAGCCTGCCGCGCAACAGGCCCGCCACCGACAGCGGTGCCACCCGCATCACCGCACGAATACTGCCGCGGTTGTCTTCATGGTCGAGCCACACCACATCGCTGCGATCGGGGATCTCCGGCACGAACGACGCGACGATGCGCGTCGCGGTGTCGCTGATGTCGGTCAGCGCCGTCACCGCCTCGGCGCGCGCCGACGCGGCCTTGGGGTCCGACGGGGACGTGTCGATCGCCGACCGCGCTCGGCTCGCGGCGTCACGCAGCGCGGTCAGGTAGGTCGTCATCTCGTCGTCGAGGCGGTCGATGCGCCCGGGCGTCGCATCATGAATCGCGGACGCGAACGTCGCCGTCGCGGCCTCCAGCCGTTGCACGAGTTCCGGATCGACAAGCCGCGCGACGCGCCGGCTGGCGGCGCTGAGGATGGCGTTGGACAACTCGGCGGTGGCCACCCCGGTCACCCGGTCCGCCAGCTCGTGTGCCTCGTCGACGACGAGGAGCCGGTGTTCAGGCAGCACCGCGGCGTCGGAGACGGCGTCGATGGCCAGCAGCGCGTGGTTGGTGACGACGACATCGGCGTGCCCCGCCGTGTCCCGCGCCTTCTCCGCGAAGCAGTCTGTGCCGAACGGGCAGCGCGCCGCGCCGATGCACTCCCTGGCCGAGACGCTGACCTGGCCCCACGACCGATCCGGCACGCCGGGGGTCAGCTCGTCGCGATCTCCGGTTTCGGTGGTCGACGACCACGCGGTGAGTCGCTGCACATCGCGCCCGAGTGCGGTGGTCGCCGCCGCGTCGAACAGCTCCTCCTGTGGCCGGTCCTCCGGATCAGCCGCCGAGCCATTGTGGATCTTGTTCAGGCACAGATAGTTTCCGCGTCCCTTGAGCAGAGCGAACTTCGGTCGGCGCGGCAGTGTGCCTTCCAGTGAGTCGGCCAGCGCGGGCAGGTCGCGGTCGACGAGCTGGCGTTGCAGCGCGATGGTCGCCGTGGACACCACCACCGGCTCGTCGGTGGCGACGGCGCGCGCGATCGCGGGCACCAGATAGGCGAGCGACTTGCCGGTGCCGGTGCCCGCCTGCACGGCCAGGTGCTCGCCGGAGTCGAACGCATGGGCCACGGCCTCGGCCATCTCGACCTGACCGCTGCGCTCACTGCCGCCAAGCGCGGCAACCGCGGTGGCGAGCAGATCGGTGACCGGAGCTGCCTCGGGCGTGACTTCCTCCTAGGTGTCTCGGCCGGTGGCCGGGACCATCCGGGTCGGAATAGCGGGCTCGCCGCGGGAGAGCTTCAGGCCGTCCCACGGCAGGCTGTGCAGCCCGGCGACGACCCTGTCACGGGCCGCGGCCAGACCGAGGTCCGCGACCGGCTCACCCTCCTTGACAAGGGGGACGGTCAAGTCGCGCGCGACGAGCTCGGACCCGGGGGCAGGTGCCGCGGCGGGGTGGACGATCTCCTCGACGATGGTCCCCGACTCCTTGGCCAGCCGCGTCGCCTTCTTGCGGCCGCCATGCGACTCCTTGTGTGCGCTGCGCTTCTCCACCGGAAGGCCGTCCACCTCCACCAGCTTGTAGACCATGCTCGCGGTGGGGGCGCCGGAGCCGGTCACGACCGACGTGCCGACGCCGTAGATGTCGACGGGCTCGACGCGCAGCCCCGCGATCGAGAACTCGTCGAGGTCACCCGACACCACGATTCGGGTCTTCGTCGCGCCGAGGCCGTCGAGTTGGGCGCGCACCTGCCTGGCCAACACCCCGAGATCACCGGAATCGATGCGGACGGCGCCGAGTTCGGGGCCTGCCACCTCGACGGCGTTGGCCACGCCTGCGGTGATGTCGTAGGTGTCGACGAGCAGGGTGGTGCCGACACCGAGCGCGTCGACCTGGGCCCGAAACGCGGCCTTCTCCCAGTCTTCGCCGGCGACTCATCACGCGGGCCGACTCGGCCATCTGTGACAGAAGTGTGAACGCGTGGGCGCTGGTGCCCAGTGCAGGCACGCCGTGGCGCCGCTGAGCCTCGAGGTTCGACGAGCCGGCGAAGCCAGCCAGGTAGGCGGCACGGGCAGCGGCGACGGCGGCCTGCTCGTGGGTGCGCCGTGAGCCCATCTCGATGAGCGTGCGGCCCTCGGCCGCGCTCACCATCCGGGCCGCGGCCGACGCGATCGCGGTGTCGTGGTTGAAGATCGACAGCGCCAGCGTCTCCAGCACCACGCATTCGGCGAAGGTGCCGTGAACGCCGAGCACCGGAGAGCCCGGAAAGTACAACTCGCCCTCGGCGTAACCGTCGATGTCGCCACGGAATCGGTAGTCGGCCAGATACGCCAGTGTGTCGTCATCGAGGAAGTCGGACAGCGATGCCAGCGCGGCGTCGTCGAACCTGAACTGTGCCAACGCTTCCACGAATCGCGAGGTCCCTGCGACCACTCCGTATCGCCTGCCGTCGGGTAGCCGACGGGCAAACACCTCGAACGTGGTGCGTCGCTGCGCGGTTCCGTCGCGAAGTGCGGCCGAGAGCATGGTGAGCTCGTATTTGTCGGTCAGCAACGCCGCTGTCACACCGCAACCGTAGCTGTTCTCCTGGCCCGGTAGGCCCAGCTATTCTGGGCACATGGTCACCCCAGCGAAGACCAAGCCGGGAACTCGCGAGGAAAAGCACGTCGAAACCGCCGAGGCCACCGAGGCCCCGTGGGTGACCATCGTCTGGGACGACCCCGTCAACCTGATGACGTACGTGACGTACGTCTTCCAGAAGTTGTTCGGCTACGACGAGCCGCACGCCACCAAGCTCATGCTGCAGGTGCACAACGAAGGCAAGGCGGTGGTGTCGGCGGGCAGCCGAGAGTCCATGGAGGTCGACGTGACCAAGCTGCATGCGGCGGGCCTGTGGGCGACCATGCAGCAGGACCGCTGAGCGCGGATAACGGAGCCGGGACGCAATAGTGCGCAAGTGGAAGCGGGTCGACACCGCGAACGGTCCGCGCTTCCGTTCGTCGCTGGCATCGCATGAGGCGGCATTGCTGGAGAGCCTGGTGTCGTCGATGGTGGCGATGCTCGAGGAACGCGAATCATCCTCGCCCGCAGATGAACTCGAGGAGATCACCGGCCTGAAGACGGGCAACTCGCAACCGCCGGAAGACGAAACGATGAAGCGGTTGCTGCCCGACTTCTACCGGGCCCAGACCGACCATCCTGCCGGGTCCGGCGCGACCGACAGCCTGAACAGTGCGCTGCGCAGCCTGCACGAGCCCGAAATCATCGCCGCCAAACGCGAAGCGGCGCAACGGGTATTGGAGACAGTTCCGAACGGCGGGGGCCGGTTCGAGCTGACCGAGGATGACGCGCACGCATGGGCCGCCGCCGTCAACGACGTCCGGCTTGCCTTGGGCACCATGCTCGACATCGGTCCGGAAGGATCCGATCGACTGCCGCCCGACCATCCGATGGCAGGCCACTTCGACGTGTATCAGTGGCTGACTGTGCTGCAGGAGTATCTCGTCCTCGGGTTGATGGACACGCGATGAGCTCGATCGCCGATGTCGGCGGGATACTCGTCGGCCAGCACGCCCGACTCGATGCCGACGCGACCCTTGGCTCCGGCTGGGCGAGCGGCACGACAGTCGTCCTGACTCCGCCGGGAACGGTTGGGGCGGTAGACGGCAGGGGCGGTGCGCCGGGAACGCGGGAGACCGACCTGCTCGACCCGATCAACTCGGTGCGCCACGTCGACGCCATCGTGCTCTGTGGCGGCAGCGCCTACGGGCTGGCGGCGGCCGACGGCGTGATGCGCTGGCTCGAGGAGCACGACCGTGGGGTGGCGTTGGAGGGCGGTGTCGTGCCGATCGTGCCCGCCGCAGTCGTCTACGACTTGCCCGTCGGTGCCTGGAAGTGCCGCCCAACCGCCGAGTTCGGCTACGCCGCCGCCGACGAGCGCAGGAACAGACGTGGCCGTCGGCACCGTCGGGGCGGGAACCGGCGCCCGCGTCGGTGTGCTCAAGGGTGGGGTCGGAACGGCGTCGGTGACGCTCGACTCCGGGGTCACCGTCGGCGCGATTGTGGTCGTCAACGCCGCGGGTGAGGTCGCTCGACACGGCCACCGGCTTGCCGTGGCAGGCCGACCAGATCGAGGAGTTCGGGCTGACGCGCCCGCCCGCCGACCAGATCGCCGCCTACGCTGCCAGGCACATCGAGTTCAGCCCGCTGAATACCACGATCGCGGTGGTCGCCACCGACGCTGCGCTGAGCCCGGCCGGATGTCGCCGGGTTGCGGTCGCCGCGCACGACGGCCTGGCCAGGACCATCCGCCCGTGCCACACCCCGCTGGATGGCGATACCGTGTTTGCACTGGCCACCGGCGCCGTCGAGGTGCCACCCGATCCCGAAACGCCTGCATCGATGTCGCCGGAGGTGCCGTTGATCACCGCGGTCGGCGCGGCAGCCGCGGACGTGCTGGCCCGCGCGGTGCTCGTCGGCGTGCTTGCGGCAGAGTCGGTGGCCGGAATACCGACCTACCGGGACATGTTGCCCGGAGCGTTCCCGGGAAAGGAGTGAGAGCGCGTGCTGGTGATTCGGGCCGACCTGGTCGACGCCATGGTGGTGCACGCCCGCGCCGACCATCCCGACGAGGCGTGCGGTGTGCTGGCCGGGCCGGAGGGATCCGACCGCCCGGAGCGGCACATCGCGATGCTCAACGCCGAACGCTCGCCGACCTTCTATCGCTTCGACTCGATGGAGCAACTCAAGGTGTGGCGCGCGATGGATGAGGCCGACGAAGTCCCCGTCGTCATCTACCACTCACACACCGCGACCGAGGCCTACCCCAGCCGCACCGATATCTCCTATGCATCCGAACCCGACTCGCACTACGTGCTGGTGTCCACCCGCGACCCCGACGAGCACGAGCTGCGTAGCTACCGCATCCTCGACGGAGTCGTGACCGAGGAACCCGTCAAAATCGTCGAGCAATACTAGGAAGAGGCCTTTCGATGACAGTTACCGTTTCCGTCCCGACCATCCTGCGCGGCCACACCGGTGGCGAGAAGCGGGTCTCCGCGTCGGGAACCACTCTGCAGGCCGTGATCAGCGACCTGGAGTCGAACTACTCGGGCATCTCCGAGCGCCTGGTCGATAACGGCAAGCTGCACCGCTTCGTCAACATCTACGTCAACGACGAGGATGTGCGGTTCTCCGGCGGCATGGAAACCGAGATCTCCGACGGTGACTCGGTCACTATCCTGCCCGCCGTCGCAGGCGGCTGACTTTGGCGCGGTACGACTCGCTGCTGGAGGCGCTGGGCGACACGCCGCTGGTAGGCCTGCGCCGGTTGTCGCCGAAGTGGGATGACGGCGAGGACGGGACGCCACATGTGCGGCTGTGGGCCAAGCTCGAGGACCGCAACCCGACCGGCTCGATCAAGGACCGGCCCGCGCTGCGGATGATCGAGGACGCAGAACGCAGCGGCGTCCTGAAGCCCGGCGCCACCATCCTGGAGCCGACGAGCGGCAACACCGGCATCTCGCTGGCGATGGCCGCCCTTCTCAAGGGTTACTCCGATGATCTGCGTGATGCCGGAGAACACTTCGATCGAGCGGCGCCAGCTGCTCGAGCTCTACGGCGCGCGGATCATCTTCTCGCCCGCCGAGGGCGGCTCCAACACGGCGGTCGCGCACGCCAAAGAGCTTGCCGCGCAGAACCCCGACTGGGTGATGCTCTACCAGTACGGCAATCCGTCCAACACCGACTCGCATTACGACGGCACCGGGCCCGAGCTGCTGGCCGACCTGCCGGAGATAACCCACTTCGTCGCGGGCCTCGGCACGACCGGAACGCTGATGGGCACCGGACGGTATCTGCGCGAGCGCGTGCCCGACATCCAGATCGTTGCCGCCGAACCGCGCTACGGCGAAGGTGTCTACGCGCTGCGCAACATCGACGAGGGCTTCATCCCCGAGCTGTACGACCCGCGGGTGCTGACGACGCGGTTCTCGGTCGGATCGTTCGACGCGGTCAAGCGCACCCGCGAACTGGTTCAGGTCGAGGGCATCTTCGCGGGCATCTCGACCGGCGCGGTGCTGCACGCCGCGCTCGGGATGGCGGCAAAAGCGGTCAAGTCGGCGGAGCGCGCCGACATCGCGTTCGTGGTCGCCGACGCCGGGTGGAAGTATCTGTCTACCGGCGCATACGCCGGTAGCCTTGACGAAGCGGAAGACGCTTTGGAAGGGCAGCTATGGGCTTGAGTGGGCCGGGGTACACGACCCAGCCGTCGCCGAAGAAGCGGCCGGCGTGGATGCTCGGCGGCGTCACCATCCTCAGCTTCGTCGTGCTGCTGTATGTCATCGAGCTGTTCGACTCGCTGTCCGGACACCACCTCGACGACAACGGCATCCGCCCGCTGGAAACCGACGGCCTGATGGGCATCATCTTCGCGCCGCTGCTGCATTCGAACTGGGACCACCTGATCGCCAATACGATTCCGGCGTTGATCCTCGGCTTTCTGATGACGCTCGCGGGTATCTCACGGTTCATCTTCGCCACCGCCATCGTCTGGATTCTCGGTGGCCTCGGTACGTGGCTGATCGGCAACGTCGGTGCGCACTGTCCGTACGTCGGCGTGAGCTGCGAGACCAACCACATCGGCGCATCGGGCCTGATCTTCGGCTGGCTGGCGTTCCTGATCGTGTTCGGGTTCTTCACCCGCAAGGTGTGGGAGATCGTCGTCGGCGTGGTCGTGCTGTTCGTCTACGGAGGTGTCTTGCTCGGCGTGCTTCCCGGCACCCCTGGGGTGTCGTGGCAGGGCCACTTGTGCGGAGCGATTGCGGGCGTGATCGCGGCCTACCTGTTGTCGGGACCAGAGCGTAAAGCTCGCGAAGCGCGAAAGCGCGGCACCCCGTACTCGCTGCCACCGACCCTGCAGTCGTGACCTCCCCATTGGCGCCAGTCGGGATCTTCGATTCCGGCGTCGGCGGACTCACCGTCGCGCGGGCGATCATCGACCAGCTGCCCGACGAGGACATCGTCTACGTCGGTGACACCGGCAACGGCCCCTACGGTCCGCTGACCATTCCCGAGATCCGGGCTCACGCGCTGGCCATCGGCGACGATCTCGTTGAGCGCGGCGTCAAGGCGCTCGTCATCGCGTGCAACACCGCGTCGTCGGCTTGCCTGCGCGATGCCCGCGAGCGCTACGCGCCCGTGCCGGTGGTCGAGGTCATCCTGCCTGCGGTACGCCGCGCGGCGGCGACCACCCGCAACGGGCGCATCGGTGTGATCGGCACCGAGGCGACCATCGCGTCGGGGGCCTATCAAGACGCCTTCGCCGCTGCCCGCGACACCGAGATCACCGGGGTGGCCTGCCCCCGTTCGTCGACTTCGTCGAGCGCGGTGTCACGAGCGGCAGGCAGGTGCTGGGCCTGGCCGAGGGCTACCTCGAACCACTGCAGCGTGCCGAGGTCGACACGCTGGTATTGGGCTGCACCCACTACCCGATGCTGTCCGGGCTGATCCAGCTGGCGATGGGGGATCAGGTCACGTTGGTGTCCAGCGCCGAGGAGACCGCCAAGGACTTGCTGAGGGTGCTCACCGAGCTCGACCTACTTCGCCCGCACGACGCGCCACCGGCGCGTCGGCAGTTCGAGGCGACCGGCGATCCTGAGGCTTTCACCCGACTCGCGGCGCGATTCCTCGGTCCGACTCTTGACGGCGTCAGGCCTGTTCAGCGTCACGTTGGCGCCCAATGATGACGTTCGTCACTCAAAGCCGTCATGTTTTCGTCATCGGGATAGCGGGCATGGCAAGCTAGTGGATGTGCGAATCACCGTACTCGGTTGCTCCGGCAGTGTTGTCGGGCCTGATTCGCCAGCGTCGGGTACCTGCTCACGGCGCCCGATACCCCTCCGTTGGCCATCGATTTCGGGGGTGGTGTGCTCGGCGCGTTACAGCGCCATGCCGATCCCAACTCGGTGCACGTTTTGCTGTCGC